>CAWBWE010000022.1:0-376676 GCA_963792395.1 uncultured Bacteroidales bacterium
TCGTAGTTCAGGATCTCTTTCAGGGTGCCCCCATTCAAATGCTCCAGGTACTGTTCCCGGTCCATCTCCCGGTTGAATCCGACGATCAGTTGCCCCTTGTCGGATTCCACAATATACCACATCTCCGTCTTTCCGTTTGAGTGGTGCTTCTCCTGGCCAGGGCATCATCGGGGTGCACCTGTACGCTCAGGAAATCCGTGGCATCGATAAATTTGATCAACAGGGGGAACTCCACTCCGAACCGATCGTAAATGGTATCACCCACCAGGTCGCCCATATAGATCTCAGCCAGTTCCAGCAGGTTGTTGCCTGCCAGGAAACCGTTCTCCACCATGGAAATATCGTCCCCGTAAGCGGAGATCTCCCAGCTCTCGCCTGCCTTATCGGATGCGTTTTTCCCAGCACATCCCGCAACTTGGGGCCTCCCCAGATTTTATCTTTCAGTATGGGTTTGAATTTTAGGGGATATAATGTGGGTTCCATAGTCTGTTTCTTATGCATTAGAATGGCAAAGTTAGCAGAAAGTTACTTATGTTCGTATTAACTGTAACCCAAGTCTCATTTCATGTTCACCATTGGCATTGCAGGCGGCACCGGTTCGGGAAAAACCACGGTTGTGAACAAAATCCTGGAGCGAATCCCGCCAGGACCGGGTGGCCTTGATTCCGCAGGATTCCTACTACAAGGACAGCAGCCACCTGCCCCTGGAGGAGCGGCAGCAGATCAATTTTGACCACCCCGATTCGCTGGAGTTTGACCTGCTGGTGGAGCATATCCGGCAGTTGAAGGAGGGGAAGACCGTGGAGCAGCCCATTACAGCTTACCTGACCTGTACCCGTCGCAAGGAGACCATTCCTGTGGAACCCAGGGAGGTGATTATCCTGGAGGGAATCCTGATCTACACCCACATGCCCCTGGTGAAGGAGATCGATCTGAAGGTATTTGTGGATGCCGATGCGGACGACCGGCTGGGAAGGGTGATCCAACGGGACATGATGGAACGGGGAAGGGATGTGAAGAAGGTGCTGGACCGTTACGAAAAAACGGTAAAGCCCATGCACCTGCAGTTTATCGAGCCTTCCAAACGGTATGCCGATATCATTGTGCCCCAGGGGGGGATGAACGAAGTGGCCATCTCCATCCTGCTGAATACCATTCGAGAAGAAACTGAAACTCTAGAATTCTGAGATCGCTGCAAGATTTTGGAACATTATTTGTTTTATACTCGTTAAACCTGTAAGTTTATCACCTGATGCTGGCACGTGAACTCATATCGGATGTAGTAACTGCCCTGAAGACCTCTGATACAGGCACCAAGGCACTTTCCTGGATGGAGGTGTTCCGGATCAAGCACCTGCCCATTGTGAACCATCGGGATTTTCTGGGACTGATTTCCGATGCGGATATTTACGATCTGAACAATCCGGATGAACCGGTGGGAAACCACAAGCTTTCACTTCAGAAACCTTATGTAAACGAGGACCAGCATATTTATGAAGTGATTGAACTGCTTTCACGCCTGGAACTGACCCTGGTACCTGTGCTGAATGCACGAAAAGCAATACCTGGGAGTGATCACCCAGGAGGACCTGACCCGGAAATTTGCCCATCTGTCGGCCATGCAGCAGCCCGGAGGGATCATCGAGCTGGAGATGAACGAGCGTGACTACTCGCTGAGCGAGATCTCCCAGATCGTGGAGAGCAACAATGCCCGGATTCTGAGCCTCTATGTGGCCTCAGACGAAGATAACAGCAAACTGAGGGTGACCCTGAAGATCAACCTGACCGATCTGACCTCGGTCATGGAGACCTTCAACCGCTACAACTACACGGTGGTCTCTTCCCATATGAACAATGAGGACCTGGATGAGTTTTACCAGGAGCGTTTCGATGTCTTTCTTAAATACCTGAATACCTAACCATGCAAGTCGCTGTTTTTGGAAGGAATTTTCCCTCCTATGCCCGCGAGAATATTGCCACCATGTTCAGCAAATTCAGCATGTTGAATGTGGATGTTTGGGTTTTTGAACCCCTTTATGAATTTCTGCAGAAGAAAACCGGGCTCAGGCCCAGGGTGGCGGGACTCTTTACCGAGCATGACGATCTTCCCGAAGGACTTGGATTTTCTCTTTTCACTGGGGGGGGACGGAACCTTTCTGGAGACGGTGAACCTGGTGCAGGGATAGCGGGATTCCGGTGCTGGGGGTTAATATCGGCCGGCTGGGCTTTCTCTCCTACATCTCCCAGGAGAACCTGGATGAATCGCTGGACAGTGTGTTCAGCGGCAAGTTTGATATCGAAGAACGGATGCTTGCTGAAGGTGGAGGCATCCGGAGTGGACCTGGAGAATAGGACCGGATGTGGCCCTGAATGAGGTACGGATCTATAAAAACAGCGGCTCGCTGATTACCATCCATGTGAAGGTCAATGATGAATTTTTAAGTGCATACTGGGCCGATGGACTTATTGTTATCAACACCCACCGGTTCTACTGCCTACAACCTGAGCGTGGGAGGGCCCATTGTGGTGCCCGAGTCCAACAGCTTGGTGCTCTCACCCATTGCTCCCCACAACCTGACAGTCAGACCCCTGGTGCTTCCGGACTCAGCGGTACTGCAGCTTTCAGTGGATACCAGGGATCCCCAGTTCCAGCTGGCGCTGGACTCCCGGACCGTAGATCTGGATGTGGATACTACGGTGACCATCCGTAAGGCGGATTACTACCCTGAAAATGATTCGAATCGAGAATATTAGCTTCTACAGCACCCTTCGAAATAAACTGATGTGGGGAGCAGATAAGCGAAATTAAAAATATTTGCTTATTTTTATACTTGTATACTCGAATGCCCTGGCCATGAAGAACAAACTCTGGATCCCGATCATCGCCCTTCTGCTGCTTACTTCCATTGATGGATTATGGTCAGCGCTGGAAGCTGCGAAGGTATGAGGCAGATCTCTATGTGGGCGCGGTTTCCTTTCATGGTGATATCGGACTGGCCAATAAACCCTTTGCCAATAATGTTCAACGGCATGCGGCCCAGCTTTGGGATTAAACCCTGCTTTAAGATCACCAGGAACTTGGCGGTAGCCCTGGACCTGGCCTATGTCATGTACGGGGGGAAAGATGAGGAAGGCAGCAGCCATGGACGGCTATACTCGTTTACCAGCCACGGCTTTCCAGCATGTGGTCAAGGGCGGAGTATTATATCCTGGGAGACCCGGGAGAACTTTATTTGCCGCGGGCATGTATAACCGGAGGGGAATGGTCAATGACTACAACAAGCTGTTCTTATATGTTCTATGCAGGAGTCGGGGAGTTCTCTCCAAATCAAATGTGAAGGATCTGAATAACGATGGCGAGGAGCCCATAAACAATCCGGGCTACAACAATAATGTGGTTTACTCCGCTCGTTTTCCCCGTGGGAGCCGGAGTAAAGTTTGTCCATTGATCCCCGCTGGAGTATTGGGGTGGAAATGGGATACAGTTTCACCCTGTCGGATTAGCTGGACGGGTATGCCTCCGAATGGTCCAAATACAATGATTCATACTACCTGACCAGTGTTAAAGCGATCTATAAAATCCGAAACGATAAGAACGGAAGACCCAGTCTTCAAGAAGCTTTACAGGTAGAGGACCCGGGCCGCTTGTCGGGGCTTTCCTGCTGGTAATCATCACACTTTTATTAGTTTCTTCTCCTGCCTCCGGGCAGCGTAAAAGTGATATTGGATTTATGACTGCCGTGCCATGGTACCTGGGTGATCTGGCCCCGGTGTTCCCTCAGCCCCTGCTAGGTCCTCCGGCCATCGGGCCCCTGTACCGCTACAACTTCAACATGCGGAATTCCCTGCGGGCCCATGCTGTTTTTTACGAACTGGCCGGTTCGGGTGAGATTTTCGGGGGAACAGAGGCAGAATTCCAGTCAAGTTTCGTAGATTTGGGCCTTGATTTCGAATTCAACTGGTGGCCCTATAAAACGGCCAGCAGGAAAACGAAATATTCGCCCTATGTATCGGCGGGACTGGGATACAGTCTGAACTATGCAGGAGGATCGAGTATCGCACCTTTACCTGCCCTTCGGGGGAGGGATGAAGGCCAACCTGGGGAAAAGATTGAGTGGAGGGGTGGAGGTGAACATGCGAAAGACCTTTACGGATCTGCTTGACGGGGTGACCAACGCTGGGTGGTGAAGGGGTGCAAACGCCCGTGGGGAACAATGACTGGTATATGTTTACCGGGGTGTTTCTGACCTATAAGATTTTTAATTATTTGAATGAGTGTCCGACCTACAATGAGAAGACTACCGGATAAACAGTACAGTAAAGAAACAAGAGTGATACTGGTTCAGAATGTCCAGGATACGTTAATAAGGGACAGGAGTTAAAAGATTCAAAGAGGGGCAGACCGAGCCCTAATAGAAGATTAAAGAAGTAGGGAGCAGAGAGAATGAATTTGAAGGAACAAATAGAACAGGAACCGCCTGCCCAGGCACATTGCCATGATCATGGATGGCAACGGCCGCTGGGCACAGAAGAAGGGTGGTGAGCGCTTGTTCGGTCACCGGAACGGTGTGGAGTCGGTGCGCCAGGTGGTGGAAGCTGCAGGTGAACTGGGTGTGGAGTACCTCACCCTCTATGCTTTTTCCACCGAGAACTGGAACCGACCCCGGACCGAGATTGATGGCTTGATGACCCTTCTTACCAATACCATTACCAATGAAACCAAGAAACTAAACGAGAATAATGTCCGCCTGCTAGTGATTGGAAATATTACTGATCTTCCAAAAAGCGTACATAAGCATCTGATGCAATCGGTGAATTTTCTTTCGGAAAATACCGGACTTACCCTGGTGCTGGCACTGAGTTACAGCGGCCGGTGGGAGATTACCGATGCGGTAAAAAGGATGTGTCGACGATGCCAAATCCGGGAAACTGGATCCGGACAGCATTGATTCCTGTCTGCTGGAATCCTACCTGGCCACATCTTTTATGCCCGATCCGGAGTTGCTTATTCGTACCAGCGGTGAGAGGAGGATCAGTAATTTTTTGCTCTGGCAACTTGCGTATACGGAACTGTACTTTACACCGGTACTGTGGCCCGACTATCGCAAGGAGCATTTTTATGAAGCCATTATCGATTATCAGAGACGGGAGCGACGATTCGGTAAGGTAAGTGAAAAGCCCAGAGCTTTTCAAAATGATTAACAGTAGGAATAATTAAATGCAGGAATGAGACAACGGACTTTTCTTTTTATAGCGCTCCTGATCTATCACGCAGGTCTTGCGGTGCCAGAGATAGTCGGCCCAGGACAGCAGAGTCGGAATACGATTCACTCCAGGTCATGGACTACGAAAATCCCAAGGAATATGTGATTGCTGACGTGACAGTCAGCGGTATTGAATTTATCCAGAAGGAGGTACTGGTAAGCCTGTCGGGACTGAAGGTGGGCAATACCATTACCCTTCCCGGGTGATGAGGTGACCGATGTGCTGAAGAAATTCTGGAACCAGGGACTTTTTTCCGATGCCAAGATCACGGCCACCCAGATCCGCAACGACAGTGTCTGGCTGGATATTTACCTCACCGAACAGTCCCGCATGTCCACGCCTGACCATCAACGGGATCGGAAAATCGGAAACCCAGGATTTGCATGGAGAAGATCAACCTGCGGAACGGACAGCAGGTGACCGCCGATATCATGGACAATACCAAACGGATTATCCGGGAACATTTTGTGGAAAAAGGATTTCTCAATACCGAGGTGAGCATCATTCTGAAGGACGACACCATCCGGGTGAACATGGTACAGATGGATATTAATGTGGATAAGAAGGACCGTGTGAAGATCGATGAGATCTATTTTCACGGAGTCTCTGCCTTTAAGGAATCGGTATTGCGGCGCAAGATGAAGGATACCAAAAAGGTGAATATCAACATCTTCAAAGCCTCCAAACTGGTGTCTGAGACCTTTAAGGAGGACAAGAAGAAGCTGGTTGAATTTTACAATGAGAACGGGTACCGGGATGCCAAAGTGCTTTCCGATTCGGTGGCCTTTCGCCCAGGAAAGGAGAAGACAGGCTCGACCTCTATATCAATATGGAGGAGGGGAACAAATACTACTTCGGGGATGTCAAGTGGATCGGGAATACCAAGTATCCCTTCAGAATTCCTGGATGCTGTGCTGGGGATTGAGAAGGGGGATATATTTGACCAGACCGTACTGGACGAGCGGCTTTTCATTGATGAGGATGCAGTAAACGGAGTCTACCTGGACAATGGCTATCTCTTCTTCCAGCTGACCCCGGTGGAGGTGAGTGTGGAGGATGATACCATCGATTTTGAGATGCGCATTTATGAAGGGGAGATCGCCACTCATCAACAATGTGATCATCACGGGGAACAACCGGACCAACGAACATGTGGTCCGACGGGAACTGCGGACCCTGCCCGGGAGATAAGTTCAGCAAGCCGGAGCTGATCCGTACGGTAAGGGAACTGGCCAACCTGGGCCACTTCGATCCGGAACAGATCGAGCCCAATCCCATCCCCAACCAGGCAGACGGAACTGTGGATATTGAATATAAACTGGTGGAAAGGGCCACCGACCAGCTGGAAGTTTCAGGTGGTTACGGAGGCGGGATGCTGGTGGGTACCGTGGGGATCCGCTTCTCCAACTTTGCGGCCAGCAGGCTCTTCGATCCCAAGGCCTGGAGACCGGTGCCCTCGGGCGACGGACAGACCTTCTCGGTGAGGGCCCAGACCAACGGAAGGGTCTACCAGTCCTACAACTTCTCCTTTGTCGAACCCTGGTTCGGGGGCAAGAAACCCAATTCATTCTCCATGTCCGGGTTACTATTCCAAGATGAACCGGAATCCATATGCCTTCTAATACGGGGGCAGCATGGATGATATCACGGATGAGTATTACTCGGTGATCGGAGCCTCTATCGGACTGGGAAGACGGCTTACCTGGCCGGATGACTTTTTCACCCTTTACAATGGTTTCTCCTACCAGCGCTACAGGGTGAAGGATTATCCCGGACTGTTCCTCGTGGATAACGGGTATTTCAACAACTTCAGTTTTACGACCACCATTGGACGGAATTCCCAGAACCAGATCATCTATCCCAGGCGGCGGTTCCAACCTCAGCCTGAGCCTGCAGATCACTCCTCCCTATTCCCTCTTGCAGCCCGATCGTGACTATGTCAATATCGAGGATGATGACAAATACAAATGGGTAGAGTACCATCGCTGGATGTTTAAGGCCGACTGGTACCATGCCCTTATGGGGGACCTGGTATTGATGACCCGGATGCAGTATGGTTACCTGGGACACTACAACGACGATATCGGGCCCTCTCCCTTCGAAGGCTTTGACCTGGGCGGGGACGGACTATCGGGATACAACCTCTATGGACGGGAGACCATTGCTCAGCGGGGATATCCCAACCGGAGTCTGACTCCCAGGGACGAGAACGGAAACAAATCGGGTAACGTGTATACCAAGTATACCCTGGAATTGCGTTACCCGGTATCGCTCAATCCATCGGCGACCATCTTTGTGCTGAGCTTTCTGGAAGCAGGGAATGCCTGGTACAGCATTGATGAGTTTAATCCCTTTAACACCAAGCGTGCGCACGGGGTGGGTGTCCGTGCCTTCCTTCCCATGTTTGGATTGCTGGGGATTGACTGGGGATGGGGATTTGACGAATATCCCGATAGCAATGGGATCAGTGGATCTCAATTCCACTTTACCATGGGACAGCAATTCTAGGCTTTTAATCGCATTGATTCAGCTCAGGTGGTCCTTCATCCAGTCGTAGGTCCAGGTTTCCGTGACGGGCACGGCTGAATGCCCCTGCCCGTGATTGCGCAGCTGAAGTTTCTCTGCGGATCCATACAGGGCATAGACGGGTTTAACGGCCTCAATATGGGTACGGCTTTGTTCCCCGTCCGCAGAATCCCCTCCGATCAGAAGAAAGGGTTTTGGGGCCGCCAGGGCCAGCACCTCATGATGCAGGTGCCCGAACTCATGTATTTCTTTTCCCAGGTACCACAGGGCATCCCAGTTGGACATGTGGATGCCTATCCCTCCTTCATTGCTGACTATCACCTGTACCCGCTCATCAAAAGCACCCAGGTAAAACGCTTCTTTGGCACCCAGGGAGTGGCCCATGGCTCCGATCCGGGATGAATCGACGAAATCCAGGCTTTGCAGGACATCCACGGCCCTCCGGGCATCAAAGAGCATTTTAGCCATGCCCCGGCTGCCCGGGTGGGATTTTATAAAATGGGCGGCCTGTGCTTCCCAGTGCCGGCCTTCGTTCTGGTGCCAGAGGAAGTTTTGCGGACAAAAAACCACAAATCCCTGTTGGGCCAGCCGGTAGCCGAAAGGAACTATCTTACCCTCTTGTACTCCGGCGATATGGAGCATCCGGGTATCACTGGTGGAATGCAGGGCCACCACTCCCGGGAGTTTCTCCTGCATCTTTTCCGGTTTCAGGAGATAACCGTAAACCGTGCTTCCGGGTTCCCCTTTGCTTCCGGGTCCCCTTTGCTCCGGGTTCCCCTTCATAGGCCACATATTGCCTGATCAGACCTGAGACGCGTTCCTCCTCCAGGATCCTGAGCACGGGGATGTTTGGATTCTGTTCCAGGACCCCCAGGTAGGCCAGCCAGCGTTCCCGGATCTCCCTTCTTTTTATCTCCCAGTCCCTGAGCGTTTGAATCGGGGAGCCCTGCTCATTGATCAACAGGGGAGGCAGTGTTTCGGGGCCTTCCTGGAACAGGGCGTTTGCGGGACCGGAAACACCCAGTCCCAAACCGGCTGCTCCCAGGGTGATTAAAAAGTCTTTGCGGCGCATAACTAATAAAATGAAAGTAAAAAATCAATAAAAGAAGCGAAAGATAATGTATATTTGCTTATATAATCTATTCATTGCTTACAAGGTATTTAAAATACCTAAGAGGTCAAAGCAGGACAGCTTCCTGTTTGTCTTTTTTGTTTCACAGCCTGAAGGATATGGCCTGTATGCAGCAACAACAGATAGAGGTAAATCAATCCAAATAGCTTCTAAAAATGAATCGAAAATTAATCCTCCCCGGACTCCTGCTAATACTTGGAATGCTTTTGCTTCTGATCAATGTAAGCGGATTATTTAAGTCCCTGCGCAACGAGGAACTGTACAAGGAACAAACACCCTATAAAGAGGATATTTCCCTTCGTTTTGAGGAGGCCAGGGAGCAGTGGGACAGGCAGGCCGGAGAAACAGATCAGCTCTTTGCCGCCCGGGTGACCATGCTGGTGAATCACTCCATGGCCCACTACTGGAGGGATGAGGGAATCCGGAAATACCACATGCGTGTCCCGCTATGGGAAAATTACCTGATCACACTCAGGCAGTGGCTGGAGGGGGATAAGAAATATGAATTCAGGGCTTATAAAAAGGTCATTGAACGGGGAGTGGGCATTTGCTCCCAGCCCTGTATCGGGCTGAAGTACCTCCTGAATGCCAATGGCATAGAGGCGGATCTCTGGGATTTGCAGCAGCACATCGTAGTGGGGGCCCGCTTTGAAGACGGCACGGAATATACCCTGGATCCGGATTACGGCTATGTGATTCCCTATTCGGTGGAACAGCTTCATGCAAGCTCTGCCCTGGTGGAGGAAGCCTACCGGGAGCATGATCAGAAATACGCGGCGCATATCGTGGAGCATAAGCATACCGCGGATATCGTGCAGATGTATACCCAGGAGGGGAACCATATCTACCATATGAAGAAGCCCTTTGAGGATTTTCTCTATGTGGCCAAATGGCTTCTGCCCTTTTTACTCCTGCTACCTTTTATCTGGATCGTTTTGAAAAGAAGAAAACATGCTTAGAATTAAAAAAGTCAAGCGAGCGGCACTTGGATCTGTCCTGGGTTTAGTTGTCTCCGCGCTCTGTGTCTCGGCGGTCTGTGTCTCCGCTCAGGAGAAGGAAGCCTTCACCCGTCCCTGGTCCTATGTGTCTGAAACTTCGGCGCTGATCTACTGGCAGCTGGAAGATATCAGCAGATCGGCACTCAGTCTGGTGGAATATGGGAAAACAAAAGAATTGGGCAGCCAGACGGCCCTGTCCGAAAAACCCCGGTGGGCGCAGTTACATAGCCTGGTGGGATTGGAGCCCGGCGCAAGCTATTATTACCGAAGGGTTTCCATCGATCCGGAAAGCGGGGAGCGAAGAGTGGGGGAGCTGCTTTCCTTCCAGACGGAATATAAGGAAAGCGCGATCCGTATTCCCGGCGATCTGCCCGGAACAAGCCCCTATGTGCTGGATCAGAAGGGAGCCACCTATATTCTTACCGAAGATATCGTGGCTGAGGGAACCGCCATAGAGATCGCCGCTGAAGGGATTACCCTGGACCTGGATGGGCATACAGTGGTATTCGGCGACAACAGTCCGGAGCAGGTATATGGCGTCCGCTTTGCCGATCCGGGGAATACTACTCTGTGCAATGGATGGATCGTTCAGGGCAAACGCTCCAGGGACTACAGCACCGCCGTTTCCAGCCTGGACCGGCCGGTACCCACAGAGATCTTTGGGATCAGCACGGATGTGCATCTGCCCAATGCCTTTCCCTTTCTGCTTACCCATGCCAATGCGGTCCAAATCCACCACAACCGGATCTACAGCCGGGTGACGGAGATTGAATGCCGGCACTATCCGGGGAATGCCTTGCTGCGTGTGTATACCTACGGGGGGGATATTCATATCCATGACAACCTGCTGACGGAAGGCTGTCACTGGGGGATCAATATCCGGATCTCAAGCAGGAGTGCTAAAAACATTGAAATCGATCACAACGATATCCAGCACCACCAGCAGTATGTAAATGGCTATGCCCTGTCTCCCAGCGACGGGGCCCTGGTCCATCACAATAAAATCACCTCTTCGGGGCGGGGGGTGCATCTGACCGGAGATGGCACTCATTTTTATGCCAACTATATTGATACCAGGGGCCACCAGCAATTAAGCGATCTTCCCGCCAGGACCCGGCCCTTTCATCACCGCCTGATCGAGTTGCACGGGATCAAATTTGAAGGCAGCTCTTCCCGCAATTGCAGGATCCATGATAATTTCGTCCGGATTACCCAGTACTTGCCGGTGGATTCGGATGGAAAGGGAGACCCCCGGGATAAGGCGGAGAATGGCGTATACCTGCGCTCCGAAGCCACTGCGCTGGAAGAGGGCCAGCTCACCGACCCGGCTCAGAACTGGGAAACAGACCGCTGGCGCTTCTACTATGTGAAATATCACCCCGATCTGCCCCCGGCCAGGATCACCGGCAACAACGAACATACCCTGTTCGGCGATTTTAAGGCCGTGGATCCGGGCCAGTACACCCTCTATATGAAGTGGGAATATGTTCCTCCCACGCCCCTGAACCTGGCCTGCTATGATCCCAACGGGATGAATGAAATCTACAACAATACCTTTATAGGGGTCACCCATTACCGGGAGGTGTGGCACGGCGACTACGGGGACACGGGCGATTGGGCCACGGCGGTGATGCTGATCGCCATGGACAGGGGCCCGGCCGATGCCGGGAAATACTCCGCCTGGGTTCACGACAACCAGTTTTACAGCAACGACCTGTTTTTTAATTCGGGGTGGGAAATAAATATGACCCTGAAATTTGAAAACAATACCTTTACCCTCCTGAAGGAACCCTTTGCCATTAAACGGGAGAACCGGATCTATGATGTGGGAGAATGGTTTGAAAATCAGATTAGAAACAGTCCAAACACCTTTATAGAATGAGAACACTGAACTATGCCGGCTGAACTATGCCGGCTGAACTATGCCCTGCTGATCACGGCCCTCTTCCTGCTGGGATGCAGAAACAGTCAGAAAACACCGGAAATCCCGGATATCTCAGACGCTTCCGGGAGTTTCGCTCCCTGCATGGTAGATTTTGCTCCCTATGAAGGCAATCCCTTATTTCAGGGCACCAATGCGGAGACCTGGGACCGGAACATCCGGGAGCGGGGTTTCATCCTGTTGGAGGATGGAGTATATAAGCTGTGGTATTCGGGATATACCGGGGCTGATTCGGATCCCAAGTACCTGGGATATGCCACTTCGGCGGATGGGATCAACTGGACCAGGTATTCGGACCAGCCCATCTTTGAGGACAAATGGACCGAGGATATGTTTGTGCTGAAGTACGGGGACCTTTATTATATGTATGCAGAAGGGAAGAACGATGTGGCCCACCTGCTGACCTCTCCCGACGGGATCAGCTGGGAGGAGCAGGGGGACCTGCGGATCCTCGATACCGCGGGCGACCCCATTCCTCCCCCCTACGGGACCCCGGTGGTTTGGATCGAAAAGGGAGTCTGGTACCTCTTTTATGAACGCGACGATAACGGGATCTGGCTGGCTAGCTCGGAGGATCAGCGGACCTGGAAGAATGTGGATGATGTCCCTGTAATCAAAAAGGGCCCGGACAGTTATGACGAGGGAGCCGTAGCGGCCAACCAGGTCATCCGGTTCGAGGATAAGTACTATCTTTATTACCACGGCTCCTCCAATCCGGATTGGGCAAACCCGGAATCCGGCGCCCTGTGGACCTCCAGTGTGGCTGTTTCCTCCGATCTGCTTCACTGGGAAAAATACCCCGGGAATCCCATAGTGGAAGGGGACCATTCGAGTCCCATCCTGGTTCCGGACGGGGATAAATTCAGGCTGTATACCATGCACGATAAGGTGTTTATGTATACTCCGGAATAAACATTTTAACAAAACTGAGATGAGAACAAAAGCTTATTTGTGGGTTGCCTGCCTGAGCCTGGCTTTCCTTTTTGGCGGGATTTCACTGGATGCCCAGAAGACCTGTAAGGTATTGTTGCATGATATTGCGCAAAGCTATGAGGGTGGATGTAAAGATGGTCTGGCCCATGGCAAGGGATCCGCACAGGGATTGGATTCTTACGTGGGACGTTTCTCCAGGGGCCTGCCTCAGGGCAGGGGCACCTACACCTGGGCCGATGGCAGGGTTTACGAGGGCGAATGGCAGAAAGGACTCCGGGAAGGAAAAGGAACCATGACTTACCCTGCTGAGGGAAAGGATTCTGTTCAGGCTGGCTTCTGGAAGGACGACAGCTATGTGGGAAAGGCTCTGATGTCCCGCATATGTGGTGGGCAGACAGAGCGGTGTGGTGCGCTACTCCATTACTAAGATCAATGAGATGGGGGTGGGATTCAGGGTGGCCTTTTATCAGGGAGGCCGCTTCAATAGTGATATCGAAGGCTTAACCATGGCAAGCGAAAGCGGGACCGAGTATCAGTCGGGCCGCTACATGGGGATTGAAAATGCCATTGTCCCCTACCAGGTATCCATCCGGTACCGGACCTGGAACCTCCTGCATACCCAGCAATCGGATGTGGTGTTTGATTTTACCATCAACGAGCCCGGGACCTTCGAAATTTCTATTACCAACTGATGGCAAGATTCATTCTGTAGCTTCGTATGAATTCACGTGAACGTACCCTGGAGGCGATTCAACACAGGCAGCCGGACAGGCCCCCGCTCTACGTATCGCTTACTCCGCAACTGGCTGAAAAACTGAGTGTATGGGCAGGGCTGCCCTACGAGGAACCCATCGATGCCATGGAATCCTCCCGGATTTCCCACATGGACCTGCTGACTTTTATGGGCGTGGATGTGGTAGCCATTGCACCGGCAGCTCCGCCTTCCGCACCCACCCGCACCCTGCCCGACGGACGGACGGTGAACGAGTGGGGAATGGTTTTCAGGGAGGTGGGGATCTACAGTGAATTTGACACGCATCCCCTGGCCCATGCTGCCACAGAGGCAGATATCAGATCTTACCCCTTCCCGGATGCCCTGGCTCCCGGCAGGTTCGATGAGGCAAAGAGGATGCTGGAGCAATATGCCTCAAGCCACGCGGTCATCGGGGACGTGGAGACCATGTTTTTCGAGCTGTCCTGGTACATGACCGGGTATGAAAAATTCCTGATGGACCTGCTTACGGAAGCCGCCTACCTGCCTCACCTGATGGATCAGATCATGCACTATATTATTGATGCGGGCAAAGTGCTGCTGGGCCTTGGGGTTGATATTCTCTGGTGCGGAGATGATTTTGGAACACAGAACAGCATGCTGATCGACCCGCTTACCTGGAGGAAGCAGATCAAACCCCGGATCAAATATATGTTTGAGGAATTCCGCAGGGTTCAGCCCGATATTAAAATTGCCTGGCACAGCTGCGGCTCCATCCTCCCGATCATACCTGATTTTATTGAGCTGGGCCTGGATATTCTGAATCCCATTCAGCCACTGGCAAAGGGAATGGATCCGGTCTTCCTGAAGCGCGAGTATGGGAAGGACCTTAGCTTTTTCGGGGGAATCGATGTGCAGGAACTTCTGCCCCGGGGCACCCCCGGAATGATCAAAGATGAGGTGCGAAGGAGGATCGAGATCCTGGGCAGGGACGGCGGCTATATTGTGGCCCCGGCCCATAACATTCAGCCCGACACCCCCGTGGACAATGTACTCGCCTTTTTTGAGGCGGCCTTAAAGCCCTGAGAGCTGTCCCCTGCGATCCGCTCCCTGGATTTTCCGGATTCAGGGACGGCCTACTTCCGGACGGGCCAGAAAGGATTCCACCAGGGCTATGATCCTGTCCATCTGGTCTATGGGCGTGTGTCCGGCTCCTTCAAAAGGGTGTAATTCGCAGTAGACTCCTGCTTTTTGTAATCCTTCTGCAAGCATTTCGCTGTTTTCATAGGGAACGATCAGGTCCTGATCCCCGTGAATGATCAGGGTGGGTGGGTCCTGCTTCGTGATCCCGGTAAAAAGTTCCTCGTCCCCGGGGCTACCCCAAAGATTTATAAATCCCCGGATATGGCGATTATGTCTTCTTTTTTCTTGTTGAAAGCAGAGATTGCTCATCAGGATCCCTCCGGCCGAGCCGCCGCCCACTATGATTTCTTTCGGATCGTAGCCCAGTTCTTTTCCCTGGGATCGCACCCAGTCCAGGGCCAGGTGAATATCGCTGACCGCGTCGCTGATGGTCCCCGGGTAATCGGCCCGGGGGTCTTCCCTCAGGCGGTAATCGGGTGCAATGCATACATATCCTCTTTCCGCGAAGGCAGCACTTAAGCTGCGGATATAGCCCTGTGTCCGGTCCCCTCCGCTAAACCCGCCGCCATGAACCCAGACGATGACCCGGTGCTTCAGCTTTGCGCTTTCATCCGGCTTGTATATATCCAGCAGGAGGGTTTCATCCTCCCCCTTGTGATTCACAACCTTCGTAAAAGGAACATCTTTAACAAGCTTGAAACTACCAGCCGGGCTCCTCTTTCTCAGATGGATGCGGCAATAGCGTTGATCTACCAGCATAAATAGGACATCGGGCTCCACCTCGATAATGGTGGAATAGCAGGTGCCCGAGCGTTCCAAAACCTGCTGAGTCGACCAGCTTAATCCTCCGTCTTCGCTGATGGAGAGACTGGTATACCCGAAACCCGGGAACTGGAAGCGGCCCTTATCTCCCTCCGGACTAACGATGGACCAGCCCTCGGGGAAACGCCTTCCCCAGCTCAGGGCAACGCGTCCGTCCTCCAGGGTAATCAAACAGGGATCGCATCCCCGGTCGAGGCCCGTGTACAGTGGAGGGGACCAGGTTCTACCGGCATCCTCACTCCAGGAGGCGTAGAGGGGAAAATGGTGTCCGGACCGCATGATGCAGAGCAGCCTTCCATCCTTTAAGAGGGTGATGGCCGGCTCCACAAAGCCCTCGCCCACGGGATCCCCCTGCAACGGAGCGGCCACGGTGGACAGGTAGTGCCAGTTATTGCCCTTATCTTTGGATGTGACGATGATGGTTCGCTGCATATAGCTAAGTTCTTTCTGGGCATCTGCATCCCAGGGGACCAGGGTATCGGTATTCAGGTTCCCGTACATGGTGGCAAGCCAGCTTCCATCGGGCATTTCCAGGATGCTGCGGTAGTTGAAAATTCCATACCATTCACCCCCGATCCTGTCCCTCGGGGGCCCCTGGGGAATATGGAAGAGGACTTCCTCCTCCAGGATCGTCTGCAGGCCGTCGGTCGATCGCCAGGCCTTCCCTTTGTAAAGACCCGGAGATACCCTGGTGGTGGGTCCGTCCAGGGCAAAGAGGGAATCCCCCCGGGTGAACACGGAACGCTCGGGGGCCCCGTTGATTTCCTCCACATCAATATCACTACCTGAAACCACGCTGCGGCCTCCGTCTGTGCTTTTCTGGTGATCTTCAAAGTACAGGGTGCCGTCGCCCGCCTGAAAACAGCGGGTCCATTTCAGGTCATTTTCCATGCTTTGTATGGAACTGATCTCCTGGATCACGGACCCGCTATCGGCCGGATCGCCGCTTGCTCCGGAGAAGCGTTTTTTGGTGGGAAAATAGATGGCGGCTGCCAGGAGGAGCAGGCTCAGGCCCCAGAAAATAAAGAGCTTCCGGTTCATGGGTTCTTTGGGTTTAGTGGGCGATCAGATAACAATCAAATATAAGCAAGTTTCAGGGAGAAAGGGAAGGTTTCGTAAGAAAATACACTATATTTACCTAACATTATCTTATAAAACAAGTGTATAATGAGAATTTTGAAGAATATACTTTTCGGACTGGGGCTTCTTTTGCTGCTGATCAATGTAAGTGGCCTGGTGAAATCCATGCGGCACCCCGATCTGTATACGGAAGAGAATACCGGTCGCCTGAATGATGTGACCATCGAACTGGCAGATGCAAAAAAACAGCTGGTACGGAAGGAGAACGAATCGGACAAGGACTTTGCGCTGCGTGTGAATGACATTGTGAGTAAAAGCATGTCCCATTACTTTAAAAATGAAGGAAAGAAGAAGTATAACCTGAGGGTTCCGCTCCGGGAGAATTATATCCTCTTCCTGGTGAATTCCTTTAAGGAGGACAACCGCTATGAATTTAAGAACTACAAGAAGGGACTGGAACGTGGAGTGGGATTATGTTCTTCCCACTCCATCGTGGTCCAGGGAGTCCTGCTGGACAACGGGATCGAAGCCCAGCTGTGGGATATAGCCGGCCATGTGGTCGTGCGGGCCAGGGTATCCGAAGAGGAGTGGTATATCCTGGACCCGGATTACGGCCTGTATGTGCCCTATGATATCGCTGCCATCGAAGCGGATCCGGAGATCACCCGGCCCAGCTACGAGCATATGGCGGACCTGTATAAACCCGACTACGACGATCCCTATACCACGGATAAAGTGGTGGAGTTATATGGCAAGGAGGGGAACCATATTTACACTTACGACGCGCGCTTTGAAAAAAGTTCCTATGTGGCCATCTGGGTGCTGCCGCTCTTATTGATGGCTCCTCTGATTTTCGGCCGTACCAGGAAAAAAATGAATGAAATAAAAAAGTAAAGCATGAATCGGATTCACAGAAGCACCCTTGTTTTATCTGCACTCCTGATCCTCTCAGCTGTATTTCTGAACGGATGTCAGCAGCCCGGCCCGCAACAGGAGCCCTTTGATATGGTGATTTACGGGGGGACCTCTTCCGGGATCGCGGCAGCCATACAGGCCTCTCGTCTGGGCCGGAGCGTGGTCCTGCTTGAACCCACCGGCCGGCTGGGAGGTCTTACCACGGGCGGACTGGGACAAACGGATATTGGCAATAAACAGGCCATCGGGGGAATCTCCCGGGAGTTTTACGAGAATATTGCAGCCTATTATGAGCGCCCGGAGCACTGGACCTGGCAGGAACGCGCGGAGTACCGCGACGGGGGACAGACCCGGACGGAGGAGCAGGAGGCCGCCATGTGGACCTTTGAGCCTTCTGCTGCCTTAAAGGTGTACCAGGACCTGTTGGCAAAGGAAAATATTGTGATAGTCTACCACCAGCGCCTGGACAGGGCAGAAGGAGTGGAGAAGGAGGAAGGTGCCATAAGCTCCATCACCATGGAGAGCGGGGAAGTGTACAAGGGCAGGATCTTTATTGATGCCAGCTATGAGGGGGACCTGATGGCTGCCGCCGGAGTAAGCTATACGGTAGGCCGGGAAGCCAATGCCACCTATGGAGAGAACCTGAACGGGGTTCAGGCCAATGATACCAGTATTACACTCACCGGGATCGTCTCGCACAATGGAAGGAACCACAATTTTGTCCCCGGAGTGGATCCCTATGTTGTTAAGGGAGATAAAAGCAGCGGGGTGTTGCCCTGCATCTCGGTCGAAGGACCCGGAGAACCCGGAAGCGGCGACCGGAAAGTGCAGGCTTATTGTTACAGAATGTGTCTGACCGATCACCCGGACAACCGGATTCCCTTTGCCAAACCAGAAGGCTACGAGGAACTTCAGTACGAATTGTTATTCCGGAATTACGAGGCAGGCTATACGGGGATCCCCTGGATCAACAGCAGGATGCCAAACCGAAAGACCGATTCCAACAACAGGCATGGGTTTTCCACCGATTTTATAGGTCAGAACTATCCCTATCCGGAAGCCTCCTATGCGGAAAGGAAGTTGATTGCTGAAGCGCATCGAAGCTATCAGCAGGGGCTCATGTGGACCCTGGCCTATCATCCCCGGATCCCTGAGGATATCCGGGCCGAGGTTTCCAGGTGGGGGACCTGCAAGGATGAATTTGAACGGGAAGATGGCTGGCAGCAGCAATTATATATCCGGGAAGCCCGGAGGATGATCAGCGATTTTGTGATGACCCAGAAGCATTGCGAGGGACTGGAGGTGGTGGAGGATGCCGCCGGATTGGCTGCTTACGGAATGGATTCTCACCATATCCAGAGATACATCACCGAAGAAGGATTTGTGCGTAACGAAGGGAATGTGGAAGCCCGGGTGAAAGGGCCCTATCCCATCAGTTACCGGTCCATTACCCCGAAAGCATCCGAGTGTGTGAATCTGCTGGTCCCGGTTTGCCTGAGCGCCACCCATATCGCTTTCGGTTCCATCCGGATGGAACCCGTTTTTATGGTCCTGGGACAAACGGCCGCCACGGCTGCCTCCCTGGCCATGGAGGAGGGGATCACGGTCCAGGAGCTGGACTATGAAAAGTTAAGGAAGCAACTGCTTCAGGACGGTCAGCGCTTATAAGAAGCTTATGAATTTTAACACCACCTGTGATGAATAAACTTGTGAAGTTTCGAACGCTCACCAGCACAGCCATTATCCTGGGCTGTTTTTATCTGAATGCCCAGTACAGGCAGACTACTCCCGCGGAATTGCCGGAAGGGGTGGTGGCCGTGGAGGGTCCGGGCAGCTATGGAGAAGCCGGAACCACCTACATGTTAAGCGGGGATATTTCCTGTGACCGCAGCACCCTTTTCCTGGGGAAAGATGTGACCCTGGACCTGAACGGATATACCCTGAGCTATGCAGATGGAAATTATGAGCATATTCCAAACTACGGATTTGAAGAAGGGCTGAAGGGTTGGGACCTCTCCAAAGCTCCGGGTGCTAAAATTGAGAATACGGCGGAAGTGCACCAGTTTATCGGCCAGAAACTCCTGTCGTTAAAGGCCGGGGATGTCATTGCTTCCAGCTACATTGAACTTCCCGTGGCGGGACGTTCCTATTATGCCATGTGTGGCATCACGGGCCACTATTACCATGATATGGGCGGTGATCTGGCCAATGACATGCGCATCAGCATATACGTGGATGATGCGGAAGGGAAGGAGGTCCGCTGCCTCACCACCTATGGCGACACCACCCTGCTCAGTTGTCCGGTCGAAAACCGTTCGGCCAACCTGGGGGGCGGGTTTATCGTGGCCCACCTGAATAAGCTCCCGGCCGGGAAATACCGGATCCGTGTAAAGGCGGAGAATGATTGTCTGGTGGATCAGATTGATATCCGGCCGGCCATGGATGTGGGGATCGGGATTATCCAGGACACGCACCCCATGGGACATACCGATCATTTAAAAAACAGGGCGCACAGTGCCTTTTTTGATTATACCTCCGATCCTTCCACGGGAGAAGCGCTCCCGGGTTTGCCCAGGGCAGAAGGAAGGGGAACTGTCACCATCAAGAACGGGGTGATAAAAAACGGCAGCGTCGGGGTCCTTTCCTGGGGGATCCAGTCCACCGCCAGTGAGGTCCGGATCGTCCTGGACAATGTACGGATCATCACCTCCGGAATCAATACCACGGCGGTGGATGTTCCGCATGCCACCATTATCAATTGCCGCTTTGACATCCAGAGCCCCTTTATCATCAACAGGCACGGATCGGAGTTTTATGCTGTGGATTTGCGTGAGGAAGAGGCTTCCGAAGTCTCTTTTTCAGAGTTTTACGGCGGACAGGGCTGCCTGGTCTTCAAAGGGAAACATTCCCTGATCCATCACAATTATTTTGTGAACAGGCAGACGGTGACCAATCATTACAGCGTGATGGCCATGGGGGACAGCTCCATGGTATTTGAGAACCGTTTCGAGCCGGAGATAGGCTCCGGGCTGGAGATCTTCCGGCACAAGCATATTGAAATTTTCAACAACCACTTTACCATCAAAGCGGCCCCTCCCAGCTGTGAGTATCATGAGCATTACAGCACCAATGCCATACGGATCGCAGATTACGGGGCCGAATTGGGCTCGCCCAGGGGTTGCTACGGGAACAGGATCTACAACAACACCTTTTTGATCACCGGAAAGAAATTCAAAGAATACCCCGACTACATCCCCATGGCTTCTGCTTTTTTCTTCAGTACCAGTGCGGGGGACAATGATATTTTCGGGAATCGGATTCACATTGAACAGGAGGATCCCGGGACGGATGCAGAAGCTTACGCTTTTTATATCGGCAATGCCAGCGGGGGAAAACTCTTTAACAACCATATCACCAGCAATGTCGCGCCCATCTGGGTGGCCTGTGGATACGGCAGTGCCACCGGCA
The DNA here is from genome assembly GCA_963792395.1 of uncultured Bacteroidales bacterium. GTDB lineage: Bacteria > Bacteroidota > Bacteroidia > Bacteroidales. Next base: position 20,937 of record CAWBWE010000022.1, read on the forward strand.
CCAAAATATACGGGAATACCTTCCGCAGATCGGAAAGCTCCCGCTCGGAGTTCAAACCGGTTCGAATGGGATGGATCGAGCGGGATGATTGCCTGGCCAGGGAGATTGAATTCAGATCCAATCGTTTTGAAGGCCTGGATTTTGGAATTGATGCCACGGCCCGGCCACATTCTTACACCATTTACTGGACCCTGTCGGTCCGGGTGAACGATAAGAAGGGCCGCGAGCTTAACGACGCCGAAGTAAAGATCCTGGACAAAAACCAGAACGTGGTTTTTACCGGGAACACTAAAAGCGGCAAGCCCCTGGAGCTGGAGCTGGCAGAGTACCGGGTGGATGGCGAAAACATAAGCAAGTTCTCCCCCTACACCGTTCTGGTCAACAGGCAGAAACAGGAGGTCCACCTGGATTCAAACAAAGAAATACTTGTAAAAACAAGATGAAACGAATCCTGGCATTTCTGTGCTTCATCTGGCTGTGGCCGGGGTTGATTTCCTTCGGACAGGCCGGAGGGGACAAAACCTGGAGTGCAGAGTTCGAAGAGGTGGAGATCCCTTCTTCCATGGACAGTGTCCTTCAAAGGGCCTATTTCTACCGGTCCGGGGCAAGCCATCCCGTCCCCCTGATCGTCAGCCTTCATACCTGGAGCGGCGATTATTCCCAGGAAGATTCTCTGGCTTCCCTGTGCCTATCCAGGGACCTGAACTATATACACCCTGATTTTCGCGGAGTCAACAATACCCCGGAGGCCTGTTGCAGTGAACTGGCCCTTAGCGATATTGATGATGCCATTAGCTATGCCATTCAAAACGCCCGGGTGGATCCCTCCCGGATCTATGTCATGGGAAACAGCGGGGGAGGATACGCTACCCTGGCTGCTTTCATGAAGTCGAAGCACAGCATCCGAAGCTTTTCAGCCTGGGTGCCCATCTCCGACCTGGTAGCCTGGTACCGGGAAAGCTACATCCGGGGAAATAAATACGCGGCGGATATCCTCCAATGTACCGGATCAAAAGACAGCATCCTGCAGGTGAGCGTGGCCCGGCAGAAATCCCCCCTGTACTGGGAAACTCCCGTGTCCAGACTGGAGCACGCCAGCCTGTTTATTTATACCGGTGTCTACGACGGGATCCAGGGAAGCGTCCCCATTACACAATCCATTAATTTTTATAATAAGATCCTGACTGATTTGTCGGTGGGGGAGCCCTCTGCCTTTGTTTCCGATCAGGAGATCCTGCATCTGCTGGAGCACCGGACCTCCCTGGGCAATTTCGGGGAGATTGCAGACCGGGCGGTTTTTTTAAAAAAGCAATATGGCAAGCTGAAATTGGTCGTGTTCCAGGGCAATCATGAGATATTGCCGGAATATGCACTGGATGAGGTCCTTGCAGAATAATCAACAGGGTAATACAGTATGATCAACCGTGTAATACAGAACAAGATGAGAAACCTATGCTTTGTAATTTTAGCACTTTTCTGGGCCTGCACTCCCGGAACTGAGTATGAGATACTCCTGAGGGACGGGATGATCTATGATGGCAGCGGAAGCCCTTCCTACCTGGGTGACATCGCCATTAACGGGGATTCCATTGCGGCTATGGGGGACCTGAAATCGGCCAGGGGGAAGGTGGAGCTGGATGCAGGCGGCCTGGCCGTGGCTCCAGGATTCATCAATATGCTGAGCTGGGCAGGGGAATCGCTGATCGAGGACGGCCGTTCCCAGAGCAACATCCGGCAGGGGGTCACCCTGGAGGTGATGGGGGAAGGCTGGTCGGGGGGCCCTTTGAACAGTGCCATGATCCAGGAACAACTGGAGCAGCAGGGGGATATTAAATACGATATCGAATGGTCCACCCTGGGGGAGTACCTGGCCTTTCTGGAGAACAGGGGGGTCTCCTGCAACATTGCCTCATTCGTGGGTGCCACCACCATCCGGATCCATGAGCTGGGATACGAAAACCGGCCTCCCGCCCCGGAGGAGCTGGAGCGCATGAAATCCCTGGTGAGAGAAGCCATGGAGGAGGGTGCCATGGGGCTCAGCTCCTCCCTGATCTATGCCCCTGCCTTCTTTGCAGATACGGAGGAACTGATTGAACTAAGCAAAATTGTCTCTGAGTATGAGGGCCTGTACATCACCCATATCAGAAGCGAGGGAGACCGCTTCCTGGAAGGCATCGATGAAGTGATTCAAATCGCTCGAGAAGCCGGGGTGGATGCAGAGATTTATCACCTGAAAGCGGCGGGAACCGAGAACTGGTATAAAATGGACCTGGCCATAGAAAAAATTGAACTGGCCAGAAGAGCCGGACTGCATATCACCGCCGATATGTATAATTACCCGGCCGCAGGAACCGGCCTCTATGCCACCATGCCTCAATGGATCCAGGAGGGCGGGCACGATGCCTGGGTTTCCAGGCTGAAGGACCCCGTGCTCAGGGAGCGGGTCCTGCAGGAGATGCAGCAGCCAGGAGAGGGCTGGGAAAACTTCTTTCATATGGCAGGGGATGCAAGCAACATTATCCTGGCCGGGTTTAAAAATGACTCGCTCAAGTATCTGACAGGGAAAACACTGGAGGAGGTAGCCCTGCAAAGGAATAGCACTCCGGCTGAGACCATCATCGATTTGATCATACAGGATGACAGCCGCGTGGATGCCATCTTTTTTTTAATGTCCGGGGAGAACATAAAAAAACAGATTTCCCTCCCCTGGGTCAGTTTTGGCTCGGACGAACAATCCCTGGCACCGGAAGGGGTCTTCCTGAAGACAAATCCACATCCCAGGGCTTATGGAAATTTTGCCCGGTTGCTGGGGAAATATGTCCGGGAGGATCAGGTGATCACACTGGAGGAGGCCATCCGCAAGCTGTCGCATCTTCCGGCGGAAAACCTGAAACTTAGCAGGAGGGGGCTTTTAAAAACCGGGTACTATGCGGATGTAGTCCTCTTTGATCCGGAGAAGATTGCAGACCGGGCGACCTTCGAAGCCCCCCACCAGTATGCCACGGGAGTCAGGCATGTCTTTGTGAACGGACAACAGGTCCTGAAGGACGGGGAACATACCGGGGCCACCCCGGGACGCATTGTCCGGGGGAAGGGATATACAAAGTAAAACTCCGCTATAGAAAGTAAAGCTCCGCTTGGGAAAGTAAAGCTCCGCTATAGAAAGTATTGCCTGTCAGGGGATTTTTTTGTCCAGACCCAAAAGATATTCTACGATGGGTTCCACTTCCCCTTCCGTAAAAATGATCATTCCTTCCGCGGAAGCCTCCTGGCCGGGATTTAAGGTCCCGAACCAGGGATCTGCATGGATGCAGGGAATAAAGGAGTTGGCGATCATGCTTTTTCCCGGGGTCCACCAGAAAAGCACCTTTCGCGTTCCATCCAGGGAGCTCACCAGGCTGAGGGCAGCGTCCATGTCCCTTTCTATCAGTCCCCCGTTCCTTTCCGCCCTGGTATCCCGTTGCTCACAGCCTTTAACCACACAACCCTTGAAGGTGGTATGTTCATTTTCGGTGGGTAAATCGGAAAGAGCGGTGATCCGGCCATCCATCACAATAAAGTTATGGTGAAACTCATGGTGACGCTGTGGAAATCCCACCAGCTCACTGAACTGATTGCAGATCAGGGGACGAATCACAGGAAGGCTTATTACGCCCTGATTTATAATTCTCATGGATACCCGGACCCCCTGGGCATCAAAGGGGAGGGCCTTCTTATCCATGACCCGGGCAGAGGATTCCACAAAGACTCCATCCAGGGCCAGGCTCTCCACGCGGTAGGAAGCCTCCTGTCCCTCCGCGGAAATGATCCAGGGATTGGGGATGCTGTCGTAGTGGCGCAGGATGGTATTTCCCACCGGGTTGTATTCCAGGTGTTCGGGAAAGTTCAGGTAGAGAACCCCTCCATTTTCCCAGGGGGCTGTGATAAACAGCCCATAGGTGAGAATCTCCTCGGGATCTTCGCTTCTTTTATCCGGATCTGTATAGAAAGTGATTCTCTCCGGCGTTGAGGAACAGGCACTTAACAAGGCCAGGAGGGCTATGGAAAAACAGAATCGTACCATCAGTCAAAAAGTAGATTTTCCAGGTAATCTGCATGTTCCCTGCCCTCGTTTGGATTTCCCGGCCATAAATTCCAGACTTTGGAAAATATATCCAGGTCCCCGTCCCCGTCCACATCCCCCACCAGGGCATCATGTCCGCCCAGCCGGCTGTCCAGGATCACCTTTTCCTGGAATTGAATACAGGACGCGCTGCTGATATTCTCCCAGATGTACCAGCGTGGATAGGCGCCTTCGGGGAAGAGGCTGTCATCCTCCTGGTCGCAGGTGAAGATATCGTCATCCCCGTCCTGATCGATATCTCCCACCCAGAGGGAATGAAAAGAGCCCCTGATCCCGGGAGCCGTATTTGGTAGAAAATGGGAAGTGAAAGCGGGAGGATGCTTCCCGTCGTTTTCGAGCCAGGCCGCCCTGGAACTGACCTGGTCACAATCTGTCATCACAATGTCCTGGTCCCCATCCCTGTCCAGATCAATGATCCAGCTTCGGGAGGAAAGTCCGTAGGGCCCCCGTTTTCCAAAAGGCAGGGGATGTTTGATCCAGGTTTTTCCCTCACCGGTATTTTCCATCCACCGGTCCGGCAGGACCAGGTCCCGGTCTCCGTCCCCATCCAGATCATCAACTCCTCTTGGAAAAAAACCGGCATGGATGTGATCTTTGGTACGGAGTACATCCAGGGTAATGGTGGTTCTTTGCCAGACCGTATCCCGGGTGGGATCAGCGGGTATTTTGTACCAGAATACCCCTTCTTTTTCCCCGCTGATGATCAGGTCACCGGCCTGATCTCCATCCACATCAGCCACCACAATGTCATGGATATTGCTCTCTATCCCTTCGTCGTACGAATATCTTAAAAAAGGCTCTTCCCGGGGATTTTGGGTATTTCTGTACCAGTACCGGCCGATAATGATATCCTCCCATCCATCCCTGTCCACGTCAAAGGAGGTGGCTCCCAGCTGCCAGAGGGGCATGTTCCCCACTTTATGCATGGCCCAGGGGGGGCCACCCGAATTTTCAAACCAGTACAGGCCTTCCGCCCCGGAAAAAGCATAATCGGGGTCTCCGTCCTGATCAAAATCAGCCAGGGCGGGACATCCGTATCCCCAATCCGTTTCCCCGGGCAGATCCCGGGTGATGTAGTGATGCCGGAACATGTCCTTACCAATAGAGCTCTCCGGTGTCTGTTCGGAGGATTTGGGAGCCTGACAGGCCGGAAACAGGAGGGCAAAGCTGATACAGGCTAAATAGATTTTTTTCATGGTTTTACAGGTTTGGAAACTTGATAGGGCAACTCAAAATGGACATAGCTCTTTAGCATACAACCACATCGCCATCCCGGTAACCCTTGCGGGCCCAGCACAGGGCATGAGGCCCGGCATAAGGGGCCAGCCTGTTTTCCAGTTCTTTACGGTCCAGGACCAGCGGGGAGTCCTCCCGGTAGTTCCGGGCGATCCGGAGGTTCTCCTCCAGTTTCTCCAGGCCCCAGTGACCCACGGTGGCACTGGCCACACCGGGCTGGGTCCAGGCATACTCCAGGAGCTCCTCCGGGGTGGCAGCTTCCCCGACCAGGTCCCGCATAAGCTTCATGGCAATGGCCCCCACATTCTTCTTCCGGGCCACGGGAAGGATCGCATCTGCAAATCCCCCATAATTGGTGGCGTTCATGGCTACCAGCACCACATCGAAATCCAGTTTATCCAGCAGGTCCCTGCCGTGCTCCGGGTCATTCATACACGAAAACCCGATGTTTCTCACCATGCCAGATTCCTTGAATTCCTGCATGGTTTTAAACAGTCCCTTCTCCATGCCTGATATGGAATCATCGCCTGTGATTCCATGGATCATCAATACATCCAGGTAATCGGTCTTGAAGTTTTTCAGGCTGGCTTCCAGGGATTTTTTGGCTTCTTCGGGATCACGGGAGGATAATTTGGTGGAGAGCACGATCTCTTTCCGGTAGGGGGACAGCACCTCCCCGTAGCGTTGCTCGCTGCTGTCCAGCGATTTCCCGTCGCCGGTTTCCCAGAATTTGGAGGCCATGTACGAGGGTGCGGTCTCAAAAAAGTTAATCCCCCCTTTATAAGCGGTTTCAAGAAGTTTTTCCCATTCCCCATCATTGTTCTGGAGGAACTGGGATCCTCCTCCGAAGGCCAGGATCGACACCTGGAGACCCGTATTCCCCAGCAGACGCCTGGGGATTTGGTATTTCGCAGCATTTTTTCCTGAGACCTGTGAAGAGGAGGCCATCAGGCCCGTGGCTGTGACAAGCGCCGCCGCTTTTGAGGAATCAAGGATAAACTTTCTTCTGGATAGGGCTTTGTGCTTTTTCATATTATTTGTAGCTTATCAGGTTTGCTTTGTCCAATTTTATTCAATACACTTTCTGACCATTGATAGGATTCAGGAATTTCTCCCTCATAAATGATTTTTGCAGGGGACAGGAGTGCGGGTAACTGATACAGATCAGTCACTCTTAAGCAGTTGAGCATCTCCATGGCAGCCCCCCGTCCGTCGGGCCGTCCGGGGGCGTCCTGGGTAGCCGGGGGATTTTTCAGGATCAGCGTTTCACAGTCCCCGTCCATCAGGGCAGCATACATGGCCACCACGCACATCTCCTCCCGGGCCGCGATCCCTATTTGGCCGGGATCAACTCCTTCCAGGGAGCGGCAGAAATTAATGGTTCTGAGCAGATCATAAACCTGCATGGAGGCCACGGTCCGGCCGGTCCATGCAGCGGCCCTTCGTACATGCCACTGGAGGGACGGATCCCAGCCATTCTCCCCGACGCCCCTCACTTCCACATAGGCAATGTTCCATGCATCGTCCAGACCTGAAATGAAACTTTCAGACTGCCAGCGGTCCTCATCGCTGTTGCGCAGAACGATCATCAGGGGCTTTTTATGGCTGGGGTCGTTCCGCCAGCGCAAATCGACCTTCAGCCTCCAGCCTGTTTCAGAGAGGAAAGAGTAAATTTCCCAGCCGTGGGCGGCCCCATCCAGGGAACGAAATTCCCGCACCGGGGCAAAGTCTGCCTCCTGTTCGGGGAAAGCGCCGAAAGTTTTGGTGCTGAGGAATTCTTTAACCGAGTCCCGGAAGATCTCGAGGTCCTTGGCGGTACTGAGATCGGGATCCTGGTGGAGTTTGACAAAGGAATCCTGTATGCTCCTGGTCCGGTCATCTTCGGGTGGACCGTCGGTGTAGACTCTCAGTTCGTCTTCAGACAGGAGATTCTCCGGCGCCACATCAATATCGCCCGTCTGCTCCGGGGGCACCACGGTATCCATCAGGTGGTTCAGAAAGAAGGAGTGGATCGCCTGCCGGGAGATCCGGTGATAGGAATGCCCGCCCGGAGTCTCCACAAAACTTACATTCTCGGGTACGCCATATAAAGTATAAAGCCCCGAAATATCGGTATACAGGCGCCGGACGGATTCAATGGTATTGATGCCGTCCCGGTCGGCCTGGGCAATCAAGAGGGGCCGGGGGGCGATGAGGGCCCCGATATTTTGAAAATCTATTTGATAGGTGTTTACCGGCATCATGCAATCACAGTGCCCGTCGACGGTGCGGGTGCCTATCTGGGCCTCCAGGGTGCTTGCCCCGCATACCGGGGCTACAGCTTTCACCCGGGGATCGGCTGCTGCAATATACCAGCTTTGCGAGCCTCCTCCGGAGATCCCGGTGACCCCGAGCTTGTCGGGGTTCACCTCGGGGAGCCCGCTCAGCAGGTCCAGTCCCCGGATGGCATTCCACAGTTCCACTCCGCCGGGATTATAGCCTCTGCTGTACCAGTGGAACCAGCCTTTGGAATAGCATCCGTGATGCTCGCCGTAAACCTCTCCGAACTGGATGGTTTCAATGATCAGGCACACAAAGCCCAGCTCGGCAAATTTTCGGGGATAGGGCTGGTACCTGACCTTCTGGGTGGGGGAGTGGCCACACACATACAGGATGGCAGGGACCGGATCGCTGATCCCCTCGGGAATATACAGGTTGGCAGGCACGTAGAGCCCGGGGAGGGACTCGTAGTATAGTTTTTCGATGCGGTATCCCTCTTTCCGGATGGTGCCGGTATAACGGATATTCAGGTCCGGCCGGCTGGCTGCCTGGGGCATATCCTGCAAACCCATCATTTCCACGAACTCAGAATATCGCTGCTCCCGCTGGTTTTCAAGATCCTCCGCAGAAGCTGCTCCTGCGAGCGACTGATCCGTTATTTCTTTTGCCGCAGCCGAAAGGTAAATCCGGATGTTGTTTGCCGGTACGACCGACCCGGAGTCCGGATCTGCCCCGGCTTTATCATTCACGCAGGAAGTGGCCAGCACTCCTGCCATTCCAAGAATAGCCAGGGTTATGAGTGTCTTACTTTTCAAGGTGTTTTTCTGGTACATCGATGGATCTTTTATATGAGTACAAGTTATATGAGTACAAGTGTTATTTGTTTTCCTTTGAATAGCCATCCTGGTTTTGAGCCTCTTCAATGAAAGCCACTATGTTTTCGATGGGGACATCCCCTTCCACATCGTGAGCCGGGGCGAAGATGTACCCTCCGTTTTTACCCATGGCAAGTAATTTTTCACACTCTTTACGTACAGTTTCCGCGGTCCCGTAGGGCAGAATGCGCTGCGTGGATAAGCCACCATGAAAGCTTAGCCGGCCCCGGTAGGCAGGAAATAACTGGTAGATATCCATCACTTCGGGTTGAAAAGGATTAAAATTATCCAGGCCAATTTCAATGAGCGGGTCAAAGAGTTCATCCACATCCCCGCAGGAGTGCAGGAACACATATTTACCGGCATCTTTAACCAGCTTAAATATCCTGGCCAGATAGGGCTTAATAAATTCATCCCATAACTCGGGACCCATCACAAGCCCCCTTTGTTGTCCCCAGTCATCTCCCAGTTTTATGGCATCAATATCATATTCGAGCGCCCGCTTTATCTGAGCAATATTATAGTCACAGATGGCATTCATCAGCTCGTGTACGAAACCTGGATTCGCGATAAAATCCAGAAGCAAAGGCTCCAGCCCCCGCAGGGTCCAGGCCCGTTCATACAGGGAGAAGCCTATCTCGAATATCCGGAACCGGTCCGGATACTTTTCTATCAGGGCAGGTATATTCTCAAAATACCGATCGGCAAGGGGATCCGGCAAAGTATATCCCTGTAAGGTGGGGTGAGGCAATACCTGGCCTTCGATATTTCCAATATCCTTATCTATGGTACGGTCCCATATGACCCTGAAAACATCTAAAAAGCGATCATTCCCGATCGCTTCAAAGTAGCCGATCTCATCCCCCAGGATCAGAAAATGGTTGCCTGTGACCTCCATGAGGTCCTCAGAACCGTAATGATCCAGAAGTTTCTGTTTTGCCTCCACGGTAAACCCAAAATTCCAGGGGACATAGGGAGGCTGTTCGTGTTCCAGAACCTTACATACCGCTTCCCGTTTTGTAATCCTCATACGAGCGTCTTTCCCGAACTTATAATAAGCAAAAAAAGCCCGTAAAGCAAGTGCTTTACGGGCTGAGTTTATTGTTTATTTATGATCCGTGACATGCATCCTAGATCCATGGAGCTGCCTGCTCCGGTACTGGATCAGCGTGCTCATGTGGTGCATCCGGATTCACATCCCACCATACCTTGATCAGCATGCCGTCAGTTCCTCCGATACGCTGGAGAGCCTCCTCATAGCTGGCGGCATTCAATTCCTGTTCCGAATCGGGCCACATGTACCTTCGCGGAGAGACGCCCTGCAGGTCGTCCCCGTCATCACCCACCTGGACTCTTGGATAGCCGGTCCTTCTCCATTCGAACCAACCTTCCTCCAACTGAGTGGGATAAAGTCCAGCAATTTTCTGGTTCATGATCATCTCCAGTTGTTCTTCCTCGGTTCCTACCAGGGTCATCACGGTGGCAGTATCCACAAAATCATCCGCCTCGACCTGTGTAAGCCGGTGAAAATCAGCATATTCACTGACAAATCCGCCATCGGCCGCAGGATCGTAGAGGGCAAACATATCCAGTAACTGGGGTTCAACGGTGGCATTCCATGCCACGGACCAGTTCATGGCAGCGGTTACCCCTTTGGTATAGAAGTCCTGTGCATCAGCCGGAGATCCTTTAATCCCTACCAGGGCGGCCTCTGCCAGAGCAAAATAGACTTCCTGAGAACTCAGGAGGGGCATGGGCCAGACCGGGGCATACATATGCAGAGACCAGCGCGAGGTGCTTTCAGCTCCCCAGGGATACTTCTGTTCCACCGGAACATCACCCAGCAGAGGATGCCCGCGGTAGCCGAAGAAATCAATCCCTTCATAACCCGGGGTACCCGGCCAAGAGGCCTGAGCAGTATCCGCAAACAACTTCAGCCTGGGATCAAAATTATCCTGCCAGATGTCCATAATGGTTTTGGCACACTCTCTTTTGGTTAATGAGGTTCCCTGGGAATAAAGTCCGGAATACTGTGCATTGAAATTCGGATTGGTATTGTCGATATTATCGTATGCCGTCATTATGAAGGCATTGTCACCCGCACCGGTGATCAGGTTGGTCTCATTCAGGTCGCTCATATTGGCAGCCGCCAGGGTTTCATCCACATAGCGGACACGAAGGGCCATCCTGAGACGCAGGGAGTTGGCAAACTTTTCCCATTTAGCCACATCACCTCCATAGATCAGGTCGGCCCCGCCATAGGAGTCTTTATCCGGATCCATCTGGTTGACTGCTTCTTTCAGCTCATTGAACAGGTCTACATAAATACTCTGCTGTGTATCATAGGCAGGAGTATAAACGGCCTCTTCCTGGGGAAGGCAGGATTCAAAATAGGGCACATCTCCATAGGCATCCGTAAGCCTTTGAAACGCATAGGCCTTCAGGATCCTGGCAATGGCAATATGGTTCGAATGATCGGTGCCTTCCTCGGCGTCCCGGTTCGTATAGAGGTCTGATCATATCCGCCAGGTTTCTGGCATAAACCCCATAGGTGTTGCTCCAGATCCCTGTATTGGCTGATTGCTGAAAGGGACGGTTGGCATTGGAAACCGACATCCCGGGATAGTTACCCACGGTTCCGGACCCCCCCTCACCGTCATCAATGACCATCTGGTACTGGACGTGGGTTAGCATTAATTCAGTGATTCACAACGTCCTCCGTCACGAGATTCTTACTCGTGTTCAGATCGGCAAAGTCCTCTGTACAGGCGTTGACCATCAGGACCAATGCCACCAGAGCTATACTCTTTATAATTAGTTTTGATTTCATATTGGTTCTGTTTAGAAGGTTAGTTTCACATTAAATCCAAAGGTCCTGGTGGTTGGAAGTGACATGGATTCAATCCCCGCATAACCGGCCTCTGTGTTCGGTGCCGCTTCGGGGGCAATTCCCATATCTCCATATGTTCCTCCAGGTAAAGCAGGTTTCTTCCAACCAGACTCAGCGTAATTCCTGCAATGGGCGTATTTGCCAGTGCGGATGGCTGGAAACTGTAGCTTAGCATCACTTCTCTTAGACTGATATAGCTTCCGTCCAGTACAAACCAGTCTGTAGGTCCACCCCAGGCCCTGCTGGCCCAGTAGGTCTGACCGTCAACAGCCTGAGTGTTCTCTTCATAGCCAATTACATTGCCTTCTCCGTCAAGGATTTCAACAACGCCGTCAAGGACGCCCACATAAGGCAACTGATTTCCTGGTCATCTGTATCCTGCGGTCTTCTGCCCTCTTCGGTGAACAATCCGGTACCTTTGGCAGTCATCTGATATTTGGATGCCGATGAAATCTGCTCCACCCTGTACAAAATCAATCAGGACATTCAGAGAGAATCCTTTGAAAGAGAAGGTGTTGTTCAGATCCACCGATCCAGTCCGGGGTGATATTGCCCAGTACACTGGATCTGGCATTCCCTGGCATAGGCTCCGCTTGGCATTCACGATGTACCTGCCATCGGGGGATGTTTTGGTTGCATATCCCGACAATATTTCCGTAAGGTTCCCCGGATTGGCATAGATATCATTGGGATAGTGGTCGGCCAGCCGGTAGGTTTCGATTCCAGGAGCCAAGTTCTTCAACCACCGAATTGTTTTTGGCGTAGTTGAAGGTAACATCCCACCTGAAACTATTGGACAGACTGACCGGGGTGACATTCAATGATGGCTTCGATCCCTTTGTTGCTGATCTTACCGGCATTAATGACACCGTCTGTATCCGCTGGCTGGAAATGTCAACCGGCAGGATCTGGTTGGTTGTAAATCCATTGTAGTAGGTAACGTCCAGACCTATCCTGTTTTGGAAGAACCTCAGGTCTGTTCCAATTTCCCATGATTCGCTTAACTCATTTTTCAGGTTAAACAGTGGAATGGTACCGCTTTTCGATGCAAATCCACTTCCGAGGAAACTGGTTGTATAGGAAGTATAGCCTCGTTTGGTCAGATAGGGATCTGAGTCATTACCAACCTGTGCCCAGGAAGCCCTGACTTTACCAAAGCTCAGTATGTTATTGTTGATGCTAAAGGCATCAGAGAATACAAAGCTAAGTCCTGCAGAGGGATAGAAGAATCCATAATTCTCCTTCTCCAAGGGCTGAAGACCAGTCGTTTCGGCCGGTGACATCCAGGAAGAGATAGTTCTTATAGGCCAGTTGGCCGGTGAAAAATACCGATTGCATCTCTTTTTGCCAGAGCGACTGACTGGGATAGAGATCCAGGTGCATTGGCTACTGAATAAACACCTTCGGCTTTGAGACTCCGTGCATCCATATATTCATTGTCCCTTCTTTGGGTCAGTAAACTGGCACCCAGGGTCAAATGTACCTGAGAAATTGCTTGAAAGTTGTTTATTGGCAGTTAAGAAAACATCTGCATTCATATCCTTGTAATGAATCATTTCTGTAGTCAGACGACCTCCTACTATTGGCACTGCCACTTGCACCTACCGGCCAGGTTTTCTCCCGGTACTCCGAGTGAACATCTGCTCCAACCCGGCCAATCAGGCTTAACCAGTCGGTGAATTTGACGGTTGCAGAGGCATATCCCAGGATGCGGTCGCTGTAGTCAAAATTCTTCAATTCATTTACCACATAATAGGGATTGTAATTTACCCCGGGCCAACGGCCATAGTCTCCTGTGGTTTCATAGTATTCCTGGAGCCAGTCCATGGGAACGTAACTGCCCATGGTCACAAAGGTACGGTTCACGTTATCAGACCCGGATCCCATGGCGGGCCGCTGGCTTCCGTCGGTACGGATGTAGTTGAATTTGGCATCAATGGACAGCCATTTGGTCACCTCTGAAGTGGACCTCAGGGCCACATTGTATTTACCTACCCGGTGATTTGGTACGATCCCCTTGCTCGATAACATTCCCGAAAGAAAGCCTGTTTGAAGTTTTTTCTGAACTGGAAGTTATGGCTATCGAATTGGAGTTGGTAATTCCTGTTTCATAGAAATCAGCCACATTATCTGCCGGCTGAGGCAGCAATACCCTGGTCCGGGTATTCCTGTCCTCCGGATAAACGAAGGGATCTACAATGGTCCTGCGACCATCCAGTGGCGGGCCCCAGCTGTCACCGTGCCATGTATCCATGGTTTCATATTGTGACTCCGTCGAATCTCCACCAGGGAACCATAAAGGTTTGTTCCTTCATAACCTGTGGCATACTTATTCTGATAGGTGGGGATCAGGTTGATGGTCTCAATGCTTACGTTTGAGTTCACATCAATAGTGAATCCCTTTTTTCCTTTTCCGGATTTGGTGGTAATCAGGATCACCCCGTTGGCTCCCCTGGAACCGTATAAGGATGATGCGTTCGGACCTTTAAGTACGGTCACAGACTCCACATCTTCCGGGTTGATGTCTCCAATACCATCCCCGTAGTCATTGTCCCCCCACATACCGCCATCTCTGGAAGCATCTTTTGGGATGTTTATAATGGGGATACCATCCACCACGTAAAGCGGCTGGTTCGTACCGGTCAGAGATGAATTTCCACGAATGGTGACACTGGAAGAACCTCCTGTACCGGCTGCGGTTTTAGATACCTGGACTCCAGCCACTTTGGCGGTGAGGAACCCGGTCAGGTTGAGTTCCCGTGCGCCGGATAGCTGTTCACTGTCCACCTTCTGGGCAGCAAAGCCAAGTGCTTTCTCCTGCCTTTCGATGCCCAGGGCGGTTACGACCACCTCCTCGAGGGCAATTGTGGATACAGCCAAAGTAACATTGATAACGGTTCTGTTGTCAATGGTCACCCTCTGATCTTCCATTCCGATAAACTTGAATTCAAGGAATCGAGCCTCGGTTGGAACATCAAGCGTGTAACTCCCGTTGGCACTGGTAATGGTACCAATGCTACGGTTTACTACTACAACATTTGCTCCAGGCAATGGTTCACCATCCTCAGCTGAGGTGACTGTACCCGTAATGGTGCGGGTTTGAGCCATTACACTGCCTAGCATAGTCAGAAGTAGAATTACTGTTAGATAGAGATTCTTTTTCATAGAACTAGGATTAATTGAGTTAAATTTAGTTTGTCTTTATGTAGGTTGGAGAATTTAGGTTTCTCCGCTTTAGCTTTCATTTACGTAACATTTCAAAAAGCAAAAAGTTTACTTTTCTTTCATTCCGCATGGGGTAAATATACTAATATTAATTACAAAAAAGGGAAGAATAATAAAAAATAATAATAAAAATAGCGTAATGAAACATTTAGAAAGGTAAATAGCTGCCTATTTTCTAATTTTTGTTCCTTGAAAAAATGAAAAGAAGAGTTGGAGACCCTATTTTAAAAGTTAGTTGCGAACCAAGTCAGCCATTTCAGTTTGTGCCCATCTTAGTCAGCCTTTGCAGGGACTCCAGCAAATAATAATCCGCATATACCAGGGGGACATCTATCTCCACCCCATGGGGAATGCTCCCGACGCTGTGATTCAGAAGGAAAAATTTATTCTTTCCTTCGTAATCGGTATAGTCGGAAGACAGGAGGCTGGAGATGATCTGAAGGGCGATTTCTTTGTACTTATCCTCCCCGGCCTCTGCATAGGTACTCAGTTCAAGCAATGCCGAGCTGATAATGGCCGCCGCCGAGGCATCCCGGGGGATTTCTTTATAGGCGGCAGGATCATAGTCCCATTCGGGGGTGAACGCAGGGTCCGCTGCAAAAAAGTCCCAGTAGGGGACCCGGTCCTCCGGCATATCCGGATAGCGGTAATATAATCTGCGATATTTCTGGCAAATTCTAAATACCGTTCATCCCCGGTATACCTGTAACAGATCACGAAGCCATATAAACCCCAGGCCTGTCCACGTGCCCAGGCCGATTCGTCCACAAGTCCCTGGCAGGTGGCCTTATCCAGGACTTCCCCTGTAAGGGTATCATAATCCACCACATGGTAGGACGAATAATCGCCCCGGTAATGATTCTTCATACAGGTCTCTGCATGCTGGATGGCGATTTCCTCAAATCCTTTGTTCCCGCTCAGACGGCTGGCCTCGAAAAGCAACTCCAGGTTCATCATATTGTCAATGATCACCGGGAAGTTCCAAAAGGTGATTCCGTCCCAGGCTTCGCGGTAGTCCCACGATTCGATGCTCCTGGTCTTCGGGCTGTATCTTTTTGAGAGTGATTCTGCAGCCTGGATCAGCACGTCTTTATAGGCCTTATTCCCCGTGAGCCTGTAGCCGTTACCGTAGCTGCAGTTGATCATGAACCCCACATCATGATGACTTTCCAGGTACTGGATGGGTTCCAGGAGCTCGGTCCATGTCTTTGCCTCTTTCTCCCAGTAGGGATCCCCGCTCAGTTCAAAGAGATACCAGAGGTTCCCGGCAAAAAAACCAGAGGTCCAGCCCTCCAGGCCGGTCGAAACAAGTTCCCCGTCCTGGTTTACAGTTCTGGGCAATCCCTTCTCCACGCTGGCATTCTCCGTTAAATAAGTATAACGTTCAGTCGCAAATTCCAAAAATTCCGGGCTGATGACAGGTTCCGGCTGCTTACATCCTGTCAGCCATACCGAAAAGAGCACACAGGCACCCAGGACAAATATTTTTTTCACCATAGTCGTATTTATTCGTTCATCCAGCTTTGTTGCGAGGATGTTATATATGCTTTTAACTTGCTCAGATATTCTTCCAGGCCAAGCAGCTCTTCATCACAGATCAGATAAGACATGTCGGCCCGGCGAAAGGCAAAGTGCCGGGCCCGGTCCTGGCGGTGAAAGAACTCTTTGTCCGGCGTGGACAGGCCTTTGGGCAATCTGGTTTTTTCCCAGATGCTTACGAGCTCCTTCTGCACCTGTTCCCTTTCTGCCAGGTTGCTTTCGATGATCCCCACCGCATCCTCCAGGGCGTCCGATGTTGCCTGGTAGCTCAGGTATCTTTGATTGTGGGCTTCTTTGATTGTTTGTTCCAGCGAGGAAAGTGCCAGGTAAGTGTTGCAGGTATGGCTGACCAGGCTGACCAGGCTTGAAAAGAGCTCCAGGTCATAAGCATGCCTGATCCCCGCTTCCTGGTTGAGCCGGATGATTTCTTCTGCACGCTTCATCTCTTCCAACTGAGCCTTCGATTCTACAATCTTAGAGGCGTATTCCCGGTTCCAGAATTCATCATATTCCAGGTTATCCCCCCGGGGCAGATCCGGAAGATGTGTTTTACCGATGTCGCCATAGTGCCAGACCCGCCGTTCGAAGGATTTATAATAGTAATAGGAGGCATGATTCAGGAGGAGGTAGAGTTCCTTCATGTGGATCGCCTGGTCCCCGTAGTAGTTCACAAAGAAGTTGTCCACAAATTCATCCAGGGAAGGATGGCTTCCGCTCCAGGCCCATTCGGCCGAATTTATAAAACTCATCATCCACATCTGGTTGTGCAGTCCGGAGTCGTCCCAGGAAGTATTGATCATGCCTTTGAACCTGCCGGTCCGCGCGGCACTCGTCAGGGCCTCATAAGAACGGGTCAGACTGTTTACAGCCTCTTTTTCATTTTCGCCTTCTCCCCTCAGCTTATAAAAGTAGGGCAGGAACAGGGGCTCAATTCCGGGGTTGGGATCGTAACAGAAACGTTCATAGTGTCTTTTGCTCACTTCCCGGTGGTATTCCGGCAAGTCGTTTTGTTCATCGATCAGGACCATTCCCTCCAGGGGATTTTCCGTGGCCCCGGGGATATATTCCGCACTCCAGGCCATGACCGTCCGGCCCTTTTTCGCAAGTGGTTCAGCACTTTTGTTTATGAAATGGGTCATCAGGGCGTGTTTGCCGTTTTTCCGGACTTCCGCCTGGCATCCGCATTCCACTCCCTTACCCAGTTCGTAGGATTCATCGGTCCCAATGTGGATGTATTCCGAACCCGGGGTGGCTAAGATGGCGTCCTGCCAGAGATCGTTCAGCAATTCATAGCTTCCTTCCTTCAGGGGACAGAACTCCCAGTTGGAAGCCGGAATTTCTCGGAGATCCTTGTATTGGGGCCATTTCAGGATGTAGCTCACATGCCCCAGTCCCTGTACCAGGGGAACAATCTGCACATGGTATTTGCGGGCATAGCGGGTGAGCTCCTGCATCTCCTCCATGGTGAAGGCCCCGGGTGCACCGATCTCGGGATGACTGGGGTATTCGAATTTGTCTTCCCATTCCCAGATCAGCATGTTGATCTTGTAGGAGGCCAGGTCCCGGATAAAACTTTCCACGTAGGAACGCTTGTCCTGGTGATGCTTGGTATCGTAGTGAGCAGGCCCGCTCTCCCATATCCGGCCAGTCGGTGATCTGCATGCCGGGAACAGAAGCTCCCTGAGGTCCTTTCCGGATTGCCTGCAAGAGGGTCCGGGTGCCGTAAAACAATCCGGCTTCTCCCTTTGCCCGGATGGTGATCCGCTCCCCTTCGGTCTTCAGCTGGTAGAACTGCTGCGCTTGTTTTTTATCCAGCTCCTTTGTCTTCCGGCTGACTCCCTTGTGTGTCAGTACGATGGAGTTGCCGGAGGGGACCCGGGTGATCCGGGCCTCTACTCCAAATTCTTTCAGAAGCTCTGCCGCCAGCTCCTCTGCGGCAAAGAGGTCCGCCGCGGAAGCAGACCTGTCCAGGACAATGGAAAGCTCGCTGCCCAATTCAAAATCCGCTCCTTCCAGAAGCACTTCCTGGGGATAGGGAATCAGGGGGATCCCTTTGGTGAGGAGCGGGGTACCGGCTCCGGATGCCTGTACCAGGGTAAAAAAGAGAAAAACGATAAGGATAGCTGAAGGGCAGCTGAAAATTTTGTGGTCTCTGTGCTTTGTTCTATGCATGGCTTAGCAGGTTTAATTTTTCGGCAACCAGCGCGGTCACCGCCTCAGTTGCAGAGGGGAAAACTTTGCGCAGGTCGATTTCTGTTTCCCCGGCCAGTTTTGCTTTAAGGGTACTCATGAAGATGTTTTTTATTTCAGTGGCCAGGTTTATTTTATTTATTCCCCTGTGAATGGCTTCCACCAGCTGAACATGCGGGACCCCGCTTGAACCGTGCAGCACCAGGGCAGCGTCTACGCTTTTCTCGATTTCGGTCAGGCGCTCCAGATCCAGTTTTGGTTCACTTTTATAGAACCCGTGTGCGGTACCAATGGCAATGGCCAGGGCGTTGATCCCTGTTTGTTCAATAAAATGACTGGCTTCTTCAGGAGTGGTGTACCCCTCTTTTTGAGTGGATTGACCAAGTTTCGCCACGTAGCCCAGCTCGGCCTCCACACAGGCGCCGTAGCGGGCGGCCAGGTCGACCACTTTACGGGTAACAGAAATATTCTCTTCCAGCGGTTTTTC
This sequence comes from uncultured Bacteroidales bacterium, assembly GCA_963792395.1. Classification (GTDB taxonomy): domain Bacteria; phylum Bacteroidota; class Bacteroidia; order Bacteroidales. Next base: position 39,761 of record CAWBWE010000022.1, read on the forward strand.
ACTGGCATCGATCATCACCGAATCAAATCCTGCATCCAGGCATTTAGCCACTGTTTCGTAACTGTCTCCGTGATCCAGATGAACCCAGGCCTCCACCTGATGGTGTTCTGCTGCGCTGCGGGCCAGGGATACAGCCACGTGGAGCCCCATATATTGAATGGATGAGGGAGTCAGTTGCAGGATGATGGGATTTTTTGTCAAGGCTGCTGCCCGCAGGACTCCTTCCAGGGTTTCAAAATTATAAAAATTGGTGGCAAGCAAAGCTCCGTGGCTGCTTTGAAGTTTCTTGTATTTCTCCTGTAATGTCATCTTCGCTTTATGCTTAGTATCTGATGTATGGGAACGTAAAACTACCTGAGCCCTGATAAGCCGCAGGCCCTGGAGTAAATTCCGGCCACCGACCGGATCTTATGGAAGAGCAGAGCCTCAGGGTCGTTTTCCAGCGTATTTGCCGCTACTTCCATATACTGGTCTGGCATATACTGGCTCAGGAGGGATAAAGGTATCCGATTTTCCCGGAGATTCATAAATAGCTGTTTGCCTGCCTGAATCAGAGAAGGGGAGGGCCAGTAATATCTGGCCCTGTCGGAAAAGCTGAATTTCCTCTTAAAGGCTTGTTCTTCCAACGATCCTGAATAATAGGCTTCCCAATGCCCGGGATCAGCTTTCATCTCGTTCTCCAGGGTATCTCTCAATCCGGACAGGTGGCTGGCCTTGTTTCCCAGCAGCTCTCTTTCCATATGTTCCAGCGCAAACAGTCCCTCCCGGTAGGCAAAGGTCAGCCAGGGGCCAACCTTCAGGATGCAGAAATGATCTTCCACCAGGGCTTTGAGGCTGGCCTCGCTCTGGTAATCGGTGGAATGGGCTTCATAGACCATCCCCTCATAGTCCAGGATCCTCCTGCTCAGTTTTTCGGCAGCCTTGCGCTGGTAAGGGTGAATGGTATCATCTCCGAATTCAACTCCGGGCTGAACCACCACGGCGATTACCCGGTTCAGGCTTTCGCCGAGTCCGGATTTATGAAAGCTTTCGCGGGCATTGGCGATGGTCCGGTCCAGATCGGGAATTTTAGTGGGAGCAATGCCCTCTTCCTTTTGTTGTGCACCACCGGGAAGGGGTACTTCACTCCCAATGACGTATAAGGGCCGGGGGCTTTTATCCCCGAGTTTTCCCCAGGTGTTTTCTGCTACCATACACAATTCGGCAGTCCGACCGGCAATAAGCTCGTCCCGCTGGTCCTGCTTCATATCTGCCGCATCATCTGCACAGAGCATGCTGGTATCGATATGTATCTTTTGAAATCCTGCCCTCACATAGGCTTCGATCAGGTTTTTTGACCGGGCCATGGCTTCACCGGCCGGGAGAGATCTCCACTGATAGGGTCCCAGATGGTCCCCCCCAAACAAAATGTTTTCCTCCGGGAAATCAGCCGCTTTGGCCAGGGAGGATACATAGGCAATAAAGTCTCCGGGCTTCATTCCGGTATAGCCTCCATACTGGTCCACCTGGTTGGAGGTGGATTCGACCAGCAAAATGGAATGATCTTCTCTGGCCTGAAGGAGGCAGGCCTGCAGTACCGTTTTATTTGCCGAACAGATGGAGTATATCCCTGTTTTTCTGCCCCCTTTGTTCTGGTTCAGGAGGTTTAAAAAACGATCTCTTGATTGAGTTCCCATTTTTTCGGAAAAGAAGGCTATTTCTAATTCTGATATCCCTGATTCACAGAGGGCTTAATAGATGGTTACTCCCTGTACAACTCTGGAAATGGATCCGTATTTAGAAGGAGAGTCTGGTTCCAGGCCCAGGTTCAGGGATTTAAAAAATCCAATGATCTGTGCAGGAAGAATATACAGGATGACCTGAAAATCTTCCGGCACCTCCTTAGTGAATTCCGGGAAATTGATCTTATAGTCAAGTGATATTTCGGGGTAATCAAGGGCATTGCCTACCAGAACACATTTTGCCCTTGTGGGTGACTCCCTGATGGAGCGGATCAGATCAATTTCATACTTTTCCACGCAGGCATCGGAGGAAAACAGATAGGTAATTAGCGTGGAATCATTGACGACTGCTCTTGGACCATGACGAAAGCCAAGAAAGGAGTCAAATTTGCAGATCACTTTTCCGTCCGACAACTCCTGAACCTTCAGGTGAGACTCATGGGCCACCCCGAACAAGGGCCCGGAACCCAGGAAGACCGCCCTTTCAAAGTTCAGGGAGGCTATCGATTTAAACTGTTCCAGGTTTTTACTTATCAGCTGTTTTCCGCTTTCAATTACTTTGTTTACGACCGGATCCAGATCCTCTATCTGTTGGAGCTTAGGTAAAAGCAGCCCGGTAAGCAGCATGGAGGTATAGGAACTGGTCATGGCCAGTGATTTATCATTGGTTTCCTCGGGCAGGAAAAAAACATAGGTATTTGGTTTATGCGATTGCAGCGCCAGATTTCCATTCCTGTTGCAGGTGATGATCAGTTGGTACAGATTATCACAATTCGCATTGGCCGCATTTACCGTTGCCAGACTTTCCGGACTGTCGCCCGAACGGGCAAACGATATCAGCAAGGTGGGCTTGGTCCGGATGAAATAGTCCCCGGGATGAGTGATTATATCCGTGGTGGCAATACTTTTGGTGCTGACTTTCAGGCTCTTCTGATAAATCCCGGCCAGGGTTTCTCCAATAAATGCAGAGGTTCCGGCCCCGGTCAGAATGATGCATACCTCCGGACTTGCAAGGGCCTGCCGGAGGAAACTGGCCAATGATTCTTTCTCCTCTTTTACCCTTTCATAGGTTTTTCTCCACATCTCCGGCTGGCTCGCAATTTCCTTCGCAGTATCATATCCTCCCCGTTTTTTGAGCTCCGTATCTTTGATACCTAAATATTCCATTGGTAAATCTTTGGTTTGTGGTAAATATAGAAATTTATTTTCATATGCTTTCTAATTTCGAATTAGAATTTTCATAAAATTACCTATATGCCATGAAACATAAAGATATAGTAAATATAAGGCAAGAAAGTTTTCATTTCTTTTGCACTGCTTCCGATCCGGACAAAGTCGAAAACTAATCCGGAAGCGGAGACTCCGGACCTGGGTCCCGGACAAACATCCTGGTTTCTGCGCGGATCAGTTTTCCCTGGGACGTGATCCCGCAAAGTTCTATGGTATACTCTCCGGGAACATCCCCGGTATAGAAGTGAATCTCCTTTTCCATGGTAGCGTCCAGGATAAGCTCCGTGTCCCAGTACAGCAGACTTCTCAGGTCGGGTATCCTGTCCGGAACTCCGCCTGGAGAATAATCTCTTGAATTGTACCTGAATGAATTCCCGGAGCTCAGGGGAAGGATATACCTGGCCATATTGGGCAGGAGCCGGACCTCTGTAAAATCTGATGCCCTGGTATGAATATCGACGATCCCTCCGAAGGTGAGCTCACGGTAATAGTACACTTCAGCAAGGACGGTGATCCTGTCCAGTTTGCCAACGGGGATCTGTGAGATTTCATGGTAATCCGGGTAGAGAACCCCGTCCAGGAATACTCCCGGGCTTTCTTCGATTTTCTCATAGCTTACAGGGTCCATCACCCTGATTTCGGATTTCATCCTGTTCTGGACAAACTGCACGGATGGGATTAATTCATAAAAGTATTCAGACAAAGAATCCAGCTGGATGTACTCATCCAGATGCAGGGTGAAGCCGGGATGGGTATAGAAGGCTTCCCGGGTTTTTTCCCTGCTTGCTTGTTCGCGGGGCAAAAAGTCTGCCTGCCTGAGCCTCTGTTTTAACTGAAAAAGTTCGAAGCGCTTTTCCAGAAGGGTGGCGGCTGATGGATCCAGGTGCAGGGCCGGAAAGGACGGTGTTACCCTGAATCCGTTCCAGTAAGGTTCATCCAGTTTGATGACTGCCTGGTTCTCCGGGAGCGTGAAAACGAGATCGGATTCCCCGTGTTGAGCGGGTAGGAGGAGATCAAATTTTCCGCCCTTATCAGTACGGGTATGATACAAGAGTGTACCCGGCCCTGGCATGGACAGAATCACTTCGGCTTCGGGCAGTGTGTTACCGTTCGCATTCAGGAGTGTCCCAGTGAGTCTCAGCCCCTTAAAGTCGGGCAGGTAATTCAGCTTATCCCGTGTGATCCCTTCCCGGATTCCAGAGGGAACGGTGGTCCTTTCATGATAGAGAGAAGGTTCTGAAAGGCGCACGGAAAGTGAGAAATGGCCCTCCCTGAGACTGTCGGCTTCCTCCTGGTCAAGCCGGATTTTCAAGTTGACTTTTTCCCTGTACGCATAGTGGTCTTTTTGCAGATGCAGTTCAATCCCCTGGCGGGAGGTGTGCCTGCCTGTCTGACTTGCTGCAGATTCCACCGGTCTTTTGGAGGAAGCGCTGTCCGGGAGGATCTTCTGGTCCGCACTAAGAATAACCAGGCCCTGACTATGAAAGGCTGTTTCGCCGAAATTCTTCAGCCAGCTGGTATAAACCAGCAGGGTATAGAACCCGGATGGAATATCTTCCGGTATTTGAAAGCTTCCTGCTCCGCAACCCTGCTCCAGCAGGATTTTCTGGCGGACAAGCGGGGTATTCTGTTCGCTGATCAGTTCAACAAAAGCAAGCCTGCTCAGCTCAAGTTCCGGGAAAAGTGGATTGGTGCAGTAGACGGCATAGGCTACGACCTCTTCCGGGAAATAGCAGGTCCGGGCCAGGTGGAGCTCCAGAACTTCGGCGGGTAGCAGGGCCGTATCCGGGCTATGGCCGTTCTGTCCGGAAAGCTGGAGACTCAGGAAAACCACTGCGACGAGTATGAATGGATGTTTCATTGAAGATCGGTTTTAAAGGAGTTTCCCTTATTGGTCCCAGAAGTCCGGTTTCTCATGGCTGCCCCGTGCCCTGCAATCGGTACAAAAATTGTTTCTGCTCAAAGCGGTTTCAGAACCATCGTTATAGGTCCCGTAAGGGATATACCTGACTCCCCTTGGCGGGGAAGAGGTCCACCCGCACTCCCCGTATACCGAGCCTTTGGGTACGCGATGTTCGCTGGCCTGAATAAAGATCCTGTACTGCTGTTCGGCCGAGGCCAGAAAATAGCCCAGGGCCTGCTTTCCCCCATTGCAACAGGAGATATTACCGAGGATCTGGGCAGGGGCCTTTTCGTATATGCCTCCTGTTTCTTCGTTGGACTCCCGGATCTTCCTGAAAAAATTGTACAATTGACTGTCCATCACATATTGCTTCACCAGGATGCTGTATCTGATATTCAGGCGGTCATCGGGCGGACCAATGGATTGAAGGACAAAGCCCTGTATGCCCTCTGCGGGAGTATCCAAGGTGGAATGAACCAGGATAGATCTGGAACTCTCACTCACATAGCAATGTCTCCTTTCGTAGTCGACCTCCACGTGCTCCATGGTCGGCGACGGAGCTCCCTCCCCGGTGCCATGGTCCACCCGGATATAAGTGGGCATCTCCATTTCCCAGGTCTCCTCGAATTCCCATTTGTAATAAGAGATTTCGTCGTCCGGAGCCCGGGTATCCACCTGGATCTCAAGCCAGTTAGCAGTGTAAACCCGCTCCTTTTCAAAGTAGGTACGGGTGCTTTCTTTAAAATACACCGAATCAATGGGAGGTACTTCCTGCATCAGGACCCCGCTTGATTCGTATTGCAATCCATCCGGGGTGCTGATGGTTAAATAGTAGGTGTTTCCGGGAATCCCCCTGAGGTCCTGCTCCTCGGTTTCGTACCAGCCGGCTTCTTTTTCCGAAAGCTCATAGAGATGTCCGGCATCATCGGTGATCTGCACCTGTGCCCCTGATATAAGAGGGTACTCGGTAACTCCGTCGGGCTGGTCATATACCGGCAGGGTAGAGGACAGCCGCACACCAAAGGGACCGTTCTGATCGGTGATCAAACCCTCCACCACCAGCAGACCGGAAACCTCACTCTCGTCCAGGTCAGGATGGAAGGGTTCCACACACTGACTGAACAGGAGAAACAAAGCGCAGCCGGCCATCATCTGTATTTGTATTTTTAGATTCATTTTTGTTGTCAAAACCTGAAATTATAACTAAGCGTGGGGATGATGGCTCCGAATATGGAAAGTTTGTATGCTTCAAAGTTTCCATCCTCACTGCGGAAATAGACCGAATAGGCATTTTTCCTCCCGGTCAGGTTGTACAGCGAGAAGGTGAAGGTACTGTGAAACAGTTTGTTTTTCTTTAAATTGCTGTTCATGGTGAGGCCGGCATCCAGGCGAAAATAGTCCGGGATCCGGTACTGGTTGTAATCTGAATAGTGAAGGATCACCTGGTCGCCCAGCTCATATTTGGCCGTCGGATAAGTGATGGGCCGTCCGGTTGAATAATAGAGGGATGCGCTAAGAATCAGCCTGCGGGAGGCTTTCACATTCGCCTGGATATTCAGGCTGTGGGGTTTGTCGTAGTTGGCCGGAAAGTAGTCTCCGTCATTGATGATCTCTTCGGCAAACTCACTCACTGACCTGATCAGGGTTCTGGAATAGGTGTAGTCGATACGTCCATGGAACCTGCCCCCTGGTTTTTTCAGGGAAAATTCCGCTCCGTAGGATTTCCCCTTCCCGTTTATGATCTCGGTTTCCACATGGTTGTTCAGCAGGAGATCGGCACCCGGCTTATATTCTTTGATATTCCGCATGTGTTTGTAGAAAAGCTCCACGGAAGTCTCGATATTGCCCTGGTAGAAGTTATGGAAATAGCCGGCCGAGAGCTGGTGCCCTATCTGGGGAAGCAGATAGGTATTGCTCAACTTCCAGGTATCGGTGGGAGAGATGGCTGTGGTATTGCTCAGGAGGTGGATATACTGCGTGGTTTTGTTGTAGCTGAGTTTGACCGAGCTCAGGCGGTTTAATACGTAATTCGTGGAGAGCCTGAACTCGGGGTGGATAAATACCTGTTCCAGGCTGTTCTTGTCAAAGGAAACGGTATCCACGATGCTTTCCACATCCAGAGGCAATCCCGGTGCATACACAAAACCAGTACTGCTATGCAGCGCCGCAAATCCTGAAAGCCTGAGGCCTGCTTCGACCTTGAACCGATCTGAAAGATAAAATTCGTTTCCGGCGTACAGGCTCAGTTCCACAGCCTGTTGGTTTTCAGCATATATGGGCGTAATATTGGAGAATTCCCCTACCTCTCTTCTTCCGGATTTACAGAATAAAGATCCACATCGACTCCATATTCAAACTTCAGTCCCTGGCTGGAAAAATGCTCCACATGGCTCTTCAGGCTAAGTTGATTCAGATCATGACTCAGCTGAGAAGCCGTATTAATGTTACTATTGTCTGAAATATTATAGCCGAATCCACTGTATATCAGTGAAATATCTGCATTCATCTGTGCATTGAACTGATGTTGCCAGCTTAGCGAACCGATGTTGTTCTTAAAATTATAAACCGTATCGCTGTGCAACTGGAATTGATCCTGGCTTTTATACAGGTTCAGCAGCAGGGAGTTACGGTCGTTGATCCAGAGTTTCAGTTTAGCCTGACCATCATAAAAACCCACTTTGCTTTTATAAAGTTCCGGCACTTTTATTTGACTCAGGACCCAGTTGGAATAGGTAGTTCTGTAGCTTACCAGGAAGTTGGACTTCTGGGAGAAAAGCGGGGCCTCTACAAACATTCGGGCCGAAACGGGGCTGATTCCCCCCGACCCGGATACTTTCTCCGGGACATCCTCCATAGTGTTGATTACCAGCACGCTGGAGATCCTTCCTCCAAAGCTCACCGGAATGCTTCCCTTATACAGAACTGCATCGCTGATAATGTCGGGATTAATGGCTGAGAAATTCCCGAAGAAATGGGAGGGGTAATAGATGGGGGCGCGGTCGATAAGGATCAGGTTCTGATCGGTCTTTCCGCCCCGGACATTAAAGCCGCTGGTCCCTTCCCCCACCGATTGAACCCCGGGCAGGGTGATCAGACTTTTAATCACATCCGGCTCTCCAAGCAGGGCAGGAATTGATTTCATGGATTCGATGCTGATCTTCTCCAAGCCGATGTGTATCTCTCCCAGGTTCCCTTTCCCATGGCCGATCACCACCACATCTTCCAGCAGGTTGTATTTGGTTTCAAGCACCACATCGAGCCGGCCGTCTGAATAGAGGTTGATGGTCCGTTTGCTCGGATGCATGTCGAGACTGCTGAATTGAATGGTATGGTTCCCTACCGGCAAGCGGATATGGAAAGATCCGTCCTGGTTGCTGATTACTCCCTGCTGTGTGGCTGGGATAACTATATTTCCTCCCTCCACAGGCTCCCCGGTTTCGAAACTGCTTAGCTGCCCCGAGAGCATGGCGAAGCCTGTGCTTGTGCCTCCGGGGATCCCGATGTTGTAGATTTCAAATTGCTTTCGCTTTAATGCTTCCCTGGAATCCTGTTCTTCCGGGGAGGCCTCTTTGTGAACAATCCTGAATTGTTCGCGGTCCGGGAAGAGCGGCCTTAAGGAGGGCCCCGGATAGATGATTATCCGGTTGTTCTTCATCACATGGAAGTTGAGCCGCTGCTTATACAGGACGGATTCCAGGCATTTCTCCAGGGCCAACTCCCGAAATTGTGCTGTTACCCTCAGATCTCTGGTGGCACTGGTATCATAGAAAAACTGCACCGGGTATTCCTTTTCAAGGGTTTCAAGGAAGGTACTCAGGGGAAGGTCCTGGAAGTCACCACTGATTTGTATCCCCTGGCCCCATGCCTGGAGAGTTAATAGACAGAACAGGGCTCCCGTAAATAAATACCTGCTGCCCCTTCCCGGGTTATCTGGTTGTGGGAACAGTTTCATTCTGAGAGCTTCTGGAGTTGATCAAAGTATTCGAGTACGGAGATTATTGGTTCAGCCTGTTTACTGTTGATTTTCAGCCTGTTTTTCCGGATGTATTTTTTTATTTCCGGACGGTAAGCCTCCATGGTGGCCAGAAGGGTGTTTCTGGAATAAACCCGCTCATAGCTGCCACGGGTTTGTATATAATACTCAAAGCTTCGCTGGTAGCGTCCTGCAAAAGCTCCGGAAGGATCACTGCTTATGCTGCAGCGGGGCCGGATGAGAAATGAGCTTTCCCCTTCATAGGCTTTTTCATACAGGGCTTTCTTTTTGTTTTCCGGGAGTTGGATATATACAAATTTGTGGATTTGTTGCGTGGCTGTATCTGTGTATGAAAGGGAATCCAGATGGTCCTTGAAAAGCACGATATACTTTGTCTGGTTCTCCTTTTCATAGAGCAGCACCAGGGTTTCCTCATACAGATCATAATTCAGCTGGAACCCGGTGTACTGCTTTCCCCCGTAGGACAGGGTGGCTGCCGGCCAGTAGGATTCGGCTAAAAAGGGATTCCCTTTATAGATTTTAGAGTAGATCCATTTTGGTCCGTTCATAATGTCCTTCTCTTCGGAATAGAGACTTATACGATGCAGACTTTCACTTGCGGCGGAGGCCAGTTCCTGTTTTTTGTGCTCGTCCCAGGAAGCATCCTGCGAATTCCAGTTATCGGTCCTGAAGGGGGATGCCGGCAGATGCACTTCGTCCCCCAGGCGGTTATATAAATTACATCCGGAAGGATGATTGGCCCAGGCATATCGGACCGCAAGGGGCTGATCGATTTGCTCGTTCCAGACAAGGATCTGGTTCCCTTCCAGGATGGCACGGGCCTCTATAAAAATCCGGCTTTGCCTGCAATGGTAAACCCCTTCAGGCTCCACCTCCTTTTGCCAGCAGACCATCGGCCACCTGGTCAAACCACAACCAGCACCTGTTTTCTTCCATCCTGAACATTTTCTTATACACCGGACCTGAAGATTCAGATGGCTTCTCCATAGGCAGTTTTTTGAGCAGCCAGGGCCAAGCCGCCTGCCAACTTCCTGTTTATTTTTGGGATGTATATCTGCAGAATCTCCAATATCAATGGTTACGGCCATGGCTGTTTGCGGGCAGTTTCAGTGCCATGGACTGTGCCTCTCTGAGTTCAGGGAAAACCTGGGGTTCAAAATGGTAGTTGGCCAGTTGTACAAACAGGAAAGGGAAATCTCCCTGTGCCCATTTTTTGCGCCATGGGTGATCATGGCCGGGAAAAGGTCACGGTACTGGGAGGCCCGATAGGCATTTGATTCTCCCTGGTACCAGATGACACCCCGGATCCCAAATGGAATAACCGGGGCGCAATCATTCCATTGTAAAGGACAGAAGGCTGATTAAAATATAAGCGGTTCAGGCTGTCCCTCGGCTCGGGCTTTCTCCACCTCCTGGCAGAAATCCTCATATTCCCGGGCCAGCCATTCTTCGTCATCGTTATAGGCCGGCCAGTCTTCCAGAATATCTCTTAACTCCGGATTACTTTCCAGGGTATCCCGGGGTGTCCAGGCTTCAGCAGTGGTTCCGCCCCAGGAGGCATGGATTATGCCTACCGGAATATTCCTGTTGGCATGTAAGGTCCGGGCAAAAAAGTAAGCCGTACGCGCTAAAATGCCCGACGGTGGAAGGATCACAGATCTCCCAGGTATTCAGCCAGGAATTTTTCTGCTCGCTCACTCCGGCAAGCTCTTCTCTGATCCGGGAGCGATTTGCTTCTTTTCACCTGGAAGTGACGGATCTTCGGGGTAGGTCGCCGAAGAAATCTCTTCCTTTGCATTCAGACAGCTCCTTACCTCCATGGCCATATTGGACTGCCCGGAACAGACCCACACCTCACCGGCCAGGATATTCCTGATCCGGATGGTCGTATTGCCTGTGACCTGCATTTCATAAGGCCCGCCAGCCCGCAGGGGACCCACCATGACTGTCCATTTCCCATCCCGGTCTGCGGTGGTTTCAGCCAGTGATCCACCAATTTCCACCCTGATTTGCTCCAGGGGGTCGGCCCAGCCCCAGACGGGGAGCTTCATATTATGTTGCAGGACTACGTTGTCTGAAAACAGGGCAGGAAGTCTTAGCTGGGCAGCAGTAAAGGGAAAGGTGAGAGTGAGTAGCGCCAGTAAGGGAAAAAAACGGCGTTTTGATTGCTTCATGTCTCTATTGCTTCTTCGGTCCGTAATCGACCTCTCTGACCGCTTTGATCTGTCTTTCCCGGTCACCCGTAGTCAAATGAATGTCTTTATATTTTTCCAGAATGGGAGGATGAGGATCGGAAAGCATCTTGTAAAGCTCCGGACGCCTGGATTTAAAATGAATGGCCCTCACATTGTCGGTTCCGTTAATGGTTTTCCACCAGCTGCTGGAGTTTACTCTTTCTTTGGCAAAGTCGATTTCTGTCATGATGACCGTATTCTCTTCCCCCACCGCTTCTGCGAGGACCTGTCCGTCAAAATCAATTATCCCGTTCCCGTCGGACCCCAGCACCACCGGGGCAAGATAAACGGAATTATCCCGGGCCCTGGTAATAAAGGTATGGGCGGTGGACAGGCTCTGGCCATTTACATTGTCTTTTGCCATGGTCGGATTGAAAATTATCTCCGCTCCTTTCAGGGCATAGATGGTGGAAATCTCCGGATACCATAATTCCCAGCAGGTGGCAACGGCTACCCTGGCAAAATCGGTTTCAAATACTTCAAGCTCATCTCCCAGAGAAACCAGCCAGGTTTCCATGATTGGAAGGATGGTTTTCCGGTGTTTCCCCATGATTTTTCCTTCCCGGTCGAAAACCACAGTGGTATTATAGACCTGATCGCCGGCCAGCTCGTAAATGGGGGCCAGGATATACATCTCGTTCTGTGCGGCAATTTTTGAAATGCGGTCCGTCAGAGGGCCCGGAACGGGAACCGCCAGGGCATCCCATAGTATTTTCCCGGTTTCGGGATCCAGGGTTTCGATATATAATCCATAGGCTCCGATATGTTGCATATCTTCCGGTCCGCAAACCATATCCGCTCCCATCTTCCCGGCTTCTTCAAAAAGGGCCAGTAGCTTATCCATATGGGCCTCAGACAGGGGACGGACCCTGGAAGGATCATACTCCTCCATAAAGGGATCTTCTCTTGGAGTTCCCGAGGACTGGATCACCGCAATGTTGGCTTTTCGGGAGGCTTGCGCGTATGCCGGGCCGGCAGAGAGGAAATACAGGACCGAAAACAGGAGTGTGAAAGACAGGGATTTCATAATATAAAATTTTACGACAACAATTATACGAAAGAAATACTTTGTAAATTTAATTATTATTTCTTATTTAAACTGGATTACGTGTCTAAATAAGAAAAAAAGAAATGATTCGCAATTTGCGATTAGGTCTCAATTATTGGGATAATAGCAAGGGGGTGCAGGAGACCCTTACGCCGGAGATCTGTTTATTCTGCCAGCAGATATACCGCTCCCATGGCCACAACCATTCCGGTAATAATGATCGGACTGGGAATGACCACGTAAATCAACAGAGATAATACCACCGTAATGATGGGAGCTACCGCATTTGTTAAAGGGGCTACGATAATCACCTTCCCGTAGCGGATGGCATAGACCAGCATCAGGGCTCCGATAGAGTTCAGCGTATGGATAATTGCAGCCAGGTAGGGGCCCTTGAAGCTCCAGTTGATGGCCTGATCAAAATCCGTCATAAAGTAGGCAATCGGGGTCATCATGATTCCCGTCAGCATCATATAGAAAAAGATACTTTCGGCCCTCATCATATTGTTGGCCTTTTTCATAAAGAAAGCCTGCATCCCCCAGGCAAGGAATACCAGAATAGCCAGAACAAACCATAAAAAACCCTGAACGATGCCTTCATCCGGCTTCTGGAAAGACATTAAGGTTATGGCTGCAAGGGCCAGGATGATCCCGATCCAGTGTCGCTTCGTGGTGGACTCCTTCAGGAAGAAAACAGATAAAAGGACGGTTACGGCCGGCGACAAGGAAATTATTGGAAAAATCAGATAGGCGGGTCCTTTAACCAGGGCGTGGAACAGGGCCAGTTGTCCGCCGGCACCCAGCAATCCGATGATCATGCCATACATGATGGCTTTGGGGCTTCGTTCCAGTTTCCATTTAATCAGTATCAGTCCGGCTATGGCACAGGGAATCATGGTCAGTGCCCATACAATAAAACCAAGCGTAGCAGGGAAACCTGATTTCTCGGGAATCTCAATTAATGCTCCCCACGTACCCCAAAAGAGAGTCGTAATCAGGGCATAAAGTAACCAGGGCCTTTTATTCATAAGGTTATTTTGAGGGAATTAATCAAGTAAGGCAACAATCACTGGAAAGCTTAGCTATGTTATGATCAGTTCGATGCCGTGATTGCTTAATCTTGCTTTATCTTCATCTCTGATACCATCATCTGTGATCACCACATCAATTTTTTCAAGGGGAGCGATAAAGGCAAAGCGCCGGCGTAAAAATTTCCTTGAATCTGTCACCACAATGACCTTTCGGGCCATCCCGATCATAATGGAGTTGACATAGGCCTCTTCTGTATTTGGAGTAGACAGTCCGTAATTTGTATCAAATCCATCCACCCCCAGGAAGAGCTTGTCGCAGAAGAAATTTTTGAAGTTTTCACCGGCCAGGGCGCCCACCAGAGATAAGGATTTTTTTCTCAGAACCCCTCCGGGCATATACACGTTAAAGTCTTCGTATTCGGCAAGTATACTTGCAATATTCAGGGCATTCGTAATGATTGTAAGATTTTTGTATTGTTCCAGATTCTTGGCAATTTCCGAAGTTGTGGAACCGGAATCAAGGACAATGGTATCTCCCTCCTCTATCAGCTTGACAGCTGCCTTTGCGATCTTCTGTTTCTCTTTCAAAAATTCCTTTTGCTTCTCGGATATGGAAGAGTCCACTTCCAGACGGTGGTACTTCACCTTTATGGCACCTCCTCTGGCCCGGATCAGCATATTTTGTTTTTCGAGATGTGCCAGGTCGTTTCTGATGGTCACCGTACTGACGTCAAATCTCTGGCTCAGGTCACTTACGGTGATTTGTCCTTTTACGTCCAGCTCTTCTAATATTCTGGCTCGCCTCGAAACAGTGGATTTATTGGAAGATCGGTCCATAATTCGCATGAATTTTTTGCTAATGATTTCTTAATGAATACTTAGTGCCTTTCACGATGCAAATAAACTTAAATTATGTTACTAAAAAAAGCTCATTTTTCTTAGTTTATGAGCATGGAGGCCTTTTTTATTCCTTTTATTTGCCATTTTACCCAATTTGGTCACCTGAAAGCAAAGAAAAATCAAAAAAATCCCTCCGTTCAAAAGATTTTTTAGCGGAACACCCCCGGGTACCAGTTGACCGCATTGCTGTAATAGATTTTCTCCAGTACTTTTTTGTCCAGTTCAAGACCCTGAAATGCCCTGTCCACATTGGGAGAGGTCAATGAATCCTTCCCGGAAAAATAGTCCCAGTCGGATCTCCATTCCTTCCGGAGCCAGTTTATTCTCTCTTCCAGATCAGAGTCCGGTGAGATTACAATGTCAGTGGCGTAGAGGAGCCTGTCCTGGTATTTCAGGATGAAGTCCCTGACCTTCTCCCGGTCCTGAACCTGGAAGTGACAGACCCTGGCAGCCATATCCACGGCAAAGTTCGGATACTTATCCAGCCGTTCAGCCAGCTCATCCACATTCCACTCCAGGCTTCCCAGGTGTGCTCCGATCAGCTTCAGGTCGGGATGTTTGGCCAGCAAATGGTCCCTCGAGGCTATCAGGGTCTCGTAGGAAGGATATTCCGGATGTAAATACATATGGTACTGCGGATGATCCCTGAAGTATGCTTTGTCATTATTAACGGTCATGGAGTCGATGGGCAACCAGCAATTCCGGGGCTCTCCAATATGGGCCACCACGGGTTTGCCCTCCCGGGCGATATACTCAAAGATGGGATCAAACAGGGGGTCATCGATCAGGATGAACTCACCCAGGCTGTCCCTGAAGGTCATGCCGATATCTTTCCAGACTTTGACGCCATCAGCTCCTCCTTCAAAATCGGTTTTCAGCTGCTCGATTACCTTATCGGTCCAGTTTTCGCTTTCGAAACCCTCCATGGAAAAGGTGGTGATATACAGGATATCCTCCGGGTTACTGGCTTGCACCTTTTTGGCATATTGCATTTGCATGTCTATGTGTTCCTGGCTGCTGGCACCCGTATTGATGGTTACAAATCCAAATCCTTCCGAACTGGCAAATTCCATAATGGCCGGATCATCGGTGCGTATATGCGCATGGGCATCAATTTTATTCATTTGCTGATAGAGTCTGTTCCGGGCTCCATCGCAGCCGGACAGAATCAGGAGGATAAGAATAAGACCTGCCAGTACTGTTTTCTTAGGATCCATTTTTTCGAAGGTATAAGTTTGGCGTGAAGTTGATAAATTTTTCGCTGAGGATTAAAAATAGCCCGTAGAGTACTATCTCTACGGGCTACCATCCCCAATACTTATTTCTAACCTTAAACTATACTAAACCAACTAATTTGCTTTGCTAACTTGTCCTATTGGGAATTGGTATTATAAATTTCGTATCGTTTTTGTAGCCAGAGATTAACTTATGAAACATTTTTATATGTCAAATATATTGCATAAAATAATAAAAACAAAATATAATGATGCTAAATATTAAGAAAAGGAAAGATTATTAGTAATAAAACAAAGAGTGAAAGAAAAAAGCCTGAAAAATGAAAGTGCAAAAGAGCTTTAGACCCTGATCCCTGAAATCTCCAGTGCTTTTGCTTTGAAAAACTTTTTATCACGAATTGCCGCTGTTCCACCGGCCGCCATGGTGGATACGGCCCCTGTCAGGTTTCCGTATTCCTGGCAGTCAGCCAGGGAGGCCCCCCGGATGTATTTGTAGATAAACCCTGCATTGAAGCTATCTCCGGCGCCAATGGCGTCCACCACAGAGGAATTAAGAAAGGCTGGACGGAACAGCACTTCTTTGTCGCTGACCAGGGTGGAGCCCAGATTCCCCTGTTTAATTGCCAGTATATCTGTAAGCTCCTGCAGCGTTTCAATGGCTTTTTTCAACTCATTTTCGCCGGTGAGTGCAAGGAGCTCTTTTTCATTGGGTAGAAATACATTCACGTGGGGAAGAATTTCCTCCACGGGCAGATCCCAGGTTTCGGCTGGGTCCCACTGCATATCCAGGGAGGTGCTTAAGCCCAGGCTCCGGGCTGTCCGGAATAGTTCTCCCAGTCCGCTTCGCATCCCGGGCTGCAGAAAGTAGGACGAAAAATGAAGGTGCTTTCCTCTTTTAAGATGTTCCGGCAGGATGTCGTCTATGGTGAGGAGGTCCATGGCTCCCGGGTAGGTGGTATTGGCCCGGTCTTCCTCCACATTCAGAATAACCGTGGCCCCGGTACCCACCCCGGTGACCGATTGAATCATGGATATGTCCACCCCGTTTTCCCGGAGGCTCTCCAGAACCAGCTCGCCGAAAACATCCTTTCCGATTTTTCCAATAAAGGCCACCCGGGCACCCAGGCTTGCAGCATTACTCGCGAATATGGCGGAAGAGCTCCCCAGGGTCAGGGACATATCTTTTGCCAGCACTTCCTTTCCAATCTCCGGAAATTTGGCGATCCCGTTTAATATGAGATCCACATTCAGCTCTCCGACAACGATGATATCAAACTCCTTCTCCATCTTATTTCACCAGCTTAATCTGTCCCAGTTTATACCAACCATCTTCCTGTCTTCCTTCAATGGCCAGGTTTACCCGGGGTTCATGCTTCCAGGTATCCACAATGGCCACCTCCACGGCATAGCTTCCGGCAGGCATATTACCCGGGATAAAGAGGTCTTCATCATACACATTATCACCCGGCAGCCATTGTTTTACTTCTGCATTTGTTGGCAGGACCACCTGGTAGGTATCCGATTTCAGGCGTATGGCCATGGTAAAATCTTTATAACAGGGGGCAACCCCCTTGTTTTCCCACCAGGACTTAAACTGGGAGTTTGCTGTTGATCTGAACCTCTATCGGATAAGTAAAGTTTTTCAGAACAAAGCGGTAGCCCATTTTTTTCAGCCAATCGTCCACCAGGTCCTTCCACTCCGGGGGAACGGGTGAGGATTTGGCATTGAAGGAGGACATGTGCCATTTCAGTGTTTCTCCAAAGATATACTGAACATCATCACGGTCATAGCCCTGTTTCTCCTTCCAGCTGCGAAAAGTGCCGCAAATCTCAAAACTGAGCGGAGAGGTTTTCCAGTCATCCTGAACCCCATAATTTATAATGGCCTGCGGATAAAAGTGATACATATGGGTCCAGCCATTTTGCTCATCCGCCCAGAATCCCAGGTCGCCGATACAGTCGACCCTCCATCCCACCGGAATTTGTGAATTCGCGTACTTGTTGGTTTTCTCATCCATCAGTAAGGCAATAAGGGGTGTTTTTTTGAAAACATCCGTATAGGCATTTACCAGGCCCTCCCTGGTTTTCCGGCTCAGTAATTCGGATCCGGCACCTTCTCCCCAGGCTCCCACGATGGACAGGTCCACCGCCTCCAGGTCAGGATGACCGTCGTAGCGTTCCCCCAGGGCCCGGATAAATCCGCCAAAATATTGCACATACCTGGGATCTTCCGGATCCACCACCCAGCCATTGACCGGGCTGTTATAGGTCCATTCCTTTTTGGAGCCTACCATGGCCCGGTACCAGTCCGGCACATCTCTTTTGTCATCTGTCCCGTATGGCGCTATTCTGAGCAACAGGGTTTGTCCCCGTGATCTGGCTGTTTCCAGGGCCTTGTCCAGCATGTCCCAGCGATACTGATCCTGCTCGGGTTCGAGGAATCTCCAGTAGATACGCCAGTAGGCGATGGTGGTTGCAGGATGATCCTCATTGGTAAGATCCCCGTCAAATTCCTGATAATCGATGGGGAATCCTTCTGTCCAGCCGCTGCCTTCATTCAGATCATCCCCGTTGAAACGCTGAAAGGTCATCAGCCCCATCCCGGGATTGGTCAGGACATCATCAATTTCAACCGGGCGTATGGTAAGCAATCCTTCAGGTGTCTGTGAATACAGGGGACTGTTCCCTGATGGAAGCAAGAGGATGACCAGGAGGTAAAGCGCTTGCAGAATCAATGTTCTTTTCATGTGTAGTTCTGTATTTGTGATGAAGAGAGTTGTAAATATAGAAAATATATTCTATTTCATAAGGTTTTGATAAAGTTATATTATATTTGTATTAGCTTGAAAACCGGTAAAAAGAAATGTAATGAAAGAATATGCCTTTATTTTAGTGTGCTTACTGATGCTCCTGGGATGCAGTCCTAAGGAATATGTCCTGGAAGAAGCCGAAAATCCCCCCTTTAAACCCAACCTGGAGTTTCAGGCTTCTGAAGATCTGAGTGATCCCGGATTTCAGCATCTGATACAAAAATACCAGCTGGATACCATATTTCACGGAGAAAGCGATGAGTTTAATAGGATCCTGATGCTCCGGCACTGGATCAAATCGGTCATCCGCATCGATGACGATGGTCCCTACCCCGAGGACGGCTCGGCTGAGGGAATTCTGGATGCCGCTCTCGCAGGGCAGGGCTATCACTGCGGTCATTTTATGGTGGTCCAGAACGGGATTATGAATGCATACGGCTATGTCACCCGGACCCTGGGTGCCGGTCCGGGGGTGCAGGGCGGCCCCAACGGGCATCATGGGATCAATGAAATCTGGCTGAATGATTATAACAAGTGGTTCCTGTCCGATGCAAAATACGATCATCATTTTGAAAAGGATGGAGTCCCCTTATCCGCCCTGGAAGTGCGTGATGAATACCTGAAGAACAAAGCTGCAGACCTGATCAAGGTGAAGGGGCCGGAGCGGGTTTCCATCGATGCGGATCCGGAAACCGGGACGACCAGGGAACGAAGCGCCCAGACCTATACCTGGATCGAGTACCATACCTATAACGATATGTTTACCGCCTGGCCAAATCATATCACCTTATTGTCGATGTACGAAGACGATTATTTTAAAACTCACACCTGGTACTGGGGAGACAATCCGCACTGGGCCTATGCCAAGCCTGAATTCATGAGATTGGTCAGGGACCGGGATGCGATTGATTGGACTCCCAATACCATTGCTTCCGAGGTGCTGATTGAAGGCGAAGTGGCGCACATCAATCTGAAGTCCGAAACCCCCAATCTGAAAACCTATCAGATGAAGGAAATCCCTTCAGGAGACTGGAAAGAAGTGGAAGAAGTTGTGGAGGTGGATCTAAGCGGGAAAAAGCATGAGTTTTATTTCCGTACCCTGAATCTGGCCGGTATTGCAGGGCCGGAGCACCGCATTGTAATCTCACGCAAATAGGTACACCTTTCAACTTAAAGTTATGAAACCTTCCCTCCGGCTATTTCTGTTTCTCTTATTATCCACCTTTCTGTCCCTCCCGGCACAGTTTCTGGAGCACATCGACCGGGGTACCATTGCCCTGGTGCAAGAGCGTGGAAAAACCTTTATTAGCTGGAGGTCCCTGGAAACGGATTCTGAAAATCAAACCTTTGACCTCTATCGTCAGGCCATCGGGGAGGAGGCTTCTCTTCTGTTAAATGATGAAGCCATTCGAGGAACCTGTTTCATTGACAGCACCATTAAGAACGGTGTCGGATACCGCTACCTGGTGGCAGGACATAAGGAATCGCCGGACCCTTCTGCCCGGGGGGCCTATGTGTTTACCATGCAATACGGGATTCCGTATATTTCCATCAAACTAAACACCCCTGCAGTCCCCGGGAATGTAGGCATTGCGGACCTGGACGGGGATGGAAGCTATGATTTTGTAATAAAATATCCCGATTTTAATGTGGATCCCTATTCGAGGGAAGGCTACTGGAAGCGAAGCCCCGAACCATATAAACTTGAAGCCTACAGTTCAAATGGAACTTATCTCTGGACCTACAACATGGGCTGGTCCATTGAAACAGGGACCTGGTATGCACCCTACCTGGTGTATGACATAGACCGGGATGGCTATGCCGAAGTATACACCAAGTCCGGAGAAGGAGATCCCAGGGAAATCGATGGTCATGTTATGCATGGCCCCGAATACCTGGTCAAGATCGATGGCCGTACGGGCCAGGTAGTGCAAAAAACAGATTGGATCTCCAGGGAAGGGTTTGAATCCTATAACTTGTGGTCCCGGAATTTTCTGTCCATGGCCTACCTCAATGAAAAAGATCCATCCCTCATTGTTCAAAGGGGGACCTATACCATCATCAAAACCCTGGCCCTGGACAAAAACCTGGAACAGGAATGGTACTGGGAATCCAGCGGTGAATATGCACATTACAGCGGGCAGGGACAACACGGGATCATAGCTGCAGATATTGATAATGACAAGCGGGATGAACTGATCATCGGGTCGGCCGCCATTGACGATAACGGAATTCCCATGTGGACCACCGGACTGGGGCACAATGATGTGGGGCATGTGGCAGACATCGATCCCGGGAATCAGGGACTGGAGATCTTTTATGGCCTTGAAAAAAGCCAGAAAAAACATGGCGTGAACCTGGTGGACGCCCGGTCTGGAAAAATGCTCTGGGCCTATGAGGGATCAACGGTCCATGTGCATAGCCAGGGCATGGCGGCGGATATAGACCCCACTTATCCCGGAATGGAATGTTATGCCGGGGAAGCCAAGGGAGGAGACAAGTTTTTTCTTTATTCCGCCGCAGGAGAAAGATTATCAGACGAGAGCATGGGTTCGCTTAGTCCCAGACCCCTCTGGTGGGATGCTGATGAGCAAAAAGAGCTGATCATTAACAACAAACTGCTGAATTATAAGGGGGAAGAGATTATGGAGATTGAAGGCAAAGTATTGATGGTTGGCGATATTATAGGCGACTGGAGGGAAGAAATTGTATGCGGGCTTGAAGGAGAGTTGAGGATTTACTCTACGACCATACCCTCTTCCGAAAGCCGTAAAACACTGATCCAGGACAGGATGTACCGGCTGGGTGTCAGCCGAAGTACTTCGGGCTATTATTATCCGCCGCAGTTAAGTCAGTTCTATAAGCCCTAGTTCCCTGAATACGGGGGAACAGCTCTTGATAGCTTATTGAATATCCACTTCTCCCAGGGAATACCAGCCTTCGGGGGTCCGGCCTTCAATGGCCAGCCTGATGCGGGGTGCTGACAAGGCAGGATCAAGGATGCCAATCTGCACTTCGTATACTCCAGGTTTGGTACCGGCCGGGATAAAGACCGCATCTTCATAAACGATATCGCCGGGAAGCCATTGTTTAATATCTGCGCTTGTGGGCAATAGGACTGCCTGATCTCCCCGGACCAGCCTGAGGGCCAGGCGGTAGTTTCCATAGCAGGGGGCCACCCCCTTGTTTTCCCACCAGGTTTGAAAAGGGAATTTTGCATTGATCTGTGCTACAGCGGGATAGCTGAACTTTCTCAGCACAAAGCGGTAGCCCATTTTTTTCAGCCAGTCATCGATCAGGGGCTTCCATTCCTCCGGAACCTGGGAGGACTTGGCGTTAAAGGATGAAATGTGCCACTTCAGGCTCTGCTCGATGATATATTTTACCTCTTCCGTCCCGTACCCCTGCTGGTTTTTCCAGTTGGGAAGGGTTCCGCAAATTTCAAAGCTGACGTGTGCCTTTTTCCAGGCATCAGTCATCCGGTAGCCTGTTATGGTTTGAGGATAATAGTCATACATATGGGTCCAGCCATTCTGTTCGTCGGCCCAGAATCCAAGATCGCCCAGACAATCCTGCCTCCAGCCAAGGGTGGTCCGGGAGCCCATGTATTCCACGGCCTCCTTCCCGCTAAGTAAAGCAATCAAGGGGGTTTGCCGGAAGGATTCCACGTAAGGATCGATCAGATTCCGCATCGTTTCCTCACTCAGGAGATCCGTTCCGCCTCCTTCTCCGGCCCAGCCTACAAAAGAAACATCCACACATTCCAGATCGGGATGCCCGTCATACCGTTCTCCCAGGGCCCGGATCATGCTGCCAAAACATTCTGCATACAAAGGGTTTTCAGGATCCACCGGCCATTTCACATGCTTGAATTCCCTCTGGTCACCTACCAGTTCCCGGTACCAGGCCGGTACATCGTCTATGGGTCTCCCTTTGTAGGGAGCAATGCGCAGCATAAGCGTCTGGCCATGCTGGTGTGCCAGTGATAACAACTCGTCCAGATAGTCCCACTGATATTCTCCCCGGCGGGGTTCCATGGCCTTCCACAGAATCCTGAAATAGGCCAGGGAGGTGGGAGGATGGTGGATGTTTTCCTGGATGCCCGGGTCATTCCGGAAGCGTTCCAGGTCTGTTTCCCGGAGCACATCCTGGTTGGCCCTGTGATTGTCTCCATTGAACATCTGAAAGGTACTGAAGCCGATGCCCGGGTTGATCAGCACTTCCCCGGTCTCCGCGGGCCGCACGGTGAGGATCCCTTCAGGAATCTGCGCAGAAGAGTGTGGTGATATACATGATAACAACAGCAGAGTGAACAGGCTGAAACTGAGGAAGGAAAATTCTCTTTTCATATCGCTTGTGATGAACCCTGGATCCAGGCAATAAAGGAGTTCAGGATTAATTTATATATTTGCTATGCACAAGATATAAAAATAATGATATGAAAGCATTTTTAGTGATATTTAGCCTTGGAATTATAGCCTTTTCTTGCGAAAGCAGGCAATATTTCGTTACGGAAGCTGATAATCCCGCTTATAAACCCATGATAGCATTTCAATCCATGGAGGATCTTTCCGATCCGGGATTTAAGCATCTGATAGAGAAGTACCAGCTCGATACGATTTTTCAAGGGGAGACCGATGAATTTCAGCGAATTCTGCTCCTGCGCAACTGGATAAAAACGGTGATTCAAATTAACGATACCGGCGATCCCTACCCCGGAGGCGGGTATGCGGAAGGCATCCTGGATGAAGCCCTGAACGGACAGGGATTTCATTGTGGTCATTTTATGACCGTCCAGAACGGAGTGATGAATGCTTACGGCTATGTGACCAGGGCGCTGGGAGCCGGACCCGGGACCCAGGGGATGGAAGAATCCGACGGACATCATGGCATCAATGAGATCTGGTCCAATCAATATGTAAAATGGGTGCTGTCGGATGCCAAATACAACCATCATTTTGAAAAAAACGGGATTCCGCTTTCAGCCCTGGAGGTTCGGGATGAATATTTGAAGAACAAAGCGGCGGATGTCCAGCTGGTGCAGGGCCCGGAACGCCAGGTCATTGAGTATAATCCTGAGGTGGAGAGGAACAGGGAAGAGTTTGCAAGGACCTACACCTGGATCACCTGGCAGGAACACGGGGACTTCTTCACCTCCTGGCCCGATCATGGCGGGAAAGTTGTAATGTTTGAAGATGAGTTCTACCGGGAGCATATCTGGATCAGGGACGGGAAACCCTGCTGGATCTATGAAAACATGGAGGAGATTAAACTCATTCAGAACAGGGATGAGATTGAATGGACCCCCAATACCCTGGCTTCTGAGGTGGCAATCGATGGGACCACCGCGGGAATCACTCTGAGCTCTGATACGCCAAACCTGAAGGAATACCAGATGAAGCTGGCCCCTTCCGGCGACTGGAAGAAGGTAGATGAAAAAAGTGAACTGGACTTAAGGGAGCGCAAATATGAACTGGCTTTCCGTGCTGTGAACCTGGCCGGGGTTACAGGTCCTGAACATCATATTATTCTGGAAAGCAACTAAATGAAAAAGGCGATTTCTCTCCTGATCCTGTTTGTGACCCTAACTTCCTTTTCGGCAGGAAAGAGCGGTTCCGGGTTTGAATTGGTCCAGCCCAATATCTACAAACTGCAGGATGCCTGTAACGTCTACCTGTTAAAATCCGGCCATTCCGGGATCCTGATTGATGCCGGTTCGGAAAGACTGGACGAAGCCCTGGCAGAAATCGGTGTGGACCAGATCGATTGGGTGCTTCAAACACACTTTCACCGGGATCAGTGCAGCGGTAGCGCCGCCCTCAGGAACAAAGGAGCAAAAATAGCCATAGGAGAACTGGAAAAGGACCATTTGCATCCCGCTGTCAATCAGGGAGCCGTGGATCCGGCCGAAAGATACCTGCTCCGGGATGAGGTGGCCAATTATGGCAGCCGCATGGAGCCCTTTCAAAAGATGGGGGTGGACCTGGGATTGTCGCAGGGGGATAGCCTCACCTGGAATCAGTTTCAGATACGGACCCTGGATACGCCCGGACACACCAGAGGCAGTGTTTCCTACGTGATTGAAACAGATGGCCGGACCCTGGTGTTTAGCGGGGACCTGATCATGGAGGGGGGCTATGTACGCAACCTTTACAGCATGCAATGGATCTACCTTCAGAACCCGGGCATCGATTCTTCGCTTGTATCCATAGACAAAATCAACTCCCTGGACCCTGATCTTTTGTTGCCCTCCCACGGGAGCATTATTGAAACCCCGCAGCTGGATCTTCACCTGCTGAAATTACGCCTGACCGAAGTTCAGAAAAGCCTGGGTTCAGCGAGGGCCGCCCGGTGGAACTGGTCAAACTTCGTCCAGGTGTCGGATCATGTCATTCAGGATTGTGGCTCCACTTCCCAGCTGGTCATCTCTGAAGGCGGAGAAGCACTTTTGTTTGACTGCGGAAAGGAGTTTACGCCTGAACGGCTTGCCGAGGCCAGGCAGAAGTTTGGCATAAAACGTATTGCAGTAATTATCCCGAGTCACTGGCATTATGACCATATTGACGGCATTCCTGCAATGGCAAAAGCGGAAGGCGCCGAAATCTGGGTCTGGGAATAAGTTACAGGAGCATGTGGAATCTCCTGAAAACTTCCTAAGCACCTGCTGGACAGAAACCAGGTTTAAGGCAGACCGGGTCCTGTCTGAAGGGGAACAATTTGAGTGGGGGGGCTATTCCTTCGGGGTGTTTCACAATCCGGTTCATATGGAAGAACAGATGGGATTGTCGGCCCTGGTTGACGGCATCAAATTTTATTTCATAGCGGATGGCAGTTCCATCAACAGAAATGGCTTAATGCGGTCTTCCATCCACTGTTATAACGGGATTTCCACCTACACCGGCCTGATAAAAACAGCCCAGTCTTTCTATGATGCGGATCCTTACATTTGCCTGGGGGCGCACAGCAATGCCTTTGCGCTGCATACCGACGCCCGGCATGAATTCCGGGAATGGGCCGTAAACACCACTGATGCCCTCCGGAACATCCTGCCCCCCGGACGCTCTGAAGTGGGATTTAATCCCTACTGGGCCTCATTTTACCCGGCTAAACTAGGCATGAAACCAGGTGAGAAAAGGGAAGTGGTTCTCCGCATAAAAAACAAAGAATCCCACCCGGTAGCAGGCATGGTCTGGCTGAAAGGCAGCGAAGATATCAGTTTAAGTGATCGGGCGATCCCCTATAAGCTGGGACCTGGAGAAGATGGAAGTTTGAAGGTTTCGGTTTCTGTAAAGAAAACAGGCCGGCCGGGCACACATATTATTACAGCTGATGTGGAGTTTGACCATGAATTATTCGGCGAGTTCCCGCACGCCTATATCCAGGTATATGAGTAGCCTGATCTCACCGGACGACCACTGGATGATCTGGACTTTCCTGGTTGGAATGGCCTTCCTGAGCTTATATCTCGAACAGAAGTACAGGTTCTTCAAGAGAATCACGGGTGCAGCCACGGCCATTTGTGCAGGTATGCTGGTGTCCAATGTGGGCTTGTTACCCTATGAATCTCCCTCCTATGACATTGTCTGGGAATACCTGGTTCCACTGGTCATTCCCCTGCTCCTGCTAAAAACAGATTTCAGGGTCATTTTCAAGGAGACGGGTCGCTTTGCAGGAGCCTTTCATATCAGCGTCCTGGGAACCGTTTTTGGAAGTTTTGTGGCGGTGGCCCTGCTGCATACGCTTATTGACGATCTGGAGTTAATCGGACCGGCCATGACCGCCAGCTACATTGGGGGCTCGGTCAATTTTGTATCTGTGGTATCCATGTTCAACCCGCCCAAGGATCTGATCAATGCTACGCTGGTGGCCGACTCGGGAGTCATGATTCTGTATTTCTTGTTTTTAATCACTCTGCCCGGACTTTACATAGTCAGGCGCTTTTTTCCGTTAACTGATAAATCCATTGAAATAGCGGGCACCAATAGCAAGCGGAATGGGGAAGAGTACTGGAAGTCCAGGCCCATATCTTTGCTGGACATGGGAAGAGCCCTGGCTATCGCCTTTGCCATCGCCCTGATCTCTGTTAAAGTAAGTCATTTTTTTAATGGGCCGGGAATGCCGCTGGTCCTTAAAATGCTCCTGGGACAACAATATCTTGTGCTGACCACCCTGTCTGTTCTTTTCCCCGTACTGTTTCCGAAAACCGCAAAAAATATTGTCAGGGAATGAAGAGCTGGGGACTTTTTTCATATTTATTTTTTTCGTGATGATCGGCCTCCCGGCAAGTTTCTCCAAGGTGATCCATGAGGCTCCCGTCATGATCCTTTTCTGTGCCATCATTCTCTTCTTCAATTTCCTGTTCACCTTTGGCCTGGGCAAGCTCTTTAAGTTTGAACTTGAAGAATTGGTGCAGGCTGCCATTGTGACTTCGGGTGGACCCATGAACGGAGTTGCAGCCGCCATTTCCATGAAATGGCAGAATCTTATTTTCCCGTCCCTGATGCTGGGTATATGGGGGTATGTGATCGGAAATTACATCGGATACCTGGTGGGGATTATTTTACAATCAATCGGATGAGATATGAACAAGCTGGTGATAGATAAAATTGAACTCTTTGAACTGAATATCGCTTTAAAAGAGCCCATTACCATCTCTTTGGGAACCTTTTTCCTGGCCGAGAATATCGTAGTCAGACTCCACGCAAACAACGGCCTGACCGGTATCGGTGAGGCCAGTCCGGAGATCAACATTGCCGGGGAGACCCAGGCAGCCGGAATAGAGGTGGCAAAGGTTCTGGCAAGCCATCTGAAGGGGAAAGATCCTCTGGCCATTGAGGACAGGATGGAGGAGATGGATCGTATCATTCAGGGGAATAATACCATCAAGAGTGCCTTTGATATGGCCCTGTATGACCTGCTGGCCCAGCAGGCCGGATTGCCCCTGTATCAATTGCTCGGGGGCGGGAATACCCGGGAGATATACTCCGATATGACCGTCTACCTGGGATCTCCTGAGAAGATGGCCGGTCAGGCGCTGGAGTATAAGAAGGAAGGCTTCCCAACCATTAAAGTGAAACTGGGAACCACCTCCCTTGAGGATGTGGAAAGAATTCGTGCCATACGGGAGGCCATCGGGCCTGAGATCCCCATCCGGATCGATGCCAACCAGGGATGGGATACGGTCACGGCCATCAAAATACTGAAGGCACTGGAACCCTTTCACATTGATCATTGTGAGGAGCCCATTGCCCGCTGGAACAATACCGATCTTTGCCGGGTCAGGGATCACAGTCCGATCCCCATCATGGCCGATGAATCTGTGTTTGATCACCGGGATGCTTACCGACTGGCCAGCATGGGGGCCTGTGATTATTTCAACATCAAACTTTCCAAGTCCGGGGGAATCCACCGGGCCATCAAGATCAATGCCATTGCTGAAGCGGCAGGGATCAAAACCCAGGTGGGCTGTATGTCTGAAAGCAGGTATGCCCTGACGGCGCTCTGTCATTTTGTGGCAGCGAAAAACAATGTGGTCTATTTTGATATTGATTCCTCCCTATCTCATGCGGAAGATCCCGTAAGGGGTGGGATCCAGTACCAGGGGAAAGGAAAATGGGAGCTTCCCGAAGCCGTGGGAATTGGAGCAGATTTTGATCCGGAGCTACTGGAAACCGGCAGGAAGGCGACCATTTAAATGTTAAATTCTAAGAAGAGCATGGAAGTAACAAAGTTTATCCGGACAGGCCTTTTCTGGGTGGCCCTGGCAATGAGTGCCCTGCATGCCTATACCCAGGAGCAATACGAAGGCAACTTTGCAGTTCTGGAGGAGCTGGATGTGATGCTTCCCATGCGCGACGGAGTGCGGCTTGCCACCAATATCTATCGTCCCGGCAGCAGCGGGGCCTTCCCGGTATTACTGATGAGGTCCCCCTATGGGAACGGTGGCGCGGGGAATTCAGATGCGCATTATTTTGTGCGGCAGGGCTATGTGGTGGTCACGCAGGACACCCGAGGACAGGGAGGATCTGAAGGAGTATTTGATGCTTTTCAGACAGAGGCTGCAGACGGATATGACACCCAGCAGTGGATCGGAAAGCAAGCCTGGTGCAACGGGAAAATAGGTACCTACGGGGGTTCCTATGTGGGATTCACCCAGTGGATCACCGCACCCCTTCAAAGCCCCTACCTGGTCACCATGGTCCCCGCGGTGACCTTCTCCGACCTGCATGAGGTCGCTTACCAGAGCGGGGCATTCTACCTGCAATTGTTTACTCCCTGGAGCATCGAAATGACCCGACCCGACCTGATCAGCAGAGAAGAGGTCAGCCAGCGGATGGACAGCGTCCTGATGACCCTCCCGCTGTTGGAACAGGACAGGGCCATGGGCTGGAAAATCCCCTTTCTCAGGGACTGGTTGTTGCACCCGGAGCATGACCCTTACTGGGACAGGACCTCCGTGCCTGATTATTCATCCATCCGGACCTCTGCCTACAATGTGGGAGGGTGGTATGATATCCTGCTGGAAGGCACCATCGATAATTACCTGGAGATGACGGGACCCGAAGTGGATCCGGAAATCAGCAAAAAGCAGAAACTCCTGATCGGACCCTGGGTGCACAGCATGGGAAGACGGCAGGTGGGTGAACTGGATTTTGGAGAAGAGGCGGTTTTTGACAGCAGGTCATTCAGGCTGCGCTGGTTTGACAGTCAGTTGAAAGATATAAAAAACGGAGTGCTTGAGGAAGCTCCTGTCAGGATCTTCGTCATGGGAAAAAACTACTGGAGATATGAAAATGAGTGGCCCCTGGCGCGGACCGATTACCGGAAGTTCTATTTCAATAGCAGGGGAGGAGCCAATACCCGTCATGGAGATGGTGTATTGTCTGCTGAGCCTCCGGAATCAGCCGGAACAGACCAATACAATTACGATCCGGAAGATCCGGTCCCCACCATTGGAACCATGGGGCCCTATGATCAAAGGCCGGTGGAGGAACGCTCCGATGTGCTCGTCTACACCAGTGCCGTGCTGGAAAACGATCTGGAGCTTACCGGTCCGGTCCAGGCTGTGATCTATGCCTCAAGCACCGCGGTGAATACCGATTTTACAGCCAAGCTGGTGGATGTATATCCCGATGGCCGGGCCATCCGGATCTGCGAGGGAATTATCCGGGCCGATCACCGGAACCCGGAAGCTCCTCCTTCGAATATTGAACCAGGAAAGATCTATGAATATACCATTGACCTCTGGGCCACTTCCAATGTATTCCTGAAAGGGCACCGGATGCGCGTGGAGATTTCAAGCAGTAATTTCCCCAGGTTCGACAGAAACCTGAATACGGGCCTGAATTTCGCAAGTGATACGACCTGGACCACAGCTCAACAGACCCTTTACCATGGTCCCGATTATCCTTCCTGTATTATTCTTCCGGTGATCTTTTCGGAGTAAGCTCCGGTTCAGGCCTGGATTTGTTCCGCTTACCATCGGTTCAGATCATCAAATCTTGGATTAACGATATCGTTATAGATAGATCCGAAGGTATAGAAGATCGTAATATCAGTGAAATAGGAGTATTGCGTAGCCAGTTCTTTTTGTCGCAAGAGAATATCTTCGGTGGATGCTCCTCCTTTGGGAAGGGACAGCTGGTTATGGATCATGGATGCTCCTGCTGAAAACCTGAGCTGCAGGCCCCTGGCAACCCGCAGGTTCATGGATCCTTTGAAAGCCAGATTATTCTTTGACCAGTCATGGAGGTAATTCTTCCAACCCAGGGTGGCTTCCAGGGAGCCCCATTTCTGAACCACCTCCGCGGCAATATCCAGCCGATGGCCCCATAAATGTTCGCTCATCTGGTTGTAAATGGTGGTATCCCTGTAATTGTGATAGATATAGCCTGCGCTATAGAGGATCCGGACCTGTTTCCGGGTGGATTCCGAATAAGGGAAGATATCATATTCAATTCCCGGAAACAGAAAGTATTTTAGCCTGTAATTGCTGTAGGTGAAGGATCCAATGTGTGCTTTTACCCCAAGAGACCAATGTTCTCCTATACTTTTTACAGCCAGCATATCCGAGATCAGAACCCTGTTCTTACTGACCAGTTCGCCGGAATCAAGCGCAAATTTCTCCACGGTATTTCCCATATCTGCGGATAATTCGATTTTCCATTCTTCAGTCACTTTCCCGGCATTAAATCCACCCCATAGATTTGAGTATTTGGTTGTCTTTTCGCCTCTCAGGGTTCCTCCGAGAAATAATCTGATGATCCAGTAGTTCCAGGGATCCTCGCTTCTGACCTCCCGGACATGATCCGTAAAACTGATTTCCACATTTTCTGAAAGGGGGGTCCGGATGATGTAGCGCATCAGACCCATTTTTAGCATTGCGATCTGGCCTTCCCGTGTTTTATCCAGGGTATCATCCGGACTGCTGATGTACTTTACGGTATCAACCATGCCAGTAAATCCATACTGCCCGGTCAGAAAAAATGAATATTCATATCCTCCTGCTCCGGTCTTCTGAGAGGTTGCCAGGATATACACATCCGCATCCACCTGGTCACGTACATGCATGATAACCGGAATCTCTTTCTTCAGAAAGTCCGTGGAGAAATCATCATCATCGAAGGTGATATACACCTTTAAAGCTTCACCGGGGATCGTGTCCCCGATTTGCACAGAATCCTGTGCAGAAAGGCCTGCTGCCAATATCCCCAGAGCCAAAAACAGTACCACAGGTGCTTTCATATTGAATCTCCTTTTTAATGCAGAACAAATTCGCCAGGGACTTTCTCTTCCATCCGGTTCCCAAAAACATCCACTGCTTCAATTTCCAGATGGTATAAGCCGAATAGCTGATCCGGGATCTTTTTGCTGAAGACCCGGTCTCCCCCGCAGCGGTCCCCTTCAGTACCCTCATCCTCAAGGATTACTTTTAAAAGAGTATCGGGATTATTAGTGGACCGGAGGATGGCCCTGACCTGCTGTATCTGTCCGCCATCATAAATCTTCGCCTGGAGCGTATTGTCGCCGGAAACTTCTACCCAGCGAAGCCCGGGCGGGGTCTGATCCGCACCGCTCACCTGTATCTCGATTTTCCCCCGCTTAATGATATGATCCGGATAAGCGGGAAGCCAGTATTCGGCAAAGAATTCAATGATACGATTCTCCGGACAGTCTGAAGAGATGACCGGGACGGAGTATTTGGCCGATCCCCCCACATGATCATAGCTGCTCCAGTTATCGGATTCCCTGATGTTAAGGCCGTCCGGGTTTATAAACCGGTCGGAAGCATAAAGCCGGGTACGCCATAGCTTACCCTGGTCCCTGGCAAGTAGGACAAGGGATTCGCCCGGATTGGGGATGCCATCTCCGTTACCGGCCCCCAGAAAGAGGCTTACGGTATCGTCCCCTGCCTCCATCACCTGGCAGATTCTACCGTCCGCTATCTCGTAATCCGTTATTTCGGGCCTGTCCGTCATCAGGGGAATATCTATGTAATCGCTCCACTGCTTTCCGCTTGTATCTCTTATTCTTAACTTCAAATCTTTCCATTTCAATGCTGTCCGAGGGCACCAGAAAGGTAAAAGGTTCTTGTGAATTCTTGCTCCCGTCGATGTCCATCTCTCCGTATACTGCGGAACCCTGAATGATTTTTGCACTGCTGCGCAGGGGCCGTAATTCGGCCTTAACACCCCTGGCCTCTTTCCCGCCCTTATTCAGCAATTTTACGGCAACAGCCACCTCTTTCCCAGGGGTGGCCCAGGCCCTGTTCGCAATCTCAAAAGAAGCGACACAGATATTCGGGGGAGCCTCCGGGCTGGTGATTCCAATTTCGTGAAGGCTCCCGTTCAGCTCTATCCTTAATCTTCCGGAATGATCGCTTTGAATGGTTTTACGGGTGATTTTGCCAGTGCTAAGATCCATATCACAGATATCATACTCCAGGTTCTTTCCATACAGGGGTGCCGTGTAAACAGTAACTTTGACATGGGGCAGCAGTTCCCCATCCGGGAGGAATTCCCTTACGGCACATCTGAATCCGTTCTTATCCACGTTTTCAAGTATGGTAAATCCAGGAATGAAACGATCGGTACTGACCCGGTACTCCCAGACGGAAAACTCCGGATAAACATCCGTATGATGCCACCTTTGAGGCTTGCCCGGAGGATCTTTAAAAGTCTCCATGAAAAAATCAAACATATCACTGAGTCCGCAGGTGGAATGGGCCGCATCATAAATTTTATATTCGTAATGATCCATCACCTGCGTCCACACCCGGTTCATGTCCCGGTGGTAGGCGCGGATAAAATCTTTATCCCCGTAATGGAGACGTACCTTCATGCCCTGGTAATTCTTGTACATATCCAGGTGACGGTACTCAACCGGAGCGTTTTTGGGGCCTACCCGGAATTCGGCGGAGCCGCAGAAATTTCCTGCCGCCGAAACCAGATGCGGGTATTTCCCTCCGATCCAGAAGGTCATAAACCCACCCATGGAAAGACCCGAAATGGCCCTGTGATCCCTGTCAGCAATGGTCCGGTAGGTGTGATCGATATGATCCACAAGTTCAGGGAAGTAGACCGGGAATTGCCGGTAGGTTTCCACCGGGCTCACATTGTAAGGGCGTAAATCATAGGCCTCATCGGGTCTCCTGTTGTAGCCGTCGGGTTTCACCACGATCACCTCGTGACGGGCCACGTAGTTGGCGATATTATCTCCATGGTTGTCCCCTCCCTGATCAATTCCTATGGAAGCGTGATCGGTACTTCCGAAATAGCGTTGCGACCAGCCATGGTAATAATAGATCACCGGGTAGCTCTTCTGAGGATGGTCAAAATAGCCCGGGGGCAAAAAGATCCGGTAAGATCTGATTTCCCCGAAAACAGTGCTGTAGTGCCGGGAATCAATAATGGAGGGTTCACCGGCTTGCTGCGCTTTTGTGCCTAAGAGGCAAAGGAACAAGCTTAGGAAACAAGCTATTTTTTTCATAATTCAACTTTAAAATTCTGATGCCAGCGGCTCCAGTCTGACCACTCTCCGTTTGTGCTTTTTTGCCGTACCCTGCAGAAATAGAGTATGCTCAGGGAAGAGCTCACTTCGGCCCTCAGAGAGCCTGAAAAAGAACCATTGTCCTGGTTAATTACAAGGCTTTCTCGTGTATCCAGCAACTTCGAGGAATAAACCATATCCCGGCCTTCCGGATCGCTTGCCACTTGAACTTCCCAGGCTGAAAGAGTGCCCGGCCCGTGATAGGGGATTTCTGAACAGGGTGGGATTTGAGGGGCAAACGACGGGCCCGATGGGTCTTGTGGATACAATGAAATTATCGTACCAGCGACCCTGGGTTTTAACGGAGCCTTCGTTCCAGTAGGATTCCAGAAAAACGGCATTGATCCCATGGCCGGTATAGCTTCCCCTGAAATTCATGTTGACACGTTCAGCCTCCAAGCGGCCGTCAATCCACAAACTGGCCAGACCATCACTTTTCCCGGGGGTATTTAACTTTGCATGCGCTTCAACAAGAATCCAGTAACCTGATTCTTCTGTGGAAGAAATCTGAAACTCTGAAGACGGGACTATTTCCCAGCCAGCGAAGATTATCAAAGTCATTGTATTTTGTAGTCATTATAGTACTGCTCTGACCATCCACACCACTTGCGGGGTCGAGGGTCAGGCTGTTCTCCTTCCCGCTCCAGACATGCAGAATCATGGCCTGCTGCCATTTCTCTGAAACCATGCTGGTGGCCCGGGACATTTTTTTGGGGGAGCCCTGCCAGCCATACTGGAACTTCACATAGACACGCCAGTAGATCTCATCAAAAACTTCCCCTTCTCTTACAATGGGGCCGAGGTTTCCGGGGAAGTCCCCAAAGGCCAGTTTCCGGTCTCCTTCTCCCGTAACCTCCCCTTTTTTAAACCCGGCCTTCATGGCACTCCCGGTCCCTCCGAAGGATTCGGCAGCATCTAACTCTCCCCTCGATTCCAAATACTCTCTAACTCCCTCATTAAAGTCATCGTACCAGATCACATCCGGGTCATTTTGATGGACCTGAATTTCAGAGGGTACAACGAAAATGTATCCTTGGTACATCCGGTTTCCCCGGATCATCCGCCTGCATTCGGGAAGGTAATTCTGAATCATTACAGGCAGATCCAGCCAAACCCAGGGGGCACAGGAGAACAAGAATATATGAAAGCTTTGTCATGGTCCAGTCTATTTTTCAAGAACAAGAACTTTATATACCTCCAGATTTGAAATCTGCAATACTGTCAGATCACCTTCCCTGGATATGGGAATATCTTCTTTTCCATCCTGGTCGGGCGATACTACCCATGCTTTTTTCACTGCTCCGTTAAATTTCAGGGTGATCCCGTCCACAGGGCGCAAGCCATGGTAATTAAAGAGATGAATCACATCCCGCCCTTTTTGAGTGTCGTGGGATACGCCAAGCCATTCAGGTGCGGAAATAGTCAGGGGCAGGGTTTTTCCCGCAGCCCAGTAAACAGCCGATTCAAGCTCATTTGCATTTTCGGGCATCATCCATTCGGATTCAAATCCAAGCTTTATCTCTTCCTCCGGGGCAATCAGTCCGGGCAGGTAAATCACCCTTCCCTTCCCGTATTGGAAGGCCATGGGGTTCTTTTGTTTCTCTTTTGTTTCAGATTCCCCTAGCATCTCCTCGATCAGGCTCTGTTTTCTGAGCCTGCGCCATTGGTCAAACATGCCGGCAGGGCCGCTGGCTACGATCCCTCCTCCATTTTTTACAAATGTTTTAATCTTCGTCAGGGTGGCATCGCTCAGACTCTCCTGCCTGGCCAGTACGAGTACCTCATATTTGCCAAGTTGATCCACTTGCTCATCAAATAGGATATCAAAGGGGATTTGTCGCTGTTGCAGGGCCTGTTCAGCCATATTTACGGCCACCTGTGTTTCAATTATGTTATAGGCCATGGAGGGATAGCTCCGGAGCACGGCCACTTTTTCCCCGCCAGTCATCCCGGTATAAAGATTCTTATGTTTTAGCCAGAAGTCCAGATAGGTTTTTCTGACACCCTCCGGCACCGATCTGCCCAGGGAACCGATGCATCTGTTTAAGGCCAGGTTTTCGGCAAAATCCTGGGGCTTATGATTCCCCGTCATTATGAAATTGTTGGTGGTACGGCCCAGTTTATAGTGCCGGAACTTCCCGATGGCCACCCCATTTTCCCAGCGGGGATTGTTGCTGTCTTCTGTCCAGATTACATTGGTGTATTGCATCAGGTCGGAGTGGTTGATACCCGCTTCCCAGGCCCGGTTGCTGCCCACCAGTCCGTGCGGATTCACTTCAATGGCAACCTCCCTGTTAAGTTCCCTTACGAATCTCGCACATTCGGCCAGTCTGGTGGTAAATGTCCAGCACCGGAAATCCACCCATTCCTGGATCACAGGATCGTTAATTACCACCATCTTTTCTGCCGGATTGGGATCGTTCCACATGGGGGGAAGGATGTAAGACAGATCGTCGAATCCAAATCTTTCCATTCGGGCTTCAGGGCTGTATTTTTCTTCCAGGTACTTCCTGAAAGCAGCTATGGTAGCCGGATTGAAATCAGCTTCAGGGGGATAGTTAAAATCAAAATTATCGAAGTGAATGAAATCGGTCTTTACCTGTTCAACTGCATAGCGAATGATCTTCTCTTTAAAATACTCCATATACCCCTCGTGATTAAAGCAGGGTCTGTACCGGAAGCTTTGCTGGAATCCGTAGGTAAGAAGAATGGGCTTTCCGTTTACATCGATCTGGTACCACTTCTCCTCTTTTGCTTCCGGGACTTCGGCGAAAAATGTCTCATAGGCCATGGTATTCCACTGGATGTAGGTATCCACCTTCATGCCATATTTATGGGCAATGGCAGCTGCCTGTGCAGCCTGGTCCATATGCGCTTTTTCTGCTTCGAAGCCAAAGCCCTTATAGCAATAGATGTGATAAACAGTGATACCCGCTTCTGCCAGGGCTTTGATATATTCCTCGGAGGTCTGGTAGTCATAGAGTTCCTTTTGAGCCTGGCTAAAAGTACTGCTGTTGCGCCTGACCTGGAAGATCCAGGGTTCGTGGGTGGCCCCTGCATCGGCAAAGCCGTCCCGGATCCATTCCGGGGTATAGCGGGCCAGATCTTCAGGTTCCGATTGGGCCAGTACCCTGGCTTCTCCCATGGAGAACGTAAGGACTAATAAAAAGACTTGAAAAAATATATATATTTCTTTTCATTTCATTAGATTGTGGTAACTTCACATATATAATTTAATGCAAGGTATCAAAGCGTATCGGCATTTCGAAACTAAAGATATAAAAATCAGAATATAGTGAAGTGTTTAATTCATTTCGTGCTGCTTGCTCTGAGTTGCAGCCTGATTTCCTCCTGCGAGAGTACAGGTAAAAAATATGTGGCCTATTCGAGCGATACCGAGGCCTATTTTATGCCCCGGGATTTTCAACATTTTCAGGGGGAGTTCACCTCCCGGATCGTGGAAGTTTGCAGGGAAGAAAATATCCCGTTTACCTGGCTCCTTGTGGTGGACGAAGAACATACGGAAGTGCACACATTCGCCGATAGAATCTACCCCGGGCGCAAGGGGATCGATGAATTTTCGCTGCATGCCCATTTCAAATGGTTCATTATGGATGCGCCTGATGATTTCACTTCTTTTAAGATTACTGAGCGGAGGCTTAAGTGGCTACAGGAGGCAAAGACTGAAATTGAAAAAGCCGGACTGCCCATGCCCAGGAGTTTCCGTTATGGCGCAGGCGACTCCAATGACAGGTATTACTGCATTGAAGATCTGATCTTCCTGCATGATGAAATGGGCGTTCGAAACTTCCTGTTCGATCCCGATCGTTTACCGGGGGTCATAGGAATTGACAGTTTTGAGCACCGGGGCAACAATGTATGGACCATGGATGGTGACCGTGAAATGACCCTGCTATTCGACCTGTGTTTACCTGGACGAGGAGCTCGATTCGGTACTGACAGCCATTGACAGCCGGCTGGAGACGGCCGACTATGCTATTATTGGCAGTCATGATTACCGCGAGGTGGTCCCGGAGCATCTCAGAAAGAGTCTGAAGTACCTGAATGCCAACTATAATATTGAATTTGTTACCATTGATCGAATTGGGGAACTGGTTCGCCGGGGAAAGATTAAAAATATGGATTAAGAGCAAGAATCATCCTAGAAGAAAATTCTGGATTAATTGTATGAGAATGAAATGAAAATGAGGATCGTCACCCTGCTGGCCGCTGGCATTATGGCCGCAAACTGCATGGCTCAATACCATGAAGTTGGTCACCGTGAGATTTCAGGCAACGAAATTGCAGTAAAAAGCACGGGGAGTTATGCTGAAAAAGGAGCTGTCTATGTTTTGGCAAATGATATTTCAAGTGAAAAGAGTGCCTCTATTTCTCGGAAAGGATGTTGTCCTGGACCTGAATGGTTATACCCTTAAGTATGCAGATGCCGACTATGAACATATTCCCAATGCAGGATTTGAGAAGGGACTGGAGGGCTGGGATATTTCCAAAGCACCCGGTGCAAAAGTGGTCTATACGGCTGATGTGCATGTATTTCTGGGAGATAGACTCCTAAGCCTTCAGGCAGGGGATGAAATCACTTCTCCTATGTCAATCTTCCGGTCTCCGATCGTTCCTATTTTGCCATGTGTGGAATTACCGGCCAGTACTACCACGACATGAAGAAATATCCGGACGATGAGATGAAGATCAGTGTGTTTGTGGAGGATGAGACAGGAAATGAGATCGAATGTATTACTGAATACGGCGATACCACCATGCTGAGTTGTCCGGTCGAGAAAAAGAAGACCCAGGCTGGGCGGAGGTTTTGTGTATGCCCATCTTAAGCAATTTACCCGCAGGGCGCTACAGGGTGCGTGTCAGGGCGGATACGGATTGTCTGGTGGATGAGATTGATATCCGGCCTGCCATGGATGTGGGGATCAGCATCATTGAAAACACCACGCCCCTGGCCCATTATGATCATGTATTCATGGAGTCATATCCCCCGGTCATTCCTGCCTTTTATGATTACACCTCGGATTACAAAGCCGGTCGGGCCCTTCCGGGAATCCCCCGGGTGGAAGGGTCAGGAACCATCACCATTAAAAACGGTGTGATAGAGTGCGGTACAGATGGCATTCTTTCCTGGGGCATACAATCCTCGGCTGATGATGTAAAAGTGATCCTTGAAAATGTCAAGATCATAAGCAGCGGCATTAGTTCAGGAGCGGCAGATATTTCATATGCAAAAATCTCCAATTGCAAATTTGAAGTGGATATGCCTTTCCTGATCCAGCGGCATGTGGGTATCTGTTCGGTCATTTTAAGAGGAAAAAATCCTTCGGAAGTCAGCCATTCGGAGTTCTTCGGTGGTCAGGGTTGCCTTTCAGTAAAGGGGATAAAATCCCTGGTCCACGACAATTTTTTTGAAAACCACCAGATGGTGACCAATCATTACAGCATCATGGGAACCGGTGACAGTTCTAAAATCTACAACAACAGATTTGAGCCTAAACAGGGTTCCGGAATCTATGTGTCGAGACATACCGAGGTATTTAACAACCTGTTTAAAATTGAAACATCTCCTCCCACCTGTGAATACGGGAGAGAGGAGTATAGCACTGGCAGCCATCAGGCTGGGCGATTACCATGCTGCACCCGGTTCTCCCAGGGCCTCGGTGGGCAACCGGATCCATGACAATGACATAATTATTACAGCGAAAGATTACCCCGAACCGGAAGAGTACCTTCCCATGGCCTGGGGGATATTCTACAGTGCCAGCGGCGGGGAAAACTATGTATATGATAATAACTTTGTGGTGAATAAAGTAGATCAGTCTTCCAGGGCGCTTGCTGCTGCTCTGTATATTTGCGGGGGGCCGAAATATTTTGGAGGGCAGTTCTATAATAACCGGATAACGACCAATGTTCCGGCAGCCTGGGTGGCCTCCATGTACGGTGGGGCCTCCAATTCAAATTTGTATAACAATACCATCATCCCCCTGAACGATGATCCTTTTAAAACATTTACACTGGGGTATTCCGATGCAAAGATTGTGTTGCCAGATATGTAGCCTTCAGATCAAATGAAATAAGGGGAAGGAAATTTGAGATTGAAGCCAGCGATCAGGATCACAGCTATTCGGTGTTCTGGACCCTGCGGTTGGCGGTAAGGGATTCCATGGGGAATCCGGTGGGAGATGCCCATGTTTCCATTCTTGACAGGAACAAAAAAACTGCGCTGGAAACAAAAACCGATGCGCTTGGAGTACTCCTGGCAGAATTTCCGGAGTATTCGGTTGACGGAAAGGAAAGGACCATTTCAAGCCCCTATACGATCGTCGTAGGAAAGATCCGGAAGGAAATTGACCTGGACAGTAACCGTTCCATCACAATGACGATCGGTCAGGAATGATTATAAAAGTTTGACCTTTATAAAGCAACTCTATGGCACGGTGTATGATAAGCCACCAATCGGTTAACAAGGTATTATTTTTCCTGATCCTGATGGCCGTTTTTTCCTCCTGTCATTCTCCCGGGGAAAATGAGGGATTGGTCAGATTTCCCGGCATCCGGGAACCGGTTCAGATCACCTCCGGACCTGAGGAACATCTGTTTGCCAGTTATTACGGGATCAATTCCTGGAGTGCAAACCAGAGGTATGCAACGGTGCTGGAAACCAATGTCAAATACCGGATCCCATCAGAAACTGATACAGCCACCCTGGGACTTGTGGATATGGAATCCCTGGAGTTTATCCCCATTGCCAGAACCAGAGCCTGGAACTTTCAGCAGGGTTGTATGGCACACTGGCTCTCCACCTCCCCCGATTCGCTGATTATTTACAACGATCTGATAGACGGTAAATTCGTATCGGTGATCCTGAATGTATTTACAAAGAGCAGGAGGATCATCCCTTTCCCGATTAGTGCAGTCTCACCCAATGGAAAGGAGGCCCTTAGCATCAACTTCGCCAGACTGAGGATTACCCGGGCCGATTATGGGTATGGGGGTACTGGCCAGGATCCGAAAACTGACAAAGCATTTCCAGAGGATGACGGTCTGTTTCTGGTTAACCTGGAAACCGGAGCAGCCAGCCTGCTGGTCTCCATAGAACAGGTCAGGAGCCTGGTGCCGGAAATGGAAGAGGGTATTTTGGAATATTTTAACCATACGCTCTTCAGCAGGGACGGCAGCAAAGTGTTCTGGCTGGCAAGGGCTCAGAAAATTCGGAACACGACCGCTTTGACTGTTAACAGGGACGGAACCAACCTGAAGAGGTGTTTTCCGGACCATTGGGGAGGCTCACATTTCGACTGGCTGGATGGCGAAAACCTGATGGTTACCGCCCAGTATGAAGGAGAAGCAATCGGACATGTACTTTTTACAGTGGGTCAAAGTAATTATAAAAGACTTGGAAATGGCTTGCTGGATTATGACGGACATGGTACCTTTTCACCGGACGGTCGCTGGATGGTCACCGACACCTACCCGGCAAGTGGATCGCACGAGCAAAAGCTATTCTTAATGGATATGAAGTCTGAGGCAGTTATCTCCCTTGGCCGCTTCATTGAACCTCCGGAATTCACCAGCGGATGGCGATGTGATTTGCATCCCCGATGGAGCCCGGATGGAAGTATGATCGGATTTAATTCTACCTATACAGGAAGCCGGCAGGCTTATATGATAAAACTTAATTGAAATGAATCCTCACGGCTTTCCGCCATTTTCCCTTTAGTCAAGGGTAAGCACAGCAAACCAGCCTCCTTTTCCAGGAGCTCTCAGCTCTACAGTGCTTCCACCCTCAAGAGCTGATTCGCTGCCCCATTCTCCGCTGCCGATACTGATCCAGTTCAGAACAAAGGCCTTGTCATGCTGGACTAAATCCAGCCTGACTGCTCCCCCGTCGGTGAAATAGAGGAGGTATTTTTCTCCCTCCCCGGCCGCCAGATAGGCTTCATTTTCTTCCCTTTCGGAAAGCAGGTCCATCCGGGGTGATACTTCCCATAACCTCAACAGTGTCTCCACCTTTCTGACTGCCTTGATGGAAGCCTTTGATTTGTCACTTAATCCGTTTCCATGGGGTGGCCGGTGATGCCGCGCCGAAGCGCATCCCCCAACGACTAGCCGGCAAAACCGCTGGATGCCATCTTCATTGGATCCCGAACCCCA
Source organism: uncultured Bacteroidales bacterium (assembly GCA_963792395.1). Taxonomy (GTDB): domain Bacteria; phylum Bacteroidota; class Bacteroidia; order Bacteroidales. The sequence goes on from CAWBWE010000022.1 coordinate 81,090, forward strand.
TACAGTATTCTCACCCCCATAAATCTTGGTGTTATTAACAGGCCGCAGGGGGTATTTATCTCTTTCTGTTAAAATCCATTGCAGGGTGTCCCAATGTGCCTGGTTTGAATGAAGGCTGTTGATCTGTGAAACATCCACAAACGTATATTTGTCAGGATTTTCCAATACCTGGAGGCAGGAGGGGCAGGTCCGGGGAGAGTAAAAGAAACCAAACATATCGGTCAGATAGACCTCTCTTCCCTGTTCTTCAGCAATACGATCGATATAAGCCATCCAGTATTGACCCCATTCCGGCGGGGTACTGGTCTCATTATCCATACAATACAGTACGTTGCCATATTTCAGGGTATAGGACAATAGTTTATCGATATATTTTTCCTGGTAGAACCGGACTATATCCAGCTTTTCGGAATAATTCGGCATTCCCGGTATGGAGTGAAAGAAAGGTTGTTTATCGTCCACGGGGTGATAGGGATATTCAAGGGCCAAACCAGATTCTTCCTCCGAGTAATTGACATTATTTTTTGGGTTCCAGGGATTATCCATCCAGTTGTTCCTGGAGTAATCAAATCTGTCCCAGATCTCCAGTTGGACAATAATATCCCTCTCAGAGCTTAAGGCTAACAAATTCTCGAATCTCTTCCAGTATTCCGGATCCCATTTATCCAGGTCATAATTTCCGTCAGCCTGGATTAGAAAACGCATGACATTTCCTGTATCTCTGGCGCTTAATGTATTACGGATATAGTTACCGCCTGCGGCCTGTATGTCATCCAGATGATCTTCCAGATTTGGCAACTGGAAGAGGTTATCATCTATCGAGCCCCCCACCAGGAGGACCGGCTCTCCTTTATACTCCCAGTACCTGGGATTCTCCGTCCAGGGTTTGATGCTGCCCTGGTGGGCACTGCTTTCTCCAGTGTTCTTATTGCCCGGAGAGCAGCTGTAGCCTGTCACCAAAAAAGCAAAAAATAAATAACTTAAAGATTTTGCTTTTATAAGGGATGTAAACTTTCTTTTCATTTCGATTATTGTTATTTTTACTTTTCAAAAGTATATAATATATTTCTAAATCTTTAAAGCATTGATATTTCACTTTGGAGGATTTAGTAAGAATCCTGTCGCTTTCGGGATCATGAGATATATAAAGTTCTTTCATTAATGAATTTTCTGCATGAGGATAACTTTAATATTACTACCGGTACTTCTGATAAGTGTCCAGATCTTTGGACAAAAAATGAATTTCGAATATCACGAAATTGGAGAATTTGGATATCGCATCGGACAGACTGCCCTGGCTGATGTGGATAATGACAATGACTTGGATTGGGTATTTGGACTCTCAGGAGAAATGTTCTGGTATGAATATATAAGTTCAGACAATTGGGAATTGCATGAGCTGGGCAAAGGTGCGAAAACCGATGTGGGAGCTTGTCCGATTGACATAAACAAGGATGGTTGGATAGATTTCATAGTGGGCGATTCATGGTACGAAAACAGCGGTGATCCCCTGCAGGAGAAATTCATTTTACATAAGAAGAATATGATATTCTCTCACGATAATGTGGCTGTGGATATGGATGGGGACGGCATTAAAGATGTTGTTTCGATTTCAGATCATCCGGATCATCCGGTGCTGGCCTGGTACAAAATTCCTGAAGATTATAGTGCCAATTGGGATTATACCAAGATCGGGCAGGGAATTCACGCGGGTATTGCTCCTTTTGGGTATGGGGACCTTGATAATGATGGTGATACAGATATAATCAGGGGGGATGCATGGTTTGAAAATACGGACAGTCATGGAAGCGGGTGGAGAATCCATGAATCACTGGTGCCACCCGGAGGCCATAGACCCGATAAATACGGATTGGCCTTCAGAACATGGTGCATCGATTTAGATAAGGATAATGATCTGGACATCGTTGCGGCGGAAGCGGATACAAAGAATGGCAGGATTTACTGGTACGAGAATATTAATGAGGCAGAGCAATTCATTTTCCATCCCATATCGGCTGATACTACTAAGCAGGATTTTCACTCGCTTTCATTGGCGGATTTTGATGGTGATGGGGATTTGGATGTGTTATCCGGAGGTGGTCCATTGTCAGAGGATACGTTTAAACTATATATCTGGGAAAATCTTTCCGGGGATGGGTTTAAATGGAAAGAACATTTAATTCTGGAGGAACATCAAATACATGAAGCTGTAGCGGCAGATGTTGATAATGATGGGGATATTGACATATGTACGAAACCCTGGCATGGTAAACTACATATTTATCTTGAGAATAAATTAATAGAATAGAAATGAAAAAATTGAACTCCTTTTTATTTGTAGCGGCTGTTTATTTCTTCATTGGCCCCGTAACCATTAATGCAGCAGAAACCGAGTTATGGAGAAACGGAATATCTCTGATCCCTTACCCGCAGATCGTTGAACTGGGAGGGGAGGATTTTTTCCCGGGTAATCAAATAGATATCCAGATCGATCAGGGAGCATTGGCCGAAGATCTGTTTGCGGCTGAAGAGCTCAGCCGTCAGCTACTGGAGCAATGGAACATTCATTGCCGGATCACGGAGGTTCCCTCCCGGGGAGGTATCGTTCTGACCAGGGACGGGGCACCGGAAGAAGCTGGAGAACAGGGCTACGGAATCGAAACATCAGCTGACAGGCTGGTCGTACGGGCCAAAGATGCGGCAGGGTTATTTTATGGCACCCAGTCCCTGCTTCAGCTTATTCAAAAAGGCCGTCAGGGACCCTATGTAAAAGGGATGGTCATAAAAGACTGGCCCGATATTTCCTGGCGGGCTGTGCATTACGATACCAAACATTTCCAGGAGAAAAAGGAATATGTGAAAGATTTCATCCGGACACTGGCCTCTTACAAGATCAATATGCTCATCTGGGAATGGGAGGATAAATTTGCCTACCAGAGTCATCCGGAAATAGGGGCGCCCGGGGCATTCACCAAGGAGGAGATGCAGGAATTGACCCGTTATGCCCGAAAATACCACGTGCAGATTGTGCCCCTGGTGCAGGGTCTTGGGCATGTGAGCTTTATCCTTAAACACCCTGAGAACAAACACCTGAGAGAGATTCCCTCGAACAACTGGGGATTCTGTCCGCTAAGGGAAGGCACCTATGAACTGATGAATGACCTGCTGAAGGAAGCCATCGAAGCCACCCCCGGATCGGAGTACATTCATATCGGTTGTGATGAGACTTACGTACTGGGAAAAGGAGTGGAGTGCGGATGCAGGGAAAAGGCCGATGAGATTGGTAAATTTGCACTTCGACAGATTTACATCAACCGGGTGGCTGAGCAGATGAAAAAGTGGGGACGGCAGCCCATGGCCTGGGCCGGAGGCTATGATCCGGCAGAAAAAGTCAGACCGACGGAAGGACTGCTGACACATGGTGACGGCGATAGCAAAAGGGATGAGGCTGCCCTGGCACAGGGCTACCAGCTGTATATCTATGATCCCAATCCCGGGATTGAACACCTTTTCCTTCCTTACTTCTACCGCGAAACAGAGTACAATCAGTACGGCGGTCACCTGGAACGGTCCTACAGGGCCCTCACCTCCAGTGTTCTGACCGGGAATTTTCAGGGAATGATTTCCACCTCCTGGAATTGTTCCGGAGTTCATAACCAGATCTGGATGTTGCGCTACCTCACTGCCGCCGAATATTCCTGGAGTGGTCAGGGACCGGATCTAAGCGAGTTCGAGGATAAATATTTTGCTAATTATTACGGAGCGGAGAGCCGGGATGTCAAGGAACTTTTCCAGTTGCTGAATAAAGCCTCCTATTATTATATGGATGCTTTTGAGCGCAAGGTCTGGCACTGGGGAGAAGTGGGCAAGACCCACCTGCCGGATCTCCCCCGGGACGATGTGGAATACGATCCTTTCTGGAACACTGAATACCGTGAGATGGTCGAACGGTCCAGAAAACAGTTGCCCCGGATGGAGCGGGTACTGGATATCTGCCGGATCAACCTGGACCTGGGAGCAAAACAAAGCTATGATTTTGAGCTATTCACCGGTCTTGCGGAGCTATTTCAGCATACTGCCCGTACCTATCTGGCACTCTCCGATCTCGAGAATTCCATTACTCAGGCTCACCGTGCTCATTTTGATGACCCTGCATCGGCCTATGCCTCTCTCCGGCATGCTGCCGGTATCATCGAGAAAAACCTGAAGGAGCGTGAGGAGGTATTTTCCCGCATAAAAGTAAGCTGGGAAAAATCCCAGTTGCCAAAAGGAATGTCCACTCCGGAAAAGAAGTATGTTCACGGGCGTGACCAGCAGCGTAATTTTGCGAACCGCAGGCCCGATCTCTCCTTTATGATTTACGATGAACAGCTGCTCGGTCTTGAAAACTACCTGGAGCAGTTGCAGGAATATACAGACTGGTATAAAGTAAGCTATCTCCAATGATGAAACGGCTCTTTTACCTTTTCCTTGGGATCACACTTGTGGCCCTTAGTCCTGCTGCATTTACCCGGCCCATACCAGATCCATCCATTACCATTGTCCCGCAAAGTGGAGAATATCTCCACAAAAAAGGAGAGACGGTCCTTCTGAGTATTCGTTTATTGAATGCCCCACCGCTTAAAGATTCCCCGGAGATCACCTACAGGATCAGCCTGAATGGGAAAGAAATACTGAGCGAGGCCGGGCTTGAACTTCGGGATGGAAAAGGCAGCATCAGTACTACCTCAGAACAGCCTGGGTTCCTGCGCTGTGATCTCAGATGCATTTTTGGGAATGATACCCTCCGAGCCTCCTGTGGGATCGGGTTTAGTGTAAATGAAATCCAGGCCAAAGGTAGCCTGCCCGATGATTTCGACCGGTTCTGGCGGGAAGCCAAAGCCGAACTTTTAAGGATCCCTGTGGATGCCCGGGTTGAGGAAGTTGCCGTAGTTGATTCGGGGGATGCCAGCCGCTTTAAGGTGAGCCTGGCTCATGTGAACGGATCCCGGGTGTACGGCTGGTTGCACCTGCCGGTGGGAAAGGGACCCTTTCCAACAGTTCTCTCTATTCCCGGTTCGGGAATCGGAAGAACCGGACGCTTCGCCGGTCTGACCGGTGCGGGAATAGCAGTACTGGCCATAGAGATACACGGACTGGAACCGGGCAAACATGAAATTGTCGGTGCAGCTCAATGGATCAGACCCAGGGATGAGGAGATTGAACATTTTGTAGAGCTCCAAAATGGGATCCTGGCTGGATATCATGAGTTTGGGAAGGAAGATCCCTATCGGTACTATCATCGCCGGTCGCTTCAGGCGGCCATCAGGGCCATCGACTACCTCTATACCCGGACGGATGTGGACACCAGCAATATCATTGTGACCGGAGGCAGCCAGGGTGGGGGACTTAGCCTGCTCACTGCTGCCATCGATAAGCGAGTGAATGCGGTCGTGGCAACGGTGCCTGCATTTTGTAACAATGCCGCTTCGGAAAAGCATCAGTTGCCCGAGGCAGCCCGGACCCTGTCCTATTATGATGCTGCCCTGGCGGCAGCTCTGATTGAAGTGCCGGTGCTTATTGGAGTTGGATTCATCGACGCAAGCTGTCCGCCTGAAAATGTCTATTCTGCTTACAATATGCTTAAAGGTCCGAAGAGGATTGAAAACTTTTATACCCTGGGACATGGAAGCCCCCCCGACTGGAGAAGCGTGACAATGATTCAATGGATCCTTGACCACCGGAGAGATTCCAAAGGGAGAGGCAGCAGGGTTCAATTCCGGGAGGGGTTTAATGATGATAAACTCTCCTCGAGGGGCTGGTATGATGAGAGCAGGATTGTGATTGCAGGAGATGCACAGGCGGGGGAGGGATGTATAGAGTATGTGTGGAACAGGAAGTCGGAAAGCAGTGCCTCATCAAGCATCAGGCACCTGTTCGAAGCGGATGATGAGGTATACATCCGGTTCCACCTGAAGCTTTCTGAAGGGTGGGGCTGGACCGGCGTGAACTACCATCCGCATCTTACCCATTTCATGACCACCGAAAACTCAGAGTATCACGGACCTGCTGCAAGCCACCTCACCCTTTATGTGGAGCCGGTAAATGGCAAATTGCGCCTGGCGGCCACCGATATTCAGAACAGGGAGATGCCCCATGGTCTCACCCAGGGCGAACTGAAAGGTGGATACAACGGAAAGTTATACGACAGTGAGGAGGTGCTTTTTCAGGACGACAAATGGCATTGCATCGAAGCCTACTTTAAGCTTAATACGCTCGATATGGATAAGGACCTGCCCAATGCGGACGGGATTGTGCGCGCCTGGTTTGATCAGAAACTGGTGATTAACCATACGGATGTCATCCTTCGATCCACGGACTTTCCGGAAATGAAGATCAACCAGTTCCTGATGGCTCCCTATTTCGGTCCCGGGCTACTTCCCCATGCCCAGAAACTATGGATAGATGAACTGGAAGTTGGAACAGGCCCCCTGTTTCCGGTGTCTGAAAATTGATTTAATCCAGCGGAACACATTCAATCAGTAAATGACCGTCAAAGGAGGCATTCAGGATTCCCACCGGGCCTTTAACCGGGTCCAGCTTTTTTTGATTCACATAATCATAGACCTTGTAATCCAGCCTGTTCAGGCCCCTGAGTTCCAGCTCACCCTCCCAGTGCTCCGCGTAAAAAGCATAATACAGGGTATCGCCTTTTTGAATCACATGTGCTTCAGGGAGGTCATAGATGATGTCATATAAATTCAGGTAGCTGCCTTTGCTGAGCATTTTCTCATTGTAGAGCTGAAACCACTTCTGCCAGTGTTTCTCTCTTTCCCCGGTGAGTTGCATATTCTCCGGACCTGCAGGCCAGGTAAACTTGGTGCCGATGACCCCACCGGGACCCATGGCGGTGGCAAAATCCTGTCCCACTCTGGCTGTATCGCTTTTATCGTTCATATCCACCTCGAGCCGGATATGTTCCACATGGTCGGTATAGGCCGGGGCATCGGCCCCCCAGAGGGCTTTGATCACTTTAACCCGGCGCCTGGATTGTTCCACAGAGGTCGGATCAGAGACTACGGGCTGGTTGCTGTATATGGACTGAAAGAAATCCTGGGTCGTGCCACAGTTGCATATTTCTGTTACCGAATAAGCTTTGATAGCAGAGGAGGTCTCGTAAATGGCTTTGAGCATCAGAGGCAGGTCCTCGTAAGACTCTTCGGGTCTCTCGTGGTGGTGAGCCGGGTTATAGCAGGGCGGGACCACGTAGTAGGCATCCAGCTTGTGCCCGTCAAAATCCCAGTCCCGGATAAAGCGGGTGGTCAGTTCTTTCATATATTCCTGAACCTCCGGAACACTGGGGCAGAACTGGTACATGTCCCTGACATCTCTCGGGAAATTACCCTCTTTATCCATGATCAGCCATTCCGGGTGTTCCCGTGCTACCTGGGCCATCCCCGGATCCACAGATCCCCCCCAGGACAGCATGTGCTCCGGCTGGACCGGGGTAGGGGCCCACCATATTTTTACCTTAAATCCCTGACTGTGTAAAGAATCAACAAATTCCCTGATTTCCTGTTCGCCGCCGGGGAAGGTAAAGTCCCTGGTGTTCCAATCCCCGTAGCGGTCCCACCATCGGTCGTCAATTACCACCCACTTTATTCCCAGCTCCTTCAGCTTGGGCAGGGTCCCAAATATGTCTTCCTTCGTGAAATCTGTCAGGTAGCCCCAGCCACACCAGATGGCTTCGTGTGCCTCCGCCGGAGCAGGTTTTCTATCCATTCCCAGGTCAGCAAGCAGGCTGGCATAGGTTTGCAGGGGATCAAAAAAGTCTCCTGTATGAACCATAACTACAGTCTTCAAAGACTGATAGGTGTCACCCGGAGCCAGGGGTTTATTGAGCTGAGTGGAGATGGCCATCCGGACCTTCTTATCCTCGTTAACCTGTACCGGAAAAGAGAGCAGTTGGGGCTTTGTTTCCAGGTGAGCAATGGCTATTCCGGTGGATGGGGTCCAGAGGTCCACCAGGGGAACTCCCCCGCCGGTCTAAGGTTTCGGGCTGCACCCCCATCCAGTTTTCTTGTTCAAATCCATCACTTATGGGAAGGATATAATCCAGTCCCCAGGCAAGGGACGCCCCCTGGAAGGACCAGAAGTCATAAGGCTTGCTTTCCGGATTTGCCCTTGAGGCATCCAGGCTGTAAGCATTGCTGTATTCCTCATCAAGGTCGAGCTCAGAGTCTGAAAGGTTTTTGTAGCTGACTTCAGTGACAGCCACATCCGGGTAGTTGGCATACATTTCAACCCTGAGGGTTTTTTCCAGACGGAGGTCTCCCGGTCCCGGTCCCGGTCCCCTGGAGCACCAGTCGTGTCCCCGGTCCGAACTCATTTTCTATCTCCTCCACCTGTATCTGATCGTAATCCACCTTGAAGCTTTTCAACGTTTCCCCGTTCACTACGATGTAATGACTGGGGCTGGATAAGCGGGATTCTCCGCTTACTTCATTCAGTGAGATCCCTGAGCCAGGGTCGTACACCGTACAATACATCTCTTTATCGAACTTCAGTTCAATTCCGGCGTTCCGGAACCAGATATCCCCATCCTTTTCATAGGAGACAGCTTTCTCTTTGTCCTGGCAGGCACTCATAATCAGGCTGATGCTGATGATGGCAAGCAGGGTAATCCGGGGCTTGTAAGTTTTTCTGATCATGCGTTGTCTTTGCTTTAAATGCGTACTCTTTGTATTATTCTGTGATAAATTTCAGTTCCCTGACGGAAAAGTAATCATCTCCTGAAAACAGGTAATGGCAGGTTTTACCATCCGGACTCATCCATTTGGGGGAAGGCTGGCTGTTTCGCCCGGACCCATATCCCAGTTCCGGGTGTAAAATACCGTTTTCCAGGGGCCCCAGGGCTCCGGGGCTTCAAATATGCCCAGGCCGCCGGCAAAGCGTGGTCCTCTTTGATCTTCTCCCGAGGGTGTCGGGATCACCTGGCACCACAGGTAACGTTTCAGGCCACTGTTATAGCTGATCCCGGACCGGTAACAGCGTCCGGGATTAATGAACACGGGCTGACGGCTTTTGTAGTCCTTGTTCCATAGCGCCTCTTGTTCTGAATCATAGCCGCAGAAATACTCGTACTGCTCACGGTCCCTGAGGTGTGTCTGGGGCACTCTGGCCAGGATCATGTTATCGCCGCTCTGGTAGGCAGTTTCTGTATCGGCCGAATAAAGATAGACAAAGCTGTCCCGGGCACCCTGGTAGTTTTGTCCGAAATTCAGAAAGGTGGGACATCCCATCCCTTCCTCAAACTTCCAGTCGGCCCAGAGCCAGCTGATCCCGTGGTCCTCCGACCAGGCCAGCTGCGCGTTGCCCACATTTCTGACCAGCATATAGAGGATCCCGTCCACCATCAGCATGCCACTGGCTTTGGGACCATATTTTCCATCTCCGACCCGTTCCCCGCCCGGACTGGGAATATTGCTGCCCTGGATATCAGGGGGATTTCCGGAGATCTTTGCCAGGCCCAGACTCAGTTTGATTTCCTCATAGGGTATAAATCCCTGTCCATCTCCATAGGCGGTATACAGTGCTCCGTCATCTCCCCAGGTGGCAGGCCAGTTATCGCTTCCCCGGGCCAGCCGGATCACTTCTTCTGCGGGTGCAAATTCAACTCCTCTGATCAGCTCACTCCGGGGATAGGGAGCTGCTTCAAAGGCCTCCATCACCGGATTGAAGAGCCATTCAACAGCGGCCAGTTCCGGACTTATCTTTTTCTTTGCGGTATCCAGCTGTGCGCCGAAGCGGACCACAATCAGGTCCAGGCTTGGAATCACCAGAAGCAACTGGTTCTGCGCCCCGGCCCCGGCAAAGGCATCGCGTGGCAGGTACTTCCAGATCCCGTCGTGGTTGTTGTACCAGCCCAGGGTGGTGCTCAGAAAGGGATTATCCGTTTGCTCCCTCTGCCACTGGTAGCTCTTGTTATTGTTGGCATCGAATCTGAGGGCTTCATCCACCCAGGCCGTATCGATCAGTTGTTCTCCCTGCCAGTTTCCCCGCTTTAGCATCAGGCGTCCGATCCTGGCTGCTGCATTGGCGCTGAAGTTCCCGCCTCCCCAGCCACCCACAAGCGACAGGCTGTCCACCGGATAAGTTTTGCCATACCCCATGGAATATTCATGATCCTCTATGCCGATGGGACTGAAAATCCGGTCCCGGAGGTAGGTCCGGATATCCTTTGCCGTGCCTTCCCGGAGTGCTGCGCTGACCGCGTAGTTTAGCATGGCAATCCCCGGATTGCTATATGCATATTGCTGACCCGGATTAGCAAGCAGAAGGGCACTGTCCCGTGAAACCGTAAAAGGATCCGGGTCTTTTCGCCAGAATTGACCTTTCCACCCGGGCAATTCCATGTGGGTGTCCATTCCCGGAACCTCGGCATCGTCCATTCCCGAAGTATGTCCGGCCAGCTGCCTGATACTGATCTTCGACTTCCGGTAGTCTCCCTTCCACTGAGGAATATACCTGCAGGCAGGATCATCCGGCCGGATCAGTCCATCGTCCATGGCTGCCAGTAGGGACATGCCGGATACGATGGATTTGGCCAGGGAAGCGGTGTAATGCGTCCGGGCGCTGTCTTCATATCCCTCTTCAAAATAGGAGCATACTACCGTATCCCGCCGGATGATCATCAGTTTCTTGGTTCCCATGGCCGCCAGGTCCTCCACCAGGGCATCCAGTTTTTCCGGGGAGAATCCCTGGCTCTCGGGAGGAGCATAGGTCCAGGAAAAAGGAATCCTTGCATCTGAATTCTGCACGGTCTGGGCGGCTGTTTTGCCGGAGGAAGAAAGCAGGATCAGCAGCAGGAAACCCATTGTGGAGTATCGCATGATAAAGGGCGTAAAAAAATGATACGAAATAAAAATATTTAAAAGAATAAGGATACATTAATAAAATATCAAATTTAGTAAGAAATTATTAATTTCTAAGCATGAATAATCCTATATTTGTAAATCAACAAACCGATCCGGATATGAAATCCAGAAGCAGCCTGTTTTTCCTGCTCAGCCTTCTTGCCCTGATTCTCATTGCTGCCTGCAACAGGCCAGCCGCTTATTATCAGAATACGATGATCAGCTCGTGGGATTCGGCCAGTTGGACCGCTTTTCATACACAGGCGGCGGAAGAATCTTTGCTTCCCGTCCGGCCGGGAGTCCCGGGCCAGGCGCCCTTCTGGAATGCTCATGCACGAAGATTTATACACGCTCCCTCCTTTGATTTCCCGGAAATTCAAAATGCCGCAGGCTACAAGATCATTGCCATATCGGATACCGACAGGGGCTACCACACCTTTGAAAGTGACCGTCCCTGGGCCCTGCTCACTCCCATCTGGAAGGATCTGCCTGTTGGCCTGGTCCATTTAAAGGTGGAAGCGCTGGATCATAACGGGCAGGTTTTGGAGCTGGCCGGGGAACGGATTTTTTACAGGGCTGCCATCTTTGAGGGTCCCTACAGGGCGGCGGTGAAAGATTACGGGAGCAGTGTGACGTGGAACCTGCAATCGCTGCTGGAGCAGGAGCACTACCGGCAATGGGCGCAGGACAGTATTCCCAGCAAGGAGTACTACCTGTATTGCTATCCTTCAAAAATAGTCGGGAGCATCATTCGCGCCATGTGTATGTATGCCGGCCTCTCCGGGGAAGAGAAAGATCTGGCTCTTTCCGCAGCAAAAAATGCAGCCGATTATCTGATTCGGATCAGTCTCCCTTCAGGGGCAGCACTGGAATATTTTCCCCCCACCTACCTGGCACTGGAAAACGGCACCCGGGTTGCCCGTGAAAGAAAAGACCAGCTAATGATGTTCTACCCTGCCATTGTGGGGGGATCTTACCTGGACCTCTATGAGCTGAGTGCGGATCAGCACTACCTGGAAGCGGCCCTGAGGATCGCAGGCACCTATGTCAGCACCCAGCTAAGCGAAGGCTCCTGGCCCCTGATGGTCTGGATGGAAAACGGGGAAGCGGTGGAAGAAAACCTCTGTGTCCCGACCCCCATCATCCAGTTTCTGGAAAGGCTGGGCAGGCAATACGGATACCAGGAGTTTCTAAGCTCCGGCGAAAGGGCATTCCAATGGATCATGGACCATCCCATGCAAAGCTTTCACTGGGAAGGTCAGTTCGAGGATGTAGGGTACAGCAGGCAATACAGTAACCTGGAACGGGGAAAGCCCCTGGCTTTTGCATCCCTTCTTTTTGACCGCTCCGGGGAACACCCTGAATACGTTAAAATGGCGGAAGAGCTGATCCGGTTTGCGGAGGACCAGTTCATTGTCTGGGAGCGGCCGCTGCCGCGAGAAATGTTCCGGACTCCGGAAGAACCCATTCCCCACAACTGTTACCAGACCAGCGGGTGGTTTACCCCCTGCGCCCTGGAACAATATGGCTATTACACGCCCATCGACGCCAGTGCGGCAAGTGCCATTTCAGCCTTTCAGAAGGCATTTGAGTATACGGGGAAGGAACTGTACCTGGCCAAGGCCATCAGTCTGGCCGATAATATGACGGTCGCCCAGGAACTCGCCGGAGGGATCTATCCCACCTATCAAAGAGATCTGGAAGGCTGGACCCGGAGGGAGGACGGCATCTGGCAGGGATGGCTGAATTGTGCAACCATAACTTCAGAAAGCATGCTGAAACTGCATGACTTACTGCAATCTATGAATAAGTAAGAAATAAATATGGAGAATAGATATGGAGAATAGATATAGCTTAAGGAGTAGAATCTGGCTTTGCAGCGCTGTTTTTATGCTTTTTTGTTTTGTGGCTGCCGATACGCAGGCCCAGAACTCCAGCGTGGCAATTATTCAATACCGGGTTCAGGATCCGGATGCAGTGGGCGTGGATGCGGACCGGATCGAAGCAAGGATCAGAGAGGCCGCCGCCGCCGGAGCGGAGTTAATTGTAAGCCCGGAAACCAGTTTTTACCGCTATGAACCCTGGGAGCAGAATGGCACCAGCATGCTGGACCTGGCCAGTCAGTACGAGGCCCTGACCGGGAGATTCAGTCAGGTGGCAGGAGAACTGGGCGTTTCTCTGGTGATTGGTCTCAGAGAGCCTTCGGGCGACCGGGAGAAACCGGTCTACAACACAGCCGTCTTTATCGGTCCGGATGGTTCCATCCTGGGTAAACAGCATAAAATATTTCCCTCTCTATCCGAGAAAGACTGGACAAAGGCGGGGACCACCCACCAGGTGTTTGAAACTCCTGTGGGACGCGTAGGAATGATGATCTGTAAAACGGCTAAAACCAATTGGTGGAACAGCTATGATAGCAGGGACGACCTGGACCTTTTTATTCTTATTGCAGGCGATGAGGACGCGACCTCCTTCGAATATTTTCCGCACCTCTGTCTGAAATCCAATTGTTATGGCCTTATCGCCAACCAGATTACCTTCAGGGACGGACAAAAGGGAAAGGGCAATTCTGCCTGGGGATTTCCCGATGGTTCCCTGGTAAGCCTGGGAGGGGAGGAGCAACTCTTTTACAGGGAACTGCCACTTCCCATAAAGGATGATTTTTCCCCGCAACAGGGCCAGATCATGGTAGATCCGGAGAATCCTTCCTGGCTGGTATATAATCGGGACCAGAACCAGGATGGCCGGCTGGATCCCTATTTTATGGCGGGTCCCGGAGATCCCGAGGGATTTTTATACCGTGGAAAGCGGAATCCGGATGGAACACGCCAGGGAGATCAGATGAAGCTGGTGGCCGAGGTCGCGGCAAGCGGGGGCAATTGTATGTACCTGATGGCGGTGAGAACCCACGGAGGAGATGCCTGGAAGGATGCAGAGACTGAACCGGAGATCTATCCCGATAATATGCATAATCCCTGGATCGGGCAACAACCCTATTATGGATTGAATCCGGAGATTCTGGACCAGTGGGAAACATGGTTTACCGAGATGGACAGAAAGGGAATCACCATTTGCCTGTTCATATATGATGATGCGATCAGGGTAGGGGAGCAGATCGGCTGGCACCTGAGCCAGGAAGGGGAGCTCCATCCCGGCGAGCGGAAGTTTATTGAAAGCCTGGTGAACCGCTTTGAACATCACAAGAATCTGATCTGGTGCGTTATGGAGGAAGGTCAGGAGATCGGAAGGGAATGGCAGTTACATATCTCAAAAATTGCAGAGCTGATCCGCCAGGAAGACGATTATGATCATGTGATCGCCGCCCATCAGCTTTCCGGCAGCATCTTTTTTCATCGGGGAGATCCAAATATCGACCAGTTTGCCATTCAGGCGGCACTCTGGGAAAGCGGCTTAACTCCGGACAGCATGCACCACTGGCTGGTGGAAATGTGGAAGGCTTCTGCGGGGAATTATAACCTCAATATGTCAGAGTACAAACAACATGAAAGCCTGCTGGACCAGGGCGATTATGAGGGGTTCAGGAAAATGAACTGGGCCATTGCCATGGCGGGCAGTTACCTCATGGCCTTTGGACTGGATATTGAGATCCATAAGGAGGTCCTGCAGCAATTCAGACGAATACAGGATTTTTTCGAGTCCACGCGGGTGAATCAGATGTCTCCCCATGATGAGCTGAAGCATGCCGGCACCCAGTATGTCCTGGCCTCACCGGCTTCCAGTTACATCGCCTACTCCTCCCTGGATCCGGGGCACCTTGGACTGCGCGACATGAAAGCAGGCGTGTATGATCTGAGGTGGTATGACTGCATTAGCGGTCAGACCCTTGAAAGGGATGCGGTACCTGTGAAGGAAGGGGACGGGAAATGGAAAAAGCCAAAAGAATTCGGACCGGAGGTGGCCCTGTACCTGTATCGTACGGATGTCCCGAAAGAAGAAGCCGGCAGTTTAAGGCAGGCAGTGGATCCGGATCCGGATACAGGCAGCAACAGGGATCCACGGGTCCAAGTGCCAAATATCAGACCGGTGGCTCCCGATCAGACGCTCCGGACTGCGCCCGGCACTCCGCTTGAAATACAGCTTTCTTATATGGATCCGGATGGTGGTCCCGGGCCCTATCAATCAGAAATCATTATCCATCCCTCCTATGGAAATCTGAAGGGTATGGGCAACGACCAGACCTATACCCCAGTCCGGGGCTACCGGGGACAGGATGAATTCACCTTTAAAGTAAACGATGGACAGGATGATTCGGAAATTGCCCGCATCCTGATTATTGTGGAATAAGAAAACCCATATCATGAAAAAAACGATTTTTTGCATCAGAGTTTTACTCTCACTTACTCTCGTATTTATTTTCAGCCTGTCGCTTTCTGCTTCCGACAGCGAACTGTTCAAGCAGGGCATCTACCTGATTCCCTATCCCCAGGAAGTGCTTCTGGAAGGAGCGGATTTTGAATTGGGCAGCGAGCTTTCCATTGTCCTGGACAGGTCTGCTTCCGCGGCGGACCTTTTTGCCGCAGAGGAGCTGGCGGCAGAGCTTCTGAAAGAATTTGGAGTAGAGGCCCGGATCACCCGGGTCCCCTCCGGCAACTCCATCGTACTGACCCACAAGGGCGTTCCCCGGAGAATAAGCAGCCTGGATAATAAAAAGGCCCTGCAGGGATACCAGCTGAAGACCGAAGGGGAGCGGCTCACCATCCGGGCAAAGGGAGAAGCAGGCTTGTATTACGGCACCCGGACCCTCCTGCAGGTAATCAGGAAAGGCCCCCGGGGAGTTTTTGTTCCCGGCATGCAGATCACCGACTGGCCGGATATTGGAGAGCGGGCCGCTCACTACGATACCAAGCACCACCAGGACAAGCGTTCCTATGTGGAAAGTTTTATCCGGGACCTGGCCTCCTACAAGATCAACATGCTGGTGTGGGAATGGGAGGACAAATTCGAATACCCCAGTCACCCCGAGATCGGGGCACCCGGGGCCTTTACCATGGAGGAGATGCAGGAGCTCACCCGCTATGCCCGCAAATACCATGTGCAGATTGTTCCCCTGGTGCAGGGACTGGGGCATGTGAGCTTTATTTTGAAGTGGCCCCAGTACGGTCACCTGAGAGAGATCGCTGCTTCCAACTGGGAGTTCTGTCCCCTGAAGGAAGGAAGCTATGAATTGCTGAACGATCTCTGGCAGGACGCCATCTTAGCCACCCCGGGTTCGGAATATATTCATATAGGTTCGGATGAAACCTATGAACTGGGCCTGTGTGAACAATGCCAGGAAAAATCTGCGGAGATTGGTAAAAGCGGGCTTTATCATTTGTTTATTGAACAGGCCAGTAAGCCCCTCCGGGCAGCCGGAAGGAAGGTTATGGCCTGGGAAAGGCCCATGGGCTGGACCGTGGGTGATTCTCCCGCTACAGGCATGACTCCCCGTACCGATCTGGTGCTTACCGAAAGCTATAGTTATGAAACGGCAGACTTTGACTATGCCCGGAAAGCAAAGGAGCAGGGCTTTGAATTGTTCTCTTATGATCCGAACCCCGACGTGGTACCTCTGATCGTTCCCAATATGCTGGAGCTCAGGGGTGGAAACGAAGGCAGTGGCAGCATTGAAAAGTCCTATAATTATCTGACCTCGTCCACAAAATCCGGCCTGTTCGACGGGATGATCAATACCTCCTGGGATGATGCCGGCATCCATAACCAGCTGTGGATGATGAGTTTTATTAACTCGGCCGAATGGACCTGGAGCGGGGCTGCTCCCTCCCTGGAGGAGTTTACCGAGAAGTATTTCCTGAGCTACTACGGAGGGCAGGCTACCGGGATGAAGGAACTCTTTACCCTGCTGAACAGGGGGGGGTATTATTACTTTGATTCCTTCGAAAGGAAGGTGTGGCATTACGGGGACGTGGGTAAAACCCATTTGCCGGATCTGCCCCGCGGGGACAATGTGGAGTACGATGAATTCTGGAACCGGGAATATGCCGAAAGGGTTCAGGCATCCGAAGAGATGTTGAAGCTGATGCAGCGTGCGGGGGAGCTAATTGAGCTTAACCGCGAAAAGGGGATCAAAAATGCCTACGACCTGGAGGTATTTTCCTCCATTGTGTCACTGGTAAAGCATACCTGCCATACCTACCTGGCCCTGTCGGAACTGGAAAAAACTATTAAGGCAGCCCACAACCAGAGGTTTTTAAGTCATGAGGCCACCGTGGCCAAAATGCAGGAGGCCGTTCAGATCATCGATAAGAATCTGGAGAGCCGGGCATCTGTTTACAAGGATCTGGTGGCAGTCTGGGAGAAAACAAGGTTGCCCAAGGGTTTGTCTACTCCGGATAAGGCCTTTTTCCACCGGATGGACCGCGCCCGTCATTTTGCATTCAGGAAAGCCGATATGACCTATTTGATCTACGATGAAGAATTGCTGGGCCTGGAGGAATACCGGACCCGTCTTCTGGAGTACCTGGAATGGTATAAAACATTGTACTCCCTCTAGGCAGCCGGCCTGCGATTCCCGGTGAGGGTTTTGGACCTGACTCAGGATAACCAGCGCTGCAGGTTTGCCGCAACGAAGGCATCATCATTCAGGTGCGGATAGGCCTTATAGACCCGGTCGATCTCTTCCATCTGTCCGGGCGAAAGCTGTTCCCTCTCATTCAGGGTCCAGATGCCCTCCAGTAATCCCTGCCGGCGCAGCACTTCATGGATCCCGGTAATGCATCCCCTGAAGGAATTGGCCGAATCAAAAAAGGCGGCATTGGAATCTGTAATCTGAGCCGCCAGCCCGAGCATACCGGGGATATCCTCCTGAAACCCGCCCTGGTGGACTTTTTCCAGTAGCTGAACGGCAGAGCGCGTCCACACGGCCCAGTGTCCCAGCAGTCCGCCCACGATGCGTTTTTTGACGATCCCGGAGCCTACCGGGATCTTAAATTCGGTGAGCAGGTCCACCAGGATATTGTCATCGTTGCCGGTATAGAGTGCAATCTGTTCGGCCCTGCCCGATTCGGCAACCCCCCGGACCACATCCAGGGTCTGGTAGCGGTTGAAGGGAGCCATTTTAATGGCGACCACGTTGTCGATCCGTGAAAATTCCCTCCAGAAATCCACGTCCAGTATTCTTCCTCCCACAGCGGGTTGCAGGTAGAAGCCCACCAGTGGAATGATTTCTGCAATCTTTCTGCAGTGCTTTAACAGGGCTTCATTGGATGCATTTGGAAGGGCCGCCAGGCTCAGTAATCCGGCATGATAGGAGTGTCTGACTGCCAGTTCTGCCTCTCTGGCAGCCTGATCGGTCTCTCCCACCAGTCCGGCTATCCGAATGATGGATTTTCCTGTGCTTTCAGCGTATTGTTCCAGCTCCCGGGAAGCCAGTTCCAGGACCGTTTCGAAAAGGGCGATCCCCGGCTCCCTGATTTCAAATTGTGTGGTATGGACAGCCACAGCCAGACCTCCAGCGCCTGCGTCCAGATAGTAGCGGATCAGGGCTCTTTGCCTTTTCCTGTCCAGTTCCCGTTTCTGATTTAAGGCAAGTGGCAAAGCCGGGATAACGCATCCCTTATGCAACTTTTCCCGGATTCCCTCCGGCCATTCTGTATGCTTCATAAGGTCATTTTTTAGTATTTACCATCCCTTACTTCATAATGGGTTGGCTTACCCAGAATATCCCGTCCATCCTCAATCCAGTGCGCGATCCATTGAATGATCCGCTGAACAGAAACGGTGGGCTGACCGAACAATTGAAAGGCCAGGGTGGCATTATTCAGCAAGGCTGTTTTGGCCTCCTCATTGATAAAGCCGGGCTCTACCTTAAAGAGCTTCGCAAATGCCATGGCTACTTCCCGGACCGACAGGGTTTCAGGTCCGGTTATATTCAGGATCTTTGCAGGACTTTCGCATATGGAAAGCGAACGAAGAACCATATCGTTCACATCTCCCTGCCAGATCACATTAAAATAGCCCATGCTCAGGTCAATGGCTTCCCCTTTTTTAACTTTCAGGGCAATATCCACCAGCACGCCATACCGTAGCTCCACGGCATAATTTAGCCTGATCAGACAAACTTTGGTCTGGTGCTCCAGGCTTCCATATTCGAACATTCTTTCTCTGCCCAGGCAGGACTGGGCGTATTCGCCCACCGGCTCCGGTATGTCGCTTTCAAGGGAACCGCCCGAATCAACCGGAACCAGGGGGTATACGCAGCCTGTGGAAAAAGCCACAATTCTGGAGTCTTTGTAATACTCTGCAACCAGGGCTGGTAAATAGGCATTCACCGCCCAGGTGAGTGAAAGCTTGTCTTCCGATCCGAATTTCATCCCTGCCAGAAAATATACATTAGCCGCTTTTGGAAGGGTTTGAATAAAGGCGGAGTCCAGCAAATTGCCATGAAAGGTCTTAATGCCCATCTCTTCAATCTGTCTTTTTTCCTGGTCAGATCCAAAAATGGCCGCCCCGTAAATACCTTTGCTTACACCGGCCTCCTTACAGGCTCTTACCGCCATTTTTGCCAGGGTAGGCCCGATTTTACCGCTTACTCCCAGGAACATAATATCTCCCTCCAAATCCTTAAAATACTGCACCAGTTCCTCTGACGGCAGGCTAAGTAAATCTTCCAGCATGGCTGTGCTTTCCATTTTTTCTATGCTTTTATTCATCTCGTTTCCTCCTTAATTGTATGATTTCTGTATATATTTTCACGGCCTTATGAATATCCGGGATCAGGCAGAATTCATCGGTTTGATGGGCCATCGAGACCTGACCGGGTCCAAGTATGATGGTGGGTACTCCTCCATAGGTCCTTTGTAATACGGAGCCATCGGTCAAATAGGGAAGGGCCTTTCGCCAGTGCGCATCCAGCGGGTCAATTCCACAGATCCGGCAAACCTGCCTTACAAAGGGATCTGAATCACTGGTGCTGACAGCCTGGAGATCCACCAGGCTTTCTATCTGCACCTGTTCGCCCAGGACTCTCTTCAATTGATCCAGGATTTTCCGGTGGCTGATTCCGGTGGTGGACCTGATGTCCATGGTAAATTCGGCATGGTCGGGGACGGAATTTATATTCATCCCCCCCTGGATCTGGCCCACGTTGATGGTGGGCTGTCCCAACAGCAGGTCCTCTTCTGCCTCAAAACGGAGCGTTTCAATACTGCTGATGCAGCGGGCTGCTTTATAAATGGCATTGTCTCCCAGAAACGGCATGGAGGAGTGTGCGGTTTTGCCCCGGGTTACGGCCCGGAGGTAGAGTGCTCCTTTGTGTCCGATGGCAGGAATATTATCTGTGGGTTCTCCGACGATGATGCTGCTGGCCTTTCCCAGGTTTTGGCTTTCTGCCAGCTGCCTGATCCCCTGGCAACCCAGTTCTTCCCCGGCCGAGAATATCAATCTGATCCCGCCCTCTACGAGCTCCTTCCGGGAGGCAACAATGGCGGCTACGCACATGGCAGCCACTGCGGCTTTCATATCACTGCTGCCCCTTCCGTACAGCTGATCCCCAATTACCTGGCCGCCAAATGGATCCCTTTTCCATTCTTTCTTCCCCAGGGGGACGGTATCCAGGTGACCCGACAAAACGACGGGGCGGGAGCTGCCGTTGATTCCCTTCTCGGCAAGCACATGCAGCCTGTTTTCTCCAAATTCCGGGGTGGAGACTTTAAAGCCATGATCTGAAAGCAGGGAAGCCAGAAACCTGGCGATACCCGCCTCGTTTCCGGGTGGATTAACCGTATTAAAGGCAATCAGCTGTTGTGTAAGCGCTATGACATCGGGAGTTTCCATCGGACTATAGTTGGGCGGCCCTGATTGCACCCACCAGGTTTTGATACATAAAATAGACCATAATGCTGATTACCAGAAATCCGGTGATTGCGATCAGGTTTTGCACCCAGTTGTTTGTCAGGTTTCCCATGACCTTTTTGTTATTCAGCATAAGAAACAGGCCTACCGCAATAAAGGGAACAGCCAGCATAGAAGAGGCCTGGGCCAGTATCAGGGCATAGATCACATTTCCTTTAAACAACACCGATACCAGCATTCCAATGAGCAGTACAGCCGAAATAAATATTTTCGGGGCCCGGTCATTCATGGAACGTCCCAGTCCGAGCCCGTCTGCCAGCAGGCCTCCTCCGATGACCGAATTGACCATCATAGACGAGAAGGCAGCAGCACAGAGGCCTATGCTGAATATGATCTTGGCAGAAACACCGAATAAGGCCTCCAGTTGTCTGGCCATATCAGCTGCCGAGTTTACCAGGATACCCCTGGGATGCAGGGCAGCTGCAGAGGTGATCAGGATGGTGGCCGAAATCAGGGCCAGAAGGATGATCCCGATATAAGTGTCTTTCAAGCTGCGTTTCAGATTTTCTTTCTTCCATCCCTTGTCCTGAGCCAGGTAGGATTGGTAGAGGGCTGCTGCCAGAGCAAAGGAAGTGGCCAGCATGGCGGAGACCACACTCAGTTCGTCTTTGCCAAATCTGGCCGGAACAAATCCCCTGGAAACAGCCGAAAGTTCGGGCCTGGTGAGGATCAGGTTGATGAAGAAAGCCAGGATCATGGTCATAACCAGGTATTTCATCAGCTGCTCCAGCACCTTGTAAAGATTCCTGGCCCAGAATATAAGAATGATTCCCAGGGGAGTGAAGATCAGGGGCCATATCCTTTCATCAATGCCCGTGATCCCCTCCATCCCGATTCCGATGCCCAGGTTGTTCCCGAACTGGAAGCTGGCCGTGCTCAGGAAGGCAGAGATCCCAATAACCACAGCAAACCAGCGGCCGTAATGTTTTGACAGGGATTGCAGCAGTGATTCCTCGTGTGTCACCCCAAAACGGGCCGACATGGAGGTATAGGTAATCATAAATATGGTGGCGATAAGAATGACCCACAGGAAGGCATACCCGTACTGGGATCCGATCCTGGAGGCCACCGTAATGCTGCCGGGTCCCAGGACCACCGAAGCGATGATCAACCCGGGGCCGATGGACTGGAAGGCTGTTTTAACTCTCTTGAATATGGGAAGTTTTTTTACCACCATCCTTCTGGCATGTTTATGATATCATCGGCTGCCCCGGGAATCCCCGTGGCCGGGCCATAAAATACGCTTCCTCCATAGCTCGAAAGGTATAACATTCCCGGATGGTTAACATCAGCAAAAACCTGCTGGCCCCATTTAAAGCGGAATCCTTCCAGTCGGGTCCAGCTCTCTCCTGCGTTATCGCTCCGGTAGGCAGCGTTATGAAAGGTATTCATGTACAGGATCTCGGGCTGAGCGGGCTCCAGAGCCATCGCATTTACCCGTATCCTGTCGTCAAACACCTGCTTCCAGCTCTCCCCGCCATCCCGGGTAAGATAAACCCCGCCATAAGCATCCTTCTCTCCCAGGTCCCTGGGCCAGCAGCTGAGGTACATGCGTTCAGGCTTGTCTGGGTCGATTAACAGGTGGTGAGGCCCATTGAGCCCCTCGGGAAGTTCCATTTCGGTCCAATTCCCGGCCTGGTTATCGCTGTAAAACAATTTGCCATCCAGGACCCGGGAACCCTTTGTTCCCCTGGAGCAAAGAACGAAGAGCCGGCCATCGGAATTTTGATCCAGGTGCCAGGCAAAGCGATTCTCGCCCAATCCTGTATTTGCCGGCTGCCAGCTTTCCCCCCCGTTGGTGGACTTAAACACCCCCTGGTCAAAAACGCTTACATAGAGGGTGCGATTGCCTGCCGGGGAGGCCGGATCCAGCAGAATATTGGTACAGATGGAATTCTCCGGTAAGCCTTTATTGGCTTTTTTCCAGTGCTTCCCTCCATCTTCCGATACAGCCACGCCACCTTCAAAATGGTCAAATCCACTGCCCCCGAACATCTTGCTCCGGGGCAGGTCATGAGCATTGGCCCAGGCGGACCAGCATAGTCCCTTTGTTTCAGGATCGAAGCAAAGGTCATAGCAGGTGTTCTGCCATTCCCTCTGAACCCCGGTGATGGAATGAAACCAGCTTTTTCCTCCATTCAGGGTATGAAACAATCCCATATCGGTATAGCAGATAAAAAAGTGCTCTTTATCGAAGGGATCAAAATGGACGCCGTAGCAGGTGGTAACATCCAGGCCATTGGAGGAAAAGGATCCGTCGGGCATATTTACGCTGTAGATCTGTTCCCAGGTGAGCCCGCCGTTCGTGGTTTTATATCCGCGGCCATTGTCTCCGGCGAAACACACCTCCGGATTGCCCGGTGCCACCCCCAGGTCAATGGGACTGCCACCCCAGCCCGGATCAAAGCTTTCTTCCATCCAGGAACCGGAGAAATTATCAGAGATATACCCCCCGGGAGTGGAAGAGAGCATCACGGGATCCCATTGCGCGCCCCCGTCTGAAGTTTTATAGATACTGTATATGATTTCCACCTCCCCCTTGCTGTTGGGTACGGGACAATTAATGGAGATGTAGGCCACATTTGCCTGGCTCTCACAAACTGCCAGTCCCTGCCGGAAGTATGGGGTTTGGCCGGCCGGTGTATCCTTAAGGAGCCCCTCATTTGCCTGGGTCCAGGTGTTTCCCTGATCCCGGCTTACAAACATACCCCCGGTGATCCTGTTTTGATCGCTTTCGAACCGGCTTTGTATATAGATCAGCAGATTTCCCTGGTACATACCGCTTCCAATGGTGATGATATTGGAAACAGGAAGGGGGACAGGAAGTGCTGCTCCGCTAAGGACATCGATCCGGGAAGCTGCACTCTCGGTAAACATGAGGACATTCTTATCCTCTTCCAAGGAAGAAAGGGGAATTATGGCTTTTACATTCCTCCCGGAAACCCGGCCCGCCAGGTTCCAGCTTTTACCCCTGGTCGGTGCTTTGGACCAGCATGCAGGAGTCCGCATCACTTTGTTCTTTTGGTCCCGTGTAGGCTTTTAAGGGTGCCATGCCCAGATAAATGATATCTGAGTTACGTGGATCCACTTCAACCTTGTCAATGGTTCCGTCAAAGGCCCCTTTGACGATGCCGGAAGGTGGAAGATCCAGGGTTTGCAGTTTATCATTTACCAGGATTTCGCTCAGATCAGGATAGATAATTTCCCAGTGTTTTCCTTTATTTTCAGACCTTAAGAGGGTACTCAGCCCCGAACCCCGGTCCTCGCTGTGCTGGTAGCCCCTGGTGGCCGCATAGATGGTATGGGGATCCCGGGGATCAAACTCAAAATCTTCCGGGACGGTCCAAAGGTTTTTCATCTCCCATTGACTCCCCCCGTCTTCTGAAACATAGGCAGCGGTCATATCACAATGGGTCATCAGCAATTGATCGTCAAAGGGGCTGATGGTCGGTTTTAGAACACCTCCCCCTCCGCCCGGTCCAATGACTTTCCAGGAGGAAACAGTCATCTGCTCCTGCCTGGAATTCTTATCGGATGTTTTTTGTTGACATGAGCTTAAAAAACAGCCAGGGGCCCATATTGCCATCAGGAATATGCCCTGTTTCACGGCTTTGCGAATCGAAATCATAGATCAGACAGGTATTTAATACAATAGGGTTGAACAAAAAGTAAAAATAATATTTATATTTGTTATGGAAACAAAATGAAAGAAAAAATAAGAGGTATTCACTTATGTTATGTTTTTAATTTCCATATCTGAGTCGTCTTTTTACCTGCTAATGAGCCACATTCTAATGATTAAATCAGAGAAAATGCAAATAAAAAAAATCAATCTCTCAAAATCCTTCAGCCGTACCTTTGTAATCGTGGGTATTGCCTGTCTTCTGTTTTCCTTTTCTGCATCAGCACAATACAGGCCCGGCCTGCTGTTCAGAGAGGATTGGAAGGAGACCCCCCCTGAAACTCCGGTGACTCAGGATCACATTGCAAACACGGAATTGATTCTTAGCTTATACGGGACCGCTGAAACAGGTATGAGAAAGAGCAACCACGATCATCCCGAAGACGATCCCTTTTACGTCTGGTCAGGTCTGTGTGAGGGAACCTGGGGGCTCAGTCTGAAAATGAAGGATTCCTTTGTGGATCTGAGTGAGTTCTCAAAAATCAAGTGGAGAACCAAGCAGAGCGGCTTCAGGTGCCTGCATATCTTACTCAAACTGGCCGATGGGACCTGGCTGGTAAGCGACCAGTGTGAGGGTGTTTCCGTGGACTGGAGGATTAAAGAGTTTAATATGGATGATATCCGCTGGTATGCCCTGGATATTGAAACCATGGTGGAACAGGGGGCCGTGGCCGATCCGGATTTATCGAAAGTGGACGAAGTGGGTTTTTCTGATCTGATGACAGGGGGACAAAGTGTGGCCTGTTCAAGACTGGACTGGATCGAGGTATATGGCAGGGCAGTGGACCGTTAATTGGAAAACCGGAAAAGCTTCTGCTTGCCCGGGCATAAATCGATAAATCGAAAAAACTATGAAACACGGCTTTGCTTTCTTAATTCTTCTGCTTCTCTTTTCTTTAAATGGCTGGTCACAGGTCCCAAATGATCCGGGCACGACCATTTTTGAGATCCCCCGGCTTGCTGAAACGGTGGTGATGGACGGGAGTCTGGATGATGCGGTATGGCTGAAGGCCTGTGAGATAAGAGATTTTTTCCAACTGGAACAGAGCCTGGCCGGACAAAGGGACGGACGCGCATTGCTGGTAAGAGATGCAGATAATCTCTATGTGGGGCTGGATTTGCCGGCTTTTAAGTCAGACAAAACTCCGCCTGTCTGTTATTTGAGCGAGGAGCCGGATCTTCGACAGTTCCCCCATGTGAGCATTTCGCTGGATCCGGAACATGGCCATGGGATCTACTATACCTTCCTCCTGGACTCGGAAGGGCGCCGGCAGGATCTGAGGGTGGACGACGAGTCCTGGCACATGGACTGGAGAGCGGTAAGCCGCCTGGAAAAGGGAAGATTCAGGGCCGAAGTGAGTATCCCGCTGGCCCGTTTTAACCCGGCCGGAGAAGGGAAGATATGGGGATTTAACCTGACGCTGAACGAAATAGTATCCGGGGGAATGGTCCATTCAAGCCCCATGGGTCTTCGTTGTGCAGACGCAGCGAATTTTGGACAACTGTTATTCACCGGAAATTTAAGCAGGCAGGCGATTGAGCAGATCAAATCCTCTTTGCCCGGGATACACCGGAACATGGTACAGGAAAGACTTGACAGCAACCGGATCCATTGTGGGCCGGACCTGGCGGAAATCCCCAATGAAATCCCCGGTCTGGCAGCCGGAGAAAGGATTCAATTGAAGAACGGAAATCTACTTACCTGTCTGGGACTGGACAACGATCCGCTGGTTCGGTCAGACTACCCCTTTTTCTATGAGAAGTATGAGAACCCGGAACTGCAGCGACTGAGAAAGCAGTATAACCTGCAGGAGATCATCTCTTCCGGGAAGAATGATTTTGAACAGATCCTATTGCTTAATGAATGGCTGGTGGAGCATGTGCCCTTTGGATCTCCGCCCCCCATCAGACCTCAGGCCCTGCAGGTTCTTTACCATGGCCTTAACGGACAAACCTTCTACTGTACCTATCTTTCATTCACCCTGATGCAGATGTATTGTTCCCTGGGCTTCACGGCCAGGAAGATCACCTCGGTGGGGCATGGGACCCTGGACGTATGGTCCGACTACTGGGGCAAATGGATGCAGATTGATCCGAGCCGGAATTCCTATTATCGCATGGCCGGAACAGCGGTCCCGCTCAACAGCAATGAGATCAGACGGGAATTTCACCGCAACCGGGGGATCGATATGGAGATGGTTTTCGGGACGGAACAGCGGGCCGAACGGGTTACCCTGGAGAGACGCGAGGACGGGCATTACCTCTACAGGCAGGATGGATACGAGTGGATCGCCTATAAATCGCGGAACAATTTTTTTGAAGTGCCCTTTGCCTACTGGAACTATGAGTACCTGATTCCCGAAGATGAATATAACCGGGAGAAAAAATGGGAAACCCAGGGGAAGCAGGATGTACGTGATGTTCTGGGAACCCGGACCGGCAGGGTGGAGGATATTTTCTGGACGCTTAACCAGGCCCATATTCATCTCTATGATCAGGGTACAGATGAGCTGAGGGTTCAGCTGGAAACCCACACTCCTAATTTTAGTGGATTTGAGGTATCCATTGACAAGGGGGAGTGGGAGCCGGCCGACCCGCTTTTTACCTGGAGCCTGCACGAGGGTCAGAATTTTATGAAGGCCAGGAGCCTGAATAAATTCGGAGTCAGAGGGAAGGAACATAAAATTGTTCTTTATAAACCTAATTAAAACCAAAGATTATGAGTCGTGTTTTCAGATTTTACCTTGTTGTTCTGACCTGTCTGCTGCTTGTGGCAGCGGAAACCCAAGCTGCCAAACCCTTCCGGGTGCTGGTGGTGATCGGGGACCAGTGGAAGGACCCGGCCAGTTTTATGGTTGAGAGGGCTGCTCCCACCGGAGAGTATTCAGGCTATTTTAAATATCCTGAGGTATATGGCGAGAATGATTTTCACCAGTTGATGATTTTGATGAAATCCTGGGGGATTCCCTTTGATGTGGTCCGGCTGGATCAGCAATTCCTGCAGGAAAGTATGTTTACGGATATGTACGGGGATCCCATGTACGGGACCATCATCTGGGATGTGAACCAGGGAGAGCAGACTCCTGGATCCCGATTATTCCATCGTGCGGCGTTTGGTGCTGGAACAGGGGATCGGGATCATAGCCCTGGCCGACCGTATCAGTCAGCCGGAGATCCAGGATATCCTGGGGACTAAAATATGTGGGTGCCTGGGAGAGCAATACGGAGCTCAAGCCGGTCTCCCGGCATTTCCTGACGGAAGGACTTGCTCCAAGCTTTCAGGCCGATGTACCAGAAGGGGGAGATGAGTTTTACGGGGTCCACCGGAGGCGGCAGAAAGTGGAGTTGCAGCAAGGGGTGGATGTCCTGGTTAACCAGGGGGACTGGCCCCAGGTTACGGCCAAATCGCACGCTTCGGGCGGCCGTGCCGTCTGGATCGGCAATGATCCGAACGGCTTATTTGAATACCAGGATCTTCGTACCCTCTTAAGGCGGGCCATCACCTGGACCATCGGATATAACCTATACAAGACCTGGGAAAATGATCTGATTATGATCATGGATGACCCGGGTGGGGCACAAAATACATACCTGGAGCACTGGCAGTATCCCACGCTCACGGAGGATCAGATTACCAGGCATCTCATTGAACCGCTGCAAAAGCATCAGGCAGTGCTCAATATCAATTTTGTGCCGGGATTTGTCAATGATGAAAATAAGAGCATTGAAGCTGCATGGACCCAGGACTTTACAGATCACTTCGGTGCAGATCAGGATTTTAAGTCAGGGAAGCGCGGGTATGACAAAGGGATTAAACTGGGTGTGTTTGAAGTCATGTGCCATGGGCTGACTCATATGCAGCCCGACCTGAACTCCGAACCCGGGTGGTACGGAGCGCCCTATGACCAGGAGAAGGCTGAGGTGGGATGGTACCGTGAATTCGGGGATACCCGGCGCAATCAGGAAATTCCCGCTGCGGAACAACTCTGGCGCATGAAAACAGCAAAAAAATGGCTGTTCGAACAATTCGGAGTGGTTCCCCTGGAATTTTGTGCAGGAGGGAACGGGGCCTCCACTTCTTATCACAACAATACCTTCAAACTGGCTGCACAGGCCGGTTTCGGGTGGTGCGGATGGACCGAGGGTTACTGCGGTACCGATATGGTGATTATTGACTGGGATTTCATGGGCACCAGCGATTCGCCGGATATTGTGGCAGCTCCCCCCGATGCGCATGATTTTGGGATCGTGACTGATCCGGGGAAGTTTTTGACTATTTTCGATCAGTATCCCCAGGGCCGGTTTATCAGCATCAATGAGTATATTGCTTATTTACACACAAGTAATTCCGGATCCTGGGACAAGGAGGGTAAAAAGCTTCGTCTTCGAGTAGACTATGATCCGCATTACTGCAGCTACTTCCACAAGAAGACTTCCGTCTGGAACCTGGAGCTCGCCGACTGGCTGGTGGAGGAGATGGGTGAGCTTTCCGGCGTGATGGTGGACGGGAAACCCTTGAAAAACATAAGAACTGCAGGAACTCTGATCCTTCCTGCGGGCGCTGGAGAACATGAGATCGAAGTAAAATTTGAAAAAAGATAATACTATGAGACGGAGAAAATTCTTTCAGCTGGCCTCCACAGGTGCTGCAGGTCTTACCCTGGCCACATCCTGTGCAAGCGGTGGCTCAGATAAGGCATCAGGCGAAAATAAAACCCTGCAGCCCGCAGGGGAACCCGCTTACAGAAAAACGCAGTTCTCATCAGCGGCGGCCGGTTCCCAAAAAGGGGCCAATGACAGGATCGTGGTGGCCCTGATAGGGGCGGGTCATCATGGAATTGCGGTTATCCTCCAGGCAGCAAACCTGGGTGAAAATATTTTCATCAAGTATTTCTGTGATGTGGATGATTCCCGGGGCGGCTATGGCATCAAAGAGGTGGAAAAGGTACAGGGAACGGCTCCCATCCGCGTCAGGGATATGCGCACCGTTTTTGATGATCCGGAGGTGGATGGGGTATTTATCGCCACTCCCGAACACTGGCATGCGCTGGCCACTATCCGGGCCTGCCAGGCAGGTAAGGACGTCTACGTGGAAAAAAGCATCTCTCATAATATTTTTGAGGGACAAAAAATGATTGAGGCAGCCGGAAAATACAACCGGATCGTTCAGTGCGGAACCCAGAACAGGAGCTCGGACTATGCCCTGTCTGCCAGAGAGTTCATTCAAAAGGGTGATCTGGGTGATCTGGTGGCGGTTCATATTAAAGAGATGCTGGGAGGGCCCGTACCCTTTGTGGAGAAAGAGGATACCAGGACCCCCGATACCATAGACTGGGACCTGTGGCTGGGCCCGGCTCCCCAGGTCCCCTACAACGTATCCCGTAACAAATCCTGGGGCTACTACTGGGATTATGGCGGGGGATCGGCCATGGCAGGGGGGATTACCCACCAGCTGGATCTGGCACGCCTGGTGCTGGGTGATCCGGGATTTCCGAAATCGGTTTACTGCAGCGGGGGAAGGTATTTCTTTGAGGATCAGCGGGAGGTACCCGATTACCAGTTGGCCACTTTTGATTACGGGAACTTTACACTGAGCCTGGAAGCAGGCGAATGTACCCCTTACATGAAAAAATCCGGTCCTGAAATCCGTTTTTCGGAGAACTTCCCCGACTGGATGCAGAATGCCACCCGTATAGAGATTATAGGAACCAAAAGGATGATGTATGTGGGACGCATGGGAGGAGGATGGCAGGCCTTTGATGAGGATGGGCTCGTGGTGGCCCAGGAGCCTGGATATTATCCCCTGGAGGCCCATATCCGGAATTTCATTCATTGCATGCGGAACCGGGAACAACCCAGGGGTAATATTGTGGAAGGGCATAAAAGCGCGGTGATGATTCACCTGGCAAATCTCTCTTATCGTGCAGGGAATAAGCAGTTGCTCTTTTCACCGGAGACGGAGACCATCACCAATTGTGAGCAGGCAGCCTCGCTGACTTCGCGAGAGTACCGGAAAGGATTTGAGATTAAGGAGGTGTAGGATGAAGCGAATAATAAAACCGGCATTGATTGCCGCTCTGGCTCTTGCCGCCCTGCTGGTAATAGTTGCCTATGGCCGGACCATGAACAAGACCGACCTGGAATTCCTGGTTCATATTAATGAGGAGCTTGTCCTGGAATCTGTATTCGGGGAATCCCCCACCTTTGCCATCTGGCTGGAAGATCCTGCGACAGGAAAGACACATACGGTATATGCCACCAGAAGGGTGGCGACGGGCGACTGGGAAGGGAAAAAGGATGTTCCGGGAGCACTTCCCGTCTGGACGGAGATCTACCGGGACGAAGAGCTCGGGAAATCCAATGGGGCAGAAAATATCAGCGAAAACCTGGCTATTACCGGGGCAACCCCCCTGCCGGGATATTTCCGGAGCAGGGTAAGACTTGCTCCTGGCAGCCAGTGGATCTGCTGGATGGAGATGAACCTGGCTGGGGATTTTAATGAAAGCTATCCTCGTTTTGATCCTGTTACCCGGGTGGAGGATGAGTTTGCCATGGGGCAACCGGCTCTGTTGTACAGAGTGGAGATTGAGGTGGAGAAAGACTTCAGCGCAGTTCCCCAACTGGCAGGTATGAGCCTGTTCGGGGAGGACGGTCAGGTGACCATGGAGCCCTTGAAGGGGATTACAACGGCCACAGGTGTGTTCGATGAGATTTCTCTCAGCGTGCGGCGGCCCAAGCCCAGGATCATAAAGAAAGCAACCCGTGAGATTTATTAATTGCCGGATGTAAATGCGATGAAATTCAAATTAGCCCATACCTTTAGAGTACTGATACCAGTTTTACTGATCGTTTTTGCCATGTTTATTCTGTTTCCTTCCTGCAAGAGCCATAAGCCGGCCTCCATGATCATTCTAAACGGGAAGATCCTGACAGTGGACTCCACCTTTAGCATTGCCGAAGCCCTGGCCATCCGGGACAGTAAGATCCTGGCAGTTGGATCCAGCAAGGAGATCAGAAAACTGGCAGACAGGCAGACGAAGGTCATTGACGCAGGCGGTCGGACGGTGATCCCGGGACTTATTGATGCCCACCTGCATCCCGGGATGGCGGCCTTAAGTGAGTTGGAGGAACCCATCCCGGATATACGATCCATGGATGAACTTCTGGACTGGATCGAAAGTCAGACCAGGCTGAAGGAGGAGGGCAAGTGGATTGTTTTCCCCAAGTTCTTCTTTACCCGCCTGATGGAAATGCGTCAGCCCAGCCTGTCTGAACTGGATCTGGTGGCCCCCCTGCACCCGGTTTTCCTGAATGGTTCCTTTGGGGGGATGATCAACTCTGCGGCCATGCAGGTATCCGGTATCAGTGAAAAGACGGTTCATCCAGGGGTGCTGCAGGACGAGCTGACAGGTAAACCAACGGGCTTTATCCGGGCATCGGCATTCTCCCTGCTCAAGCAGGCTCCCCCACAGCACTTGTCTCCCGAAGAATACGAAAACGCCTTCCTGGACATGCTGAAGCGCTACAACCAGTGCGGGATCACCGGCCTTTGCTCCGGAGCCGATGACCTTAATGGGTTTGCCAGGTACAAAAGGCTGGGAGAGGAAGGCCGCTTGAGTGTACGGATCCATCAGAATATTATTTTGCGGCGGAACAGTACGACGAAAGTCAGTGCACTGGTGGAAGAAATCAGGGCCCTGGACTGCAAAACCGGTGACGGGGATGAATGGGCCCGGATAGGGGCGGTAAAGGTGTTTCTGGACGGGGGCATACTGACAGGCACTGCCTATCTCCGGGAACCCTGGGGAGAGAAAGCAGAGGAGGTTTACGGGTTTGACGATACAGCCTACCGGGGGATCGTAAACTACAGCAAGGATGAATTACTGGAGATCGTAAGTGCGGCTCTGGAAAGGAACTGGAAATTTACGGCCCATTGCACCGGAGGGGGAGGGGTGGACCTCTTGCTGGATGTATATGAAGAAGTAAACCGGATCCATCCCATCCAGGACCGGCGCTTTTCCATTATCCATGGCAATTTCTTTACTCCCCAGGCCATCAAGAGGATGAGTGAGCTGGGGATATATGCAGATATGCAGGCCGCCTGGTTTTACAAGGATGCGGATGCCATGAGAGAGATACTGGGGGAGGAGCGGATCAGGCATTTTCTTCCTTACCGCTCCCTGATAGATGCCGGGGTTTTAGTGAACGGAGGATCGGACCATATGGTCAAATGGGATGCAAATACTTCCATTAATCCCTATAATCCCTTCCTGGCCATGTGGACCATGATTACCAGGACCACGGAAAGAAATTCGGTCATCCTGCCGGAAGAGGCCATCAGCAGAATGGAGGCCCTGCAAATGTATACCATCAATAATGCCTATGCTTCCTTCGAGGAGGGACTGAAGGGATCTCTGGAGCCCGGGAAGCTGGCCGACCTGGTTCTCCTCTCCGATGATTTTCTGAATTGCCCGGTGGACCGGATCAGGGACATCCGGGCCGATATGACCCTGGTGGGAGGAAAAATAGTCTACCGTTCCGGGGATATGGAACAGGCTGCCGCAGGTCAATGATCCTGCATTATCCAAATTCCGGTCCGCATATCAGAAACTGCCTGCTGATCCTGCCGGGCAGGGGATTTGATTCCAGATACATCCGGATAAACTCCCGTTGAGCGCTGAAGCCTGCCTGGAGGAGCCATTGGGCCACCTCTGTCTTATCGGTATGGAGGTCTATCACACAGGCCTTTCCTTTGATCTGTCCTAGTGCCACACGGATAAGGGCCAGAGCCCCCTCCCCGGAGGAGGCTGATACCGGTCCAAGTTGTATAAACCGGGATCCTTTTCGACCCAGGCTGTAGCCGCAGATCCCGCCGGCATCCCGGATATACCAGCCCAGTTCGGGAGCTTGCTGAAAAAGACCGTTCAGGAGTTTTTCCCGCCGGGCTCCGAATACGCTTTGATCATACTCGAATATCTCTGAAATGACCTGCGAATTTATAGCTTCAACTTTAAAGGAATGACTTACCCCGGGGATGCCGGCCACGGAGGGATGCGTATTCCTGGAGATGCGTAATTCATCCATGAAGCCGAATTTCCTGTAGACCGGGTGACCTGCCGGGGTGGCATCCAGCTTGATGGATTTGCAGAACTGCATTTGTTCCAGAACCTGTGTAAGCAAAAGCTTGCTTATGCCGCGCCCCCGGTAATTCCTGTCAACCAGCATCATGCCTATCCATACCACATCGTTGGCATAGTTTATTGCGGTAACCGAAGCGACAATCTTTTGCCCGATCACCGCCACCAGGTTTACACTGGCGTCATAGCCCAAAAACATGCCCCAGTCTTCTTCGGTCTGGTTCCAGCCTTCGGCATTTTTCAGGCGCATCAGCGAAGGCATGTCTGCCAGGTTCATGGGTCGTATAAGCGGAGATTCCTGTTCCATTTCTCTCAAAGTTATTTGAAGCAATGCTTTCCCGTTCCGGTCACCTGGAAAGAGCTTCGTCCCCTCTTGGCCGGGGTCCATAGTGGGGCAGGGGCTTTCCTACTTCATATGCACCTATATCCGGGGCCTTGCCTGTAAAATTGTCGTTGATATTTGGTAACAAGAGGGCTGCATCAGCGGCTTTCGAACCTGCCTTAATACGAAGGTCCTGTGGCTGTCGCTCCGGGAAAACGGGATCGGGGAATTCCACCTCTGCGGCAAAGACGCTCATATCGACCTGCACGCAATGTCTGGCACCGGTCAGACGGTGCAGTTCCCTGATTGATTCGAAGGTCTGATCATGGATCTTTCCGGCAAAGGGGACATTGGCAGTACCAACTGCATTATAATCAAAAGTGCAGCTTTCGTTGTATCCCGGCAGAGAAACGGCCAGTCCCTCCCCGGTGGAATAACGGCCTTTCTTTCCTCCACCCGATCCGCCTATACAGAGATTATTCAGCCAGGTGGTCCGGAAGAATGCATCCTGACCATGATGTTCGAACAGTCCGTCACCGGCTTTTACTACCGTGTTGTGAAGAAAGAGGTTCCCATAACTTCGCCTTTCCAGTTTAAACGGGGCCATGGCAATGTTGTACATCACATTCCGGATGAAGTAGAGGGGCCCGCCCAGTCCGGGCTGCGAGCTCAGTCCCATGCCGCAGTTGGTGATCCGGTTGTTCATGATCCGGCAGTTGTTCATGGCAAAATCGGCCTCGATGCCATCATCCGGTCCCTCCGAGATGTCGTTGTTGTAAATATCTATGCACATCTGGTCGTATACCCACAGGTCCTCCATGGTGGAGATACAATCCCTGTAGCCGGAGACCCGGTTGTAGCAGATCACATTTCCGGGCCCCGTCAGCTCGATCCCTTCCCCGATGTTGGCGGGGCCTCCCCAGATACTGCCCGAGCCCGTGCTTTCCGCCACCCAGGGAATCTTATAGCGCACGGTATTATCTGCAATATAGCAGTTCTTGCAGCCGGGTTGCTCCTGTGCAATAATCCCGAACTGGGACTCGATGGTGCAGTAGGTGACGGCCACCTCTTCGGCCCAGCGCAATTTGACAGGTCCCCAGACCGTAAGGCCATCAATAATCACATGCTTGCGGTGTTCCAGGCTGACCGAGTTAAAGGTACTTCCGATTACCGCATGGCTGCGGTCGGCCCGGATCACTATAGGTTTGCCGGGTTCTCCATCCACGGGCATGGTGAAATGATCGTAGTACCCCGGACTCAATAGCAGCACATCCCCGGGCACGGCAAGCATGGCTGCCTTTTCGAGTGTTCGGGGATTGACCTCGATGATCCTTGAATCCCCGGCTTCCCGGGGTACCGGGCGGGTACGTTCTTTCACAATTTCAGTGGCCTCCCCTCCGTCGGGATCCTTCAGGGAAAGGCGGATTTCATATTCTGTATCCGGCTCGAGATCAAAGATACTGCCCGAGTGTTTGTTTTGCCAGGTATAGGTGGGCCGTGTTTTGCCGCCCGTGCTTCCGGCAGGAATGCGTACCAGGGGCATGGCGGTGATGCCATTGCTTTTCGCCGGCAACCCGGTAGGATGACTTCGACCTTCCCGTTCTCATTGTCATCACCCTTCAATCAGCCATTCCACTGCCAGACAGGTGAGGGTTGGATAGGGAGTGGTGATCTCCCCGGGAAAGGTGGCGTTTTCAGGATAGCTAAAAGAGAGCAGGGACACTCCTGCCAACAGAAATATCAACTTGTACCAAATTTGTTTCATGATTCGATCTATTTAAATGTTTTAAACCTGAATACCTCGCTCCAGTCGCCCCAGACGCCCCTGCTGTCCAGGGCCTTTACCTTCCAGTAATAGGTGGTATCCTTGTTGAGCCAGCCTTCGGGCAGCTGCCACTCGGCTTTGCCTGAACCAGTTTCCGTGTAGAGTGCAGTTGCCACCGGCCATCGGCACTCCGGATCAAAACTGATGAGGATGCAGTGATTGGCG
The DNA here is from genome assembly GCA_963792395.1 of uncultured Bacteroidales bacterium. Taxonomy (GTDB): domain Bacteria; phylum Bacteroidota; class Bacteroidia; order Bacteroidales. Next base: position 116,986 of record CAWBWE010000022.1, read on the forward strand.
ATCTTATCGTCTCTGTCGGGATCATCGGCCTTCTGCCACCGGAATAAGGGTGCCAGGGAGTTTACTGTTTCTCCCGACGCCGGGGATAAGGCTTTGTCAGGACAGGAGGGGGGTGTATTGTCCTTGCGCTCCCTCCAGATGTGCGTAATTTTTACCTGATGTTCTCCGGGCGTTTCATCGCGGTAGCGGATGATATTTGTCCCCCTGGACAATGCCGGAAGGGAGTAGGAGCTGACCTGGATATCGGTGACCAGTTCCACAGATTCCAGTCCACTTTGAGTGGGTGGTTCATTCTGTTCATCGGCCATGAAGTTAAACTCCAGCCAGTAGTCGTGGATGCCCCGATCCCCACTGGGAAACAAAACCTGATCCAGGTCTATTTCTGCATCCATATATCCCGTGGCCCCCTCGGGAGCGGTCCATACCAGTTTTGAGAGCGAACCCCGTGCTGCTGTATATCCTGGCTGACAGGCGATCCCATTCACTGGCTCCACCACGGTAAAAAGTTGCTTTCAGGTGAGCCACCAAGAATGGTATAGGGAGTTTCGGTGGACAGAATAGCCCGTTCCGGGAAATCGTAGATCCCTCCATGCCTGTGCCGTACATGTACCGCGGGTTGCTGGCCATCCTTCACCTGGAAGCCCGGTGCCTGATCCTTGTTGAAAAAGGCAGGGGCCAGCGGGGATTTAAGATCGGGTTTCCAGATCAGCTGGCCGTCTCCGTAGCGAATGGGTTTGGCCTCCTTATTCCCGCCTTCAAGTCTACGGTTGTGGCGTTCATAATCGTAATACTTATCACCGCCCTTCCAGTTGCGGATCAGCTTTTCACCGGGCCGAAGGGTCATGGCCATGCTGTGGGGTTCATAGGTAAAGCGATCATAGAAGGTGGAGATAAAACATTCATCCGGACCAAAGAAGTAGCGGTAGCCCCTGATTTTTTCGCCATCCTGGGACACATAGCTATTGTTTCCCTCCACATCCGTATAGACTGCACGCACCGCCTTGTTGCGCCCGGAAAATGCCGTCAGAGCCGCACCGGATTCTGTACCTCCGCTCACTTTCTGATCCGCCCAGAGCTGCTCCACGGAGGCGATGGTGCGGTTGTCCTCGGCCAGATAGTAGAGCCCGATGTCGCTGTCCAGCATGTGCCACTCATTGTTATAATAAGCCTCGGTGACGGTGTGATGCCAGACTTCAAAGACGCGTGCAGGGACTCCAACGGCCCGGCAGAGGGAGGTGAATACGGTACTGTGATAGGCACAGTTGGCATAGCCGTATACATTCAATGCCACCACCGGATTATGGCATTCCCTGTCACCGGGAGAAGCCAGGTGCTGGAAATTCAGGCGGATGAAATCCCAGATGGCCAGCGCTTTTTCTTCATCCGTTTTGCAGCCACGGGTTACTTCATGGGCCAGGCTCTCCGTATCAAACCAGTCAAAGCGGCCATTAACCGTTATGCGGGGATTCACCAGGGGAGCTTCTCCCAGATTCTCAATAATGATGGTCTCGTTCACCGGATCACGGCTTCCGTCGACCTCAATTTCGTAGGTATAATCATTTACGGTAATAATCCGGGAATACTCCCTTACCTGGCCTGTAAGGGACAAGGATCCCGTAAGCAGGATGGCCAGCATTTGCAGGATGCCTGGTCTTTTCATAGCTGATAGAGTTTATATTATTAAACAGGCTGGCTAGAAGGCTCTTGCCTCGTAATCTGCCTGTAATGTTTCCAGGTCCAGGTCTTCGGCCGGTCCCTCATGGACGATTAGCCGGTATCTTAAAATGATTGGCTGTGTTTCGGAGACTTCCACTCGGTTCCTTCCGGGAAAAACAATGTTCTGCATGGAGCCAAGTTGCCTCAGGATCCAGGGAGCCGGGTAGTTGGGGGTGGAGGGATGGCATAAAATGCTTATTCCACTTTGTTTAGCGGATGCCACAAAAGTACCTGAAAAATCCATCCAGGGTCCGGCACTGACCTGGAGGGTTTGGGGCGTGACGGGTCCGTTTTCAGCAGTAAAGGTCAGGTCGTCCGGCAGCTTGAGACGGGCACAGAGTCCCCCGTATCCTTTCTCATCATCCGAACCACCCAGACTTATACCCTTTATCAGGGCTTTCAGGGATATTTCGAAATCAATCATCCGGATTCCTGAGTTCAGGGGATGTACTGTAATTTCTGTGAGCTCCTCCATAAAGCCTTTCCCGGTTTCCAGGCGGGAAGAGCTCCAGAGCACATCCAGGATTAGTCTGGCTGCTTCCGTCCCGCTACTGGTCCGGATTTCTCTTACCTCATGGCTGATGTCTTCCATGATCCATTCATCCCCCAGACTGAGGGTGTCCAGGTAAAGCTGGTGCCAGGACCAGAAGATCCCTCTGTGGTAAGGATGATCCTCCGGAAATTCCTGGGTAAGCGTATCTCCGTTCAGCGAAAAGAGCGGATGGATGTAATGATTGCAGATATACTCTCCGGTGAGGGTTTTGGGTGTTTTCCTGTAATAGAACACCGGGCTCCCGTTTTCGCTCAGGCTGACCCCGTTTTCATCCGGGGTGAACAGAAAGGAGTTCCTTTCCCCGGAGCTCTGTCCGCATCCGCTTGCCCCCAGCAGCAGCACTAAGATGGCCGTCCTGTACAGGATGTTTAAGGGTAAGTGACGTTCTGTTTTGCAGCATGGAGCCATGAGCCGGGCTTATACAATTTTACGATTTACCGGATCCCATTCCACCCGGCGTTTTTCCAGGTAGGACTTATTGGCCATCACACAGGCAACTCCCTCCTCAAACGCACGCTCAATGTTGGCGCTGGGCTGTCCGCCGCTACGTATGCAGTCTATCCACTCCTTGATATGCAGGTGGGTGACATCCACACTCCTGCCATTGATATTGGTGGTGGTCAGTCCGCGCGAGGCATAGTATTTTTCCGTGGCCGAGGTAATGGCATCGATATCCCCACCTGTTCCCGGATTGATGGTGATCATGGGCACATTGGTATCGATGGAGCCTTCTTCAATATATTTCTTATACTGGGTTGAATCGTAATCGGCTGTAATAGTTGCCGATCCTCCCAGTTCCATGGAAGCATCATGTCCATTAAATACACGTCCCCGCTGACGGCTTGAAGCCAGGTTGGCACTGTAGGTCAGGGTCATTTTCTTCTCCGGGTATTCGAATACCGCATTGAGCACATCCGGTATTTCCCGGTTGTCATTCCAGTAGTAGATCCCTCCGGATGCCACGGCCGATGAGGGGATGCCGATCCTGAGCAACTGGTTCACCGCATCAAATTCATGGGTGAACAGCTGGCCGATCATTCCCATATCGTAATCAAACCACTTGGTCCAGTTGTAGAAACGATCCACGCTGAAGGGCTTATAGGGCCGGGTGCCGAGCCACTGGAGCCAGTCAATGGAGCTTTCGTCTCCGGGTTTGAGGTTTCCGTTGGCGTCCAGGTGCCGGATCCAGGCCCCGCTTGCGGTGTTCCGGTTGGTGGTGGTTTCGATATGTGTGATCGGGCCCAGGATATCCCGTTTAATGATCTCCCTGGCCTGCTGGAAAACTACGTTCTGGGTGATCTGGTGGCCCAGCTGAAATACACGGTCACTGTTCCGGACCGTATCATATACCTCGTATAACTCCTCCTCGGTGCGGCAAATGCTCTTCTCACAATACACATGTTTCCCGGCTTTTACCGCTTCGCTGCTTATCCTGGCATGATGGTGGTCGGGCGTCGCGACAATAACGGCGTCGATATCCTTATCATTCAGGAGGTCCTGGTAGTTCATATATCGTTTGACAGGAAGTGCCGATCCTGAATTCCCTCCCACGCGTACCTCATTTCGCATGGTCGCAAGGCCCCATTCAGCATGCAGGTCAAATACATCACAGATCCCGGTGACGGCCACATTCAGATCCTCCTGCTGGAGCCATTCTTCCAGTGAGCCGTTCTTCGCCCTCCTCTCTGCATCATCCGGATGGATAAATCCAAGGGAATTGGATAATTGGGTGGCCCTGTTCCCGAAGCCAATAAATCCCAGCCGGAGCAGGTCCCCTTTTTTGGCAGAAGAGGAGGAAACGATCTGGGGGGCTTTAAGATCATCCAAGCCCAGTTCTTTGATGACCCTGGTTCTCTTCTCTTTGTCAAAGTTTATTTTTCTGAAGGCTTCGTAAGAGAAAAATCCCAAAATGGGTATTCCGGCCAGGGCCTTGAGCAAAGTCCGCCTTGGAAACCCCTGCTTTTCATTCATCTCCATCTGTTTGTCTTCCTTTGAATTATTCATCTTTTTGTTTTTTTGGCTTTATCCAACCTTGTACATACATGTCCAGTCCGAACAGCCTTCCGCTTGGAAAAGATCCCAGCAGGAGCAGGGCGGCGGCTTCAATAAGTGTTTTACTGACAATCAGGTAGTTGCCTTCTGCCGGAAGACTGTATTCCAGACCAATCATCGGGGGATTATTCAAGTAGTAGATCAGCAGGAGGAAAGCTCCCGAAAAGGCAGCCAGCCTGCTGAACAGGCCGAGTATCAAACCGACTCCAATGGCGATCAGGCCCCAGGTATTCAGGAAGTCCACCACCTGAAGGACTCCGTCGTTGGAAATGATCCACCTGGAGAAACCAGACAGGATCCATTGTGATTCTTTAAGGAAGGAGGCTGCGGACCAGTTTGGCATCAGCAGTTTCGCAATCCCTTCGTACAAGAGGTGCCATCCGATCAGCACTCTCACAAGGACCAGGGCACTCACTTGAAACGGGGTAAATTTTGAAGTCGATTTCATTTTTGTAATAATTTACAAAATATAAGTTAACGTAAGAAGTAATATGTCTTTTGAAGGAAAATAGTTACAAAACAAAAGTATACATAAATAAAAAACTTACAATCTTTTTCGCTAAAATCTTTAAAAGTCTGTGATATTTTGTAATCTTTGAACTCAGAAGCGCTATTCCAAAAAATCAATGTCGGCATGATACTCCTCAAAAATATAAGAAAAACGTGGATCATGATTTTCCTGCTCTGCCTGTTTTCCGAAGAAATGCTTCTGAGTCAAGGTTCGGATCCAGCTCAGGATAGTGAGACTTATAGTTGGACAGATATCAGGGAATTTGCCATACAGGGCAAGGGCTGGAAGGAGGATGTTCTGAAGTACAACCGTCTTCCTTCCTCTGCGGTCAGCCAGGTTCGTGAACCGGTCTGGAATCTGAGCCATCATACGGCCGGGATGTATGTCAGGTTCACAACAGATGCCACGGATATTAAAGCAGAATGGAGTCTGACGGATGAGACTATTTCCATGAATCATTTTGCGGCCACCGGTGTAAGCGGTCTGGATTTGTATGTCAAAGGGGAGGATGGTTCCTGGCACTGGCTGGGGGTGGGTCGGCCTGATGGCATTAAAAACTCGGCACCCCTGGTAGCAGGCCTGAAGAAGGCCAGCCGGGAATATATGTTGTATTTCCCCTTGTATAATGGCATTAAAGAGCTGAAAATAGGCATCCCGGAGAGTTTTGAGATCCGGGGAGTTGCACCGGACCCAAGAAAACCCATTGTTTTTTACGGTACCTCCATTACTCAGGGTGGTTGCGCCTCCCGGCCCGGAATGTGCACCACTGCTTTGCTGGGACGTTGGTTCGACCGGGAGATTATTAACCTTGGATTCTCCGGGAACGGACGCATGGAACCTGAACTGGCTCACCTTCTGGCTGAACTGGATCCCCTGGTCTACTTTATAGATTGCCTCCCCAACCTGAAGGCAGAGGAGGTGAAGGAGAGAGTCGAGCCTTTTGTGGCCATCCTCCGTGAGGTACATCCCGAAACACCGATAGTTCTGGCAGAGGGGGTGACTTACAACGACGCTTTTCTGGTGGAGAGGCGACGGCTCAGGAACTCTCAGAGCCGCAGTGCCCTGAGAGTGGCTTATGAAAACCTGATGGAAGCCGGGTATAAAAACCTTTATTACCAGATCGCCGAGGGACAGCTGGGTTTGGATGGAGAGGGTACCGTGGACGGAACGCATCCCACAGATCTGGGATTCTACCGGCAGGCAGAGCTTTATCAATTGATTCTGGAGTCCATTTTACAGGGAATTCCGGGGGAGCAGTAGGGTATGGAAAAGACGGGTAGATTATGGTTGCTTGATATATTTCGTGGTCCGGGCATCACCCTGGACAAATTAAGAATAAAAGCTGAATAGCATGAAGCATATTTCGTTCCCTTTTCTGGTGAGTTTGATGATTTTGCTGTTCCCGGCAGGACTGCTTTCCCAGGAGGACCAAAGTCATTTTAGTGAGGTTTTTCAAAGGGATAAACCATTCAGGATCTTTCTGCCCTCTGATTACACGGCATCAGAGAAGTCCTATCCGGTGATCTACTACTTTCATGGCAACACCGGAACTCATGTTCCCAGGCTATCGCAGGTAATGGAGGATTGGGTCAGAGAGCATCCCGTTATCATCGTGGCCTGGAATGGCCGGTCTGTTGATTCAGATAAAAGACCCTATAATATCGGCTACCACTCCAACATCAACTACGACACACAATTCAAAGACTACTTCCCTGAGCTGGTCGCGTTTATCGATTCCACCTACAGGACGCAAACGGACCGGTCCCAAAGAGCTATCGTCGGACACAGCATGGGGGGGATCATGTCCTTTTTCATTGCGGGAAGCTATCCCCATATGGTGGGAACTGCCGTGAATTCCAAGGGATCGCCGGAGTTCTTTATCGGTTATCCGGATAACCATACCCCCTACCATGTAAGACATATGTTTATGAATCTTCAGGGGATCAGACTCAGGTTTCACAACAGCACCTCCGGCGAACTGGCCTATCTCAATCAGGAGGTTCATGCCGGTGCCCTTCAGAATGCAGGACTGTCTTACGAGTTTCAGGTCTATGAAGGGGGGCATGGCCTCAAGCCTGAAGAGCTGAGAGATGCTCTGAGCTTCGTGCTTGCCTCCTTTGCGGATCCTCTGCCTGAACCAGATCGCTGGCACCATGCCGATCTCTATTCCGGGTTTAATATCTGGGGATATGAGGTAAAAAGCAATAAGGCGGAACCTGGATTCATCGATTTAGAAGGCGTTACCCGCGGGGGGATGAGGATAAGCACCCGGAAATGGCAACCCTGCGGACCACCGATTCCCGGGGTGCAAATCCAGGTTAAAACGGCTCCCCGGTACAAGCCTAACACAGCCTACACCCTGGTGGATTTTAATGAAACACAGGATGTAGTTAAGTATACCAGTTTGATCAGTGATGCAGGCGGGAGGATCGACTTTACAGTTAACCATGAAAGTCACCAGATAGGCATTTACAAAAAGAGGGATCCGGCTGAAATAGTCTGTGTGGGACACCGGGTAAATGATCAGGGCATCTTTCTGGATCAGCATAAAGAGGGCGTGATGAAGCTTCGTTTATTCAACCGGGGAGGAACAACAGCTAAACATCTAAAGATTGAACTCAGCTGCTCCGACAAAGATGTTTCTATTTCTGATCCGGTAATACTTTTAGACGAACTTAAGCCGGGAACCCCTTTATGGACATCGGCCGGATTTCATATAAAAGCCGGGAATGCTCCGCCGGCAGATGGATCCCCGTTCAGGCTGAAGTTTCAACTTTCGGTATCGGACAGGGATTTTACCTGGACAGATGAATTTGAGGTCCCTGTTATGTTTGATGTTCCGGAATTTACAAATCTGGGAATTGATGACGGGGACAGCGAGATTTTTGGAAGCGGCAACGGGAATAACATCGCTGAACCCGGAGAGTCAATCATGGTGTACGAAGTAAGTCATGTGCCTCACAGGACCAGATTGTATTACGATGATCCTTATGTGGATGATGAACGTTTATATGTGGACCTTCAACCCGATAAATGGGGAGATGGATATGCCCTTTCATCCATTATTCATATCTCTGAAAATTGCCCCATCGGGCACCAGATCAAATTCCTGGCCAGCTACGAGGTTAAGGAATGGAAGACGATCAAAAGAAATGTCACCTGGGGTACTTTTACCATTACGGTTGGCTCAGATCCGGATCACTAAACCTTAAAATATGATGGCAATGCACAAGCTACTGTTTAATGGCATTCTCTTTTCCCTTTTTTTACTCCAGTTTGGGATAAGCTATAGCCAAATGCCAATTGAGGCCGGGGATCCTCCAAACAACACGGATATTCCTGCATTTTATAAAGGCACTCTGGCAGATCTGGATACGGAGTTGAGAAAGGTGCAAAAGGGAGAGAAACGAGTTATCGCCATTTCGCCCGGCGGATTGCCCGTTTATGCGGTTTATTACGGAGAGAAGCAGGAATTCAGATCTTTGGCAAACTACAATTCGGCAGTGGCGGCCCAAAATCCCTCGTACTTTGCTCAAAAAGACAGCAGCACCCGTCCGGTGGTCTATTTCCTGGGTCCGGTCCACGGCCAGGAAGCAGAAGGCATTGTTGGACTGGTAAACCTGATTCATATTGCAGAGACCGGAATGGATCACAGGGGAAGGGAGTGGGCTTCTTTAAAAAGTAAACTGGATCAGTGCAGGCTTATTATTGTTCCCTGTGGCAATCCTGACGGTCGCAGAAGGTGCCCCTATGATAGTTTTGTGGGACTGCCTACGGAGATTATGACCAAATACGGGCAGGGAACCAGAATAGACGGTACTTCCTGGGGCTGGCCCGGAGCAAAGTCCCTGCACCCCATGAAGGGAAATGTGGGAATACTTGGTGCATATTTCAATGACAGGGGTATTAACATGATGCATGATGATTTCTTTTCCCCCATGGCCGATGAAACAAAAGCTCTGCTTGAAATTGCACGTACCGAGGTCCCGGACATGACGGTCTCCCTGCATTCCCATGAGAACAAACCCAGAATCCTTCAGGCCAATTATGTCCCCTGGTTTATGAAACAACGCATCGACGAACTGATCAGGCAACTGAACCAGAGGTATAAGGCAGAGGGGATCCCGTATTATCCATCCGACTGGCTGGGCTCGCCTTCCCTGGAAGATAAAGAGTTTCCTCCGCGGTCCAGCTTTAACCTGATCAGTGCGCTGCATCAAATTTCCGGGACCATGGCCTTTACCTTCGAATGCAGTCATGGCAGTGTATCAGACCGCTTCGGGGAAGCCATGGTTAGCTATGACGAAATCCTTGATATTCAATTGATCCTCTATGAGGAGATGCTTGACTATTTACTTAAAAACAGGCAATACTGGAATCTATAGAAAAAAAAGATAATGAAGAAGAAAGTTCAAAACCGACCCTTGTTAAGCCGGGTAATTCTTTGCATGGCATTTATTGTATCGGCTCTGCCGCTCCACGCAACTCCCGGTCAGCCCGAAGGAGAGAAAGTTTTTGTGATACACGCTCCGATCAGGGACCTGGATGATTATCGAAAACTGGCGGAACAGGCCGCACGCCTGAAGCCATTTGGCAGGGTGGAGATGAATATCAGTACACTATCAGATAAAGGATTTCATGATGTGCCGGAAGGGAGGAATTACTGGCATGAATATACCAGCTACAATCCGACTCCCTATAAGTTCTTTCCCGATCCAAGGATCGCTCCCTTTATTCCGGAAGAGTTTGTAAGAAAGAACAGGGAACTGCTTCTGGCAAAGGCTGAGATTCTTCGTGAATACGGCCTGGGAGCGGCTTTCTGGTCCTATGAACCCAACTACCTTCCGGAGGAATTTTTTGAGGCATATCCGCATATGCGCGGTCCCCGTGTGGATCATCCACGCAGGGGCAACACCCCGGCATTTGCACCCTGTGTTAGTGTTAAGGAAACCCAGGAAATGTTTGCGAACATGGTGGCGGAGCTACTGGAGAATGTTCCGGAGCTCCATACCTTTTTCTTTAAAACCAATGATGCGGGATCGGGGATCTGCTGGTCAGACTGGCAGTATGCGGGACCCAACGGACCCACTCACTGCAAGAACCACAGCATGGGAGACCGGGTAGCCACTCTGATGAATAGTTTTAAGGCAGGAGCAAGCAAAGCCGGACAGGATATTTCGATTTACCTGACGGGCTCCATGTTTTCGGATGAGGAGAAGGAAGATATCTTTGCCCACCTGCCGGAAGACTGTTATTTCCAGAGCCACAACTCGGACGAGGTCAAAGGAATCAGCAGTATGATCGGGGGTAATTATCCGGTCAGGGGTTTGCTGTTTCCACTGGATATTATAAGGAATACAAATGACCTGGCCAATGGCAAGGCCAACACCGTTTTTATCAGTTTCAGGGCATCATATGACCGGGCCTATGAGCGGCTCGAAACTTCAGAAAAGTTTTTTGATCTGCTGGTGAAACAGCTGGAAGAAGCTGCCCCGGATGAAGAAAAAGTCGTAATGAACCAACTGCGTTCCATTTGCATGGAATGGGCGGGGGAAGGATCCGCAGAAGAATCTTTACCAGGCCTTTATTCAACTTGATGAGGCAAACAAATACAGGTCTGCCTCCATGCGCGGTCCTACAGGGATATACTGGGGCGTTTCTGCAAGACATATCACAAGACCCCTGGTCATTGCTCCCGACTTGTTGACCCCGGAAGAGGAAGCTCACTTTCTTCCCCATGTTTTTAATCCTTCGGAAGAGGAGGCCCGTATGGACTATACCGACATCCACGGGGCACATCGTGAGATTCCCACCGGAGCGGCAGTCAAATATGTATCCATGATCAACAGCGCCATCGCGCTGATGGAACAGATCGATGACTCAGCACCTGAAAAAGACCTGATTGCGGAGATGGCCACCGCCCTGAAGATTTACAGCAGCATTTTCAGGAGCCTGGGGAATTTCGCCGAGGTACAGGCCCTGCGGGACCGCAATGCCGAAAAGCTGAGTGCTGCCCCGCACTGGCCGGATAAAACACCCACCTGGGAAGGGGACCCCGAGCTTCAGGTTTTTAATACCCTCCTGCGGGATGAACTCGATAACACCCTGGATTTGATTGATTTACTGGAAGCGGGTGGCATGAAATTCATCAGTCATGCAGACGATACCTATCACGAGGACACTTTTTTACTGGGCCCGGACCTGATAGAACAGTTAAAGCTAAAGCGGAAGATCATGTTGGCACACTGGACGGATATAGAAGGTTTTATGGCTACACCCTTTAAATAAACAATACTAATTATGGAAGTCTTAATTCATCAGTCAAAAGAGGAGCTGGGCAAGGCCGCAGCCGCAAAGGGGGCCGACCTGATCAGGAAAAGCCTGAAAAAAAATGGTCATGCCAGCATTATCGTAGCAACCGGCACCTCCCAGTTCGAAATGCTAAGCGCTCTGATCCGGGAGGATATCGACTGGTCCAGGGTGAGTGCCTTTCACCTGGACGAGTATATCGGGATTCCTCCAGATCATCCGGCATCATTCCGGCTTTATCTGAAGGATCGCTTTGTGGATCAGGTGCCACTAAAAGCATTTCGTTACATTGATGGGGAGGTGGATCCGGCAACAGAGATCCGTAGCTTGAACAGTTTAATAGCCGGGCACCGGATTGATGTGGCATTTATTGGAATTGGAGAGAACGGGCATTTGGCCTTTAACGATCCGCCAGCTGATTTCGAGACCAGGGATCCCTATATAGAGGTGGTGCTGGATAAAGATTGCCGTCAGCAGCAATTTAACGAGGGCTGGTTCCCTACGGTCGAGGATGTTCCCGAAAAGGCGATAAGTATGTCAGTGCATCATATCCTGCAGTCGGATGCTATTATCTGCTCCGTTCCCGGAGCAAGGAAAGCCCTGGCGGTAAAAAGGACCATGGAGACGGAGGTGACGCCGGATGTTCCTGCCACAGCACTGAAGACCCACTCATCCGTGTATCTGTACCTGGATGGCGATTCTTCGGATCTCCTGGAAGAACAATAAATCAATGAGCACCTATAAGAAAATTGGTCTCTTTCTGACCTCTATAGCGCCGGGACTTTTTCTGATCGGGTATAATATCGGGACGGGCAGCATTACCACCATGGCTTCTTCGGGAGCCGCCTATGGACTTACCATGATATGGCCCTTGCTGCTATCCTGTATTTTCACCTACTTTTTGATCATGTTGTTCGGAAGGTATACCTCTATCACCGGTCTGACCATCCTGACCACATTCAGAAAGTACTTCGGTGTGGGCATCACCGTTTTTGTACTTATCTCCCTTCTGATCAGCGAGTGGGTCAGCTGCATGGGGGTGATGGGAGTGGTAACCCAGGTGGTGCAGGAGTGGTCAAGGCCCCTGACCAAATCCGGAAATGGCTTTAGTCCCATTGTCACGGCCCTGATTTTTGGTGCACTGCTGTACTACCTTTTCTGGAATGGACAGCACAGGATCTTTGAAAAGGTGCTGGCGGTTTTTGTGGGGATCATGGGACTCTCCTTTGTACTCACCATGTTTATGGTGATTCCTGAGCCGGAGGAGGTTTTGCGCGGACTGATGCCCCGTATTCCCAAAGACGCTGATGCCATGTTGATCATGGCCGGTATGGTGGGGACCACCATGGGGGCGATATTATATGTGGTTCGATCCATTCTTGTTCAGGAAAAGGGGTGGAAGAGTGATGACCTGAAGGCGGAACGCCGGGATGCTATCATTTCTGTTTCCATGATGTTTATCTTAAGCGTGGCAGTGATGGCCGCTGCAGCAGGAACCCTCCATCCGGCCGGATTGAAGGTGGACAATGCGATTGATATGGTGAAACTTATGGAACCCCTGGCGGGACGTTTTGCCATCTCTGTGTTTGTAGGGGGAATTGTTGCAGCCGGACTCTCTTCGCTCTTTCCCATTTTACTTCTGGCACCGTGGCTTTTTGCTGACTTTAATAATAAGCCCAGGAATATGAGATCGACCAGCAACCGTTTGCTTGTACTTCTGGGTGTTTTGCTTGGCCTGGTAGTTCCAGTCTTTGGAGGACGTCCGGTATTGGTGATGATCATCTCCCAGGCTATGGCTGCTATTGTGACACCTCTTGTACTGGCTCTGATGCTCTATATCTATAACAGAAAATCGGTCATGGGAACCAATACTCTGGGGATCTCTTCCAATGTAAGCATGGGATTAATACTCCTCTTTACCCTCGCCATGGCTGCTGCGGGATTCATTGGAATTGCAGGTCAACTTTAAGTGGTGTGACCAAAGGACTCCAATCTGAAGACAATATTCGTATCACGATATATTTAAATGAATATTACTATTTTTGGTACGGTGTTTGAACATGCAAGCTGTAAATAACGATCAACAGAGAACCAAAAACGTTTTTACCATGAAAAAATTGATGATATCGGCCCTGGTACTGACCCTCTTTGCAGGAGGTGCCCTGGCACAGAAATTTGCCTTTGTCGACTCAGACTATATTCTTCAGAATATACCTTCATACAAAGCTGCCCAGGATGAGCTGGATAAGATTTCAGAGACCTGGGAGACGGAAATTGCAGCTGAATATGAAGAGATTGAAACAATGTACAAGACTTATAAGTCTGAACGGGTGCTGCTTACCGATGAGATGAGGACCAAAAGGGAAGAGGAGATTATTAAGAAGGAACACTCCGTAAAGGATCTTCAGAACAAGTATTTTGGACCTGAGGGGGATCTTTCCAAAAAGCGCATGGAACTGGTAAAACCTATCCAGGATGCCCTCTATAAAGCCGTCAAAGAGATTTCTGCAGAGGGCTCATATGCCATTATATTTGATACGGCTTCAGGGGCCTCCATTCTATACTCAAATCCCCGCTATGACCTGAGCGACGAAGTGCTTAAAAAGTTAGGTTATAAAAATTAAAATCTTACATTTGTAGCCGTTTTACGCAAGCAATCAGTTAAATACAGTTATACTTTAAACAAGATGATGAAACGAATGACCGTGGCCGTGGCAATTCTTTGTATGGCCTTTGTACTCCATGCTCAGAAATTTGGGCATGTGACCTCTGAACTTTTGCTCCAGGCCATGCCTGAGTATGATACCGCACAGGCAAATGTAGAGGAATTGAGAGAACATTATTCCCTGGAGATCGAGGGGCTCCAGGTGGAAATTAACAAGAAAATCGAGGCGTTCAACAAGAACGAAGCCACCATGAGTAATCTGATCAAAGAGGCCAAGGCTTCCGAGATTCAGGAACTGCAGATGCGTTTGCAGAACTACTCTCAGACTGCCCAGCAGGACCTTCAGCGGCAGAGCATGGTGATGATCCAGCCGGTGATGGACAAGGCCCGTAAGGCCATTGACGCAGTAGCAAAGGAACGTGGACTGATCTACGTATTTGATTTGAGCCAGGGAAACCCGGTTTACACCTCCGCAGAGAGTCTGGATATGCTTCCACTGGTGAAAGCCAAACTGGGGATTAAGTAATCTGTTTGCCCGGAATAATAATTGGGATTGTGAATCAATTTATATTTCACAATCCCTTTTTTTTGTAACTTCATTTCCGTATTCATGGCAAAGGACGGTCCCATAGGTTTATTTGATTCAGGTGTTGGCGGACTTACTGTGGCGCATGCACTGCAGACGCTGCTCCCCAATGAGCAGCTGATCTATTTTGGAGATACGGCCCACCTTCCCTACGGGGATAAGTCCCGCGAATCCATCATTCAGTATTCACTGGGGATCGCTGATTTCCTCCTGGAACAAAAGTGCAAAATGATCCTCATCGCCTGCAATTCGGCTTCTTCCAATGCTTTTGATGAAGTAAAGGCCCATGTGGGCAAGAAGGCAGTGGTGATGAATGTGATCGATCCGGTGGTGAACCATGTTTGCGTGAATACGGGCTCCATCCTTAATTCGGAGGGGGCGCCCGATAATCAGGCAGTCAAAGTCAGCACGGTGGGGATCATCGGGACCAAGGCCACCATCGATTCGGGGACTTATGAACGGAAGATCAGAAACACCCTGTCGACCTTACTGGCCGATTCCAATGAAATATCATCGGTGACTCATCCCGGTCTGAATGTCAGCTCCCTGGCCACCCCGCTGTTTGTTCCTATGATCGAGGAGGGCTTTGTGTTCGATGATATTTCCAATGCCATTATTCGTTCCTATCTCTCCCGCAAGGAGCTGATTGGAATCGATACCCTGATCCTGGGATGCACCCACTATCCCATTATCCGAAACCAGATCAGCCGCTTTTTGAACTTTGAAGTGAATGTGCTCGATACTGCACGGATCGTTGCACTTTCGGTGCAGGAGCTCCTTTCCACAAAAGATCTGCTGGCGACCAAGCGGAATGGGGAGAACCAGTTTTATGTCTCCGACCATACGCTCTATTTCGAGGTGATAGCCAATATGTTTTTCAACGAAAAGATTTCGTTGATTAAGCGGAATATCTGGAGATAGCCCTCCCGGCTTCAGCCCTCCTCCTCCTTCATATACCAGGAGGCATACAGCCTGTAATCTTTTGCGATCCGTTTGATCATGGTTTCCACCCTCAGGGGATCGACCGTTTTGATGCGTTTGGCAGGAACGCCGGCATAGAGGCTGTTGGGCTCCAGGATGGTTCTCTCCAGTACCACGGAACCGGCAGCCACCAGGGTGTTGGAGCCCACTACAACGTGGTCCAGCAGCACCGACCCGATCCCGATCAGCGCATGGCTTTCGATTCGTGCCCCATGGATCACCACATTGTGCCCGACGCTTACATCATCGCCGATCTCCACCACCGATTCATTGAAGGTGGTGTGCAGGGTGCAGTTGTCCTGGATATTGACCCGGTTCCCCAGGCGGATGGGATTCACATCCCCTCGAAGTACCGCACCGAACCAGATGGAACAGTCATCGCCCATCTCCACATCCCCCAGGATGGTGGCATTGTCCGCCAGGTAGCAGTTCTTTCCCATTCTTGGTGTGAAACCACGTACACTTTTTATGATTGCCATGGAAGAAATCCGCTTGTTTTAAGCTCCGTAAAATACAGTTTCTACTCCGGATATTCAAGCTGTAAATGCAGAGTAGCATTTTTCGAATATATTTACAAATATCTATATATTTACATGGGTATATATTTAAGTGCCGGTAAGCATGTTAAAAAAAATGTAAAGAAAGTAAGCCTGCGGTAAGACACCGGTTTTAAAATACCTAACTTTGAGCTGTATTTAACAAGTACTTAGCAGCATTAAACGTACGATTATCCTAACTTAAGACGTTCTAAATACTAACATTTAAAGGAATCTAATAATCTAATATTTCTCCCCATGGCAAAGAATCACAGGGTCATTGAACTGGACGAAGTGGTGGTGAAGTTTGCAGGCGATTCGGGCGACGGTATGCAGCTTACCGGTACCCAGTTTTCGGATACTTCGGCATTTATCGGGAATGACCTTTCCACCTTCCCGGACTACCCTTCGGAAATCAGGGCACCACAGGGTACGGTGGCAGGTGTATCGGGCTTTCAGGTCCATATCGGGCATAAGGAGGTATCCACTCCGGGCGACCAGGCCGATGTGCTGGTGGCCATGAATCCGGCTGCACTGAAAGCCAACATGAAGTGGGTGAAGGATGGTGCTACCATCATCATCGATATCGACAACTTCGATAACAAGCATTATAAGAAGGCCGGGTACGAGGAGGATCCCCTTCATGATGACTCACTGGAAGGATATAACGTGGTGAAGGCTCCCATCACCGAGCTTTCAGCGCAATGTGGCCATGCAGCATGGACTTGACAGCAAGAGTGCTGACAAGACCCGGAACCAGTTTGTGGCCGGATTGCTTTACTGGCTGTTCAACCGGGATCTTAAGATCGGGGAGGATTTTCTGAAGGACAAGTTCAAGAGCAAACCCGACTCTGGTGAAAGCCAACATTGCGGTACTTCACGAGGGTTATAATTACGCGGAGACCATCGAGGCACTTTCCACCACTTTCCATGTGGATCCGGTGAAAGGGAAGAAGGGCCTGTTCAGGAACATTACCGGCAACCAGGCCACTGCCTGGGGCTTGCTGGCTGCTGCTGAGAAGGCGGGACTGGAGCTCTTCCTGGGATCCTATCCCATTACCCCGGCCACCGAGATCCTGCAGGAGATTACCAAGCGCAAGCATCTGGGAGCCATTGCTTTTCAGGCCGAGGATGAGATTGCGGGTATCAGCATCGGCCATTGGGGCCTCCTTTGCCGGGAGACTGGCCTGTACCAGTACTTCAGGACCCGGACTGGCACTGAAAGGGGAAGCCATCGGCCTGGCTGTGATTACCGAATTGCCCCTGGTGATTGTGAATGTGCAGCGGGGCGGACCATCCACCGGGTCTGCCCACCAAAACCGAGCAGTCGGACCTCATGCAGGCACTTTATGGACGAAATGGCGAATCGCCCTGCATCGTGATTGCAGCCACTTCTCCGGCCAATTGTTTTGATTATGCCTTCGAGGCTGCCAAACTGTCCCTGGAGCATATGACTCCGGTGATCCTGCTGACGGATTCTTACCTGGCCAATGGTTCGGAACTCTGGAAGATCCCTGCCATGAAGGACATGCCGGAGATCAATACCACCCATGGTGAAGGACAATGACAGAGAACTATCTATCCCTATCAGCGCGATCCTGAGCGGCTGAATCGCTTCTGGGCCATTCCGGGTCAGCCCGGACTGCGCCACAGGGTAGGGGGACTGGAAAAGGCAGATGTGACCGGTGAAGTATCGCACGATCCCATGAACCACCAGATCATGGTGGAACATGCGGGAAAAAAAGGTGCAGAAGGTAGTTGAATTTATTCCCGATCAGGAGGTGATTGGTCCGGCCAAGAGGCCGATCTGCTGGTGGTGGGATGGGGTGGAACCTACGGAGCCCTGGTAAGTGCGGTCAACGACCTGCGTGGATGAGGGGAAGAGCATTGCCCTGGCACAGTTCAACTACATCAACCCACTTCCCGGCAATACGGCCGAGGTTTTTTCCGGCTATAAAAAGATCCTGGTTTGCGAGCTGAACCTGGGGCAGTTTGCCTCACTACCTGCGCTCCAAGCATCCCCAGTTTGAATACCTGCAGTACAATAAGGTGCAGGGATTGCCCCTCTTTATTTCTGAGTTGAAGGTGAAGTTTAATGAAGTTCTGGAATCCATCAAATAGAAGCCATGGCACAATAATTTCGAACCGGTAGCAATTAAGCACAAAAGAGGATTTTAAACTTGGACGGACCGGTAAAATGGTGTGCAGGATGTGGCGGACATTCAGTGCTCTCCACCGTCAAGAATGTGCTGCCGGAAACAGGAATACCCAAGGAAAAGGTGGTCTTTGTATCGGGAATCGGCTGTTCATCCCGTTTTCCCTATTACATCAATACCTATGGCTTTCACAGCATGCATGGAAGGGCCAATGCCATAGCTTCAGGGATCAAGGCAGCCAATCCCAACCTGAGTGTATGGATTGTGACCGGCGACGGCGATTCCATGGCCATCGGGGGGAACCACTTCATTCACATCATCCGGCGGAACATCAATGTGAACATTCTTCTGTTCAACAATAAGATTTACGGTCTGACCAAGGGGCAGTATTCCCCCACCACCCCCAAGGGGAGTGTGACCAAAACCTCTCCCGAAGGGACCATTGAGAATGCCTTCAAACCGGGAGAACTGGCCATGGGTGCACAGGGAACCTTTTTTGCGCGGACGGTGGACAGCGATCCCAAAATGATGCGCGAAGTGTTCAGGGCAGCAGCCGAGCACAAAGGAACCAGCGTGGTGGAGATCCTGCTTAACTGCGTGATCTTTGCCAACCAGGTACACAACGACATTACCGGAAGAGATGTACGTGCACGATCACCAGATCTACCTGGAGCATGGAAAGCCCATGATTTTCGGGAAGGAGCGCGAAAAGGGACTGATGATGCGCTGCAACAAAATGGAGGTGGTGACCATCGGCGAGAACGGGGTCACCGAAGAGGACCTGATCGTTCACAATGCCCAGGATCCTGACGATACCAACCACTACCGGCTGGTGCGCATGGAGCTGCCCGAGTTCCCGGTGGCCATGGGGGTCATCCGGGCCATCGAATCTTCGGTGTATGAATCGGATCTGTTTGACCAGGTCCAGCATGCAAAGAAAGAGACCAAAATCAAGAACATGGACGACCTGCTGCACAGCGGGAATGTATTTGAAAGTAAAGGCTAGAGTGGCTAATTCTACAACAACAAGTGAGCACTCAGGTTCCCCGATCGGAAGAGGATATTCAGCGACTGATCGCCGAGCGGAAAGAGCGGCTTAAAGGAACTTACATGCATTAACGAAACCACCCAGATCATCAAGGAGAACCGCTCCATTGAGGAGACCCTTACCCAGATTGTCAAGATTCTTCCCAGGGCCTGGCAGTATCCGGAAATGACCGTGGCCAGGATCTGGTTTGAAGGTGAGGAATATTACACAGCCAGGGATTTCGGGAAGGGGACTGGAAACAGGCCCAGAAGTTTGAGACCATCGACAACCGGAAGGGAGAGATCGAGATCTTCTACCTGAAGAAGTTTCCCGAGCTGGACGAAGGCCCTTTCCTGAAGGAGGAGCGTCAGCTGATCGAGAACCTGGCCAGCATCATCTCCAATTACCTGAACAGCCAGGAAGCCAGGAAAATTCTTCACAAGTCCGAGGAGGAGGATACCGTGCGGGAGGAGATCAGCCAGTTTCAGCATCCCCGGGAGGTGAATTCCAGGATGCTGCTTCAGAAATTTCTGAGCAAGCAGAATGCCAACCGGGATATCTTCCACGACCTGATGCGCTACAAGGTGAAGGAGATCCTGCTGGTGGCCACCCTCTATGATGCTTTCAGCATTGAGAAGGAGGGACGTTTCTCGGAACATATCCTGGGAGAGTATTCCCAGCTGAACCTGACCTCCATGCCCCGGGTGACCGGGGTTTCGCAACTATGACGAGGCCATTGAACAGCTCAATTCCCGGCATTTCGACCTGGTGATCCTGATGATCGGGACCGACAAGGTGACCCCCATGCAGGTGTCGGCCAGGGTGAAACGTGATTTCCCCTACATCCCCATCTATGTCTTGCTGAACAATGACCGGGAAGTCTCTTCCTTCAAGGAGACCAATCCGAGCTGAGTCAACATCGACCGTCTTTTTGTGTGGAATGGCGACTCCAGCATCTTCTTCGCCATGGTGAAGCACCTGGAGGACAAGGTAAATGTGGAGAATGATACCCAGCTTGGACTGGTGAAGGTGATCCTGCTGGTGGAGGATTCGGAGATCTACTATTCCCGCTATCTGCCCCTGCTTGTACAGTACCGTGCTGGAGCAGACCAAGCGGATCATCGACGATGTGAGTACCGATGAGCTGTTCAAGGTGCTGCGGCTCAGGGCAAGACCCAAGATCCTGCTGGCCACCACCTATGAGGAGGCCATGCAGATCGGTGAAAAAGTACCAGGAATCGCTGCTCTGCCTGATCACCGATGTGAAATTTCACCAAAGCGGGAGTGATGGACGACAATGCCGGCTTCAGCCTGGTGTCCGCAGGCCCGGGAGATGATCAAGGGACTTCCCACGGTGATCCAGTCGTCCGACATCAAAAACTCCCGACGCGCCTTTGAACTGAAATCGACCTTCATCAATAAGAACAGTGAGACCCTGCTGCAGGATATCCGGAACTTTATCATGCACCACCTGGGATTCGGGAATTTTGTTTACCGCGACTCCGGGGGAAAGAAAGATTGCAGAGGCCAAGTCGCTGAAGGAGTTTGAAAAGCACATCAACTCCATTCCCAGCGAATCGCTGGTCTACCATGGAAAGCGCAATCATTTTTCACTCTGGCTCATGGCCCGGGGCGAGATCAAGATTGCCAAGATGATCCATCCGGTAAAGGTGACCGATTTCAAGACCCCGGGCGATTTCCGGAACTACCTGCAGTATGTGATCAAGAAATACCGGAACGAATCCAATACGGGAAAGATTGTCAATTTCGAAGAGATCTGCCCTGCTGGATGAATCCAACATTGTGAGCATGGGAAGCGGTGCCCTGGGAGGAAAGGGCAGGGGCTGTGCCTTTATCAATACCCTCATCTACAACCTGAATTTCTCGGAGATCATTCCGGAGATGAACATTCGCACGCCCCGCACAGCCATTATCGGGACCGACGAATTTGATATTTTCATGGAGCGGAACAATCTGCATGGAGGGGATTCATGAGGAGACCGATTACGAGACAGATCCGCGCAGATGTTCCTGGAGGGTGATCTATCCTACAACCTGGAGAAGCGCCTGAAGGAACTGCTGAAGCTGGTGAACCGGCCCCTGGCAGTGCGTTCATCCAGCCTGCTGGAGGACTCCACCATGCAGCCCTTTTCCGGGATCTTCGAGACCTACCTGATCCCCAACAACCATCCCGATTTTAATGTGCGGTTCAAGCAGTTGAAGGATGCGGTGAAACTGGTCTACTCTTCCATCTATTCGCCCCAGTCGAGGCGCTATTTCGAGGCCATCAACTTCAAGCTGGAGGATGAGAAGATGGCCGTGGTGATCCAGGATGTGGTGGGCACCTACCACCAGGATCATTTCTATCCGCATATCAGCGGAACGGCACAGTCGCATAATTACTACCCGGTGGCCCATATGGAACCGGAGGATGGTTTTGCCATTGCCGGACTGGGACTGGGTCATTACGTGGTGAACGGGGAGCGGGCCTACCGTTTTTCTCCCAAATATCCCACCCTGGAGATGAGTTCACTGCAGAGTCAGCTGCGCGATTCCCAGGTGGAGTTCCTGGCCCTGGATATGATCAATTCGGAGGTGGATTTCTGTAACGAAGGATCGGAAGCCAACCTGCATCGCCTGACCATTTCTGAGGCGGAGATCTCATGATGTGCTGAAACACCTGGCATCGGTCTATGATGTGGACAATGAACGGATCGAACCCGGACTTTCCGTCGCCGGGTCCGAGGATCCTCAATTTTGCCAACATCCTGAAGTATGAGTATGTTCCCCTGGCCAAGGCACTGAACCTGATCATGGATGTGGGGAAGGAGGCACTGGGTTCGCCGGTGGAACTGGAGTATGCAGTGGACCTGGACAAGGCCGAAAATGGGAAGCCCTCATTCTTTATCCTGCAGATCAAACCCATGATGGGGACGGGGGGCGAGTATACCTTTGATACGGAGAGATCGAACCGGAAGGATATGATCATCTATGCCGAGAAAAGCATGGGCAACGGGAAGGTGGATGATATCACTGACCTGGTCTATGTGAATCCGGATAACTTTGATAAGATGAAGACCAGGGAGATCGCAGCCCAGATCGAGCAGTTCAACCAGAAAGATGGTGAAGGAGGACCGGAAATATATCCTGATTGGTCCGGGCCGCTGGGGAACCCGTGATCCCTTTATCGGGATTCCGGTGAACTGGTCGCAGATCTCCAATGCCAAGGTGATTGTGGAGACCAGCCTGGATGAGTTCCCGCTGGATGCTTCCCTGGGTTCACACTTTTTCCACAATGTGACCTCCATGAATGTGGGTTATTTCAGCATTCAGCACGATTCATCCACCTCCTTCATCCACTGGGATGAACTGAAAAGCAGGAGGTGATTGAGGAGACCGAATTTGTAAAACACATCCGCTTTAAGGAGCCTGTTTGCATCATGATGGATGGAAAGAAAAGAATTTCTATTATCTTGAAACATGCCTGCTAATAACTCAGCAAAACTGAGATGGACTAAGAGGAAGAATCTATTACCCCACCATTGACTTCAGTCATACTGCATTCAACCTGTTGATGCAGAAGCGCATCCGTACTGTTCTGATCATCAGCAGCAATTACGATTTCTTCATGCTGGAGGAAGATGGCCGTATTGATGAGCAGATCTTCAACGAGTATGTCTCCCTGAACCTCCGCTATCCCCCGTATTTGTGAAAGCCACCAGTGCGGCTGAGGCCTTCCGGATCATGGAGGAGGAAGACATTGACCTGGTGATTGAGATGCTGAACCTGGGGGAGGATGATGCCTTTACTCTGGCCAAGCGGATCAAGAAGAAGTACGAGGAGGTTCCCATTGTGGTGCTGACCCATTTTAACCGGGAGGTGAGCATCCGGCTGCAGAATGAGGATCTTTCGGCCATCGATTATGTGTTCTGCTGGCTGGGAAATGCAGACCTGCTGCTGGCCATTATCAAGCTGATCGAGGACAAGATGAATGCCCCTCACGACATTGAGGTGATTGGGGTGCAGTGCATCATCCTGGTGGAGGATTCCATTCGCTATACCTCCACCTACCTTCCGGAGCTCTATAAGATTGTGATGCAGCAATCGCGCAACTTTGTGAAGGAGGCCCTGAATGAGCACCAGAAGATGCTCCGGATGCGGGGAAGGCCCAAGATCCTGCTGGCCAAGACTTATGATGAAGCCATGGCACTTTATGGACGATATAAGGATAACCTGCTGGGGATCATCAGCTGATGTGAGTTTTAAGAAGGGTGATAAGCGCGATAAGGAGCGAGAAGCTGGGGATCAACCTGGTGAAGCAGATGCGCAAGGAAGATCCCTATCTGCCGGCCCTGATGCAATCGTCCGACCTTTCCAATGCAGAAACTGGCCGAAAGACTGGGTGTGGGATTCCTGCATAAGTACTCCAAGTCACTCTCCCTGGAACTGCGCAATTTCATCATCCAGAATTTTGCCTTCGGGGAATTTATTTTCCGGGATCCCGGATACCACTGGAGGAGGTGAGCCGGGCAGTGGATCTGCAGACCCTTCAGCAAAAAATCCGGGAGATGCCCGATGAGGTTCTTTCCTACCATGCGGACCGAAACGATTTTTCCAAATGGCTGAATGCCAGGGCCATCTTTCCGGTGGCCCAGCTTTTTAAATATGTTCGGCAGGAGGATTTTCCCAGAATGGACGATATCCGGAGCTACCTCTATGAGGCCATTTCCAGCTACAGGATCAGCAAGGGCAGGGGGATCATTGCCCAGTTTGACAAGAACAGTCACGATTCCTACCGGACCTTTTCCAGGATCGGGGAGGAGTCCATCGGAGGGAAGGCGCGGGGACTGGCTTTTATCAATTCGGTGATTGCACAAATACAACCTCTACAACAAGTATCCCAATGTGCTGATCACCGTGCCAAAAACCGTGGTGCTGAGTACCGATGTGTTCGATGAGTTCATGGAGATGAATGATCTCTATCGAATCGGGATTTCGGACCTGCCCGATGAGGAGATCCTGGATCATTTTGTGGAGGCCAAGCTGCCCGGCTGGCTGCACCAGGACCTGTATACGGTGATTTCGGTGACCGAGGCCCCCATTGCAGTACGCTCATCCAGTAAGCTGGAAGATTCACATTATCAGCCATTTGCAGGAATTTACTCCACCTATATGATCCCGGTGAATAAGGAGGATCCGGCCCAGTACCATGGAGCTGCTCACCAGTGCCATCAAGTCGGTCTATGCCTCGGTCTATTTCAAAGAGAGCAAGGCTTATATTGAGGCCACTTCCAATGTGATCGATGAGGAGAAGATGGGCATTGTGCTCCAGGAGGTATGCGGTACCATGCATGGCGATCTGCTATTACCCCACCATTTCGGGGGTGGCACGCTCCATCAATTTCTATCCCATTGCTCCTGAGAAAGCCGAAGATGGAATTGCCAAGGTGGCCTTCGGACTGGGTAAATATATTGTGGACGGAGGTGTGAGCCTGCGTTTTTCGCCTGCCTATCCCAAAAAGATCCTGCAGCTCTCCTCCAGCAAAATGATGCTGCGGGATACCCAGAAAGCAGTTCTATGCCCTGAATCTGAAGGAGGAGAGTTACCATGTCTCCACCGATGATGCGGTGAACCTGGTAAAGCACAAAATTGAGGATGCGGTGGATGATCCTGCACTTCAGGCATGTGGCTTCGGTTTACGATTACCAGTCGGATGTGGTGCGTGACGGGCTCAATTATGAGGGCAAAAAGATTGTCACCTTTGCCGGGATCCTGCAGCATGAAACCTTCCCCCTGGCCGCCATCGTCAAGGAGCTGCTGGAGATCGGTCAGCAAGGAGATGAACCTGCCCATCGAGATTGAATTTGCGGTGAATATGGATGTGCCCAAGGGCCAACCCTATATCTTTAATTTCCTACAGATCAGGCCCATTGTGGAGACCGACCAGTCCTCCAGATATCGATATGGATGCAGTTCGAGCCCGAGGAGACCATTCTCTATTCCGAATCGGCCCTGGGAAACGGGGAGTTTACCGGGATCAGGGACCTGGTCTATGTGAAACCGAAAACTTCAATGCGGCCAACAGCAAGGAGATTGCTGCCACCATGGAGAAGCTGAACGAAAGGACAGTTCACGGGAGCAATCGAAGCAGCTGGGATATGTGCTGGTGGGACCCGGACGCTGGGGATCCTCCGATCCCTGGCTGGGCATCCCGGTGAAGTGGACACAGATCTCCGAGGCACGGATTATTGTGGAATCGGGACTGGAAAATTACCGCATCGATCCCTCCCAGGGAACCCATTTTTTCCAGAACCTCACCTCCTTCCGGGTAGGCTACATGACCATCAATCCCTTTATCGGGGATGGTTTCTACGATACGACCTTCCTGGATCAGATGGAGGCAGTCTATGAAGATGAGTATGTCCGGCATGTGCGCTTCGAAAAACCCCTGGAGATCCTCATCGACGGAAAAACCCACCGGGGCGCGGTAATGAAACCTTCAGATCGCAGATCTGAAGGTTCGACGTAGTCAAACCCATTGAGTAAAACGAAATGGGTTCGACGTAGTCAAACCCAGCGACAATTAGAGCTTGGTGCGCAAAGCAATTAGGAGCTGGTTTAGCGACCGGACCTCGTCTTCCAGGACAATACAGGAGATCTTTTTGAGCATGCCGGGCTGTGTTGGGATTTTAAGATAGTTATTTCAGGATAATAAACCGTAAACAAATTCGTATTCAGGATGTTATTTATGATAAGACTAATAGCAAGTAGCCCCGAAACCAATAGATAACAAGCATTAACCATGAAAAAACGCGAATTTCTGAAGACATCGGCCATTCTTGGTGCCGGAACCCTGATTGCCCCTTCAGTAGCATCTTCCTGTATGAACAGCGCAGCCCAGTCGGCGCCACAGCCTCGCTGGTGGCCCAGGGGGAGGATGGATCTATCTGCAGCCCGATCTGGGCTATGACTTTAATGCCCTGGAACCCCATGTGGATGCCCTTACCATGGAAGTTCACTATGGAAAGCACCATGCCGGCTATACCAGTAAGTTCAATGCGGCCCTGGAGCATGCTGATTTTCACTCCACGGATATCTACAAGATCTTTGCCACTGTCTCCACCTATGGGAGTGGCAGTAAGGAATAACGGGGGTGGCTATTACAACCACAACCTATACTGGAAATTTATGTCCCCCGAAGGTGGCGGCGAGCCCACCGGAACTCTGGCTGAAGCCATTACTGCTGATTTTGGTTCCTTTGGAGAGTTTAAGGACCTCTTCTCGGCCACTGCGGCCAGTCATTTTGGCTCGGGCTGGGGATGGCTGCTGCTGGATGGAGAGGGTCAACTGGAGGTGACCTCGCTTCCCAACCAGGACAATCCCCTGATGGATGTCTCTCCGGTACGGGGAACTCCCTTGCTTAACATTGATGTATGGGAGCATGCCTACTATCTCAAGTACCAGAACATGCGCACCAGCTACGTGGATGCTTACTGGAACATCATCGACTGGAATTTTGTGGAGGCCCTGTACGCCGAAGCTGTTAGTGGATAACCATTGTTTTCCTGTTGAGGACCTGTCCGCTGGCCCGCATCTGGATCAGATAGAGCCCGGCCGGATGATTGTTGCATTCCCAGGTGGCCAGGTGACTTCCGGCCGGCATATAGGTATCCATCAAAACATCCCGGACCGCTCCCGCCATATCAACAATCTCCATCCGCACATGCGCCCCTTCCACTAGTTGGAAAGGGATATGGGTTCTGTGGGAGACCGGATTGGGATAGTTCACGCCCAGATTGAACTTGTTCGTGGGTATGCCCGTACCGGGATCCCCATAGGCTGTATAATCAAAGGGTTCATCCACCATGTGCCACCGATCTTCACTGAACCCGTTGTAGTCCTTCTGAAGGTACATGGTTTTTAGGGGATATCTTTCAAATGCGCTCAGATGCCGGTAGGTGGCTCCGCTTGCCGGATCCCATTCATAGACCTTAATATTGGCCGGGTTCATGGTGGAGATGCGGCCATCTTCACGAGCCATATGGAAGAGTCCGAAATTCCCGGGTTCATGACCCCCGATCCAGTGACCGATGATGTCCACATAGAAGGGATTCAATCCAAACAGGACATAGTTGGTCATATAATCCTTGGCCAGGCCGTCGTTGGGCCCATCTATAAAATGGCCATCTCTGCCATATACCCCTTCAATAATATGTAAGCCGGCTTTGGTGACTGCATTGTTATCCAGACACCTGGAGGCCCAGGTCTCCATCCAGATACCCCCGCTCCCGGATCCGGGCCTGTCCCACCGGGGAATCCCCTGGGATACGTGTGCATTGTAGTTGGACTCAATGGTGCTGAAGGCATTGTTCTGGACGTCCGCGCTGTTCACATTAAGCGGTTCTCCCCAGTTCCCGCAATGCTGCTGGTAATTCTTTACAATGCTTCCCTGCAGGTTTTTGGCGCAGAGGGTAAGCCCCATGGCGTGTGTTTTCAACTTGGCAATATTCACCAACCAGGTATCGGGAGCATTGACCGGCCAGATATGGGGCAAACGCTTGAAATATTTTCCATTTTCAAGCTCCGACCAGGTGATCTGGTCGGGATTCAGCTGGTCATAGGGAGTCTCAACACATTGCATGTCTACCCCGGTTCTCAGGGCCATCGCATTGTACCCCCCGTCTTCCAGGTCATCCGGACAATTTACTTCCCTTAAATGTATCTGCGAAGCTGGAACGCTTAGTTCCTTGATGCTTTCAATGATTCCTTCGGTGAAATGGGCATCGGTAACGATCCCCATGGATCCTTCAATGGTATAATTTTCATGCCAGCGAAAGCGGCAGGTCAGATTGGGCTTCATGGCAATCTGATGCGTGAGCGGCACTCCGCGTAAGGGATCATCGGTCAGGCCGAATACCGATCTGCCAAAACTCAAACCCACATCCGTCAGAGCGGAAAAATTGGTTTTACTGTCCACCTGGGTACGCATGATAAAGACTGCATCCGGATGATCGTGGATAAAGGGGTGTACTCCAAGCAAAGATTCTGCGGCTGTTCCTTTCTGGCTCCAGGCAGCCAGGGGATGGAGCATCAATCCTGATCCGGTAGCCAGCGTGGAGCGTATGAAGCTTCTTCTGTTCAGTTTGGGCATGATGGCTCAGCTGTTGATTTCAGACAAGATAATTAAAAAAGTTTAGTATGACTTTTATCATGACTTTTTTAACTTAAAGCTGCTGTTAATCATACGTTCAGGGCTTGTTAAATCCCAGCATTAACTCCAATTTTACATCACCGTTAGGAGGGTATCATTCCTGTCAGGTTTTGATGCCCTTTTATGTTTAATGGGGGAGTTTTTTGCTAAGTTGTGATTTACTTGGGATGATTTCAGTGGGTTGTTTTATTAGCCAACTGGGATTTTTCCTGAAGGGAATAACCACTTGGCGGTAAAATAACCCGCTGAAAGGAAATGTTTTAAAACCAACAAACAAAATATTTTGCTATGAACGTAGATACCATCATGAATGACCTGGTCAAAAAGCACCCTGGTGAAGTGGAGTACCACCAGGCTGTTCGCGAGGTTCTTGAATCCATCGAGGAGGTCTACAATGAGAATCCCCATTTCCGTTCGGCCAATATTGTGGACCGAATTATTGAACCCGACCGGGTTTGGTCTTTCAAGGTACCCTGGGCCGACGACCAGGGAACGGTTCATGTGAACCTGGGATACCGGATCCAGTTTAACAATGCCATTGGCCCCTACAAAGGTGGATTGCGCTTTCACCCCAGTGTGAACCTGAGTATTCTGAAGTTCCTGGGTTTTGAGCAGATCTTTAAGAACAGCCTGACCTCTCTTCCCATGGGTGGTGCCAAGGGTGGATCTGATTTCGATCCCAAAGGGAAAATCCAATGCAGAGATCATGCGTTTCTGCCAGGCCTTTATGATGGAGCTCTGGAAAATATTGGTCCCGATACCGATGTTCCTGCCGGTGATATTGGTGTGGGTGGCCGTGAGATCGGATACCTCTATGGCATGTACCGGAAGCTGGCCCGGGAGAATACCGGTGTGCTTACCGGC
This sequence comes from uncultured Bacteroidales bacterium, assembly GCA_963792395.1. GTDB lineage: Bacteria > Bacteroidota > Bacteroidia > Bacteroidales. Next base: position 146,154 of record CAWBWE010000022.1, read on the forward strand.
AAGGGAATTAACTGGGGCGGATCGCTGATCAGGCCCGAGGCCACCGGTTTTGGTTGTGTCTATTTTGCCAAGGAGATGCTGGCCACCAAGGGGGAGACTTTTAAAGGAAAGCGTGTGGCCATTTCCGGATTTGGAAATGTGGCCTGGGGAGCAGCCCTGAAGGTGACAGAACTGGGAGGCAAGGTGGTAACCCTTTCCGGTCCTGACGGTTATATCTACGATCCGGATGGAGTTTCGGGCGAGAAGATCGACTACATGCTGGAACTGAGGGCCTCCAACGAAGATATTGTGGCTCCCTATGCCCTGGAGTTTGACAGCGCCGAGTTTGTACAGGGCAAACGTCCCTGGGAGGTGAAGGTGGATATTGCTCTTCCCTGTGCCACCCAGAATGAACTGGATCGATCTGATGCCGAGCAGCTGATTGCCAATGGATGCATCTGCGTCTGCGAAGGAGCCAATATGCCTTGTACCCCCGAGGCCATTGAGAAGTTCCAGGAGAAAGAAGATCCTCTATGCACCCGGAAAGGCAGCCAATGCAGGTGGGGTGGCCACATCCGGACTGGAGATGGCGCAGAACTCCATGAAGATCAACTGGAGCCGTGCAGAGGTGGATGATCGCCTGCATCATATCATGACCAACATCCATGAGAACTGTGTGAAGTATGGGACCAATCGCTGATGGCTACGTGGATTACGTGAAGGGTGCCAATATTGCCGGCTTCCTGAAAGTGGCCGATGCCATGGTTGACCAGGGCCTGATTTAGGCTTCAGGGCCCGGAAGTAAGTTTCATCAAGGAAAAGATACCGTTCATCTAAAGATTCTTTGAATTATCCCTATCCCGGACTCACTTTTAGGTGGGTCCGGGTTTTCTGTGGATTTATTTTCCTTACTACTCAATGTAATTCCTGATTTGGTCAAAACGATGTAACCCGACCAGAACTTATGCGTATTTTAACCCAGTGAGAAACTTTCATTTAGTAAATTGAAAAAAGGCTATATATCAATTACTTAGAATTCAACTAAAAAAGAGAATAGAAGATGAATGCATTAAAAAATGAATTGTTTGAGTACGTAAAAGAAAATACATTCAAAGAGACCGGCTCCCTTAAGTCCGATACCATGTTGTTTGTGGAAGGGATATTTGATTCCATGGGATTTGCCCTCCTGCTTGATTTCCTGGAGACTAAGTATGAGATTGTCGCTGATGACGAGGACCTGGTGGAAGAAAATTTCGAGTCCATCGACGCCATTGCCAGTTTTATTGTGAAGAAAAATCCTGCACTGGTCTAGTTCCCTAAAGACTGGTCAACTATGTGCGGAATCTCAGGAATATATAGTCCACAGGCACCGGGGGTCTCTCCCGATGCGGTCAGGAACATGCTCAAACAGATCCAGTACAGGGGACCCGATGAGTCGGGGATCTATATTGGACAGGGGGTGGGACTGGGAAGTGTCCGCCTGAGTATTATTGACCTGGCCCAGGGTCAGCAACCGATGAGTGATGAGGCCCAGGAGCTATGGATCGTCTTCAATGGCGAGATCTTTAACTATATCGAGTTGAGAGAAGAGCTGAAAGGCCTGGGGTACAAATTCAGAACCGGGAGCGATACAGAGGTTCTTCTGCTCCTGTTTAAACATTACCGGGAGAAGTGCCTGGAAAAGCTCAACGGACAGTTTGCCTTTGCCATCTGGGATACCCGGAAAAAAGAGCTCTTCCTGGGTCGCGACCGGGTAGGGATCCGGCCGCTTTTCTATTACCGGGAAGGAACGGACTTTGTGTTTGGCTCTGAAATTAAATGCCTGATGGAATCTGGCCTGGTGCCGGCTGAGCCCGATCCTGAATCACTTAACCGGGTGTTTACCTTCTGGACCATCCCCTCGCCCGGGACCATGTTTAAAGGGGTGAAGGAGCTGCCACCCGGTCATTATATGGTGGTTAGAGAGCAAGATACGGAGATCCTGCCTTACTGGGAACTGAAGTTCATGGGGGATGCCGGAACAGCAGGAAGAGCGACCCTTGCTGAAAGCATGGAAGAATTTGAATCCCTCATTGCCGATTCGGTCAGGCTAAGGCTCCGGGCAGATGTACAGGTGGCTGCCTATCTGAGTGGCGGCATCGATTCAAGTGCTACCACCTGGCTGATCAAACAGATCGAACCCGGGGTACTGAATACCTTTTCCCTGGGTTTTGAATCGGCGGAATTTGATGAAACCTCTTTCCAGCAAAAAGTGGCCAGTCAGCTGGAGACCACCCACCACTCCATCATTTGTAAAAATACTGATGTGGCGGACCATTTTGCGCAGGTCCTCTGGCATACCGAAATCCCCGTTCTCCGTACCGGTGCTGTGCCCATGTTCCTTCTGTCGGGACTGGTGCACGATCATGGAATCAAGGTAGTGATCACCGGTGAAGGTGCCGATGAGTACCTGGGAGGATACAATATATTTAAGGAGGCCATTATCCGGGAGTTCTGGTCCAGGGAGCCCTCCTCCAGGATCAGGCCTCTGCTCCTGCAGCAACTCTATCCTTACCTGGCTCAATTTCAGGGCAGGAACAGTGCCCTTCTAAAGCATTTCTTCGGCTACCGTCTGAATGATACCGATTCGCCCGTTTATTCCCACCTGATCCGCTGGAACAATTCAAAACACATTAAGGAGCATCTCAGTAAAGAGTTTCTGAATGGTGCTGCCGATCCCGTGGATTCCTTTATTTCCACGCTTCCGGAAGGCTTTGGTGATCTGGACCTGCTCAGCAGGGCACAGTGGATCGAATCCAAGCTCTTTCTCTCGGGCTACCTGCTTTCGTCCCAGGGCGATCGCATGGGGATGGCCCATTCGGTGGAGGGGCGCTACCCCTTCCTGGATCACCGGGTGATCGAATTCTGCAGCCGGCTTCCCTGGAACCACAAGATCCGTGGTCTGAACGAGAAGTATTTAATGAAAAAACTGATGGATGGCCGATTGCCCGATGAGGTGGTACACCGCCCCAAGCAGGCCTACCGTGCCCCGGTGGCTTCCAGTCTGACCTCCGCGAAGGCTCCTGAATATCTCAGGGAAGCGGTATCCCCCGGGATGCTCCATAAATTCGGTATTTTCAATCCGGCTTCGGTGCAAAAGTTAATGGGGAAAATGGAAGAGGGAAAAACCGTTACCGAGAATGAGAATATGGCCGTAGCCGGCATCCTCTCCACTCAGATCCTGATGGATATGTTTGCTTCGGGGAACAACCCCTACCGTGAAAGTGAAATGAGGGTCAAGTGCCCGGTCACCTATGACAAATCTTTAAAAAAACATAACAATGAGTAAACCCAAATTTAACCGCGATATCCTGAAAATACAGGATATGGAGAAACTTCTGGACCAACTTTGCAAGAGAATACGTGAGGATATCACCGTCCGGCACAAACGATACGGAGCCGTAATCGGGCTCAGTGGTGGAATTGATTCCTCCGTCTGTATGGCGCTTACTGCCAGGGCCATCGGTCCTGAGAAAATGCTGGGAGTAATGATGCCCGAAAAGGACAGTAGTCCCGATAGTGAAGAGCTGGCCAGGGAGCTTGCGGGAAAGTTTGGTGTGAAGGTGATCAGAGAAGAGATTACCGGTGCCCTGGATGGATTTGGCTGCTATGCCCGGCGCGACCAGGCAGTGAAGGATGTCGTACCAGAATATGACCCGGCCACCCACAAGATGAAGATCGGAATTAAGCATGAAGGGAAAGGATCCAAGCTTCCGCCCCTGTTTCACCTGACCGTAGTGAATCCGGATGGATCTGAAACGGTGAAGCGCCTTCCGTCAGCCCAGATGAGAACCATTATTGCAGCTTCCAACTTCAAGCAACGCTCCCGGATGTCGCTGGTCTATTATCATGCCGAAAATTTGCATTATGCAGTGGTTGGGACGCCCAATAAGCACGAGGTGGATCAGGGTTTCTTTGTGAAATTTGGTGATGGAGGCGGAGATCTGTTCCCCATTGGAAGGCTCTTTAAGACCCAGGTGTACCAGATTGCCGAATACCTGGGGGTCCCCAAAGGAATTATCGACCGGATCCCCACCACCGATACCTACAGTGCCGAGCAAACCCAGGAGGAGTTCTTCTATGAGTTCCCCCACGATATTATGGACCTGCTTATGGTATGCCTACGAGAACAAGTATGATCCGGCTGAGGTGGGCGAGGTCATGGGAATGACGGCCGAAGAGATTGAACGGAACTACAGGAATTTCGAGCGTAGAACGGAGACCACGGAGTACCTGAGAACTCCCCCCATCAACGACTATATTTTCATCTAATATCCCATTTGAATTATGAACGTATACGACTACCTACTGGAGGAATCGGGATTTCTTTACAAGAAATTCCTGCTGGGCAATAAGGAGGAGATGACCTATTCTGAACTCTATTGCGATTCGCTCAGACTGGCTCGGTATATCCGGGAGACTTATGGAGAGGAGAATAATATCCTGCTGGTGGCCCCCAATTCCATATTTTTCCTGGTGGCCTACCTGGCCATCATGAAATCGGGTAATGTATGCGTTCCCCTGAATCCTTCCATCGAGGAGAACAATCTCAAATTTATTGTTGATATCTGTGACGCAAAGATCGCCTTTGTGGGGCCTTCGCTGAGCGGCGATCCCAGGTGGGAACTGCTGGAAACGGTACACGACAATTTGCCGGAGCTGGAGAATGGGCAGAACGATCTTACGCTGAACCTCTTTAACGAAAACACTTTCGATGAGGAGCGGCTGGCGGAGATTATATTTACCTCTGGTTCCACAGGAGAACCCAAGGGGGTGATGATTACCCACAGGAATATCATTGCCAATACGGATTCGATTATCGATTACCTGAAACTCACCGGCGATGATGTGATTGAAATTGTACTGCCCTTCTATTACTGCTACGGGCTATCCCTTCTCCATACCCACCTCAAGGTGGGCGGCAGCATGGTATTTAACAATAACTTTATGTTCCTGGGAGCGGTCATCAATGACCTGAAGAAGTACAAATGTACCGGATTTGCAGGGGTTCCCAGCCATTTCCAGGTATTGCTGCGGAAATCGAAATCATTCAAAAGCGACATTTCCCCGATCTCAGGTATGTGACCCAGGCAGGGGGAAAACTCCACAAAGTGTTTATCAGGAGTTTATGGATAGCCAGCCCGATATCAACTTCTGTGTGATGTACGGTCAGACCGAAGCCACGGCCAGGCTCTCTTATCTGCCCCCTGAAAATCTGGTGGAGAAGTTGGGTTCCCTGGGGAAAGCCATTCCCGGGGTGACCCTGGATCTGGTGGATGAAACAGGAAACCCGGTGCTTAAATCCGGAGTGGTTGGTGAACTGGTGGCCAGGGGCGATAATATTATGAAAGGTTATCTGGGCGATGAGAAGGAAACCGCTGCCACTCTGAAGGATGGATGGCTGCATACGGGCGATCTGGCTTACAGGGATGATGATGGTTTTTTCTTCCATACAGCGAGGCGTAAGGAAATTATCAAAGTGGGTGGACGCCGAATCAGTCCCAAGGAGATTGAAGAGGTGATCGTGACCATTCCCGGGGTGGTGGATTGTTCCATTTCCGCCATATTCGATGAGATCCTGGGAGAGGCCCTCAAGGCAGAAGTAGTGGTGGCCGATCCCAATGATCCCAACATGGTGGAATCGGCGTTTAAGAAATTGTGCGGAGAAAAACTGGCCATGGAGAAGGTTCCCCAGGTATTTGAATTCACCACCAGGATGAAGATTGCCGCCACCGGCAAAAAAACCAAGAAACTAAATTCGGTTAGCGGCTCTGGAGCAGGTAGCTCCTGAACTCCTTGTATTCAGCTGTCATTGAAATGGACTGTTTCTCCCTGCCGGAGAAGGCAGCCAGCCGCTCAGGCAGTTCCACAGCTTCCCCGATCACCTCTTCCACGCTCTCTTTGAACTTGGCCGGATGTGCAGTTTCCAGAAAGATCCCGCTAAGCTCCGGGTGCTCTTTCCGGTAGGAGGCAGCGGCCTGGTATCCCGTGGCTCCATGCGGATCGCAGAGGTACCCCGTCCTTTTATATACTTCTCCGATGACTTCGCGGATCTCCTTATCGCTGTACCGGTAACCGTTTAGATGGCGGGTGATCCACTCATGCTTGTGATTAAAGAGATCCAGGATCCGGTCGAAATTGCTGGGATTGCCCACATCCATGGCATTGGCGATGGTGGGGGTGGAGGCCCTCGGGCTAAAGTTACCGCTTAGCAGGTAATCGGCCACCACATCGTTGAGGTTATTGACCGACAGGAAGGTATGAACCGGCAATCCCATCTCCCTGGCAATAAGTCCGGCTGTCATATTGCCGTAGTTCCCACTGGGAACCGAAAAGAAGGCTTTGGTTCCGGGCTCCAGCTGTGCCCAGGCCCTGAAATAGTAGAAGGCCTGGGGAAGGAACCGGGCCAGATTGATGGAGTTGGCCGAGGTCAGTTTCATTTGTGCCGTTTAGCTCTTCATCCATAAAGGCCTCTTTGACCAGGTGCTGGCAATGGTCAAAACTTCCGTCCACCTCCAGGGCGGTGATGTTGTTCCCCAGGGTGGTAAACTGTTTCTCCTGGAGGGGGGTGACTCCCCCCGAGGGGTAGAGCACATGAACCCTTACTCCCTTCACACCGAGGAAGCCGTTGGCCACGGCGCTTCCGGTATCTCCCGAAGTGGCCACCAGCACATGAATCTCTTCCTCCATCTCCCGGGTATAGTACCCCAGGAGCCTGGCCAGGAAACGCGCACCCACATCCTTGAAAGCCAGGGTGGGGCCGTGGAACAGCTCCAGTGCATAAAGCCCCTCTTCCACCTGTACCAGCGGGGTATCAAAGTTTATGGCCTCCCGGGTAATTTGTTCCAGCTCCGGGGCAGGGATATCCTCTCCAAAAAGGGCACTGGAGAGGCTCAGTGCAATTTCGGGAAGCTCCTTGTTCCTGAATCCCTCCAGGGTCGCACGGGTGAGGACCGGAACGGACGCTGGCATAAAGAGTCCGCGGTCTGCCGCCAGCCCTTTGATTACCGCCTCTTTCAAGGGGACCTCCAATTCCCTGTTGTTTGTACTGTAGTAGTGCATCTCAAATAATTTTACATCCTGCCTGGCTGATCCGGGAGAGGTAGATCCGGGAATTAATTCCACGGTCGGAAAAATGAGAAGTCAGAACCCTGCCCACTTCTGTGGCCATTTCTTCCCCCCTGCAGAGGCTGAATACAGAGGGACCGGACCCCGAAAGTCCTGTTCCCACCGATCCTGCCTTTATGGCTGACTCTTTCAGAGCTGCAAAATCAGGTACCTGGTGGGTGCGATAGGGCTCGGCCAGGTGATCGTTTATGGACCGGCTGATAAGGGGGTAATCGCCCGTAATGAGTCCGGCCACCAGTCCGGCCAGGTTCCCACACTGTTTCAAAGCGGTCTCCAGTGGAACCGTCTGCGGAATCAGCTTCCTGCTTTCGGCAGTTTTTATTTCCAGGTGAGGATGCACCACCGTGCACCACAGATCGTCGGGGTAGGGGATCTGCTTGATGTCGATGGGATCGTAGCCCCGGATCAGCGTCAAACCTCCCAGCAGGGCAGGAGCGATATTGTCCGCATGAGTGGAACCGCTGGCCAACTTTTCTCCTTCCATGGCGAAGGGGATCAGGTCAGCAGTATCATAGGGAGCACCCAGCAGCTCATTGATTCCCATCACAGCGGCCACGCAGCTGGCTGCACTGGAGCCCACTCCACTCCCTGGCGGAATCTTCCGGGTGAACACCAGGTCGAAGCCTTCATAGCTATGCAGCTCCCTCAGCATGGAAGCCACAGCCACTGCAGCCACATTAAGCTCCGGATCGGTGGGCAGCCTGTACTCCGTCTGATCAATCAGGACCAGCTTGGTGGTGCCATTCCTTCTGACGATTAATTCATCGCCCGGCGCTTCCAGGGCAAAGCCCAGCAGGTCAAATCCCGGTCCCACATTAGAGACCGTGGCCGGTCCGAATACTTTTATCTCATCACTTCTCATGGCTTCTCCTGCAGCTTTTTTAAGGTGTCCGGGGTAAATTCGCTCAGGGATCTGATTTTCAGATCCGCTGCACCAAAGCGTTCCTGATCAAATTCCAGCGGGTCGGGCATTGCCACCACCTTCATCCGGGCGGCTTTGGCAGCCACCAGGCCGTTGAAGGAGTCCTCAAATACCAGGCAGCGGGTGGGATCGACCTGCAGCAGTCTGGCCGTTTGAAGGAAAACCTCCGGATGGGGTTTCCCGGGCATATCCCTTGCCGCTGAAACCATATGCTCAAAGGATTCCCGGAGTCTGTGCTTCTCCATCACCGCATCGATATGTTCCTCAGTGGAGCAAGTGGCCAGTGCCAGAGGCAGCCCCTTTTCCCTGAACATCCGGATCAGCTCCCTGGCCCCCTCCATAAGAGGGACCACTTTTTTCATGGTCTCCACCATGCGCCGGTCATATTCCTCCATCAGCGCGGCAGGATCTTTTCCATCTATGGAAAAACGGGCCGCCCAGTGTGCCACCATCTCCTTGGTCCGCAGTCCCCTGGTCTCCACCAGCAACTCATCGCTCAGATCAATCCCCAGCCCGGCAAAAATGGCCCGCTCGGTGAGCTGCCAGTGACGCTCCGAGTCGATCAGGATCCCATCCATATCCAGTATGACAGCTTCTATATTGTTCATGGATTTATATGAGAAAGGATCGCCTCCATGAGTTCATCCTTGCTGGTGGGTTTTGGCAGATAAGCAGTACAGCCCGCCTGCAGGGCTTTGGTTTCATCACCGATTAGTGCATACGCCGTGTTAGCAATGATTGGAATATGTTTATCCAGCTCTCGTATTTTACGTGTGGTCTCGTATCCACCCATCCCTGGAAGTCTAATATCCATGATAATCAGATCATATTTCAGGGGTCCCGCTATCATTCGCAGGGCCTCTTCTCCAAAGATAGCTCTTTCAAGCGTAGCACCTGTGGAATGCAAATTTATTCTGATCAGCTCATAATTGGAATCTGTATCTTCAACTACTAGAATTTTTTTTCCTTCAAGCTTAACTGTTCGGTTGGATTTCATCTGACTGGATTTTTGGAATATTGTCGGAAACTTGGCTCGCTTGATCAGGGATAGTAAAATAGAACCTGGAGCCAAAGCCTGGTTTTGAGTCTACATCTATTTTACCGCCCATCATATTTACCAGCATGCCTGAAATGGTCAGGCCCAGACCGGTCCCTTCATAAAGTTTAAATCGGTCTCCCTCTACTTTTCGAAACAGGTCAAAAACCACCCCTATTTTATCTTCAGAGAGTCCAATTCCCGTGTCCTCCACGAAGAACTGGATCCCATGCTCCTCCATCTGGTATCCATATTTAATCGAGCCCTGCTCGGTGAATTTTACGGCATTGTCAAGCAGATGAGTAAAAACCTGTTTCAGCCGGGTATAATCTGTTACGATTTTATGGGTATTTTCACCGGGGCATACTTTGATCAGCTCAATATCTTCCTTACTCACTTTCCGCAGTCGGTCCAGTGCAAACCCTTCCACCTCATCCATTACTGAATTGACCAGGATAGATTCGGCTTTCAACTCCAGTTTATTAGTCTCCAGTTTAGAGAGTTCAATGATATTGTCTACAAGTTTTAAGAGGGAATCGGCGTTATCTGACACACGCTTAATATACTGATCCCGGTCTTCAGTAGAGATTCCAACTTCTTTAAGCAGTTGGGAGAATCCCACAATGGCGTTCATCGGTGTCCTTATTTCATGTGAGATATTTTGCAGGAAGGAGGTTTTAAGTCTCTCAGACTCCTCTGCTTTGGTTTTGGCCTCAATCAATACCTTTTCAACCCTTTTTCTTTCTTTGATAATCTCCTCCTTAACTATGATTTCCTTGGTCTTTTCATCCAGATTTTTCAGCAGGCCCTCCTGTACCATTCTGTGATTCCGCTCGCGGATCCTTATAATTGTATAGAAACCCGATGCAAGAACTAAAACAAGGATCCCGTAAAACCAGATCCTCAAATAAACCGGTTTATTTATCCGGATCTCAAACAGGGAAGAGGCTTCGCTTAGAATATCATTTTCATTGAATGCCCGCAAATGAAAAGAATAATGTCCATGTTCAATTCGCTCGTAGACCACCTGCCGGTTTACAGAAGGCTCTGACCAGTCTCTGCTGAAGCCCTCCAGTCTGGTCTGGTAGGCCACCATTTCAGGGTTCGAAAAATGCAAGCCGATAAAATCCACCCGTAATTCATATTGCCCGGGTTTCTGCACAATCAGACCCGCGGTATGTTCGATCTTTTCACCGTTCAGGAATACCCCTTCAATATGTATTCTGGGAGCCATCTCCTCACCTGCGGTCGATCCGGTAGCAAAGCAGATCAATCCTTCAGATGTGCCGAACCAAAGGTTTCCGGTCTTGTCCGGATGTACTGCATTGGAATAGAACACTGCTGCACTGCTAATCCCTGAAAGTCTTTCATATATTTTGATTCTTTTGGATTCGGCTGCTATTACAGAGAGTCCTCCGCGGTGCCCTATTACAAGTTCTTCGTCCCGGGTCAGCGCAAGGCTATAGCAATAATCGGAATACAAGCCGGACGAACGGTTGTACAGGATGATTTCGTTTTGGCCTATTTTCCAGATACCATTGCCCTCCGTGCCTGCCCAGATACTCCCATCCGGGCCTTCCAGTATGGATGCCAGCAAGTTTTGCGGACCCATCCGGCTGTTTTCCAGAACGGCCACTTCTGCTTGATCATTGATGTAATAAAGTTCACGGCAGAGGGTGGCGACCAGGACCCTGCCCTTCGAATCAATATAAAGCTGTTGAATGTTGTTATGTGGTAATCCATTTTCGCTGGTGATCCATAAAGGATTATGCTGGCTTAGGTCTATCCTGCAGATCCCTTTTTTAGTACTTACCCACAAATATTTCTCTGTGCCGGCAATGTGATTGACCGAGTTTGCCAGATCATCCTGCGATATCCTCACAGACCGAAATTTGAATTCCTGAGTATCAGCTACATAAAGCCCTGATTTTTCCAGTCCCAGCCATAGCTTTCCGTTCTCTGAGACAAAGGCAGCGTTGACTTTGTCCTCGGAAGAAATACCCGGAATGGAATAGCTGTTATAGACACTGTCTCCACTTGCACTGATTTCCAGCAAGCGCTTGCCTGCTATAATAATAAGATGTCCGTCCTTGTTTGTGATGGCATGCACCTGCAGGTTTCCCTCTTCATTTTCATACTTGTAGAATCTTAGCTTTTCCTTAGTGAATTTCAGAAGGCCCTCCCCATACATCCCCAGCCAGAGATTTCCTTCAGCATCCTCAAACAGGGACCTGACATTGTCTGAGGCAAGCCCGTTTTTCGAGCTAAATAACTTTTTTTTGCCATAAATTCCCCCGGGATCCGGATCGTATCTGATCATCCCGTGACCCAGGGTGTGTAACCACAGGCATCCCCCGGCATCCAGGAGCCCGCCCTGAAGATTATCCAAATGGCCATCCACATTGTTATCTATAATCGTTAATTCGGGTGCCTCGTGGAATTGGCTCCTTTGAAATCTATAGACACCATGGGTCTCGCTGATAATGATATGGGAAGAGTCAGATTCCTGCAGAATCCCTGCCACTTTGGAAATGGGAAAGCGGTCCACGCGTTTCAGGTCAACCATACTGCCCGAGGCACTTTCAAATTTGCATAGATACAGGTTTTCCTGGGAGCCTGTAAGAAAGAGACCCTTGCCCAGACTGGCGATCTGTGTCAACCTGGTTTCATCCCTGGGGAAGTGAACTTTCGTGATCCCTCCTTGCCTATCAATACACAGGAGGCCCAGGTTCTGGACCGTGATCCATATGGAACCGTTCTCGTCTTCCGTGATGTCTGTAACGCTGCCTCCTGGATTGGCATTTTCATTGAGTCGATCAAATCCGTTTTCGCTCATGCGGGTGAGAGATCCATTCTGATGCCCTGCCCACAGAATCCCCCGGGAATCTGTAAAAAGTACTGTAGTCAGGTTGTCTGCCAGTCCATCCTCAGTTGTAAATTGCTGGAAATAAACCCCATTAAATTTATATAATCCTTCTTCTGTTCCGATCCATAGAAATCCATTCTGGCCCTGGTTCACTGCATAGATGTAAGTATGATCCAATCCCTCAATGTTTGCGTACTGACGGAAAAAATAGTCCTGTCCGGACGCATGCATCCACAGGGACATCAATAGGATAAGGGCTTGAAATAAGTGCTTCATAAATCTGTTATTTCTTTTGGATGGCCCGCATCCGCAATAATGGATTGTAGGTTGGTCTTCCGCCAATTGGAATAACGAAAAAGGGGAGTGATTCTCCGTATTGGTTTTGTACGATCATCACTACATTATTATTCCGGATCAACGGGGAATTGTTTTTAATGAACTGTATTTCCATGGAAGTATTCCTTTCCTGTTCTATTATTGGAAAGGAGTTTTCTTTCCACTCTCCCTCTTTGGATATGGTGCATAATTCTCCCCGTTTAGCGACGGATACCACCCGGATGAAGCCATCGCCATCCCAGTCGTAGTTCCTTATCTTAATGGAAGTTACCAGATCATCCAGAAAAGGATAAATCTGTGATACATTGTTGCGATTATTGGAAAGCCTGAAGGTATACTCGTAGGTAAACAGGTTTCCACCTTCCAATGGCAGGTTTTCATTCCTGTCCGCACTCATATAGTACCTGTAGAGGTTACCGTCATCTCCTTCGATCCCCTTTGCTATGACCTTGAATACAAAGCCTCCAATTTTTTCGCTGAACTCTCCTTCTCTCTGATTAAAAGGACCAAAGGTATACCATTGCTGATCAAAGCGACTATCCTTTCCAAAACTGCGTGAAGCCAGCAGATTGCCACTTTCGAAGTTTCCAACCGGATTTTCATTCTTGGCATCCGTATCGCTCCAGGCTCCAGTACCTCCGTAAATGGAGTATTGTATGGTGGTGTTAAAGGATCCCTTCATCTCATCCAGTTCTCCTCCGGTATCCGGATCAAAAACCCTTATATAAAAGGGAGCAGTGTGGGATGTGGGAACTACAAAGAAAAAGATCTGGCAGAAATCGTCATCTCCCCAGGTGGTTTCGGATTGTGCACCAAAGGTCACAAGAAAAGGAATATTCTCATCCTCCGCGGGAGCTGGCTGAGCAATAAGCGGACAGGTCATGCAAACAAGAGGCAAAACCAAAACCAGGAGGTATTTTAGAAGATGACTCATCTAAATGCAATGGTTCTTTTTAATAAAGAGGTTCGTAATTCCCACAAATTGGATCCCGATACCCAGGGGCCTTTTTTAAGCTAGAACAAAACCCTTTCTTGCCGGACAAAGGTAATTTATATGAACCTGCCTGCAAAGAGTCTTTCCGCTTCGGACCTTTCCCTGTCATTCGTTTTATAATATCTGGTTTTATCTGCATTTGCCACGATGGTCTAAAGATCAATAATAATAAACTCGACACGCCGGTTTTGCATTCTCCCTTCCTCAGTACTGTTCGATGCGATTGGCCTGGATTCCCCATAGCCTTTTCCAGTCATCCTTTTCCGGTCGACACCGCTGTTCACCAGGTATTCCACGATCGATTGTGCTCTTCTTTGTGACAATTCTAAATTATAGTCCTGGGAACCAATGTGGTCGGTATGTGCAGCGATCTCCAATGCCAGTTCCGGATTTTCAATCAGGATGTCTGCAAGCTGGTTGAGCAGCGGATAAGAACTGACAGATACCCCGGATTGGTTAAATTCAAAAAGCGCATCCGTAAATTCAGCGAAATCCCTGTTGATTCTTGCGATCACCTCGGTGGGTAAGTCTGCAACCACGTATGATTTGACTTTGGCTTCCGTAAAACCTTTGCCAATCAGATCGTTATATACCGCGTAAGTCTCGGGAAGGGAATGGTATTCCCCGATGGCGTAAGAATAGGCACTGTCAGCGGGTAAATAGAATTCCCTGAGGTTATAGAGGCCCTGCAAGGGTTCAAAGCCGGGATAATCCAGATCCAGTTTATAATCGGATGAAAGGATCTCAATCCTGAAGACTTCTATTTCGTCCTCCATGGCCAATCCGGGCACTTCCTCTCTGTCATTTCCGCTATCCCTTGCCATCCAGTCGTATTCCCTGAAGGAAATGGGCTTAGTTCCTGATAAAAACATGCCCAGGGCCTGGTTGTCCGGTACAACGGTCAGCTGTTTCACAATACACCTTATCTCTTCATCAGTGTTTCCGTCTGTTGTGACTTTGAGACCCAGTTTCACATCGTAGATTCCGGGTTTCTGATAGGAATGGCTTATTTCCGGTCCAATCCGCAGTGTTCCATCGCCCAATTCCCAAAAATATTCCTCAATGGTCTGGTCTGGTATATTTGAGTCCAGGCCGCTGAAGGCCAGCTCAGTATTTACCTTTACGACATCGGCGCTTGTAATAAATGGCTGCACATAATCGCTTATTTCAAATTCCATGGAGGATTGAGAAAAGAAAATATTACTGGTAGTACTGTCGATGATATGGAGCCTGGCCCAGTATTTTCCGGCTCCTGGTAAACAATGTTCAACCTGTAAACCTTCTTTCTTTGTTCCATCACTGAACTCCCATTCGTAAGTCACTGGCATACTATCTGTTCCCGGGTAGAGTTCGTCCCAGAATTCAAAACAATAGTTATTCTCCAGCAGGGTATCACAATGAATCAATTGGGGAAAGAGGGTGCTAAACCGGTAGATATCGTCTGTCCCTTCCCTGTCCGTGGAGAAATATCCTTTTGAGAATGAGGCGTCCGTAATTAATCCAAAATCATCCTCTGTTGAATTTATTGGTGCTTCAAGATGAGTTGGCATTGTCCAGCCTGTTCCAAAATTGCCTGAACGGAAAATGTCTTTTTTCCCCAGCCCGGGATGACCATCAGAGGCAAAAAACAGATCTCCGTTTCCAGATATAAACGGATATACTTCATTGCCCGGGGTATTGATTTCCGGGCCCAGGTTTTCCGGTAAACCCCAGGTATCGTCCACCCATTCGGACCGGTAGAGGTCAGCTCCTCCAATGCCCCCCGGCATGTCCGAACTAAAATAAAGATAACGTCCATCCGGGCTAAAACATGGAAAAGTCAGTGAGTATTCCTTGCTATTGTAGGGAAATGCTGAAATCGGGATCCAGTCCTCATTCTCCAAACCTGCAAAATACAGTCCCAGCTTGTTGCTTTGATCTAATAGGTTCTTTCTTCGTGCAGCAATATCCAGGTTTCTTGAATACACCATCAGCGTGCTGTCCGGATGAAAAGATACGGGGCCGTCATTGAAAGGCGTTACTAAGTGCTCGCTAAAAAAAACAGGATTGTTCAGTCCACCCTCAGGGGCATTGCTCACAGTAAAAATACTGAACAGAGCTTTATTCTTTGGGTTTTTATGTGTCAGCAGAAGCTCATACTCCTGGTTGGAGCAAAAAACAATTTGTCCGCCGTATAAGGCCGGGCAGAATTCATCCCAGGTGGAACTGCTGAAAGCTGCCCGGGATACCTCATAATGCGTTTGTCCATGCAAGCCTGGTCCAGGGAACAAACAATATGCGATTAATATGATCAGAAGCTTTTTCATCTTCCCGGTCTTAAAATGATCTCGGTCCAATTACGTCCAGGATATATTTGAAAGTATACTGTAAAACCACTTCGTGGGATCCATGCTGATAGGAACTCAATTCTGTGAGTTCATAGGCATAGGAATATGCGATCTTCAGCTGGGGATTCACCTGAAGTCGCAGCAGAGTGGACAGGCTTCCATTGGTGCGGACTCCCGCTCCCAGCCAGATTTTGTCACGAAGGATCAGGGTACAATGAAGGTCCATCTGACTATTATTCTTTGGATTTGTTTTAATCAGCAAAGAAGGTTGCAGACCAAAATCATCTGTCAGGGTGAACAGATAGCCTGCTGTAAGCAGGTAGTTGGCAGCTGCCAGTTGAAAACTCAGTTTGTAATGGGCATTGTCCTCGTTGGTATAATGACTTAACAAAAGTGGCATGGATACTCCCACGAATAATCTATCCGTAAAGTAGTAGCTTCCAATGCTAAACTCGGGGAGTATCGTGCTTTTTGGAAGGTCCAACAAAAGTCTGTCATCCAGATCGGTATATATGACGGAATTCAAATCGCTTGACAAATGGCTTAACCCTGCTCCCAGACCGAGCGACCATTTTCCACGGCCCAGTTCCATACGATATGCGTAGTTCAGCAGTAAACCTGTTTCTCTTTTGTTCCCCAGACGGTCGTTGAGCACGATCAAGCCAAGGTTTACTTTTTTATTCCGTAAGGGAGCATGCAGGGAGAAGGTATAGGTTTTCGGAGCCCCATCGAATCCAACCCACTGGCTTCTTGCATAGAGCTCCATATTCAAAGCATCCTCGCTGCCGGCATAGGCGGGATTAATGGCCAGTCGGTTAAACTGGTGTTGATCCAGGAGGGGCTGCAACTGAGCCTGAGCCCGTGGTCCCAGCCCCAGCCCCAGCAGTAATAGCATATAGATCAAATAAGCTCTCACTGTTTATCTTTTTATCTCAATGTAGCCTTTCAGGATTCTCCCGGAAGTCAGCTTTAAAACATAATAGTAGGTATCAGGAATCAGATCCCGGTCCCTGTGATCCCTGCCATTCCAATCATTCTGATAATCCGGATTGCGGTATACCTCAGCGCCCCAGCGGTTAAAAATAATTATTTCACTTCCCCTGAACTGTTCCATGCCCGGGATCACTAAATAATCATTCGAACCATCGGCGTTAGGGGTAATTATCGTTGGGATCCGGACATCCAGAACCATAAGGATAACACGGTCCGAAACCTCTTCGCAAACACCGCTGTGAACGGTCCATGCAAATATATTTTCGCCCAGGGTCAAGTTTGTTACCTGCGAGACGGGATCATTTTCATCCTCGATCTGACCGCTTCCTTCAACCATCTGCCACTGTCCCGTACCAAATTCCGGCATCCGGGCATCCAGATAGCTCGTAAAAACAAATTCCAACACCTGGTCAGGTCCCGCATCGGCTTCTGGTTGCCTGTGAAAGCGCAACTCAACGGTGTCGCTGGAACTGCAGGGTCCCCGGGCCTCCTGCCACTGGAACAGGTAGGATCCGTATTGATCCACGGACACCTGCACTTCTGGGCTGACATCGGAAGGTTCATAAGTAACCTGCCCGGGTCCTGATAGAAGTGTCCATTGTCCATTTCCGATGTCCGGTTCAGCATTCAGATCATAAATCAGACCGCATACATCTCCTCCGGTTCCCGCATCTGCATGGATATGATCGTAGAAGGTAAGCATCACTGTATCCTGGTCAGAGCAACTTCCATTGCTTTCGGTCCAGATAAAGGTATAGCTCCCGTTTTGAGTAAGCGTTACTATAGCATTTGCCTGGGTTGCTGAGGGACTGAATGTGGCCGTACCGGGACCTGTATCCAGGATCCAACTCCCCGATCCCAGGCTGGGAATGGCCGCTAACTGATAATCGAAGCCGCAAATTTCTGCATCCGCTCCGGCATTGGCCAGGGGCACCGGGGTCAGGGTCAGGGTCATGGAGTCAATGGCGGGGGCACAGGACCCGGGGCTGTTGACGGTCTTGATCAGGTATACGCTGCCGGTCTCGGATCCGACGGTATAGGTGGGATTATCGGCAGCGGGTGCATCAAAGCTGCCATCGCCGCTGCTTGTCCAGGCGATGGTTCCATTGGCCGAGGTGGTTCCGCTGAGGGTAAAGCTGCCGTCCGAGATACAGATTTCTGCATCCGCTCCCGCATCAGAGAGCGGAACGGGTGACAGGCTCAGGGTCATGGAGTCGATGTCCGGTGCACAGGAGCCGGGGCTGCTGACAGTCTTGATCAGGTATACGCTGCCGGTCTCGGAACCGAGGGTATAGGTGGGATTATCGGAAGCGGGTGCATCAAAGCTGCCATCCCCGCTGCTGGTCCAGGCGATGGTTCCGTTGGCCGAGGTGGTTCCGCTCAGGGTATAGCTGCCGTCCGAGATACAGATCTCTGCATCGGGACCTGCATCAGACACGGGAACCGGGGTGAGGGTGAGGGTCATGGAGTCGATGTCCGGTGCACAGGACCCGGGGCTGTTGACTGCCTTGATCAGGAAAACGGTTCCGGTCTCCGAACCGATAGTATAGGTGGGATTATCGGCAGCGGGTGCATCAAAGCTGCCATCGCCGCTGCTTGTCCAGGCGATGGTTCCATTGGCGGAGGTGGTTCCGCTGAGGGTAAAGCTCCCGTCCGAGATACAGATTTCTGCATCCGCTCCCGCATCAGAGAGCGGAACGGGAGTCAGGGTCAGGGTCATGGAGTCAATGTCCGGTGCACAGGAGCCGGGGCTGTTGACGGTCTTGATCAGGAATACGCTGCCGGTCTCGGAACCGAGGGTGTAGGTGGGATTATCGGTAGCGGGTGCATCAAAGCTGCCATCCCCGCTGCTGGTCCAGGCGATGGTTCCATTGGCCGAGGTGGTTCCGCTCAGCGTATAGCTGCCATCCGAGATACAGATCTCTGCATCGGGACCTGCATCAGACATGGGAACCGGGGTGAGGGTGAGGGTCATGGAGTCAATGGCCGGGGCACAGGAGCCCGGGGCTGTTAACGGTCTTGATCAGATATACGCTGCCGGTCTCGGAACCAAGGGTGTAGGTGGGATTATCGGCAGTGGGTGCATCAAAGCTGCCATCCGCCGCTGCTGGTCCAGGCGATGGTTCCATTGGCCGAGGTGGTTCCGCTCAGGGTAAAGCTGCCGTCCGAGATACAGATCTTCTGCATCGGCTCCGGCATCAGAGAGCGGAACCGGGGTCAGGGTCAGGGTCATGGAGTCGATGTCCGGTGCACAGGACCCGGGGCTATTGACGGTCTTGATCAGGTATACGGTTCCGGTCTCCGATCCGAGTGTGTAGGTGGGATTGTCGGCAGTGGGTGCATCAAAGCTGCCATCGCCGCTGCTTGTCCAGGCGATGGTTCCATTGGCCGAGGTGGTTCCGCTGAGGGTAAAGCTGCCGTCCGAGATACAGATTTCTGCATCGGCTCCGGCATCAGAGAGCGGAACGGGGGTCAGGCTCAGGGTCATGGAGTCGATGTCCGGTGCACAGGAGCCGGGGCTGCTGACGGTCTTGATCAGGTATACGCTGCCGGTCTCCGAACCCAGGGTATAGGTGGGGTTCTCGGTGGCGGGTGCATCAAAACTTCCATCCCCGCTGCTTGTCCAGGCAATGGTTCCATTGGCGGAGGTGGTTCCGCTGAGGGTAAAGCTGCCGTCCGAGATACAGATTTCTGCATCGGCTCCGGCATCAGAGAGCGGAACCGGGGTGAGGGTCAGGGTCATGGAGTCAATGTCCGGGTGCACAGGAGCCGGGGCTATTGACGGTCTTGATCAGGTATACGCTGCCGGTCTCCGAACCCAGGGTATAGGTGGGGTTCTCGGCGGCGGGTGCATCAAAACTTCCATCCCCGCTGGTGGTCCAGGCGATGGTTCCATTGGCGGAGGTGGTTCCGCTGAGGGTAAAGCTGCCGTCCGAGATACAGATCTCTGCATCGGCTCCGGCATCAGAGAGCGGAACGGGGGTCAGGGTCAGGGTCATGGAGTCAATGGCCGGGGCACAGGATCCGGGGCTGTTGACGGTCTTGATCAGGAATACGCTGCCGGTCTCCGATCCGAGGGTATAGGTGGGGTTCTCGGCGGCGGGTGCATCAAAGCTGCCATCCCCGCTGCTGGTCCAGGCGATGGTTCCGTTGGCTGAGGTGGTTCCGCTGAGGGTAAAGCTGCCGTCCGAGATACAGATCTCCGCATCGGCTCCGGCATCAGAGAGCGGAACGGGAGTCAGGCTCAGGGTCATGGAGTCAATGTCCGGGGCACAGGATCCGGGACTGTTGACGGTCTTGATCAGGAATACGCTGCCAGTCTCCGATCCGAGGGTATAGGTGGGGTTCTCGGCGGCCGGGGCATCAAAGCTGCCATCGCCGCTGCTGGTCCAGGCGATGGTTCCGTTGGCTGAGGTGGTACCGCTGAGGGTAAAGCTGCCGTCCGAGATACAGATCTCCGCATCCGATCCGGCGTCGGAAACCGGGTAGTCCGTAAAGGTAATCAGGAGGCTGGAATCATCGCTGCAGATCCCATTGGTTTCTGTCCATAAGATTTCATAGAGTCCAAACTGATCCACCGTCAGGCTTACGATGGGATCGTTTCGGGGAAGGAGTGAAGACTCGGCACTCCGGGTCCGCTCATCATGCTCCATAAGCCGACACCCGCAGAGGGATTGGCCTGCAAGCCAATTACATTCCCGCAGGTTTCTCCTCCGGGTCCCGGGTCGGCTAGGGGTTGTTCACTGACAGATATAGCCAGAACATTAGAGGAATCGGATTCACAGGTGCCGGATGTTACAAAGGCCCTGTAATCGGTGTCGATCAGGGGTGAAACCGAAAGGGAAGCGGATTCCGCCCCGGGGATATCGGTCCAGGTACCGAGACCGGCCGGGGAGCTTTGCCAGATAATAAGACCTGAATAATCCGATCAGGCTAAGATCGATACTCTGACCCGAGCAGATATCGGTAGATGAGGCCGCAGCTGTACCTCCAACGGCATCTGAACAGGGCAATTGAATGGCAGCAATATACATATCTGACTGGACCCCGGAGGGGATGCTGATCGTTCCAAAGTCGGAATTATCTGTATAGGTTCCACCCACCAGAATAACAGAATCCGATAATAAGTCCAGGGTATTCCCAATGTCCGTTCCTTGCCCCCCTCCATTTATAGCCCAGTTAAACGATCCGTTGCCTGTAAAAGATGCCACAAATATATCCTCGTTGTTGTCATTCGTCAGGGTAAAAGAACCGGGAAAGCTCAGAGGATTCTCGAAATCACCTGTAAAATAGAGCATCCCCGTAGTACTGGCTATTACTTTTGTCGCCAGATCATCTCCTCCACCGCTGCGGATTATAGCATGTACCCATCCGGTATTTCCCGTTGCTTTATCCATGGAGCATATAAAAAGATTATCTCCACTTCCCGTGGCAACGGGGTTACCGGTGTAGGAAGGAAAATTTGCTCCGTCGGAGATATTCCCCACCACATAGATGGAGTCCTGATCCTGGTCAATTCCACCGGCATTGTCGTTGTTATTGGCCCCAATGTTCCTGGCCCATCTGAAATTCCCCTCACGGTCAAAGCTCAGGATCCCTATATCTTCCGAACCGGGATCCACATTATTTAAGGATCCGGAATAAATATCATCCTTATTGTAGATATTCAGGATCCAACCTTCATAGTCTAGCAGCATATAAACTCCACTGTTATCGGCAACCAGGGCGCCTCCTGCATCCGTATCTATACTGCCTGCTTCCACCATCCACTGGCAAACACCCTCCAGGTTATATTGAACCAGAAAAACATCCGTAGCTCCGCTGCCGAATAATCTGGAGTATGGAGTAAATTCAGTGAGGCCCGATGAGCTGCCAGTTATATAGAGATCGTCGCTGACGATTTCAATATCCTTTGAATTGGAGGAAAGTAATCCCGTCGAATACCTTACCCATAAAAGAGATCCTGCCGGAGTATATTTTGCGACAAAAGCATTCTGACCGGAGGTGTTACCCGCTACAATGGAGTCCGGGGTGGAGGAGGTCAGGCCTGTAAAATTTGCATCACCAACTCCATAAAATCCTGTTATATAAATATTTCCATCACCATCCAGATCAACCCCGGCAATTTCATCATTACTGTTCCCTCCAACCTTAAACACCCATAGTGGGCTGCCATTACTATCGTATCTGGCTACAAAACCATCTGATCCTCCATAACTGGAACTCAGGTCCGTGGAAGGACTGCTGCTTGCTGGAAAAAAGGAAGAAAGATCCCCTCCTTCCCAGTAGCCCGCTACAATTATTTCATCCGTAGCATGGTCCACAACCATATCTATAACATACTCATTATCTGATGTGTAAGAGGGGGTTACCCACTCCCATTCAGGCAGCTGTGCAATTGCCTGGGAAACAAACATTGAGAGCAGAAGAGACTGGAGAATTTTCCTGGCTGTGCCAAGCTCAATATGCATTCGTATATGAGTTTAAAACCAAATAGTTAGGAATCAAACTGGATTATACGCAATTATATACGGGAAGGTTGAGAATTTCTGTAATATAATATGAGTAATTAAGCAGACTTTTGAACATTGCCTGTTATCGGGCTTACCAGGCTCTAAACATTGGCCACCCGGATCACATCCGCAAATACCCCGGCTGCGGTGACCTCTGCTCCAGCACCATAGCCTTTGACAATCAGGGGGAGGTCCCGGTAACGGTCGGTGGTGATCAGGATGATATTATTGCTGGCCTCCAGGGGGTAGGCCGGGTGGGAGGGATCCACTTCCTCCAGTCCCATGGTCCCTTTGCCCTCTTCCAGCCTGGCCAGGTAGCGCCACTTCAGTCCGCTTGCTTCCATCTGCCCACGCTTTTTTTCAAATTCTTTATCCAGCTTTTGGACTCCCTCCCAGAATTCATCCTGGCTCCCCTGGAACAGGGCTTTCGGCAGGAAGGGTTTTACCTCTATATCTTTCTCCTCCAGGGCATAGCCCGACTCCCGCGCCAGGATCAGCAGTTTGCGCTTTACATCGGTGCCGCTCAGATCCAGCCGGGGATCGGGTTCTGAATACCCCTCTTCCTTGGCCATGCGGATGGCGGTGCTGAAGGTGATCTCGGGACTCATGGTATTAAAAATATAATTTAGGGTTCCCGAAACTACGGCTTCCAGTTTCAGGATCCGGTCCCCGCTTTTGATCAGGTCGTTGATGGTGCTGATTACAGGCAATCCGGCTGCCACATTGGTCTCAAAGCTGAACTTCACCCCATTTCGTATAGCGGTCCGTTTCAGCTTGCTGTAGTAGTCGTAGGAGGAGCTGGCTGCAACTTTATTGGCGGTAACCACTGAAACATATTTCTCAAAGAGCCTTTCATAGACCAGGCCCACCTGGTCGTTGGCCGTGCAATCGATAAAGACCGAATTACGCAGGTTGTGTTTGCCAATCTCTTCGATCATCCGGTCCAGATTGGAGGGTTCCCCGCTTTCCAGTCGCGTAAGGTAAGTCGCCGGATCGATTCCATCCGGATCGATCACCATCTTGCGGCTGTTCAGGATCCCCACCAGGTTTACCTTGAGTTTCAGGTTCACCATCAGTTTCTCCTGTTGTTTCTGAAGCTGCAACAGGAGCTTTTTCCCCACATTACCCAGTCCGGCCAGGTAGAGATGCAGTTCGCGGTAATCCGAGAGAAAAAACCCTTCGTGGATCACATTCATCGCTTTTTTCAGACTGTTGACGTCGATCACCACGGAGATATTCAGTTCGCTGGAGCCCTGGGCCGTGGCGATCACACTGATCCCGTTTCTTCCCAGGGAGCGAAACAGGATGGCTGAGATCCCAGGTGTATGACGCATTCCCTCACCCACGATTGCAATGATGGAGAGCTTGTTGATTACCTCAATTTCCATCTCTTTCCGGAGCTGAATCTCCATCTCGAATTCCTCCTGCAGGGCTTCCACTGCTTTACTCTGATCCCCCGGGGAGACGGCAAAGGAGATCGTCATTTCGGAGGAGGCCTGGGTGATCAGGATCACATTTACCTGGGCTTTGGCCAGGGAACTGAATACCCTGGCAGAGGTCCCGGTTTTACCCACCATGCCTGTTCCTTTGACAGTCACCAGGCTAACATAGTTGATGGACGAGATCCCTTTGATCAGTCCGTTTTGATTACAGGTGCTCTTTGCAGTAATCAAAGTACCAGCTAGTTCGGGATTGAAGGTGTTTTTTACCCGGATGGGTATGCTGGCCTTATACGCAGGAGTCAGCGTGGGGGTATAGATGACCCTGGCGCCAAAGTGGGAGAGCTCCATGGCCTCCTCATAACTCATGCAGTCGACCGTATAAGCCTTGGGGACAATCTTTGGATCGGCGGTCATAAATCCGTCCACATCGGTCCAGATTTCCAGGACTTCGGCCCCGAGGGCCGCGGCTATAATGGCAGCTGTATAATCCGATCCGCCCCTGCCCAGGGTGGTGGTTTCACCCTCCTGGTCGGAGGCAATAAAACCGGGTAAGACGGTAAGTTGGTCGACTCCCTTGAACCGGCGGACAATGGCCTGCTTGCTAATATCCATATCCACCGTGGTGTTCCCGAACTGGCTGTCGGTACGGATCAGTTCCCGCGAATCGATATAGAGAGTATCTTTAAGATAGTTTGCCACAATCAAGGCCGAGAGCCTCTCCCCGAAACTGAGTATCAGATCCTGCGTTCTGGCACTCAGGTCCCTTAGCCGGTAAACCCCCCGGAGAATTTCCTCGAACTCTTCCAGCAGGCTATTTACCTCCCGGGCGGCTTTCTTCTGGACGGATCCTGACAGCAGATCCCTGACCAGCCCCAGGTGGGTCTGCCGTAGTCCTTCGGCCAGCTCCCGGAAAGCTGCCTGCTGATCCCGTGCCAGTTGTGCTGCATGAATCAGCCGGTCTGTGACTCCTTCGGAAGCACTGATCACCACCACGCAGAGCTCCTCCTGGTTCTCTATGATTTTTTTTACCAGCTTTATACTCGCTTTGTCTCCCAGGGAGGAGCCTCCAAATTTCAGGACTTTCATACCGGTGGGTTCAGGGGATTAGATTATGCACTTTGGGTCTCCATGGCCCGGTCGACTTTTTTAATCAGGCCCTGCAGGACCTTACCCGGTCCCACTTCGGTAAAGGAAGTGGCCCCGTCGGCGATCATCTGCTGTACGGTCTGGGTCCACCTCACCGGTGAGGTAAGCTGGGCAACCAGGTTGGCCTTGATGATCTCCGGGTCACTGGAGGGAAGCGCATTTACATTTTGATATACCGGACAGACGGGAGTTGCAAAAGGAGCGGCCTGTATGGCCTTTTCCAGTTCCACCCGGGCCGGCTCCATCAGGGGGGAGTGAAAGGCACCACCCACGGCCAGCTTGAGGGCACGCTTGGCACCCAGAGCCGAAAGTTTCTCCACTGCGGCATCAATACCCGGTACGGATCCGGAAATGACGATCTGTCCCGGACTGTTGTAATTGGCGGCCACCACGATCTCATCAATCTCCCGGCACACCTCTTCCACCTGGCTGTCTTCCAGACCGATGATGGCGGCCATGGTGGAAGACTGAACTTCACAGGCCTTCTGCATGGCCATGGCTCTCTTAAATACCAGGCTCAGCCCGTCTTCAAACGAGAGGGCCCTGTTGGCCACCAGGGCCGAAAATTCACCCAGGGAGTGACCTGCAACCATATCCGGATGAAATTTTTCCAGGGTGGAAGCCAGGATCACAGAGTGCAGAAATATGGCCGGTTGGGTGACACGGGTTTGCTTCAGATCCTCCTCTTCCCCTTCAAACATCAGGTCGGTAATCCGGAAACCCAGAATCTCATTGGCCTGTTCAAACATCTCTTTCGCCCGGGCATTCTCCTCATATAGCTCTTTGCCCATCCCAACAAATTGTGCTCCCTGTCCGGGAAATACGTATGCTTTCATAGTCTTATTAAAAATCAGTGTAGATTGTTTCCAATCAGGTGAATGAATTCTTCCCTGGTCTTATCCGAATTCATGAATGCTCCTGTAAAAGCAGAGGTAGTGGTAACCGAATGCTGTTTCTGGACACCGCGCATAACCATGCAAAGGTGCAGTGCTTCGATGACCACGGCCACCCCCAGAGGTTTTAAGGTATCCTGGATACAGTCCCTGATCTGTACGGTAAGCCGTTCCTGGACCTGCAGCCTTCGGGCATAGCCATCCACTACCCTGGCAATTTTGCTGAGACCGGTGATTCGTCCGTTGGGAATGTAGGCCACATGTGCCTTCCCGATAAAGGGAAGCATATGATGCTCGCACATGGAAAAGAGCTCGATATCCTTCACAATCACCATTTCGGAATACTCCTCGTGAAATATGGCAGATTTGAGGATATCGGAAGGATCCGTCCCGTATCCCTGGGTAAGGAACTGTAATGATTTTGCCACCCTCTTCGGGGTTTCCCTGAGTCCTTCCCGACGGGCATCTTCGCCCAGCAGGTCCAGGATTTCTGCGTAATGGTTCGTGATCTTGGAGGTGGTCTCCTCATCCCACCTCTCGATGCGGTCGTATCCGCCTGATTGGCTTTCGCCCAGGCCGCTATTGATTTGTTCCATAGGTACAAAGAAACAAATTATTCATAAATAATCACGGATTCATTATCTTGCGTCCCATGATCATAGTCACTGGAGCAGCCGGATTCATTGGGAGTAATCTGATTACTGGCCTTAATGTGAAATACTACAGGGACCTGGTGCTTGTGGATAATTTCTCACGGAAAGAGAGGAAGCGGAATTACAGCGGAAAGCAGTACAGGATGCTCCTGGAGCGCGGGGAGTTTTGTGACTGGCTTAAAAAAAATCACCGGCAGGTGCAGATGGTCATTCACCTGGGTGCCAGGACCGATACCGCGGAGTTTGACTGGGAGGTGTTCCTGGAGCTGAACCTGAACTATTCAAAAGAGGTATTTCAACTATGTGTGGATTATGGCCTGCCCCTGATCTATGCCAGTTCTGCAGCCACCTACGGGCTGGGAGACTTGGGATATCTGGACTCTCACCAGGTGGTTCCAGAGTTACAGCCCCTGAATCCCTACGGACGCAGCAAGAATGAGTTTGACCGCTGGGTGCTTGAGCAGGAGCGAAGGCCCTTTTTCTGGGCCGGACTGAAATTTTTCAATGTATACGGTCCCAATGAATATCACAAGGGCAGGATGGCCTCTGTGGTTTATCAGGCCTACCGGCAGATACAGGAGACCGGGGCCATGAAGCTGTTTCGTTCGCATCATCCCGATTTCGGGGACGGGATGCAGGCCCGCGACTTTGTTTATGTGAAGGATGTGGTCGAGGTGCTCCTCTTTCTCATGGAAAAGCGGCCGGAAAGTGGCCTGTATAACCTGGGAACCGGGGAAGCCCGTACTTTTAAGGACCTGGTAATTAATACTTTTCAGGCCATGGGAAAGGAGCCTCAAATCTCATTTATCGACACTCCTGAAGATATCCGGGACAAGTACCAGTATTTTACAGAAGCTGAGATGGAGAAGTTGAGACTGGTGGGATACACAGCTCCGTTCACCAGTCTGGAATCAGGTATCAGGGAGTATGTGGGCAATTTTTTGCGGCAAAATCTTGTTAATTAAAAAAGATCTACAGTGATGAAAAAATATTTTTCCAAAGCAGGCCTCCTTTGTGGATTTCTGATGCTGGCTGGCCCGGTTTTTTCACAGAAATATATCGCGGACTATTCCGTGGCGAAAGAGAGTGTGCTCCGCAGCATCCCGCAGCAGTATTTGAATACGGCACGGGGCGAATTTGTGATTGCTTACCAGCACACCTCCCATGGGACTCATGTTTCCAGGGGTGTTTTTGGTTTGCAGGATTATAAAAGCGGGGACAACCAGCTCTTAGCCGTTTCGCAGACCCGGGAAGCGGGGAAGCTTGATTTCAGAGACAATGTGCTGGCAGCATATGCTCCTCCAGGAGTAAATGCACAGGACTTAAGCACCGATGAGACCGCTTTTATCCAGACCACCAGGAACTTCCTGGATGCCCCGGAGAATGCGGAGGTGAATGTGGTAATGTGGTCCTGGTGCAACATAGCGGATCATGATGTGGATATCAACTACCTGCCCGGAATGGAGGCACTTATCTCAGAATACGGGCAGGGAGGATCAAAGATCGGATCAGGTGGGGGACAACGGGAACGGCCGGTGGATTTTATTTTTATGACCGGCCACGCCAACGATTATGGCAACCTGGGGGACAAGGGAGCCAAGGCCCAGGCTGCCCTGATTAATGACTACTGCAGTACTCACCAGCTTTTTTGCCTGGACTATTACTCCATTGATACCCATGCCATGGACGACACTTATTACGAAGATGCTGGCGACGATGGAAATTCCAGTACCTACGGAGGTAATTTTTACCAGGACTGGCAGGATTCTCATAGCCTGGGGGAGGACTGGTTTGAAAACAAGGAAAGTGCAGGAGGCTCTGTGGCTTACGGAGAGCATAACTCGCAGCATATCACTGCAAACAGAAAGGGATATGCCCTTTGGTGGATCCTGGCCAGGCTGGCCGGATGGGGAGATGGGAGCAGCTCGGTGACGCCGAGGATGGAATCGGAAGAGATCAGGCCCTATCCAAATCCATCGGAGGGTGCTTTTTACCTGGAGCTTCCCGGGGCAAATATTGAAAAAATTCAAGTAATTTCTGCCCTGGGCAGTGAGGTCCTGACACTTTCTCCTTCGGACCGGAGTGGCAGGATCCGCCTGGATATGAGTGCTTATGCCCCCGGAATTTACGGGATCAGGCTCCTGAGCGAACAGCAGACACTTTATCACGGCACCATTCTTATTCAACATTAAATTCAGATGAAACTATCCAGAGAACAGGCAATGGCCAGATTGCGGGAACATGTAAAAAATGAGAAAACCGTGATACACTGTCTGGCTTCAGAAGCGGTGATGCGTGCCCTGGCTTTGAGGCTGGGAGAGGATGAAGATCGCTGGGGTCTGACCGGTCTCCTGCATGATGTGGATGTGGAGGTGACCGATGCCGATCCAAAGGTTCATGCACTGAAAGCGGCTGATCTTCTGAAAGATTTTGAGCTCGATCCGGAAATGCTTGATGCCATCCGGATGCACAACGATGAAGCCACCGGCAAACCCAGGACCACCACTTTTCAGCATGCACTGGCAGCGGGAGAGACCATCACCGGGCTGATCTACGCCACCACGCTGGTTTATCCGGATAAAAAGATAGAGAGTGTGAAATATAAGTCGGTTCGCAAACGCATGAAGGAGAAGGCCTTTGCCGCCAGCGTGAACCGGGAGCACATCCTGGAATGCGAAAAAATCGGAATTCCGCTGGAAGAGTTTATTCAACTCTCGGTGGATGCCATGCGTGGCGTGGCCGGGGAAATAGGGCTCTAGAGGTATTTGTCCTCTAATTGCTGTGGACCACCTGGTGACCCAGGAGTCGGTCATAGCGGGAGCCGGGTGGCCGGTGGTAGAAAAGTATCAGGTATTCGTTCCCCGTCTCAAAGTGACTCCCCTCTATCTCTGCCATATCGAAATGTTCGCTGAAGGAGGGCAGGAAGAGGTACCTGTAGTTATAGACCCCCTGCTTCAGCAGCAGGCTTTTTTTATAGGCCTGTTCCTGATCGCTGTACTCCATGCGGTTCAGGTCATCAAACTGCCAGTTGGTCAGTGCCCCGGCAATATATACGGAGCCTTCCAGTGGAAGGGGCATCTCCAGTCTGAAATGCACAATCACATAATCGCTATCCACCCCTGCATCCTGGCTTCCCTCTGCCTCCATGGCATAACGTCCGTTGATATCTTCCTGTGAAAAATAGTTATGGGGCGACTGGGGCCGGTCTGGCTTCAGTTCAAAATGGAAATAGGGATCCACGAATTCGATTTTTTGTACATAATAGGTGGGAGTCCTGGTATTCTTCGTATCGAAAAACCTGAATTCGTTTCCTCCCGGGAAGATATTTTCCTCCTGGTAGTCGTAGACCAGCTGGCCAGGATTGATCATGTAGGGTTGCAGCATTTCGATACCCAGGTCCCACAGGCCATTCTGATAGACCACCACCCTGGTTTCACTGAAGGGATCATCAATGGTCACTCCGGCATGGTTTACGGTGAAGTCCACCTCCTGGCAGCACCCTTTGTACTGGTTCAGATCCGGAATATGAGCGTTGGCTTCGATATTTACCCTTCCTTCTGTTACCATAAATCGTCTGGTAAACACCACATCATCGGGATTCCTGTCACGATAGACCAGCAGCAGGTAGTTGCCTGAGAGCAAGAGCCTGGTCTCCTCGTTAGGGATCTGGAGGCGGTAGTGCAGGTAGGAGGTATAGGTGTTAAAAGAGGGGGCCGAAGATCCTGATCTCGTTCTCCGGGAAGCCTTCCAGATACTCCTGCTCGCTCAGGTCAGAAGGAGTCCAGTCGGCGTTACAGTGGATGATGCGGTACATGAAGGAGGGTTGTTCTTCTGAAAGATCATCAAACTCCAGAATCAGGGGAACATCTTCACTCAGCCGGATCACCGGGTAGCTCATGGGCCATCCTTCCCGGTACAGCTGCACGGTCTTTACGCTGTGATCCAGCACCATTTCACGCACCTGACCCTGGTCATCCGAATAAGGTTCCTGACAAAGGGCAGACTCAAAACTGACCTGTATCAATATTATATATGTTATGAGAACGGGGGCTATTTTCATAATATCGCACTGTGAATTTACATCCAGGATCATGCCCACAAATTGCGTGCCTGCACTTATTTTTGAGCCCGCTTTGTGGCTTGGTAAATTTAGTTATTTTTATAGATCATTTTAGATTATTATTCTGTTACAAAATATTCCATGGCTGAGGTAATCAAGATTAAAAAGGGTCTGGACATCAAGATGAACGGACAGGCCGAGAAAATCTATGTGAAGGCCCCAAGGGCCAAGACGTATGCAATCAAGCCGGGCGACTGGCACGGACTAACTCCCAAGATTATCCCAAAACTTTGCGATGTGGTAAAGGTGGGAACGCCCATATTTTACGATAAGTACCACCCCGAAGTCAAATTCACCTCGCCGGTGAGCGGGATCCTTTTATCCATCAACCGGGGTGAACGCAGAAGGATTGTCGAAGTGGTGATTGAGGATGATGGAAAAGATACGGCCGAAACCTTTGTGCAGGGTGATCCTGCAGCGATGAAGCGGGAGCAGATCGTGGAAAACCTTTTGAACAGCGGGCTCTGGCCCCTGATTCGCCGACGGCCCTACACGGTTATGGCGCGGACTGCAGAGGTTCCCAGGGCCATTTTTATCTCAGCCTTTGATTCGGCTCCACTGGCTCCCGATTATGATTTCATTTTGAAGGATTTGGAAGAGGATTTTCAGTGGGGGATCAATACCCTTAAACAACTGACCGAAGGAAAGGTACACCTGAACCTGGATGGCAGGTACCCCTCGGTGCGTACCCTGAATAATATCAAGGGAGTGGAGATTAATCACTTCAAAGGTCCCCATCCGGCCGGCAATGTCGGTATCCAGATACACAAGCTGGATCCCATTAACAAAGGAGACATTGTTTGGGTGGTTCAGCCCCAGGATGTGGTTGCCATCGGACGCCTCTTCAAAACCGGCTTATATGATCCTTCGGTGGTGGTTGCACTTACCGGGGCCAGGGTGGAGAAGCCACAATACTTTAGGACCATCCGGGGAGCAGAGGTGGCCCCTATGCTGGAAAATCAGCTGAAGGAGGGAAATAACAGGGTGATCAGCGGAAATGTGCTGAATGGCAAACAGATTGATGCCGAAAAAGGATATGTGGGTTGCTTTGATTCGCAGGTCACCGTGATCCGCGAAGGAAATTATCATGAACTCTTTGGCTGGATACTTCCCGGTTTTAAAAAGATGTCGGTTGCCCGGTCTTTTGCTTCAACCTGGCTGACCCCCAATCGGAAGTTTGATATGGATACCAATTATCATGGGGGAGAAAGAGCCTTTGTAATGACTGGTGAATATGAAAAGGTACTGCCCATGGATATCTATCCCATGCAACTGCTAAAGGCGATCCTGGTGAATGATATTGATAAGATGGAGCAGCTTGGCATCTATGAGATCGATGAAGAGGACCTGGCACTCTGTGAATTTGTCTGTACCTCCAAGACCCCCGTTACCAAGATATTGCGGGAAGGACTCAGGGCACTGCGGAAAGAAATGGAAGAATAAACATACATAGTATACTCATGAGTTTACGACGATTTGTAGATAAGATCAAAATCCCTTTTGAAAAGGAGGGAAAGCTTCATATGTTCCTGGCGGGATTTGAAGCCATCGAGACCTTTCTCTTTGTGCCGGATAAGGTGACTAGCGGAAAGGTCCATATCAGGGATGCCAATGATATGAAGCGCTCCCTGATCATCGTGTTGATTGCCATGGTTCCGGCCCTGTTGTTCGGAATCTGGAACACCGGGTTCCATCATTTCCAGGCCATGGGCATTGAAGCAGGATTCTGGCAGATGGTCTGGTTCGGATTCCTGAAAATACTTCCCATTATCATTGTATCCTATGTGGTGGGACTGGGTATTGAGATTGCCTTTGCACAATGGCGCAATGAGGAAGTGGCCGAAGGGTACTTTGTTTCCGGGATGCTGATTCCGCTGGTGATGCCTGCTGATGTACCCCTCTGGATGGTGGCTGTTGCCACTGTTTTTGCCGTGGTGATCGGGAAAGAGGTATTCGGGGGAACCGGGATGAATATCCTGAATCCGGCGCTGGTAGCCCGGGCCTTCCTGTTTTTTGCCTATCCCAGTTACATGTCAGGCGACAAGGTGTGGATTGCCGGACTTACCGATGGTACGGGGATCATTGACGGATATTCAGGAGCCACCATTTTAGGACAGGCGGCTCAGAACACTTCTTCCTTTGTAAACGGACTGGGGGAGGCTTATACCTCCTGGGACATGTTCCTTGGGACCATTCCCGGATCTATCGGGGAGACTTCTACGCTGGCCATCCTGATCGGAGCAGTGATCCTGATCCTGACAGGGGTGGGCAGCTGGAAGATCATTCTGTCGGTCTTTGCCGGTGGAGCTGCCATGGGACTGATCCTGAATATTTTTGCAGTAAACGAATTTATGGCTCTTCCTTTCTGGGAGCATCTGATTTTGGGCGGATTTGCCTTTGGGGCAGTCTACATGGCCACCGATCCGGTCAGCTGCCTCACAGACCGAAAAGGGCAAATGGATCTATGGCTTCCTTATTGGATTCCTGGCCATCCTGATCAGGGTACTGAATCCTGCCTATCCGGAAGGGGTTATGCTGGCCATTCTGCTGATGAATGTCTTTGCTCCTCTGATCGACCACTATATCATTGAAGCCAATATCAAAAAGAGATTGAAACGAGCTAACGTAGTAGCAAACTAATAGACGAAACGAACATGAGAAGTTTTAGCAATACATACATTTTTGTCTTTTCGCTGATCATGGTAACGATTGTGGCAGTGCTGCTTTCATTCGTTTCCACCCAGCTGAAGCCCATGCAGGAGATGAATGTCCAGATCGAGAAGAAACAGGATGTCCTTCGCTCGGTGGGCAAAGCTGAAGATGCAGCTGAGGCAGACGATAAGAACACCTACGTCAACGAGGAGTTCATCCGGTACATTACCGATTCCTACGTGGTCGATTACGAAGGAAACCTGGTTGAGACCGATGCTTTTGAAGTCATGCTGGCACTCAATGCGGAAGTCCGCAAGCCGCGGGAGGAAAGAAACTATCCGGTTTTTGTTTATTCAGAGAACGATGGGCCAAAAAAATATGTAATCCCTGTTCTGGGAAAAGGGCTCTGGGGTCCCATCTGGGGATATGTAGCCCTGGAGGAGGATCTGAATACCATTGCAGGAGCTGTATTTGACCACAAGGGGGAAACTCCCGGACTGGGTGCTGAGATCAATACCGGCTGGTTCCAGGAGCCTTTTATTGGGAAGACCATCTTCAACGAGGCTGGTGAATTTGTATCCATTGAAGTGGTCAAGGGCGGGGCCGATCCTAGCAACATGCACCAGGTAGATGCCATTTCCGGAGGGACCATTACTTCCAAGGGACTGGAAGACATGTTGACCGATTGCCTGACCGGTTATGTGGCCTATTTTAAAGAACATAGCAAATAACTAAGATATGAGTACTGAAAAGGAACCTTTATTTTCGCCGAAGAACCTGAAGCTCCTGAGCGAGCCCCTGGGACAGAGCAATCCGATCACCGTCCAGGTGCTGGGTATCTGTTCGGCACTGGCGGTGACTGTGAAACTGAAGCCTTCCATCGTGCTGGCCCTGTCGGTTTTAGTGGTTATGGCGGTCTCCAACGTGGTCATTTCCCTGTTGAGGAAGATGGTGCCACCCAGTATCCGGATTATTGTTCAGCTGGTGGTGATTGCCACCATGGTGATCCTGGTGGACCAGGTCCTGAAAGCCTATGCTTATGATGTGAGCAAGCAGCTTTCGGTGTTTGTGGGACTGATTATTACCAACTGTATCATCATGGGTCGCCTGGAGGCTTTTGCCCTGGGTAACAAGCCCTGGCCTTCTTTTCTGGACGGACTTGGAAATGCAGCCGGTTATGGAGTGATCCTGATCATCGTGGCCTTCTTCAGGGAGCTGCTGGGATCGGGCACCCTGCTGGACATGCAGGTGATTCCCCAGGCCTTTTACGATGCCGGATATGTGAACAACGGGATGATGATCCTTCCCCCCATGGCCCTGGTGGTGGTGGGGGTCATTATCTGGATACAACGGGCACGCCGGAAAGACCTGATTGAAGACTAAGCTTATTTTGTTTGAACCTTAGAAAATCCGTATTCATGGAAAATTTGGTCAACATATTTGTCAAGTCCATCTTCATCGATAACATGATCTTTGCCTATTTCCTGGGCATGTGTTCCTACCTGGCCGTTTCCAAGACGGTTAAGACTTCCACGGGACTGGGGATCGCTGTGATCTTTGTACTTGGATTTACCGTTCCCATCGACTTTCTTCTGGAGAAATTTATCCTGAAGGCCGGGGCCCTGACCTGGATCAGTCCCTCGCTGGCTGATGTGGACCTGAGCTTTCTCTCCTTTATCATGTTCATCGCCGTAATCGCTTCCATGGTACAGCTGGTGGAGATGATTATTGAGAAATTTGCACCCACCTTATATACCTCGCTGGGGATTTTTCTGCCTCTGATCGCAGTGAACTGTGCCATTCTGGGCGGATCGCTCTTTATGCAGGAGCGTGAATATGCCAATATAGCCGAAGCCACGGTATTCGGGCTTGGTTCAGGAGTAGGCTGGTTCCTGGCCATTGTGGGTATTGCAGCCATCCGGGAAAAGATCAAGTATTCCAATGTTCCTGCACCACTGCGGGGACTTGGCATCACCTTCATCATTACGGGTTTGATGGGGATAGCATTTATGAGTTTTATGGGTATTAAATTATAGGACTATGATATTTCTCACTTCAACACTTACAGTGATTTTAATCAGCGTTGCTGTTTTCCTGTTTGTGATCCTGTTGCTGGTGGTTATGTTGCTCTATGCCAGGTTCAAGCTTACCCCGCAGGGTGACGTACAGCTGAAGGTCAATGACAAGGAGTTCACCGTTTCACCGGGAACCACCTTCTGAACACCCTGTCGGGCAACGAAATCTTTCTGCCCTCGGCCTGTGGCGGCGGAGGAACCTGCGGGATGTGTAAATGCCAGGTGCTGGAAGGTGGCGGATCTATACTTCCCACCGAAACCGGTTTCTTTACCCGTAAGGAGCAGCAGCAGCAGTGGAGGCTGGGCTGCCAGGTGAAGATACGGGAGGACATGACCATCCAGATTCCCGAAGAGGTCATGGGAATCAAGAAATGGGAGTGCGAGGTGGTCTCCAACCACAACGTGGCCACCTTTATCAAGGAGTTCGTGGTCAGACTCCCGGAAGGGGAGAAGCTCAATTTCAAATCGGGTGGATATATCCAGATCGATGTGCCCAAGCTGGAAGTTGACTTCAAAACGGACGTTGATGTGGAGGAGGAGTACCGCGATGAGTGGGACAAGTACAAGATGTGGGATCTGCAAATGAAGAATACCGAGGATACCTACCGGGCCTACTCCATGGCCAATCACCCTGCTGAAGGGAACATTGTGATGCTGAATATCCGGATTGCCACGCCTCCCTGGGATGTGAGCCACGGCCGCTTCAGGAATGTAAACCCGGGGATCTGCTCCTCCTATATCTTCTCACTGAAACCCGGTGATAAGGTGATGGTATCGGGTCCCTATGGTGAATTTTTCATCAAAGAGACCAAGAATGAGATGGTATATGTGGGCGGCGGAGCCGGCATGGCCCCCATGCGTTCTCATATCTTCCACCTCTTCCATACCCTGAAGACCGGGCGGAAAGTATCCTACTGGTACGGGGCACGCTCCAAGAGGGAGATCTTTTACGAGGACCAATTCAGGGCCATTGAGAAAGATTTCCCCAACTTCACCTTCAATATCGCGCTATCGGAACCCGCGAAGGAAGATAAGTGGGATGGACCGGTTGGATTTATTCATCAGGTACTTTACGATAACTACCTGCGTTACCACGAGGAACCCGAAGAGATAGAATACTACATGTGCGGTCCGCCACAGATGAATTCAGCGGTATCCAAGCTGCTTTATAATATGGGGGTCCCTGATGAAATGATAGACTATGACGACTTTGGATAGTTAAAACTCTGCAGCTCCATTAGGAACTGTATCGTTCAATCATAATATAGGAAAGGCTGCCAGTTCAGGCGGCCTTTTTTATTTTCCCATGCAAATGGGGTGGTTTTTATGAGTGCCGTTTTGTATCTTGGAGTTTGTTAAAAGAAGATCGATGAATTTCAAACTCTTTTTGCTCCTTCCTTTCCTGGCCTGGATCAGCTCCTGCACTCCTGTTTCTCCCGGTGAGTACCAGAATTTACAGGGATTTACCCAGGGTACCAGCTATCATATTACCTACCAGCACCCCGCGGACAGGAACCTGGGTGAAGAGATTGATTCACTTCTGAAGCGTTTCGACGCTTCACTCTCTTCCTACGATAGTACCAGTATCATCAGTGCCATTAACAGAAACGATGCGGGTGTAAAAACAGATTCCCTGTTCCGCAGCGTCTTTCGTGAGTCAGCCAGAGTGTACCAGGTAAGCGGTGGGGCTTTTGACATTACCCTGGCACCCCTGATCAATGCCTGGGGCTTTGGACCGGGTGAGCGGCAGGACCTGGATAGCGCCCTGGTGGATAGTTTGCTTCAGTATGTTGGGATGGATAAAATATCCCTTGCAGGAGAGGAAGTCCGTAAAACGGATCCTAATGTGAAACTTAATGTGAACGCCATCGCTCAGGGCTTTTCAGTTGATGTGGTCTCTGCCTTCCTGGAGGAGGTGGGCTGCAGGAACTTCATGGTAGAGATTGGAGGTGAAATCCGCACCCGGGGAGTGAACTCCAGGGGAAATTTCTGGAGAATTGGAGTGGATCGGCCGGAATTCGGGAACATGATCCCCGGGGAACAGCTGCAGGTGATTATCTCCATGCACAATCGTTCCCTGGCAACCTCCGGAAATTACCGGAAATTTTATGAAAAAGACGGGGTGAAGATTACCCACTCCATTGATCCGGTCACTGGTTTTCCCAAAGCCTCAAGCCTGCTCAGCGTCACCATACTTTGTGACGACTGTATGACGGCCGATGCCTATGCAACGGCCTGCATGGTACTGGGGCTGGAGAGGGCCAAAGACTTCATCGAAGATCAGAAGGGAGTGGATGCCTATTTCATATACGGGGATGAATTGGGTGCTTACCAGGTCTGGTTCACCCCCGGCATGAAAAAATATTTGGAAACCCCCTGAGTTAAGCGCTGCTGGATGAAAATAAATAAACCCGGTATTTTCCTTCCCTTGTTGTGTATGTTGTTTCTGGTCTCCTGCAGTGCCCAGGTGCCCGGTTGCATGGATCCACTGGCAAATAATTTTGATCCGGATGCCAGCGAAAGTGACGGTAGTTGTACCTATGATCCCGTTTCGCTTGCTCCGCTCTGGTCCTGTCCACTGCACGATCAACTTTTGGAAAGCTCGGGGCTGATCCGCTACGGGGATCATCTGTGGACCCATAACGACGACCTGGATACCAGACTCTACCTTCTGGATACAGTCTGTAATCCGTTAATATTCAGATACGTAAATATTGAGGGGGTCGTAAATACCGACTGGGAGGAAATCTCGCAGGATGAGAATTATCTATACCTGGGTGACCTGGGGAACAACCTGTCAGGAGACCGCACGGACCTGCATATTCTAAGAATTGAAAAACAGTCCCTTCAATCGGATAATCAGATCATTGACACCATTAGTTTTAACTATTCCGACCAGGTCGATCTGAACCCGGCAGCTCCGAATCAGACGGATTATGATTGTGAGGCTTTTATCGTAACGGAGGATAGTATTTACCTGTTTACCAAGCAGTGGACCACTTTCCGCAGCTCTCTTTATTCCATTCCCAAGAGACCCGGAAGCCATGAAGCCAAACGTCTGGGTGAGTTTAATTCCGGAGGTCTGATTACCGGGGCCGCCTTTATGGAGTCCATGAATCTCCTGGTGCTTTGTGGTTACAGCACTTTGATGCAGCCGTTTTTTTATATGATGTATGATTTCCGGGATCACCAGTTTCTTTCAGGAAACAGGCGCCGTATCGAGTTGCTGCTTCCGCTGCACCAGGTAGAAGCGATTGCCAGCAGTGATGGATTATTCTATTATGTTACAAATGAGTCCTTTGCATTAACATCTGAACTCAGGAATGAACAGAAAATGCATCTTTTTGATTTGAGGGATTTTGTTCCGCCACACCTTCAGGCTTTGATGAAATAGGCAAAAATATATGCGAGTATCAACTGGAATTAGATGAGTGAAAGAATTGGAGCCAAGAAGCATTTTCTTTGGCTTTCCTTATATAAATAACATTGGTCAAATGGGAATTATGAACGATCCATATGCTGGAACTTAATTTCTATATTTACGTTTCACTTCATCATATGCTTCAGGTGAATGAGAATTTTTCTATGTCCAGACATGGGACTGAGTGGGCGGAGCTGTATCATGGTGAAAGGTTACAGTTGTTTCTAATCTGACAGTCAAAGGATTAAAAGATCGAACCCAACCATATGATTATGACACATATCCACATCATGCAAAAAATTTACACGAACAAATCCAGGCTCCTTTTATTGCTATTCGCATCTTTCCTTTTGAATGCATGTGTAGTGAACAAAAAGACCACCTATCTGCAGGAATATCCTGAGAGTGAGTATTCCACTCAATACGTTCCTCCGGTGGACTACAAGTTGCAGCCAAACGATAACCTGTACGTGAAGGTAAATACCCCGGATCCAACCCTGGCGGCCCTCTTCAACATCATTCCACAGACCGGGGCCATGACCACCAATGAACAATCGACCCAGCTGATGTCCTACTCCATTGACCTGGAGGGTATGGTTGATTTACCCTATATCGGGAAGCTGGAGGTTGCCGGCAGAACCCTGAACGAGGCAAAGGAGATGATCGTAAACGAGCTGAAAGATTATGTTACTGATGCTTCCGTAACGGTCCGCCTGGTGAATAATTATGTGACCGTGCTCGGGGAGGTGAGAGCGCCCGGGACCTACCTGATCTACAAGGACCGGCTCAATATATTCCAGGCCATCGCCCTGGCAGGGGATATTACGGAATTCGGGGATCGCTATACCATTAAAGTCGTGAGGCAAACCATGGAAGGATCCATCATCAAAGAATTTGATATGACAGATAAGAACCTGATCGATTCCGAGTTCTACTACGTGGTCCCCAACGATGTGATTTATGCTCAGCCCATGAAAGGTAAATTCTTTGCTATGAATACTTTTCCATTTGCCCTGGTTCTGACTACCGTATCTACCTTTATTTTACTACATTCATATATAACAAATCCTTAGCAAGTATCCCATGATTGACAATACAATGGAATCCATGAGGCAGACAAAGCCGGGTAACTCCAACGCGAGAAATATCCGGAAATTGCTGCTGATGATGCGCAGAAACTGGTACGTATACCTGGTGTCCCTGGTGGTCATGGCCGCAGGGGCTCTCCTGTACCTGAAGTATAAAATTCCAACCTACTACGCAGATAGCACCATACTGGTCTCCGAGGAGAACAGCAATGCACCCGTGGGTGATATGCTCGAGGGGTTTGCATTAAGGCCCGGGGTACAGAACCTGGATAATCAGATGGTTATTATCAATTCCTATTCCATGATCCGGAAGGCGGTGAATGAGTTGCCTTTCGGCATAAATGTGTTCAGGAAAGGTCTTCGCAGAGAGGCATCCTATTACCCCTTGAGTCCCATCAGGATAGAACCGGGAAGTACTGCCTACCCGGACAATCAGGTCTTCTCTTTCAAGTATCTGGAGGATAATAATTTTGAGTTGACAGCAAAATCCCCGGAGGGTGTGGAGCTGGATACCATTTTAAGATTTGGACAGCACATAGATTTTTTGGGCAGAAGCTTTGTCATCTCCCCACAACCCGAATTAGAGGACATATATAATTCAGGTAAGAAGATACACATTCGTTTCAGTGATAAGGAAAAACTAACGGAGGTCTATCTCGATCGTCTGAAGGTTGAGAATCCCACCAGGGACGGTAGTGTCATTCGTCTTTCTCTGGAGGGCCCCGACCGGATCAAGGATGTGATCTTCCTGGATAAACTTACAGAGGTTTATATTGCGGATAACCTGGAAAAGAAGAATCTGGAAGCCAATCGAATTACAGATTTTATTGATATTCAAATCGGGAATGTATCAGATTCACTGGCACTTACGGAGACACGTCTCCAGGATTTCAGATCCAGAAACAGGATTATGGATGTATCTGCCCAGGCGCAGCAGATCATTGACCAGGCCGCAGCACTGGAAACTGAGACGGCCCGCCTGACTCTGCAAAGGAACTATTTCCTCTACCTGGAGGAGTATCTGTCCAGACAGGATACAGATGAAGCTCCTATGGCACCTGCATCCATGGGGATAGAGGATCCCCTTCTGGCCAACCTGCTTCAGGAACTGGCCGGATTACAGGCGGAATATTACAGCAACCTGGTTGGAGATAGAAACCCGCTTCAGGGTCAACTGGAATTGAGAATCCGGAATACCAAAAGCAGTATCAGAGAGAACCTGGTGGGAATCAAACTGGCAAACCAGATGGCCCTGGATGAAAACAGGCAGCAGATCAACAGGATAAATTCTGAAGCTGCCGGACTTCCGGTAAAGGAACGTCAGTTGCTTGGATTTCAGAGGGAGTTTAATCTGAATAATGAGCTCTATACCTTTCTGCTCCAGAGGCAGGCGGAAGCACAGATTCAAAGCGCTTCAAATGCCCCTGATAACGAATTAATTGACCGTGCTAGATCCATCGGGCCCATCTCCCCCAATCCAAGCAATACCCTGGCCATTGCCCTGGCACTGACCCTGCTCATTCCAACCCTGATTTTCTGGCTGGGACTATCCATAAAGAATAAGATCACCAGCGAAGAGGATCTGGATTTTATTGTTGATATTCCCATTGTGGCTTATTTTCCTCATAGCAGACTGGGCTACAATACCATTGTTCTGATGGAACCGGACTCCAGGGTGTCGGAAGCATTCCGGAGCCTCCGCACACGAATGGACTATTTTACCAGGGATAAAAAATGTCCCCTGATTACCATCTCCTCTTCCATGCCGGGAGAAGGGAAAACCTTTGCTGCCATCAATCTGGCTTCCGCCTACAGTCTGGCAGGTAAAAAAACCCTGCTGGTTGGATTTGACCTCAGGCGCCCCACCCTGAACAAGAGTTTTGAGGTTCAGGATGCGGATGGCATAAGCAGCTACCTGATTGGAAGGACCACTCTGGATAAAATCATCTACGAAACCAATTTCGATAATCTGTACATCATTCCTTCGGGTCCGGTACCGCCCAACCCGGGCGAGCTATCCAGCTCGGACCAGCTCAAGGATATGGTTGCTGAGCTGCGGAAGAAATTTGATTACATCATTGTGGACAGCGCACCCATCGGGATCGTCTCTGATATCTACCCATTGGCCAACATGTCAGATTCACTCCTGATGATTGTCAGGAACGGGCACACAAAAAAGAATATACTGACAGAAACCTTAAGCGAGATCAGGGAGCTTGGGATTCAACACCTGAGCCTGCTGGTGAATGATGTGAAGTCCAGGGGAAGCCACTACCGTTACTCATATAAATATAAGTATGAATATAAGCCCAAGTTAACTGTAGCTGATAAGAAAACCTTTGCATTACATTTAGAGGAAATCCAGAAGCGCTTTCGCAAAAAGGCATAATCCTGTTATGCCTGTCAACCTTCGGTATATTTTTTCTAACAGACCTGGTGACTAATGAGTAAACGGAGGTTTAAAGACAATAAGAGTAACACCTACCAGGCTCTGTGGATCGGATTGGGTAACCTGAGTTCCTTTGGCATCGCCATAATCAGTGCAGCCATTCTCTCCAGGTACCTGGATAAAACGGAATACGGGACCTACAGGCAGGTCCTCTATGTGTATAACACCCTGTTGATCGTCTTCACGGCCGGGCTTCCCCGGGTTTTTAACTACTTCCTTCCCAGGTATGACCTGGCCCAGGGGAAGGAGATCGTGATGAAGATTACCAAGGTCCTGTTCCTTACAGGGCTTGCTTTTTCCCTTTTTCTTTTCGGACTTTCCGGTGTGATTGCGGATGTTCTTAAGAATCCGGAACTGGCCAGGGGCTTAAAATACTTTGCCCCGGTTCCTATGCTGATGCTGCCCACCCTGGGCATTGAGGGAATCTTCTCCACCTACCGGAAAACTATCTACATTGCCATATACAGTACCCTGTCGCGAACCTTGATGCTCATCTTCATCGTCGCACCGGTCATCCTGTTCAGACAGACCTACCTCATGGCTATTTATGGGTGGATGGTCAGTTCAGCCTTGATCCTGCTTATGGCCTTCTATTTCAAGAACATTCCGTTCAGAGGTATTTTGAAGGAGAAATCCGGCCTGGGTTTTAAAGAGATCCTGGCCTATAGTCTCCCGCTGGTATCGGCTTCTCTGGCCGGCATAGTGTGGCAATCGGCCAATCAGTTCTATGTGAGCCGTTTTTTTGGTACCGAAGTTTTTGCTGAATTCAGCAATGGCTTTATTGAACTGCCGATTATTCATATGATAACAGGGGCAGCATCCACGGTCCTTATGCCACTTTTTTCCAAGGCGGTCCATGACAAAGCGGAGGCTTCAACGATTACCAATTTATGGAGGAGTGCACTGCAGAAGTCGGTGGTATTGATCTACCCCATAGTCATTTATTTTCTATTTTTTTCCAGGGAGGTGGTGACCATTGTGTTTTCGGAGGCCTATGCTGACTCCTCCAAATTCTTTACGGCGGCCATTGTGATAAACCTGTTTAAGGTGATCAATTTCTCCTCCCTGCTCCTGGCCATGGGTAAGTCCAGGTACTATGCACGTTTGCACTATGTGCTTGCCATCTCCACCTGGGTGTCCCAGTATTTTGCCGTCCTTATATTCGATACGGCCATGTCCGTGGCGCTTTGCTATGTGGTAATCTCCATTGGAAGCCTGATCGCTCCCATGATCTATGTGGCCAGGCTGATCAAAGTCTCATTTTTTACGCTGGTTCCAGTGGGCCGGATCCTGGTCATCAGCCTGCATGCATGCATCTCTATTTTGCCGGTATACTTCCTATTCAGATGGCTGCTGCCGGAGGCGGGAAATCTTATTTTCATCTCCGCTGTGGGTGTGGGCTACCTGGTGATGCTGGTTTTGACATCCAGCTTATTTAAGATAAACTACTGGGACCTGGTACGTCCCCTCTTAAACAGGAAGAAAGAAGATAAATAAAAATGGATAAGAAAAGGATTTTAATTGTTTCAGCTAGCTTCTATCCAAAGAACTCTCCCCGTTCGTTTCGGACCACTGAACTTGTAAAGGAATTTTGCAGGCAGGGACATGAAGTGGTAATCAGCATCCCTGATACCGGATTTGACTACAGCGAGTTTCTGAAAGAGACCCCGGTCACCTTGAAATACTACGGAAAATTGCGCTACCGGGCCATTGCCATCAAAGGGAACAGCCTGATGAAAAAACTCAGACGTTTGGCCAGGCGGATGTTTGGGCTCTTGCTGGAATACCCGGGTATTGAGCATATGTACAGGATTTCCAGCTTTCTTAAACAGGAGAGTGCTTACGACCTGCTCATATCCATCGCAGTGCCCTTCCCGGTGCACTGGGGCGTTGCCCGGGTACGCTCAAGAAAGCATCCCATAGCCTCTACCTGGGTGGCCGACTGCGGGGATCCCTATATGCTTGCCACCACGGACAGTTTTCGCAAACCTTTCTATTTTAAATATGTAGAAAAAAAGTTCTGCAGGAAGTGCGATACATTAACCGTTCCCTTTGAGTCCCTGAAGAATCATTTCTACAAGGAATTTCGATCCAAGATGGTAGTGATTCCCCAGGGTTTCAATACCAGGGAGATCCGGGTGGCGCAGAAGGTGAAAAATACCTTACCTACCTTTGCTTTTGCCGGCGCCGTTATTCCCGGAATACGGGATTTTAATCTCTTCTTCTCCTTCCTGAAACAGGTGGAGACTCCCTTTAAATTTATCGTATTTTCGGAACAGCCCGAGTATTATGCCCCTTTTAGGGCCCATTTTAAGGAGCGCCTGGAGGTAAGAGGCTATCTTCCGCGCCTGGAACTGCTTTACGAGTTAAGCGCCTGCGATTTTGTGGTGAATGTGGATACAAAATTTGACTGCGTGTCCAATACGACTGCTTTTCCTAGCAAGCTGATTGATTATGCCTTTACCGGAAGACCTATTCTGAATATTTGCAGTAACTCCATTGATGAAACCAAGGTGCAACAGTTTCTCGCGGGAGATTATCAAGGCAGGCGGCAGGTTGACTCCGAGCAATACAAGATTGAGAATGTGACAGAAAAAT
Source organism: uncultured Bacteroidales bacterium (assembly GCA_963792395.1). Taxonomy (GTDB): domain Bacteria; phylum Bacteroidota; class Bacteroidia; order Bacteroidales. Next base: position 190,824 of record CAWBWE010000022.1, read on the forward strand.
TTCTTCAACTGGCTCCATGAACAAGGCAAGTAAGATATTGAACATACAGAGTAATTCAGAGTTTTCTTATAGGAGAAATTCCCTGTTCCTGTTCCTGATTTTACCTATCACAGGTCTGATCAATTCCCTTCTGAACAAGGATAATGACTGGGCGAAGAATCTCTTCTGGCTCTTCTGCATATTCTTTGGGTTTACCTTTGTTATTGCGGAGGAGGGCGGTGCAGACTCGGACAGGTATGCCCGGCTCTTGCTCTATTTTGCAGATTCCAGGATGAGCCTGGAGGAACTCTGGCGCTCTTTTTATTCGGTCACTTCCGGCTATGTGGACGTGGTTTCGCCCCTGATCACTTTCCTGGTTTCCAGGGTCACGGACAATGCCTCCATCCTTTTTATGATCTACGGCCTCATTTTCGGATACTTCTATTCCAGGAATATCTGGTTCATCCTCAGCAGAATCGAAGGCAGGCCCTCCTGGTTTGTACTCCTGTTGCTTCTCTCTTTTGCCCTGTTTAATCCCATCTGGAACATCAATGGCTTCCGTTTCTGGCTTGCGGCCCAGGTCTTCCTGTATGGAACATTGCCCTATCTCCTGGACGGGAATAAGAAAACCCTGTTTTGGTCCTTCTTTGCGGTATTTATCCACTTTTCATTTGTTGGAGTGATAGGGATTCTGGGTCTTTTTGTGGCCATCCGGAACAGGCTGAACCTGTTCCTGGTGGTCTTTATCATCACCTCTTTTATCAGGGAAATTGATTTACAATGGATGCGAACCATTTTCTCCTTTCTGCCGGAATTTCTGTATACCAAGGTCTTTAATTACACCAATCCCGATTATGCGGAGGAGCGCAGATTTATAGAGGAGGAACTCCCCTGGTTTATCACTTACTCTACCATTGCCATACGCTGGGTGAATTATATACTCGTGCTGGCAATCTCGGTGATTGACCGGCAGGCCATCCGGGAACGAAAAGGCCTCCTCACCCTTTTATGTTTTGCTCTCCTGGTCTACAGTTTTTCAAATCTTGCCAGCCTGGTTCCCTCCGGGCAACGATTTATAATTGTGGCCAATACCTTTATGTTTGCCTCTTTCATCCTCTACTTTGCAACAGTTGCAGAGGAAGGAAACTTGCTTTTTGTAAGAATAATAACCATTCCGATGCAACTCCTCTACTGCCTGGTAGCCATTAGAATAGGAATGGATTTTTTCAGTATCATGACCATCATTGGAAATCCTGTTTCGGTCTTCATCTACTCGGACCCTGTTCCCCTCATTCAGGACCTTAAGAATCTATTTTAGGAATTTTGCAAATGCTTAAACCCTACCTGGCACGCGTTCGAACCAATATCCCCGGCTGGAGGACCAGGAGGAAGATTGTGGTGATTGAGTCCGATGACTGGGGAAGTATCCGGATGCCTTCGCGGGAGGTATATCAGAAGTGTCTGGAGGCCGGGTATCCGGTAGATACCTCCGAGTATGAAAGATATGATTCCCTGGCCAGTGAGGAGGACCTGGAAAACCTCTTTGACCTGCTCCTCTCCCATAGGGATCTAAAGGGAAGCTCCCCGGTTATTACGGCCAATTGCCTGGTGGCCAATCCCGATTTTGAAAAGATACGGGCTGCGGACTTTAAAACCTACCATTACGAGCTAATCACGGAGACTTTTAAGAAATATCCCGCGCACCATAACAACTTCAACCTCTGGCTGAAGGGGATGGAGGCAGGAGTTTTCCATCCCCAGTTCCATGGCCGGGAGCACCTGAATGTCAGCATGTTTATGTCTGCCCTCCGGGAAGGAAACAAGGACGCACTTTTTGGATTCGAGCACGGGATGCCAGGTTCTATTGCCGTCAGGAACTTCCTCCGAAGGCAATTACTTTGTGGGGGCAACCCGCTACGATTCCTGGGAGGATAAGGAGGATAAACTCAGGATTTTCCTGGAGGGACTGGAACTCTTTAAGGAACTTTTTGGATACAGCTCTGAATCCATTATTCCAACCAATTATACCTGGAGCCCCGACTTTAACAGCGCCGTGAAACAGCTGGGGGTTAACTTCCTGCAGGGCATCCGTCAGGTCAGGGAGCCTGTCCCGGGAGAAAAGGATCGCTTTTATGATGTGCACCTGGGTAAAAAAAACGAGCTGGGCCAGATCTTTATGGTCCGGAATACCCTGTTCGAACCCTCTCTCTTTAAGATGGGAATCAAGGATCCGGTTGGGAGGTGTCTATCTGAGATGGAGATTGCTTTCCGGATGCAAAAGCCTGCTGTGATCAGCAGTCACCGCATCAACTATGCGGGATTTATTGAACCCGGCAACCGGGACCGTACCCTGAAGATGCTGGATCAGATTCTTACCAGGGCCCTGAAGCGCTGGCCGGATATTGAATTTATGACCACTCCTCAGCTGGGCAGGCTCATTTGTAATAAGAAGTGACCATGAAGATTGCAGTACACCACAGAAAAGGGTCGTTCAGTCAGCACTGGATTGACTATATGATCCGGGAAGGAATTGAGTATAAGATCGTTTCCTGCTTCGATAACGATATCATCGCTCAACTGGAGGATTGTGATGCCCTGATGTGGCATCATTATCATATCGATGCCAAGGACATGCAATTTGCCAAGCAGCTCCTCTTTTCCCTGGAATCTGCAGGTAAGGTGGTCTTCCCGGATTTTAATACCAACTGGCACTTCGATGACAAACTGGGCCAGAAGTATTTGCTGGAAGCCATTCATGCGCCCCTGGTTCCCTCTTATGCCTTTTATTCCAAAAAAGAAGCCCTGGATTGGGCGCGTGGTGCTACCTTTCCCAAAGTCTTTAAACTCCGGGGAGGCTCCAGTTCCTCCAATGTGAGACTGGCACGTACAGAACGCCAGGCCCGTGGCTTGATTCGCAGGGCCTTTGGGAAAGGATTTCCAGCCTTTAATGCCTGGGGTGGTCTGAGAGACCGATGGAAAAAGTACCGCAAAGGCATGGTGGCATTCAGCGAAGTACTCCACGGAGTAGCCAGATTGGTAAAACGGCCCGATTATGCCCGAAATGCGGGAAGGGAGCGGGGTTATATCTACTTCCAGGATTTTATTCCGGATAATACCCACGACATACGGGTCACCTATGCCTACAATCGCTGTTTTGCTTCCCGGCGAGGAGTACGGCCGGGCGATTTCCGCGCCTCAGGCAGCAACATCCCGGATTATGATCTGTCTCAGGTGCCCAAAAAGGCGGTAAAAATTGCCTTTGAGGTGACCAACAGGCTGAAGATGCAGAGCGTAGCCTTCGATTTTGTCATGGATCGGAACGAACCGGTGATTGTGGAGATCAGTTATGCTTCGGGAGAGCCTACCTTTGATCATGGCTACTTTGACGAGGAGTTGAACTATTATCCGGGAACCTTCGAACCCTTCGCCTGGATGGTGGAGGGGGTCATGGAGGAGGTCCGTAAAAAAAGCTAAGCTCAAAAGGATCCAGTGCAATGCAGAGTACTAAGATATGTCTGATTATCCCCTCGCTCAAGGCGGGAGGAATGGAACGAGTGATGTCGGAGCTGGCCAACTACCTGGTCAATCACGGCACGGAGGTCTGGCTGATCCTGATGTTCAGAGATAAGATATTCTATACCCTCGATCCCGGGATCCGGATTGTCAGGCCCTCCATACGCAAGAGGTTTAATGCCACCTATGCCTTTTACCTCTTTCCCTTTTTGCGGAGCTCTGTCAAAAAGATTGATCCGGATGCCGTGCTCTCCTTTGGAGAACGGTATAATTCCTATGTGCTGATGGCTTCCCTGGGCTTAAAAACCCCGGTCTACATTTCTGACCGAAGCAGTCCCAATAAGCGGCTCAGCAAGTTTAACCTGAAGCTGAGCAAGCTCCTGTATAAACGGGCAGCAGGCATCATTGCACAGACCTCCAAAGCAGCGGAGCTGTTGGCGGCCCGCCTGAACGGGGCACAAGCGAACATCCGGGTGATCCATAATCCACTGAGGCATATAGAGCTGACCCGGCACACGAAAAAGAACCAGATAGTTGCCCTGGGCAGACTTGTGCGGGAAAAGCGGTATGACAGGTTGCTGAAGATCATGTCCCTGTTGCAGAATAAAAGCTGGAAACTTGTGATTGTGGGTGAGGGCAGATTCAGGGAACTCATCGAAAAACAGATCATTGAATATGGCCTGCAGGACCGGGTGAATCTGGCCGGACAGCAGCGGGATGTGGATTCCTTCCTGGGGGAGAGCAGAATTTATGTGCTTACCTCCGATATTGAAGGATTTCCCAATGCCCTTTGTGAGGCGATGGCCCATGGTCTGGCCTGTATCGCCTATGATTGCGTGGCAGGGCCGGCCGACATCATTTGCAATGGGGAAAACGGTATTCTTATTGATGAAGACGAAGCCGAACTCTATGCCCGTGAGCTGGATCTTTTGATCGAAGATGCAGAGAAACGGGAGCGCCTGGGAAAAGAGGCAGTCAAGATCCGTTCCAGGCTGCACGTGGATACCATTTTTGAAGAGTACCGGCAGTTTTTATTTTCAAGCAAGAAATGAACTTTAGCATAGACCCCGTGCACCCATGAAAATCCTGATCAACTGTTCAACATTGAAGAAAGGCGGAGTACTGCAGGTGGGTCATTCCTTTGTGTCCGAATGCTTCAAGAGAAGTGATCATGAGTACTACTTTATCCTCTCCTCCACCCTGGCAAAGGATTTTCAGATACAAGAGAAACAGGAAAATCAGCGGGTCTTTACCTATGATGTCCGGCCATCTGTATACCTTTCGCTTACCGGAAGGGAGAGGCATTTGAACAGGCTGCTGGCTCAAATCGATCCCGATGTGGTATTTACCGTGTTTGGGCCTACCTACTGGAAACCGGATCGGCCTCATCTGGTGGGCTTTGCCAAAGCCGGTTATTTTTACCCGGATTCTCCCTTTGTGCAGCAGATGCCTTTTTTCCGGAAGCTGAAGGTGCAGGTGCTGAAGCTATTTCACATGTATGATTTTAAGCACTTCAACCAGGCGATCGTCACCGAGACCAGCGATACCTCCAAGCGTCTGGCCGGCCTTCTTCCCACGAAAAGGATCTTTACCGTCTCCAATACCTACAACCAGATATTTGATGAAGCGGAGAAGTGGGAAAAGGGAGAGTTGCTGCCGGACTTTGACGGGGTCACCATGCTATCCATTACCGCCAATTACCGTCATAAGAACTTAAGTATCATCCCCCGGGTCATTGATTATTTAAAGGAGCACCATCCACAATTAAATTTTAGATTTGTGCTGACGCTGAAGCGGGAGGACTACCAGGATATTGAGGAGAAGCACGCGAGGCACATTCTGGTTCTGGGGCGGGGTCTCCATCTAGCCAGGCCCCGGCTCTCTACCAGCAGTCTGACTTTATGTTTATGCCAACGCTGCTGGAGTGTTTCTCAGCTACCTACCCGGAGGCAATGAAAATGGTGAATCCGGTCTTAACTTCCGATATGCCCTTTGCCAGGGCTGTTGGCGATGCCGCCGTCTATTTTGATCCCCAGTCACCCGCCAGCATCGGGGAGGCCATCTATTCGCTGGCATCCAGCGAAGCTTTACGTTCCGAGATGATAGAGCGTGGAATAAAGAGGCTGGAAACTTTTGAAACAGCAACAACACGAGCTCAAAAATATATTGAAATTTTAGAAAACCTATGAAGCAGATCATTCACAATTTTAAGACCGGGGAGACCTTCCTGAAGAATGTCCCGGTACCCAAACCCGGTAAAGGGAAACTTTTAATCCGCAGCACGCACACCCTGGTCTCCCTGGGGACTGAAAGGAGCCTGGTGGAGTTCGGGAAAGCCAATTTGATACAGAAAGCCAGGCAACAACCTGAAAAAGTGAAGCAGGTACTGGATAAGGTGAAGTCGGATGGACTGATGCCCACGGTGGAAACCGTATTTAAGCGCCTGGATGAACCTTTACCCCTGGGATACTGCAACGTGGGGAAAGTCCTTGAAATTGGCGAAGGCGTGACTGACTTCAGGGTTGGAGACCTGGTGGCCTCCAATGGGAAGCACGCTGAATATGTTTGTGTCCCGAAGAACCTGGTGGCAAAAGTACCGGAAGCCGTCAGCAGTGAGGAGGCGTCATTCACGGTGATCGGATCCATCAGCCTGCAGGGGATCCGCCTGCTGAATCCAAGCTTTGGGGAGACTGTTGTGGTGTATGGACTGGGCCTGCTGGGCCTGCTGGCAGCTCAGATGTTGCTGGCCAACGGATGCCGGGTGATCGGGATTGATATCGATGAAGAAAAGTGCAAGCTGGCCAGTTCCTGGGGCGTGATTCCCATTAACCCGGCATTGGGGAAGGACCCGGTGAAGAGCGTTCTGGAAGCCACAGGAGGGCTTGGTGCAGACGGGGTAGTGATCACCGCTTCGTCCAAGAGCCAGGAGATTATCTCCAACTCGGCACAGATGAGCCGGAAACGGGGACGGATCGTCCTGGTGGGAGTGATCGGTCTGAACATTAACCGGGCCGAGTTTTATGAGAAGGAGCTCACCTTCCAGGTTAGCTGCTCCTATGGTCCCGGGCGCTATGACGATAATTATGAACAAAAGGGAATAGACTATCCCCTGCCTTTTGTACGGTGGACCGAAAAAAGGAATTTTGAGGCCATCCTGACCGCTATCGGAAGCGGTTCTCTCCATGTGAAGGAGTTGATATCGGATATTTTTAGCATTGATGAGTTCTCAAAGGTATACGATGATATCGGCCAGTCAAAATCCATAGCCACCCTGCTAAAATACCCGGAAGAGACTGCAGAAGAGCAGGCCCCGGGAAACACCGTGGTTCTGGAGTCCCGCTCCTTTGCCGGGCAGAAGGGGGTATGTGGCTTTATCGGGGCCGGTAACTTTACCAAGATGACCATGCTGCCTGCCCTGAAGGGCTCAGGGGCCTCCATGAAATATATCTGTTCCTCAGGGGGAGTTTCCGGGACCACCCTGGCCAGGAAGTTCAGCTTTACCCACAGCACAACCGATTACAGGGAACTGCTGGACGATCAGGAGGTGGATACGGTCTTTATAACCACCCGTCATAATTCGCATGCAAGCTTTGTTAAAGAAGCCCTGCAGGCCGGTAAGAATGTATTTGTAGAAAAGCCCATGGCCATCCGGGAGGAGCAACTCAAGGAGATCATTGAAGCTTACGGGAAGTCCGGGGATGATGAACGAAAGCCCACGCTCACCATAGGGTTTAACCGGCGCTTCTCCCCGCATACCCGGGCCATTAAGAAAGCCATCGGGAAAAATCCCGGAGTTTTGAATATCGTGGCCACCATGAACGCCGGATTTATTCCCCCCCAGGTATGGGTGCATGATATGGAGGTTGGCGGCGGACGCATTATCGGCGAGGCCTGCCACTACATGGATCTTTGTGCCTATCTGGCAGGCTCCGGGATCACTTCGGTCTGTATGAACAGCATGGGTACAGAGATGGAGGAGAACACAGATAATGCAAGCATCCTCTTGAAATTTGCCAACGGCAGTAATGCGGTGATCAACTATTTTGCAAACGGAGCCAAATCCTACAGCAAGGAGCGCCTTGAACTCTTCTCGCAGGAACGGGTATTTGTGCTGGATAATTTCCGTCGAACCACGGCTTATGGCGCCAAAGGGTTTAAAACGGTCAAGGGACGGATCGACAAGGGGCACCGTACCCAGTTTCATGAGTATATCCGCCGGATAAAAGAGGGCGGAGAACCTTTGATAAACTTTGATGAGATGGTGAATGTGACGCGTGCTTCCTTTGCCGCCCTGCGCAGTCTGAAAGAGAAGCGCTGGATCGACGTGGATTAATTGATGAAAGCCGGAAGACTCGTAAAACTGATCTGGTATTTAGAGCTACTTCCCAAGCTGGGTCTTGGGAATGTGCTCTATGTCTTTTTCTATCGTTTGCGCCTGAAATCGGGGTATTTTGTAAGAAAAAATCCTGTAGTGGAATGCAGGGCAGGCGGGGCGGTATTTTCTGTCGGTGTCAGGGCAGAGGATTTTCCCTCTGCCTGGAGGAAGCCCCTCCTGGACCAGGCAAACCGGATCCTTGGCGGATCTCTTCCTTATTTTTCTTTTCACTGGTTGGAGCAGGAGAATCCACCGGACTGGTTCCGCAATCCCTTTAATGGCAAGGTCCTGAAGGATCCGGGCAGGCACTGGTCAGAGATTCCGGATTTTTCCGGCGGACCGGGGGACATCAAGTGTATCTGGGAAGCTTCACGCTTTCCCTGGCTGGGGATCCTGGCCAGGGCCCATGTGGTCAGCGGGGACCCGGTTTACCTGGAAACCCTGAATGAGTGGCTGGATGACTGGATCAGCAAGAATCCGCTGAATCAGGGCCCCCACTGGAAATGCGGACAGGAGACCTCCTTCCGGCTGCTGGCCCTGTTGAATGCAGCCACCATCCTGGGACAGGCAGAAGAGCCATCAGAGAAGCTGGTAGAACTGCTTGGCCATCATCTGAAGAAGATATCCTCCAACATTCGCTATGCCTTTGCACAGAGGAACAATCATGCCACCAGCGAAGCAGCTGCGCTCTATATAGGTGGTAACTGGCTACTAAGGGTGTCCGGCGCGGACCGGAAAAGGAACAGGGGCTATGCCCGGAAGGGGAGGAGGGCCCTGGAGCAATTATTGAGGAAGCTGACCTATGAGGATGGAAGTTTTTCCCAGCACTCTATCGTTTACCACCGTTTGCTGCTGGATACCCTGAACCTTATCTTATACTGGAATGCCAGGCTCCGGCTTCTCCGCTTCAGTGAGGCTTTTTATGCGCAGTGCAACAGGGTTAAGGAGTGGTTGTATGCGCTTGTTGATGAATCGGGCGATGCTCCAAACCTGGGGCCCAATGACGGAACCATGTTGCTGGCTAATCACTCCTGCGGCTATCGCGACTTCAGACCCTCCCTTCAGATGGCCTCGATGCTCCTGAAAAACCTGCCGGCTTTTCAGGAGGGCTCCTACAATGAAGCACTTTACTGGTCAGGGATTAAGCTTGTGGAGAAACAGGCGGAACCTTTTGCGAAAGACTCCAGGGTATTTCCATCGGGCTACGTGGTGATGTCGGGGGCGGATTCATGGGCCATGCTTCGCTTCCCCAACTTCAGGTTCAGGCCTTCTCATAACGATGCCCTCCATTTTGACCTCTGGGGCGGAGGGAACAATCTCCTGTTCGATGCTGGAAGCTACTCCTATAATCCTCCCCCGGAGAGCAGGATCCCCGATCTGAAATCGGTACACTCCCACAACACCCTCTCCTTTGACGGGCGGGAACAAATGCCCCGTCTGGGACGTTTTCTTATGGCAAAATGGTTAAAGCCAATAAAAGTGGGGGAGATTTCCCGGAAAAGTCAGCAGGCAGGAAGCTGGGAAGGTTCCTACAGGGATGCGGCAGGAAATATCCATGCCAGGGAGGTGACGTGGAGCAGGAATACCTGGGTGCTCAGGGACCGCTTCAGCGGAACTGCAGAAAAGGTGGAGCTGGGCTTTAATTTCCAGGAAGGTGACTATACCCTGGACTCCCGGGGGAACCGGCTGATGCTGCCCTGGGGGAGCGTGAAGGTATCTGAGCATGCACAGCTGTCAGTCAGGGAACAAGCCAGTTCCCGCCACTATTTTCAGGCAGCACCCTGCCATCGCCTCCTGATCTGCTCAAAAAACAATACAGAAGTTAAAACAACAATTGAAATCTCTTAATGAAAGTTCTCTATTTCCATCAGTATTTCTGTACACCCGAAGGTAATTCGGGCATCCGTTCCTATGAGATGGCCCGCTACCTGGTGGAACAGGGGCACCGTGTGACGATGGTCTTTGGTGAATCGCCACGATTAAAATCCCCTTTGCTGGGGAATCCTTATGAGAAAGGTCAGCGCAGGGGATCCTACGAGGGAATAGACCTGATAGAACTGAATGTTTCTTACAATAACAAAATGAGTTTATTCTCCAGGGCGATGGCTTTTATCAAGTTTTCACTTCGGAGCATCCGCCTGGTATTCCAGGAGGATTTTGATATTGTTTTTGCAAGCTCAACCCCCATTACGGCGGGAATTCCCGGGATAGTCATGAAGTGGCGGGGAAAGCGCAAACCCTTTGTATTTGAGGTGAGGGACCTGTGGCCGGAGCTGCCACGTGAAATGGGGATCATTAAAAACCGCTTATTGCTCTGGGCCATGGGGAGGCTGGAATATGCTTCCTATAACAGGGCTGATGCTTGTGTGGCGCTTTCTCCGGGGATTAAACAGGGGGTGGAGAAAAGGCTGTCCAGGACCATCCCGGTCCATTTGATCCCCAATGGCTGTGACCTGGATCTGTTTAAGCCGGGGAAACACGCCAGGTCTCTTATCCCCGGGTGCAGCGAAAATGACTTCATCTCCGTGTTCATTGGAGCTCACGGAATGGCAAATGGTCTGGATGCCGCACTGGATGCGGCGGCTATCCTGAATAAGGAGCCGGAGCATAAACACATTAAGGTGGTCCTGATTGGCGACGGAAAAGTCAAAAAGCACCTGGCAGACCGGGTGAGGGAGGAGGGCTTAGATAATGTCCTAATGCTGGATCCGGTGCCAAAGAAAGATCTTATAAATTATTTGCATGCAGCAGATATTGGACTGATGTTACTGGCCAATGTGCCGGCTTTTTACTTTGGCACATCACCCAACAAGTTCTTTGACTATATCTCTGCAGGACTCCCGGTGCTCAACAACTATCCGGGATGGCTGGCTGAAATGATATCCGGGAACGATCTGGGAAAGGTGGTTTTACCCGATCAGGCCAGTGATTTTGCCGGTGCACTGGTGACCTTAAGCAGCGATGCAGAGAGATTGGAAGAGATGGGTAAAAACGCCCGGGCCTTTGCGGAAAAGGAGTTTGACCGAAGAAAACTTGCCCGTCATTTTGAGCGGGCTCTTCTGGAGACCATAGAAAATTATACTCATTAAAGAGCGCATGTTAGATAAGTTAAAACAGAATGCCAAACACCTGATCGGGTGGAAAACCAGTAGAAAAATTGTGGTGTTTTCTGTGGATGATTACGGAGTGGTACGCATGGCTTCCAGGGAGGCACTGGAAGCCCTGAAAGCCATCGATGCACCCATGGTCAGGTATGACCATACCGAATCTATGGAGACCCGGAAGGACCTGGAGGCCCTGTTTGAGGTCCTGGAATCGGTCAGGGATAAATCGGATAATCCAGCGGTATTTACCCCGTTCTCGGTTCCCTGCAATATGGATTTTGAAAGGATGGTCCGCGAGGATTTCCGGAGCTACCGGTATGAATTGCTGCCTGTAACCTTTGATAAACTGGCCGCCAGGGATCCGGACGCCTATAAGGGGACCTGGGATCTGTGGAAAGAGGGAATCAGCCGGAAGCTTATGGTCCCCCAGTTTCACGGCAGGGAGCATTTTAACCTGAAAGTCCTGGAAGAGAAACTGGCTGACAGGGATGAGATCCTGCTCACCGCCCTTAAACATTCTTCCAATATTGGTCTGAAGAATCACCGGAATCCCGCACTCTCCTATCTTTCCGCCTTTGCCTTCTGGGAGATGCAGGAAAATGAGCGCTTTGAAGCGTTAATCGAAGATGGTCTGAATGCATTCGAAGAGGTATTCGGGTATCGCTCGGTGCACTTCACCGCTCCGGCGGGTGGGGAGCATTCCAGCATCTACACCCATCTGAGGAAGGGAGGAATAAAATTTGTGGATATGCCGCTGGTAAAGAAAGAGCATCAGGGGAAGGGCAGCTATAAGACAAAACTATATTATACAGGGAAAAAACTCCCTTCCGGCGTGGTGGCTGGAGTAAGGAACGTGGTGTTCGAACCCACTTCCGCCATGCAGTCCGACTGGGTCTCCTATACTCTGGGGCAGATTGACAAGGCTTTTAGCTGGAACCGCCCTGCCATTGTCAGCTCCCACAGGGCCAATTTCTCCGGGTATATGGATCCGGATAACAGGGAAACCGGACTTTCGGCCCTGAAGGAGCTATTGGCCCGGATTACCAGCAGATGGCCCGATGTGGAATTCCTTTCATCGGCGCAGCTTTATGAATTAATTGTTCCGAAGGATGAAAATTAAAAGAGTTCTTTACCTGGGCTACTACCTGAAGGGCCTTGACAGAGAGAAGCTGGGGAAGTTTCTCCGCTTTGCATCCCACAGCACCGGGATTTCCAGGCTTCGTCTGCTCGGTTCTGCCGTGGCAGCTGTGTTTAAATACAACATCTCCATACTGGACTATTTCCTGTTCCGTTTCTATGAGCTGCCAGAGAAAGAGCGTTTGCTCTGGGCCGGGACCGGATTTATGTTTGAGTACCAGAAGAAGATGAATCCGGAAAACGTCCGGGGACTTCTGGAGGACAAGCTCTCCTTTCACCAGAGATATGGCGGGTTTACCCACCGCGGGTTTGCCTCTCTGTCCCAGATAACAGAGGATCCCGGACTTGCTCAGGTCCTGATCGATAAGCCCGCAGGAAAGCTGGTGCTGAAGAATTCCCTGGGCCAGGCCGGCAAGGAGATCAGTGTCCTGGACAGCAGGGATCTGAGTCCAGCCGTTTTGATTGAGACAATGAAAGCGGGGAATTTTGATCTGGTGGAGGAGTTTATCGTACAGCATCCGGATATGGAAAAACTATCGGATTCCGGGATCAATACAGCCAGGCTTATTACCCAGGTGAACGAGGGCAATGTGGAGATCCTGGCCGCCAGGCTCCGGATTACCATCGATTCATTTGTGGATAACCTCGCCGCGGGAAATGCGGCGGCCCCCGTGGATCCTGTTACAGGGAAGGTGGTCGGACCCGCCGTATTCAGCGATATTGTGAAATCTGATATTACGGTCCATCCCCTGACCAGGGTGCAGATCCTGGATTTCCAGATCCCTTTCTGGAAGGAGGCCCTTGACATGGTCAGGGAGGCAGCATTAGTGGTTCCCGGGAACAGATCTGTTGGATGGGACGTGGCCTTCACCTCCAGGGGGCCCCTTCTCATAGAGGGGAACCACAACTGGTGTAAAATACTTTGGCAACTACCTGTTAAAAAAGGGCTTAAGCCAGAACTTGAAAAATATCTCTAATGGAAGGGATTCTCATTTTCCTGAAGCATCATTTTAAATTCCTCTGGAAAATCATAGAGAAGATCAATGCCTTTGTATTCTATCTGCTCTATTCGGGTAGACTGAATAAATTGCTTCCCGTTGTTTTTCAGCAACATCCTCATCCGCCTTACCTCTACCGGAAACTTGACCTGCAGGAGGAACCGGCTCTGTACAGGCTGATTCAAAAGCAGGACGAGTCGGACCTGAAATATTTCAGTCCCCATGGCTTCGACCATAAATCCCTGAAGCAACAGTTTAAAAATCGCTCCCTCCTGATGATGGGGGCCTTTGATGGAGAAAAGCTGATCGGGTATTTTTTCCTCCGGTTTTTTGCCAATAAAAAGTGCTTTGTGGGGCGTTTAATTGATAAGGAATACCGGGGGAAGGGCATTGGCCTTACCATGAACAAACTCATGTATGAAACAGCCTGGGGAATGTCTTTTCGCTGCTACTCCACCATCTCCAACAACAATAAAGCGGTGATCAAGGCACACGCGAAAAACAGCTCCATGAAGATCCTGAAAGAGCTTGCCAATGATTACCTGCTGGTTGAATTTACCAGGGAGGAAACTCGCTCATGAAACGAATTTTTGATATTCTAGCCTCTTTTTTTGGATTGATTATCCTCTTTCCTTTTCTACTGGTCATCGCCCTGTTGATCAAGGTGAAAATGCCCGGTCCTGCTATTTTCCGTCAGAAACGGGCCGGCAGGAACGGCAACCCCTTCACCATTTATAAATTCCGGAGCATGACCCTGGATCATGGTGGAGGAACCGTTTCGGTCAGGGGAGATAAGCGCATCACCCCCCTGGGAGCCAAATTGCGACGGTATAAGCTGGATGAGCTGCCCGAGTTGTGGAACGTTTTCATCGGTGATATGAGTTTTGTGGGTCCAAGGCCCGATATGCCGGAATATATAGACAGGCTGAAGGGTGAGGAAAGACTCATCCTGAAGCTCCGCCCGGGCATCACGGGACCGGCATCCCTGAAGTATGCCCGGGAGGAGGAGTTGCTGGCCTCAAAGGAGGATCCGCAAAAGTATAATGACGAGGTGCTCTGGCCTGATAAGGTGAGGCTTAACCTGGACTATTATCATAACTGGAGTTTTATTAAAGATATTAAGATCATATTTTCAACGATTTTTGGGAGTGAGCATGAGTAGTCTGATTATTACCCTGGCTGTTTTATCTGTTTTACTGGTCTACCTCTTTTTTGATTACAGGGGTCCGCGGACCATAGCACTCCGCCCGGGGGGAGCTTATCCTAACAGGTATTTAAGAGCCAGGGAGCTGATTGTCCAGGAATTCGACAGCCAGGGACATTTGTGGGCCTCCCGTGGATTGGTGCTGTACCGGAAAAGGAATGGGGAGGATAAATTTACCAGGATGGCTCATGTGCCCACCGGACGCTCCTATCTCTGGCTGAATAATTTCACCCTGTTCAGGAAATTTACCAATAAACCTGAATGTCTGGAGTTGGCCATCACCAGCTCTGGAAGCCTCTGCGTCTTGTCGGCCGGTTTCATGTGGCTTAGTTCCCCGGAAAGGATCTCCTTTAAAAAAACCATAAAACTGAGGCACTATGGCTTTGGTGTGGGCAGGGGCATTCTGAGCAACGGCTTGCTGACAGCGGAGGGAAATCAGGTCTACTGGGGAGAATACTGGCGAAACTCAGAAAGAGAAGTGGTGCATATTTATAAAAGCAGGGATGGAGGAGAGAGCTGGGAGGTGGTCTATACCTACGAACCGGGACAAATACGCCATATCCATGGCCTCCAGCAGGATCCCTTTACCGGGCGCCTGTGGATCAGTACAGGGGACTCCGACAGCGAGGCCAAAATAGGCTGGTCGGAGGATGACTTTACTACCATCAATCATATTGGCACCGGAAGTCAGGCCTGGCGTACCACACAACTGGTCTTCACCGAGGAGGCGGTCTACTGGGGAACAGATACCGGATCGGTGGAGCTGGCAGGCATATATCGCTGGGACAGGCTCTCCAGGGAGGTAAGCCGGGTACACAGCAGCCAGGGGGCCATCCTATTTGGAACCAGGTTGCCTCACGGGAACCTGGTATTTAGTACCGACCGCGAAGGGTTTGAAAATGAGAATGATAAGCTGACCCGCCTGTTTGCCTTTAAAGAGGGGGGGGCGGTATCGGAGATGGAATTTGGGACCTGGAGAGTTTGGAAAAAAGGACTAAAATATAGTTTTGCCATGCTGCGGATCCCGCGCAAACAGGACCATGGTCCCCTGGCACTTTCAGTGATTAACCAGAAGGAATTCCCTGCCGGTGAACTGATCCTCATTGATGAAAAGGATCTTCTGGCATTCAAATAATTAATTAAGGAACGGAGATGTTAGAAATTTTTATACCCAATAATAACCTCCCCGAGAGGAAATACATTATCGGGATCTTGTTTGAAAACTTTTTGGGAGTGGACCACCGAATAGAGGTGGACGATCAAAGCCGGGATTATTCCATCCGCTTTGATAAAAGTGAGCTGCTTATCAGAGATGCTTTCTTTGGTCAGTACCCCGGGGAGCTCTCCTACCTGGCCCTGGAAGCGCTGCCTGATAAAGTGAGCTTTGTAAAGCATGAATTTGCACCTGAAGTCAATATCCCGGTGATTTATGGATCCGGTGAGATAAGCGTTTCAGAAATGCAGATCCGTTGCGGCCTGGATATTTTTGCCTCCTCCTTTTTTATGCTCACCCGCTGGGAGGAGATCGTAAATCCGGTCAGGGACAGGCATGACCGTTTTCCTGGGGATGCCAGTGCGGCATTCAAGAACGGCTTCCTTCAACGACCTGTTGTTAATGAGTTCGTGGAACTCTTGTGGAAGATGCTGGAGAAACTCGGATACAGGGGAAAGCGTAAGGAAAGGGAATTTGAGCTTACCCTGACCCATGATGTGGATTCCTTAAGTTATGTGTCTCCCAGATCGCTAATGGGAGATGTGCTGAAGCGAAGAGATCTGAAACTGGCTGCGGGCAACCTGAAATATCTCCTGAACGATCCGCACGATACCTACGACTACCTGATGGACATCAGTGAAACCCTGGGGGTGCAGTCCAGGTTCTACTTTATGTCGGCTCTCAGCAACCGGGAATTTGACTCGGGAAACTACCTGAAGCGCCCCTATTTCAGATCCACGCTGAAGAAGATCCGCAACAGGGGGCATCTTATCGGCTTTCATCCGGGATACTATACCTTTGATGATGCCCGGATATGGCGATCTGAGAAAGAACGCCTGGAGGAGGCTGCCCAGCAGGACCTGGATGAAGGGAGACAGCATTTCCTGAGGATGGATGTTTCCGTAACCCCGGGCATCTGGGAAGAAAACGGAATGAAAATTGACAGCACCCTGAGCTACTCCGATAAGGAGGGGTTCAGGTGCGGTACCGGGGATAAATTCCCGTTTTTCTCTTGCATGGAGAGGGTACAATACAAGCTGATAGAGCGCCCGCTGGTGGTAATGGACGGTTCCCTGAAACAATATCAGAACTACTCTCCTGATCAAGCCATCGAGGTCCTCCGCTACTATGTTAGTATCGGGAAAAAGTACAAATCAACCACGACCTTCCTCTTTCATAACTCCAGCTTCGCTCTGGACTGGGCCGATTACAGGGCAGTATATAGCGAATTGCCACGGTTGATGGCCTAGGAGGTTCTGGCCCGGATGGAATATTTCTCCTCTTACTCTCCCGACTCATAGGCCCCCAGATCAGGAGCAGCTCCTGAGTAGGGCAAGCCTGTGGTTTTAGTTCCCTTATCTCTTAAGTCACTTCCGGAAGCGAGGTGCAGAAAATTCGTTTCAGGCAGTGAACCGTCCTCATTCCTGGAGGCCGATAGTTCAGTGAAATCAAGGGACTGGAAATCATCTGCCGAGACGCTAACACCGGGAGGATTATCCCAGCTGTTGTGCTCATGGGTGTACAGGGCCCCGGATCCCAGGCGGACATGCCCCGCATGGTTATCATAGGAGATGTTATTTTTCAGGACGCGCAACAACTCCCGCGCATCAGAATCCCTGGTATTGTCTATGTAGAAACCGTAACCGGTGTTCCCGGTCTCGTAGTCATAGCCGTTATGATAGGCCGTGTTATTGAATAGATTCATGGATCCACAATCATATCCCACATCATTGGTGGTAAATCCATTCTGCCGGTTATTCACGGCAATGCAGTTCTTGTAGAGGCGATTCAGGGGGATGGGTGCTACCGTCTCGATCCAGCCCAGCTTGAAGCCGTGCCCATCTCCCTCCAGTATACCATTGTCAAAGGACCAGCATCCGTCATATTCGGTATATCCCACTGAACCCGAAGAAAATCCCTGGTCCCCGCAGTTCCATGCCCTGCAGTTCTTATAATATACCCGGGCATCGGTCCGGTTCCAGTTAAAATCCTGGAACCCGGTACCATCATTGCCGGGCATGGGATTAGAGGCCGGAACCGTAGTATGATAGTCACAATTCTCATAGGCATCACAATTGATGTAATAGAGTTCATCACATTCGTCCGCCTTAAAGGCGATGCCATGGGTATCATGAACGGTACAGTTTTCGACGATTATATGGTCTGAACCACTGATAATCCAGGTAACCACCTCATCTTCACCATCGGCCTGCCAGGCATTTCGGATGGTCAGTCCCCTGAATTTAACATGGTGAATACGCCTCAGGGTCACGGGAATATTGATATTACCTCTTGGAATAATGGTGCTGCAATCAAGCACGGGCCTTTCGCCGGGATAATTCAGATAGGCCACGTAATTGCCCTCAGTTCCGCTGCGGCTGGCATCATAGCCGTAGCCCCCCTCTGTCTGGGTATGATAGTAGACTCCTCCCCTGAAGTAGACCGTATCGCCAGGCTGGACAGCCGTGGAGTTAAAAGCCTTTTCCCAGGTGGCCCATGGTTTATCATAAGTGCCTGGATTGCTGTCATTTCCTGCGGGAGTGGCCGTCGTAGGGGCCACATAGAAAGCGGTTTTGGATATGGGATTCTCCAGTGGTCCAACAACCTCATCCTCATAGGGTTCAGGGTCAATAGTCTCCTTTTTGCACGAAGAGCTCAGGGTCAGAAAGGATAATCCCAGCACTAATAGTAGCTGCATGCCTGCTAATCTTTTATACATTCTCATATTCTATGGCTTATAATACAAAAAAATAAACGATCTATCCTTTAATTTGTTGCTTAATTTGAGACTAAATTTTATTGTTTATGGATGCATGCTTGTATTAAAATACTTAGCTTCACATCTTTAATTCCAATGTAATGAGTAAGCGAATTTATCTGTCCAGTCCCCATATGTCTGGTGGTGAGATGAAATATATTGAACAGGCCTTCCGGGAGAACTGGATCGCACCCCTGGGTCCCAATGTAGACGCCTTTGAGGAGGCACTGTCCTCTTACTGTGGGGCAAAACATGCAGCGGCCCTCAGCTCGGGTACTGCCGCCATCCACCTGGCTCTGATTATGCTGGGGGTGCAGGCCGGGGATGAGGTGCTCACCTCCACTTTTACCTTTTCTGCCACAATCAATCCCATTATCTACCAGGGGGCAGTTCCAGTACTCATTGATAGCGAGACGGATACATGGAACATGGATCCGGACCTGCTGGAAAAGACCATTCAGGAAAGAATAAAGCAGGGCAAGCGCCCAAAGGCCATCCTAGTGGTACATCTCTACGGAATGCCCGCCAAAATGGACCGGATTCCGGCCATCGCTGACAAGTACAATATCCCGCTTATTGAAGATGCAGCTGAGGCACTTGGGGCCAGGTATGCTGGCAAAGCGCTCGGTACTTTTGGACTGCTGGGCGTCCTTTCCTTTAACGGGAATAAAATTATAACCACCTCAGGCGGGGGGGCGCTTATCTCTGACGAAAAGAAGATGATTGACCAGGCCCGTTTCCTGGCTACCCAGGCCCGGGACAAGGCGGTGCACTACCAGCATAGCCAGCTGGGCTATAATTACCGGATGAGCAATATCCTGGCCGGGATCGGGCGGGGCCAGATGGAGGCCCTGGACTCCATGGTTCACAGGCGCCGCGAGATCAACAACTGGTACCGCGAGGTGCTGAAGGAGGTACCGGGCATCGTTTTTCATACGGAACCTTCGGAGCAATACTTATCCAACTTCTGGCTCACCTGCATCCTGCTGGATCCCCGTAAATGTGGAACAGACCGGGAAAAGCTTCGGCTGGCCCTGGAAAAGGAGAACATAGAATCCCGCCCCCTGTGGAAACCCATGCATCTGCAGCCAGTGTATTCGGCTTCCCCGGCCTATATTAACGGCAACTCGGAAAATCTGTTCCGGGATGGGCTTTGCCTGCCATCCGGCTCCAATCTTCAGGAAGAGGATCTGGCACGAATCTTGGAAGTTTTGCTCAGGGAGTTCAGCCTGTAATGTTAAAATCTTTTTAGGACTGTTTTAACAACTTCAGGGGGAAGCTGCTCTATTTGTTATTTAAAATAAATCTATCTTTGTCTTATTAGCTGAAACTACAATTAGAATGGGCCTTAGAAGTAAACTTGATGGATTAAGAAGATTATTCATCATCCGATCCAGTCAGGAAAAACGAGTCAAATATCTGAGAGGATTGGGAGTAAAAATAGGAGAACGTTGTACCGTGGATACCCTGGCTTTTTCAACGGAGCCCTACCTGGTAGAACTTGGGGATTTTGTAGGGATCGCCGGGGGAACGGAGTTTATAGCGCATGATGCCGGGATCAGGTGCTTCAGGGATGAATTTCCGGAGGATGATATTTTCGGACCCATAAAAATAGGGAACAATGTATTTATAGGCAGTAATTGCACCATACTTCCCAATACCGTTATTGGGAATAACTGTATCGTTGGTGCCGGCAGTGTTGTTCGGGGAACTTTCCCGGATAATTCGGTGATCATTGGGAATCCTGCAAAAGTTGCCTACGACATGAAGGTTCAGAAATTTATGTACCGAAAGAGTCCCGGACGGATGCCCACTGCAAGAATGTCCGATCCGGAAAAGAAACCTCATGTCATTGAACATTTTAAGAATGTGTAAAATGAAGAAGAAACTAATACCTGTGAAAGCTTTTATATTTTTTTTAATATTAATTCTATTCACAAGTTGTGAATCAAAACAGGAGCAAATGGAAAAAATTGTCTTTCTACGTCATAGTACCGGTCAGAGGGTCTGGATCGGAACCACCAACCGCTATGTCTATAAACTCACTAAAAAAGGGGATGTCCAGAGGTATTTCAGCAAATATAACAGGAAGCACAAAACCTCTTATTCCATTATAGATGAAAGCTTTCCGGCCAAGATACCCAACCATCCCCATGACTATTACAACATCTGGGTAAAGCATGCCGGAAACGAGCCCTGGCAGAATGAACGGACCCTGGAGATCATCACCAAGGAGTATGATATTATCATATGGAAGCACTGTTACCCGGTAAGCAATATCCTGGAGGAGACGGGAGCCCCGGATATCGATTCCAATGTAAAAACCCTGGCCAACTATAAACTTCAATACAATGCCCTGAAGGAGAAGATGCATGAATTTCCCGATAACAAATTCATTGTCTGGACCCCTGCAGTGCATGTAAAGAGCAAGATAACAGAGGGAGAAGCCCAGCGAACCAAAGAATTCCACAACTGGCTGTTGACTGAATGGGATGAAAAAGGAGACAATATCTTCCTCTGGGATTTTTATAAGTATGAAACGGAAGGTGGCCTGTATCTGGCAGATAAATACGCCTCCAGTCCAAATGATTCTCACCCCACAAAACAATTCGGAGGAGAGCTCTCCCCCCTCTTTGCGCAATTCATCATTGAGGTGGCTCAAGGGAAAGCAGAATAGTAAGATAAATTGTCCTGCGGGATATTAAACATGAGATCATGAGGAAGTTAGCAGAGAAAACACGGATAGTTACCGCCATTCTGCTTTTTAGCGGGATTGCAGGTACCCTGAAGGCCCAGAGCATGGGCGATCAGATTATTGCGGATCATTCGGTAGTGGAGTGGTTTGACCAGATACCACAGGACTATATAAATGTTGTGAAGGAGATGTGGCTGGTTGTAGCCGGAGAATCCCACGCAGAGGCCTACAGAAGCGGTCTGGAGGCCCTGGAAGGACTGAGCCCTGCGTTTGCAGTCAATATCACGGAATCGGGTACTCCGGAGGCATTTACCAATGCCCATTTAAGAGCCAGTACCGGCACCTGGGGGGACCTGGATCATGCCACCGGGTGGATCTACGATTATGGCAGGGAGGATTGGTTCACCAGCAGGCAGGCCATAGACCGGACCAAGGCCGGGATCACTTACTGCAATACCAATAACCTGGTTATAGCAGCCATGTGCTACGGTTGGTGCTATGATCCAACCATTTATGATCCCACCGCTTACCTGAATGCAACCGCAGAGTATATTGAGCATTGCGCTGCCAATGACTATCCCACCAAGGTGTTCTATTCCACCGGACCGGTGGATGGGGATTCCTATACCAACCGGGGAGCCGGAGGAGCTTATGGATACAATATTTTCCTCAGGAACCAGGGGATCAGGGCCCATGTGGCAGCCACCCCTTCTGCCATCCTGTTTGATTATGCGGATATTCTGTCTCACGATGCCAACGGGGAACTATCGACCCTGAGCTGGGACGGACGAAGCTATGAAGTGATCACTCCAACAAATCTTGGGAACGGCAGTACAGGTCACATTGGTCCGGAAGGTGCCCTGAGACTGGCAAAGGCTATGTGGTGGATGTTAGCCAGAATGGCCGGCTGGAATGGGGTGTTTGTGGAAAATCCGGTGACCGACATAGAGGTATCCACCCAGGGTACTGCTTCCATTGATACTCCCAACGGCACTCTGCAACTGGAAGCGGAAGTATTCCCCGTAGATGCTTCCATTAAGGAGGTTAACTGGTTTGTGGATGATCCGGAGATGGCCTCCATAAATCCCTCCGGAGTGCTGAGCACTAAAAAAAAAATGGGACAGTTACAGCCATAGCCAAAGCCAAGGACGGGACAGGGATCACAGGTACACTGGATATCGTATTGAGTAATCAGGCTTTTGCCACTTCCGTTCCAGATCAAAAACTGGAAACTGAAGTATACTGTCATAACAAAATCATCCGGATACGTTCCGGGGAAATGGAGGGGGAGCGATGTTCACTCAAGATTTTTGATCTGAGTGGAAGAATGCTGGAGCAGGAGCTGATCAACCCCGGCAGCTACACTTACGATGCCGGACATCTGAATAGTGGAATCTACTTTATTCATTTATCCCGGAATAATTGGAACAGTTTACATAAACTAAGTATCCTTTAAACATCCTGAATCGCGGTGCTCTGACCAAAAAAAGAGCAGCGCCATTGCTTTGATGAAAGGTCCGTTTTTTTCCACGAACGGACCTTTTCATTAGTTGAACGTCAGGATCAGGGAAAGCTCCACAGACTATTCTTTAAACTGCCTGAGCAGTAACAAATCAACGCAGCACCACTGTTGGTCAAAACAGCCCGTTTTAATGAGGTAATAGGCTGGTGAATTACTTAACTTCGAGTAGAAATCTCGTTAGGTTCATTCGAACGAGGTCATGGAAGTTGAATAGTATTATGAGAAAGTTGGCGCCAGATTTGTTTGATTACCTGAGTTCAAAGGCCAGGGTGGTTTTCAGGAAACATTCCCTGCCACGCTGGATGGTCTTTTCCTTTGACGCCGGAGCTGTATTTCTGACTTTCTTTTTCTCCTACCTTCTCCGTTACAATTTTGAACTGACGGATTTCAATATGGGACTGGCCCTGAAGCAGGCCATACTGGTGGTTGCTGTTTACAGTGTATTTGAACTGGTATTCAGGGCCTATGCCGGGTTGATCCGTCATACCACCATCCGGGATATCTTTAATGTGCTGCTGACAACTACCTCGGCCCTGGCCGTATTGTTGATCTTTACCTTTGCCGGTGGGATTTCCGCATGGAAAGATGTATTCAATATTCCGGGATCGATCCTGGTCATTCATTACGTGACCATAAATGCCCTGCTCTTTATCGCACGCATCAGCGTAAAGATGTTCTATGAGATGATATCCTTAAAACCGGTCAATAAGAAAAATGTGGTTATTTATGGAGCGGGTGCCATGGGGGTCATTGTCAAGAGGGTCATTGGCAGTGATACGGAGAATGACTACAATATTGTAGGCTACCTGGATGCAAATAAGAAATTACAGCGCAAAAACCTCAACGGAATACCCGTATTCAGTCCGGAGAAACTAACCCCCGGCTTCCTGGAGAAGAACAAGGTGAAGACAATGATCTTTGCCATCAATGATATCGCAGCAAGCAAAAAAAGTGATATTTACCGGGAGGCGGTGGAACTTGGACTGGAGGTATTGCAGATCCCGGTGGTTTCGGATTGGCTTAACGGCTCGTTCGAGGTGAAACAGCTTAAGAAGATCAAGGTGCAGGACCTGCTCAGCAGGGATCCGATCCAGTTGAATATGAAGAGAATCGCAGACGGATTGCGTGATAAAACCATTCTGGTGACCGGAGCGGCCGGATCCATTGGTTCAGAAATAGTCAGGCAGCTTACCCGGTTCAATGTGGGGAGGCTGGTGCTTGTGGATAATGCGGAAACTCCCATGTTTCATCTGGAAGGCGAGCTCCAGGAACATTTTGCCCATGCTCCGGTACATACCGTTCTCGCCGATGTAACGGATCATTCGCGGATGGACCAGATATTCAGGCAGAACAGGCCTGAATTTGTCTTCCATGCAGCAGCTTATAAGCATGTGCCTCTGATGGAACATAATCCCTACGAAGCGGTTCGGGTAAATGTGGGGGGCACGACCATTATGACAAATCTGTCCGTGAAATACGGAGTTGAGAAATTTGTGATGGTCTCCACCGATAAGGCGGTTAATCCCACCAATGTGATGGGGGCCTCCAAGCGTACCTGTGAGCAGATATTACGCTCCAGGGCCAATATTGAAGGAAACAAGACCCAATTTGTGATTACCCGCTTTGGGAACGTACTGGGGTCCAATGGATCGGTGATCCCCATATTCAGAAAGCAGATTGAGGCAGGTGGACCGGTCACGGTGACCCATCCGGAGATTACCAGATACTTCATGACCATACCTGAGGCTTGTCAGCTGGTTCTGGAAGCAGGTTTCATGGGTTCAGGGGGTGAAATCTTTGTGTTCGATATGGGGGCGCCGGTGAAAATTGCGGATCTGGCAAGACATATGATCAAGCTCTCGGGTTACGAACCAGATAAAGACATTAAGATTGAATACACCGGTCTGCGACCGGGAGAGAAATTATATGAAGAGCTTTTAACCAACCAGGAGAAGACACTGCCCACCTATAACAGAAAGGTACGGATTGCCGAGGTGGCCGATTTTGACCATGAGGCAACCCTGGCCAAGATCGTATCACTGCTTCAGTCCTGCGATAGACTGACAGAGAAAGAGCTGGTTCAAAAGCTCACAGCCATTGTTCCCGAATACAATTCCAGCAATAGCATGTACATGAAGTCCGACAAGGACAGTGATTTGGATTCCGGTCCGCAGGATTCTGTGGAAATACAGGTCTATCCGGACTGAGCAAAGAAGTTCCGTTCAGGAGCAGCCTGCACAACCTTCGCTCTGCTTTAGCCGCTTGTTGTGGCAGCGGATCTCATCATGTTTTACACAGGAGATTCCCTGCTTGCGCATGGCACGGTTATGTCCCACACGATATTCAGGGAACTTACCTTTTTTCTTAATCAGTATATTTAGCATCATCCCAGCCATGGAGAGGCTAAGGAGAACCAGGCTTATTAACAGGATCTGTATATACATCTGAACAATAAATAAATTTACTTGTCTGAAGAAGTAATAATACCACTACAAAGATAGTAAACTACCCGATATGTCAGAAAACTCATTTTCATTGAGCAGGGAGGAGATCCTGAACGATTTCAAACTGGCTCTTTTAAGCAGGGAAATTGCCTTACTGGCCAAACGGGAAGTCCTGTCTGGGAAGGCTAAATTCGGGATTTTCGGAGATGGCAAAGAGCTGGCACAAATAGCTCTGGCAAGAACTTTTGAGGAAGGCGACTGGCGTTCAGGCTACTACCGTGACCATACCTTTATGATGGCCATCGGTCTCACTACCGCTGAACAGTTCTTTTACCAGGTTTACGGACATACCGATGAGCTGGCCAATCCGGGTAGTGCAGGAAGGAACTTCAACAATCACTTCGCCACCCGTAGTGTGAATCCCGACGGTAGCTGGAACAAGCTGGCCAAGATGAAAAACAGCGCGGCGGATCTTTCACCCACAGCCGGACAGATGCCCAGGCTGGTGGGACTGGGTTATGCCTCCAAACTTTTCAGGAACAATCCGGAACTGGCAAAAATGACCCAGTTTTCGAACAATGGTAACGAAGTGGCCTTTGGAACCATTGGGGATGCTGCTACCGCCGAGGGTCATTTTTTTGAAGCCATGAATGCCTTCGCTGTTCTGCAGATACCGGTGGCGATGACCGTCTGGGACGATGGCTATGGCATCTCAGTAACCAAGGATAAGCAAATTGTCAAAGAAAGCGTCTCCCGGGCCCTGGAGGGGTTCAGAATGGAGGAGGGGAGCAACGGCATACTGATCTACCGGGTTCTGGGTTGGGACTACCCGGAGATGGTCCGCGTTTTTGCTGAAGGAGTGAAACGATGCAGGGAGGAACATGTACCGGTACTCTTTCATGTGGACGAGATGATGCAGCCCATGGGGCATTCCACCTCAGGAAGCCATGAGCGTTATAAATCAAAAGAACGGCTGGACTGGGAGGCAGCCCATGATCCACTTTTGAAGATGGAGCAATGGATGTTGGAGAAACAGTTATGTGACGAGGCGGAACTGTCCCGGATGAAGGAGGAAGCCCTTGAAGAGGCCAGAAAAGCTCGCGATATAGCCTGGAAGAATTATATGGAACCCATCGCCAGGGAGCGTGAGGAGCTGCTGAGTATTATTGATAAGCGCAGTTGTGAGTGTTCCAGAGAGGGTGTGGATAAACTGGGTATCCTGAGCCGGGATCTGAAACGGATTATGTATCCGATCCGGCGGGATATCCAGGGAACAGCCAAGCGGATTATGCGCCACCTCTGCCTGGACTGTCCAATTCGTGCCGAGCTGCAGTCTTCTATTTCCCAATGGCTTATCGCTTACAAGGAGGAGAACAGAAAAAGATATAACAGCCATGTCTATTCTGAGACTGATCGCTCTCCCTTAAAAGTGAAACCGGTTGCTCCCCAGTACGATAAGGAACCGGAACGGATCACGGGCAGGGAAATGCTGAGAGATAATTTTGATGCACTTCTTGCAGCGGATCCCAGGATTGTAATTTTCGGGGAGGATACCGGAAAAATCGGGGATGTGAACAAAAGTCTGGAGGGAATGCAGGCCAAATACGGGGAACTGCGCGTAACCGACACCGGAATTCGTGAGACCACCATTGTGGGGCAGGGAGTGGGAATGGCACTGCGGGGATTTCGGCCCATCGCGGAGATCCAGTATTTCGATTATATACTCTATGCACTGGAGACCATCAGTGATGATCTGGCATCACTTCACTGGCGGACCAAGGGTGCTCAGATCGCTCCCCTGATCATTCGTACCCGAGGCCACAGGCTGGAGGGAATCTGGCATTCGGGCTCCCCGCTCAGCATGGTGATCAACTCCATCAGAGGCGTCCATGTCTGTGTCCCCCGTAATATGACCCAGGCTGCAGGGATGTACAATACCCTGCTGCAGGGGGATGATCCTGCCCTGGTCATTGAACCCCTTAAAGTATACGGGCTCCGGGAGGACCGTCCAAGTAATCTGGGACAGTTTCGTACTCCTCTGGGAATTCCGGAAGTGATCGTGGAAGGAAGTGATATCACGGTGGTCACTTACGGATCCTGCGTTAGAATTGCAGAGAAGGCAGCAGAACAGCTTGCCGAATTTGGCATATCCGTGGAGCTGATCGACGTGCAGACCTTACTTCCCTTTGATCTGAACCACAGCATAGCTGAATCAGTGAAAAAGACCGGTCGCGTACTCTTCTTTGATGAAGATGTGCCGGGCGGAGCCACTGCCTTTATGATGCAAAAGGTGCTGGAGCTACAAAAGGCCTATTTCTTCCTGGATGCGGAACCAATCACCGTTACTGCTCAGGAACACCGGCCGGCCTACAGCTCTGACGGGGACTATTTCTCCAATCCCAATGCAGAGGATCTCTTTGAGGCAATCTACGGGCTTATGCATGAGTCGAATCCTGATAAATACAGGGCCATTTACTGACAAGAGGCCTCTATTTTCTGTTGGATGGCTCCCTGGCTGGGACGAATGTCATAAATTCGAGATTTTAGTGCTTAGGACCGGAAGCTGACACTGGTAGGCTTAAAAGCCCCATTCATCATATAATACTCAGATTATTAGGGAGATAAGGATTTTACTTCGTAAATTTCCTATGGTTTTAAGCGTAAAACCAAGTATAGAAGGAGGGGGCTGTGCCAGACCAGGGCAGTCCCCTCTCTTTTTCAGATCACCCTCAATAGTCTTTTCGTTCCTCGTCCGTGATGCCGTGTGCTTCATCGGGCTTATCATCATCAATCCTTCTGATCTTGTAGTTCAGGTAGGCAAAGAGTATGCTGAACATAGGACTCAACATATTGAAGAAGGCGTATGGGACATATTCCATCGTGGGCACGCCCAGTACTCTGGATTGTGTGGCCCCACAGGTATTCCAGGGACTAAAACTGAAGTAATGGTTCCTCCGTCTTCCAGGGTACGGCTCAGCACCTCCGGTTTAAGGCCTCTTTTTTTATAGGAGGAGGCAAACATGCGTCCCGGGACCACAATGGCAATGTACTGGTCCGATGCGGTGATGTTAAAAAAGATGCTGGTGGCAATGGTCGTGGTGACCAGGGAACCGGTGGAGTTGGCCCACCGGATGACCGAGTGGGTGATTTTAACCAGTAATCCGGCCGACTCCATGGTTCCACCAAATACCATGGCTGCAAGAATGAGCCAGATGGTGTTGAGCATTCCGCGCATTCCGGTGCTGGTCAACAGTTCATTGACCATGTCGTTGGGGGTGGTAATGGCAATATCGCCAAAGATGGACTGCATGACTGAAAGGTAGGAAGCCTTAAACAGGGAGGTGGTGGTGCCATCCAGTCCCAGGGCCACCTCGCGTATCAGCTGCGGCTGGAAGATAATGGCAAAGGCGCCTCCGATAAGTGAGCCGGCCAGCAGGGCGGGTAAGGGAGGTATTTTCTTGACAATAATAAAGATCAGGAAGGCCGGCACCAGCATCAGCCAGGGAGTCACATGAAACTTGCTGCTGATGACTCCAGCACCAGTTCAATATCGCCCGGGGTGGCATCAAATTTATAGGTAAAGCCGATGACCAGGAAGATAAGCAGGGTCAGACTCATGGCCGGTACCGTGGTAATGGTCATGTAGCGGATATGGGTGAACAGATCCGTTCCGGCCATGGCCGGGGCCAGGTTGGTGGTATCGGACAGCGGGGACATCTTATCTCCGAAATAGGCGCCGGAGATGACTGCTCCGGCAATAATGCCTTCACTGATACCCAGTGCCTGACCCACCCCGATCAGGGCAATTCCGATGGTAGCCACGGTGGACCAGGAGGAACCGGTGGCCAGGGATACCATGCCGGAAATAATGACGGTGGCAAACAGAAAAATCTTCGGATGGAACACCTTTAAGCCGTAATAGATCAGCGTGGGGATCACCCCGCTCAGCAACCAGGTACCTGCCAGCGCACCGATCATCAGGAGGATCAGGATGGAGGGCATGGCCGAGCTGATGCTTTTGACCATGCTCTCCCGGATATGGGTCCACCGGACCCCCAGGCTGATGGCCACAACCCCTGCAACCGCCGAAGCCAGTATCAGTGCAAACTGGTTGGCCCCGTCCAGGGTATGATCTCCAAAATAGTTCACATTAAGGATCAGCAGACCGATTAGCACAAGGATGGGAATCAGGGCCTGAAAAAGGCTGGGTTTCCTAGGTTCTTTAGGATTCATGGGCATTGTGACATAAGAGGCCAAGATACTATTTTTCTGCTTTCATCGTTTTATTTCAGGCAAAAATGGTGTAACTTGTCCCTTTGACAGTAAGGCTTTATGGAGCTAAATATTGATTTTTTCCATATTGTAAACGATAACGTGGCAGAGAAGGGAAATATCCTCATCTCTGAGCCCTTCCTGGGGGATAATTATTTTCGTCGCTCGGTGGTCTACCTGACCGAGAATAACGAAGAGGGTTCGCTGGGATTCGTGCTGAATAAACCCATCGGGGTCAACATCAAGGATATTGTGGATGATTTCCCGGATTCGGAGTTTACTATTTCCGTAGGAGGCCCGGTGAGCAATAATACGGTCCACTATATCCATACCCTGGGAGCCAGGGTCCCTGACAGTGTACTGGTGGCCGATGGCATCTTCTGGGGAGGAGACTTTGGCCTCATCAAAGAGTTGATTGCTGAGGGTTCTGTGAAACCACACGAGTTACGATTCTTCCTGGGCTATGCCGGCTGGTCGCCTGAACAACTGGACGGAGAGATGCAGGAGCATGCCTGGCTGGTTGGAAAGATCCCGCCCAGGCTGGTGATGCAGGCCGTGGATCCCGAGTTCTGGAAAAAGACCATGGCCAGTTACAACAACAAATACCGGGCCTGGGCCAACTTCCCCGAAGATCCCGGCCTCAATTAGTTTCTTCCTCCACCTTTTCCAGTACCTCCCGAAGATCCCTGTTGGATTTTATAAGGATGGTGCGCAAGCCGGCAGCCAGGCCGGCTTCCACATCCCGCTGAGAGTCTCCGATCATCCAGGACTTAGCCGGGTCAATATCAAAGCGTGCCAGGGCTTTTTCGATCATCAGGGGCTGAGGTTTGCGGCAGAGGCAGGCCTCCACCATGTGGTGGTGAGGACAGTAATAGATCTCGTCCAGGAACACGTCTTCTGCTTCCAGCATGGAACGAAGATGTTCATGCAGGGCCTCCACATCTTCAGCACTGAACTCTCCCTTGCTGATCCCTCCCTGATTGCTGACCACAATCAGGAGATAGCCTCTTGACCGGAGCTCGGAAAGGGTCTCTATTACTCCTGGATTCAGCAGGAGTTCCTCCTTCCGCCAGACATAGTAATGGTCGCAGTTGTTATTGATGCATCCATCCCGGTCCAGGAAGATCGCTTTTTTCATTGTGGTCTCAGGTTTTCCAGAAATACCAGGAAAAGGGAGGGTTCCAGCAGAATGGGGAACACAAATCCCACCATCGCACCCCAGAAATGCGCCGCGTGGTTGATGTTATCCTTGTTGCGTCTGCTCATGTAGGAGGAATAGGCCAGGTAAAGGACTCCAAACAGGATTCCCGGGATAGGGAGCACCATATAGAAATAGATCTTTTCCAGTGGAGCAAAGAAGATATAGGTGAATACAATCGCCGAAACTGCTCCGGAGGCTCCCACCGCACTGTAATCCTCTCTATTCCTGTATCTGGTAATGGTGGTGAGGGAAGCCAGGGCGATACTGGTCACATAGAGAAGGACAAAAAAGAAAGGTCCGGAGAAGATCAGCCCCGCGGTCTCCAGTTGGGAAAATACCCGTTCGATATAGGTCCCGAAGGAGTAAAAAACCAGCATGTTGATCCCCAGGTGAAAATAGTCGGCATGTAGAAAGGCATGAGTGAAAATACGGTAGTATTCTTTTTTGTGAACCACGCGGGCGGGGGAGAGGTCAAGGCGGTAAAAGAGCTTCTCTTCGTTTGAAAGCAAGCACCGAAACAAGAACGGTCAGGATAACTATAATCAGGGTAAGCACGGGCAGGAGTATTAAGTGTGAAGAATCTTAAAGATCAGTTCGCGGGTCAGCTCCCCTTCCGGAGTGGTATTGCCCTCCCAGCCTTTGGAACGCATGTCATAAACACGCAACAGGGAGATGATTTCCACCAGCCTGGCAGCTGAGTAGCGTTTGGCAGCCATTTCGTAATCCTTTACAAAAAAGGGGTTGACCTTCAGTATGGCGGCCAGGTTTTGTTTCGATTTGTCTTTGGCATAATGGAGCAGGAGCAGTTTGGAGAAGAAGTAATAGAGGGAAACGATGGTCAGGGTAATGGGATACTTTCGGGGATTCTCGGCAAAGTAGTTGATGATCCGGTTGGCCTTCAGTACATCTCTGTTTCCCAGGGCATTTTGCAGTTCAAACTGGTTAAAATCTTTGCTGAATCCAATGTGTTTTTCCACCAGGTCCCGGGGTGATGGTCTCCTCCTCTTTGCCAATGGCCACGATCAGTTTTTCCACCTCGTTGGCTATTTTCGAAAGGTCGCTCCCCAGGAACTCGGCCAGCAGAGCTGCAGCCTTGGGTTCCATGCGGTATTTTCGGTTGGAGGCGTAGCCGGCAATCCAGCCCGCCACCTGGTTGTCATATAACTTCTTCGATTCAAACCAGACCGCCTTTTTCTCCAGGAGCTTGAAGATCTTCTGCCGTTTATCGGGTTTCTTGTACTTGTAGTTGATCACCAGCAGGGTAGAGGGCTGCGGCTGTTTCAATATAGTGGATCAGATCGCTGAAGCCTTTCATCTCCTGGGCCTCCTTCAGAACCACCACCTGGTGGGAGGCCATCATGGGAAAACGGCGTGCCAGGTCCGATACCTGAGCCGCCTCGGAGTCCTTTCCGTAAAGAGTAGCTCTGATTAAAGCTCTGCTCCGCTTCGCTCAGCACATTTTGGGAAATAAAGGAAGTTGCCAGGTCGATGTAATAGGGCTCCTCCCCCCACAGGAAATAGACGGGTTTGTAGACCTTGTTTTTCAGATCGCCGATCAACTGTTCGTAGGTCATCCGCAAAACTACTTAAAATTTCAGGTGTTTTACCGATTCCCGGTGATCGATGATCTCGTGCAGGGATTCGATCCCGATCTCCAGGTGCATTCTGGCAAACTTTTCGGTGACCATCTTATCGCTCTTCTGGGTCTTTACTCCCTCGGAAATCATGGGCTGGTCGGAGACCAGGAGCAGTGCCCCTGTGGGGATTCCGTTGGCGAAACCGACGGTAAACAGGGTGGCAGTCTCCATATCGATGGCCATGCTCCGCACCAGATCGCAGGTACTTTTTAAACTTGTTATCGTGCTCCCATACCCTCCGGTTGGTGGAGTACACCGTACCGGTCCAGTAGTCCATGCCCAGGTTCCGGATGGTGGTCGATACGGCCCTTTGCAGGTTAAAGGCCGGAAGTGCAGGTACCTCCGGGGGCATGTAGTCATCGGAGGTTCCTTCGCCCCTTATGGCAGCAATGGGCAGAATAAAGTCGCCCAGCTCATTCTTCTTTTTCAGTCCTCCGCATTTTCCCAGGAAAAGGACCGCCTTGGGATTGATGGCGGCCAGCAGGTCCATCACCGTAGCTGCATTGGCACTTCCCATTCCGAAATTGATCATGGTGATCCCGTTGGACGTGGCAGCCGGCATGGCCACTCTCCGGTCGGCCACCTCGGTTTTCCAAGGGTGCAGAACTCATCGAGGTATCCCTGAAAATTGGTGAGCAGCACGTACTTTCCGAATTTCTCCGTCGGTACTCCCGTATAGCGTGGAAGCCAGTTCTCCGTGATTTCTCGTTTTTTTTCATGTCTTCAATTCCGTACTTTATTACCTTGTGCGATCTTTCTTACATTGAAACATACGAAGATACCCATTTCATGCGAAAACTGAATCTTCCGGCCTACGATTTCAGGTACAGAAAGCTTGGGGAGGAACACTGAAGGTGCTGGATGTGTATAGAAAACGCTTTGTAAAGCTCACTCCCGAGGAGGAAGTGCGGCAGAGATTTGCCCGTTACCTGGTGGAGGAAAAGGGATTCCCGGCTTCCCTGTTGATGACCGAATATACGCTGAAAGTGAATAAGCTCTCACGCAGATGCGACATCCTGGTGCACAAACCAGCCGGCTTTCCGGCTACTTCTGGTGGAATGCAAAGCACCTGAAGTAGGGATTAGCCAGGCTACCTTCGATCAGGTGGCACGTTACAACCTGGCATTCAGGGTACGCTACCTGATGGTCACCAACGGGTTAAAGCATTATGCTTGCCTGCTTAACTATGAAACCTGGAAGATCAACTTCCTCAGGGAGATACCCACCTACGATTCCCTGGTGGCGCCTGCCTAGCTTAGGCGCTATGAATTTTCTGAAACAGAAGCTCATCTTCATAGCCGGAGCCATTAAAGAGCCAATCTTTTTTTCTTCCGCTCTCCACGAACCCGACCTCCTTGAATAAGTTCATGCTGGCACTCTTTGCTGCGTCGATATTGCAGTATAACTGGTGGAGATGGAGTACCTGGAAACAATAATCCAGCAGGGTCTCCAGGGCCTCCCTGGCATACCCTTTTCTCCTGTTGGAGGGTTCGGCAATCAGGATCCCCACACCGGCGCGGTGGTGATGCGGATCAAAGTCGAAGAGGTCAATAGCTCCCAGCGGCCGGTGACTGCTTTTTAGCTGGATGATCATACGGAGTTGCTTGGCCTCGAATATATCCTGGCCGGCATGTTCCAGGTACTGTTTCATCACATACCGGGAGAAAGGGACGAGGGTGCCGCTGACCTGCCAGATGGAGGGGTCGTTCTCCCAGATATAAAGAAGATCCAGGTCCTCAGGTTCAGGAGCCCTGAGGGAAATGTTACGACTTTCCAGAATGTGCATCTTACTTCTGCTTATAGGAAATAACCCTGTAGCTTGATTTTTCGCCCGCCAGCGCCTTGAATGAGTCGGTGTTGGAATTATAGAGCACTTCGATCTCTTCACCGGTCTCATTATTCACCAGGATGATGGCGAAATCCTTCTGGCTGATCCCGGGAGGATCCACAGCCAGGGTAAGTTCATCGCCCACAAAACCTTCCACATCCAGGATCTCCACGTACCACAGGTCCCTCTTTCCGATGGCCTCATTGGTAAAACGGGTATAGAGCCCCTGCAGTCCGTTATTGATGGGTACGTAGAAGGTGTTGTCGCTGGTGGTATTCAGGGGATAACCGATATTGGTTGGTTGCGACCAGGAATAGTTCTCCTCCCGTTCACACCTGAAAATATCATAGCCCCCCATATTAAAATGTCCCTTGGAGGCAAATATCAGTCTTTGACCATCAGGGGAGACAAAAGACAGAACTTTCATCTTTATCTGTATTGATCTGGTCTCCCATGTTCACAGGATCTCCCCACTCACCGTTCCTCTGCCTTTCGGAATACCAAAGATCCAGTCCCCCTTCACCGCCTCTTCGATCGCTGGAGAAATAGATGTACCTGCTGTCCGGACTAAAAGAGGCGTGGTCCTCGTTCCCGTTTGAGTTTATCCCCCCTTCCAGGGGTTTGGCCGGACTCCAGGTGTTTCCATTAAAGTTACTGATCCAGACGTCCTTATTGCCTCTTTTACCGCTTTTGATCAGCAGCAGGCTGGTCCCGTCGAAGGAAAGCCCTGCCGGTAAGAGATCACCGTCTGATACGATCTGGGGAGTGATCAGGATGGGAACTCCCCACTGGTTGTTGGACCGGACCGACATGTACACTGCCTCGTAAAAGGTCTTGCTATTGGCCCAGACCATAACCTGGCCGTCTCCCGATATCACCCCGTTGTAGTCATCACTCGGGCTGTTTATGGGTTCGTTGAAATAGAGGGTACGTATATTGATCTCGGCATCCTTTATAATCTTGGCTCTTTCAACTGCCAGTACCGCTTCCTCGGTTATCCGGTAATTGTATTTTTTATCAAAATCCTTCAGATCCTTGAAGTTGTTGAGGGCATCCAGCGCTTCATTCATCTGGTTGGTCTTACTGTAGGCCTCCGCCAGGTAAAACCAGGCATGGTGCGGGGCTCTTTTTTCAGAAAATTTCTTCTCCTTATACCTCAGGCTGATGTTGCGGGTAGCCTCCTGCAGGTAGGGGATGCCCCTGTCTTCAGAACCCTGGATATGATTGTAACTCCTGCCCAGCAGGTATTTGACGTTGGCATTGTTGGGTTCCATGCTGAGGACCTGGTAGAAGAGGTAGGCTGCCTCCTGGTAATCTTCTTCCTCTTCAAAGAAGAACATGGCATCATAAAAATTGACCTCTGCCGACTGGGCCAGCAGGGAAAAAGTCATCAAACAGAACAATATGGAAATAGACAGCTGTCTCTTCATACATTCAGGATTATGAAACTACTCATCCAGTTTTAAATGGTCAGGAACTATTACCTTCTCCATTTCAACAATCACTTCTTCTGTGACGCTAACCTTAAATTCGACCCTCCGGTTCAACATCCTGCCATCAGGCGCATCCCGCTCATCCCGGGTGGTATTTCTGGCAATATGCACACTCTCACTCATTCCCACGGCCTCCATTCGATTCTTAGATATTCCATTAAGAATCAGATACTTATACACGGATATAGCGCGATCTGCGGAAAGACGCTGGTTGTAGTCATAGCTACCCTTGGCATCGGTGTGCCCGGTAATTTTAATACTCAGCGAGGGATGCTTCTCCAGGATGGAGGAGAGGATATCAAGTTTAGACATACTCTCCCCGGTCAGGGAATAACTGTCAAACTCAAAGTAAATAGGCCTCAGGTAATACCTCTCCGGGACAACTTCCACTTCCCTGACAGGCGTCTCCTCCACAACCCTTTCCACGGCCACCTCTTCCACGGCCAACTCTTCCTCCACCTCGTCCATGCTTACAGCAACTGGGACTTCATCCCGTCCTATCATTTCAAATTTGAACAGATCATATCCGGATAGTTTTCCCTGGCTGAAGATCATCGAGTGTCTCTCTTCTGATACTCCCTCGGGAGCATAGGTATAGTCATCATCAGAGGTGTTCAGAGGATAACCCAGGTTGACCGGTATACTGGGGAAACTGCCGTCTGCATTCAACTCGGAATAAAACACATCGAATCCACCCGTGGTCGAGTGACCCTGGGAACTGAAATAGAGCCTTTTCCCATCCGGGCTCATGGCCGGTGTATCTTCATTCAATACTGTATTTATCCCCGGCCCCAGGGTAACCGGCTCTCCCCAGGAGCCATCATCCTGCAAATCGCTTCTGAAGATATCCATCCCTCCCAGAGACTCTTTCCTGTTGCTGGAAAAATAAATGGATTTGCCATCGGGCGAAAATGCCGCGCTGGCTTCATAATACCTGGAATTAATGGGTTTCCCCAGGGAGACGGCCGGATTCCAGCGGTTGTTTTCGTAAACGGAGACATAAATATTACTTGTAAACTGGTCTCTAACAGCCAGAAGCATTTTTTTACCATCAGAGGATAAACTTACCACATCCATATTACCGTCAGAGGCGATGGAAGGGGTAATATTGATTGGCCTTCCCCATACATCTCCATTTTTCACCGCCACATAAACCCCGCTGTAGAAGGGGTTTCTCCCCATAAAAGCCATCGTCTGGAGGTCCCCGGATACCATCATATTGTACCTGGATGAGTGCGTCTCCTGCAGTTGGCCCAGGTTCCCGACCTTGTATTCCACCGGACTGGCGGTTCCTACCAGTGCGTGGCCGCAGGCAACGATCTGCTGGTCCACATAGGTCTGAAGCGTCACATCTTTGGGATCGATATACTTGGCAAATGCATTATACTTTTCAATGGCCTTATCAATCTCCATATTGATCCTGTAGGCATTGCCCAGGTACAGGAGAGTCAGAGGGGGGGCATCCTTCTCTCCGAACTTCCCCTCTTTTACATTGGTAGAAATACTCTCTTCAGCTTTTTCCAGGTAAGGGATGGATTCGGTTTTTCGCCCCTGGATATTCAGCAGGCATAATCCCATTCGGTAGTTGATATAGGCATTGTCCTGGTTCCCCTTGTTATAAACCTTCCCAAAGGCATACAGGGCTTCCTCATAATCCTCCTCAGCAAGAAAGAATTCACCATCATTAAAGTCAACCCTGATGTTCTGAGCCAGAATCATCGAAGACAGAAGACAAAGGGAAGTCAATAGGTAGAGTCTTCTCATATCGGTGGATTTAGCGTGAATACTACAAATTTAAAAATTTAATTGACAGTACAATAAATTTGGAGACTTGAGATCGGTATGAACCCATGGATTAATATTCCTCTTTCTCCTTCCCTTTACGACGCTTCCACCAGATAATGATAAACCAGATAAACCCGGCTCCTGCGAGCAGGAGCAAGAGCAAAAGAGGCCAGTTAAAAGTGCTGTCAGCGCTATCGCCCCCAGCGGGATCTTCCAGGTCGAGTTGCCCGGGCTCCGGAGGACTTACCAGGCTCTCTAGCATCAGGGCTCTTACCTCTTCCATGCTGAATTCCTCTGTCATGGCCAAACGCTCCAGGTGGTCAAGCAAATCCTGTGCGTTGAGGATTCCCTCTGCTTCCAGGTCCAGTAGATCCAGGTAGCTATGCAAGGGGCCGCTGGAATTTTCCAAAAGGTACTGTTTTAACTGAGAAGCACTGACTTCATCGGGCTCCAAAGCACCCTGCTGGAGCTGAGAAATCAAGGCTTTCAATTCCCCTTCGCGGACGGGGAGTTCCTGAACGGCTTCCTCAGACTCCTGCTCCAGCTGCTCCAGCTGCTCAGGAGGTACCAGAGTCTCCTGAGTTTCCAGACTTGCCGCTGTCTCCTTTTCACCAGGGGGGATGCCTTTGACCCTGAGGCGGTTCCGGTGAATACTCCCGTCCCTGTCAATCATCTCCAGCTCAATCTCACTGGTGCCTGGTAATATGTTAAGCTGCAGTTCGGTTCTCCGCCTGTCTGTCACCAGGGTATCTGTGTTTATCAGTATAGAATCCTGGTAAGTCCTGACAATCACAGTACTTCCCCTGGGTGCGGTGAGCGGGATACTCAGGGGGCGATCGACCACTCCTTCATATTGATCCTCCCTTAGTCTAAGCTTGCTTTCCTCTCCTTCAAAGACCAGGGCTTGTTCCTGAGGGAGGTCGGCTTCTTCCTGAAGCAGGGCCAGCTCTATATCATCCCTCAGGGCGATCCCTTTTTTTCTGAACTGGAATTGATTTTCAGCGGTCTGATCAGTTCTTCATACCCTTCCCCTTTGAAATGCAGCTCATAAATTCCCTGTTTCAATTGAAAGGCAAAGCTTCCATCTTCGGCCGGGGAGGCATATATGAGCGTGTCTCTGCTTTCGGTGTCGATGACATAGATGGCCGTCCGGGTGGTATCCAGGCTGCCGTCTTCCGTGCGCAGTTTGCCGGTAAGGGAGTAGAATCTCGGATTGTTAACCGAATATATGTTCATGAAATAGATGTCGTGGCGTCCAATCCCTCTGGGACTGTAAACGGCGAAGTAGGCTGATTTCCCGTTATTTATGGGCTGGAAATACAGGTCGTCATCTGTGGTATTGATGGGATAGCCGATATTCACAGGTTCTGCCCAGCTGCCATCCTCCTTTTTCCTGGAGTAGAAGATGTCATATCCTCCCATATTGTAGTGTCCGTAAGAGCTAAAATAGAGCGTCTGGCCATCTTCACTGATGTAGGGGCACTCCTCATTGTAGGGGGTATTGATGGTAGATCCCAGGTTTTCGGGAACCCCCCATTTCCCGTCGGCTTGCCGTTCCGAAAGATAAATGTCCAGGCCGCCATATCCTCCTTTACGGTTGCTTGTGAAATAGAGGAGTTTTCCGTCATTACTGAAACTGGCATGGGATTCCCAGTATTTGGTAGATATGTTTTCACCCATCTTGGTGGCCGGCAGCCACAGGCCGTCCTCTATTCTGCTGTAGTAAAGGTTCCCGATATAATCGTCGTCGTAATATAAGATCATTTCACTTCCATCCCTGGAGAGGGCCACCGGGTATATATCCTCATCGAATCCAAGTAACTGTGTCAGATTCTGGGGATAAGACCAGCCATCCGCCCTCTTTTCTGAATAAAAGGCCGCATCATAAAAGGGCAATTCGGTCACAAAAACCATTTTGCTTCCATCCCCCGAAATCACGGGCCGTATATCGGCATAACGGGTATTGATCAGGGAATCCAGCAGAAATAGATCAATATCCACCGGCATGGTCAGGAGTCTCTGCGCATTTTTACAGGATTGAATCTGCGCCCGGACGATCTCTTCGGCATACACATTCCGGTCCATCACAGTCAGGAATTCTTCATAGGATTCAATGGCCCGGTTGAACAATTCATTAACCAGGTAGGCATCACCCAGATGGTAAAGCGCATCGGGAGGGGCCGCTCTTTCCTTGAAACTGTTCTGCTTATATGCCGGGTTGATATTCTGGCTGGCCTCCAGCAAATACCGGATCGCTTTGTCCTTCTGGTAGGGATCGTGCAGCAGGCAGATTCCTATTTTATATTTCAGGTTATCATTGCCCGGATCGCCTTCCAGAAGAGATTCATACAAGGGGAGAGCTTCCTTATACTCTTCAAACAGGAACCAGGATTCGGCATCCAGGTATACGGCGCGAATCGAATCTCTTTGTGCAAAAACCAGGGCCGGAAGCGAAAATAAAATCAGGAAGGATGAAAACAGAATTCTTTTCATGCAGCAGCAGTTTGCATAAAAATAATCAAAAATACTGCTATATCTTCCTGAAATTCCGTGTGATTATTAACAGGTCATTGATGAGTCGGTAATCCTTGGAGTAGAAAAGGTTGATTTCATTTATCCGTTCTGGGGTAAGCGATTCGGGTGGAACCTGGCTCCCGGGGTGCAAGATTCCCTTTTTGAGTCGCGGCAGATCGGGTTGATCCTGGTGCTCAGAAGGGAGGTATCCCACCCAGGTCCGAAAGCCTAATAGCACCCATAGGGCATTTCCCACACTGTTGAAGTGACCCTCCACAAAGAGGAACCAGAAAGGAAAGGTGACCAAAAGCAGGAGTGCGGAACCCATATCGAAAAGCCGTTTGCTTCGCCTGTTCGACTCTTTTCCAATGGAATTGAACTGAATGGTGTAGAGGTCCCCGGAAGTATTGATGGAGTTGCTGCCAATGACTGAGAGACTTTCCGGAGGCGCAATCTTAAAGTCCACAGAACTGCCAATCAGCCGGGTCATAATCTTGATTATTCTGCTGGAAGTCAGATCTTTGGAGCAAAATACGATCTCATCCACCCGGTGGATGGAAATGATTTCATTGATCTGATCAATCTGTCCGATATAGTCAAAGCTCCCCTCAGCACTCTCCATCTCTGAACCGGGGTAGATCTTACCAATAATGTTGGGCCGTGCCTGGGTCTCCTTAAGCAGGTTTATCACCCGCTGGGTCTCTTCTTCAAAACCCACGAGTACCATGCGTTTTTGCCTGTTCAGATCGATCTGGTAATCCGTAATACCTGCCAGGTGAAATACCAGTCTGAGTCCCATGGTTCCGAACATGGCCCAGAGCGAACCCAGGAAAATCAGTGCCCGGGAGTACCTCCACTCCAGGGGCAGCAGGGCATAGATCACCAGGATGATTAAGGTGCCCACCAGGTGTCCTTTAAAAAAGGAGAGAAGACGCAGAGGTTTGTCGTATCCCCCGGAATAGTAAAGGGAGATCAGCCAGATCAGGATATAGACAGGGACCATAACCCTCAGGAACTGGGGGGGATAATAATCTATGGTATTGAATCTGACCTGCTCCCAGAAAGGGAGGACAAAGAGGTAGCCCAGATAAATGCAGATTCCATCCAGCAGGGGCCGGTAGATCCGGCTGATAAAACGTTTTGTCAGGGAGAGTGCTGCCCGGAAGTAGATGGCCATATTGATCAGCTGACTATAGGTTTTAGCTTCCTTTGAACTGAAGTGCTTCCCGGCAAAGATGATCATGGCCTGGTAGAACATCTTCACATAATTAAGGCTCCCTTTCTTGGTGCTCTCCCCTTTGTAGTGTATGATGGTGGTTTCGGGGAAGTAATAGTTTTGATAGCCTGCCTGTTGGATCCGGTAGGAGAGGTCAATATCCTCACCATACATAAAAAAGGCCTCATCCAGGTATCCGGTCTTCTCCAGGGCCTCTTTTCTGAGGAACATAAATGCTCCTGCCAGAACGTCCACCTGGTGCGTAAGCTCTTTGTCCAGATGTCCGAGGTAGTATTCCGCGAATCGTTCGGACCGGGGAAACAGCCGGGCAAGTCCGAACATCTTGTAGAAGGAAACCCGGGGGGTGGGAAAGGCCCGTTTTGATTCGGGGAGAAAGGCTCCCTTTCCATCAATCATTTTAACTCCCAGGGCCCCGGCATCCGTATGCTTCTCCATAAACTGGATGCACTTGGTGAAGGTGTCCTCCTCCACAACGGTATCGG
Source organism: uncultured Bacteroidales bacterium (assembly GCA_963792395.1). Taxonomy (GTDB): domain Bacteria; phylum Bacteroidota; class Bacteroidia; order Bacteroidales. Next base: position 232,215 of record CAWBWE010000022.1, read on the forward strand.
GATTCAGAAGCAGGATATAGCGCCCCGAAGATTGTGAGATGGCCTGGTTATTGGCCTTTGCAAATCCTGCATTTTCACGGTTTTCAATCAGATTTACCCAGGGAAATTTCTGACGAACTTCGCCTGTGGATCCATCCACCGAATTATTATCCACGACCCATACCTCTGCCTGGAACTGATACTCCTGCAGCTTCTTGACCGCTTGATGAACCGAGTGAAGACATTGTTCCAGGAAGTACCTCACATTGTAGTTGACGATGACGATGGACAGGTCCATATTAGAAAATTCCTTTGCTTAGCAAACGTGCGTGCTTTATCTCTTAGTATATCAGAGGATGTCGAGCTCCTGCTGGTTCCGGAGCAGATCCTCCATATCCTCCCGTTTCCGGATCAGGTAATCCTTTCCCTGATGGATCATCACCTCTGCAGGCCGGAACCTGGAGTTGTAGTTGGAGGACATGGCATAACAGTATGCACCTGCGTTTTTAAAGAGCAGGTAATCTCCTTCTGATGCCTCACTGATCTTGCGGTTCCATCCAAAGGTATCGGTCTCGCAGATATATCCCACCACCGTATAAATCCGGGTTTTTCCTACCGGCTTGCTCACATTGATAATTTCATGATAGGCATCATAAAACATCGGCCGGATAAAGTGGTTGAGACCGGTATCCAGTCCTGCAAATACCGTGGAGGTGGTCTGTTTGATCACGTTGACACGGGCCACAAAATAACCTGCCTCGCTGACCAGGAATTTCCCCGGTTCGAAGACCAGGGTAAGCTCTTTGCCGTACTCCTTGCAAAAGAGGTTAAAGCGTTTGGAAAGATCCTTGCCCAGGGCCTCCACATCGGTGGACACATCGTCAGGCTTGTAGGGCACCTTGAATCCACTCCCAAAATCCACATAATCGAGCTCCTTGAATTCTTTGGCTGTCTGGAACATGATCTCTGAGGCTCTCAGGAAGGTCTCCATATCGAGGATGTCCGATCCCGTGTGCATATGGATTCCTTCCACCTTCATATGGTTGGTCTCCACAATGCGGTGCACATGGGGCATCTGGTAGATGGAGATTCCGAATTTTGAGTCAATGTGGCCGGTGGAGATCTTGTTGTTTCCGCCCCGCCAGAACATGGGGATTGATGCGGACACATAGGGGTACTTTTGCACCATATTTGTGGCCGAACTCCTCCAGGATGGCAATATTATCGATATTGATGCGCACCCCCAGTTCCACCGCCTCTTCAATCTCTTCTATGGAGACACAGTTGGGGGTATAGAGAATATCCCTGGGGGCAAACCCGGCTTTCAGTCCCAGGCTAACTTCCTGTACAGAAACGGCATCCAGTCCCGATCCCAGTCCCCTGAACAGCTTCAGAACATTGATATTGGTCAGCGCCTTACAGGCATAGTTAGATTTTTACCCGGGTGCCCTGGAAAAGCACGGGTAATCCGCTCGTACTGACGGATCATACAGCCGTATCGTAGATATAGAGCGGTGATCCATGCTTTTCAGCCAGCCTGATGACAGGAATATCCTCTATGGTATACTGGTTCTTCTTAAGTTCCATGTTTGCTGTTTTTAAATGTCTCCTCAAAGGAGGTCCGGTTCAGAAGAGAGCGTCCCAGGGTCACTTCATCGGCATATTCCAGGTCGTCGCCAATGGCTACCCCCCTGGCCAGGGTGGAGATGCTGAGCTGGTATGTCCTGGAGTCTTCTGTAAATATAGAAATTGGTGGTGTCACCCTCCATGGTGGTACTGAGAGCCAGGATGACCTCCTTGGATTTCTCCTGTTTCACCTTTCTCTCCAGCGAGTCGATGGTCAGGTCGGCCGGACCAATGCCATCCATGGGGGAGATGATCCCTCCCAGCACATGGTAGACCCCGGAGAACTGCTGGGTATTCTCAACCGACATCACATCCCGGATGGATTCTACCACGCAGATAGTCTGCTTGTCCCGGTATGGATCGGAACAGATGTGGCAGAGCTCGCTATCGGATATATTGTGGCACTCTTTGCAGGTGACAATTTCCTTCTTCATGCGAAGGATGGTGCTTCCAAAATGCTCCACCTCCTTATCTTCCTGCTTTAGCAGATGCAGTACCAGCCTGAGGGCCGTTTTTCTTCCGATCCCGGGAAGTGTGGCGAATTCTTCGACCGCCTCTTCCAGTAGTTTTGATGAATAGGTTTGCATGTATGGCTCAAAAATAGCACTTATAATTTTCATCTTCGTGGGATTTTATTCAAATTTGCCTCTCACTACAGACCTATATCCACCATAGCCCATGTCAGCCACCCTGATCATTTCCATTATCCTTGCCTACTTCCTGGTCCTGCTTTTGATCTCCATCCGTTCCTCACGCGGTGCCGGGAACGACTCTTTCTTTCTGGGTGACCGGAAATCGCCCTGGTACGTGGTTGCCTTTGGCATGATCGGTGCCACACTTTCCGGGGTTACTTTCATCTCTGTTCCGGGCTGGGTGGTGGACAGCCAGTTCTCCTACATGCAAATGATACTGGGCTACCTTGTGGGTTATTTTGTGATTGCAAACGTGCTGATGCCCCTCTATTACAAGCTTCAGCTCACCAGTATCTACACTTACCTGGAGGAGCGCTTTGGCAGATTCTCCTATAAAACAGGAACCTCGTTCTTCCTGCTCTCCAAGGTCATAGGGGCATCTTTCAGGTTGTTTCTTGTGGCAAATGTGCTTCAATTTACGGTGTTTGATGCATGGAACATTCCCTTTTATGTGACGGTGATTGTGACCATCGGACTGATCTGGCTCTACACTTTCCGGGGGGGCATCAAGACCATTATATGGACCGACACTCTGCAGACCTTCAGCATGTTAACTGCCGTAGTGGTCTCAATTATTCTGATCACCCGCTCCATGGATCTTAGTCTTGGGAGAGATGATCGGCAGGGTAGTGGAAAGTGGAGATGCCCAGATCTGGGTATTTGACAGCTGGCATAAGGAGAACCACTTTTTCAAACACTTCCTGAGCGGAGCCTTTATTGTCATTGTGATGACCGGACTGGATCAGGATATGATGCAGAAGAACCTGAGCTGCAAAAATATCAGGGAGGCTAAAAAGAATATGTACGTCATGAGTCTCTCGCTGCTTCCGGTAATCCTTGTCTTTCTTTTCCTGGGAGCAATCCTGATCCAGTTTGCGCAGTTTCGGGGCATCGCCATACCGGAAACCACCGATAATTTCTTTCCCCTGATTGCCACCGGCGGATACTTGCCCCAGGTGGTGGGAGTCTTCTTTATTCTGGGATTGGTGGCTGCAGCTTACTCCAGTGCCGACTCGGCGCTTACTGCCCTGACCACCTCCTTTACGGTGGATATTCTGGAAGCGCAGCACTGGGAGGAAAAGAAACTGACCAGGGCCCGCCGCCAGGTGCACCTGGGTGCCTCCGTGGTACTGGGACTGGCGATTATGCTATTCAGGGCCATCAATGACGAAAATGTAATCTCTGCCATCTTTCGGATGGCAGGCTACACCTATGGTCCCCTGCTGGGGCTCTATGCCTTCGGATTATTTACCAGACTGCAGGTTCGCGACCGGCTGGTTCCGCTGCTCGCCATCCTATCACCCCTGCTCTCCTTCCTGCTGAGCTACTTCTCGGAGCAGCTCTTTAACGGCTACCAGTTTGGTTTTGAACTGCTGATTGTAAATGGCGCCATTATGTTCACCGGACTGCTCCTTATCAGCCGGAAGTCAAAAACGGCAAGCTCCCTTAGGAGGCTTCCACCCAGTTGAGAATACCGTTGTGGACCGGTGCCAGCCTGTTCAGCCGGCAGCCTCTTCCACGATCTTCCTGGCCTTTGAAAGCGCAGCCTCGATACCGGCCGGGTTCGCGCCTCCGGCCGTGGCAAAGAAGGGCTGACCGCCCCCGCCGCCCTGGATCTCACCGGCCACCTCCCGGATCATGGTGGAGGCATTGAGGCCATAATCCTTGGTGGCAGTCTCGGCCAGCATAATGGCCAGGTGGGCTTTCCCCTCAATCTCTGCTCCCAGGACCAGGCATACCCTGGGGTGCCTGGAGCGTACCTGGAAGGCCAGGTCCCGCATGAGGCCTGGATTATCCAGGTCGACTCTGGCAGTGGCCAGCATTAAATCGCCCATATGTTCCATTTTATCCTCCAGGGATTTAGCCAGAACACCCAGCATGTTTTTCTGGAATTTGCCCACCTGTTTGGACAGTGTTCCGTGTTCTTCCAGGACAGATTTAACCGCTTTTACCAGGTCTTTCTGGTTTTCAAAGTTGCTGCCAATCTGTTTCACGATCTCCATGTGTTCGTTAATGTAGCGTTCTGCCACCTCGCCGGTAAAGGCCTCTATGCGCCTGATGCCGGCAGCAATGGAGGATTCCCGGAAGATCCGGAAGATGCCGATCTGACCGGTGGCTGCCACATGGGTCCCGCCACATAGTTCCACTGACTCCCCGAATTTGATGACCCTGACGGCATCACCGTACTTCTCTCCGAAGAGGGCCAGGGCCCCCATCTCCCGGGCTTGTTTCATGGGGACCGCTCGATGCTCCTCTGCTGAGTTGTTTAGCCGGATCATCTGGTTCACCCTTTGCTCCACCTTCCGGAGCTCCTCATCGCTGACCTTCTGAAAATGGCTGAAGTCAAAACGCAGGTAATCGGGTTCCACCAGCGAACCTTTCTGCTCCACGTGTTCACCCAGTACCTCCCGTAGTGCATGGTGCATCAGGTGAGTGGCGGTATGGTTATTGGCGGTCCGGATCCTCCGCTCCTGGTCCACTCTGGCAATAAAAGCCGGCGGAGGGATCTTTCGGTATTTTTTTACATACATGGATGATCAGTTCATTCTCCTTGCGGGTATCTATGATCTCTACCTTTTCATTTTCGTTTTCAATGATTCCCCGGTCACCCACCTGTCCGCCGCTCTCGGCATAGAAGGGGGTGAGATTAAAGACCAGGTGGTAGAGTTCTTTCTTTTTGGAGATGACTTTCCGATAGCGCGTAATATTTACCTCTGTGCTGAGCAATTCATAGCCCACAAACTCTTCGGTATCATCCTTCCTCAAAATGGTCCAGTCGCCCGATTCGGTCTCGGCTGCTTTCCTGGAACGGTTTTTCTGCTTATCCATCTCTGTCTGGAACTCCTCCCGGTTCACTTTCATCCCCCGTTCGCCAAGGATCAGCTCGGTCAGGTCCAGGGGAAATCCAAAGGTATCATAGAGGGTAAAGACCTCTCTTCCGTGGATGTTCTGACTTTTCTCTGATCTGGCCTTCTCCACCAGCCGGTCCAGCAGGCCCATGCCGGTTTCCAGAGTAGAGAGGAAGGAGTGCTCCTCCTCCTTGATGACTCGCATGATCAGCTCCTGTTGTGCCTCCAGTTCCGGGAAGGCACCTCCCATGGTGCGGACCAGGGTGGGAACCAGGCTGTGAATAAAGGGTTCTTTGCGGTCCAGGTAGGTATATCCGTAGCGAACCGCTCTTCGAAGGATCCTGCGGATCACATATCCGGCCTTGTTGTTGGAGGGAAGTTGTCCGTCGGCAATGGAGAAAACAATCGCCCTCAGATGATCGGACACCACGCGCATGGCTACATCAGTCAGATGGTCCGATCCGTAAAGAGTGCCGGAGATACGGGCAATCTCCCCGATGATTGGTTGAAACAGATCCGTATCGTAGTTGGACTTCTGTTGCTGGATGGCCATGCAGAGGCGCTCAAAACCCATCCCGGTGTCCACGTGCTTTTCCGGCAAATTCTCCAGCTGCCCGCTGGCTTTCCGGTTGAACTGAATAAATACCAGGTTCCAGATCTCCAAAACCAGGGGATGATCACGGTTGACCAGATCCACGCCCGGAAGCGCTTTTCGCTCTGTCTCATCACGCAGGTCCAGGTGAATTTCAGAGCAGGGACCGCAGGGTCCGGTATCGCCCATTTCCCAGAAATTATCTTTTTTGGAGCCATCCAGGATCCGCTGGGGGGGGAGATACTCTTTCCAGTAGTCATAAGCTTCCTGGTCACGGGCTACCCCGTCTTTGGGATCCCCTTCGAATACCGTGACATAAATGCGGTCGCTGTCCAATTTCATTCGCTCGGTAAGAAATTCCCAGGCCCATTCGATGGCTTCTTTTTTGAAATAGTCCCCAAAGGACCAGTTTCCCAGCATCTCGAACATGGTGTGATGATAGGTATCGTGACCCACCTCCTCCAGGTCGTTGTGCTTGCCGGTCACCCGAAGACATTTCTGAGTATCGCATACACGTAGAGAGGCGGGCTTGCGGGTTCCCAGGAAATAGTCCTTGAACTGGTTCATGCCCGCATTGGTAAACATCAGGGTTGGATCATCCTTCAGGACCATGGGTGCGGAGGGGAGAATCTGGTGGTCCTTCTCCTTGAAAAATTCTAAAAATGCCTGTCTGATCTCCTGTGAACTCATGTGTATATCTTTTAATATTTTGAAAAAAAGGTAACCATGGGGCACAAATTTCGTAAATAAAACCATGTTAAGAACATAAAATAATTTTTTTGACGAATAGTTGGGTTATAAATAGGCTTTTCCTATTTTTAGCCCCCATAAAGCAGCGGATGATTAGGAAGAAGTATTACATAAACCCGGAAACCCTTCGTTATGAGCGCGTTACAATGACGCGAAAGCAGTTGACCCGCTTTGTTGGAATGTTCACACTTGGACTTTTGTCTCTGGCAATTTTGATGAGATTCGGTTTTGAGAGGATTTACCCGACTCCACGTCAGATTATTTATGAACAAGAAAATAACACTCTAAGGGCCGAATATGCCGCCCTGAATACAGAATTGCTGGAAGTTGAATCTCAGCTGGCTGATCTGAGGAACAGGGACGATCGATTTTACAGAGCCATCCTGAGCCTTGATCCGGTTTCAAGCACCATCCGCGGGGTGGGTACAGGGGGAGCCCTGCGTGACCAGCATCTGAGGAACCTGCGGGAACCAGGGGTGGTCCTGGACGTTTCCCAGCGAATTGAAACCATCTCTAATAAGGTTAAAGTCCAGAACAGCAGTTTGAATACGGTTTTGGAAGAGGCTGTGGTAAAGCAGCGCTTTCTGGCCTGCAGACCCTCAATTAATCCCATATCTCCAGCGGATCCTTACTGGCTCACCTCCAACTACGGACTCAGGAACGATCCCTTTACCGGAAATCGGTCTGCCCATCATGGTATTGACCTGGCCGGTCCTGTCGGACTTGACATACACTGCACCGGTGCTGGAACTGTCGTAGAAGCGAAGATGAACAGGTACGGATACGGGAAAGAGGTCGTGGTAGAACACGGGTTTGGTTATACTACTATCTATGCGCACCTGCATGATATCCATGTGGAGAAGGGACAGAAACTAAAACGGGGCGAAGTGGTTGGGACACTGGGCAGCACAGGAAGATCCACCGGACCCCATCTGCATTATGAGATCCGGAAGGATGGAAGGCCTGTGAATCCCCACTATTTCTTCTACGAAAATCTATCCATCCAGGAGTATTCGCTTCTTGCTTCCAGAGCAAATTCAGGGGAGGATCCTTACCAGGCTCTGGCAATGAGCCAGAAATAATCATCACACGGAGCATAAAATAATTCCCCGGTGCCGGAAATATTCACTATTTTTGCACCCAATTGTTGGACCGATCTAGTGTGAATGGAGCAATCGCAGTTTAAATTCAACCCGGAAGATCTCAATTACAGAAAGCTGGATGATAGTCTGGGAGCCCGTGTATGGCGCATAGTTATCTATGTGGCAGCTGTGCTGGTGATCGCTGTTTTGCTAAATGTCATCTATTCCCTTTTCTTTGATAGCCCCAGGGAACGGCAGATCCGGAGGGAGAACGAAATGCTCCTGGAAGAGTATGAGGCGTTAAGTGAGCGAAAAAGAATGGTCGATACAGTGATGCAGGAGGTGGAGCAGATCGACCGGAACATATACCGGGTGATATTCGAGACCGAACCAGTGGAAACTTATGACAATCAGGCCACCGGACTGAGCTATCAGAAGCTTTTGCAGACCCCGGATGAGGAGATTGTGATCAGCTCGGCCCGGAAACTGGATTCCATGATCACTCATATGAACCAGAGCACCTCCCTGTATGACAGGCTGATGATCAAGGGCGAGAACCGTCTGGAGATGCTTCCGGCCATTCCGGCGATTCAACCCATTGAAAACAAGGATCTCACCCTGATTGCCTCCGGATATGGTCAGCGCATTCATCCCATTTACAAGATCTTTAAAATGCATAACGGGATCGATTTTTCTGCCCCTGTGGGGACCCCTGTTTATGCAACTGCTGACGGGCTGGTGGAGACTGCCACTGAATCTGCACGGGGACTGGGGAACCAGATCCGGATTGACCACGGCTTTGGGTACAGCACACTCTATGCCTGTTTGGACGAATTGCTCGTGAGGCAGGGAACCTCCGTAAAGCGTGGTGATCAAATTGGGACAGTGGGGGATTCCGGACTCAGTGTGGCGCCGCATCTGCATTATGAAGTGCACCTGAATGGCGAGCCCATGAATCCCATTAACTATTTTTTCCTGGACCTGAGACCTTCAGATTATGACCGTTTGATTGTTATTTCGACTATGTCGGGACAATCTTTTGATTAATTCACATTTTTGGTATATTGCATTCCGTATGGAGAGATTTCGATTTAACCCTCAGACACTGTCCTACCAGAAGATCGAACCTAGCCAGAAGCAAAAATTTTTGCGTTTTCTGGCTTTTTTAGGATTTACTCTCTCCCTTTCGCTGGCCCTGATTTTTTTCCGGGATCTGTTCATGAAATCGCCCCGAACCGAACATCTGGAGGCCACTCAGCAGAAGATCACCTATGAGTTGGGCCTGATGAACAGAGATGTAGCAGATTTTGAGGCCAGGCTTGATCAAATGGCCTTCAACGACGACCATATTTACCGGGTCTATTTTGAGGTTCAACCCTGGTCCATTCGAAGCGTGGGTGTGGGGGGATCTCAGAAATACAGCTGGTTGCAGCCGCAGAAATATGAGGATCTACTCCGGGAGACTTATCAGAATATAGACCAGATTGAACGAAAACTGGTGATGCAATCCACCTCCTTTGATGAAGTGATTGATCTGGCCTGGACCAAGGAAGAGTGGATGGCAGCACGCCCCGCCATTCAACCCATTGGGCATAAGGATCTGATTCGCTTCGGCTCCTCCTTCGGAACACGGATGCATCCCATTCTGAAGGTGGTCAGGCCCCATGAAGGGATCGATCTGACTGCTCCTCGGGGCACTAATATTTATGCAACTGCCGACGGAGAGGTTCTCCAGGCAGGCTACAGGCCAGGCGGTTTCGGGAAGAAGGTTTTGATCGATCATGGCTATGGATTCAGAACTGTATATGGCCACTGCCAAGAGATTCTGGTGGAGGTCGGGCAACAGGTGAAAAGGGGAGAGGTGATCGCCAGGGTAGGAAGCACCGGGCTCTCCAAGTCGCCCCATCTCCATTACGAAGTTCACGTGAACGGGCGCCCGGTTGATCCCATTAACTATTATGCTAACGACCTGTCAGCCAAGGAGTATGAGAATATGATAGATCTGCTCTCCCACGCAGATCCTTCCTTTGATATAAACTGATCCAAAGTAAAGGATATGAGGCTTGTGTTAGCATGTTTAGTGCTGTTGTGGGCTCTCTCACTGCAGGCGCAGGATCCCGATTCCCTTTCCCCATCCTCCCCGGCTGCTCTGTCCATCCCGGATACCCTGTCCGGGCCCGGACCTCTGTTTCTGCCTGGTCCAAGCCTGGACTACTGGATGCAGGACAGCCTGTGGGGCCGGACGGATGTGGAAGTGCTGCACGATACCCTGGTCCAAAAGCTTCCATCCCCTGCCTTAAGCGATTCCATGCTCTGGTCCTATCTCTACCTGGATGATGTTCGCGAAAAAAGCTCTCTGACCATTATCGGAACCGGAGATATCATGCTGGGAACAAACTATCCTTCAGAAAGTTATCTGCCTCCCGGCCAGGACTGCAGCCCCTTACTCAGACCGGTGCATGAGATTCTTCAGTCGGGCGATCTGCTGTTCGGGAACCTGGAGGGGGTGTTCTGCCCGGAGGGAGGGACTCCGAAAGCATGCAGGGACCTGAGCAAGTGTTATGTATTCCGGATGCCGAAACATTTCCTGTCGTGTATCGTAGAGGCAGGCTATGATGTGTTAAGTGTGGCCAATAACCATGTGAATGATTTCGGACCTGTGGGCAGAGCCTCCACCGCGGCAATGCTCAACTCGGCAGGTATTGCCTTTGCTGGATTTGAAACCCATCCCTGGTCCCTGTTTGAAAAAAACGGTGTTATTTATGGATTTGCGGCTTTCGCTCCCAACCAGGGGACCATGAAGCTGCAGGACCATAAGCAGGCATCTGCCATTACGGCCATGCTCGATTCGATTGCCGATGTGGTGATTATCTCCTTTCATGGAGGCGGGGAAGGAAAGGAGCACCAGCATGTGATTCGCGGAGATGAGTATTACCTGGGGGAGAACCGGGGAAATGTATACCAATTTGCCCACCTTATGGTGGATGCGGGAGCTGATATTGTATTTGGACACGGCCCTCACGTGACCAGGGCTTTAGAGCTTTATGCAGACCGGATAATCTGTTACAGCCTGGGGAATTTTGCCACCTACGGACGTTTTAACCTGAGCGGCCCCAATGGATTTGCGCCCATCGTGAAGCTCAGGGTCGACCGGCAGGGCAGCTTCCTGGGAGGAGAGGTGATCTCCGTTTACCAGCCTGGAGAAGGTGGTCCGAGATTGGATCCTTCCGACAGGGCCCTGGCCAGGCTGAAAGAGTTGACCGAGGCTGATTTCCCTGGGCAGAAGCTGGTGTTGGATAGTGACGGAATTCTCTGGAAGAGATAGACGAACCCCGATTTTTACTGTTTGAAACTAGGAAGGAAATGCTTAAATTGAACTCTGTTAAACTGAAAACTAGTATCCTATGCCCTATAAGGAAGCCAAAGTTGAAAAGCTCTATTACTCCATTGGAGAGGTGGCAAAAATGTTTGATGTCAACACCTCACTGATCCGGTTCTGGGAGAAGGAGTTTGATATCATTAAACCAAAAAAGAATAAAAAGGGCAACCGGCTTTTCACAAAGAAGGATATCGATAATTTTCATATCATCTATCACCTGGTGAAGGAAAAGGGAATGACGCTTAAGGGAGCCAAGAAGAAGATGAAAGAGAATAAGGAGGATACAGAACATAATTTCGAAATCATCAGGTCCCTGGAACAGATCAAGGAGATGCTCACAGACCTGGTTTCATGATCACACTCAGAGAGATTAGCGACTACCTGGAGGGCCTGGCACCACTCTCGCTCCAGGAATCTTACGATAATTCAGGATTGCAGCTTGGAGATCCCGATATGGAGGTCAGCGGGATTCTGGTGGCACTGGATGTAAGTGAAGAGGTGCTGCTTGAAGCGGAAAAACTGGGATTTAACCTGGTGGTTTCCCATCATCCGGTGATTTTTAAAGGACTTAAATCGCTGACCGGACGCACCATGCCGGAACGAATCGTGAAACTGGCCATCCAGAAAGATATCGCCGTTTACAGCGGCCATACTAACTTTGATTCCATAGAAGGAGGGGTCAACAGTGCCCTGGCAAACAGGCTGGGACTGGTGGACCAGCAGATCCTGGATCCGCTTGGCGGTGCACTTGAAAAAGTTAGTGGTTTTTGTTCCACAGGCACACCTGGAGCAGGTTCGTGCAGGCCATGTTTGATGCAGGTGCCGGAGAGATCGGGAAGCTACGACAGCTGCAGCTTCAATCTGGAGGGAACAGGTACCTTCAGGGGAGGAGAAGGGACCCAGCCTTTTGCAGGGGAAACCGGGATTTTTCAGCAGGAGCCTGAGATCCGGGTGGAGACCATTGTACCTGCATACCTGGTTGGCAAGGTAGTCAGGGCCATGACTGCAGCCCATCCTTACGAGGAGGTGGCCTATGATATTTATCCCCTGGAAAACAGTGATCCCGAGAAGGGGTATGGGGATGATAGGCAGACTGGAGCATCCCATGGATGAAGAGGTCTTTCTTAGTTTTGCTGAAGGACCGCTTTCGCAACTCGCTGTGATCAGGCACTACGCGCGCTGCTGGGAAAGGCGGTGAAGAAGGTGGCTCTTTGCGGTGGAGCCGGCAGTTTTTTACTGGGCAAAGCCAAGGCAGCAGGGGCAGATGTATTTGTGACCGGGCGATATGAAATACCACCAGTTTTTTGATGCAGAGGGAAAGATTGTGGTCATGGATATCGGTCATTTTGAAAGTGAGCAGTTTACGCGGGAGCTTTTTTATGATCTACTTATGAAAAAATTCCCTAAATTTGCAGTCCGTTTATCGGAAACAGAAACAAATCCAATTAAATATTTTTAGTAAATGGCGAAAGCAAAGAAAAGTGCAGAGGTCGCAGAAATGACAGTTGCTGAGAAGTTGAATGCATTGTATGATCTGCAGCTGGTAGATACTGCCATAGATAAAATCAGGATTCTTCGTGGTGAGTTGCCCCTTGAGGTCCAGGATCTTGAAGATGAGATTGAAGGTCTGCAGACCAGGGTTTCCAAGTATGATGATGACATTGCGGGCCTGGAAAAATCCATCAACGGAAAGAAGCAGGAGATTGCCAATGCCCAGGAGCTTATCAAGAAATACGAGGAGCAGCAGAACAATGTAAGGAACAACCGGGAATATGATTCACTCTCCAAGGAGATTGAGTTTCAGACCCTTGAGATTGAACTTATCTGAAAAGCGCATCCGTGAGTTTACCGTTCAGATCGACGAGAAGAAGGTGGTAATCGACGAGTCCAAAGAGGTACTGGAAGGACGCAAACTGGACCTGGAGAACAAGAAGAAGGAGCTGGAGGATATTATCGATGAGACCAAAAAGGAAGAGAGCGTGATGGAGAAGAAGTCGGCCGAACTGGAGGATATTATCGAGGAGCGTCTTGATTTCGGCTTATAAGAAGATCAGGGCAAATGCCCGGAACGGACTGGCTGTTGTTCCGGTTGAACGTGATGCCTGTGGCGGTTGTTTTAACAAGATTCCTCCCCAGCGTCAGCTGGATATTGCATCCAGGAAAAAGATTATTGTCTGCGAATATTGCGGACGGATCCTGGTGGATTCCAGGGACACGGAAGATTCCAAATAGCCCCTCAGGGAGTGATCAGCTCCTCTGCAGTTGGAGAGGCGTGAACGGGTATCCTCCAGGAATAACTTCATTTTAGCTCTATCCTCCGCAGACATGCCCTTCAGGTCTAAGGCTGCAGGATCAAGATTAGCAGGCACCAGCGTAAAGCCGGTGCCTTTTTTTGTTTGTGGTTTCCAGACCCATACCGGAAGGTAGCCGAACTGCTTATCTGTAGCTCCTCTTTTGACAATACCAGCTCAAAGATGATCCCGCCGTCCCTGGTAGCGGGTGCGCTGGTTGGAGATCAGGTTGCCCATGGAGTAGACCACCAGGTCACCTGCTGCCTCCCCTCGAATGGGCTGCACCACATGGGGATGGGAGCCAATTACCGCATCAGCCCCAAGTTCGAACAGGAAGGAGGCCAGCTCTTGTTGTTTCTTGCTCTCTGTCAGCTGGTACTCCTGGCCCCAGTGCATGCATACCAGGATAAAATCGGGCTGAGCAGTGAGGGCTTTTTGCATGTCCTCCTCCATCTGTGTCCGGTTGATCCGGTTGACGATGGCAGGCGGCCGGTCCTTGATCCCGTTGGTCCCATAGGTGTAATTGAGCAGGGCAATCCGGATACCCTTTTTCTCCACAATCAGCGGATAGCAGGTGGCCCTGGAAGCCGAATCGGGAAAGGTTCCGGTCTGGACGATCTCCTGCCTGTGCAGCAGCTCAACCGTGCGCCGCAGTCCCTTCAGTCCCCTGTCAAGTGCATGATTATTGGCATTTACCAGGATGTCAAAGCCAGCCCATTTCAGGGCTTCGGCCAGTTCATCCGGACTGGAGAAGGCCGGATAGCCCTTGTATGGCTCCCCGGCAAAGGTGACCTCCAGGTTTCCTATGACCAGGTCGGCCTCCTGCAGGTAGGGCCGAAGGAACTGAAAACAGGGCTTATAATCATAACCCGGCTCGCCGGTGGCCAGTGCGGAGGCAATCTGGGTGTCATGCCCCATGATGTCGCCTGTGAACAGCAGCTTCAATTCCGTCTGCTGGGCAAAACTCAGCAGACAAAAGAAGAGTCCTGAAAAAATGAATATGCGTCCCTTCAAAACCTTGTAGTTAGGAATTCTTCGGGACTAATATAACAAATCCCTACCAGCTTCCGCCTGCACCGCCTCCTCCAAAGGAGCCGCCACCGCCTCCGGAGAAGCCTCCAAATCCGCCGCCGCTCCACCCGAGGAGAAGTTGCCAAAGCTGCCCGAATGACGGCCCCCGGACAAGCATTCCCAGCGCCAGCCACAGGGGTAGATTGCTGCGTCCCATTCCGGCACTTCTTCTCCTGCCCCCGAAAGATCAGGGAGAGGATGATGATCATAAAGATCAGGCCCGCCAATGGACCCTCCTCCCGAGGAAGTCTGTTTTCTGTATTCATCCGCGGTAAACTTGCCGTCGAGCAGCGAGATCATCACATAGGTTGCGGAGTCGATTCCGGCATAGAAGTCCCCCTTCTTAAAATTGGGGAGTATTTCGTTCTGCACAATTCTTGAAGCAATGGCATCCGGGATATATTCCTCCAGTCCGTAACCCGTGGAGATATAGACATCCCGTATCCTGCATATCCATCAGCACCAGCAGGCCGTTGTCCTTACCCTGCTGGCCCACACCCCATTGTTCACCGATTCTGGGAGCTCAGCGTCTGAGGCGGGATAGCCCCCGTTGTCGTCGAGGGTTACGATAAAAATCTGTGTGGAGGAGCGGTACTCAAATTCATTCAGTTTTTGGTCCAGTGGCAGAACTTCTGAACTGCTGAACACCCCTGCATAGTCGTTCACCCATGACTGGGGCTGGTCCGGTACCGGGAGTTTATCCTGTGCCATACTCCCCAGGGGGAACAAAAGCAGGCAGAGATATGCTTAGTTATCATCTAGCTTTTTCATTTCTGATCTCCTCCAAATGATATTTCGTCCGACAATTCATTCATATCCCCGTCCTGGTAGGGGAAGTGACTCTTCAGGGCCTGGCCGGCCATCAGGATACCTTCATTCAGTCCGCCGGCAAAATGATCCCTCGCTGAAAAATGCTCCAGCCATCTTCTCCTTGATCTTGTCCCAGAAATCGTCCGGAGTGACCGCATTGATCCCGGCATCACCCAGGATGGCAAACTTACGGTCCTTCACCGCCAGGTAAAACAGCACTCCATTGCGCTGTTCGGTTTTTTGCATCTCCAGCTTCGCGAACCACCAGGCGGCCCGGTCCATCACATCCTCTTTGCAATGGTTATCGATGTGCACCCTGATTTCTCCCGAGGTATTTAGTTCGGCCTCTTTCACAGCCGACTTTGATCATGCTCCTTCTCCTCTTTGGAAAAAAAATTTACAGCATTCATTACTTATCTTCTTGCGAACTTGGTACTAAAACTCAACCACAGGGGCAGTTTCACTTCCTTCCACAGCTTCAAAATAGCCTTTCTTATCAAAGTCCTGTGATCCCTGGCAATGATGCTGTCGGGAAACTTACGGATGGCGGTATTGAATCCCCTGGTGATCTCATTGAATTTGCGCCTTTCCACAGCAATCCGGTTTTCGGTGCCCTCCAGCTGGGCCTGCAGGTCCAGGAAATTCTGGTTGGCTTTCAGGTCGGGATAGCGTTCAATGGTCACCAGCAGCCTGGAGAGTGCTGAACTCAGTCCGTCCTGGGCCTGCTGGAATGCCGCCAGGGATTCGGGAGTGATGTTCGTTGGATCGATGGTCACACTGGTGGCCTTGGCCCGGGCTTCAATAACCTGGGTGAGGGTTTCCTGTTCAAAATCGGCATAGCCTTTCACGGTATTGACCAGGTTGGGGATCAGGTCGGCCCTGCCGCTGGTATACATTTTCCACATTGGCCCACTGGCCGTCACACCCTCCTCAAGGCCCACAAATCCATTGTAGGTTCTGATTCCCCATAATGAGTGGCCAGTCAACAGCAATAACTCCAATACAATGATCCAGGTTCTGTTTTTCTTTTTCATTTCTATTTTCTGTTATATCATTTATCAGTTTAGAAGGAGTAAATATAAACATTGTGCGGCTATCCTTCGCGGAAAGGTCAATTATCGGTGAAAATTCGATAAATGGAACTCAGGCATGTGTTAGTGATAACGACCTTCACCGCCTGGTCCGGCCAAGGCTGGCTTTGAAATTTGTACTTTTGGGACACCGATAAAGCCAATTATCAATGAATGCAGAAGAATTAAAAGCAGCCATTCTGGAGGGAATTCCCAGAACAACTGCCCCGAAAAAGCTTCCTGTGATCCGGAACTCAACCATGCTCCCAGACGAAGGGATATGCTTTCGCCGGAAGAGAAAAAACTGGCCCTGCGCAATGCCCTTCGCTACATTCCGAAGGATCACCATCAGTCGGTGATCGGGGAGTTTGCCAGGGAAGAACTGGAGCTTTATGGCAGAATTTACATGTACCGTTATAAGCCGGACTATCCCATTTCGGCCCGCAAGTCTGGAGGCATTTCCCCATCGTTCCACACAGGCAGGAGCCATCATGCTGATGCTATCCAACAACCTGGACCAGGCGGTGGCACAGCATCCCGATGAACTGATTACCTATGGAGGGAACGGGGCTGTCTTTCAGAACTGGGCCCAGTACCGGCTGACCATGAAGTACCTGGCCGAAATGAGCGACGAACAAACCCTGGTGCTCTATTCGGGACATCCCCATGGGACTGTTTCCCTCCCACAGGGAAGCCCCCAGGGTGGTGGTGACCAATGGTATGGTGATTCCCAACTATTCGGGACAGGACGACTACGAACGGATGAATGCCCTGGGAGTGACCCAGTATGGCCAGATGACCGCCGGCTCCTTCATGTATATTGGCCCCCAGGGCATCGTTCATGGAACCACCATTACGGTGATGAATGCAGGCACGGCTTGAAGTTAAAGGGTGGGGATGGCAGGTCTGAGAGGGAAGGTGTTTGTGACCTCCGGACTGGGAGGTATGTCGGGAGCACAGCCCAAGGCCACGGTGATTGCCGGGGGGATCTGTGTGGTGGCAGAGGTCAATCCCAAGGCCACCGCCACTGCGCCATTCCCAGGGCTGGGTGGATGAGGTTTTTAGTGATCTGGATCTTCTGGCTGAACGACTGGAAAAGGCCCGCGGAGAACAAGGAGGCTGTTTCCCTGGCCTACCAGGGCAATGTGGTGGACCTGTTGGAATATCTTCTGGAAAATGATATCCCGGTGGAGCTGGGATCCGACCAGACCTCCCTGCACAATCCCTTTGCCGGGGGATACTACCCGGCAGGAATGAGCTTTGAAGAGGCCAAGCGGATGATGGCCGAGGAGCCCGGGGCTTTAAGGAGGCTAGTATATAAGTCCCTGAGAAGGCATGTGAAGGCTGTGAACGGACTGGTGGAGAAGGGGATGTATTTCTGGGATTACGGGAATGCCTTCCTGCTGGAATCGGGCAGGGCAGGAGCCGATGTCTTCGCAGGCAGGATGGGAACTACCGTTACCAGTCCTATGTGCAGGCCATTATGGGTCCCCTTTTCTTTGACTATGGCTTTGGTCCTTTCAGGTGGGTCTGCACCTCGTCGGATCCCCGGGATCTGGCGTAAGCGACCGCATTGCTGCCGAGGTGCTGGAGCAACTGCTTGCCGAGGCACCCGCAGGAGATCAGGAGACAGATGGAGGATAACCTGCACTGGATCAGGGAGGCTGAGGGTCACCAGCTGGTGGTGGGATCTCAGGCCAGGATCCTGTATGCCGACAGCCAGGGACGGATTGCCATTGCAAAGGCCTTCAACCGGGCCATCCGGGAAGGTCAGATCTCAGCTCCCGTGGTACTGGGACGGGATCATCACGATGTTTCAGGAACCGATTCTCCCTACCGGGAAACCTCCAATATTTACGATGGTTCAGCCTTTACTGCCGATATGGCGGTTCAAAATGTGATCGGGGATGCCTTTCGGGGAGCCACCTGGGTCTCCATTCACAACGGAGGGGGAGTAGGCTGGGGCGAAGTGATCAACGGTGGGTTTGGAATGTTGCTGGATGGGACTCCCGGAGGCGGATCGCAGGCTGGAGGTGCATGCTGCACTGGGATGTTAACAATGGAATCGCCAGAAGAAGCTGGGCCAGAAATGAGGGAGCGATCCGGGCCATTAAACGGGAGATGGAGCGCAGCCCCTTCCTGAAGGTCACTCTCCCCGATCTGGTGGATGACCGGCTTTTGGATAGATCGTGGGGTTAATCTTCGAACAGCAGGGAGTAGGGCCTGGAGATGGAATCTTCCAGCTGGGGCATGCTGATGTTACGGCTGTACCTTGTTTGCTCCTTCCCATCAAAGAAGATCAGGATGGTGGGTATGGTGAAAATCCTGAACTGCCCGGAGATCATCGGACTGCGCTCGATATCAATGTAATAGGAGGTCAAATGGGGAAATCGTGCCTGAAGCAGCTCTTTTACCTTGGGCCTCAGTACTTTACAAACCGAACAGGATTCGCTTGAGAAGTAAAGCAATATCCCTTTTTCTGTGGTGATCCTGTCCTGAAGCTCCTGCAGATTGTAAACAGCTTCCATGATTAGTATTCGCCTTCATTGAGTATCACCAGCATGCATTCGGCCACCGGTTCGATCCCCTCCCTGTTCAGCCGGCCCATAAACTCCGGATTGACCGTTCCGGGATTAAAAATCACCCGTTTGGGTTTTAGGGAGAGAATGTAGTCGTAGTAATCCGCCTGTCTGGATGAGCCAATATAGATCGATACGGTGTGAACCCCTTCAATATGGGGTTTTCCCACCAGGATCTCCTGTTCAGCGATCATTCCTTCCCGGAATCCCACGGCCACCACCTCCACTTCATGGCGTAACAGACTCTTTACAGCCTTGTGTGAAAACCTCACTGGATTGGGACTTGCACCCAGGACCACTGTTTTTTTTGATTCTGCCAAATAGGCCTGTGATTTTTTAATCGACAAAGATAGCCATTTTCGGAGAAATAGCGAAGTAATATTCACCAGGTCGATACCCGAATAAATCCCATGCTCTCAGAGTCGCCCGGATCAGCACCACGGCGTAGGCTGAAACCCCTTCTTCATTTCCGGTAAAGCCCAGTTTCTCTTCGGTGGTGGCCTTTACAGATACCTGGCCTTCCTGAAGCCCCAGCTGTTTTGCAATTTCCAGCTGCATCCGGGAAATATAGGGCTTCACTTTTGGTTCCTGCAGACAGATGGTACTGTCGATATTTCCGATGGCATAACGCTTGGCGGCAAGAAGCTCTGCGGTCTTCCGGAGCAGGATGGTGCTGGAAATCCCTTTGTAGGCAGGATCGGTATCGGGGAAGTGTGTCCCAATATCTCCCAGAGCCGCTGCACCCAACATGGCATCACAGATGGCATGGAGCAATGCGTCGGCATCGGAGTGGCCCACAGCTCCCTTATGATGTGCAATCTCAACTCCACCCAGCCAGAAGGGGATTCCTTCCTCCAGGCGGTGTACATCGTATCCGAAGCCTATCCGGAAATTCATGCTTCTGTTTTATAAATCCAGGTCCGCAAAGTCAAATCCCAGGGTAAACCTGAGGGTATTGGCCAGGGGACTGTTTTGTCCGTTGGTGGGAACCAGGTAGGCAAAGTCGAGGGCAAATACATTGAGTTTCAGTCCAACGCCCACGGTGAAATATTTGCGGTTGCCTTTGGTGGAGTGCTCGTGAAAAGTAACCCGTCCGGATGGCAAACTGAGTTCCTGTACCAGTATTCCACACCAGTGCTGAAGGCAATCTCATGCAACTCCTCTATAAAGGTGCTGTAGTTGCCATTGTTACGCAGTACTCCCGGTGCATCGTAGAAGGACTGTACCATCCCCAGCACTGTGGATCCCGGAGGCTCTTTCCCGCGGGTGACTACCAGTTCATCGGTGATGGAGTCCAGTTCCATATGCGGAGGGGAGGGGACCAGGAGCTTATTCAGGTCCAGGTTAAAGGAAATGGTATTGTATTCGTCGATGTTGTAGCTGAACCTTCCCCCGATCCGCATATTGGTGGGGATGGGGGTTTTATCGGCATCCACGGTATAGGAGATGGGGGTACCCATATTGGTCAGGCTGATCCCTGCGGCCCATTCTCCGTCGCTGGAACCCACATTCACCTGGTTCTGATAGTAAAAGCCCAGGTCCGCCGCAAAGGAGATCCCGGCCTTGGTATCCTGTCCGTCGGAGGTCTGCTGTCCGCTGGTCAGGTCGGAACGGATAAAGCGAAAGGCGATTCCCCCGGAAAAATTATCGGTAAAGAGCCTGGAATAGCCTGCATCAATGGCAAATTCATTGGGATTATACTGCCCGGCAAAGCTGCCGTCAATATTGGTAAAGGTGATGTTTCCCAGGGAGAAATAGCGCAGGGAGGTACTGATCACCTGCTGTTCATCCACCCGGAAGAACCCGGTCAGGTACGCCAGGTTGATATCCGGGATCAGGTTTCTGAGCCAGGGGGTGTAGGAGATGGCAAATCCGCCCTTGCTATCCACAAAAGCATATTTACCAATGTTCCAGTGCTGTGAATTTACATCCGGGGTGGTGGCCACTCCCACATCCCCCATGGCTCCGGCTCTTGAATCAGGCGCAATGGTCAGAAAGGGTACGGCAGTCTGAATGGCATTGAGTACGGCTCCGCCCCTCCAAGTTCACCGGTGGTTATCTGTCCTGCGATATTTGTAGTAAGCAGCAAAAACAACCCGCTAACTAGGGCAATCAATCCTGCTTTTAATCTTAATTTCATCTAAAAGGTTTAGGTCAACAAATATAGTATAATAATATATTTTCTGCGGGTGTGCTGCTATCGTCTATTAGTACGTATTCTGGTCTGTTTTAGTATATGAAGTCGGCATTATTTTAGGCTTTAGCGCGCGATGATCAGTTTTCCGGCTGAGGAGGCGACCTCCCCTTCTTCCGCACTCAACGTGGCCCTGTAGATATACACTCCACCTCCCATCTCAGCGCCCCCGGAGGAAGTACCATCCCACATCAGAGGCTCCAGCCTGTATCCGGGCGAGTTCACCTGCAGGTCGAAAACCCGGACCAGCTCCCCTGAGAGCTTGTAGATGCTGAGTACCAGCCTGAGATTGCTGTCCGGCCGGTTATGTGCAATACTGAACCAGGTACGGTCGATAAAGGGATTGGGGTAGTTATAGATCTGCTCCATCAACATCTCTTCTGATTCCACCACCACAAAATCAATACTGGCTTCGATGGAGTTATTATGGATATCCCAGACTTTCATGGTGACCGTATGGCCGCCGGGCTCCAGGTCGTTATAAGGATAGCTGACCACCCCTGAATTGTAGCTGTTGGTGTTGGCCTGGTAAAATTCATTTAGGATGACAGAATTGATCCGATCCTCATCCAGGGTGGCTGTGAGGTCATGACCGATTCCATTGCCGGTGGTATTGATGCCATAGTTGTCCGAAACGTAGGCCAGCAGAACCGGATTGGGATCGGTGATTCCGCCGGACACGAAGAAGGAGTCGTTCATAAACAGATCAATCACCGGGGGCTCACTATCGGTGACATTCTCTGCGTTAATTCCCCCAACAATGAACTCTTCATAGGATCCATGGGCATCCACCTCCTGGTTCGTGCTGTAGTAAGAGATTTTGCCCGGGCCATAGGCGTAGTTGATATCCTTGGGCATATAGAATCCGAAATTAAAACGGCCATTACTCACCGTGGCCTCTCCGCTGTATAGTGTGTTGTTTCTGGCGCTGAAGGTAAAAACAGATCCTCCATCGTTGGAAAGGGTCTCAATGATTCTCTCTTTATCGAATACTTTGGGGTATATTTTACCGTTAAATCCGCTCAAAGGCTGGCTATCCTCCCTCTCCAGGTGTCCGGAGATGCTTACCCATTGCAGTGCGGAAAGGGTATCGTTTCCCGGGGATACCGGCGAGCCGTTGATGGAGTCGGTTTTCACACTGTGTCTGGGATAGCTAAGCCGCAGGGAGGGATCTCCCAGCAGCGTAAAGTTGCGTTTGTTGATTCCCGCCCCGGTATTGTTTTTACTGTACGCGATGATATCTCCCAAACGATAGTTCTGCTGGTTGGTATCTTTCTCGAATACCACCTCATAGAATCTTTCATTGAGCGCGTGATTTGGACCGGAATAGACCAGCCGGGTAGTGGTGAACAGTCCGATTCCACCCCCTTCTGTGTTCAGAAGTACTTTTTCTCCTGCCGAAGTGATCTCCAGGTCTTCCGACAGGTTGTACTCGTCATACCTGCTGAATTCACAGGTGGCAGTCATAAAAAGAGGCAGCATCTCTTTATTGCTCCATCCGCGAATATCATCCGAGGTAAGTATTTTTTCATGGGCAAGTCCCTGGGTCCCCCCGTGTCCGGTATAATTGATGATCAGAGCACCCCTGTGCACCTGGTCGTTCAGGGCCCGGGTTACTTCGGGATAACTGGGACCGGTGGAGAGTTCTTCCTGGGGATAGGCATCCAGATAGATCTTATTGTTATTATAAGCCGGGTAGTGCTCCTTTACGTAAGAGGCCAGTTCATCGGCCTGCCGCATATGAATGTTGGTGTCTTCATCGTCTCCAATAAAGCAGAGTTGGTTTCTCCACCCACCCTGTCTGTCCGGATTATGGTAAGCGATAATTTTGTCAACCAGATCGGCAGCCTCTTCCCGATCTGATGCAGGCAGGCGTCCGATGCCAATGTCCAGTAGTCCGTCATACATCCCTTCATCGGTATCAAGCAGCCCGAAGAAATCGTCGGAGACATAGGAACCGGTTGGTGAAAGTGACTCCTCCGACTGGTAGGTGAGGATCAGGTTGGTGTTGTACTGTTTCTCGTCACTGCCCCGGTTGTCATAGGATCCGTCGCCCAGCAGGAGCAGATAGCGGCAGCTGTTGCCCGTCCCTCCCGAGCGGTCGTAAAACATCTTCATAAAATTGCGTAAGGCACTTACGTCGGGGGTACCGGATGAGAACTCATTAAATACCTGTTGCTGGGTAACCACCGCCACCTCCATACCATCGTTGTCCCTCCGGAACTGTGCCAGTCTGTTTGCTTCTTCCAGAAATAAATCCGGAGTTACAATTAGTAGTTCCGGATGGCCCAATCCGTGCAGATCCTGGTTTGGGACCAGGCCCAGGCCCTGACTCGTGTAATCCGGAACGGGGAAAGATCCATCCGGCCGGAATGCAATGAACTCTCTGTGGCTGTTGGTCTCCAGGGTAAAAAGGGCCACCTGGCCTCCCAGGGAATAGGGAATGTTTTTTGGTTTTTGAGGATCAGTGATCTCCCAGATAATCATATTGCTTGTGGCTTGCTTCACCTGGAACTGACTGATATTTCCGGGCCCGCTGCTCCTGGAGTCTCTGAAGGCAAACTGGCTGCCCGTCAGGGAGAGTTCTGACCGTGCAGTAATGGAGATGGAGTTCAGCCATCCCACGGAATTGGCGTCCGGCCGGTTATAGGTCACTTTTACATCCAGTTCATCCGATTCGGGCAGGTAAGAGAAAACTGCTTCTGATTCGTAAGCGTAGGTGGAGGTGTACTGACTCAGATTTGTCCCGCTCAGCGGGAGGGTTCCCAGGGACAGGTTATTTGCGCTGACGGTAAAGCTGGAGCCAACACCCGAACGGGCTGCCACAGCGGTGTGGATACGAAGCGCTTCGCCCTGGACCCTGCCTTCCAGGAAAAATGGATAAGCTTCTGAGAGATTCACGCTGAAGATATCTCCGTACCACACTCTGCCGGATTGAATCAGGTTATAGGTCTCCTCTTCATGGTAATCCCTGAAATCATAGGAAGTCACAGTATGGGTAGGAACTCCGGCACTTAAGGCTGCATCATCCGGAGCTTCAGAAGCTCCCTGGTTATCTGTGACAAAGTAATAACCCTTCCATGAATAGGGATGCAGGTGGTGCAGGTACAGGTCCCTGTCTGCATCATATTGCCACTGTACCGGGCCCCTGGCATAAAAAAGGATAAAATCACCCGGGCCAAATATATCGTCCTCACCTTTGTAAAAATGGAGGGGAAGCACTTCCAGGTCATCCATATAGCCCTGGGAATATTGCTCCGGGAGCAGACTGGCACCAGACCCGTAAATGCTGACGGAGGAAGGATTAACCAGGCCCATATCCTGGAGTTGTTCATAGCTAAGCTTATGTATGCCATCCTCCTCCACCGAAATCCGGATCCACCGGCCTGAGGCAAGCAGAGAGTGATCCGTCCAGTTTCCCGTACTGGCGCTCTTCAGGGGTGCCAGGGCAGCCTCCTGTTCCATAATGAGCTTAAACTGATCCACCTGGTGTATGCTGCCATCCTCCTGTCTGATAAATGGACGGACCTTCACCATCACGAAGTAACGCCCGGCTTCCCTGCCCAGGTTATATTCCAGTAAAGGGCTCATATTCAGACGTGAAAGATCCATATTCCGCAGTAAAGCAGCATCCATTCTGGTGGATTTTATGACCTTCACCTCTACCCCGGGTAGCTTGCCCGGAGCCGTCCATGCAATTTTTCTTGCAAATATGGTAACGTATTCTCACCATCCTCGTATAATGCATTTGTAAAGAAATGGTGCGCATCCTCCCTATTCCACTGAATATCAATATTTTCAGTTTGAGAATAAAGCAAATCAGGGGGTGAAAAAGTATGAGGAATAAGAGGTTTCTCATAAAAAAGTGCAAACAGCTGCTAAAATATGTATTTAAACGATGATTTTGTCGTTGATAGTATATAATCCTTACAGGATAGCAGGCTATTGTATAACAGAATAGAAGTGAGAAAGGTTGCAGAAGAACATCGTATTTGGGTGTGGATGACAGGAATCCTGATCATCCTCTCGGCCGATGCCGAATCGCAGGATCCTGCATTTTCACAGTTCTATGCCAATCCCCTCTATATGAATCCAGCCATGGCTGGAGTGGAAGGTCCCGCAAAACTCTACCTGGGATACCGGAATCAGTGGCCGGGAGCCACGAATCCCTATGTGACTTACCATGCTTCCTTTGAAAAGTTTATTGAGCCCCTTCAGGGCGGAATAGGGATCCACATGAACAATGACCGCCAGGGTGGCGGAGTATTCAATACCCTGTCTCTGGATGCCATTTATGCCTATCACCTGCAAGTCTCTTCAAGACTGATGATCAGCGGCGGGTTCCAGGCATCAGTGGGGCAGAGGAACATGGATCCCTCGGACCTGGTACTTCCTTCGGATCTTCTGGGAGCCGGAACCACCACCCTGATCCCCTATTCCAAGGTGTTTCCCGATTTTGCAGTGGGTTTTGGAGCATTTTATAAAAACTTTTACGGTGGAGTGGCTGCTCATCACCTGTTGGAGCCCTATTCCGCACCTTCAGAGGATCCCAATACCCGATTATCGAGGAAATATACGGCGCATCTGGGAGCCACTTATTCCCGTATACGAAAAGCGACTGGGCAAAGAGGTATTGCAGCTTTCTCCCAATCTGGTTTTCATTCAACAGGATATTTATCAACAACTAAATTATGGATTGGAGGTACTTTACAGGGGGCTTATTCTGGGCAGTCTGGTTCCGACAGGATCTTCTGTTTTCATATGGTACAGCAATCTTCTCTGCAGGCTATGGAAACGGACAATTCAGGATTCGCTACAGTTATGATGCCAAACTCTCACCACCCGATTTGCATATTCCCACCTTGGGATCGCATGAATTATCGGTGGTGGTTATATTTGAAAACCTTAACAAATCGACAAAACACAGGGCAATAAAATGTCCTAAAATTTAGTTACTTTTGATAGACGTTTTTTAAAAAAGTTTATTTAGTGAAGTTTATAATTGAAAAACAAGAAGCCATGAAAATGATGATGAGACTGTTCCCTGTATTGCTTATTGCACTGATGCTTTGGGGATGTGGAGGAAAGGATGTGACCTCATCAGGCAATGTGTCGACAACCACTGGATGGGACTATAATGATCCGGAAAATGGAGGTTTCGAGGTAAATACTGCCGCGGAACAGGAGACTGGCCCTGGCCTGACTCTCATTGAAGGAGGAACCTTCACCATGGGAAAGACCCAGGATGATGTGCTGTATGAATGGAACAATATGCCCCGCAGGGTGACCATCAGTTCCTTTTACATGGATATCACTGAAGTTCGCAACGTGGATTACCGGGAGTATATCAACTGGTTGAGCCGTGTATTCGGGATGAACAATCCCCAGGTGGTGAGAGCTGCCATGCCTGACACTCTGGTTTGGCGCGATCCCATGGCTTTTAATGAGCCTTATGTGGAGTATTACTACCGCCATCCCTCATTTAATGAGTATCCGGTCGTGGGTGTGAACTGGCTCCAGGCTCAGGATTACTGTATCTGGAGGACCGACCGGGTTAATGAGATGCTCCTGGTGGATATGGGGCATATCGAGCTGTCCACCGACCAGCAGGATGAAAGGAATTTCAATACCGAGGCCTATATTTATGGGCTTTATACCCCCAATATCATTAATCCCCAGCCAAGCCTGAATCCCAATGTGGAGTCCAGGTTAATCAATATGGAGGACGGGATCTTGCTGCCCAGGTACCGCCTGCCAACGGAAGCAGAGTGGGAATATGCTGCTCTGGGTCTTGTGGGGAACACGGTGGATGAACTTCTCTGGGAGCGCAGGACCTTCCCATGGAACGGACATAACCTCCGGAACGATAATGCCAGGGATATGGGAAAGATGAGAGCGAATTTTGTGAGAGGCAAGGGAGATATGATGGGTATGGCCGGCAGCCTGAACGACGGAGGATCTATCACCGTTCCGGTGAAGTCCTACTGGCCCAACGATTATGGTCTTTACTGTATGGCTGGAAACGTAAATGAGTGGGTGCAGGATGTGTATCGTCCCCTCTCCTCCTATGATGTTTCAGATTTCAGGCCCTTCAGGGGAAATCAGTTTGACCAGATGTCTCAGGATGCCAATGGATCCCCCATGATTGACAGTCTGGGACGGATTCAGCGGGAGCCCGTGGACGAAGCGGACCTGCAGGGGCGTATGAACTACCGTAAGTCGGATTACCGGAACTACCGGGATGGAGACAAGGAATCGGTATTTGAGCAGGGAGAGAGAAGCCAGGCAGAGTATGAGGGTTCAGGTAGCATGTATATCAATACAGAATCAGAAAGGATGTCCTTGATGAGTGACGAGACCAGGGTTTATAAAGGTGGTTCCTGGAGAGACAGGGCCTACTGGATGAGTCCGGGCGAAAGACGCTTCCTGATTGAAACTGAATCCAGAGATGACCTTGGATTCCGGTGTGCCATGATACGAGTGGGAACACCTACAGGTTTCTAAAGAAAGAAACATTATCACATTTTATAAGGGACCGTCTCCTGGGAGATGGTCCTTTTTTTATATCTTCAGAATCTTAACTTCGCACTTATACCGAGCATGCGAGCTCAGTGAAACTAATCCTTTACAAGCAAAGGATTGTAGGTGCCTTCGTTAAAAACCCTTAAGATAATGGCCCGCATATGAGGCAACCCGGCATAAAACAACTCTACCAGGAGTTTCTTGAATCCACTGGGATATGTACCGATACTCGCCGGGATCCGGAGGGATCTCTCTTTTTTGCCCTCCGGGGAGAGCAGTTTGATGGAAACATCTTTGTGGAGGATGCCCTGAGCAAGGGATGCCGGCTGGCCATTACAGAGCGAGAGGATTTAGCCGGAGCGGACAGGGTGCTGCATGTAAGCAACGTTCTTCACGAGCTGCAGCAGCTGGCCAGGTACCATCGCAAGCAGCGCGCCCCCCGCGTGCTGGCCATTACCGGCAGCAACGGAAAAACAACCACCAAAGAGCTTCTGGCCAACGTGCTCTCCACCAGATATACTCTGATTGCTACCAGGGGGAATCTAAATAACCATATTGGCGTGCCTTTGACCCTGCTCTCCCTGGACAGGGAGGAGCTGGCAGTGATCGAAATGGGAGCCAATCATCCCGGGGAGATCGCTGAGCTGGCCAGGATTGCAGCCCCTGATCTGGGGATAATCACCAATGTGGGCAAGGCACACCTGGAGGGATTTGGTTCCCTGCAGGGGGTTCTTGATGCCAAGAGCGAACTATATGCTTACCTGGCTGCACAGGGGGGGCAGGCCCTTATCGATGGCGGGGATCAGCTCCTGACAGGAAAAGCAGAGGAGCTTGGTGTGGAAAAGCTGCTGATTGCCCCGGGTGGTGACTTGCCTTTGGAGGTGAAGCTTTTGGGTCAGACCCCCTATCTGGAAGTGGAACTGCGGATCGAAGAGCAGGTTCATGGCTGCAAGACCCGGCTGGTGGGAGCTTACAATCTTCAGAATATTCTGCTGGCGGCAGGTGCGGGTCTGCATTTTGGAATCCCTGGCGGGGACATTGCCCGGGCTATATCTGGATATCATCCAGAAAATCAAAGATCGCAGATGCTTGAGGGAGGGCGGAACCGATTGGTTCTGGACTCTTACAATGCCAATCCAAGCAGTATGCGGGAGGCCATTACCGGCTTACTGGAGTATGCCTCACCTCCGGTTATGCTGATACTTGGGGATATGGCCGAACTGGGGGATGCTTCCCCGGAGGAACACCGTGAACTGCTGGTTTGGATCCGTACTCTGAAGGTGGACCGGGTCTTACTGGCGGGGCCCAATTTCTACGAAGCCGGTAAAAACTTTGAAAACCTGTCTGTTTTTAAAGGGAAAAGTGAACTGGAAGAAGCGCTAAAAAAGGAAAAGCCGGAAGGCTACCATATCCTGCTGAAAGGGAGCCGGGTGATGGAGCTGGAAAGTCTTAAACCATTGCTAACAGAGTAAACGAAATAGAATATGGCAAACAAACTGATGGATCCCATTGGAAAGCTGATGGGATTGCGATACAAAAGTCATCCCTGGCACGGAGTGGATATCGGTCCGGATACACCCGAAGTGGTCATGAGCTTTATTGAGATGGTACCCACCGATACGGTTAAGTATGAGGTGGACAAGGTTACCGGCTATCTGAAAATCGACCGGCCCCAGAAGTACTCCAATTCCGTACCGGCCCTGTATGGATTTATTCCACAAACATACAGTGGTGAACGGGTGGCGGAGCTTAGCCGGGAAAAGACCGGAAATGAAAAAATTGTGGGTGATTCAGACCCGGTGGACATCTGTGTGCTCACCGAAAAACAAATCTCTCATGGCGATATTCTGGTGAGGGCCCGGCCCATTGGCGGATTTCGAATGATCGATAATAACCAGGCCGATGACAAGTTAATTGCCGTTATGAATAACGATGCCCTCTACGAGGACTACCGGGATGTTTCAGACTTACCTGTAAAGGTGATCAACCGGCTCAGGCACTATTTCCTTACCTATAAGGATCTGCCCGGGAATCCTGCGGATGTGGAGATCACGCACGTATACGGGCGCGAAGAGGCTATGGATCTGATTCAGAGATCTATAGTGGATTACCAGACCAGGTTTGAGAACCTGGATAACCTGCTATCCAGTGTTTAGGTAGATGCCATTTGCTGGTAGAGAAACCTTTTAATCTTATGGGTGGCTGTTTTCTCGAAAGGTTGTAGCTGCAAAATCATCAATTGCAGTTTTGAGTTGCGGGCCACATGCTGGTTCACATGAATCATCAGCTCTGCCAGCGCCTCATCGGCTTTCTCCTGCAATTGTTTCTTGTATTCAGCCGCATTCTCTTTCAGGTGCTGGAGCTGTTCTTCAATCAGCTCCATCTTCAGATGTACCCGGGCCGTGAGCTTTCCTTTGTACTCCATCACCAGGGATTCACTAACAATTGCCCTGGAGTTGATAACCGCTTCGATCTCTTCCGGATAAATGTTCTCCCCGTTGGGTCCCAGAATCATATTCTTTGAGCGGCCCTTGATGTAGATAATCCCCTTTTTATCGATGATGCCCAGATCGCCGGTACGAAAAAATCCATCCTCTGTGAATACTTCCCTGGTTTTCTCTTCATCCTTGTAGTAGCCTTTCATCACATTGGAGCCTTTTACCACGATTTCTCCCTCCCTGGTCACAGGATCGGGATCGTCGATCCGGAGGCTTACCCCTTCCATGACTTTTCCCACGGAATGGAAGACCGCTGTCGAAGGACTAAATCCTGCCACCATGGGGGAGGTTTCTGTAAGACCATATCCAATGGCGTAAGGAAATCCGCCTTCCAGCAGGAACTTCTCTACATCGGGGGCCAGAGGCGCACCACCCACCCCAAAGAACCGTATATGTCCGCCAAAAAAGTCCATAAGCTTTTTAACAGCGGCTTTGGAAAGCAGCTTCCTTGTTGGTCCTATTTTCATTAACAGACGCATGGGGGCAGATTTGCTCAGCTTGGGCCTGATCGTGGACCGGTATATTTTCTCGATGATCAGCGGAACCGTCAGCATGGTAGTGGGCTTCAGTTTTTTCAGAACAGGTCCCAGGTAGGCTGCTGTGGGGGCCCGGTCAATATACTGAACCATGGCTCCGTTGAGCAGTGTTACCATCATGCCTATGGTACATTCGTAGCTATGGGCCAGAGGTAAAACCGAGAGAAAGCGGTCCTCGGGTAAGACCTGGTGAACGGTGCCCGATTGAACTGCATTGCTCAGAATGTTGGTATGTGTGAGCATGACTCCCTTGGAACGGCCGGTTGTTCCTGAGGTATAGATGATGGATGCCAGCTCATCCCCATCTGCTTCGTAGTAGCCTTTGCTTTCCACGGAAATCTTTGACTCCACCTCAAGCTTAGTCAGTGCGCCAGGAACTCCTGCAGTTTCTGATACAATTCCCTTGTTCACTTCCAGAAGCTGGAAGTCATCCGTATTTATCACCATCTCGACCGATTCAGGCAGACCCTCATTGAGTCTTGAGATTAGTTTTCCGGAGACAAAAACGGTCTTTGCACCGGCGTGCTCCAGGATGGAACGAACCTCTACAGCCCGGAAATCGGGGAGGATGGGTACGGTGGTAGCCCCGCAAATAAGGGTTCCAAAATAGGCAATACCCCAGTGGGGACTGTTCTCGGCAAGAATGGCCACCTTGTCGTCCTTGCTTACCCCGGCGCTCTTCAGCATCACTGCCACATGCTGGCTTGCACGGTCAAGTTCCTCATAACTGTATGCTGTTCCATCCACGCTGGTAAGCGAAAGCCGGGACGGGAAAAGTTTTGCGGAATTCTTTAACATCAGCGGAAGGTTAGTCACCTCAGCTGGGATATATTTTTTATACGCGTCCATCAAGTCTGTTCTTTAATCCGGGTAAGGAACGATTGGTCCAGATCACTGAATTTTCTCCTTTTCTTCAGAAAAAAATCGAGGGCGATGCTACCCGGATATATTCTGCCTGCAATAACGCTATTTTCCGTGTATTTGTTCTGATTTTTTATCCCTCTATAGGAAGATTTCATCCCATAATAGGCAATATGCGCCCTGAGCACGGCCCGGAAGTCACTAAAAGCTCCCTGCAGCAGGAACCTGAGGGCTGAAATGCCATCCAGGATCATCCTGATAAAAAGAATCTTTCTCCGGCTCCGGACCGGCAGGTTTTTGTAAAGCAGCAGGAGGTTATTTCTGAAATTAAGGAAGGTTTTGAAGGGATTCCCCCTTTGAAGCGTCGCTCCTCCCACATGGTAAACGGTGGAAGAGGGAACAAAACGGATCCGGTAGCCCATTCGCTGAAGCCTCCAGCAGAGGTCGATCTCTTCCATATGTGCAAAAAACTGTTCATCCAGTCCCCCCGATTCCCTGTAAAGATCCGACCGGACCATCAGGCAGGCCCCGGATCCCCAGAAAAGATCGACGGAATCCTGATACTGGCCTTTATCTTCCTCCAGCTGGTCGAAGAGCCGGCCCCGGCAGAAGGGGTATCCGTACCTGTCCATAAATCCACCGGCAGCACCGGCATATTCAAAGTGCGTCTTCCGCTTGAAGTCCAGGATCTTCGGTGTGCAGGCCGCTACGGCGGGATCACTCTCCATAAGCTCTATCATGGGCTCCAGCCATCCTTCGCTGACCTCAATATCGGAGTTTAAAAGAAGCACGTAGCTGGCATCTATCTGCTCCACGGCCCGGTTATATCCACCGCTGAATCCATAGTTCTTCTCCAGTTTTATAAGCCGGATACGGGGATACTCCTTTTCCAGAAAGGAGAGGGAGCCGTCGGTGGAACCGTTATCGGCGATCACCAGTTCTGCTCCGGGATGGCTGGTAAAACGAAGCAGGGCGGGCAGGAAGTGCTCCAGGTGCTGCTGACCGTTCCAGTTAAGAATGACAATGGAGACCAGTTTCATGGGGCGAGCATAATTTCTTGTATAAGCGACTGGAACTCCTTAAATGTCTTAGTATTGCTGCATACAATATGCTCCCCGAACAGGGGATCCCGGTCTCCGCCGAAGTCGGAAACCACTCCGCCGGCCTCCTTTACCAGTAATATACCAGCTGCAATATCCCAGGGATTGAGTCCGTATTCGTAGAAGCCGTCATATCTTCCGCAAGCCACATAGGCGATATCGGTGGCTGCCGAACCCAGTCGCCGGAGCCCGTGGGAATTTCTCATAAAGTAGTCCATGCTGTTCATAAACTGCTGAAGGTATTTAAAATCGGTATATGGAAAACCGGTTGCAATCAAGGCCTGGCCTACTCTTTCGACGGTGCTGACCCGGATGGGAGAACCGTTGAGCCAGGCACCTCCATCTTTCCAGGCATAAAAGAATTCATTCAGACCAAATTCATAGACAACCCCGGCTACTACCTCCTCCTTCTCCGTGAGTCCCACGCTGATGGCAAAGGGGAAAACTCCATGGATGAAGTTGGTGGTCCCATCTACCGGATCAATAATCCAGTTATACCGCTTCCCCTTTCGGGTGCTTGTACCCTCTTCGGCGATAAAACCAGCTTCAGGCAGGAGCGCCGACAATCCGGCAACCAGGATCTCTTCTGCTTCCCTATCCACTTCGGTGACAAAATTCTGTCTTCCTTTTTCTTCAATAGAGAGTTCCGCCCGGGTCTCGTGCCGCTCTCTCACATAGGCAGCGGCCTTCTTTACAACTTCCATGGCACTGAAACATATCTCTTTATACAACATGCGCTTAAGCCTTTTTATAGCATCTCAAAGTAAGCTAATTTTTCATTACCAGCAGGTCCGCCACCACGAAGGTGCTCCCCCCCGTGAAGATCAAATCGTCGGCTCCAGCCTCCTTTTGTGCTGCCTGGTAAGCCTCTTCCACCTTTGTAAAATGGTTTCCTTTCAAGCCAAATTCCCTGGCCCGGTGGGCGAGTTCCTTGGCATCCATGGATCTTGGGACGGATGAGCTGGTGAAATAGTAAGTGGCCTCCTCGGGGAGCAGGGGAAAAATCATGTCCAGGTCCTTATCGCTTACCATTCCCCAGACCATATGCAGCCTTTGCCAGGGAATCTGTTTAATCTGCCGGACCACCGCCGCAATTCCATCCACATTGTGAGCTGTATCGCAGATGCTTCTTGGGTTATGGCCTATGGTTTGCCACCTGCCGCTGATGCCGGTAGATGCAATGACGGAGGCAAACCCCTCCCGGATATGAGACTCGCTGATCTTCCAGTCCATCTTCTGCAGCTTTTCCAGGGCTGTGAGTGCAGTGATGATATTTTCCTGCTGGTACTCCCCGGTCAGATCGCAGCTAATGGTTTTTTGGGTAGGGTTCAGGGTCTTACCGATCCGCAGGAGCATGGATCCATCCAGGTTCAGGGTCCTGTATTGTGCTTCGTAAATACGGTTGGCGCAGGTAACACTTGCCCCTTTGTCTCGGGCAATGGAACGAAGGACCTCTTCCGTGGGTGCTTCCGCCCGTCCGATGATCAGAGGGACTTTCTCTTTGATAATCCCCCCTTTCTCCCTGGCTATGGAGGTGGGATGGGTTCCCAGAAACTCCGTGTGATCCAGGGATATATTGGTGATGACAGACAGAACGGGTGTAATAATATTGGTGGAGTCGAGTCTGCCCCCCATTCCGGTTTCAATTACAGCCACATCCACCTGCTCCCTGGCAAAATAATCAAAAGCCATGGCCACGGTCATCTCAAAGAAGGAGGGTGAAATTTCTCTGATTATCTTTTGGTTTTTGGAAACAAACCCGCAGACTTCAGCTTCAGGGATGGCCTGCCCGTTGACCTTGATCCTCTCCCTGAAATCGAGCAGGTGGGGAGAGGTGTACAGCCCGGTTTTTTGTCCGGAAGCCTGCAACACGGAGGCAAGCATATGACTCACGGATCCCTTGCCATTGGTTCCGGCCACGTGGATGGTGGGATAGCCTCGGTGCGGGTGCCCGAACCAGCTATCCAGTTTATGAGTATTGTCCAGGTTGTGCTTATAGGCCGCCTTCCCCTCCCGCTGGTACATGGGCAGAGAAGTGAAGAGAAATTCGAGGGCCTCCTGGTAGGTCATTTCTGAAAATAAGGTATTTCCCAGCCGTTATACTTCACTTTTTCAGGGTGGAAGCGTTCCGGCCTTGGTTTGTGTTCCTCGGGATACCCCAGTGCCACCAGGGCAAAGGGCAAGACGTGGGAAGGAAGTTGCAGAAATCTGGAGAATGCTGCCTTTCTCTCTTCTCTGGGATGAAGTCCCACCCAGCATGCTCCAAGTCCCAGGGTATGTGCCGCCAGCAGTAGATTCTGAGTGGCCGCCCCACAGTCCACCACCCAGTATCCGTCGTCATGCTGCAGGTGCTCATCGCCACAGACCACTACTGCATGGGAAGCGGTTTGCAACATCCGGGCGTGGGGGTGGATCTCCATGATCTTCTCGAGGAGCGCAGGCTCGTCAATGACTACAAAGTGCCAGGGCTGCCTGTTTACGGCAGAAGGAGCATACATGGCAGCGCATAGCAGGGCCCTGATCTCGCTCCTGCTTATCTTCTCCCCTGTAAAACGGCGAATGCTTCTTCGGTCCAGGATATAGTTAAGTTTTTCCATCTGATAACGGTTCATAACTGTGTGTAAAACTTGATCTAATGTGAATAATTTGATGGCTCACCAGGAACAAAAAATCCTAATTTTGAAGCCAGATCACATAACTTTACTTGATTCCTTGCTTTAGTAAAGTTAGCGTAATGAGAGGGGAAATATGGCAACTGCTGTGAAAAAAATTCGCAAGATCTTTGTTCTGGATACCAACGTCTTGCTCCACGACTATAAAAGCATTCATAACTTTGATGAGCACGATATCATTGTGCCCATCACCGTTCTGGAGGAGCTGGACCGGTTTAAAAAGGGCAATGACATCATCAATTTCCATGCAAGGGAGTTTACCAGGGAACTGGATAAACTCAGTGGGGATAAGCTTTTTAA
Source organism: uncultured Bacteroidales bacterium (assembly GCA_963792395.1). GTDB lineage: Bacteria > Bacteroidota > Bacteroidia > Bacteroidales. Next base: position 267,668 of record CAWBWE010000022.1, read on the forward strand.
CGGTGGATTGTCCCTGGGCAGGGGTAAGGGTAAACTGAGCATCTGTACCGGTCAGAAACCCTCTGAACAGCTTCTTACTTCTTTCCCCGAGAATACTCCCGATCACCGGATACTGGCCATTGCAGAGTACCTGCACCTGAAAAATGGCAGCTCCACACCGGTGATCCTGATCACCAAGGACATTAACCTGAGGATGAAAGCCAAATCCCTGGGGATCATGGCACAGGACTACCACAACGATATGGTCCAGAATATCGATGATATTTATGAGAATGTGAAATCCAGTGAAGTGGGGGATGATACGGTTATTTCCGATATGTACGAATCCATGGAAGGTGTTCCGGTGAAGCGCTTCGGACTCGCTAAACCACCCCTGGCTCACCAGTATTTCATTTTCAGGAATAATTCCAAAAGCGGACTGGGACATTATGATCCCTTCAATAAGGTGATGAACCGTGTGGAAAAGACCAGGACCTACGGAATTGATCCGCGCAATGCTGAACAGACTTTTGCCCTGGACGCCCTTCTCAGGCCGGAAGTTCAGCTGGTGGCACTCACCGGGAAAGCAGGTACAGGTAAGACTTTGCTGGCACTTGCTGCAGCGATACACCAGCGGAAAATGTATACACAGATCTTCCTGGCCAGGCCCATAGTCCCCCTGGGTAACCGCGATATCGGCTACCTGCCCGGAGATGTGGATGAGAAGATTGGCCCTTATATGCAACCCCTGTTTGATAATCTTTCGGTGATCAAGCAAAAGTTTAAGATACAGAGCAAGGAGCACAGTCGAATCGAGGAGATGCAACAGACCGAGAAACTAGTGATCACTCCCCTGGCCTATATCAGGGGAAGGAGCCTCTCCAGGGTCTTTTTTATTGTAGATGAGGCTCAGAACCTGACTCCCCATGAAGTAAAAACAATCATTACCAGGGCAGGGGAGGGGACGAAAATGGTCTTTACCGGCGACATACAACAAATCGATTCGCCATACCTGGATACCAAGTCCAATGGGCTCACCTACCTGGCCGACCGCATGAAGGGACAGGATATTTTTGCCCATGTTCACCTGGTCAAAGGGGAGCGAAGTTACCTGGCCGATCTGGCCAGCAACCTGCTTATAAGATGGAACGGAAATTATATATTATTAGGCACGGCAAGTCCAGCTGGGATCATGAGGGTCTGGATGATATAGATCGTCCCCTGGCAGAACGAGGCATCCGGAATGCAGGGGAGATGGCAAAACGGCTCCAGGCTCTTGGCCTGGTACCGGAGCTTCTGCTCTCAAGTCCGGCCAGCAGGGCCCTGAATACGGCCTTGATCATGTCAAAAGTCTGGGAGTTGGGGCCGGAAAGTCTGCAGATCCATGAGCCCCTGTATATGGCCGATAGCAAGGAGATAGCCCAGGTGATCGGTGGAGTCCCGCCGGAAATAAGGGAGCTTGCCATTTTTGGTCACAATCCCTCCTTCACCATGTTTGCCAACCACTTCCTGGCCAGCCGCCTGGATAATCTTCCTACCGCTGGAGTGGTAGTCCTTACCCTGGAGTCGGATCGTTGGGATGGAATTGGCAGAAGAGATGTAAAGGAAAGCCATGTGGATTACCCAAAAAAAGGAAGATAGCTGGATGGTAAAGCCCCTGATAGAGGTTACCTGTGCTATTATTATGGACGGGGAGAAGATTCTTGTCACCCAGCGAAGCTCAGAGATGCCCCACCCCCTTAAATGGGAATTTCCCGGGGGAAAACTGCGTACAGGAGAGACCCCCGAAGCCTGTATTATCAGGGAGATCAGGGAAGAACTCGGGGTAGAGATTTGCGTAAAGCAGCTACTTCCCTCTGTGACACACAGCTACAGCCAGAACAGGGTGAAATTAATTCCTTTTATATGCAGCATCCAGGCGGGAGAAATCAGCCTGTCGGAACACAGCATTTACCGCTGGGTATATCGTTCAGAACTGGATCAGATAGATTGGCTGGAGGCAGATGTGGAGATACTGGAGTTGCTCAAAGGATATAATTAGTGGAGCTGCTGGCCGATCCAGTCGGCCACGCTTTTCAGAAATTCACCAATGGGACCGCCGATGCCCTGGCGTAAGTCTTCGCTCACCTGGGTTCCCACAAACAGCAGGAATAGGAGGTAGATGCCAAGCAGGATATACGCTTTTAGCCTGGTAAATCTTTTTCCCATCAGCATGATAGCCAGGGCCACGACGGTGGCAAGGAGCAGGAAGACCCATACCTCCTTGGTAAAGACCAGGAGATCCTGGTTGAGCACCATGCTTTCCCTGTAGATCAGGTTGTACAGCAGGACCGGAAATCCCAGGGCAAAGGCAATGTCAAATATATTGCTGCCCAGGGCATTGCTTACGGCATCGTCGTAATTTCCTTTCCGGGCATCTTTGATGGAGATGATGGTATCGGGTACAGAGGTGGCAGCCGCTGATAAGCACCACAGCAACAAAAATCAGGGGGATGTTGGTGGCCTCACCGAAAAGGTCGGTGCCATATACCAGCAACCAGGTCCCGAAGGTCATGATCAGGGTGCTTAATCCCAGAAGAATCCAGGCACTGCAGGGTCCCGATCTTTCTGCCGTTCAAAACAATGGCCGTCATATCCAGGATCAGCAGGGCAGTCAGGAACCGTTTTTTTGGGGGCGCTTCAGGAAGTATATATTTCCGGGTAGACTTCTTCCGCTTTCTGATTATCACATAGAGAATCCCCAGGTAAAACAGGTAGACCAGGACCAGAATCAGACCGTGCCTGGCCAATAGTTCACCGCTGAAAAGGAAACTTACAAAGAGGAGTTGTGAGAGAAGCAGCACACTCCCTTCGCGCAGCAGCACTTTTTTGTTCAGTTTCACGGAGTTTCGCTCGGTGGAACTGAACAGCATCAGCACCACCAGGGCAGGAATAATCAGCAGGTTAAACAGGGCACTTCCCGAGGTCACACCGAGTCCGCCCGAGAATCCCTCCGCATCCCGAAGGTAAAAAAGGAAAAAAAGGGTGGTCAGAAATTCAGGCATGGAGCTCGCGACGGCATTCAGGGTGGCTCCCTTGATCCCCAGGGGCATCTTTCTGCCCAGGAAGTCGGATGCGATCTCAAAACCGTGTGAGGATCGCCAGATAATCAAACAACTTATGGTGATATAGAGGAGTGATAAAAGCATTTACCCTAAGCCTTTGTGATTTTGACCAGGTGCATGATCTGATCGTCCAGGAAATTATCCTCATATTCCATCAGGAAGCGCTGAAAGAAACGGCTAATTCGTTTTTCTGAAAGTAGCGCCATATACCCGAGCCAGCGTGTCTCCCATCCTGAGGGGCAGGATGTAAAGATGATAGTCGCGTTCCGGCAGGGAAATTTTACCAGCCAGGCTAATCTCTTCCAGCGTCTTGCTTTTATCAAGCATTCTGGACTCTTTGAGAAATTTGTCCACCTCTTTGTTCCATTCAAAACCGATTACTCCATTCTCCCGGGTCTCCAGAAAGGCATGGGAGATGTCCAGGAAGGAAAAATTGTAGAACTGTACCGTAAAAACGGTGAGGCGTTCAGCCAGCTCCTCCATGGTGGAGATCCGGCCCGAAGCTATATCATTTTTTATGGGATCAAAGGCAGTAGCCAGATTAAAAGGGATGTAGCTGATGACATGGATGATAGCGCCTATTATGACCACTGCGATGAGGTATATCAAGAGGGTGATCACCAGGGGATAAAGTTGATCCTGAGAAAGCTTCAGGACCCATCGGGCCAGGGGGATGGAAAGGGCAATACAGGTAGTGGAATAAAAAACCAGCAGGATAATGCGTTGCAGCTTGTAGATTAAACTGTAAGAACGATGTTTGTTCATCTTTTAAAGGTACAAAAAAGGCTTTGGATTATTCAATGTATAAGCAACGTGGACTTTCCGGCAACACTTCCCCGATCACCGCGGCAGACAGCTCCGGATCGGTGCGTTTCAGCTCCTCAAGCAGGGCAGGTGCATGGTCGGGATTTACTGACATCAGGAGTCCGCCCGAGGTCTGTGCATCATGAAGCAGCATCTTCAGATTATAGTCCACTCCCCGTGTGTAATGGACCTGCTCTCCTGTAAATTCCTGGTTTCTGAAGGTGGCTCCGGGATACTCCCCTTTTCATATACCTGGTAGGCACCCGGGAGCAGGGGAATTTGAAGGCTTCGTATCCGAAAACTCACCTGGCTGGCTTGTGCCATTTTCAGGGCATGCCCTGCCAGGCCAAAACCAGTGATATCGGTCATACAGCGCACCCCGTATTTGGAGGCTACTGCCGCCCCCTTGCTGTTCAGATGTTTCATCTGTTTCAAAGCACGCCTGTAATCGCTTGAACTGCAAAGTCGGTTTTTTTCCCCGGAAACCAGTGCACCGGTCCCAATGGATTTGGTAAGAACCAGTATCTCACCAGGCAGGGCCTCCGCATTGGTGATAAGCCGGCCGGGGTGAACCGTACCCACCACTGCCAGTCCGTACTTGGGCGGATGGTCTTCAATGGTATGTCCACCAACGATCAGGGCACCTGCTTCGCCTGACCTTGTCAAGCCCGCCTTTGAGAATTTCTCCGAAAACATCCAGGGGGATCTTTTCCTGAGAGAACATCATCAGGTTCAGCGCCATCAGAGGTGTTCCACCCATGGCATAAACATCCGACAGGGCGTTTGCTGCAGCGATCTCTCCAAATTCGTAGCCATCAGAGCAGATGGGAGGAAAAAAATCTGTGGTGAAGATCAGGGCCGTCTCCTCGTTGAGCTTATAAACCCCGGCATCATCGTGAGTATCCACATCCACCAGCAGCCTGGGATCTGTGGAAAGCGGCAGTTTACTCAAGATTTGAGAGAGCAGGCTGGCTGACAATTTGGCTGAGCAACCGCCATACTCGATGGTGGACAGGAGATCAAATTTTTTATTCATGGATCCTGGCTCAGGGAACAACTACATTTCCGGCCGAGGCCAGAGTTTCGGTAATAACTACCATATTGGAGATCATTCCCACCGCGATATCGTATTGCAATCCATAATGGTCGATGCAGGTCCCACACAACATGATCCGGGTTCCCAGCTCTTCCAGTTCGGTCAGGGAACTGCTGACGTGCGACTGTTTCATGGCCAGTTTTACTCCGCCGTTGTAGAGGACCACATGGGAGGGGAGTTGCTCCTGCAACTTCAGATTATTTACAAAGGTTTCCATCAGTATTCTCCCCAGTTCAGGATCGCCATCGCCCATCAGCTCCCCTTTGATACAGACCACATAATTGGTAGGTAGATCGGTGGTGCAGTATAAGGTGGGATCGGAGGCGGCCAGATCCTTCACCGGTTTATGGGCAAGCAGGGTAAAAACCGCACCTGAATTGCTTACTTCAGGTTCAACCCCCTGGTCCTTCAGGTAGCTAAGCAGGTTCTTCAGGGAGGTCTCATTATCGGTCTCCACCTGGATTTTTTCACCCTCCTTCATTTCCAGCAGAGCCTCTTTTAGCAAAATGAGCGGCTGTGGGCATAGCAGCCCTTTGGTATCTAAGATTTTCATTCCGCAAAAATACACAATTCCACCTGAAACAGCTGATATTTTTCTATCTTGTATGAGCTTCTTTCTGGTGAAGTGGCAATGGCCGAGGCGAAAGAACATAAGCTGGACCCGGAACAATGGGTAAAAAAGTACGGGGACTATCTGTATAATTTCGCTATCGTCAGGATCAATGACTCCCATAAGGCCGAGGACCTGGTGCAGGAGACCTTTCTTGCAGGACTGAAGGCACAGGACAGTTTCAGGGGAGAGAGTGCGGAGCGAACCTGGCTCACCTCAATTCTGAGGAGGAAGATCATTGACACCTACCGGAAAAAGTATTCTTCCAGGGAGAGTTCTTTCGGGGAGCATGAGCAAACTGTATTTGATGCGGATTTTTACCGTAGTGAGGAGCCTTTCAGGGGACACTGGCAGGAAGGCAAGGGTCCCAGTTCACACTCCCTCTTACCAGAAGGACAACTTGAGCAGGCAGAACTGATGGAATTCATCAGGCTCTGCATGGAGAATTTAAAGCCGCAACTGGCAGCTGTCTTCAGCATGAAAATGATTGATGAGGAGGATTCCGGGACCATCTGTAAGGAGCTTGGAATCACACCGTCTAATTTATGGGTCATGCTCCACCGGGCCAGACTGAAAATGAGAGATTGTTTAGAAAAAAAATGGTTGAAGTGATATGGAAAAGAGATCCGGAAACAGGATGATGGTATTTATGAGCAAGCGGATGGTCGCCTGTGACCAGGCGAGCTTTCTGATCTCCTTGCGCGAAGACCATCGACTGAGCTTTAAACAGTGGTGGCAATTGAAGATGCACCTGCTTACCTGTCATCTCTGCCGGAAGTATGCTCATCAGATAGCTCAGCTCAAGCACTCCATGAACCTATACCGTGATCATTGCAGTGAAGAAACGTGCACGCATCACCTTTCACCGGAAGCCGGCTCCCGAATCGGAAAGGAAATAAGCCGGAAGTTAAATGCTAATTAGTTGTTAAAAGCTCCGGATCCTTTCGAATTCATGTAAGGATATCTTCCCGCCCTCGTCAAAACTCCCAAATTCACTATTAATTAAAATTGCAGATCATGAAAAAAGACAAAAAGATCCTTAAATCCGCTACTATGATTGCGGGAGCACTATTGACCACCGGCCTGGTAGCAACACCTTCCTTGGGTGCAGATATCCTGGCATATAATCACTTAGGCTCAGGCGCACAGGTTCGTAGCCACCTGATCGAAATGAACAGCAATCAGCTTAATCCCATGGAAGCCTCCGCAGTAAAATTCGGTGAGCTGAAGTGCGGTGAAGGAAAATGCGGTGAGGGAGAAAAGAAAGCGGATGCTAAAAAGAGTGAAACCACTAAGGCTGAAGCCACTGAATCCAAAAGCGCCGAAGCCAAATGTGGAGAAGGTAAATGTGGAGAAGGTGAGAAGAAAGCCGCTAAAAAGAAGAGCGAAAAGAAGAGTGAAAAGAAGTAAGGTTATCAAGAGACCGGACCGGCAGGGTTAGTAGACAGAGTAGTGTTGGTAAATATCAATGTGGTTAAGCCGGACCGGCGGGAATCCCGGATGATTCCGGGGTTCCTTTTTTAAAAATGATGACATGGAAAGCAAGAGCGTTAAGGTTGGATTGGGACTCCGAAGGGATATTGCTGAGGAGATTCTGGATAGCAGAATCCTCACTCCCGATTTCCTGGAATTCGCCCCGGAGAACTGGATGGGAATGGGAGGTGCCTGGAAGAAAGTTATGGACCGGGCAGTGGAGAGTTTCCCCATCACCTGCCATGGGCTCTCACTTTCACTGGGAAGCCCGGAAGATCTTGACTGGCAGTTTATCCGGGACCTGAAAAGCTTTCTGGATGATAATCGGGTCACTATTTATTCTGAACATCTGAGCTACACCAAAAGCAGGAATGCCCATCTTTATGACTTGCTCCCCATACCTTTTCGCCGGGATGCCATCGACCATGTGGTAGAAAGGATTCGTAAAGTACAGGACTTTCTGGGGCGGCCACTGGCCATCGAGAATGTATCTTACTATACTCCGGTAGCTGCCGAAATGTCAGAAATAGATTTTGTAAACGAAATTGTGGAAGGGGCCGATTGCAAGCTTCTGCTGGATATAAACAATGTTTATGTCAATGCATTTAACCATCGCTATGATGCGAAGGAGTACTTAGACGGGATCCCCCTGGAACGAGTGGCCTACATTCATATGGCGGGTCATGAACAGGTGGAACCCGATCTGATTATCGATACCCATGGACAGCCCATTATCGATCCGGTGTATGAGCTTTTCGAGTGGACCATTCAAAAGATGGATCCGGTACCGGTTTTGCTGGAGAGGGATTTCAATTTTCAGGACCTGCAACAGATACAGGGAGAGCTCACTCAGATAAAGGCCATATTAAACAGACATTGGGAGGTGCGTCATGCCACTGCGTAAAGAGACTATAGCCATACAGGAGCAGCTGGGTGAATACTGCAGGACAGGGGTGGAGCCGGAACTTCCCGGGATCACTCCAGGCAGGCTGCATCATTACCGGCGCCTGGTCTCCAATGTGGTCAACGATACGCTTTTTACGGCTTTCCCGATCACTGTGGCCGCCCTGGGTGAGGATACGTGGAATTTACTGGTTCAGGAATTTTTCGTGGAGGGGATTCCACAGACACCTCAGGTCTGGAGGCTGCCCCTCGAGTTCTACCAGTATCATGAGGAAAGAGAGACCGGAAGGAAGATCGGTTTACCATATCTGGATGACCTGCTCTACTTTGAGTGGATGGAGATAGAGATCCATTCCATGCCGGACAGGGACTATCCTGATTTTAAGGATGAGGGGAACCTGTTTCAGGACAGGCTGGCCTTTAATCCGGACTTTGAAATAATACAATTACACTACCCGGTACATACCCATCCGGTCCGTAATGCTCTGGAGCTGGAGGGGGAGTACTATTCTCTGCTTTACCGCATGCCTCAGACGGGACATGTGCAGTTCCTGAACCTCTCTGCCCTGAACGTATATATTATCAAACGTCTTCAGGAGGAGAAAGTGCCCCTGAACCGGATTAAAAATGAAATTGCCCGGGTGGCAGGTATTGAGAGCGGCAGGTACCTGGATGAAGCGCTTAAGCTCTTTCTCGAGGATCTGTTGAAACGGAAACTTATCCTCGGATATTTCCGGAATTAATCAAATAACATACTGAAAATGAAAACCTTGTACAGAAAATTTGTAGAGGGAATGGAGAAGCTACATGATGTTCAGCTGCTTTTGTTCCGAATCATCCTGGTTATCGGTTTCTACGGGCCGGCCATGATGAAAGTTAAAAACCTGACAGGAGTAGCCGAATGGTTTGAAAGCATGAGCTACCCCTTTCCTCTGGTCAGTGCTGTTCTTGCCATGGTCCACGGAAGTGACTCGGGATCGTGTTACTGACTCTTGGACTTGGAACCAGGATCATTGCGCTTCCCATGATGTTTGTGATGTTGGTGGCTATTTTCACCACCCATATTTCCAACGGTTTTGCTGCCGGGAACAATGGGTTTGAAATCCCGCTATACTACTTCCTGATGCTTTTTGCCCTGGTGGTTTATGGATCAGGGAAATACAGTCTGGATTACCTTCTGGGCCAGAAGCGAAAGCCAGTTCTTGAAGTTTAATCAGCCCGATTGAAAGTGCCGGGACGTTTCAGGTGGAAGTTGGTAGCCTCCTGGTATGCAGCTGCCACGGCCAGTATGGTTCCCTCATCAAACAGATTTCCAAGGAAGGAGATACTGGTGGGGGAACCTGAATCTTTAAACCCATTGGGCAGGACCACCACCGGGTGGCCGGTCAGATTGGTGGCCAGCAGCTGGCTCCCTCCCTGGAAGGAGGGCATAACCACCACATCGAACTCCTTCAGTCGCCTGTTATAGTCTTCAATCAGATCATGCCGGATCCGGTTGGCCTGGATATACTCCACAGCGGGAATATACCTGGCGGTCCGGAACAGGTTGGGCCAGGCATAACGGTGCTGTCGCACCAGCAGGGTGTCACGGTCGGAGCGGGTCAGCTCATCAAAGGCTGCAGCCGCTTCTGCCTCCAGGATGATGCGACAGGGCATAGTAGGGGAGCTCTTCCCATCATCCAGCTCTACCGGAATCAGTTTAGCACCCAGTCTTTTCAGCACCCTTAAGGGTCTGTTTATCAAAGTTGGAGACCCCATAGTCCTCCTCAAATGCTCGTTTGAAGTAACCAATCTTCAGGGTAGAGAGATCCACTTCTCCCGGATAGGAAAATCCTGCATCCAGCAAGGTCTTATCATCAGGATCCAGTCCCCGGATGGCATCAAATACAATGGCACAATCGGTGGCACTGCGGCAGATGGGACCAACCTTATCCATGCTCCAGCTGAGTGCCATGGCACCTGAACGGGTAACTCTGCCGTAGGTGGGTCTTAATCCAGTGGTTCCGCAGCGGGTGGAAGGGGAGACGATGGAACCCCAGGTTTCGGTTCCAATGGCAAAGGGAAGCAGACCTGCCGCTGTGGCTGAAGCAGATCCTGCAGAAGAACCGCTGGAGCCTTCCTCCAGGTTCCAGGGATTACGGGTGGTATCGGCAAACCAGACATCTCCCATGGCCAGGGCTCCCAGGGTGGTTTTAGCCACCAGGATGGCTCCTGCATCCTCCAGTTTCTCAATGATTCCGGCAGTCTCGTCCAGCACCTGCTCCTTGTAGGCTCCGGCTCCCCAGGTGGTGGGATACCCGGGGAAGGCAAAAAGATCCTTGGCTCCATAAGGGATGCCATGCAGGATTCCGCGGTCCTTTCCGTGCTGCCAGTTCCGCATCCATCTTCTTTGGCCTGTTCAATGGCATATTCTTCGGTAAGGGTTACCACACAGTGCAGCTGTGGATCATACTTTTTTAAGACGGTTCAGGAAAAACTCGGTAAGGCCAGACAGGAGATCTCTCCGGAACGGATCAGGGAGGCCAGCTCGGGTATGGACATAAAGGCCAGGTCAGCCTTCCAGGAGGGCCGGGAAAGCCTTCGGGAATTTCCCAGGATTCATTTTCGGAGTCGGGTCCGGGAATCTGAAAACCGTAGGGCAGGGGATTAAACTGAAGGGCAGGAGGGGTGGAATTGGGCAAGTGCGTAGGCCCTGATCTCGCCGGTAGGCCTCTATTAGATCGGCCATGCCGGAATCGATCATGACCTGTTCCAGTGAGTCAAAATGCAGGTCCATGGGATTCATGGCATAGTAAGCTGGAGTCTATCTCTACCCTGGATCTGCGGATCATCCCTGCTTTCGGTGCTGTTATTTCTGACAGGAGAGGGCAGAGAAGGAGGACAAATAAATAGGGGAAGATAAAGACGTATCCCTCTGATAGTCAGGCGAAGGCTTAGCATAGTAACAGGTTTTGGCTTTTACAGTGGAAATATACAAAAAAAGCAATTTCTTTTTTGCGATTTCAAAGAGATCATCTATATTTGCAGCCGCTAAAGGGAGCTTAGCTCAGCTGGTTCAGAGCACCTGCCTTACAAGCAGGGGGTCACTGGTTCGAATCCAGTAGTTCCCACACTGAATAATCAAGCAGTTGCAATCAATCAGATTGTAGCTGCTTTTTTATTTGTACAGGATTTGCATAATTGTAGTAGCTTAAACACTACATTCTAAAAAAGGAAAAGAGGCCATACCTTACGATACAACCTCTTTAGTATTGTGGAGTGTAACAAGAATATTTGGATTACAATTTCATCATACTTACAGTCTGAACTTTGGATCCAGACCGGAATCTAAATATATATACTCCTGCTTCTGCACTTGCCCCATTATTGGTTGTGCCATCCCATTGTATAGTATACACACCACTTGCATGGGGTTTATTGCTCATGAGGGTTTTTACCCGTTTCCCCTCCATGCTGTAAATCTCTATGGACACCGTGTCGAAGTGTTCAAGAGAATAATTAATTGTAGTCCCATTTGAAAAAGGATTGGGGAAATTCTGCTCGACATGGAAACTGTTAGCTTCAATGTTGTTCTGACCTACCGCAGAATGGGCCTTCTGGTAGTCTCCATGGCACTGATCGCAATCAGAATTTGATGCCACATTCTTCTGGGCACCTTCCGCACCATGACAGGTCATACAAGCAGCAATACTTGCTGGTGGAACATACTCGGCTGTAAAGCCACTACTATAGTGAGCATTTAATAATTCTGCAGCCTTGGCAGCCACATCACCAGTAAGCCTGGCACAGCGCTCCTTCCTTTTTGCATCATTAATGGCAATGCCGGCTGCATCACACCACTTAGTACAGGATATGTGGCATAAGACCGATCCACAGGCATTCTGTGTCAAAACTTCATCAGATTTCGTGGCAGCATATTTGTCACCCTGGACAGCATAGTCATTACTGATGTCTGATGGGAATAAAGCTTGTGTATACCACCCGCACAATTCATTAATTAGTGCATCTGCCGAAGCTTTATCACATACCAGAGAAATTAATGCTGCTGCACCGTTTGTTGCACCGCAAATCGTTCCCCAGCCTGCTACCCCTCCATGCCCGTAGACCATGATCTCGTTGGGAAAAACAGGGAAGGTTTCAGGCAATTGCGCTCTCAATAAATTAGCCATGGCATTGAAGGCTGCAAAGCAGCAACCTTTTCCCTCTGTACAATAATCATCATGAGCATTAATACGGACGGTTTCCACGTCCAGAGTGTCATAGGGTGCCGGCCAGGTTTCAACCTGTCGTCCTTCAGCCCGCGCTTCCTTGGTAAATAGGAAGCCTGTACCAGTGGCCGCTACTCCTACTCCTGTAGTATAAACGGCGGCTTTTCTAAAGAAATCAGTTCGAGTAATTTTTTCTTTCATACGCTTGATTGTTAGGGTTAGTAATTAAATACTATTTCGTGTGAAATGTTCTAAGCAAGTACCATGATCTTTTTGGGTTAAAGATCTATTGAGAGGATTAGCAGTTCGTATTTCGTAAATATACGAATGTGTGAATGTATTAACAATTGAAATATATGTTCTACATCACGATATTTTAAAATCTAAACAAGGATCTGAGAATGAAAGGAGGATAGGTTTTCTATTCAGATTATCTGTTCGTTAATTTACGAACATAGGAAGAAGTATGGGAAATAGTAAAGTTACAGTCGACCAGAAATAGATTGCCGGATATGCCAGAGCCATGGGGTCCTTTAAGGAATTCAAGTTGGAAGAAGCGGACGGAAAGCAGAAAGCAACAGATTTGGGTGTAAGTGGAGACAAAAAAATCAATATTACCAACGAAGGATTCGTGTATGCCCGAAGCAAACCAGAAAAGCTTAAGCAAGTAATCTCGGACAATATTACACCCTTGCTTTGACGATTAAAGCATATACCACAGCTAACCCTAATCCACCAAATAACCAGGATGCAACAGTGGAACTGTTTGCCTTGCCGTATATCTCTATCTTTTCTTTATTTTCAATTGACCTCCGCACAGAAAACCGAAGCGTTATAAATTAGAGAGTCCGGCAAAATATAGATAGGTTTGACAATTAGTATTTTGCCATGAATATCTGTTTACACATAATTGCAAAAAGGTCCGAGTAAATTACTGTCTGCCAAATGGGTTCCCTTTTTGCCAATAAGTGATCCTTTCGGTTTTGGTTGTGTTGGGGGTGCAAATCAGTTATTGAGTCAAGTTTTTATATCTGGGGTGAGTCTTTAGAGGGGCAAAACGAATGTCCCATTCAATCCAGACCCCCGTCATAAAGTTTGGAAATGAAAGAATAAATTCTAGTTGATCTATAGCAAGATCATATTCACCCAGCATGGTGTATACTACAGCAAGATCAATAGCGGCTGGTAAACCATAAACAGCCTGTTCTGATAAAGGTAACAGTTCTAAAGCTATATTTATTTCTTTTAAGGCCAGTTCCTTTTGTCCGGTTCCTGCGTAAGCGACTCCGAGAGAACTATGATATCTGCGATCATCAGGAAGCTCCTTGACTTGCTTTTCCAGCAGCCTGGCTGCACTCTCATAATATTTTAGTGCCAGCTCAATATCACCAAGATACTGGTAAATAAGTGCTGACAATAATGGTTTTGGAATGGCCCACATTTTGTTGTCAATCCCTTCAATACCAGGGGTTTCAGATAAAAGGTGCAAAACAGTTTCCAGATTACCTTCCCCAACTTCCTGAAAGTACCATGAAAACAGATACCATTCGTTCTCTTTATCAATATTGCTAAGATCATCTCGAGACTGCTCATTTGGGCCTTTCCAGGACCAAATGTTGTATGCCTTAACGATATAGGGCCATTGCTCATTGGGGGATAGCGTGATAGCCTTATTCAGAGCCTCTTCAGCTTCTTTATATTGATGCAAAAACCACAGACCCATTCCAATATCAGAATGAACTTGCGCATCATTTGGGTTTAGTTCAGAAGCCTTCTCAAGAATTCTCAGGTACTCCTCCCAAAGGCCTTTCGATTCAAAATCGAGGGCCTTGGCCTTCATTATTTCAATGTTGTTAGGAAGTCCTTTTTCAGCAATTTCCCAATATGCTTTTTGTTGTTTTTGATCCCTATATGCGTATATGAAGTAATATCCCAATGCAAGTTGTACCTCTGGTATATCAGGACCTAGTTCCTGCGCTTTTGCAGCTGCATGATCGGCTTTCGCCAGGCGGGACTGAGATAGGTCCCAATTCAAATAACGGTATAAGGCATGGGCCGCGGCCAGTTCACCATAGGCCAATGCAAACCCTGTGTCCATCTCCACTGCCTCTTGAAGATTTTCTAACACCCGGTCCCAGTTGTCACGGATGAAATGTGGCTGATTAGCATAATAACTGGCACGTATGTATGCCTGGTAGGCCGCGATATTCTCGGTGGGTGTTTTATCAATCTGTTCAATTTCTTCGGGAGACAATTTTACCTTTAACTCTGCAGCTATGGTTTTGGCAATATCCCTCTGTATAGCAAATAGGTGGGTTTTCTTATATATATAATCATCCGACCATATATGCTCATCTTTTTCTGCATCAATCAACTGTACCCATATTTTTATTTCATCTCCTTCAAGTCCGATTCCTCCTTCAACCAAAAAATTCACATTCAGTTCCTCCCCGATTGTCGTAATATTCTTTTCGGTGTCCCTGTAATGATCCGTTGAGGTCCTTGATCTTATTGAAAAAGCCTCAATCTTATCTAAATGATTCAGAATCTCCTCTCTGATGGCATCACAAAAATATACCTGCGTAGAATCAATACTTAGATTACGAAAGGGTAAAACTGCTATAGATTTATCAAGAAGTTTATCATTAATAGGTGGGTCCGTGCGAGGTATAATATTTATTAAGATTAAAGCTATTATAACCATGAAGCTGATATAGCTGGCAATCTTCCATCTGTTGGATGGTTTAGGTATTTCTTCAGGCTTAAGCTTTTCAGTTGGCTCAGTTTTCACCACACCTCCTTCCGGAGGCATGTCGTAAATCCAAGAAAGAATAGCAGCCATTATGAATCCTATGCAGAGAAATACAATGGCAAATTGAAGCGTCCAATCCGGAAGTCTTAATGGTTCAGTGATGATATCAACCAGCTCCAGGATCACAAATGCAGTAGCTGCATATACAGTAATAACACGGACTACATTTCTGCGCTTTAACTCCTGCCAGAATTGGGATAGTCTAGAGAGCATTGGAATCGGATTGCTTACTGCAAGTTACTGGGAATAAGCATATGAGTCAAATCTTCATTTGGCAGGATTCTTTGAAGGAGCCTTACTGCAAGATAAATTCCCAGCAGTAGGAAAGGCATAGGTTATCTCAGGGAAAGCAAGGAATGAAAAAGAAATGGGATACAAGTTTCGGATCTGCAGAATGGTCTGTTTAAGCGCATTTTTTTAATTGTTATTAATCAACACCGTCAGATAATACATTTCTTTTTAACTTACGAAAACTGCAACGAAAATCTTTTCTCCATGAAAAAATACGCACCTCACCTGCTTACCGTGCTCAGGATCCTGATTGGTTGGCATTTCCTTTATGAAGGGATTGTAAAGCTTTTGAGCCCTGAATGGACCGCCAAGTATTATCTGCTTGGATCTAATTGGATCTTTGGTGGATTGTTTCAATGGATGGCTTCGTCTCCCAATATATTAAAGCTGGTTGATTTCCTGAATGTCTGGGGTCTGATTCTGATTGGATTATCCTTGTTTATCGGATTGTTCGTTCGATGGTCTTCCATATGCGGAGCCGCGCTGCTTCTATTCTATTTTCTTGCCTACCCTCCCATCTTTGGCCACACACTTGGAGTCATAGCCGAGGGCAACTACCAGTGGGTGGATAAAAACCTGATCGAATTAGTTGTACTGATCGTGTTCGCCTTCCTTCCCACAGCCTATTTCTTTGGGGCGGATCGCTGGATTAAACGCTGGAAAGAAGAGCGGCCAAGCGCACCCGTTCCGGCATCCGGACCGGAAGAGGGGATTCCAAACAAACGCCGTGAACTTCTTCGGGATATGATCAGTGTTCCTTTTCTCGGGGCATTTGCATATGTGTTATACAGAAAGAACAAATGGGACAGTCTGGAAAAGAAATTCCTGGCCGATCATCCGGATGCCAGTCTCCAGTGCCACCCTGAAGAGCTTTCGCTTTACCTCCCTGGAAGAGTTGAAAGGAACTGTACCTAAAGGAAAGATTGGTGAGTTTGAACTGAGCCGGCTGGTTATGGGAGGAAACCTGATCGGGGGCTGGGCCCATGCCCGGGACCTGATCTATGTGGATAAGCTGGTAAAAATGTACCATACAGATGAGAAGGTGATGCTCACCCTGAAGCTGGCAGAAGAATGCGGAATCAATGCCATCATTTCCAACCCGGTCATGTGCCGAATCTTCAACAAGTATAAGCAGGAAACTGGGGGGAAGATGCAGTTCATATCGGATTGTGGTGCCGGGAAAAACTTTATAGAAGGAATTGAGATATCCCTGGAGGGGGGAGCAGATGCCCTGTACAGCCATGGAGGGCAATCTGATATGAGGGTATACAACAATGATCCCACGTTCTTTGATGAACTTGCTGAAGGCCTTGAATTGATACGCAGCCACGGAAAACCAGCGGGAATCGGGGCACACCGGATAGAGACCATTCAGGCCTGCGTGGAGCGGGGGATCAAACCGGACTATTGGGTGAAAACCCTTCATTCCGATGATTACTGGTCAGCGGAGGTTGACCTGGAGCGAAAGGATGTCCCCGAGGCCGGTTGGAAGGACAACAATTTTTGTTTAAAGCCTCAGGAAGCCATTGATTTTATGAATGAGCTGGACGAACCCTGGATTGCTTTCAAGGTACTGGCCGCCGGAGCTATTAAACCTGAAAAGGGCTTCAAATATGCCTTTGATAACGGCGCAGATTTTATCTGCGTCGGCATGTATGATTTTCAGATCGTTGAAGATGTCAATATTGCCCTGGATACCCTTTCCAATGTGAATCGTTCGCGCCCCTGGAGAGGATAAGCCATCTTTAATTATTGATATGCATCAACAAATAAACAATCGCTTTGAACGTGTTGCGGCATATATGTTTTTGTTGCTTGTGTTGCTGCTGACGTGTTATTTATTCCTGTACGATGATTTTGCCACTGAAATTGAAGGAAAAGTTACAGGGATAATCACTTTCCTGGCATTGGGTTTTGGAGTCTTCCAATTCTGGACTGATGAAATGAACACAGAAGAGAGAAAGCTCTATGATCTGAGATATGAAAGCTATAAGGATTTTGTTCTCCGGATTGATTTGATTTCGGAAACATTGAATTATGAAATGGCAGGGAATGATATCCCCAGCATCCATACCCTGGTTAGCCGATTGATGAATGATGTCCATAGAATAAGGTCAGCCATTGCCATGAATAGTGATTATTTATTCCCGGATCTGTACCTCAAACCAGAAACAGAAACCATGAATAACATCGTTGGAAATATTCTTATCACAACAGACACATTTCGAAGGAGAGTCGAGCGTGCAATTAAAGACGAGAACAGGCATAACAGGAGTTTTGAACTGTCAGTTGAACAAATGAAATGGCATAATGAAATCAGAGAATATCTTATGGATCTGCATCAACGCAAATTTGACTTCTACAGGATATTAAGGACCTATATGTAATTCCACAACATTTACGATCTAAACTGCCTGAGCTCTGTAACTTTGCCACCATACGGAGCTGCAGATATACATGCTCTGTTAAACAGGGCGTGTAAAATTAACAGAATCGATTCGAACAAATTTTGCACGGACTAGTTTTTATATAGTCTGAATGAATTTGTGCTGAAAGATGACTTATATAAAGACCGACATTCCACAACCCGGGATTGTAGAGCTACTGTTTTACAAGGGTAGCACCGGGAAAGCGCTCTCAAAATTAGCCCATACACTTTTGCACGGACCTTCACAGCTGAGTTCCGGCGAACGTGAATTGATTGCCTCCTATGTTTCCAGCCTGAATCACTGCGAGTTCTGTCATGAATCTCATAGTGCTTCAGCCTCAGTTCATTTGAATGACCATGGCGCGGCAGTTTCAGCTATAAAACTCAATCCCGGGGAAGCTCCAGTTTCGGATAAAATGAAGGCATTGTTTCAAATTGCGGCCAAAGTTCAGATCGGTGGAAAGGAAGTTAAGTCAGAGCATATAGAGGAAGCCAGAAGAGCAGGAGCATCGGATGAGGATATCCATGATACTGTGTTGATTGCAGCTGCATTCTGCATGTACAATCGCTATGTGGATGGCCTGGGCACCAAGCTGCCCGACAGCCGGGATGACTATGCGGAAATGGGTCGCTCGGATGGCCAGGCTTGGATATAAATACCCACCCCTGTTTCTAAGAAGATGGGTGATACGTCGGATGAAAAAAACGAATAAGAAGAAATTGAACTGAGGGCTTTGAATTCATTAATCAGAAAAATGGCATTAAAGATTTCGCTTACGGTCGTTTTTATCGGATTGCTGGGACTGCCAATTTATCTTGAATACCTGTCCCGGGAACCTGAGGAAGGATTAGCAGATACCTCGCGTGAATCCGCATTGAAGCTTTTTGGTTTTTATCTGGAGGAAGCTTCTGAACCGTCCGGCATCTCATTTATACACCAATCCCCGGTCCTTGATCCGGAATTTTCTCCCATACTCCCTCAGGTAGCATCCATGGGGGCATCGGTATCCGTTTGCGATTTTGACCGTGATGGATGGAATGACCTCTACTTGACCAACAGCCGGTATGGCAGTTTGAATGCTCTTTATCACAATCAGAAAGATGGAAGTTTCAAAGAAGTGGGAAGTGATTTTGGCATTGCTGATGTGAACCGGGAAGGAAGGGGAGTCTCCATGGGAGCTGTTTGGGCTGATTATGATAATGACGGGTACGAAGATGTATTCATCTATAAATGGGGCCGACCTGAATTATACAGGAACGACCAGGGGAGAGGCTTCATCTCCATCACTGAGTCTTCCGGGCTTCCTGCCTGGATAAATGCCAATACAGCCATATGGCTGGACTATAATTCAGACGGCTTTGTGGATCTGTTTATCGGGGGGTATTTCCCGGAGAATATCGATCTGTGGAACCTGGAACATACGGCAGTATTGACAGAGAGTTTCGAATATGCCCAGAATGGAGGCCGTAACTATTTGTTTGAGAACACCGGCGAGGGCCAATTCGTTGATGTCACTGCCCGGGTGGGCCTGACTTCCAGCAGATGGACCCTGGCAGCTGGAGCGGCAGATGTGAATTTGGATGGATTCCCCGAGCTTATTGTAGCCAATGATTATGGCATAGATGAATTCTATCTGAACCGAAATGGAGAATACTTTGAAGAACAGGGGTCCGAAACCTCTATTGGCTTTTCTCCCAAAAGCGGTATGAATGTTTCTATCGGGGATGTGAAGAACGATGGTAAATTTGGCGTTTACGTTTCCAATATTACCGAGGAAGGGGTGCTGTTGCAGGGGAATAATTTCTGGGTTCCTAAAACTGACCAGGGAAAAATTTCCTATCAGAACCAGGCCAGAGAATCGGGAATTGAAGATGGAGGCTGGAGTTACGGCGCCCAGTTCGGGGATCTAAACAACGATGGATTCATGGATCTGTATCTGGCCAATGGGTTCATTTCCGGGAAAAAGGGAACCAGCTACTGGTATGATTATTCTAAAGTAACAGGGGGCAACAGGTCCATCATTTCTGATATTCGTAACTGGCCAGCCATGGATGGCAGGAGTCATTCCGGTTTTCAGCGGAACAAGGTGTGGATAAATGCCGGAAATGGGTTTATGTATGATGTTTCCGAGAAAGTATCCGGACTTCAAACTTATGACAGCAGATCTGTTGCCATGGCTGATTTATGGAACAGAGGTGTTTTGGATGTGATCGTAGCCTGTCAGAATGAAAAGCTGCTGATTTACAAGAATCACACAGATCCTGAAAACCGGTGGATCGAATTTGAATTAACCGGAACAAGGGCCAATAAAAGTGCCATTGGAGCCATCGTAAGGATCTTTTGGGAGTCCCACGAGCAGGTACAGGTGGTCACAGGTGGGATCGGTTTTAGCTCACAGAACCAGCGACGCCTTCATTTTGGTCTCGGAAAAAATGATGCAATCGACAAAGTAGAGATCCTGTGGCCCGGAGGAAAGAAACAGATCATTGAACAACCTGAACCCATGAAAGTGCATAAAATCAATGAAAACTAAGCGAATGTCTGTCCTGTCAAAAATACTTCAGTTTAAATACGCTCCCCCCCTATTCATCAGCCTGATCCTGGTTGTGGGGCATTTCAGTTTTGGTATCCTGGAAAGCTTCAATGCCATTTTACTTTCCATCGGGGCCAGTATTGTTACGGAGCTGTTCTTATCTAAACTGATGTACGGGGAGTGGAGAAAAAATCTGTCCAGTGCCTATATTACCGGGATCAGCATCAGCATGCTTATACGTTCTACCTTTCTCTGGCCATTTGCCCTTGCGGCGGTTCTCTCCATTATGTCGAAATATGTGTTGAAGCACAGAGGCAGGCACATCTGGAATCCCTCCAATTTCGGCTTGTCCTGGCTTTTCTTTTTTGCCCCCTTCAGCGTGGCAGGATTAAGCATTCAATGGGGGAACAACATCCTGCCCATGCTGGTAATCTGGGCACTTGGAATCTTCATTATATTGAAAGCCAGGAGGCTGCATATAACCTTAGTCTATGTCCTGGGATTTTTGTTCTTTGCCTATTTACGAGGCCTGATTACGGGCGCTTCTTTTTTCACCGAAGTGGCTCCGCTTACCGGACCCATGTATCAGTTATTTGTCTTTTTTATGATTACCGATCCGGCGACCACGGTGAAAAATAAAAAGGGCCAGATGCTGGTGGCATTCCTGGTGGCATTTGTGGAGTTCCTGCTGCGCCTCAATGAGTTTATCTATGCTCCTTTCTATGCTTTGTTCCTGGTGGGCCCCATAGCCATGCTGGTCCAGTCTCATTTGCAGAAAAAGCCTGCTGTAGAATCTGCTTTACAGTAAGATTACTCATTTCGTCTCTGGGATTAAAATATTGAGCTGAAGGATATTATGCTGTTTTATTAAACTATCTTCATGATTTTGAGTCAGAAATAGTAACTTGTTTAGCCATAGAAGCTTTCAATGACATTCAGAAAAATATCCCTGGTAATTGTTTTGCTCAGCCTGCTGATCCCTTCCCTGCAGGGCCAGCCCAGTCCCTATGGATTGCCTTTCATCCGGAACTACCACGCTGCAGAAATGGGGGGAAGCGAACAGAACTGGTCCATCACCCAGGACCACAGGGGGCTAATTTATGTGGGAAATGAAGATAAGGGGATCCTGGAATTTGATGGCAGCAAATGGCGGAGCCTCCCGGTAAGGGACAATCTCAGGGTATTAGCCTTGATTACGGGAGAAGATGGCGTGGTTTATGTCGGCTTGAGTGGAGGCTTCGGAAGGCTGGAACCCGATGAAACAGGTGGCCTCCGCTATCGATCCCTGCTGGATTCTCTAACAAGAGAAGAATACCCTGGTGCCAACATCTGGAAGACCTACTACCAGGATAACAAGGTCTATTTTTGCAGCATGGAGAACATTTTCGTTTTTGATCCGGCAAGCGGTGACCTTTCGGTCATCCCCCTTCCAAAATATGCGTTCTTCTCTTTTTTCCTTAATTCTGAACTGTATACCTCCGTTTACGGCAGCGGACTGATGAAATATGAGGGTGACAGGTTCATCCACATCCCGGGAGGTTCGTATTTCAGCGATAAAAATATAAGCGGACTGGTGAACATGGACCCGGACCACTTCCTTGTGAGTACCATTGCCGGGGGCTTATTTCTTGTGAATCGCCAGGATGGCAGTATCGACAGCAGCTTTGTGAATCCGGCATTGAAAGCAGATCTCTCTACATCGAGGATATTTCGATTGATCAGGGATGAGAAGCATATTTATTTGGGAACCAGTGATAAGGGGGTCCTGGTTCTGGATGAGCAGGGGGAGCTCTCCGAAGTCTTTTCCATGCAGCAGGGGATGCTGGACAATACAATTGCACATATCTATCTGGGTTCCAGGGGCCGGGAAGCATCCTGCCTCTGGGTAGCGCACTTTAAAGGAGTAAGCAGACTGGACCTGAATAGTCCATTCCGGATGCAATCCGTGGGACCCGGAGCTTTAGGGATGGATGGCAGAGGTTCCAGTCAGGATATTACGGACGTGGCAGAGTTTGGGGGTAACCTGATCATTGCCACCCTTGGAGGGATCAATCGCCGGTCCACGGTGCCCGATCGATCCTGGAACCGGAATATGCGGGGTATCCGGGAGGCCATTTTTGACCTTCAGGTAGTCCACCCTGCAGGCGGGAAGGCTTTTTTACTGGCCTCCGGGTTGGACCGCATTTATGTGATCGACCAGCAAC
The DNA here is from genome assembly GCA_963792395.1 of uncultured Bacteroidales bacterium. Taxonomy (GTDB): domain Bacteria; phylum Bacteroidota; class Bacteroidia; order Bacteroidales. Next base: position 290,114 of record CAWBWE010000022.1, read on the forward strand.
TGAAGATCAGTACCCTGCCGGTTGGTGGAAGGAAAATACTCTACGATCCGGAACATCCATCCGTATTCTATACTGGAACCAGTGAATTGACCGGCTTTCAGTACAAAGATGGTGCGTGGTATGAGTTTGAGAGGGTAGCTTTGCGCGGAGAGATTTCTCAGCTGTGTTACGACAGGGAAAAAAATGTCTGGATCTCCACAAGAGCAGGCCTGTTCCGACTTGCCAAGGCCCGGAACCAGGATCCGGAACTTACAAGCTTTGGCAGTGAGCAGGGTCTCCCTGAGGCCTCAAATGTAAAGCTGTTTAATGATCCCCTGAACCAGGAGCTTCTGGCCGGTACCCCGGATGGGTTTTACCGTTTTAATTCCTTCAGCTCAACCTTTGCAACAGACTCTGCTTTTAACCGCATCCTTCCCGAAGGGAAAAACAACATCATGGCCCTTCACCGGGGAGGCAATCAGCTTTACTGGTTCTCATTTCAGAATGAATACGGGGGCTGGAGTATCCTGGTGGCGAGTCGGACCCCGGAGGGTTTTGAAGTGAGGTACGACCGCCCGTTCAGAGCTTTGCCTTCCAGAGAACCCACAAACTTTTTCTATACGGATGCAGAGGATCAAAGCTGGTTCGCCAAGTCCAACCAATTGATTCATTTTGATGAAAGTCTGGCCAGCGAGACCGAAGACACATTTAATGTTCTGATCCGAAATGTTAGTATTTCGGGCGACTCGGTCCTGTTCAATGGCTCCCATTTCCTGATGGATCCATCCGGTCACATCCAAACCTATGATAAGCAAAGTGAACAGAGCCAACCCAACCTTAAACATATCTACCGTGATGTGGAGTTTACCTGGTCCGCACCTTATTACAAGCAGGAATATCAAATTCGTTACAGCTATTTCCTGGAGGGATTCAGCAGCCAGTGGTCCGACTGGAGTTGGGAACGGTCGGTGAAAATCAACAATCTGAAACACGGCAGGTACGTAATGCAGGTAAAAGCGAGAAATGCCTATGGAGATGAAAGTCCCATTGAGCAGTATGCATTCAGTATGTTAAGACCCTGGTATGCCACGGTGCTGGCCATTTTTATCTATGTGATCCTGCTCTCCTCGCTGATAGTCTTTGTGATTCTTTATACCAGGAAGCTCAAATCACGGGCCGAGCTTCTTGAAAAGCAGAACAGGGAGATCGAGCTTCAAAAAAGGGAACTTCAAAACCTGAACGATGAGGTCACCTCACAACGCGACGAGATCGAGGCTCAGCGAGACTCCATCTCCAATCAGAAAGAGCTGATTGACCAGCAGAACAGGGCCATGACAGACAGCATACACTATGCCCGCAGGATCCAGGATGCAGTGATGCCCGCCCCGGAGGTCATGCGCTACCTCCTGCCCAAACATTTTGTATTCTACAGGCCCCGTGACATTGTTAGCGGCGATTTTTTCTGGGTGGACAAACGGGACGAGACGGTATTGATTGCAGTGGCCGATTGCACCGGACACGGGGTGCCAGGTGCATTCATGAGTATGCTGGGCATCTCCCTGTTAAATGAAATATCCAGCAAATACGGGGATCAGCCCACCAACGAACTTATGGATGAACTGCGGGACCAGTTGATTGCCGCACTGGGACAAACAGGCGACAAGTATGAGGCCAGGGACGGCATGGAGATGGCACTTGTGGCCATCAATACAAAAACCAGGGAGGTCCAGTTTACCGGAGCAAACCACCACCTCTACACCTTCCAGAAGGGCAAACTGGTGATCATTAAGGGAGATCCCATGCCTGTTGGAATCCACACCATGAGCAGCACCCTCTTTTCGGCTCACACTCTGAAACTGGGCCGTGGAGATAGCCTCTACCTCTTTTCAGATGGGTATGCCGATCAATTCGGGGGAAAGGATCGGAAAAAATTCGGAAGCGCCCGTCTGAAAACACTGCTTAAAGAAATTCAGCAGAATATTATGCACGATCAGAAGGAGGCCCTGGAGAAGGAATTTGATGATTGGAAAGGTAAGCAGGAACAGATCGACGATGTGTTGATGATCGGGATCAAACTCTGAAATAAGCCTGGACGATCCTATTCAAACCTGACCCACTTCTCCATGTAGTAGTGACTTCTGACCGGCTCTCCCTGCTCATCCACCGGCCAGATTTGGGTAAGGGTGTCACCCTGTATCTCCAGCCAAAGTTTTACAGTCTGCCCCAGGTATTCTTTAGCACTATGATATTCCACAATTTCCTGGTAGTTGCTGCCATCCAGGGTGAATTTCCCCCCGCCAAAATTATCTGTAATCGTTGAGTCCTCCATAAATACCCCCACAAGGGCCCACCGGTCCCCCGACCACATCTTAATTTCACTTCCTCTGGAGATACCCGGAAACAAAAGAGTTTTCTGGTCTCCCTTCACTTCATATTCATAAGCTAATTTCCAGGCCCCTTCCATGGGGGATACCTTTTCCCGGGTGCAACTTCCTAATAAAAGGGGAATGATCAGACTGAGCAGGAGCTTTCTATTCATGGGTGAAGGGTTTCAGGATTTCGTAGTATCATGTTTTTACAGACCATTAAAACTACGACAGAAATAATAGAAATACAATTCATGCAAAAGCCTTAACTTGTCTGAATAAAAACGGGGACCTGATCATGAAACTAATTGCAAACCATGCGACATTCAGAGATCTTGTGCTAGTTTCTCTGCTTTTGACTTTCTATTCCTGCAATTTTGCCCAGTCTGTGGAAAAGGATCTGCAAACCGGATTGACCACCCGGGGCAAGGGGCTCTCCTGTGATAGGGTTTATCTGTCAGTGGGGGAGGAAATCATTAAACGGAACGCCTTTATTTATGGGGAAACCTTCAACGTGAACTTCGATGGCATGGAAGGGTTTAAGCAAGAAGGGGAGGGCGTTTTTCCGGATATGCAGCTGCTCGTAGTTGGCGAAAAGGGGGATACCGCCCTGTATCTTACAGACCTTTATGCAGCTTATGGGCAGGGGATTGATTTGTCTCCCCTGAAGCTCTATACGGAAGTTACCGTGGCGGATCCCATGCATAGCACCGGGACCTACACGCTTTTTGTGAACATTGCCGATAAAAAAGGGGACGGGACCCTTAACTCATCCCTTGAATTCACCGTAGTCCGGGACGAAAAAATCAAGGTGGAAAGCAAGCTGGCTAGCTTCCGGGAGATCTACCTTTTTTCACAGCAGAGAGACCTTACCATAAGCAATGGGATGGCAGGATTTGATGAAAATATTTATCTCTTGTTTGAAGGCCTGGACGGTTTTGTGGTGTCCGACGGACAGGTTAAACTGGGCCTGAGCCTGGAGGTAATGGATGCCGATGGGAATGTAATCCTGGACGAAAGCGATCTGTTTGGAGAAGCCAGTATGAGCTATGAAGAGGTTCATGCTCAGGTGGCTCCCAATTTTATACTTACAGGTTCGCAGATAGCCAATCCGATTCAATGCACGGTTCGTATCTGGGACAAAGGGAGCGAAGCCTGGATCACTGCCTCCACGGAGCTTACGATTAAATAATAGAATCCGGAGGAATATTCTGATTCATCCGGAAAATATTTTCCGGGTCCCAACGCTTTTTAACCTGAACCAGCCGGTCCCAGACTTCTGCTGTGTAGGCTTCCCTGACCCGGGCACTTCCCTCTTCACTGAGGAAGTTCACATAAACCCCCTGGCTGTAGGGCCTGGTGGCATCATGAAAATCCCGGGCCCACTTCATGCAGCGCTCATCATCAGCAACATCGCGCCAGCGGGTGTGAAGATTCAGCACGAAAGGAGTCTTCCTGTGGGGATAGGCGGTGGATCGGGGATCGATGCGTGATGGAGCCCCTTCCATATGAGGAATGAAAATCTCCGACTCCTCATGGGGCAATTTTTCTGCATAAGAGGTAATGACTTCGATACATTCATCGGAAAGAGACTTCATATGGTGTGATTTCCAGTAATTCCGGGCCCCATGCTCCACAAGGCCATCAAATGCGGCCTGCCAGGCGGTCCATGGTTTTACCCCGGAACCATCTCCAAGGGTCTCCCCCTTATCCCGGATGGGCTGGATGAGTTTTTCTCCTTCATCCGGATCTCCCAGCCAGACAAAAGGAACCAGGATTACCAGTTTTCCGTGGTATTCCTCCGGGATGAAGGGAAGAGGAGGGGCTTTACGCAGCACCGCCATGATGCCCATTTCATCCGGCATTTCTCTTACATAATCCCGGTGGAAACGCATGTATTCCCCGGCATGTTCAAAGCTTTTAACCACAGGTCCGCTATATACTTCGGTCCCGATCTTTGCAGCCTGGAATTCAAAGGTGGTAACAATGCCAAAGTTTCCACCACCGCCGCGTACCGCCCAGAAAAGGTCCTCATTTTCAGTGGCGCTGGCGTGGATCATGGATCCGTCGGCCAGGATCATATCCACAGACAGGAGGTTATCAATGGTCAGCCCGTATTTCCGGTGAATCCATCCAAAACCTCCGCCCAGGGTGAGTCCCCCCACTCCGGTATGTGATACAATACCCGCCGATACGGCAAGTCCATGCTTCTGGGTGGCTTCATCCAGGGCTCCAAGCAGGCAGCCTCCATCAACTTTTGCAGTTTCACCTGCAGGATCCACCACCACATTTTGCATCAGTGAGAGATCTATCATCATTCCATTGTTGCAAACCGCATTTCCGGCAGAGTTATGGCCGCCGCCTTTTACAGCAATTGGAAGCTGGTATTTCCTGGCAAAAATCACAGCCTGTGAGACATCCTTAGCATTCAGGCACCTGGCAATCAGGGCTGGCTTCTTATCAAACATCCCATTCCATATGGCTCTCGATTTATCATAGTCTTTTTCTCCCGGCAAAAGTACAGTGCCTGTGATCAGATCCCTGAATCCAGGTACAGATTCGGTGTAGTTGCTCATATAATTTTGTTTTTGATAAATCTCGGCTGGTGGGATACCCTAATGGAAGTTAAATATAAGGCTATTTAGTGTAACAATCATAATATCAACATGTTAATTCGATGTTAATAACTGGATAGTTTTAGTTTCACAAGTGAATCCTCACGCATTTGGACATTATATTATCCCATAAATTATATAACTTGCCTGTAACAAATAAAGCACTGCTATGAGGCATTTGAATCGTTTTGGAATAATCTTGATTGTGTTTGTTTCTGTCTTTACCCGGGTACAGGCAGAGGAGACCAATAACTGGCCAAAAATAATCGAAAGAGACGGGACCAGCATCACGATCTATCAACCGCAAACTGAGTCGCTTTCAGCCAACACCATGGAATCCAGGGCTGCTGTTTCTGTGACTACCAGGGAGAATCCGGCGCCTGTTTTTGGGGCCATGTGGTTCGACTGCAATATCTCCACGGATATGGATGATCGTACTGTCAAACTCCTGAACATGGAGGTAAGCGCAGCCAAATTTCCGGATGTTGAAGCCGAAAAGATTGAAAGAATGAGCGAATTATTGAAAGAGGAGGTCCCACGGTGGGAGATGGAGCTTTCACTGGATCAATTGCTGGCAGATCTTGATCTGGAAGAAGTACACATGGAATTGTCAGAAGGGCTGAACAATGCAGCACCGGAGATAATTTATTCCACCGCTCCTGCCATGTTGATCATGGTGGACGGAGATCCCAGGTTTGAGCAGATCGAAAAAACCTCCTATGAGCGGGTGGTAAATACCCCCTATTTTATTGTGGGAGACAGCAAGAAAGGAAAGTACTATATCAACGGGGGGAAGCACTGGTATGTTTCTGATAACTTCGATCGATGGGAAGTAACTTCCCAGGTTCCAAAGAAATTGATAAAAATTGCCGAAGAGGCTATGGAAGAGGAGGAGGCATATGCTGCTTCCACCGAAGATGAAAGTGTTGTATATAGTGAAGATGTGACTCCGGTGATTATAGTCAGGACCACTCCGGCAGAACTTTTACAATCCGATGGGGAGCCCGAGTTTAAATCCATTGAGGGAACCTCCCTTCTTTTTATGTCCAATACAGCCGATGATATTCTGATGAATATTGAGACTCAGGACTATTACGTCCTGGTTGCCGGCAGATGGTACCGTTCAAAGTCTCTTAGCGGGGGCCCCTGGTCTTTTGTGGATCCGGAGAACATTCCGGAAGGATTTTCCAGCATTCCGGCCGATTCGGATATGGCCTCGGTCCGTTCCAGCATCGCAGGAACCCGGGAAGCCAAAGAGGCCCTGCTGGCAAACCAGATTCCCCAGACTGCAGCGGTGGATCGCCACGAGGCCAGACTGGAGGTTAGCTATGATGGGTATGCCAGATTTGAGAAGGTCGGAAATACGGATATGAATTATGCGGTCAATACCGATAAGTCGGTACTTCAGATTAATAACCACTATTATTGTTGTGACAATGCCATCTGGTTTGAAGCAAATTCACCAAACGGACCGTGGATAGTTAGTACGGAGGTACCCCCGGGTGTTCAGGAAATACCTCCCGAATCACCCGTATACAATGTAAAGTATGTTTATATTTATGATACCACACCCGATGTGGTTTATGTAGGGTACACCCCGGGTTATCTTCACTCCTATGCCTATAGAGGGTGTGTCTATTACGGGACAGGATATTATTACAGGCCCTGGTACGGAGTGCGTTACTACCCCAGACCGGTGACCTACGGATACAGGGCTCATTGGAATCCTTACACGGGCTGGGGATTTTCTTTTGGATATTCCTATGGCTGGATGACCTATGGATGGGGATCACCTTACAGGGGCTGGTGGGGACCCAGCGGGTACAGGTATGGATACCATTATGGATACCGGCATTCTTACTCTGCGGGGTATCGGGACGGGTACCATGCAGGCAGGCGTTCCTCTTACAGGCAACCCGCTCCGTATGCATACAGACCGAGGCCCACGAACAATGTATATAACAACCGTGCCCAGGGGATTAGAAGTACCGGAAACAATTACTATGACGCACGCACTGGATACAGAGTAGCTTCGACTGATCGCCCGGTAAAACCAACGGCCAGGACAGCCAGTTCCCCAAACAATATCTATACCGATAGACAGGGCAATGTTTACCGCAGAGATGGGAACGACTGGAACCGGGTGAATAATAAGCGTGTGGCACCTCCGCTTGATAACAGGTCCTCCACAACCCGGCAGCCATCCACCAGGGAGAACAGGCCCACCACAACTCAGCAGCCAGCGGTCAGGCAACAACCTTCTACCCGGCAGCAGCCCGCGGCCCGGCCGCAACCTGCTGTCAGGCAGCAAGCACCTACCCGGCAGCAGCCAGCGGTCAGACAGCAAGCTGTGCCCTCGGACCGTTCCTCCAATACTTACACCAGGCCAGGGTCTGCGGGTTCCGGAACCCTGAACAGGGATTACGACTCCAGGACCAAGGGAGCAGCCAGGTCCCAACAATACCAGCAGAGCAAACCCGAGTATCAGCAGAGCAAACCCAGTCCGGCTGCAGTCAAATCTTCCAAGCGCCCGGTTTCGACCTCCAGTTCTGGATCCGGGCGATCCACAAGTACCACACGGAAAAGATAGCATTCAAAGGAGGAGATGATAAAAGGTCATCTCCTCCCCATATTACTGCTTGTGCTACATGTAGTAAACCAGCCTACAGGCTGTTAATAAGCTTTCTGAGTTCTGCAGCTTTCAGTTCGATCTTTTTCATTTCCTCCCTGATCCCCACAATAAATTTGTTCTCTTCAAGGACTCCCCTGACCGCTTCGAAATCCTGGTTCCGGACTTCCTCATCTCCGTCTATTCCAAATCCGATTTTGCTGCTATTGTCAAATTCTTTACCTGCATCACTTAGGATCATTTTATCCAGCTTGATGGTTTCGCTCTCCCACTTGTTTACCAGTTCCAGCAGCTGATCTGTGTTGATATGCTCCACATCCACCGCAAAACGTTCGGCCAGGACCCGGGTAGTCCAGTTCCATACCTCCCCCTCATAGGCAGCGTGTATCTGCTCCAGTCCGGATGCGATTTCCTCCAGGCTTTTGATTGAGCCGGATTTGATCTTATCAAATAGCTGCTGAACAGACTGTTCGGATGCAAACATTCCTGAGAGGTCCAGCCATTTTTCCGGGAGTTTCCCCGGCCCGGGCGCCAATCCCTTCTGAATGGATTCCAGGGTAGGAGCTCCCTGGATCAGGGCCAGCCTCTTTATCACCTGATTACCCAGGAAAATATGAACCGCTGTCTCATAGAATTTCCGGGTAGACTTCAGCATCAGCCTTTTGATCCGGATCCCTTTGTAAAATACAGTTTCCTGCTTCTGGGAAGCTTTCTCATACAGTTCCGTGAGGATATCCGTTGCTCTCAGGACTCTTTCCATGATATATGGACTGAGTAAGTCGAAATTGATCAGGTCATGTTTTACCGGATCCTTGCGTTTATCCCGTTTGGGCCATTTTTCACTATCCCGCCTGGTTCCCACTGTAAACAGATTCATCCCTGGGGTGAGGATGCTCCTTTCATTATCCACGTTGATGTAGGAGAAGGGGAAATCGCTGGCATCAAAACTGGCCGGGTTCTTACCCATTACCACAGAGTAGGCACCAATGCGACTGGGCCATAGCAGGTAGGCAAAGGACCCGGTTTTGGATCCACGCTCCAGGATGCCCTGGTGCACGGGCCCAAGTTTGTACATATGGTTGCTCTGATTGGTTCCACTGCCTGTATTGAAAAAGGAGTACATCCCGGCAATGAGCAGGGAGGATTTGTGGTGGGTAACCGTATAGGGCCCGGCAAAGACACTGACAGCCTCCCCGTGAAATGCCTCCGTGTTTGCAAAGAAGACCGAGTTTTCAGCTGAAAATTGCTTCCCAATCTCCACTCCCTGTCCTACAAAACTCTTGTCCACCAAAGCTCCGCCATCCATTTTGGAGCCGGATTGAAGGATAAAGTTCCTGGCAATCACATTCTCGCCAACTATGGCCGGGGCCTCCTTTTTGGAAGAGATGGTTCCGTTCTTTAAAAGTGCGGGACCACTGATAGAAGCATATTCTCCAATTTGCACCCCGGAGATGGTTCCTGCATTACTGATCCTCGTACCGGTACCAATGGTTCCGGTCTCCGAGTTACAAGCAGCGGCATAGCTGTCAATGATCCTGTTGATCGATCCAATAAGCTTGGCATCGTGCCTGTAGCTTACGAGAATATAGGCCAGCTGGGAGGAAAGTTTGTCGAAAATCTTCAACTCCCTTCCACCGCCTTCATTCAGTACTTCGATCTCAAATCCGTTTCCGAAGGAGGAAGGACCATTTACGGCAATGGAGTGGGTATGCTCAATAATTACGCGGTCCATGATCCGGTAGTTTTTCACCAGCTGCACATTGTCAATCAGGACCTCGTTGCCTATCTCACAATTTTCGATTTTACAGTTGTAGAGACCGGAGCTAAGATTCTCTTCCGTACCGGTTTTGACGGGGCCTCCCAGTTTTCCGAGTTTGACAGCTCCCTCAAACCGGACCTGGTAAATGGAAGCGATGGAGACGGGGTCAGCAAGCTCGACTTTTGACCAATCGGAAGAAAAACAGCCCTGGTTCTGAAGGGCTGTTATTTCTGAAGTGTTTAATGGACGATAGTTCATTCTTCGTTATGCTTTGGCATTTTATCACCTGCAATCTCTTCAATATCCTTGAAGTATTTAACAGATTCGACCTGGAGCTCCATGGTGGCCGGTTCGTCCAGAGCCAGTATGGCATGTTCGTGCAGCTGCAGCATGGAGACGGTCCACATATGGCTTACTCCGCCTTCGATTACCTCGCGTACCGCACGGGCCTTATTAAATCCGGTGATTATAATGACCACCTCCCTGGCATCCATCACCGTGCCCACACCCACAGTCAGTGCCTGGGTAGGCACCCTGGACATGTCGTTGTCAAAAAACCGGGAGTTCGCCAGGATGGTATCGTAACTAAGGGTTTTAACCCTGGTCCGGCTTACCAGCGATGAACCGGGCTCATTGAACGCAATATGTCCATCCGGTCCAATGCCTCCCAGAAACAATTCAATGCCTCCGTATTTCAGGATTTTCGCTTCATAGTCCTTGCATTCTTTTTCCAGATCCGGTGCATTTCCGTTCAGGATATTGATGTTCTCCTTTGGAATATCGATGTGGTTGAATAAATTTTCATACATAAATGAGTGATAGCTCTCCGGGTGATCTTCGGGGATGTTCACATATTCATCCATATTGAAGGTTACCACGTTTTTGAAGGAGATCTCTCCTGCTTCATACAGTCTGATCCACTCCCTGTAAACAGGCATTGGAGAGGATCCGGTTGGAAGTCCCATCACAAAGGGCCTATCCGCCGTTGGACCGAAGGCCTGGATTTTATTCCATATATAATCGGCTGTCCATTTCCCTGTTTCCTTCTTGGTGTCTTTAATTACAATTCGCATGGTTAGTGAGTTTTAGTTTAGTTATTCTGTTTTAGATAGTATCATACGTGCATCGCCTATAACACTGCCCTTTCCCTTGTCCAGGACGAACAGGGGGTTGATATCCAGTTCTTCAATTTCCGGGAAATCCAGGGCCAGCTGCCCGAGTCTTTGCAGGGCATCCACAATGGATTCAATGTCCCTGGCAGGTCTTCCTCTTATTCCTTTCAGAATCTGGTAGGCCCGGGTCTGCTCAATCATGTACAGGGCCTCCTCCCGGCTGAGCGGTGCCACTCCGAAACTTACATCCTTAAATACCTCCACAAAGATGCCACCAAGCCCGAACATCAGGACAGGACCAAAGGAAGGATCTCGTTTTATTCCCAGGATGATCTCTTCACTTCCGTGAATCATGCTGGATCACATATAGTCCAGAAATGGAAGCCTCGGGCATGGCTGTTTGGACATGCTTGTGAATCCTGTCCCATGCTTCCTTGACCTCTTGGCACTTCCCAGGTTCAGCTCAACACCCTTTACATCCGATTTGTGAATGATATCGTCCGATACTACCTTCAGGACCACCGGATAGCCGATTTCTTCGGCAACGTTCACCGCTTCTTCGGCGTGGAGGCCAGCTTGCCCCGGGGGACAGGCAGACCGTAGCTTTCCAGCATCTTCGATGGTTTCCACCTCGGGGATATAGCTCCTGCCATTGGCATGAACTTTATCCATCAGTTCCTGGCCAGTTCTCTCTGGATATTGTCCGAACGGAGAGCTGGTGCACTTTGGGCTTTACATGTTTGTTAAAATGGTAGACCGCCTGGTAGGAATCACACATGGACTCGGGAAGAATGTAGTGTGGAATCTTAGCCTGCTGAAGCAGGTCAATACCGGAGGCCACATCTTTTTCTCCCATAAAGGAGGTATAAATGGGCTTGCTCTTTCCTTCAGCAATCCTGGCTACATCTGCTGCAATGGTCATCGATATCGGTCATGGACTGAGGGGTCAGGATCACAAAAACCCCGGCCACATCCGGATCGTCGAAAGCTGCACTTAATCGCTGCCAGGTAGCGATCCGAGCGGGCATCGCCAATCACATCCACGGGATTATTAATATTAGCGGTGGCCGGTAAGGCCTTCTTCAGTATGGCCGTGGTCTCTTCAGAAAACTTCGCCAGTTTCAAACCTGCGGAGATAGCGGCATCGGTGGTAAGTACACCTGGTCCTCCTGCATTGGTAATGATGGCCACCTTCTCTGAAACTGGCGCCGGTTGATAGGCAAAGGCTATGGCTTTGTTGAACATCTCCTCGATGTTATCACAGCGGATGATTCCGGCCTGCTCAAAAGCGGCATCGCAGATCTCATCCTTCCCGGTCAGGGATCCGGTATGAGAGGCTGCTGCAGAGGCTCCCTCATCCGTCCGTCCCGATTTAATAATTAAAATGGGTTTACCGCTCTGAGCGATCACATCCCGGGCTGCCTTCATCAGACCGGCGCCATCTGATAACTTCCTCCAGGTACATTAGAGATAACCTTGGTCTCCTCGTCATTCATCAGGTAGTAGAGGAGGTCGATCTCGCTGATATCCGCTTTATTTCCAAAACTGATAAACTTGGAGAATCCAATATGCTTGGCACTGGCATAATCCAGGACGGCTGTGCAGAGGGCGCCACTCTGGGACAGGAAACCGATATTCCCCTGTTCAGGCATCTCCCGGGCAAAGGAAGCATTCAGGTTTGGTTTCAGGATCGGTATTGATCACCCCCAGGCAGTTGGGACCGATAAATGAAATGTCGTATTTCCGGGCAATTTCGATCAATTGCTGTTCTCCTTTTTTAGTCCGGCTTCCCCGACCTCCTTATATCCTGCAGAAATAATAATGACTGATTTAATGCCTTTCTGACCGCATTGCTCCAGGGCCATATGGCATACAGAACTTGGAAATACCAGGATGGCCAGGTCCACTTCGTCATCGGGGATATCTACCACGTACTTATAGGCTTTGATCCCCTTAATGCTTTTTTCTCTGGGGCTTACAGGATAGACAATTCCGGTGAAGTCTGCTTTAAGGATATTGTCAAGGATGTCGTGGGGTACGGTACCTTTTACTTTATTGGTACCAACAATAGCAACCGATTTCGGATGAAAAATCGTTTCCAGGTTTTCTGGCGTAGTCTGTTTAACTCGTCCATAGGGCTATGAGCTGGGTTCTGGATTCTGAATTAAACGTATTCAGCAATGAAATTCACTGCATCGTCGATGGTTCTGAACTTCAAGAGCTCTGTCCTGGTCCATTTCGATGTCGAATTCTTCTTCAAATCCGGCCACCAGTTCTACACTCTGCATGGAGTCAGCACCCAGGTCAAAGACAAAATTGGATCATCGGTGATTTCGGAACGGTCGTCTTTAAGCACAGTGCTTACCACGTCCTTAACCCGAGTCAGGATTTCATTCTTGTCCATAGTTGAGAAGATTAGTTAGTAAGCCGATGAAGATAGGAAATCTTTTAACTCATTCCAATAGCCTGTTCAGAACTCCGGAAAAAATCACTTCGACAGGTCCAGAAGCTCTACTTTCCGGAACTCGTAGGGGTGACTTTCGGCCTGAAGGGCGATGTATCCTGAAGTGATGGGAGTTTCCTCGGGAAAAGGATAGCCTCCGGGCAGAGTCACCTCCAACCTGGGGCTTGGAGTAGGTCATTACAGTGTCGCCGTTAATCAGGTGGTGGATGATGCTGTCGCCATGGACCTCCAGTTCGAAAGTCACCCATTCTTCCCCGTGAAAGGTCGGGGAGCTGGAGTTGGTACAGTGCCTGGGTAACGAGTTCTCCATTATGACCACATGGGTGCCCGGGGTGCAGAGATTGCCGGTGGGACGTTCCCCGTCACCCAGTCCGCCCAGGAACTGGGCTTCAATACTTACCGGGAAATCCTGGTCCAGCAGCATGGATTGAGGCGACTGGGCATGGAACATGACCCCGCTGTTTTTCATGGCCCAACCTGCTCCTCCGTGGACCTGTTCTCCCACTACCCGGTATTCCACGCGAAGTTTATAGTGCGAGAAGGGAGTATTGTAAAAGATGTGTCCAAATTCCCCTTCAAATTTTTCATACTGGTCGTAGCGGGTAATCATCATACCGTTCTCCACCCGGAAGGTATTGTTGTAGTTTTCGTCGATCTGATGTTTGGCCATTTTAATGGTCCATCCCTCCAGGTCCTTGCCATTAAAGAGTTGGATCCACTCTTCGTGGTTCAGCAGAAGCTTGTCTTGTCGGGATCAGCACCGCAGGAAATGAGCAATACCAGTAGGATGGGAAGTAAGAGTAAATTTTTTCATGGTTTGGTGATTTTTTTTGTGATAGTTTGACAATATACAAAATCGACTTCATTATGCAGGATGTTGACTTGCCTCTTACATTTGCATATCTTGTGTTTACATCAACAAGATATGTCATGAAGAAGCTCTCTCTAGTACTTGCCGAATTGTTTGTGTCTGACTCTGGCCCATGCACAGTTCAGATCAGTGGGTCTGATTGTCGGTGCAGGTTATACCGCTGTGGATGTGGAAAACGCGGTGGATTACAGTCCACTGGAAGAGTGGGACAATATTGGGATCATCTTCAAGGCGGTAGCCGAATATGAGTTGCGGCCTGAACTGATGCTGGTGGGTGAAGTGTGGTCGAAAACAGGCTCTATTACTGGGAATACAGGTGGTCGGATGGTTATTATTCAGCGGTACCCGTTATCGTTCGGAATGGACCACCAACATCGGGCTCAGCTTTAAAAAAATAATCGGCAAAAATCTGTATCTGCAGGCCGGTCCGGCATACATATTTTTAATGATGGCAGCGGAACTGTATCTGGGGCTTACTCTGGGAGGGGGTTACGAGGTGGAGGTCGGCGATCGTCTTGTGGTTCCCCTGGGATTCAGGGTGGAACCGGTATTTGGCAATGCAGTTCCCATTTCCTGCTCCTGTCACAGCGGGATCCATTATCTGTGGTAGTAATTCGACGCCGGATTCTGCGACTTACAATGAGGGGGCAGTGTTGCGTTTCCGGAATTGTCTGAAGCTGATTAGCCTGCCTGCCTTTTCATTCCATAGCCGGAGTGGACATGGTACGTATACTGGGTACAAAGGTGACCGGCTTGATCTCCGCGAACATGGGATTTTCCTTGTGACATCTTTCCAGGTTGTAGTTGGGAATCTTTGGGACTCAGGTGGTGTATATGGTGATAGCCAATGTTTCCTGAAAACCACTGCAGCAACCTGGGAAACTTCAGAAAGGAACTCCCTTCCAGGGCCATTTTCTGGTAATCCCAGTCCTCCTGCCTCGTCCAGATCACATCTTCAAACTGATGCTGGACATAGAAGAGCCAGACCCCCGCCACGGTGGCTATATAGATCACCGGGATCTGGATCATCAGGAATGCCTTCCAGCCCATCAGAAGAATTCCTGCAGAACAGAATGCCAGAGGATTATAAGGTTGGTTATATACACGCTTCTTCGTTCCGGCTTTCCCATGCCTTTTCGGGTAAAACGGAACCAGATCACAAAAAGGATAAAGGGTCGCGATTGCAAATAGGATGATCGGGATTTCTGTAGATCCGGTAAAATAGTTTTTTGCCTCTGGAGAGCTTTTCATATTCTTCGACTGTGAGGGTCATGACATCACCCTGGCCTCTTTTGTCCAGGTTGCCGACCGTTTTGTGATGGATGGCATGGTCGAGGTGCCAGCGGTCGTACGGCGTGAATACCAGGCTGCCCAGAATGGTGCCGACAATCTTGTTGGTCCGCTTGCTGCGAAAAAAGGAGCCGTGTCCGCAATCGTGAAAAATAATGAAGACCCTCACCAGAAAGCCTGCTGCCAGAATGGCCAGGCCCAGGGTCAGAAAATAGGATATTCTGAAGGCTGTAATACATGGCGACCCAGAGCAGCAGATAGGGCCCCAGGGAATTAATTATCTGCCAGATGCTGCTTTTTGTATCGGGCTTGTTATACTTGCTGATCACCTCTATCCAGGTAGGGTTCTTCATTTGCATTTCTTCCACAAAGATAAAACAAGTTTGAATAATCATTGGTTCTCAGAATTGTTTTTACAATAGACAACCAGGATTCAATTAACTACTTTCATGGGGAAAACTATCAGAATGAAAAGCTAGCTCTAATTTTCGGATTCCTGCTGGGACCCTTTGCTCTTCTCCACGGCCAGCCCTGGTTCATTCAGGGGACCATCGAAAATTGCGAGGAGGGGAAGATAATGCTGGCTTCCTATCTATGGCGACCGTTTCAGGGTCATCGACAGTCTGGTATCACAGTCTGGATCCTTTCATTTTATACTTTCGGAAAATGCCGCCACTGGCATTTACCGGATTATTTTTACCGACAGGACCGGTGGAGTCCGAAGCCAGAACAGATTTGTGGAATTTATAGCCAACAGGGAGAGCCTGGAGATCAATGTAGCCTCCACGGAGCCGGGGACCGGTCCCCTACTTTGAAGCATCCCTGGAGAACCAGGTATATGCCCAATTTATGGAGTTTGAACTGGAGTATGAGGCTCAATTAATGAGTCTCTACCGGGAACTGTCTCCCACCCGGAGTGGAAAGGAAACCAGGCATGATTCGGCTGTGAATCGTTATAATTTCCTTCAGTCAGGGCGGATCCGGTATATGGATTCCATCACGGGGCTCTATCCCGATCTTTATGCAGTGCGGATCATGAATTCCTTCAGGGCCCCAGCAATCCCCGGAGAGATGACCCACAGGCAGCGCATCGACACCCTGAAAGCATGTTTCTTCGATCAGGCCGCCATAGACGATCCCCTCCTGCTTTCGGCCCCGGTGTATCCCTTTAAACTGATCGATTACCTCTCTTTGTATAAAGTGGATACCCTGTCCAGGGAGCAGCAGGACCGGGAGTTTATAGGGGCCGTGGATCAGATCATGCTGCATGTGCCGGACCAGGAGGAACTTCGAGCTTTTGTGGTGGAGTTCCTGCTGGAGGGTTTTGAACTGCTGGATATGGAGCAGGCACAGCTGCACCTGGTGGAGCACTACCTGGACCAGGCCTGTGAAACGGACCTGGTAGAACTGATCTACGCACGCATGGAAGCTTACAAGGGGATGGCCAGGGGGCAGCGTGCCCCGGATTTTCTTGTTCGCGACATAGGAGGCGCAAGTTTTCGTCTATCTGATCTTTCTGCACCCTATGTGCTGGTGATATTCTGGGCCAGCAGCTGTGACCATTGCCAGGACCTGCTGCCGGAACTGCAGAAGTGGTACCTGGAAGAAAACAGAATTGGATTGGAAGTGGTAGCCATCTCCATCGATACCTCTGTTTCAGAGTTCAATCAGTATATAGAAAATCTTAAACCTCCATGGATTACTGTTCACGATTCCCAGGGTTGGTACGGAAAGGTCCCCTCCGCTTACCACCTCTATGCCACTCCCTCGCTTTTCCTGCTGGATAGCGAGCAAACCATCCTGGCAAGGCCAGTCGGCTTCAGGCAGTTCCAGAGGGCCATCAGAAAATTACAGGAACCCTAAGCGGAACGGATCCGCCCATATCAGGGTTCCGGCTTCCTCGTAAAACGGCCCCGGGTCTGAAGCCAGGTGTCCTCCCAGTCCTCATAAAGTTCAGGAGTGGGACCGGAACCATAATGAATGGGTAAACCCCGTTCCCTGAAATAAGGATGCTCCACGGTTCCCACCAGCTGCAGTTCATCAAAATACTGGGGAAGACGATCCGAATAGCCGATATAGATCACATGCTCCAGGGGGTGCTCCCGGGGG
The DNA here is from genome assembly GCA_963792395.1 of uncultured Bacteroidales bacterium. Taxonomy (GTDB): domain Bacteria; phylum Bacteroidota; class Bacteroidia; order Bacteroidales. The sequence continues at coordinate 307,308 of CAWBWE010000022.1, forward strand.
ATCCATTCCATAAAGGCATCATTAAAACTGTAAACCTCGGGATAGCTGCGATTCGGACGGTAGTACTGAACCGCACCTGCGGCCCCGTAGGATTCTCCGTACAATGCCGTGTTTTTCCTTACCGGCTCCGGCAGTGAATCGTAGAAGGACCAGACTTTCTCACCCAGTTCATCCCAGCCCACCATATCGGCATAGTCCTGAGGCAGGTCGTGCACCTGTCCATCTTCCCATTTCAGCATCACTTCCAGTCCCCGCTCGACCTGTTTTTTGCCATATTCCACCATGCGTTCGGGTTTATACACGGGAAGGCTGAAGGGCAGCACAAAAAGACCATTGTCAGAATGATGCCAGTACCAGCCATCGCCAGGAAGCTCCAGGAACGTTGGGACCATCTTTCCCAGGCGAGGCTCCCGAAAACCACCAGCATGGTGTAGGCCGCAATGGTGTAATAGAATTTACCCCGGAGCAGGATGATCAGCAGCAGGGTAATGACGAAAGGCCCAGGCAAACACCCTGTATTCCCGGTGCTCCCTGTTGAAAATCAAGCCAGACCAGTCCTCCCAGCCAGACGGGCAGAGCAGGCAGGTGCATAAAGAACTGGGCAAGGAGGAAATCTTTCAGGAGTACATTTCCCAGCTGGGTTTCCTGAAGTTCAGTCATGTGCGAGATCACCGGCCAGTTGTGCTGGTATTGCCAGATCAGGTTGGGCAGGATCACCAGCAGTCCGCCCGCCAGGGCCACCGGCAGCTGCCAGGTCCAGAGCAGTTTCCGGTGCCGGCTGATCACCAGGGCGGCCAACAAGGCAGATCCGTAGAAAATAATGGAGTACTTGTTGAGCCAGCCCAGTCCAAGGACGGGGATCATCCAGAGCAGCGTACCTGGGATCCTGTTTCCGAACCAGCTGGAAAACCACCACGGCTGCCAGCAGCCAGAACAGATGGTTGAAGATTACGGGTTGCAGGAAGACCGCCGGTCGCAGAAAGGCAGGAGAAAGCAAAATAGGCTGTCAATCCCATCACCTGGGCCATGGTACCTCCCTTTAGTTGTTTGATCAGCCAGCCCACGATGAACATGCTGACAGCACCCACCAGGGCCGGAAGCAGCCTGACGGCCAGGACGGAGTCTCCCCAGATCGAGGTGTGGATCCGGGTGATAAAAGCCAGCAGGGGAGGGGTGCTGAAAAATCCCCAGTCCAGGTGCCGGGACTGGGCCAGGTAGAGGTAGGCATCCCGCTGGAAGCCATAGTGGGTGGCTGTGAGCAGGTGGACCACCAGCTTGGCCAGGGCAAAGCACAGGACAATGCGGTATTGCTGCATCCAGGATTTAATTTTTTCCATGGGCGCGATTTTTTTTCAAACGTTTGAAATAGTCTTTGGAGGCCCTGACCACATGAGGGGAGAGCAGAAGGGCCGAGATCATGGTGGGGAAGGCCATCAGGGCATAGGCTCCGTCAAAGATACCCACCACGGTTCCCAGGGTGGCTGTGGCACCCAGCGGGATGGTGATGAGGTAGAACCAATTGTAGAGATAACTGTGTCTGGCTCCGAAAATAAAAGAGAAACATTTGGTACCGTAGTAGGGGAAGGAGAGCATGGTGGAGAGCGAAAAGACAGCCACACAGATGGTCAGCAGGTAGGCTCCAATTCCCGGCATGGCCTGTTCAAATGCATCGGCGGTCAGGGTGATCCCGTCCGATTCCCCGGCATTCCATACTCCGGTCATGATCAGTGCCAGGGCGGTCATGGTGCAGACGATGATGGTATCCACCACCGGTCCTAGCATGGCCACCAGTCCCTCCCGCACCGGTTCATTGGTTTTGGCTGCCCCATGGGCCATGGGGGCGGTTCCGATGCCTGCTTCATTGGAGAAAGCGGCCCGTCTGACCCCGGTGATGACCAGTGCTCCCAGCGATCCTCCCAGTACCGAATCGGCAGTAAAGGCATCCCTGAAAATCAGGGCAAAACTGGGAAGAATGTTCCCGGGATTGGAGAAGATGATGAACAGGACCGAGAGCACATAGAGGACAACCATGACGGGAACCATCCGGCCGGTCACCTTTCCGATCCGTTTGATGCCCCCGAAGATGACCATTCCCACCAGAAGGGCCACCAGGAGTCCGGAGATCAGGTCGGAAGTAAATCCTGCTCCCACCTGGTTGGGGATCAGTACCACATCGCGGACCATCTGGGTGAGCTGGTTCACCTGGAACATGGGAAGTACCCCGATCATTCCCATCAGGGAGAAGAAAATGGCCAGGGGCTTCCAGTTTCTGTCCCAGGCCCTCCACGATCACATACATGGGTCCGCCCTGCAACTCCCCGTTGGAGTCCGTTCCCCGGTACATGACCGCCAGGGTACAGGTGAAGTACTTGGTGGTGACTCCCAGCAGGGCACTTACCCACATCCAGAAGATGGCACCGGGTCCCCCCATGGTGATGGCCAGGGCCACTCCGGTGATGTTTCCCATGCCCACAGTGGCTGCCAGTGCCGTGGAAAGGGCCTGGTAATGGTTGATCTGCCCGGGTTCATCGGGATCGTCATATCTGCCCAGCAGAATGGCAATGGCATGTCGGAAATACCTGAAAGGCAAGCATCCTGGAGTAAAGCAGGAAGAAGAGTCCCCCTCCCAGCAGGAGGATCAGCAGCGGGGTTCCCCAGGCCAGGTCCGAAAAACCGGTAATGAGCCTTTCGGCGACAGAGATGGAGTCATTCCGGGTGATCAGATTGCTTTGCGGGCTGCATTTGCACAGTTTAATCCACAATTCCCATCTGTTTCATCAGGAAGGAGGCGTTCATATTGGTGGCTATCCCTTTACGGATGGTGTAGTCAAAAATTAGTTCCATATCTTCAATGTAGCTCTCAAAACAGTAATTCACCACATCGCCGGCATGCTTTTTTTCCAGCTCTCCCAGGGAGAGATCATGGGTGGCAATGAAGCAGCGGACCGGATACTGCAGTGACTTTCGAATCAGACCCACCGATCCCCGTTTCTTGTCGGTGGTATTGGTTCCCTTCAGCACCTCATCCAGCAGGATCAGCATGGGTTTTCCACTCTCCATCTGCTGCACAATCAACTGCAGCTTTTTGATTTCGGCCAGGAAATAGGACTCCTCATCCTTCAGCGAATCGGCCGTACGCATACTGGAATACAGGCCCATGAATCCACACTGGAACTTGGTGGCGCAGACCGGACATCCGGCATAGGCCAGGACCATATTGACTCCAAGGGATCTCAGAAAGGTGGACTTCCCTGCCATATTGGCCCCGGTGATAATACAAACCTTTTCCGTCTGGATGTTCAGATCGTTGATTACCCGTTTGTGATCAGGGATCAGTGGATGACCCAGTCCCCGGAAATCCACACGCTCCTGGGTTTCATCCACGGTAGGCATGGCATAGTCCGGATGGTTCCAGGCAAATCCGGCCAGACTGATCATGGCATCGGTCCACCCGGTGATCTGGATCCACTCCAGGATCTCCTGCCTGATTTCCTGCTCTTCCAGCGCTCCAGGAGATGAACCATGATAAAATCAAACAGAAACAGACCATTGAGAATAACACCCAGCAGCATATTCAGCCGCTGGTCAAAAACCTGCATCAAACTGGAGAGCCTGGCCACCTCCCGCATGCCTACCCGGGCTTTCGCCCCATTTTTCTGCAGTTCAGGATGTTGGAAGGAGTTTTGTGCAATTTGCTTAAGAAGACCTGCATAGCCTTCGAGCAATTCATGTTTTTTGGAGATCACCTGCTGGTATTGCTGTGTACGATGAAAAAAGGGGGAAAGCAGCAACAGGTTCAGTAAAATAAGATAAAGCAGATACCAGTAACGGGAGGGATCAAAGATCATCCAAATGGCCAGGGAAAGGGACAGCACCGAGACTCCCAGGGCCACATAAAAGAGCCAACGGTGTTTACTGATATATGCGGAGCTTTCCAGCCAGCTGTTGATATCCTCCAGATCGCCAGGCTTTTCATTTATAAGGTGACCCGAGGCGGTGAAATGCTGCCTGAAATCGATGCGATCCTTCAGATCTGTTACGATCCTCTGCCGCTCCTGGATCTCCCGGGCCGAAGAGGGTTCTCTGGTGAGCAGATCGGCCAGGTTCCCGGTTCCCTTCCGCGTGGCCGTACGACTGAGATACTGGAAAAGCGATCCTTTTCCAAAGAGATCCAGATCATGGGACCAGGGATGAAAGGTATCCGCAAATTCTGATCCATCGGGCAGATCCTGGAAATCGTGGTCCAGGCAGGATAGCTCTTTCTCATTGAGCAAATGCAATTGCCTGAGCAACTCCCGCTCTGCCTTCTGTTTGTTGAAGATGCTAACCAGGACCAGGAAAAGAACCAGCAGCAGAAAGGAGAGCAGGTAGAAAAGGAGTTGATTGTCCCTCACACCCAGCACCAGGGACCAGATCAGTGCTACCAGGACTGCCAGCCTGGCCAGGGAAATAAGGTCAATCCGCCTGGTCTTGTGCTGAATGGCTTCCCTGAATTGATTGATCCTTGCTTTATAATTCTGATGAAGTTGCTCCCTGGACATAGGAATTCGGGTTTTCCCAAAGATAAAAAAACCCGGCAAATGAAAACTTCCGGCTATGGCTGACGCAGGTCTATACGGGGAAGCTCCAGTTTGTAATAGACCGGTAATCCGGATTCCGCCTCATTAACGGGCCTGCCCTCTGCAGTCTGCCTAAGTTGCCAGATGACCGGGGTGATCCCCTCCACCCTTTTTCTGAGCTCTCCCTGAGCGGGTGCCACCACCCACTCTTCATGAAAGTGGACGGAAAGCAGTTGTGCAGGCAGGTTATATATTTTATTCACCGGAAAACGGGCATCCACCAGTGCAATGATAGCGGCCTGGAGTTCCCTGGTCGCGGTTAGATGGGGATCCAGAAAGAAAAATTCATAGGAGATATCTTTTAACCGAAGGGGTTTTCCGGAGCCGGGTACCTCCCGGGTCCCGTCGCTGCAGATGATTCCATAGTCACTCACTTTTTTGGAGATCATCGAGCCTGCCACATCTATGGTCCATTGCTCCCTGAACTCTATCCGGCAGGAATCGCCCGGCCTGCTGCTCAGGGCCGGTGGTAAGTCGATCACATCCACGACCTGGTATACCTGTCCCTGGGTCCACGCCGGCGTGGGGATCCCCAGGACCAGGAGGAAGAACAGAACTACGAGGGAAAAACCAGTTCTCATTTTGCTTCTCTTTTGGGTAGTTTTCCGCATTTCCCCCCATCTCCGAAGCGGAAGGGGATCTTTATCCCCAGATCCGCGCTCCAGCCGCTGCCCCGGTAGGTAATGGAGGATAGGGACGGGGTTTCAGCGATGGTATTGGAAACTTCAATTTGGGCCATATTTCGGTAGCCTTGCATATAGTTTACATAGAGGGTGAAGATCAGCGGGAATTCTGTGGGAAGCTTATATTCCACACCGGTCCCCATCCGCAATACAGGAGCGAGATATTTGGACCCGGATGCTTCGTATGTGGTGGTCCCCGTCACGGGGACCGGATTCCCGGGGGCAGTATAGGTGAATGGAGCAGATCTCTGATTATAGACCCCTGTGGTAAAGGTGGCCAGCAGGGAAGCACCCCCATAAAATACCAGATGAACCTTCTCCTTATACACATTATAAAAATACCGGAAGCGCAGGGGAACCTCCAGGTAGAGCGGAGCGGGCTCCTTGCTCACAAAGTCCACTTCATGGTCGTACATCAGCGTATAAAAGGTGCTGGAACGCTGGTAGTAGGCCCCAATATCAATTCCCAGTTCATCGCTGAGCATATAACCGGCATATAATCCGGTATGCAGGTTGGAATACCGAAAGAATCCACGGTCCTCCATGGGCCTTGCCCCAATGGCCGGGTTTGTGCTGCTGAAACTCCTCCAGAGGGAGCCCAGTTCCGCCGCCAGGTAGACCTGTCCCCTTCTGCTTACAGGCTTGCCCTTATAGACAGAGTTTTCAATTCGGGCCCGTACCCGGTAATCCTTGTTCTGCCAGATTTGACTCAGTGGGATACTCAGGGCCATGGAGGTAATCAGGGAGTTTCCTTTGGAGGTATACTCGGTGGAGGAGGAAGCCCCTGTACCATCGGAATAATCCAGGGAATACAGCGGCGAGGGCGTCCCCAGGAGGCCGGTCATATAAGAGAGGTTGAGGGAGGCCTGCCATTTGTTGGGGAAACGCAGATTCAGGCCGATGCCAATTTCCAGCAGATGAGAAACGGCCTCTTCAGCAAGCTGTTGAATATCGTAGGATAGAGCGGTCCCGTCCGGTGCGGACAGAATACTACTGGCCGTGTAGAGCTCATCGGGCTGCAGATCAATGTGATATACATATCCGATCCTGGGGGTGAAGGTAATCGGGTATTCGGTGGGTTGAACAATGTACTCGGCCCTCAGCGGGATCAGGATGGAGGTGTAGGCCGACCAGCTGGCCTGGTGCGGGCGCTGGTCTGTCATATCGATTCCGTCGGTCCGGGGGATATAAAGCAAGCCGGTATGCAGGGACAGATTTGGTAGAATCTCCTGTCCGATGGTAGCTCCGGCCATAACGCTCCGAGCATTGGCCCCCTCAAAATAGCCACCCGGATCGCTCACCTTGGTCAGACTCCACTGGGGGCCGGATTCGAGGCTTAGCCAGGTTCTGAGTTGAGCACCTGATGGAATGGCCAGCAGGCTGATAAGACTTGCCAGAAGAGCCGTTCTTTTGAGTTTCATGCCAGAGGGGTTTTGTTTATTCCTTAAACGCATCCGTCCACTGATCATTGTATAGCTTGAATCAAGAAATCCAAAAAAAAATCAAAAGGTCATATTGAATATAGTCTCTTCACCGGGTTTCGACTGTGCGGTAATGGTACCCCCATGCAGCCTCATTATCTGTCTGGAGAGGCTTAAGCCGATACCCGATCCACTCTGTTTCGTGGTAAAGAACGGGATAAAGATCTTATCGATCACCTCATCCAGGATTCCCTGTCCATTATCGATGACCTGGATGGTGGGCCGCCCCCGTTTGTTATAGAAGCCCCTGATCTGTATCGTCTGCACCTTGGCGCCCCTTCAGGGCCTGGACCGAATTTTTAATCAGGTTGATCAGTACCTGTTCGATCATCTGTTCATCAATCTGTACTTCAATGGTATCAGGTTCCACGGAGGTGGTCATACGATATTTTTCTTTTGCACCTCCTTCTTCATCAGGGTATGCACATTCGGCAATCAGTTCATTCATTTTCACCACGGCAAAATTGGGCTCCGGAATCTTGGTGAGGCTCCGGTAGGTCTCCACAAAGTTCATCAATCCGGTGCTTCGCTTGTTGATGGTTTGAAGGGCTCCCTGGATCTCCTACAATCGTCGCTTTGTCCACCTCCGTGCATCTCTTTTTTACCGGAAGTATAGGGTTTGACCATGGTTTCCACCGTGGAGGAGAGCGAGGAGATGGGGGCAATGGAATTCATGATCTCATGGGTAAGCACCCGGATCAGTTTCTGCCAGGCTGCGGTTTCCTGCTCTTCCAGTACATTCTGGATATTCTTGATGGTGCTCAGAAGGATGACCTTATCCTTCACCTTAAATTCGGTGGCATAAATGGCCAGCTGAAGGATATCTTCTTCGTCCTGCACCTTCACCAGTTTGTTTTCGCCCGGATTGATGGTGAGCAGCGTATCGGCCAGTTTCTCGCTGAGTGAGCGTGAGCATATTGATATTCCTCAGAGTGTTGACCTGGAAGAGTTTTTTGGCAGCAGGATTGATCATCTCCACGGTGCCATCACGCTGATAGGCCAGGATACTCACGTCGATATTCTGTACAATGCTCTGCAGGTAATGGAAATGCTCCTCCCGTTCAGACCTGACCTGCTGAAAGTCCTTCATCACATCATTGAAGGCTGTATTCAGTTCATCGAAGGAGGAACCTCTGTCGCTGATCTGAAAGGAGCGGGTGAATTCGGAGTAGCGGATCGATTCCAGGAAACTGGCCAGTTCCCTGTTGGTCCGGTCCACATACCTGATCAGTGACCATACCTGGTAGATGATCAGTCCGGCCACCAGAATGGGCGTAAAGGTGAAGGTACTGTTCAGGGTGATGAACAGGGCAAGGCACGTGGAGGTGAGCAGCAGTACCCTCAGGACAATATTAAAGCGAAATTGTTTAAAGACCATGTTTTTCCATTCTTCTGTAGAGCGATGTCCGGGTCAGACCCAAGTTGGGTGGCTGCCTGGGTCACATTTCCCTGGTTGGTTTTTAGTACTTTTTCGATAATTGTTTTTTCTATATCTTCCAGGTTGTAGGATTCCAGTTCCAGTCCGCCGCTGCTTTTCACTCCTGATGAGAGGATAAAATCATCGGGACTGAGGCTGGTGCCGTCGCACATAATCACCGCCCGTTCGATGGCATGCTGAAGTTCCCTCACATTTCCCGGCCAGTTATACTGGTTTAGCCTTTTGATGGCAGAGGACTGGATATTCCGGATGGGTTTTCGGTATTTCCTGCTGTAGATCTTCAGAAAATGATCTGCCAGCAGAGGGATATCACCGGTTCGGTCCCGCAGGGCCGGCAGGTGGATTTCCACAGTATTGATCCGGTAAAGCAGGTCCTGGCGGAAGACTCCGTCGGCCACATCCTGGTGAATGTTGTTGTTGGTGGCACAGATCATCCGCACATCGATGGGGATGGGTTTGGTGGAACCCACCCGGGTGATCTCACGTCGTTCGAGTACTGTAAGTAGCTTTGATTGAAGCGGATAGGTGAGGTTTCCAATTTCGTCCAGGAAAAGGGTTCCGGAGGAGGCAATTTCAAACCGGCCCTGTTTCATTTTATGTGCATCTGTAAAGGCTCCTTTTTCATGACCAAAGAGTTCACTTTCGAAGAGTGTCTCCGGAATGGAACCCAGGTCCACGCTGATAAATACTTCGTCCTTGCGGAGCGAATTCCGGTAGAGTGCCCTGGCAACAAGCTCTTTGCCGGTTCCGTTCTCACCCAGGATCAGCACATTGGCATCGGTGGCTGCCACCTTTTTAATGGTATTGAAAACTTCGTACATTTCGGGAGATTGTCCCACGAAATCGGTATAGGGCTGGTCCAGCACGGCACTGATCTCCTGTTGTTTGAGTTTCAGGTTCTGTGCCTGGATCCGGGTTCGCGCTAAGACTGATGGCCGAGTTGATGGTGGCCAGGATTTTTTCGTTCTGCCAGGGTTTCAGGATAAAATCGGTGGCTCCCATTTTTATGGCTTTCACTGCCTTCTCGGCATCACCATAGGCGGTGATAAAGACTACCACTGCCTGGTGATCAATTTCCAGAATCTGGGAAAGGGCATCAAATCCCTCCTGTCCGCTAATGGCATCTTTTGTGAAATTCATATCCAGCAGGATCACATCCCAGTCCTGTTTCTTCATCATTTCGGGAATGCGTTCCGGACCGGATAGGGTTTCAATAATTTCAACATGGGGGCGCAACAATAACTTCAGGGCAAACAGGATGTCTTCGTTGTCATCCACTGCCAGGATTCTTCCAATTTTCTGTTCCATCTTCTATGATTATGTATTGCTGTTGATAGCTAATTTGATACAAAAAGAGTGCCTTATGGATTCAAATCATTCAAATTCAATGCATTTCTCTCATAAATATAGAGTATAATCTTCATGAAGTGTACGAAATACGTACACTTTAATCCCAAAATCGAACACTTTTTTTCCGCCAGACAATTAAAGTTCTGATTATTAAGTTGATGTGATTATCAATTTCTTATTTCTTTTGGCATAATTAGTGCATTATTGTACGCGGAAATAAAAAACTGTGCGATATGACTGAAATGGACGGAATGGACCGCAAACTTGAAAGAAAAAGGGCTTTTTAACCCGAAAAACTATCTGGTACCTTCTATTTGGAGCTTTAATGCTCACTGTACTGGCGATCATCATTTTTGGAGACAAAAGTTCCAAGTACAATGTGGATGTTTCACGCATCACCATCGAGGAGGTGAAGCAGGATGTTTTCCAGGATTATATCACGGTTCAGGGAACTGTTGAACCCATCACCACCATTTACCTGGATGCAGTGGAAGGTGGAAGTGTGGAGGAGATCCTGATTGAAGAGGGAAATATGGTTAAGAAGGGTGATGTGATTCTCCGTCTGACCAATGACAATCTCCTGCTGGAGATCACTAACAGCGAGGCCCAGGTGGTCAGGGCCATCAATGAACTTACGGACGGCCACGTCTGCAGATGGATCAGACCAGATTAAACTATAAGCAACAGATTATTGAACTTGAAGATCACAGTGACCCAGGCCAGGAGGACTCTATGACAACAACAAGATCCTGAGGGAGCAGGAACATATTTCCAGGGAGGAGTTTGACCAGTCCAGGGAAGCCTATGAATCATCCAATGAGTTGCTATGACCTGGTGCTGGAGAACTATAGAAATGATTCCATCTACCGGTCCATTCAGATCAACTCCCTGGAAACTTCTGTGGAAAGCATGGAAAAGAGCATGGAGATCATCCGCAGGCGCATGGACAACCTGAATATCAAGGCCACGGTCGATGGGGAGCTGGCCTCTCTGAATCCCGGAGATCGGCGAGGTGGTCACCTACGGGACCAGGGTAGGGACCATCAATATCCTGGATTCTTATAAGCTGAGGGTAGATATCGATGAGCACTACATTGCCCGGATACAGAGGGGTCTGACCGGTGAATGTGACTTTGCCAGTACCCCCTATACCGGGGTGATTACCAAAATCTACCCGGAGGTAGCAGAATGGTCGTTTTGCGGTGGATATGGTATTTACCGAGGAGGTTCCGGATCAGATCAGGATTGGTCAGACCTCCCGGATCAGGCTGCAACTGGGTGAATCCAAGGAAGGAATATTGCTTACCAAAGGCGGATTTTACCAGACCACGGGCGGACAATGGGTCTTTGTACTGGATGAGTCGGAAGAGTTCGCCGTGAAACGTGATATCAGCATCGGACGTCAGAATCCCAGGTATTATGAGGTGCTGGGCGGACTGGAGCCAGGTGAGAAGGTGATTGTCTCCTCCTACCAGAATTATGCCGATCATGATAAGCTGATCCTGAAGTATAACCGTTAAACCCAATGAGCATGAAGAAAATATTCAGATAGCCATTAGCCCTTTTGGTCACTTCGTCCAGTGGCACCGGGACAGTCAGAGACTCTCTGGAACCTGGACCAGTGTATTGATCATGCCATTCAATACAACCTGGATGTGAAACGCCAGGAACTGCTTCTGAAATCGACCGACCAGGACCATCGGCAGAGCAAGATGGACCTGCTTCCCAACCTGAATGGAATGATTGAACACCAGCTGGGATCGGGCCGGGTACTGGACCGGGGTACCTATGAATGGAAAAATGCCAATGTGAGCCAGGGCGACCTGGGAATGCAGAGCGATCTGACCCTGTTTAACGGTCTGCAGGGATTTAAACAGCATGAAAATGAGCAAGGCCAACTACCTGATGAGTATGGAGGATCTGGAGGCCATGGAAGATAATGTTACCATGCAGGTGATGACCGGTTACCTGGATCTGCTCAGGAACCGGGAACTGGTGGCTGTGGCAGAGAAAAAGGTGGAGGTGACCCGGCAACCAGGTGGAACGAATGGAACGGCTGGTGGAGGTGGGAAATGAACCCAGGGGAAGATTGCTGGAGGTAAATGCCCAGCTCTCGGCAGCAAAACTTGCACTATACCCAGGCCGTCAATGCCAGGGAGATCGCCAGGCTGAACCTGATGCACGTGATGAATCTGACGGACGAGAAAGGCTTTGAGATTGAGAAACCCCTGCTGCCCGATCCCTCCATGGTGGAGATCCCGGAACTGGATTCGGTGTTCCAGGTATGCTCTGGCCAATCTGCCCCAGATCAAAAGTGCAGGAATATGGCGATGGAGGCCAAGGAGCGTTACCTGGCCGTTCAAAAGGGACAGCGTTCACCCAGGCTCTATGCCCGGGGACTGCTCTATTCCAACTACAGTGACGGACTTATGAATCCGCTGGATCCTGATCCCTTTAATCCCTCGCTGGATTATCCGATTAATGAACAGATCAGAAATAACCAGTATAAACAGGTTTCCATGGGCTTCAGATCCCTATTTTCAACCGCTGGCAGGTGCAGACCAGTATCAATAAGGCCAAGATTGACCTTCAGGATGCTGAGTACCAGTATGACAGTGCGGTTCTTGTCCTTCAGCAATCCATTCAGCAATATCATACTGAAGCAATGGCAGCGGCTGATAATTACAGCTCGGCCATGGAGTCGGTGGCCAACAGCGACGAGGCATACCGTTTTGCTGAAGAGCGCTTCAAAGTGGGGACCGGCACATCGCTTGAACTGCAGGAGGCCCGGAACCAGCTTTATGAATCCACCTCCGACATGATCTCCTCCAAGTATGTGCTGATTTTTTACACCAAGATTCTTGATTTTTATATGGGAAGGGAGATCGTGTTTTAGGAGTTTATCCAAGAAGTCTTATTTTTGTGTCAGTCAACCCAATGCTGTCCCCATGAAAAGACTTCTTTTCCTGCTGCTGTTCTCCCTGTCCCTGTCTGCTTCCGGACAGGTGGTCAATTTTGCAAAAACACTTGCCGCAACGGGCCTTCAGTGTGGGCCTAACGCCTGCTTATCATATGGACAGGAATGTGATCCTGTTTGATGCCGGAGGTGCTTCTTTTGCACTGAATGGAGGCTATGGACTGCTCTACTCCCTGGATGTGAATGCCCGCTATGTCTATTTTGTGAACGGGACCGATTATTTCGGGATCGATATGCAGTACCTGCTCCATGAAGCCCGGAAGAGCTATTTTTCAGCCATTGGCGGATTGCATAAATGGGACCAGTTCGGAATTGATCTGACCGGACTGTTTACCTATACGCCCCGTTACTAGATCAATCTGTCCATGGGACTTGACATGGATCTGAGTTTTGCCACAGAGATGAATCCCCGGTTCTGGGTGCCGCTGAATGTGGGCTTTAACATTAATGAGATGATGTTTCTCTACGCTGAATACAACCTGCCGGTTTCAGAACGTGCCTGGGATATTGTGGCAGTGGGAGCAACCCTGGTACTGCGCTAAACACTCAGGTTCTAGTCAAAGCCTGCTTCGTAAACCAGCTCACCGCCTGAATAGGTGTCCAGCACCCGGATCCCGAAGAGCTCCTCTTCCGGAGCGGTCATCAGGTCGGTGTCCGTGATCACCAGATCTGCCAGTTTCCCTGGCTTCTATACTTCCTTTCAGGTGCTCTTCAAAACCCGACCTGGCTGCCCAGATGGTCATGGCCCGCAGGGCCTCTTCTCTGCTGATGGCATTTTCCACCTGGAATCCTCCTTCCGGATAACCAGACTGGTCCTTGCGGACCACTGCCGGCATAAAATCCAAAGAGGGGATTGATCTCTTCCACCGGGAAATCACTTCCATTGGGGAGCCATCCGTTCTGCTCAAGCAGCTGTTTGAAGGCATAGGCACCTTTCATCCGTTCACTTCCCACCCGGTCCTCTGCCCAGTACATATCGGAAGTGGCATGGGTGGTCTGTACGGAAGGACAATGATGGTAATCTCCGAAATAGTGAAAATCATCCGGATGAATGATCTGAGCATGCTCGATGCGCCATCGCCGATCGTTTTTTCCACCCAGGACCCTGGCATATATCTTCAGGGTTTCCCGGTTGGCCGCGTCCCCAATGCAGTGCGTGGCCACTGCAAAATTGTGCTCATAAGCCTTTTCACAATGCTCCTCCAGCACCTCCAAGGGGAGTCACAAAGAGACCCAGATTGCCCGGATCATCCGAATAGGGTTCTATCATCCGGGCTCCTCTGGAACCCAGGGCTCCATCGGCAAATAGTTTGATGGTATTGACCGAGAGATGGTCGGTCTGGTAGGGCCCTTTTTCCACAAAATGAGTGAAAGTTCTCCTCGGATGGACTGAGCCAGGTATTCATGCGGATCTTCAGGGCACCTGCCTGTTGCAGTGAATCGATCAACTGCACGACCGGTTTCGATAGCCCGGCATCCTGCACCGAAGTGAGTCCCACCCTGAAACAGTTTTTTTCGGCCTGTTGGAGCGCATGGATCATCTCTTCTCTGGAGGAGGCGGGGATCATGGATCCCACCAGTCCGATGGCATTGTCGATCAGGATCCCGTTGGGTTCCCTCCTGTCAGCATCACCGTTCCTCCTTCCACTTCCGGTCAGCGGCTGTGACCCCGGCCATCTCCAGGGCCCTCGAATTGGCCCAGGCAGCATGACCATCTATCCTTCTCAGCAGGATGGGGGTATCCGGGAAAGTGCTTATCCAGCATGGATTTGTCGGGAAACTCCTGTACCTCCCAGTCGTTCTGATCCCAGCCCCTTCCGGTGATCCATGCTCCGGGATGCATCGCCTGAAACGCTTTAAGATGCTCAATAATCTCTTCCACCGAGGCGGTTCCCGCCACATCCACGGCATTCAGGTTCATCCCGTAGCCAAAAAAGTGACAATGTGCATCGATCCAGCCCGGGTAGACAAAAGCTCCTTCCAGGTCGTAATCCTGCTCTGAGCGGTACTTCCTTCCAATCTCTTTGCAGCTTCCTACGGCAATAATCCTCTGGTCCTTGATGGCCATGGCCTCTGCAAGGCTGAAGTCACTGTCAACGGTATAGATCTTCCCGTTGGTCAGGATCAGGTCGGCCTGGTCTCCTGTGTTTTACAGGGAGCATCATGGAATCAGAAAATATAAGCACGGAGATACACAGGCTTGTTCGCATGGTTATAGCTTTGCAACAAAAATAGCATTCTCATATTATTTTCCCCATTTTTGCGTTCTAAGAACAAAACAATCGATGGGGATCCGCAGTATCCTGTTTCTGTTCTTGTTTCCGGTGGCACTCTTTTTTGCCTGTCACCCGGAGCGGACTATATTGAGGATACCGAGGCCAGACTGGAGTTTACCCTGGATACGGTCTATTTCGATACGGTATTTACCACCATCGGGACGGTGACCAAATCTTTCAGGGTAAAGAATCCCCACAAGCAGTTTATCAGAATTGATGAGATCTGGCTGGCCGGAGGTGCATCTTCGGTGTTCAGGATCAATGTGGACGGAGCATCCGGGACTCCATTTTTCCGGATCTGGAGATTGCCCCACAAGACAGCATGTATGTGTTTGTGGAGGCCACCCTCGATCCCAATGGCATCGAATGATATTCTGCGGATACAGGACTCCATTGTGTTCCTGACCAACGGGAATCTGCAGGACATTGACCTGGTGGCCTGGGGACAGGATGTGCATATGATCGGGGGCGGGACCATTGATCGAGGCTACCACCTGGATCAGCGGATAAACCCTATCTGATCCTTGATTATGCTCTATGTGGATTCACTGTCCTCGCTGACCATTGATCCCGGAGTCAGGGTGCACCTGCACAGGGATGCCCTGATTTTTGTGGATGGTTCCCTGCAGGTGAATGGGACCCTGGAGGATCCCGTCTGGTTCGAAGGGGACCGGCTGGAGGAGTTTTATGAACGATATTCCGGGCCAGTGGGGACTGATTTACCTCACCGGCAGCAGTCACCACAACCGGATCACATATGCGGAGATACATAACGGAACCATCGGGGTCCTGATCAGTGCCACTCCGGAGTCGGGACAAAGGCCCGATCTGGAGATCTCCAACACGATGATCAACCGGATGAGTTCCAGCGGGATATATGCCCTGAATGCTTCAGTAAACGGCAGCAACCTGGTGATGGGCGATTGCGGGGGAAGTAGCGTGGCCCTGATTTATGGGGGAGATTACCACTTTACCCACTGCACCTTTGCCAACTTCTGGCCCTCCGGGTTTTCTCAACAGACAGCTGCCGGCCGTCTGGCTTGCCGATTATTTTGGCACCTATGATGACGAGGGTAAGCTGCTGCTCTATACAGGGGGGGAGTTTGAAAATGCAAGCTTTTTCAACTCCATTATTTACGGATCTCAAGCCATGGAACTGCTTATTGACAGTTATGAGGACCTGCAGCTCAACTACCTGTTCGATCATTGTCTGACCCGCATCCATAAAGATAGCCTCCGCTACCTGGAGGATCCGCTGATCACCAACCTGATCAACAATCAGAATCCTTTGTTCGATTCCATCCCTGTGATATATGAACTGGATAGCCTCTCACCGGCCATCGACGCCGGACTGCCCGCTCATGCTTCGGGGATTCCCCTGGATTTGAACGGGAATAGCAGGCTGAATGATGCTGGCCCCGATCTGGGGGCCATCGAACGGATCGGTTCCTAGGCTGATCCGGGGCGCTTCCGCATATCTAATCCTTATGAAGCGCACTACTTGTATCCTGCTGTATATCCTGTTTCCTTGTTTGCTTTTGAACCTGTCTGCCCAGGGTAATAAAGGGGCTGAATTCTGCTTTCTCTGGTATAATCCGGAGAACCTGTTTTATCCGGAAGATGATTCTCTTCCGGGCGATGACGGGTTTACGCCGGATGGGCTCCGCCACTGGACCTGGTCCAGGTACCGGCAGAAGATCACCGCCCTGGCAAAGGTGATTATTGCAGCCGGAGGGGGAGAGGCTCCGGAACTGGTTGGACTGTGCGAGGTGGAAAATGGACGGGTGCTGGAGGATCTTGTCACTCATCCCATCCTCTCTCCTTACCAGTACAGCTATTTTCACCAGGAGGGGCAGGATCACCGGGGAATGGAACTGGCCTGCCTGTGCCGGACCGGGAGGATGAACGTGGTTCTCTGGGAAAGTATCCCATTCAGGGCCCCGGTTTTTACCACCAGGGATATGATGCATCTGGCACTCTCCCGGGGGGCGGATACCCTGGACCTCTTTCTGGTGCACCTGCTATCCAAATACCGTGGGGCAGGTGCCACTGCAAAGTTAAGGAGAGCACAGGCCGGTCAGCTGGTAAGTTGTCTGGATTCGGTAACCCGTGCCAGGAGCAGGGCTCTGCTCCTGGTAGCAGGCGATTTTAATGACGAGTTTGAATCTTACTCCATGGAGCCCCTGAGATTTGCCCGAATTGGCGGAGACTCCCTGAGCTCCATGAAACCGGATAATGGAAGATCCACATATAAATACAGGGGCAGATGGACCTTTATTGATCAGGTCCTGGTAAGTACGTCACTACAATCCTGCCTGTTAAGGGTAAACACGCTTCAACTTTCCTCCTTGTTGACAGAGGACATGCAGTACGGGGGACTAAAGCCAAACAGAAGCTACGAAGGCTATCAATACAGGGGAGGAATCAGTGATCACCTGCCCCTGGTGGTGTATCTCTCTTTTTTTCCAGACTCTGGTCCTCACGGACAGTGAGCCCCAGGGCCAGACCCACGTCCAGCATCAAGCGGTAGGCGGCCTCGAACTCATTGGGGATCTCTCCCTCAAGTATGGCTTCCTTGATGGCATTTTTGATCTCACCCACCGGACGAGATGGCGGGATTCCGAATACTTTCTGAATATCATCACCTGTAATGGGTGGCTGGAAGTTGCGGATGGAATCCTTCTCCTCAAGCTCCAGGATTTTTTCCCTTACAATCTGGAAATTCTTCAAATGCCGCTTGACGGTCCGTTCATTTTTTGAAGTAATATCGGCCTCACACAGGGTCATCAGATCCTCCAGGTCCTCCCCGGCATCGAAAATCAATCGCCTGATGGCTGTATCAGTGACGATATCCTGTGAGAGTACCATGGGCCGAAGATGGAGTTGAACCAGCTTCTGCACATATTTCATCTTTTCATTGAGCGGCAGTTTCATTCTCCTGAAGATTCCCGGGATCATCTTGGCCCCGATAAACTCATGGGCATGAAAGGTCCATCCGGTACCCGGTTCAAACTTTCTGGTCCGGGGTTTGGCTATATCGTGGAGCAGCGCGGCCCATCTGAGCCAGAGCTTGTCCGTCTTCAGAGAAATGTTATCCAGTACCTGCAGGGTATGCAGGAAGTTATCCTTATGACGCTGTTCATTCTTCTCTTCCACCCCTTTCATCTGGTGAAGTTCCGGGAATATAAGTTCAAGAAGTCCGGTCTGATCCAGCAGCAGGAAGCCCCTGCCCGGTTGCTTTGATCCAATGATTTTGTTCAGTTCATCACTTATCCGCTCCTGGGAGACAATACTGATCCGCTCACGGTTCTGCGCCATGGCCTTCAGGGTTTCCGCTTCGATATCGAAACCGAGCCTGGTGGCGAAGCGTATGCCTCTTAACATTCTCAGCGGGTCGTCCGAAAATGTCCGTCCAGGTTCCAGGGGGGTAACAAGCAACTTCTCTTCCAGGTGTTGCAGCCCTCCAAATGGATCCAGAAGCTCTCCATAATCTTCACGGTTCAGAGAGATGGCAAGGGTGTTGATTGTGAAATCCCTGCGCTTCTGATCATCCTCCAGGCTGCCATTCTCCACCACCGGTTTCCTGGAGTTTCGCCGGTACGACTCTTTTCTGGCACCCACAAATTCAATCTCCGTATCCCCCCACTTCAGCATGGCTGTCCCGAAGTTCTTGAACACCGTGAGGGGCAACTCCTTTCCGATGGAGCGCCGGACCTTTTCAGCCAGCTCAATTCCACTTCCAACTACCACAATATCAATATCTTTTGGAGTATTGCCCTTGCCCTGCAGAAGCAGATCGCGAACAAAACCACCTATCACATATGACGGG
This sequence comes from uncultured Bacteroidales bacterium, assembly GCA_963792395.1. Taxonomy (GTDB): domain Bacteria; phylum Bacteroidota; class Bacteroidia; order Bacteroidales. The sequence continues at coordinate 325,961 of CAWBWE010000022.1, forward strand.
GTTTGCGCCTCAGTCACCAGTGATTCAATGATCTGAAAGACTTTATGGTGCAGTTGATCCGAATAGTTCATGGCGCTTAAACTGCAACAAAAATACAATCTAATACGTAATAACAGTGCATTAATAATCATGGAGTTCAATTATTTTTGTCTATTTTTCGAAGTATAACCATGGAATGAAACTTACCCGATGGCCGGTCTGAAACTAAGTGCCTGTTTTTGGTACCTGGACCCTCTGGTGTCAGATGATGTGCTGATTACCCTGAAAGAGGGTAAATTTGATGTGGATCACAGGCAGTATACAAAGAGCAAAGAGGTCAAAGAGAGATTGAAAACGGATCCACCCGATGTGGTGATCTCAGATTTTGATCTGCCTGATCAGTTACGCCAGGACATTGAAGAGGTCATGGAGCCTTTTTTATCGGAAATCCCACTTATCTATCTGGTGGGGGAGAAGAATGTCAGGATGGCCTCCAGCAGCCTGAACGTCGGGGTGTGGGACTTCGTGCAGAAAGAGCAGCTGTATAAACTGGTTCCATCGGTCTACTCCTCGCAGAAGTATGCAGATCTTTTCAGGAAGAGGAAGGAAGCTGAACAGGCTTTAAAAGAATCGAGGGACCGTTATTTGTCCATCTTTGAATCGGTTCATGATGGCATCCTGCTCTTCGATTTTGAGACCAGGAAAATTACAGATTACAATCCCCGGGTCCTCGAAATGTTTGACGTGGATGAGTCAGATCTGGAATCGGTGGACCTGGAGCTCTATTCAGCTGTAGATGAGGGCTATTCCCTGAATATAGTCCGGGAGCACATTAAACAGGCAAAAGACAGGGATCCGGTCTCCTTTGAATGGCGAAATATCACAAAGTCTGGTAAACGGTTCTGGACCCTCAATTCCATATCGGTGGTCCTGATTGACACAAAGCCCTACATTCTGTTGGTTACCAGGGATATCAGTGAACAGAAGAAACTGGAGAGCTCACTGACCGAATCGCAGGAGCATTTCCTGGCGCTGGCTGAAAACTCTCCGGATGTGATCATGCATTTCGACCGGCAGTTCAGGAACCTGTTTGTAAATAGTGCCGTTGAACTCCATACCGGGCTTTCTCCCAAACTGTTCTTAAATAAAACTCACCGCGAAATGGGAGCTTTCCCAGAAGATCTGGTGGATCTTTGGGAGGATTCACTGGAAAGCGTTTTTACAACGGGGAACCCTAAAACTGTGATATTTGATCTGGAAGGGATCGATAGAAAGATCACTTTCGAATGGCGGCTCTATCCTGAGACCGGGGTCTCGGAAGCTGTCCAATCAGTCATTGGGGTTGCCAGGGATATCACTGATTCCCGGATTGCTGAGGATGCCCTTCGAAGATCAGAGGAGCGGCTGAACATGGCTCTTTCTGCCACAAACCTGGGGCTGTGGGACTGGAACCTGGTGAACAACGAGGTTTACTTTTCTCCCATATGGGGACAGATGCTGGGTTACGGAGAAGGCGAACTGGACCAGGTACTGGAGACATGGATTTCGCTCCTGCATCCGGAGGACAAAGAAAAATCCTACGACAGGGTACAGGAAGTGATAAAAAACCGGGAGGGTTCCTTCGATATAGAATTCAGGCTCAAGCATAAAGATGGTTCCTGGGTATGGATAAGAAGCCAGGGAAAGGCGGTCAGTTTTGATGCGGAGGGCAATACGATACGACTTACCGGGATTCATGAGAATATCCATGAGCGAAAGCGCAATGATCTGGTGAAGCAGGTGTTGTTTGATATATCCAATGCGGTGAACAGCACTCATAGCCTGGATGAGTTGTATGTGATGATCAGGAAATCACTTGGACAGGTGGTGGATACAACCAACTGTTTTCTCGCCCTGTTTCACGAAGAGACGGATACCCTTACTCTTCCCTTTATGGAGGATGAAAAAGATGCATTTACCGAGTTCCCCGCCAGGAAAACACTGACCAGTTATGTCATCAGGACCGGTGAGGCTCAGCTGGTTGATAATGAACGGGAAAAAGAGTTGACCATGCAGGGAGAGATAGAACCGGTCGGGGCCCCCTGTGTTTGCTGGCTGGGTGTTCCACTCAAACATGAAGGCAAGACCATAGGAGTATTTGCGGTTCAATCCTATACAGAGAATATTGTCTATACGAAATCGGATGCCGAACTTCTGGAATTTGCCAGCGACCAGATTGCACTGGCCATTGAAAGGCGCAGGCAACAGGATAGTATCAGGCTGAACCAGGAGCGGCAGAGACGAGTTTTTGAATCCTCACCCGATCCCATGTTAGTGGTCGGCTCCCAGGCCCTGATCGTCGATTTTAACAGTGCTTTTCTGGAGGCATTTCAAGTGGAGGCTGACCAGGTTCACAAGCATAAGATCTTCCGGTTTATACACAAGGACGATTGGCGAAAAGCCATTCAGGATTTTCAGAAGACCTGGGAAAAGGGGTATTTAAAAAACATGGACTACCTGGTAGTTCGGCCGGATGGGAAGAGCTTTGAAGCCGAAGTCTCAACCGGTGCCATCTTTAACCGGGAAGGGAAACCCGATTCGATGGTGGTTATCCTGAAGGATATCTCTGAGCGGAAGGAGACAGAACGGAAAATACTGGAAGCCAAATTCAAGGCGGAGGAGTCGGACCGGCTAAAAACAGCCTTCCTCTCGAATATGTCCCATGAGATCCGTACCCCCATGAACGCCATTGTGGGATTTTCTGATCTTCTGACAGACGAACAGTTAGGTCCCGGAGAACGAAGGGACTTTATCGCTCAGATCAACCAGGGAGCCGACGATCTGATGCGACTGATTGATGATATCATAGATATTGCCAAGATTGAAGCCGGACAGGTAAATGTCCATATTGCAGAATGCTTCATAAGAGACCTGTTCAAGGAGTTACACCTGATGTTTCTTCAGAATGTCAAGCGGGCCGGCAAAGCGGGAGTATCCATCAAGGTGCAATGGGACTGGCCCCTGAATGAACTGGCCATCTACACCGATCCCTTCCGCCTGAAACAGATCCTGGTGAATCTGATGAGTAACGCGGTAAAATTTACCGAAGAGGGAGAGATTGTCCTTGGACTGAAGGATCATCCGGAGGGCATCTACTTTTATGTGAAAGATTCAGGAATCGGGATCCAGGAAGAGAAGCAGAAAGTGATCTTCCACCGGTTTATGCAGGGTCATGAAACCAAGACCAAGCTCTATGGAGGAACGGGACTGGGCCTTGCCATTTCCAAGAATCTGACTGAGATCCTGGGTGGGGAGATCGGGGTGCACTCCGCCTCGGGAGAGGGATCCACCTTCTGGTTTATTCTTCCCAGAAATGAAGTCCCGCTGAAGTACGAGGCGGCCCTGAGAACCCCCACCAGCAATCTGAGATTGTGGGAAGACAAGAAAGTTCTGATTGCTGAGGATGACCTATCTAACTACTATTTCCTGAATGAAGCTCTGAAAGAGACGGGGATCCAGGTGGTCTGGTCAAAAGACGGGGAGGAGACCATGGACCTGTTCAGGGAGCATAAGGACCTGGACCTGGTGTTGATGGATATCAATATGCCCCTGCTTAATGGCTACGAGTGTACCAGGATGATAAAGAAGGAGCGGCCCGATCTTCCGGTGATCGCCCAAACGGCCTATGCCATGTCGGGTGAGAGGGAGATTAGCCGGCAGGCGGGTTGTGATGATTATCTGGCTAAACCTATCAAGGTCAGCGAACTGCTTGATACCATGGCCCGCCATATCTAAAGAATTCCGGAGGGCAACATTTAAGCAGAGCCTGCCTCTTCGTCTTCCAGGGTCTTGTTAATTTGTTTTTCAGTAAGATAGAGCCTGTCACGGCAGAGTTTGACCAGATCAGTGACCCGACTCACCTTTTCTGACAGTTCATCCACATTAAGCTTCCCATCCTCCAGCATTTGCAGGATCGATTCTATTTCGGCAATGGCATCACTGTAACTAATCTTCTCTTTTGTCATTTCGCTTGGAGATTTGTTCAACTCTACTAAAAATAGTCCCCTGATGGAGCCGTGTTTCAAGCTTAGATCCCGGTTTGACATCCTTCATGGAGACGAGAGATTTGCCTTCCAACAGTGTGATGGAATAGCCCCTCAGCAGGATATTCTGCGGATCGACCAGTTCAGTCCGTTTTTTCAGATGGATCAGATACTCCCTTTTCCTGTCCAGCTGATTGCCAAGTCCTCTCCGCATTCGCTGACTGGTATGGCGAAGATATTCCGATTGATTTTGGAGCAAAGCCCTGCTTAAGTGCACCAGCTCACCCCTGAACCTGTCCAGACGGGCCATATCTGCCTGCACCCGGCCATTTACCCGGGTGGAGAGCCTGTCCAAAAGGGCGGAGAGCCGGAATTCGAAGGTCAGCAGCTGGTCTATCAGGAATTCTGCCACCGCTGTGGGTGTTTTTAATCCACGATGGGCCACCATATCGGCAACCGATTCATCTCTTTCATGTCCGATACCGGTGAGGACCGGAAGTGGAAACTGAGTAATGAAATAGGCCAGTTCGTATTGATTAAAACTCTCCAGGTCAGCTTTCGAACCGCCACCCCGGATGATTACCACACAATCGAAATCGGATTCCGATTCATAGATGTTTTCCATGGCAGCTATGATGGACCCTGGCGCCTCCTCTCCCTGCATCAGCGATGGGAACAGTTTGCTGTGGAAGTGAAAGCCATGCCTGTTCTCCTGGATGGAGTTCATAAAATCCCCGTAACCTGCAGCACTTTCAGAGGAAATAACAGCAATGCGCTGTGGAACTGCTGGAAAGGGCAGCTCCCTGTTCATATCATAGACTCCCTCCTTATGAAGCCGTTGTATCACCTCCTGTTTTTTACGGCTCAGATCCCCTAGAGTATACGAAGGATCAATGTCCGTAATGTTCAGGCTAAGTCCATAGAGGGGATGGAATTCTACGGAAGCCTTGCAGAGGATCTTGATCCCGCTTTTCAGGGTGGTGCCCGTGGAGGCTTCGAAAAAAGGACGCAGCATGCTGAAACGGGAAGCCCAGATGGTTGCCCTGGCCCTGGCGAGCAGTGCGTTTTTCTCTTCGCTTTTTTCAACAAGCTCCAGGTAGCAATGGCGGTTCTCATGCAGTTCCATAATCTCGCCAATCACCCAGAAGTGGCCGGGGAGCCCATTTTCCAGCACCCCCTTTACCTGTCCGAGCAGCTCCGATAATGAACAATATTTGTCGGGCATTACTGTTTGATTAGACGACCCCTGTATATAAAAGCCGGGGTCCGGATCTCTGTAATATAGATTCCACTCTTCATGCTGGCCGGAAGGATCAATGCACCCGGAAGCTCCAGTTCCTGGAGAAGAGACAATTTCCCGCTCATATCAAATATGCGGACCTGCTGAAGGCCGGATAGGGTTTCAGGAATCCTGATCATGATCCTGTCTGTGGCAGGATTGGGCCATATCTCCATCTCACCGCTTTTCATCCGGGCCGGGATCCCGGTAATGCTATGGTAGGCATAGAGCATATTGGGGGTTCCAAAGCCATAATTTGGACCTGGCCTCCGGCTAAGGTGTCCACTCTGTCTTATGTTGTTTATCAACTCGTTAGCTGGCAGCTCCGGAAAGGCCTGCCAGAGGGAGGCGACCGATCCCGCCAAAAGCGGTGAAGCATAAGAGGTCCCGTTGCCCCTGGCTAATCCGCCACTCCGGTGCTGTACTCCCGTGGCCTTCCCCATAGCTGTCACATCCGGCTTTATACGGGCATCATAGGAGGGTCCCCTTGAACTGAAGCTGGCGAGCAGATTGGTACTGTCGACTGCTCCAACAGCGAGGATATCCGTAGCATCCGCCGGGGCAGTGACATAGAACCATTCGTCGTCCCCGGAGTTGCCGGCACTGTTACAGAGGATCATCCCTCTGGAGGCTGTCAGTGATGCAGCCCTGGAGATGAAACTGCTTACTCCGTCCATATCACTGTAGCTATAGTCATAGATCCCTCCATCAAACTCGGAGTACCCCAGGGAGGTGTTGAGCACATCCACCCCCAGGCTGTCGGCATACTCGGCTGCTTCAATCCAGGCAATCTCCTCAATACGGGTTTCCTGCAAGGGATCCTCGGTCATGCAAAGCAGGTAGCTGGCATGTGGAGCGGTTCCCACCATATTTCCATCCCACTCTCCTGCCATGAGGGAGAGCACAGACATACCGTGGGAATTACTCTGACGAAATATGGAAGTCCCGTTCACATAATTCCTGGTTCCCAGAATTCGCTCTTCATCCAGCAAGGGAAAAAATGAGGGCAGACTATCCACATTGTAAAAACCGGCATCCAGGACCCCGATCCATACCCCATCGCCGGTATAGCCCATAGCATGCAGTTGATCTGTTTTGAGCATCTCCACCTGCTCCATGGCTATCCCGTAATCGAAAGATGGGGCCTGCGCCAGGGGTGGAGAAAACCTGGCCTGACCGGTAGTCGGGGGAAAGTGGAGTGTGAGCTTTTCAGGCTTCCAGGGAAGCGTGTCGGTGAAGGATTTTTGAAGCACCTCGTTAAACAGCTCCTCATCCATCTGGATCATGGCAATCCCGTTCAGCCACCTGGAGACGTGCTTGACTACCACCCCCATGTCCCTGATCTCCTGAAGATAGGCAGGATTTACCGGAAGGTCCAGTGGATCAACCGCCAATTTTTGTACGGCCCTTCTGTTTACAGAACGGTCGGATAGAAACTGCTCCGGCTGCTTGACCTGGTAACCGTTCCCTGCCTTGTCACTAAAATATACCCAGTATACTCCTTCGGCAATCTTCTGGGCCCTGACACCCAGCGAAAGCAGTATGAGAAAAAGGAATAGTATCAGTTTCTTCATGAGAGTTTAAATCTAAAGTAGGGATTCCGGTTCTGTAATGATCAGATATTTCTTCAGGGAATCTTCCATCCACTTTTCATATTTTTCCCGGTTGGCCGGTGCTCCGTTCTTGTATTCCAGGGAATAGACTTCTTTACCGCTTTCATTATAAAAAAGCCAGGTTCCATGTGCCCTGTTCTCCAGGTACATTCCCCTGATCTGAATCGTGCTGTCAGAGAGGAAGACCTCGTAGGGTCCATCCAGCAGTCCCTTTTTATGCTTTGCGGAAAGCCTGGGTGTGCCGTTTTTAAAGTACTGCATCCACAATCCCTCTTTCACATCTTTTTTCCACTCCACCTCTTCGGAAATCTCTCCACTGGCATAATAACTTTTTACTTTTCCATCCAGTTTCCCATCCTGGTAGGGCTCTCTGATCCTAAGGGAACCATCAAATTCTGAATAGTAGGTCCACACAGAATCCTTCAGCTGGTTTTCGTACCAACCTTCTGCGGCAAGCTTGCCATTATTGTAATAGAGCTGTGTCGCACTGCGGTCTCCCTCGGGTTCAAAACTCATTCGGGCCCTTATGGCTCCGTTTTCATAGTAGCGAATCATTTCACCCACCGGGCGCCCTTCCACAAAATCAGCTTCATATAGGGGCTTCCCATTGGGATACTCCACTTTCCAGTGACCGGTTTTCCGTCCCTCTTCATCCACCAGGTTCTGACCCTGCATGGAGAGGAATCCGGAAAGCCATATACAGCTAATGAATATTCTCCACATAAATTCAAAGATAATAAAAAGAGGGTGCCCATGGAGACACCCTCTTTTACTAATTTATGGTCAGGATTCTATTTAACCTCTTCAAAATCCACGTCGGTAACTTCATCATCCCCTCCCTTACCGGATGCAGGCTCGCCTTCAGCCTGGGGACCGGGCTGACCGGCTTCACCACCTTGCTGCTGTGCATTATAAATATCCTGTGAAGCAGCCTGCCAGGCAGCGTTCAGGGTTTCCGTGGCCTGATCGATGGCCGCGATATCCTCCGATTTATGAGCCTCTTTCAAGGTGTTCAGAGCCTCTTCGATGGGAGCTTTCTTTTCAGCAGGAAGCTTTTCTCCAAATTCTTTCAGCTGCTTTTCCGTCTGGAATACGAGGCTGTCAGCTGCATTGAGTTTGTCGATGCGCTCCTTGGCTGTTTTATCGGCCTCTTCATTTTCTTTGGCCTCCTTTTTCATCTTCTCGATCTCACTATCGGAAAGTCCCGAGGAAGCCTCAATGCGGATGCTCTGCTCTTTTCCGGTCCCTTTGTCCTTGGCAGATCACGTTCAGGATTCCATTGGCATCGATATCGAATGTGACCTCAATCTGCGGGATACCACGCGGTGAGGGCGGAATTCCATCCAGGTGGAATCGTCCAATGGTCTTATTATCCTTGGCCAGGGCACGTTCACCCTGTAGCACATGAATCTCCACCGAAGGCTGGTTATCAGCCGCCGTGGTAAAGGTTTGAGTTTTCTTTGTGGGTATGGTGGTATTGGACTCGATCAGCTTGGTGTTGACACTACCCATGGTTTCAATACCCAGGGAAAGCGGTGTCACATCCAGTAGGAGTACATCTTTTACCTCACCTGTCAGGACACCACCCTGAATGGCAGCACCAACAGCTACAACCTCATCGGGATTCACCCCTTTGGATGGTGCTTTCCCGAAGAAATCCTCCACCAACTTCTGGATGGCAGGAATCCGGGTGGAACCACCCACCAGAATGACTTCGTTAATCTCGCTTTTTTTCAGACCGGAATCCTTCAGCGCCTTCTTACAAGGTTCAACGACGGCCTGGATCAGGCTGTCGGCCAGACTCTCAAATTTTGCCCTGGAAAGACTTTTTACCAGGTGTTTGGGTACTCCGTCCACCGGCATGATATAGGGAAGATTGATCTCTGTCTGTGTAGAACTGGATAGTTCGATCTTGGCTTTTTCAGCGGCTTCTTTCAGGCGCTGCAGGGCCATGGGATCCTTTTTCAGGTCCAGACCTTCATCTTTCTTGAATTCATCCGCCAGCCAGTCGATGATCACCTGGTCAAAATCATCACCTCCCAGGTGGGTATCTCCGTTGGTGGATTTGACTTCAAAAACGCCATCTCCAAGCTCCAGAATGGAGATATCAAAGGTTCCTCCACCCAGGTCAAAGACGGCAATTTTCAGATCCGAAGTCTTTTTGTCCAGACCATAGGCCAGCGATGCTGCGGTGGGTTCATTTATAATCCGCTTTACCTGGAGTCCTGCAATTTCACCTGCCTCTTTGGTGGCCTGGCGTTGTGAGTCACTGAAATAAGCCGGTACGGTAATAACTGCCTCTTTAACCTCATGACCCAGGTAGTCCTCTGCGGTCTTCTTCATTTTTTGAAGCACCATGGCTGAAATTTCCTGGGGAGAGTATTTCCGGTCGTCAATTTGAACGCGCGGGGTGTTGTTTTCACCCTTGACCACTTTATAGGGGACCCTGGCGATCTCTTTGCTAACCCTGTCATAGGTTTCACCCATGAAACGCTTGATGGAGGAAACAGTTTTGGTGGGATTGGTGATGGCCTGTCTTTTGGCCGGATCGCCCACTTTGCGTTCTCCGTTCTCCACAAAAGCCACCATAGAAGGAGTGGTTCGTTTTCCTTCACTGTTGGGGATTACAACGGGTTCGTTGCCTTCCATTACCGATACACAGGAGTTTGTGGTACCTAAATCTATTCCAATAATTTTACTCATAACTATTATCTGTTTTATTTCTTTCTGTTATTTTTCATCCTTATGGACTATGATAACATAGGCCTCATCTAAAGATTATGCCATCGTGTTTTTTCGGCTTCGGATGTAATATTGACACAATAATTTGCAAATATCTGCCTGTAGCATGTCAGGTTTACTGACAAATTGACTGCTATACGGAAATTTATTGTAAACTTTGTAGGGAATAACGCGAGCACATAATAAATAATCAATTAATCGACGATCCTTGCAGTTTGCTGCGAGGAGAGTCAATTTTAACTCAATATACCATGTCGCTGCACAGCAATGTAAAACGTGTTACCACCCATGTGCTTTATGGCCATGAAGCTGAAGGGGGAGAAGATCGCCATGTTGACCGGGTATGATTATTCCTTTGCCCGCCTCCTGGATCAGGCAGGCATTGATGTGATCCTTGTTGGAGATTCGGCTTCCAATGTTATGGCGGGCCATGAGACCACCCTTCCCATTACCCTGGACAACATGATCTACCATGCGGCGTCGGTGGTAAGAGCTACCAGCAGGGCACTGGTGGTGGTGGATCTTGCCCTTTGGCACCTACCAGGGTAACTCCAAAGAGGCACTGGCTTCGGCCATTCGAATCATGAAGGAGACCGGCGCAAGTGCCATTAAGATGGAAGGAGGGGTGGAAATCAAGGAATCCATTGAGCGGATCCTCTCGGCCGGTATTCCTGTCATGGGGCACCTGGGATTAACTCCCCAGGCCATTCATAAATTTGGGACCTATGTGGTCCGGGCCACGGAGAAGGAAGAGGCCGACAAGTTAAAATCAGATGCAAGGATCCTTGCCGAAACGGGCTGTTTTGCAGTGGTTCTTGAAAAAATCCCGGCCAAGCTTGGCAGGTGAGGTTACCGAGTCTATTAAAATCCCCACCATAGGGATTGGAGCCGGGTCGCGAGGTTAACGGGCAGGTTCTGGTGCTGCATGATATGCTGGGAATTACCCAGGAGTTTTCTCCCCGTTTCCTTAGACGTTATCACAACCTGCAGATGGAGATAAAGGGCGCTGTAAAGAATTATATTGAGGATGTGAGATCGGTCTCCTTCCCCAACGAAAACGAACAGTATTAGCACTATTTGTCAGATAATCCCGGGCCTGCGGAGATGAGTTTCCTGAAACCACCTGCAACCATTTTATACGAAGACAATCACCTGATGATTGTCAACAAACGTGTCTCACAGATTGTACAGGGAGATAAAACAGGGGATGCTTCGCTGGATAAACTGCTGAAGGAGTTTATCAGGGAACGAGATCATAAACCGGGGGAGGTATTTCTTGGAATACCCCACCGGCTGGATCGACCCGTTAGCGGCGCCGTGGTATTTGCGAAAACAAGCAAGGCCTTAAGCCGGATGGCTGCTCTCTTCAAGGGAAAAGAAGTTGAGAAGATCTACCATGCCATCGTTGAGAAATGTCCTTAGCCCGAATCCGGTACCCTGGATCATTACCTGACCCGGAACACCAAACAGAATAAAAGCTATATACACGACAGCGAGGTAGGCGGTTCCAAACACGCCCGGCTTCATTATCGGAAACTGGCATCCTCGGATCGTTATCACCTGCTTGAAATCAAGCTGGAGACCGGACGTCATCACCAGATCAGGGCCCAGTTGGCCGGTATTGGCAGTGTTATAAAGGGGGACCGGAAATATGGGGCCAGGAGGAGCAATCCAAACGGGGGCATCAGTCTGCATGCCCGTCGCATCTCCTTTATTCATCCGGTTAAAAAAGAGCAGATGGAAGTGCTGGCCCCTTATCCGAAAATGGATATTTTCCCGGTCTTTTTTCAAAAGAAAGGCTACTGCTTCAAGCTTAAAGGGAAGTGGCAGCAGGTCGGTCACCTGTGGATAAGATCTGGATCTTTTTGCTTCCATAAAGGATCACCTCCATGGAAGCTTCCCCCTGGCTCTCCTTTTCATACAGGACCTGCCGGCAGGCACCACAGGGCGCAACAGGTTCTTCCTGGAGAATTCCATTACGAATGGCAGCAATGGCAATGGATTCGACCGGCACATCGGGATACCGGGCTCCGGCATAAAAGATGGCCACCCGTTCGGCACAGAGCCCTGAAGGGTAGGCAGCATTTTCCTGGTTGTTGCCAATGACGATTTCTCCATTGGCCAATCGGAGCAGCAGCACCCACATGGTATTCCGAATAGGGTGCATATGCATCCTTGGCAGCTTTACAGCGCTGTTAACTAAAAGAACCTGTTCTTTCGACAGTTCGTCGAGCTGGTCATATTCATACAACCTGACCGTATATGCCCTCTGTTTCATGGTGTAAGCTATTTGAAAATAAAGTTAGTGATTATATGTCAGGGATAAGATTTTGTTATCAACGGACGTTTAGGAATAAGGGATTGTTAAAAACTCCCGTGAGGAATGCAGTGCTTATCTCTATTTTTATCCACGGAGTATTCATTGAACAAAGGAGGGAACAGTTGTTGAAGATATCAGATCATTTTAAGGCGGCAGGGATCATCCTGCTCTTATCCTCTTGTGCTTCCTCTTGACGGTCAGAAGAAGAACACCAGGGAGGAGTATATCGGGACCTTTTCGGAGCTGGCCATGCGGGAAATGGCCAGGGTGGGGATTCCCGCCAGTATTACTCTGGCCCAGGGATGTCTTGAGTCCAATAATGGAAACAGCACACTGGCAGTAAGGGCAAACAATCACTTTGGGATCAAGTGTCACGACTGGACGGGGAAAAAGATCTATCACGACGATGACAGCAGGCGGGAGTGCTTCAGATCCTATGCTTCCGCCTATGAATCCTACATGGACCATTCTGAATTCCTGACCACCAAATCCAGGTATGCGTCTCTCTTTGAGATCAGTCCGCACGATTACAGGAGTTGGGCCAAAGGCCTGAAAAAGGCCGGGTATGCCACGGCCAACAACTACGCCACGCTGCTAATCAGGATCATTGAGGAGAACGAATTGTACAAATATGACCTGATGGTGCTTAACGGGAGTATGGCCGATGCTCTGGATACGATCTCTTACCATACTAACTTCGGAGCTCAGTCCGAAAGAATAATTTTGCTGAACAACCGGATTGAATACATTCTTTCAGAGCCCGGAGATACCCCGGAATCGCTTCGGGCCGAGCTGGGAATGTATAAGAATGAGATCTACAAGTACAACAACCTCTACAACGGGGCGAAGCTGGCAGCAGGCAGCATCATCTATCTCCAGCCAAAGAGGAGTAAGGCAGCAGTGGGCAATGACATCCACCTGGTGGAGGAAGGGCAGACCATGTACGATATCTCCCAGATATACGGCGTGAAGCTGAAACATCTCTACCGGAAAAACCATATGTTGGAAGGGGAACAACCCCTGGAAGGAACAGAGATCTACCTGAGAAGAACAAAGCGGGAACCCATACTAAAAATGGAGCCCAGCAAGGAACAGTATGAAGAGGAAGAGATGCAGTTCCGCTTCGAATATTAGTCCCTTCCCGTGCCAGCCTGGCCGGAGATTGTTCAAAACATGTTAATCATTTTGACAGTCAAAACTTTACATTGGTCCGCAGGTAGTTTAAATTTGTTAGAAAACAGAACCATGGCCGATGCAGAAACAGCACCCATCAGGATGATCCTGCCCCCTGACGGCCGGCAAACCCGGATAGATTTTTTTGGAGAGCACGCTTCCAGGAGAGCCTCTCCGGAATGGTGGCACTCCATTTCATCCCTTTTCCGCCACCCCCCGAAGGAAGAAGGGGTGGATCTTGACTTCTATGACAGGCAACTGGAAAAGGAGGGTTACTCTGAAAAATCCAGAAAAAGCTATCTTTTTATGGTCAGGAGGTTTTTCGAGTATTTTAAAGGAGTAGAGCCGCGGAAGATCAGCATGGGAGCCATTGAAGACTATAATTTTGAGTTTTTTGTCTCGGGCAGGTATTCCCGTTCCTACCAATTGCAGTTTATCAATGCCCTCAGGCTCTATTATCTTTTAACCGAGGGGATAGATCTGAATTTGAAGCAGCTCAGGAAAACCGGGACTCTCCGCTCTTAAGTTCAAATCCAGCCAGGAAATCCTGGATATCCATCTTTCTTTTTCCCTCCTGCTGAATGGAGTGTATCCGAAGCAGGCCGTCTTTAGCGGCTACCATCAAGAAACTCTTGCCATCCGTGGAAATAGTACCGGGAGTATCAGGCTGTAAAGCAGGTTCCATGGTGGCCTTGAAAATCTTGCAAAGCAATGTCTGGCCCCTTTCCCTTTCCAGATGGGTAAAGGCCCCCGGGTAGGGGCTGAGTCCCCGGATCAGGTTGAAGAGTGTCAGGCCCGGAAGGTTCCAGTCGATTCGGCAGTCCTCCTTGAATATTTTCGGAGCTCGTTTTAAAACTGAACCAGGTTCCAGAAAAAGCTCCTGTGACTTTGCTTTCAGCGCTCCCCCGCTGATCTGCCTGACCGTTTCCAGAACCAGTCCGGCTCCCAGGTCCATAAGCCTGTTATGCAGTTCTCCGGCTGTTTCCTCAGGGCCGATTTCTATTTTTTCCTGGAGTAAAATATTTCCGGTATCGATCTGTTCATCGATGAGAAAGGTGCTTACCCCTGTTACCTTTTCACCATTAATGAGGACATGGTTTATGGGTGCTGCGCCCCGGTACTGCGGTAGTAAAGACGCGTGCAGATTAAAGGTTCCCATGGGGGGAATGCTCCATACTGCTTCCGGCAACATCCGGAATGCTACCACGATCTGCAGCTCAGGCTTTAAAGCTTTTAAGGTTTCCAGGAAGGGCTCTGCTTTCAGATTCTCCGGCTGAAGAAGGGGAATATGTTTATTTTCCTTCAGCAGGAACTCCTTGACGGCAGAATAACGAAGCTTTTTCCCACGTCCCGCCGGACGATCAGGGGCTGTGATAACTCCCACCACCTGACAGCCCGATTCCAGCAGAAGTTGCAGAGGGCCCAGGGCAAAACCGGGACTCCCCATAAAAACGATCCTTGGGTTCTGCTTACTCATCTGAGTGGGAGCCGTTATACCTTGCGATATTGAGAAAATGCCCCATCTTATCCCGCTTGGTCTCCAGGTAAAACTGATTGTGTTTGTTGGAAGGGATTTCCAGTCGAATAGTTTCCTTTATGGTCATTCCATAGCCTTCCAGTCCGGCTTTTTTCACCGGGTTGTTGGTGATCAGCCTCATATTTCTGATTCCAAGGGAGTGCAGCATACCAGCACCCACCCCGTAATCGCGTTCATCATCCTTAAATCCCAGTTCCACATTGGCTTCCACAGTGTCGCGCCCTTGCTCCTGTAGTTTGTAGGCCTTCATCTTATTGTAGAGCCCAATACCACGTCCCTCCTGGTTCAGGTAGATAATTACTCCCGTACCCTCCTCCTGGACCATTCTCATGGCTTCGTGCAGCTGCTTGCCGCAATCACAACGGAAACTGCCAAAAATATCTCCGGTCACGCAGGAGGAGTGAACCCGCACCATGACGTTATCCTCTTCGATCCACTCGCCTTTAACCAGAGCCACATGCTCCAGGCCATTGGATTTTTGAATAAATGGGATCAGGTTGAAGTCTCCGTATTCGGTGGGGAGCTTTACCTTGGTTCCTTTGATAATGATGGAATCGAAATTCAGCCTGTAGGCAATCAGATCCTTGATGGTGATCAATTTCAGCTTATGCTTCTGCGCAAGCTGATACAGCTCCGGAAGCCTGGCCATGGTTCCATCGTCACTCATAATCTCCACCAGGACCCCTCCGGGTTTTAAGCCGGCCAGACGTGTCAGATCCACAGCGGCTTCGGTATGCCCTGCCCGTCTAAGTACCCCTTGCCGTCTGGATTTCAGAGGGAATATATGTCCGGGACGTGCCAGATCATCGGGTTTGGTGGAGGGATCCACCAGAGCTCGCAGTGTTTTGGCACGATCCGATGCGGAAATACCCGTAGTGCAGCCCTGACCAAGAAGATCCACCGAGACGGTGAAGGCGGTGGAATGACTGCTGGTGTTATTACTTACCATCATGGGAAGGTCCAGTTCCTCACAACGCTCGTCGGTCAAAGAGGCGCAGATCAGGCCCTTCCCCCAGGTGGCCATGAAATTAACTGTCTCAGGAGTAACCAGTTCTGCGGCACAGACAAAATCTCCTTCATTCTCCCTATCCTCATCATCAACCACGATAATGATCTTACCGTTCCTGATATCTTCCATCGCCTCCTCCACGGAATTGAGTCTAATCCTGTTTTCTGCTTGTGGGTTGCCAGACATTGTTTTCGATCCCTCCTAAATACCTGATAAAACCAGCCAGGAGGGCCAGGTTCATCAGAACAAAATGTGAAATAAAGCGCAAAGGTAAACTATGGATCTTAATTTTCCTCAGCAAATGATCAATAAAAGGAAGCAGAAGCACCAGAACCTGTAGAAAGGCAAGGATCAGATAGAGCAGGGAGTTGCCTGCAAGAAGGATGGAGGTGGACAGTGTAATCAAAACCAGGAAAGGGACGATCCAGCGGATAACTTTGTGCGAAAAAAAGCAGAATCCGACCCCTGGTCCTCCTTTTAACAACAGGGAACGAAACCGGACCAGGTTCTGGAAATTGCCCGCAGAGATGCGCTTTTTCCTTTTGAACTCTTCCCGTGGATTATTGGATACATCCTCAGAGACCTTTGCCCGGATGTTACTGATGCAGGAAGCTCCCTGCTGGAGCACGGTCATATTGATAAAGAAATCGTCCACCAGGAAGTGATCAGGGACCGGTTGGAAGAGGGATTTCCTCACCGCATAACATCCTCCAAAGGGGCCCATCATAGATCCCCAGAGTACACTTTCGTCGTTTTTTATCCTAACCTCCCGGCTGGTATAATATTTTTCCTGCCTGGAGATTCCGCCCCGTTTGATCCCGGTGCTGACCAGACGTGAGTCCACCAGGCCGATGCGATCATCTTTGAAATGGCGAACCAGTTCATACAGGGTATTGCTCTCAAGCATCACATTGGCATCACTGATAACCAGGATCTCTCCCCGGGCCTTTCTGGCAAGCCGGTTAATAATCCCAGGTTTCCCCTGCCTCTCTTCGAAAAGAAAAAGATGTATGGAGGGATTTTCCGCTGCCAGTTCTTTTAATAAAGCGTTCGTGCGGTCTGTGGATGCATCCGAGCCAACGAGGATCTCCAGCTTCTCCGCTGGATAGGCACTCTCCAGAAGGGTTTTGATCTTATCCCCTAAAACCCTCTCTTCATTATAGGCAGCCATTAGCAATGAAATCAGGGGCAGGTCTTCGTTTGAGAATGAGCTGGCGCTTATCTCTCTTTTGCCTGCAAGCAGACGAAGTACCAAGGGAAAAATAAGATAGGAGTAGAGAATGAGTCCGAGGCAGATCCAGACATATGATTTGAAGTATGATCATACCTCCGTATTATAAAACCGGCTTAGGCGCTTTGAGAGTTCAAAGGTATCAAAATTCCGGCTAATAAAAGTCCGTGCTTCTCTTAATGCCCGGTCCGGGCTGCGGGGATCAGTAAGTAATTTAACTACATGACTGCTAAAAAGGTAGGGCTCGTCTACCACCGCCACTTGTGGATGATCCCTAAGCTCAATTCCTTCGATCCCTGCGGAAGTGGTTACCACCGGTCTGCCCAGAGCCATCGCTTCAATGATCTTAATCCTGATACCGCTTCCTGAAAGCAATGGCGCCACCATAAGCCGGTGTGCCTGCATAAAACCCACTGCATCCCTGACCTCACCGTGGTAGG
The DNA here is from genome assembly GCA_963792395.1 of uncultured Bacteroidales bacterium. Lineage (GTDB taxonomy): Bacteria > Bacteroidota > Bacteroidia > Bacteroidales. The sequence continues at coordinate 343,306 of CAWBWE010000022.1, forward strand.
TAATGCTGGGGTGGACCAGCCTTTTCTCGATGTGTTTGGAAGCATTTCTTCCAGCTATGTGGAATCTGAGTCCGGGCAGCTCAGCCAGCAGCAGGGGAAATACCTTGCTGAGGAACCAGAGCAGCCCCTCCTGATTGGGCAGCCAGTCCAGCGCCCCGATAAAAAAAATGTCCTGCGCAGCGGGAAGTTCAGTGAAGGGATAATCCTCCATATCCAAACCGGCGGGAATGGTGAAGAAAGGCTTTTTCAGGCCCTGTTTTGTAAAGTAGGAGGCATCACAATCACTGATGGGGATCAGGAAATCGGACTGACCAGCCACCTTCAGTTCCAGTCGTTTCAGCCGCCGGGCCATGTTATTCAGGTACCACTTCTTCGGAAGCGAGCTTTCATGGCTTGCTTTTCTTTGCCACAGGAGGTGCTCCACATTATGGGCCCGCAGCGATACCTTCGCCTTGCTGACACTTCTTATCAGATCCAGGTAGAGTCCCGGATAGGGACCCTCCAGCTGGATGATATCAAAGGGCTCCTGCTGCAACAGTTCTGCAAGAGCGGTTCTAAACGCATGAATATTAAAGCGTTCCGCAATATATGGAGTCCGGGAGAAGAGCAGGTTAGATCCCAGTTGCCAGGCATTGATGGAGCTGTCACAATCCACCCCAAGAAAGAGAATTTTTTCTCTTAACTCCTGCGGGATCTGCTCCGGCGGGTAGGAGTGCTTGGCTGTATTCAGGGCCAGGCAGGTGATCTGATTTCCAGCCTTATAAAGACCGGTCATCATATTCAGACTTGCAATGGAACCCCCGTCCCGGGGAGGGTAGGGAAGTTTATTGGTCAGGATCAGGAGCTTCATTTTCTACGGAAGAATTTCTGGGACCTTTGCCAGATTTTTTTCGCCCAGAGGAAATAGCTATCCACATTCATTATGACCGAGTCATTGGCTGCTTTATAGGTCAGTAAGATACTGATGGGTACCAGGATAAATGTTGAGATCCACATCCCTGCAAATGGGGGGAGGATGTTTTCCCGAACAAATTTCTCTCCGGTCATGGAAATTACATAATAGATCAGGAACATCAATACGCTTACAATTACGGGCATCCCAAGGCCCCCCTTCCGGATAATGGCCCCCAGGGGTGCTCCTATAAAAAAGAAGATCAGGCAGAGTAAGGAGAGGGTGTATTTGCGTTGAATCTCAATCTGATACCTTCGAAGTTTTGCAAGTTTCCAGTCTGTGGTACCCACATTGGAAGAGGTGACACTTTTGTTGCTCCGTGCAAAGTTGATGGATTGCGTAAGAGCACGCCTTTGTTCCAGTACGCTCAGCTCTTTAAACATGGAGTCCACATGGAGCTGCATGATGTCAAGCTCCTCTACGGACCGGACGCTTTTCAGGCTATCCGGAACAATCCGTTGCCTCTGGATTAGCATCTGCTTTGGTTTCTCAACCAGGGTCTTCTGTATGGTCGTATGGAACATGAGAAGCACGGTGTCCAGATCCTGAGAAAGAGAGTCCTCAAAGTGGTGCAGCTGATCAATATTCAGCATGGAGTATGCATTTCGAAACAGGTTCTCATCGGATCTGTTCAGTCCAAATCCGGTCATCTCAATGATCATCTCCTGGTGTTCAAACTGATCCCTCTGATGGGGGTAGCTTTTTACGTTTTTTTTCTCCTGCTTCAGCTTCTGCATCTCCTCATAGGTGCGGCCATTGTAAAGAGTAAGCAGAAGATGCTTCTCATCGGCCGACATCTTCATATACCCTGAATCTGCAATAGTTACCCGGATGTTTCCCTGCTTCTTTGTATGATCAAAAATCAGGATATCTTTCAACAGACTTGTCTTGCTGTCGCGGGAACCAATGCGGATGGAGTATCCTTCCAGGGTGTTATCAAATACGCCTGGTTTAATGGTCAGCTCGGGCCTCTGCTGTTGAATATCATAGAGTAGTGACCTCATTTTCAGGTTGGTGACAGGCATTACATAGTTTGCAAACATAAATGCCCCGATGGAAATGGTGGCTGAGATAACCATGACCGGGGCCATGATCCTGATCAGCGAGATTCCGGACGATTTAAAGGCCAGCAGTTCCAGGTTTTCTGCCAGGTTTCCGAAGGTCATGAGGCTTGCCAGTAGCACGGCAAGTGGCATGGCCATGGGGACCAGGCTGGCACTGGTGTAGAGCAGGAACTCGGATATCACGCTCATTTCCAGTCCCTTTCCGATGAGATCATCAATATACTTCCAGAGGAATTGCATCAGAAGTATGAAGATGACAAAGAAGAAGGTCAGGATGAACGGACCGATAAATGACTTTATGACCAGCAGATGAAGTTTTTTCACACCTCTCCCTTTTAAGCTAGAATTTCAACGAAGACAAAGTTAACTTATTTTGGTTTAAGGAGGATGCTTTAGAGACCAATGGCATGTTTCAGCTCAGAGATCTGGGTATCCCAGAGATCTATGGCATCATCCTTCTCATCCTCTTCGGCGAAATCAGTGATCAAAAGTGCCACATCACCTGTCAGCTCATCGGTGCGGATTCTGAACTCAAAATAGTGCTCCTGGTCTTCATCCTCTTCCCAGTGGAAACGAATAAATTTATTGGCCTTCTTCTGTACCACAGAAGCCTCTTGTTCGGTCCCTTCCCAGACAAAAGGTATATTTACCCCTTTTCAGGTTCACATCGTCGGCAAACCATTCGGAAAGACCTTCAGGAGTACTTAATCTGGGATATAGAAAATTGGGGGAAGTATTGAATGTATACTCAAGTTCGTATTTTGTCTTCATACGATGGGGAATTAGTACATAATTCAGCCTTACATGCAATATAAGAAAATTCTGCGATATTTCAAAACCCACTAGCTCAGGAGCAATGGTCAGGGATTCAAATACATAGAATGAGTATAAAAAAGCCATATTAAGGTGCAGATTTGTTGAAAGTGATTATATTTATGAGTTTACTGCTGTTTGCTTATGTTGAGGGGACATTAGATTGATATACAGCAGTGTAAAGCAACAAAGAATTTAAGGATTAAAAATCATATTTTCGCTTCTTCCATGGGTTGAGCAAAAATGCATTTCAAAGAAAGTTTTACCCGGTTGATGAATTTATGCAGAATAAGACCTCCGGAGTGTACAATCTGAATACAAATATGCATTACTAATAAACAATAAACTCAAATGGACAACAAAAACAATAACATGATGGTGGGTATGTCGGTTTTCGGCGCCATATTCTTCATTTTTGGTTTTGCCACTACATTCATTATCACTTTAACTGCCCCGATCAAAGAGATCTTTGGTTTATCGGAAACTGCTGCCCAGTTAGTCACCTCGGCATTTTTTATTACCTATCCCGATTATGTCGATCCCCACAGGGAAACTGATTGACGAATAGGATATAAGTCTACCGTAATCGCCGGTCTGTTTCTTATGGCGCTCGGTAGTTTTATTTTTATTCCGGCGGCAAAATTACCATCATTTCCCGGTCTTTTTGATAGGTACTTTTGTACTGGCAACCGGAGTTGTGTTTCTGCAGGTTGCAGCAAATCCCTTATGTAACTGCACTTGGTCCTGATTCTTCAGCCTCCAGCCGTTTGAATTTAACCCAGGCTCTAAATTCCGTGGCCACCATGATTGCTCCCTGGCTGATTTCCGTAGCCATATTCAAAGGATTGTCATTCCCCGGCAGGACAATATGGTAGCTGCCGATAGGGTACCTCATGCCCTTTATCGTGATGGGTGTTTTTGTGATTGTCGTTGCCATTGCTCTGATGATCGATCAAATTGCCTGTTATTAAATCGAGAAGGTGACCGGCGAAAAGAAAAGTGTATGGAAATATCCCCATGTGGTTCTGGGTGCCATTGCCATATTCGTGTATGTGGGTGCTGAGGTAGGTAACGCCGGACTTATCGTGAATTACCTCAGAACTTCAATCGGTATCTCTTCTGAAATGGCCTCTACCTATGCGGCCATTTACTGGGGAGGTGCCATGGTTGGAAGGTTCTTCGGATCCTTTATGTTTACGCGACCGGAAAATGTCCAAAAAACTTACCCTTGTTATTCCTGTTCTGATCCTGGCATTTATTTCAGGTTCCTTTGTAACGGATTGGAACTGGGCCATCGGAGCCACTTTTTCAGGAGCAGCACTGGTTAACTTTTTCATTATGCTGGTTGGCCGTGGAAAAGCAGCCCGTACACTGGCTATTTTTGCCCTGGCAGCAGCAGCACTCGATATTACAACTACCTTTACAGGCGGAAATATTGGACTTTGGACCATCATTTCCATTGGATTGTTCAACTCCATTATGTTCCCGAATATTTTCTCACTGGCAGTCAGAGACCTGGATAAAGCGGAACTGAGTTCTGCTTCCGGCCTAATCAATGCCCTGATTTTGGGTGGGGCAATCATTCCTCCGCTTATGGGTTATATCGCAGATGGCGCTGGTTATACCTGGGCCTTTATTGTTCCGGCGGTATGTTACCTCTACATCTTCTTCTATGCGGTAAAAGGGAATACGATTAGGAGGTAGGTTTTTTTTAAGGCAAAAATTGAAGTTCTCCGCAGCAGAGCTGCGGGGAACTTTTCGCATTTATGTATTTATTTCAAATTAATTAACAACTAATGATCAAATTATCAATAGGCATCGACATAGGTGGAACCAATACGGCTATCGGAGTCGTAGACCAGGACGGGAAAATATTGATTGAAGGCTCATTACCCACGCCTCCCAAGAAACTAAATCCCAGGGCTGATCAAAAGGTTTCAGATGAACTGCTGGGTGATTTTGTTTCGGACATCAGCAGAATAGTCAAGTCCTTAACTGCCCGGATCAATCTGGATCATGAGATTGTTGGGATCGGGATAGGTGCACCAAATGCGAATTACAACAAAGGGACCATCGAATATGCCCCGAATCTTCCATTTACCGGGAAAGTGCCTTTTTGTGAGATTCTGTCAGAAAAGTTTCCTGAGATACCGCTTATATACTGATTACCAATGATGCCAACGCAGCAGCATTGGGCGAAAAAGTCTATGGTGGGGCACAAAATATGGACAACTTTGCCATGTTCACCCTGGGAACAGGGGTAGGGAGCGGGCTTTATTATCAGGGCAATGTGGTATATGGCGTCGACGGGTTTGCCGGGGAATGCGGGCATAATACCATTGTTGCCGATGGCCGTTTGTGTGGATGTGGCGGCAGAGGTCATCTGGAAGCCTATTGTTCGGCTCCGGGCATGAAAAGAACGGCTTTTGAACTTCTGCTGAGAGATAATGCGGAGGATAGCCTGCTGACTGCATACAGCTACAAAGAGATGACAGCCAAACATATTTATGAGGCAGCCGTTCAGGGCGATAGGATCGCATTGGAAGTATTCGAAATTACCGGTAAGTATTTCGGGATGGCGCTGGCCACTACGGTACACCATTTCAGCCCGGAAGCCATATTCCTGTTCGGGGGCCCCGTTGCAGCAGGGGATTTAATTATCAAGCCGATCAAAGAAAGTCTGGCACAAAACTTATTACCCATTTTCCGGAAAAGAGATATTCCCATCCTGGTCTCTGAACTGGATCTTGGACATGCAGCCATACTCGGAGCCAGCGCACTGGTGTGGAACACCTAGTAGCTGTTTATCAGGCCCTTTTCCCGTTTGATACCTCACTCTGGATCATTTCGAGCGACTTTCCTTTGGTCTCCGGCATTAAGCGAAGCACGAAAAGCAGTTGAAGCACCATCATGATGGCAAAAATCAGAAAGGTGGTGCCTCCCCCCAGGTTTTCAGCGATAGCAGGGAAGGAGAAAGCAATCAGGGCTGCCATAAACCAGTGCGTAAAGCTGCCCAGTGACTGGCCACCGGCCCTTACTTCGTTGGGGAAGACTTCCGAGATAAAGACCCAGATGACTGCCCCCTGTGAAAAAGCAAAGAAGGCGATATATACAAACAGGAAAACCGGTACGCCACCAAAGGATTCTGTGTAGAATGCCCTGGATACCAGTCCAAGCGTTATGATCAGGCCTATGGATCCGATAAGCATTAAAGTCCTTCTGCCGAATTTATCGATCACACGCATGGCCAGAAGCGTAAATATGAAATTTACAATTCCGATCCCCGCCGTAGAAAGCAAGGCGGAGCTTTCTCCCAATCCGGTCATCTCAAATATCCGGGGAGCATAATAGATAATGGCATTGATCCCGGAGACCTGGTTAAAAAAGGCAATGAGTACGGCTAGCATGATGGGAAGACGATAGATCTTTGACCTGAACAGACGCGAATCCATATTACCCTCATGTTTGGATTGTTGGATGTTGCGTAGCGTCTCCTCCACGTTGTCCGGGTTAATCAGGACCAGGACGGCCCTGGCTTCTTCCACCAGGCCCTTCTTCAGGATGAGCCATCTGGGACTTCTTGGGATTTTTAGAACCAGCGACAGGAACAGGATTGCGGGGATGGCTTCGACGCCCAGCATCCATCTCCAGGCGTTAGGTCCTGTTCCGGCGATAAAATAATTGGATATATAAGCAATCACAATTCCGAAGACCACATTGAACTGAAACATGGCCACCAGACGGCCCCTCCTGTCTGCAGGTGAGATCTCTGAGATATACATGGGTGCCGCTACCGAGGAAGCCCCCACGCCAAGCCCGCCCAGGAAGCGGAATGCCATAAATAAATACCAGTTTGTGGAAAAGGCAGATCCCAGGGCAGATATTAAATAAAGTACTGCGATCCAGAACAGCGTCATTTTCCGGCCGATCCGGTCTGAAGGAATTCCTCCGAAAAGAGCCCCAAGCACCGTACCTATAAGGGCGATGGAGACAGTAAATCCATGTTGCACTGAATTCAGGTCCCAGATATTTTGAATATACTGTTCTGCACCTGATATCACAGCTGTATCAAATCCAAAAAGAAATCCTCCGAGGGCCACGGTTGTCGACCAGAATAAAATGCGATTATGTTTCATGTAATGCAATTTGTAAACAAATGTATATTTTTATTCCATGCATTCAAATCACTTCATTAAGCTGGCAAAGGCACGTTATTCCTGTCGCCATTACGATGCCCGTCCGGTGGAACAAGAAAAACTCGAACTTATCCTGGAGGCTGGCAGGGTAGCCCCCTCGGCAGTGAATTTCCAGCCCTGGCACTTCTATGTGATCCGGGAGCCCGGAGAGCTTAAGCAGTTCTACGATGCCTATCACCGGGAATGGTTTCGAAGTGCCCCCTGTGTGATCGTGATCTGCGCCGACCACAGTCAGTCCTGGAAGAGAAAGGAAGATGGTAAGGACCATGCGGATGTGGATGTGGCCATTACCACCGATCATATGACCCTTCAGGCCACTGAACTTGGACTGGCCACCTGTTGGATCTGTAATTTCCATGTGGAGAAGACCAGGGAGCTGATGAAGCTTCCCGATCACAGGGAGCCTGTGGTGATTCTGCCCCTGGGTTATCCGCTGGATGGCACGGATCCGGACCGGCATAAAGATAAGCGCAAACCCCTGTCAGAGATTGTCAGTTACGGCTTGTAGTTTACGGAATTATTTCACCTGAAACTTGCTGAATTAATTGAAATGATTTATTATTGTACTAATAAATGACTAATAGTCATTAATTATAATTCCGTCTAAAACCAGAAAGTTTATGGGAATAGCCGAAAGAAAAGAAAGAGAGAAGCAGCAGCGACGGGAAGAGATTGTACAGGCAGCCGAACAGGTATTCTTCAACAAAGGATTTGATCTGGCCACCATGGATGATATCGCGGCCAGGGCAGAACTGAGCAAGGGTACCCTCTATCTCTATTTCAAAAGCAAGGAGGACCTTCATATGGCGGTGGCAAGAAATTCCATACAAATGCTGAGAAAGCACACCACCCAAGCCACAGAAGGAGAGGGTAATGCCATTGAAAAACTTGGGAGAATGGGCAGAGCTGCCATTGAATTTTCCCAGACTTTCCCTGATCATATGAAAGCCATCATGACCCTGGAGGAGCTGGAGCCCATGGCCCTCCATGTAAGTTCCAGCGATGTGCAACAGATGATCTATGAGGAGTCCACCGTTGGCTCTGTAGTATTGCTGGTGGAACAGGGGGTCCAGGAGAAACTGATACGGGCAGACATTCCATCCCTGCTGGTAGCCCATACCCTGTGGATGACTGTCCTGAGCGTGATCCGTTTTGTAAGCCTCAGGCCAGGCTTGCTGGAGGCGCTCGGACTATCGCAGGATCAGATTTTTGCGAGTCATTTTCAACTGGTATTAAATGGCATCAAATCATGAAAAGAGCAATTTGGGCAGCCAGATATGGGATACTTCCCGGCCTGATCTTTATGGGCTGTTCCCTGCTTCAGGCGCAGAATCCTGTCCTGGAGGATTACATCAGGGAAGGGCTGGAATCGAACCAGGGCCTGAGACAAAAGCAGCTCAACTATGCCGCAAACCTGGCGGCACTGAAGGAGGCCAGGGGCTTGTTTTTACCCGATGTAAGCCTGAACGCGAGGTATACGGTGGCCGAGGGTGGCAGGATGATCGAATTTCCTGTGGGGGATCTTCTGAATCCGGTTTACAGCACCCTGAATCTGCTGACCGGCTCCACCCAGTTTCCACAGATCGAAAACGAATCTTTTCCCTTTTACCGTCCAAGGGAGCAGGAAACCAAAGTATCCCTGATTCAGCCGATCTTTCATTCGGATATCATCCAGAACTATCGTATTAAAAAGGAGTATGCCGAAATTGCCAGTATTGACCTGAACCGATACAGGAGTGAGCTGATCAAAGAAATTACCAAAGCTTACTATGGCTACCAGAAGGCAAATAAACTGGCTGTACTGGCTGATACGGCCTTTTTGCTGGTCCAGGAAAATCTGCGGGTGAGCCAGCGGCTGTTTGAGAATGACAAAGTGACCAGGGATGCTGTCTTCAGGTCCGAAGCCGAGCTAAGCAAGGTGGAGGTGCAGCAGGCACAGGCGAAGGGTATGCTTGAAGCCAGCAGGGCCTATTTCAACTTCCTGCTTAACCGCGCGCTCGATACCTCTATAAAGCTGTATACAGCTCCCCCCCCTCCCCAATTGATCTCTCTGGATGAGGCCAGCCAGATGGCCCTTCAGAACAGGGATGAACTGCAACAGATTAAGCAATACCAGCAGCTCAACCGGCATGTAACCTCCCTCCACCGCGGAAAAACTTATCCGGGCATTTTTGGGGTTGTGGATTACGGAGTCCAGGGGGAGAACTACCAGATTACCGGAGAGGATGATTTTATTCTGGCATCCCTGGTGTTAAAATGGACCCTGTTCCAGGGGAGTTCCAACCATCATAAAGTGCAGCAATCAAAAATTGAAGGGGAGAAGCTGGAGGAGCTATATCGCGAGACCCAGCAGCAAATCCGACTGGAGGTGATTCAGCACTATTACGGGCTGCAGGCGGCATATGAATCGGTCCAGTCGGCCGGAAAGCAGACTCAATCAGCCCAGCGTGCCTACGGAATGATCGGCCGGAAATACGCCGAGGGTCAGTCCGCTTTGCTGGAGCTGATCGATGCCCGGACCAGCCTGACCAGCGCAGCAGCCAATCTAATCATTGCCGGGAGTGATTATTTCATCCGGCTGGCAGATTTCGAGTATGCCATTGGAGCCCAAAGCTTTGAACCCTATGAATAAAACGCGATGAAGCACTCACTTTTATATGCATCCATTCTGCTGGTCGCTGTGGCGGGTTGCAGAAATACAGAAAACAAGGAAACAACAACTGCCCAGGCCATCCGGGTTGAGACGCAGGCTGTAAGTTTCAGGGAGTATAAGGTTCCTGTCAGGGCAAGCGGACTGCTCAGCACAGCCACCGAAATGAAACTGAGTTTTAAAACGGGCGGAATACTCCGAAAGCTGAATGTTAGAGAGGGGGTATCCGTGCAAGGTGGTAAAGTACTGGCCGAATTGGATATGGCTGAAGTTATGGCCCAGGTGAACCAGGCTCATATCGGACTGGAAAAGGCCAGAAGGGACCTGCTTCGGGCAGAGAACCTCTACCGCGACAGTGTGGCCACCCTGGAGCAGTATCAAAATGCCAAATCGGCCTTTGAGGTGGCCAGATCCACGGTGCAGATCGCCGAATTTAACCAGGAGCATTCCAGGATCATCGCACCTTCTGAGGGTAAAATCCAGAAAATCCTGGTAGAAACCAATGAATTAATCGGACCGGGCTACCCGGCCATACTTTTCGCTTCCACTGAGAATGACTGGGTGGTGCGGGCTGCACTCACCGACAAGGATATTGTAAAACTCAGCCTGGGGGATTCGGCCCGGGTGTATATGGATGCCTATCCCGGAAAATCATTCCGTGCCAGGATCATTGAACTGGGTACCATGGCCGATCCGGTCACGGGGACCTATGAAACAGAACTTCTGATCCTGCACTCCGAGCCCGGATTCCGTACCGGTTTTATCTCCAGGGCGGAGCTTTATCCTACCCGGATTCACCGCTCCCTGGTACTTCCCATCCACGCCCTGATCGATGCCACTGATAACCGGGCTTTTGTTTTTATTTACCAGGAGGGGAAGGCCGGGAAAAGGAGGATCAGGACAGGGACCGTTCTGGGCGAAGAGGTGGTGATCCTGGAAGGTCTCCAGGCCGGGGAAGAGGTGATCACCGACGGGGCAAAGTACCTGCTGGATGGGGCTGAGGTAGAGTTAGTTCATGCCATAGATACAGAATAATGAGACTCCCCAGACTTGCCATAGATTACGCCTCTTTCACCTGGATGGTGTTTATTTTCCTGACCATTATGGGAGTCCGTGCATTTACGACCATGCCCAGGACCGAAAATCCGGAGGTATCCGTACCCGGATCGTCCATCATTGTCGTCCTGCCCGGCGCCAGTTCCCTGGATATGGAAAACATGGTGGCCCTCCAGGTAGAGGAGACTCTCAATGAACTGGAGGATATTGACAGGATTACTTCGGAGGTCAGGGACGGCTTGGCGATCATAAGTGTGGAGTTTGAATTTAATTCCGATGCCGATGAGAAGTACGACGAGGTGGTTCAGCAGATCAACAGCATCCGAAGCGAACTTCCGGATGAGATTGTACAGCTGGATATGTGGAAATGGACCGTGGCGGATATGGCCATGTTGCAGCTGGCTCTGATTTCAGAGGATGAGCCCTTTTCCGAAATGGAAAATACTGCCGATGAACTTCGCAAGCGTGTTGAAAAGATGCGGAGCATCCGGAAGGTCAACTACTACGGACTTCCCGGCCAGGAGATCCATATCTCCCTGGATTTTGAAAAGATGGCCATGGTCAACACCTCCCTGGATCATATTACCCGGGCAATTTCGAGCAATAATATAAATATTCCCGGGGGCGATATAAAGCTGGGATCCAGTACTCTGAGCGTAAAATCTTCCGGTTCTTTCCAGGACCTGGATGAGATCCGGAACTGCGTGGTAAATTCCTACCAGGGCAGACTGATCTACCTGAGGGATCTGGCTGAAGTGAGATTTGCTTACGAGGAGCGGAACTACCTGACCCGCTACGGTGCCAAGAATATATTCCATGAAGAGGGCGGGGGGCTGAGATGCATCTTTATTGGGATCAGTCAGAAAGAGGGATTGAATGTTTTGAGACCTATGAGGATCTGGAACCGGTCTTAGGATTTCAAGGAAGATCTGCCTGAAAGCATGAGGATGGAGGTCGTTTACAACCAGCCGGATACGGTCAGAAACCGGATCAACGGTTTTGTAAACAATCTGCTCCAGGGGGTGCTCCTGGTGGCAGTGATCATTTTCCTTTCACTGGGATTTCGTTCTTCCCTGGTGGTGGCCATGGCCATTCCCCTGTCACTGACCATTGGACTGGGATTTGTGGATCTGGCCGGATTCGGACTTCAGCAGATCTCCATTGCAGGTCTGGTGGTGGTGCTGGGGATGCTGGTGGATAATTCCATTGTGATGGTGGAAAATATCAACCGCTTCATCCAGATGGGACATACCAGGAAAGAAGCTTCTATCCTGGCTGCTTCCGAGATTGGCTGGCCGGTGATTTCTGCCACCCTGACCACCATTCTGGCTTTTGTTCCCATTGCAGCCATGCCGGACATGGCCGGGAGTTTTATCAAGTCGCTGCCGGTGACCATCATGATCACCCTGACGGTATCCCTGCTGGTGGCTCTCACCTTTACCCCCATGATCACCAGTGGCCTATTTAAGGAGAAATCTTCGCTAAAGTTAAGCCCAGGGGAATTAGCAGGTTTTTGAATTGGATCATAGAACATCCATTCAGAAATACGCTCCGGGCAGCTTTAAAGCGCCCGGTGCTTACGCTGGTTCTGGCCCTGCTTTACCTGGTCGGCTCCTCTATGATGTTCAGATTTCTGGATATCAGTTTCTTTCCCAAGGCCGAACAACCCAATCTGATGATACAGGCCTCTCTGCCTGAAGGGTCCAGCCTGGAGAAAACGGATGAGGTGGCACGTTATATGGAACAGGTACTGGATACTCTGCCAGAGGTCCGCTACTATGCCACCAATGTGGGACATGGCAATCCGCAGATTTACTACAATGTATTTCCCAGGAGGCAGGATATTCGCTATGCTGAGATTTATGTGGAACTCTATGAGTTTGATCCGGAAGCTTTTGCACTCACTCTGGCCAGACTGCGAGAGGAGTTTGACCTTTACCCGGGGCACGCATCAGGGTCAAGGAATTTGAACAGGGGATCCCCTATGATGCCCCGGTTCAGATATTTCTGACCGGCGAGGATCTGGAGCTTCTTCGTGAAATATCCTCCGATGTGGAGGGTTTTATCAGGGAGCAGCCCGGGGCCATAAATGTGGAAAACCAGTTTGTTAAAACAAATACGGAGCTGCTGTTCCGGATCAATAAGGAGAAAGCCAATATGCTCGGAGTGCCGGTGATTGAGATTGACCGAACCATCCGGACCGCCGTAGCAGGCATAGGAATTTCCAAATTCAGGGATAAGGAGGGGGAGGAGTATGAGATATTTCTGAAGATGAAACACGAAGGGGATCTGAAGGTGGAGGACCTGGACCGGGTATATGTTTCTTCTCTTTCAGGGAAACAGATCCCCCTGAAGCAGTTTGTGGATATGGAGCTGCAGCAGGTTCCCAGCTCCATAAGCCGCTTTCATATGGAACGTACGGCTGAGCTTCTGGCAGATGTCCGATCGGGCTATACCCTGGATGAAGTGATGGATCCCATCCTGGAAGGCTGGAAGAGTATCCCATGCCGGCAGGGTATCAGTATACCATCAGCGGGGAACTGGAAAGCCGTACCGATGCCTTTGGCGGTATGACCAATGCCATCCTGATTGCCATCATATCCATCCTGGCCGTGCTGGTGCTGCAGTTCAAATCTATCAAACAACCCCTCATTGTTTTCGTGGCCATCCCCTTTGCTTTTACCGGGATGATCTGGGCCCTGCTGATCACCGGAAATACCTTTTCTTTTACCGCTTTTGTGGGACTCACCAGCCTGGTTGGTATCGTGGTCAATAACTCCATCATCCTGGTGGATTATATCAACAAGCTGAGGGAGAGGGGGGAGCCTTTGAATCAGTGCACTGCAGAATGCCGCTGAGATCCGGCTGACTCCTATTGTGCTGACCGCACTGACCACCATCGGGGGTCTGTTGCCCCTTACCCTGAAGGGAGGGACCATCTGGGCACCCATGGGATGGACCATTATTGGTGGTTTGCTGGTCTCCACCCTGCTGACCCTGGTGATCGTTCCGGTGACCTATAAACTAATCGAAGGTCGACCGGGCAGAAAGTTGAAAATGCGGGAAGTTCAGGCTAACTTGCCAGAAAATTAATTGATCCGAAATGAAAACTATACTTATGCTTACGCTGGCATTCCTGGCCCTTCTGCAATCTGTAAAGGGACAGTTTGAAAGTGATGTAATCAAGACCTCTGAAGGAGATCTTGAAATGTTCTTTATTGGCCATGGGACCCTGATGTTTAAATTCAATGATCTGGTGATCCATATTGATCCGGTTATGAGGGAGGCCGATTACTCTTCCATGCCCGATGCCGACCTGGTTCTGGTAACCCATGAGCATGGCGATCATCTGGATATGACTGCCTCAGCCATATCATGAAAGAGAATACCAGGCTGGTAATGACAGAAAGGTGTTTAGAGCAATTGGAGGATGTTGATGCCATGGTGTTCAGGAACGGGGATGGCGGTAACATACATGGAATAGCCATCAGGGCCATCCCGGCTTATAACCTTGTTCACAAGCGGTCCAACGGAAGTCCTTTTCACCCGAAAGGAATTGGAAACGGGTATATTCTGAGCTTTGGGGATACCCACGTGTTGATTGGAGGGGATACGGAGAATATCCCGGAATACAAGGACCTGGGGCTGGAGATTGCGGTGGCATTTCTTCCCATGAACCTGCCCTACACCATGACCCCGGAGATGGTGGCGGATGCTGCAAAGACCTTACATGCAAAGATTCTTTATCCCTACCATTTCGGGGAGACGGATACACAGGAACTTGTTTCTCTTTTAAAAAATGAAAATGGACTGGAAGTACGCGTACGGGATCTCAAATAAGCTACCTTTCCCTTTCCTTCGCAGCAGGATCCCTGCCGTTCATCAAAAATTTGCCTCCATTGAACAGCCTGTGGATAACTACTTTACCCTAGCTCATCCATATCTTATATATTTATATGTTATGAGAGTAAGGATTATAGGCTTATTTCTGTTTCTGGCAGTAGGGACGGTGCTGAATGGACAGTATACCAAGGAGTTTAAGAGGATCTATTTTGATGCCGACTACCTGATGGAAACCGGATTTTATGAAGAGGCCTTTAATCGTTATAAAAACCTGCTTACTCTGGATCCCGGAAACTTTAACATCCTCTTTCACTGTGGGGCTTGCTGTTTAAATATACCCGGGAACGAAAAACAGGCCATCACGTACCTGGAAGAGGCTGTGGAAGGCGTTTCCATGTCCTACAGAGATAAATCGCACAAGGAGTCGGGAGCCCCGGTGATCAGCTTGTTCATGCTGGGACAGGCCTACCATCAGAATTATCAGTTTCAGAAGGCCATTGAACGGTATACCTCCTACCTGGAGTTTGGATCCAGCCAGAGCCAGGATCAGCTGGACTATGCAAGTATGCAGATTGAAGCCTGCCATAGAGCCGCAAAAGTTCCGCGTACCCGGCCAGATTTTCAGTTTCAGGGGGTATTGGAACATTTTGAAGATGATCTGCCCTCCTGCAGCAACCCGGTGATCTCCGGAGACGGGAATATCCTGATATTCCTGGTGGATTACCCGGCCGACAAAAAGATCATGATGACCACGCGAACGGATAGCCTGTGGTCCAGGCCCAGGGTCATCAACAGCGAAATAGGAATGGTGGGTGAAACCTATCCGGTCTCTCTCTCCTATGATGGGAAGGACCTGTACCTGAAGCACAAGTTTTATTCACATTCTGATATTTTTGTCTCTCATTTTAAGGGTAATCGATGGTCAGAGGCAAAAGCATTGGGGTATAAAATTAACGGAAGAACTTCGGAGGATCATGCCAGTATTTCCAGGGATGGACAGTTGCTCTATTTTACCAGCAATATGCGGGGAGGTCAGGGAAGTTATGATATCTATGTATCCCGACTCGGGGAGAAAGGGGAGTGGGAAGAGCCGGTTAACCTGGGGCCCACGATCAATACTCCTTACGAGGAGCATACCCCATTTATCTCCAGCAACGATTCCATACTCTTTTTCAGCTCGCAGGGACATGCTTCCATTGGCGGGATGGATGTGTTTCATTCCACGCTGCAAAAGGACGGTAGCTGGAGCGAGCCGGAAAACCTGGGTTATCCCGTAAATACCCCGGGCGATGACCTCTTTTACAATCCAGGCTGGACTACAGTGGAAGGCTATTATGCGGTCAGAAGGAAAGATGATCCAACCTCCAATACCATAAACATGGTCCTGGAATTGGACTATGACGGGGAACTCGCCCAGGAGATCCCTCCTGATAATAACTTGGTAGAGCCTGTCCGGGAAGAAGCCGAACAAAGGGATGAGGAAATCGAAACATTACCCCCTGTGGCAGAGGAAATCACTGTAAAAAAGGTTATCGAACCACCCAATACGGACGAAATTGAAATGGTGCTGAACCAAAGGCAGCCAGATCCGGAACGGGTGGAGCCGCCTGCTGAGGTTCCAATCCCGGCACCCGTGGTGATTCCTGCTTTTGCCGAAGAGCTTAAAACCTCCATTCCCTTTGAGACCAATAAATATGACCTGGGCCTGGCCGCCCAACTGGAGGTCGAAAAGGTGGCGGAATTAATGATCTACCATCCCGATGCGAGAGTGGAACTGACCGGGTATACGGATTCCACAGGGAACGATGATTTTAATATGATACTATCCATGTACCGAGCCGAAAAAATTGCTGAATATTTGGATATGAGGGGGATAGAAAGGGAGAGGATTCAGGTGGATGGCAAAGGTGAGTCGTCTCCCCTGGCGATAAACAGCTTTGCCGATGGTACAGATGCAGCACTGGGCCGATACCTCAACCGGCAGGTTTATATAAGGATTACAGGAAAACTGCCCCTGGATTCCAAGCTTTCGGGCATCTATATCCCGGAGTACCTGGTGCACCATGCAGTGGATACCCCATTGACGATTGCCAAAGAATATCATTTCACCGTGCAAATAAAAGCCGCCAGAAGTCCCATCCTGGTTTCCCAGTTCGGGGATATGATTGATGTAAAAGAATACGCCTGCCAGGACGGCTACTACCGGTATACCACCAGTGCGTTTCGAACCTTCCAGGAGGCCCGTGTCCAGCTTCAGGCTGTCAGAGGCCTGGGCTACGAAGATGCCTTTATTCAGACCAGGGAGTGGTACGAGCGAGTAAGAAAATGATCTTTTTTTCTCTGGGGGCTTATATGGATTCGAAATAAATAAGATTCCCCCTAAATTCATAAATATCTTTAACTTCCTCTATTCTTGAGGATTATAAGGCTTACTTCATGGAAAGATCAACCTTTCCGGCAGCGACAGGAAAGGTAATCCACCACATACACTTTAAAAGGTACGCCCTCAGCCGATTTGCTACAGAATTGCTTCAGAATTGAACGCTATTTTGGGGCAAAATAAAAAATCCGAACAAATGAAGAATCTATTTTATCTGCTACTTGCACTATTCGTAATAAGCTCCTGTGATAATACCGTTGAACCCGACCCGCCCATCAGCCTTGCTGATTCCATCACTATGGGGGCCGCTTATGCCGATGAGGTATTCTACAGCCTGGAGAATGGGATTGTGAAGACCTCCCCCCGCTCCAGCTGGGATATTGCGTTTTCCACAAATCCCATGAGCTCAACCATATTAACCAACGAAGGTTATGGCGTGGAGCTTTATGCCTACCCGAATGGGGACTATTCAGCTTGGGAAAGCATTGATACCAGTGGGCTTTACCAATGGCCGGTACTGTACAATTCAGATACCTCCTGGTACTATGGCGCTTTTGATCGCAATGACCTGGGCCATCCTGATTACGGCTGGGGGGTGTACAATATGCAAACACATGATGTAATGGGAGACTCCCTCTTTATTCTCAAAACCGGGGATGGCACTTTTCAAAAATTATTCATTGAGAAGCGGGCGGCAATGACCAACTCCTTCTCCATCAAATACGGGAGTCTTGATGCTGCCGGGGAAACAAAGGAAATTGCCTGCAGCCAGTATACCGATAAGAACTTCATCTATTTCTCTTTTTTAAGTGGCGAGATACTGGATGTTGAGCCGGAGTCCGACTCCTGGGATCTCCTGTTCACAAAGTATTATGATGAATCCATCCCCTACAACGTCACCGGCGTACTGACCAATATGGAGATTGAGACCGCTGAAGTCAGGGACACCGATCCCGGGCTGGCCGATCCGGGCACTGCTGAATTCAGCACCCATATTTCCGTCATTGGGTCGGACTGGAAGAGCTTTGACATGGGGACCTTCAGCTATGTCATTGAACCCGATCTCTGCTATTTTGTCAGAAAGGGAGATGCCACCTACAAGATAACCTTCACCGGAACCGACGGAAGCGCATCGGGTAAGATGGTCTTTGATAAGGAAAAGCTGGATTAAGATAAATATTTCATGGGGATCTGGAAGAGAGCAATTTTCACCGGGGTAATTCTTGTCCTGTTCAGTTATTGTGCGCTGTTCTCGCAGTCAGAACTGATCATCATTGACAGGGCGACGGGGAACGCTCTTCCAAATGCCCATGTCTGCTTTGAAAGCCTGGATAAAAAGAATACCTCCTACACCCTTTCCGATCGGGATGGGGTGGTTGAAAACAAGGTTCAAAAGAGATCACTTATTTCGGTCTCTTTTATAGGATACCAGACCTTAATGGATACGGTTTCCCCGGGAACCTCCGGCAAGCTTTACCTCCTGCCCTCCACAGTAGATTTTGAGGAGGTGGTGGTTACTGCCCAGTTTTCTCCAAAACGAATCGATCAGTCCATCTATAAGGTGAAGGTGATCGACAACAGCATTGTCGAGAAGAAAGGAGCAACTAATTTATCGGAGCTTATCTCCAATGAGCTGAATTTCAGTTATGAACGGGATGCTGCTCTGGGGACTACGGTACGTATCCAGGGGCTTGGCGGCGAGCATGTGAAGATCCTGGTGGATGGAGTTCCCATGGTGGGTAGGCAGAATGGGATCCTGGATCTGAGCCAGATCAATGTTTCCTCCATTGATCATATTGAAATCGTGGAGGGTCCCATGTCAGTGGTTTATGGCAGCAATGCCATGGCCGGGGTGATTAACATTATCACCAAAGAGAATAAGCGTAAAAGCCTTACAGCCGGAGCAGATGCCTATATTGAATCCGTGGGGGTCTATGATGTCAATGGCAATTTTTCCATGAATACGGGAAAGAGCGCGTTTGGCCTGTCGGCCGGCAGATATTTTTTTGACGGATATTCGGAAGTGGACACCTCCAGGGCCAAGGAGTGGAACCCGAAACTTCAATACAGTCTGGACGGGTATTACGCTCTGACGCTGAATGACTGGAAAGGAAAGCTTTCGGCCTCTTACTTCGATGAAGAGCTTCGCGACAACGGGAACCTGAATCCGGATCTGAACTACGAAGGAGCCTTTGACTATTTCCACTTTACTAACCGTTGGGATACCAAGGCAGACCTGAACAAAAGGTTTGGAGAGAAGCAGAACGTACAGATATCAGGGGCCTATTCCAGTTACCGGAAATCAAAGATCAGCTACCTGAACGATCTGGTCAACCTGGAGAAAACCGTGCTCCCCTCCGAATCGGCCAACGATACCACTACCTTCCATAACTATTTTAGCCGGGGAACTTATAGCAATGAGGAGCTGGATTGGATCACCTTCCAGGGAGGATATGAGATCAATTATGAAACGGCTGTCAGCAAGCGGCTGATTGAGACGGAGACCATCGGGGATGCATCGGGCTTCCTGAGCATGAATATCCTTCCCTGGGAACGCTTTAACCTGCAACCGGGTCTCCGGTATATCTATAATTTCAAGTTTGATGCACCCCTGGTATATTCCCTGAATGTGAAATGGGATCTGTTGGAATTTTTGAGTCTGAGGGGCTCTTATGCCAAGGGTTTCCGGGCGCCCTCCATCAAGGAGCTGTATCTGAACTTCCAGGATATCAATCACAATATTACTGGAAATCCTGATCTGGATGCGGAAACCGGAAACAATTTCAACCTCTGGCTGGACCTGAACCTGGGAAAAACACGTCATCAGCTAACAAACTCCACCAACCTCTACTACAACAAAATAGACAACAAAATAGAGTTGTTGTACGATCCGGAGGATCCCACTGCAGCTGTCTATTTTAATGTGCCTGCAGGGGCCATGATCTCCAAAGGATTCTCCTCCAACCTGACCTATAAATTGCACCCCAGGTTAACGGTGAACACAGGGGTATTTCATAACAAACTGTCCAGTATTATCAATACCAGTGAGTTTACAGAAAGTACCGATGTGACCGCCAATATGAAATACAAAAATGTAAAGTACCGCTTCGAACTTTCCATTTTCTATAAATACACCGACCGCTACAGCAGGTATGTGGGATCCATAGATATGGACAGCGGGGAGATCTATGATGTGGCTCTCAGCTATCTGGATGACTATCATAATATGGATGCCACCCTCAGCGTTCCCCTGATTAACAGTGCGGTTCGCCTGACCACCGGGGTGAAAAACATTTTTAACAATAAATCTATTGTCTCTTCAGGAGGAGGAGCGGTTCATTCCGGGGATTCCGGGGGCAGTGCCCTGTTGAACTGGGGCCGCACCTATTTTGTGAAGGCAAGTTATTCATTTAGCCGGTTTGATAAATAAGAACAAATGAAATTGAAGGTTTATGGCATATGGATCATCCTGGTACTGCTCTGTGTTTCCTGTTTTGAAACAGACGAGCCCGTTCCTCCCTATTCCTTGCCTGCCGGAGTGGATACCCTCTCGCTGCAAAATTCCATTTATGAGTATCAGGTCTATTTTGATTTCAGTACGGGGGGGATTGTTTCTGAAAATGAAAACGGGGCCTGGGCGCTATCCTTCGAATGTGCCGATTCCGGCTACCACATCCGGATAAACACTTCGGATTTCTGGGGCCTGGCTCAAACTGGGTCAAGCGACATGCAAGCAATCTTCACTCCGGATCCTGCCTATGTCTGGAGAGCGGACAAGTCTGATGGCAATCCGGATTCCACGGCGGTGGGCAGCTGGGTGACATTCCAGGAAGGGATCCCAAACTATAGCAATAAGGTATATCTGCTCGGAAAATACGATGGAATTGACTACGATCTGGCTAAAAAGCTTCAATTCATATCTGTGGATGAGGAAGCCTATCGTTTCCTTATAGACGATCCCGGTGGGAGCGACCCGGATACCATAGAGGTGCTGAAGGATGCACGGTATAATTACACGCAATTTTCCCTGGAGACCAACAGTAGCATACAGATCGAGCCCCGGAAAGAGGAGTGGGACCTGGTGTTCCAGCAATACTTCACCATCCTGTTCACCGATGAAGGTGTCCCTACCCCTTACTATGTCAGAGGGGTCCTGCTCAATCCCAGCCGCGTGGAGGCTGCCCTGGATACGATCATACATTTTCTGGATATTAGCTACAGCTCCGCCATACAAAATAGTTTTTCATCCTCCCAGGATGCTATTGGCCATGACTGGAAATCCGTGGAGGTGGATGAGGCCACCAATTCGGCTGAATACAAGGTCAGACCGGGATACACTTACCTGGTCAGAGATACGAACAATGAACTGTATAAGCTCCGCTTTAAGAGCTTTTTTAATAAATCCGGGGTGAAAGGCAGTCCATCCATAGAATTTGCCAGATTAACCCCGGAATAGTCCGAATCAGATTTCTGAAACATATCTAACCCACTAATCCTTTTTCCCCATGCTGCCACTTGCCAAGATCGCCGCCACCGTTGTTACCCTGGCTTTAATTTCTTATTCCATCGCCATTCTCACCGAGCAGAAAAAAAGAAAGGTCATCAACCTGGTATTAATCTTCCTGACACTGGGAGTTATCCTGGATGTCAGTGCCACGGCCATGATGATCATCGTCTCCGAGAACAGCCCCTTCACACTGCATGGGATCCTGGGCTACTCCTCCCTGACCGCCATGCTGATCGACGCAGTCCTGCTCTGGAGATTCCGGATGAAGAAGGGTCCGGAAGAAAAAGTGAGCCGGCCGGTACACCTCTACTCCCGGATCGCCTACCTCTGGTGGGTAGCAGCCTACATTACCGGGACCCTGATGGTGGTGCTGAAGTAGGTTTAGCTGTTTTTTTTAAGGGTGGATCGCATTTGCACCCAGGCTTTCTACAATAAGATGTCAGAATAGCCTAACTTTGCTAGGATTGCATGCATAATGCAATAGCCTCTAAAAAAGAATCATGCCACAAAAAAAAGAAGGAAAAGAAAAAAGCAGTAAGAAAGTACCACTTAAGAACCTGAAAGAGAAAAGAGCCGCCAAAGCAGCAAAGCGAGCAGAGAAAAAAAGAACGTGAGCAGGCTTTAGTTTTTTCCAAGCAGTAGGGTTTATTTAGAATGTGACATTCAGGAAGGGGATTCTTTCAGATTGAATGTGATCCCATATGCACCATCATTAACTCAGGAATATTATGAAGTTAGCTTTTATTGGTACCTACCCACCCCGGGAATGCGGGATCGGCATATTTACAAATAACCTGTTTAATTCTATATTAGCGAATAGTGAAAAAATGGAGTCTGGGTCCGAAGGTTTTGTGGTTGCCCTAAACGACAACGACCTTACTTATGAATACCCAAAAGAGGTTAAGGCTATAATCAGGCAGGAACATCAGGAAGATTATCTTAAAGCCGTTAAATTCATTAATCTGAGTGGTGCTGACATCTGTATACTTGAACATGAATTTGGAATTTTTGGCGGTCAAAACGGAGTTTATATTCTTCCTTTACTTCACAGGTTGGAAGTTCCTCTTATTGTAACCTTACATACCATTCTTAAAAATCCCTCGTATAACGAAAAAGCTGTATTAAAGGAAATTTGTAAAATGGCAAGTAAAATTGTGGTGATGAGCCATAAAGCTATTGAATTTCTGATTAGTATTTACAATGTTCCGGAAGAGAAAATTGCTTTTATAGAACATGGCGTACCTGATATTTTCTTCAGCCAGGAAAAATCCAAAAAAGAGTTCAAGCTCGATCAAAGAAAGGTCTTACTTACTTTCGGTTTTATTGGACGTAACAAAGGAATTGAAACAGTCATAAAAGCACTGCCCGAGGTTGTTAAAAAACACCCTGATGTTATTTATATCGTTTTAGGCAAAACCCACCCCAATGTGTTGCGACATTCCGGCGAAGAATATCGTATTTTCTTAATGCGTTTAGTTAAAAGTCTTCAACTGGAAAAGCATGTTATGTTTCTGAATGAGTTTATTGATGAACAAGATTTATTCAAATACCTGTCTGCTTCTGATATTTATATAACACCCTATTTGAATGAAGCTCAAATTACCAGCGGAACACTTTCGTATGCTGTTGGAGTTGGTTCAGCTGTTATTTCAACACCCTACTGGCATGCAGCAGAATTATTGGCAGATGGAAGAGGAAGACTTTTTGACTTTAGTGATTCTGAAGGTCTAACTGCAACATTAACAGAACTTCTGGATAAACCTGAGGTATTAAAAGAGCTTGAAAAAAAGCATACGACCATGGTCGAAAAATTACCTGGCCAAAAACAGGAGAAAAATATTTGGAGCTTATTGATGAGGCTTTAAATGAGAACCGGGCTGTAATTGTGAATAATGATACTGAACTGGATCTTCTCGCACTACCTCTTTTTTCTCTGGATCATATCAATCGTTTGACTGATGATACAGGCATTATTCAACATGCAAAATTTGGCATTCCAAACCTAAAAGAAGGTTATTGTCTGGATGATAATGCCAGGGCCTTGCTTATGGTGTTAATGGCATACAGGCAGATGAAAGACAAGCGGGCCCTTGAATTATCACCTATCTATCTGAGCTATATTCATTATATGCAAAATGCGGATGGCACCTTCAGGAATTTCCTGAGTTTTAACAGAAACTTCCTGGATGAGGTCGGTTCTGAAGATTCTTTTGGCAGGACCATCTGGGCATTGGGATACTTGTTGGGCAATGCTCCCAACGATGCCTATTACCAGACCGGCAAACTGGTGTTTTTTAATGCATCACCTAATTTTGAAAAATTAAAGTCCATCAGGAGCATTGCCAATACCATGATTGGAATTAGTTATTACCTGAAAAGCAATCCGTCTGATGATTCAATGACCGAAAGGTTAAGAAATTTGGCCCACAAATTAATTAAACATTATAAGGAAAATGAATCCCCTGACTGGAAATGGTTTGAATCATTGCTGGCTTATGATAATGGTATTTTACCACTTGCTCTTTTGCATTCAGCCGAAATATTGAATGATGATGAGATAAAAAGTACGGCACTCGAGTCTATGAACTTTCTGACGAAACATACACTTAAGGATAATTACTTGTCGATCATCGGAAATGAAAAATGGTATAAAAAAGATGGAGAACGTTCCGTTTTTGCCCAGCAACCCATTGATGCCATGGCCATGGTATTAATGTACCACCAGGCCTTTCATCTAACAAAAGACAAAGAATACCTTAATAAGCTATATACTTCATTTTTGTGGTTCCTGGGTGAAAACGACCTGAGAATGAGCCTGTATGATTTTGAAACCAAGGGATGCTGCGATGGATTTGAAAGCTATGGGGTAAACCGCAACCAGGGAGCTGAAAGTTCCCTGGCCTATTTAATTTCTCATTTAACGGTATTGCAGGCCTATGAAGAATTTCATATAGTCAGAATAAGGAAGTAGCATTGAACCAGTAGTTTAATTGCAGCTATGTTAATAAAAAGATACCAGTAATAATCCAATCCTCACAAAGGATGATGTGCCCTATCCTGTGGCTACGGTGCATAATGCAGCTGTAGTAAAATACGAGGGGAAATATATCATGATATTTCGTTCTCATAAACTGAACGGAAGAAGTATACTTGGGAAGGCAGTGAGTGATGATGGATACAATTTTAAAGTGGATGAAAAACCTTTTATGATTCCATCTACTGAGGGGATTTTTAAGGAATACGAAGCCTATGGAGTGGAAGATCCAAGGATTATTTTCATGGATGGCGAATATCTGATTACCTATAGTGCCTATTCCAGGCATGGTGTGCGTATTGGACTGGCAAAAACAAAAGATTTCAAATCTGTTGAAAGGTTTTCACTTATTACCGAATCCGACTACCGGAATGTGGTCATCTTCCCGGAAAAATTTGAGGGATTATATGCCAGGCTCGACCGTCCTCATTCTGAAATCTCACCCTGGTCAATCTGGATATCATATTCTCCTGATCTTAAATACTGGGGCGAATCGAAACTAATCATGAAACCACTTGCAGTACCATTGGGATGAGATGAAGATAGGACCCGGGGCACCTCCTATTAAAACATCCAGGGGTTGGTTAAATATTTATCATGGTGTATTTCCAACCATGGATGGATGTGTTTACAGATTAGGAGTTGCATTGCATGATCTGGAAGATCCTTCAAAAATTATTGCTGTGGGTGATGAATGGATCTTACAACCCGAAGAAGTTTATGAAATTACCGGTTATGTTCATAATGTGGTGTTTACCTGTGGCGCTGTTCCCGAGGAGGATGGAAGTGTTAAAATTTATTGGGGTGGAGCTGACAAAGTGATGTGTGTGGGCACTGCGAATTTGGAGGACCTTGTTGATCATTGTTTGAACAATCCCCGAAACCCCATATAAAAGTAGATATTCATAATACCCATGAAAATCGCAATACTCTCACCTATTGCCTGGCGAACACCTCCCCGCAAATATGGCCCCTGGGAACAGGTAGCCTCAAATATTGCTGAGGGAATGGTTGAACAAGGTATTGATGTTACATTATTTGCCTCAGGGGATTCTATTACCAAGGCAAATTAGAATCTGTTTGTGAACAACCCTATGCTGAAAATCCGAAGGTGGATCCCAAAGTTGCAGAGTGCCTTCATATCAGCCATCTGATGGAACAGGCAGATCAGTTCGATTTGATTCATAATAATTTTGATTTTCTGCCTCTTAGCTATTCCCGCTTAATCAAAACACCCATGGTAACCACTATTCATGGTTTTTCTTCTCCAAAAATTCTTCCGGTCTATAAAAAATACAACAGCACGGTTATTATGTTTCCATCAGTAATTCCGATCGCAGTCCTGAACTTAATTATATTGCCACCGTATACAATGGCATTAATACCAATGAATTTATTTTCAATCCTGAATCAAGTGAATATCTTCTCTTTTTTGGCAGGATTCATCCGGAAAAGGGAGTGTATGAGTCCATACAAATTGCCAAAAAATCAAAAAGAAAACTGATCATTTCCGGATTAATTCAGGATCAGGAATACTTTGACCAGAAGGTTAAACCCTTTATCAATGATAATGATATTGTTTATGTGGGTAATTCCGGTCCAGCTGAAAGAAATAAGCTCTTGGGTGATGCATTTGCCCTGTTACATCCGATTAGTTTTGAGGAACCTTTTGGCCTCAGTGTGGCAGAAGCCATGTTTTGTGGAACACCCGTTATTGCCTTTAACAGGGGTTCAATGCCTGAATTGATTCTGGACGGGAAAACCGGTTTTTTAGCCAATACGGTGGAAGAAGCGGTGGAGGCAGTAGAAAAATATTCAATTGATTGACCGGAGATATTGCAGGGAATGGGCCACTTCAAACTTCAGCCGGCAAAAAATGATAGAGGGATATCTGGAGGTTTATCAGAAGATACTTCAATAGAAATGCTATCCAAAGCTTAGCTTTTGTGGTCAGTCAGGGGGACCCTCACGGATGTTATCAAAGAATGGAGTTCTTTTTTCTTCAACGCATTTCACGGCATACAGGTAAAGTGCAGCACTCCAGGTTTGCCAATCCTGGCCCATGGGTTTACCGTCCTGAGCTTTAATCCATTCGTTAAATCCAAAATCGACCCTTCCAGAAGAGGTTTTTTTAATACTTTGGGTAAGAGCCACAAGCTTTTCCTGGCAAGTGAGTATCTTTTGGCAGCAACCAGGGCTGCTATATAAATCCCGCATATAAAAGGCCATATACCTCCATTGTGGTATTCTCCCGGTTTATTATATATCTCATATCGCTCACGCCAGTCAGGATCTTCCGGTTGAATGAAAGGGAAAAAATTAGGAGGCAGATCTTCCCTAAGTTCACCCCTGTCCCTCATCCCTTTACATTCTGCTTCGATCCATGAAATTATTTCCCTGGCCCTTGATGGGGATGCAATTCCTGAGAGTATGGCAAGACTGTTTCCAAGCAGGTCGAACCGTTCGCTGCTATAGATTTTATAGGACCAGAATGCATAGTAGGGTTTATTTTTTACCACAAGACCTTCGTGGACATGATGGTGCTTTTTTCCATGGTTATGGTGAACCGGCTCATCTCCTGCCGCAACTTTGTCTGCTCTTTCATGCAATCCCAGTAGGCGGAGATAGCTGTATACCAGAGTATTCACAAATAAGCCATATCCCAAAACCCATTGCTCATCGCGCCAGTCGCTTGTCGGCTGTTGAGCAACCAGGTACTCGATCTGTGGGGCTTTGATACTCCATCCAGATAAGGGCCTTTTCGACCGCGTTCTTAAGAAAATCCGGTTCTCCTGTAACTTTCCTGAAAATGCCAACACCAAGCAAAAACAAGGGCGTGGTATCACTGGCTCCCCGGTCTTTCCTTGTCATGCACCAGTGAAGGAATGTGGCCATGTTCTGTCTGATTCTTTTGCCAGTGTTTCCAGCACTTCTCTGGTACTATCCATCAGCTTTTGATTACCTGAAACAGCAATTCCCAAAATTGAAAACATCAAATCCCTTGTATATGGTTCCGGGTATCCCCAGCCTGCTGTGCGGGGAAGTCCATGAAATGGACCATTCGCATTGTGCAACAACACTTCAAGGGCAGCCTGCTTTGCCTCTTCTATCTCTTGCCGTATTTCCGGATGCATCGCTTTAATTCTCAATTTAACTGATTCCCAGTCTATCGTTCATTATCTGTACAAACTTTTTTGCAACTACGCGGTAGTCAAAGTGTTGCACGACACGCTCTCTGCCTGCTTTGCCCATTTTTTCGCGTAATGCAGCATCCTTCATCAGAATCATTAAATATTTTGCAATATCATGAACATTTGCCCGGTAATCCACTGTCCGTGGTGCATCAAATACTCACCCTGTGCTTATCCTCAAAGCCTGATTCATCCCCAAGCGATACTTCATTTACCACAATTTCCTGCGCAATCTTTGCCAGGTAAGCCGTTTCTCCATGGACAAGTGTATCCAGCATTCCCATGGCCTTAATGCTTAATGACCGGTTTTTCACAGGCACCGGCTTCCACCTGAGGCATTCCAAAGCCTTCCAGCCGGGAAGGGGCTGCGTAAATATCGCAGGCACCAAAAAGGTAAGGCATGAAATTCCGTGAAATGGTGTTGGTGGTATAGGTCACATTTTTTTCAATGCCCAGAGATTGTCGCCAATTCCAGATCGAGCCAGGTTTTGAATCTTGGTCCGCGGTTGAGGCCATACTTTGCAAACATATTTCCAATCAGGTGCTTTGGTATCTATGATAGCAAGCGCCTGCATGACCTCCTGTGCACCCTTTTGAGGCAGCATCGCCTCCGACTGTGAGAATCATTAGCTGATCGGGTGATATACCCAGTGCTTCACGTACAGCCTGAATTTTCGGATCGTTCTTATCATGCGGTTTAAAAGCATCAGTATCACAACCTACCGGTAATACTTCAATTTTATCACCATTAATCCCGTCGCGAACATACATCTCCTTCACCCAGTTGGAGGTTACCAGGATAAGCGGAAGAGCATTCAACACTTCCTGGTAGTTTGCAATATAATCCATCGGCCACCAACCATGGTACTGCCTGTACTCCATAACGCTGCGGATGAAGCACCAAATGCGGAGTATGTCCCCAATAACCTACTCCAACAACCACATCAGGTTCAAACCAGCGATAGTACCATTCCTTCTCCTGGGCCGATTCGAAATGAACAGCATGTGCATCGACACCCATTTCCAGCAGTCCCTTGTATAGCAGGTCTCCCTGTGTTGCAAGTCCTCCGGGGGAAGGGGGATAATCATATAATACCAATACTTTCATGTGAATACGAATTTATGATCATGGACTCATGGACACCGCCACTTTAAGCCATTTTTTAGCTTCATAGGAATTTGTAAATTGCCAGAATGATTCTGCCCGGGGTGTTGTTTTGGCTTCAAACCTATCCTTGTCAAATCCGTATGTTTCTGTAATGATGCTGTATTTTCTTCAGCCATATTCGTTTTGTAAGTGTGCGATATCCCGGAGCGATTTCAATAGGTCTTGGAAAATATTCCTTATTGCCATCTTCATAGGCAAAAGTCCATAGTTCACTGGCAGGTATTTTCCCGGAATGCCAGAGTCTAATCACTGCTTTGCCTATTTCCTCATGCCTGATATGCCTGGTGTATTCACCGGAAGGATTATGGGAAATTATCAGATCAAAATGTTTTGGAGGCAATAAGTCCAGAATCGCATCTTCAACCTCATTTTCATCCAGATGGTTTTTGATCGGGTCCATCATCCAGGTCACCCATGATCCCTTCTGATTTTAAAACCTTTAAGGCTTTGTAAAACTTGGGGGCACGTCTCCGTATCGCTTCATCGGCAAAGACAAACAATAAACCAATCCCATGAGGGATGGCTCAGGATTGTTCCTCCGGCCCACAATGTTTCATCATCGGGATGAGCAACAATAACGCCAACTGTTTTGGAGGACATCCGGGTCACACGCTTTATTCAGCTCGATATCAGAACTTGTGATTGTTTGAGCTTCCAATATGTTTCCTGCTATTTGGAATTTTTCAGTTCACTCAGAAGTTCTTTCAAATCTACTGTGGCATAGGTTGAGGCATAATCAGACATGGCATAGGGAATGATCAAATCACTCATTATGAATCATGGATCCGCAGGAATAAACCACATTGGGAACATATCCTTCTCTTTCTTCAGTATTGGGCATCAATAAAGGTGATTTTAACCTTCCTATTTCTTTTTCAGGATTATCAAGATCGAACAGAGATGCCCCAAGTACATATTCCCGCATCGGGCCAACCCCATGTGTAATTACCAACCATCCTTCACTGGTTTCGATGGGTGATCCGCAGTTTCCTATTTGAATGAATTCCCAGGGAAATTTAGGTTGTTGTAATAATTTTGCTTCACGCCAGATAGTAATATTATCAGAATAGGCGATGTAGTTATTAACTCCATCCAGCCGGCAAAGCATGGCATATTTACCATTGATTTTTCTTGGAAACAATGGCCATCCCTTTGTTCTGCGCAATTTCACCATGAAGTGGCAATACCCTGAAATGATAAAAATCACTGGTATCCAGCAGCTTTGGCAATATCGTAGTGCCATCATAGGCGGTGTAGGTGGCATAATAAGTCACTTCATCGTTATCATCAATAAATTTCACGAAACGGGCATCTTCAATCCCATTATTTTCATTTGCAGGATACAGGGAAAATTACCCTTTCGGATATATTGGTATCTAAGGAAAATTCAAGTTCGTAATGCGACGAAGCCAGCCACATAATCTGATTAAAAAACATCTCTTTATAGGCAGCAAGGTGCAGTGATCTTTCTATCTTCTTCAATGCATCTATAGAGTTCGCCATAGGTAAATTTGTCATTTAGCTTATCCAGTATTAAACCGGATGGAATAATTCCCTGAAAATCCTTCATTTCATCCAGCTTGGACTCTGAAGGATTCTTTATCGTATATATGCCGACGGATATGCTCAGCTTCCTCCAGCATGTTTCCTACAGGTTCAATTGAAAGATTGTTATTCTTGATCAAGTAACGCCTGTCCGGAAAACAATCGATGAAATATGTCCTTCCCCGGTTGCCCTGAAACTTAATGATTACTCTTTTTTCACCTTGACCGGTCTCAGACTGATCAGGATGTTCAACAATGGAAGGATTAAAAAAGGCGGCTGATTCAATGGAATATTCCATTGTAAAATAGGAACCAATAAGTAATTTTCGGCGAAAATCGAGAGTTTCCAGGATCAATATTCCAACTTCGCAAACAGATGGGCAATCTTATTAAAATGCTTTTCAAAAACCTTTGAAATATTCCTGTGACGCATTGAATAATCCCTCAGTACCTGTCTTCAATGCAGCCGATGCATCTTCGTCAGACATTCCTAGTACTGAACGTATGGTAGTTAAAGCCCTTTCGTCACCTGTAAAAAGAAATCGCGCAATTACCCTGCTGGAATCCGGGAGGAATCTTAAGTTCTTTCTATTTACTGAAACTTGCATTAGCTAATATAATTTACATACCGCTAAAGATAATAGCTAAAGTTTAACACAGCGCTTTCTTTTCCATTAGTTAATAACTAAATCAAAGGATATTCGAATATCGTGTCCATCTGAAACTCAGATGAACTGGTAAGATCCGGATCTATGATCCCGCACTTTGATCCTTGAAGCGAGAGGGAGAGTTGCTCGGTCTGATGACCTCGCGAGTCTTGGTGGGGGTGCTTTACAAATAGCTAACCTGTAACTGGTAATGGATATATACTAAGCTTGTTAATTCCCTTTTTCCAGAATTCTAATGATTCTTCTGTACACTAATTCCGCTTTTGACCATGAGTTTCCTCCACTCGTATTAATAAGCTGAATAACAACCGCGTCAATATCTTTATGATATCTTGCAATACTCATATACCCTGGTAATTCACCGGTATGCTCATAGTCGTAAACCGAAGAATAAATCTCCTGCTCCTCTTCATTTAACAAAGTCCCATCAATCAGCGCTCTTAAAAACACACCCACATCCTGCGCCGTAGCGACCATAGACCCCCCTGGGATTATATAATCATTCTGCTTAATATCCGGATCATAGCCCACGAAATATCCACTCATCACATCATCTAAGTTAACTTCACTAAGCAAACTGTAGGTATCGTATAGCTCAAGTACTTGTATGATTTCCCTCTGGATATACTGATGATGACTATAGCCCAAGGTACTATCAAGGATTTCTCCGATCAGCAGATAATTTGTATTTGAATATTTATATCTCTTATCAGGTTCGAAGTCGGCAGGCATGTCCAATACCAGCTCCAGCGTTTCCCTGATACTCATCGGTGGCTCCCCCCAGGGGTAATCGGGGTGATCAATGAAATCGGGAATGCCGCTACGATGTTGTAACATCATGCTGAGTGTAATCGATTCTGCATGTTCAATTCTTCCAACAAGATCAGGTATATATTCTGCTAGTGTTTTTTCTAATGACAAACTATCGTCATAGACCAACTTGGCAGTAACAGCGGCGATATACAGCTTACTGATACTCGCTATCTTGAATAAGGAGTGTGGGTCAGCGGGGACCTTGTTCTCTCTATTTTTCCATCCGGCAGCATAAAGCGCTGTATCTCCGCTTTGATCCACGTAGACAATGATACCGTCAAATCCTCGCTCGAGCGCATCTTCAATTTCTAGTTGAATGGTATCAGGCACAGGCGCCAGCGAAATGCACCCCGGGATGAATAATAGAATAAGACTGATCGCAATAGCATGGGAGATTTTTCCCAGTATTCTTTTTGTGTGTTTCATCTGAACTTTCATTTATTTTTCTTGATCAAAGTTGCAGCACTTCTAAGCAGGTCGGAATTATAATGCTCCAGTGAGTTGCCGCAGTGGATTATCAAGATTTCTTCCTGAGGAAGGATGTAGATCTCCTGACCAAGATTCCCTGAGGCAAAGAATTGATAGCTTGAATCACAGTTCACATGACCCCACCATTGATAGCTGTAGTAGGTCCTGCTGCACTCGCTGCCCATCCATGATGGATAGATTTCCCTTGGAATGCCGGTGTCCTCCATGGTGGCTTCCTGAATCCATTCTTTTGAAAGAAGCTGTTCTCCGTTCCAATTCCCTTCATTGAGAAACAGGCGTCCGAATCTGGCATAATCTATAGCCCTTGCCATCAAACGGCTGGGCATGTATTCAAATCCCGATTTTTTACTGTCAATGGAAAACAGTGCATCATATTCCATGATCCGGGACCACAGTTTTTCTTCCATGTATTCAGAAACCGTTTTACCGGTCGCCTTTTCAATGATCAGCCCCAGGTAAGAAGTGTTATAATTGTTGTACTGGAAATGTTGTCCGGGCTCTCCTGCGATGTCCACCCTTTTTTTTAACAGGAGTTTGCGGACATTGCCATGATAGTAACCTAGGCCTCGTGGTGCAGGGGGCGTGGATACCTATACCTCGGACGATAGTCATCACTGTTCCAGACCGCTTTGCATCATCAGCAGGTTTTTGATAGTAATATTTCCAAAGCGGACATCCCTCTCCAGGAGTTTACGGGATATAGGCTGTCATAGGATCTTCAACGCTTTTTATGTATCCATCCTCAATGGCACAACCTCTGAGTGTTGAAATAAAGGATTTGGCCATGGACTGGGAATGGAAATAGGAATCCCGGGAGAAATCCATTGAAGTATTTTTCATACAATACGGTGTCTTTTCGAATGACAATCATGGCGGTGGTCCGGGACTTTTCCGCCCACTCATCTACACTATTGAAGCCGTACGCTTCACCTTCTCAAGGAACAGCGACTCCACATAAGCTTCATCCATACTGACCGGGAAGGAGTTGATTTGTTTCCCACT
>CAWBWE010000023.1:0-224743 GCA_963792395.1 uncultured Bacteroidales bacterium
TAAGCACGACTGATACTTCACTCATCGGTCACCTGTTCCGCCGGGTCATTTCAGCCTTGACCATGTCGGCCTGCAATTGTTCCACGAGGCAGCCGCACCACATGGAAGTGAGCAGTGTCGAGTCCCGAGTTGGGGTCATCGCCCCTTCGAGAGTTCGGAAAGTGCACCCCTGCTGTCGTCGCGAATCAGTTTCGTTGCGCAATCTAGAACATGCGCCGAGGTTCGATACAATCTGCGGCCCTTCGCCTCGGCAAGCAATTCATCTGCTGTCCAGTTCACCAGCAAGAAATCTGAGGCAAGTGCGGTCCCAGTTCGCCCCATGTCTTTCCTCGTCCTCCCTCCAACTCTCAAGCCAATGCGAGGCTGTCGAATGCATCTCGTCAATCGATACTCCGACGAACGCCCCGCAATAGTGGTGCACCTCTGGATCTTACCCAGGTTAATGTTCAGCTTGGAATATTTTAATACCAGTTCTTCAAAGTGTATTCTGGATGTATTCAAGAAGCTTGAAGCCATTCACAAAGGCAAAAACGAAGTGATCATTAACTGGTATTACGAGGAGGATGATGAAGATATGCTTGAAGCAGGTGAAGATTATGAATCCATCATCAGGGTTCCCTTCAAAATGATTGAGATTGTAGAGTAGCAGGCCCCCGTCAATATCACTGCATTATATACGGAGGGTATCTCAAAAGGGTAGCCTCTGTTTTCTGTGGTGAACTTCTTAACTTAGACTTTTCTTGGGAGTGAGTCTGCTCCATAATATCCAGGATCCTCTTAAGCACCCTGAAATAGAGCAGGATATACAGGATCAGAGTCATGAACCAGATCACCATGACGTTGACCCATATGGTCGGCACGAAGGTCCCAGCAATCATTTTTCTGGGTGCATAGAAATGGGCCTTGATGAATTTGTTGGTGGGATCACAGGTAAATGGGATCCCTTTTCTGGATCATATCCCCCTTATAATTCGGTGTAATAGATCAAAGTTTTGTTGTTGGTCACAAACTCTTCCAGGCTTTTGTTGGTATGTCGGCGTTCCAGTTCCTGCAGTTCCTCCAGATCGAAGGACTGTGTGATCTCATTGATCCTGTATTGACAGCTGCTTAAAGGTTTCTGAGTAGAAATCCTTCAGCGTTTCAAGGTATTCCCTGGTATAGTCCAGGATCTCCTCGATTGATCGATTCCGGGGACAGCTATCCAGATATTTCATGGAAAAGGTGGGGGTGTCCTTGTAGTATTCATGCATGATCAAACGCTCCTAGTTCATCCGACTTCTATCCGAAGCGATTTCAGATTGTATCTCTATTGTTTCAGCTTCTTCCGGGTTCTCCAGGTTTCTTTCAATAAAGCTGAGTTTATTCAGCAGTTCCTGTCAGATGAAAATTGGCTTTAAGATTTGCAGTTGCTTTTCAGTTTGTCCCAGTCGTAAAATGTTTCTGGTAATCATTGTTCATAAACTGATAGGTAGCAAGCCCTTCGTAGGCCCAGCGGGCGGTTATGATCTCACCATAAAAGGGAATCCTCTTCGGGGAAGAGATCTGCGGATTCAGGTTCTCATATTTCACGATGATCCCGCTCAGAATGATCTGGGGAATGACCAGGAAGGGAATAAGGATGTAGATGGTGACCACCGTTTTGAAACTGTCTGAAATCAGGAGCCCCATCATATTGGCCATGGCCCAGGAGGAGAATAGTACCAGCCAGTATTCGAAATACATTCCCTGTATCCCCATGATCGAATTTCCGATAATCACAAAGGTGAAGGCCTGTATGGCAGAAAGTAAAAACTGGACCGCCACTTTGGAAAGCAGGTAACCCGACCAGCTCAGGTTCAGGAAGGCTTCGCGTTTCAGGATTTTTCGGTCCTTGATGATCTCTTCGGCACTGACTGTAAGTCCCATGAAAATGGCCACAATGACCGACATAAAAATATAGACGGGCATGTTGCTGTTTTCCAGCAGGGTATACCTGAATTCATTGGAGACGTCTGAATCGAAATAGCGAACAATAAATGCCAGCAGAAAAGCCAGCAAGCGGTGCTTCAAGGAAATTAATAACCAGGTATTGCGTGTCGCTCAGCTTCTTTAGGATATCCCGCTTGATAAAGACACCAAACTGTTTTAGTTTGCCGGGAATCTTGAAGGATATTTCCGGAAGCTCCTCTTTGGTGGCTTTCTCTTTCTTCACTTCTCTGTAATTGTTCTCTGAAATGCTCACTCCACTCCTTTGGGGAAATTCTCCGGGTGTGGGTGAGTTTTCCAAATTCATCCAGGACACTGGTTTCTACAATATTAAATACCTGTTCGGGATTTACATTACCACAGGTGGACATTCACTTTCATTCCAGTCGGCTGCCTGAACCTTGGATTTAAAGTACATGATGGAATCGACGGGATTGCCGTTGTAGATCAGGTATCCCCCTGTATCGAGTATCAGCAGCCTGTCGAACATCTTAAAAATATCCGAAGAAGGCTGGTGAATGACCACAAATACCAGCTTTCCTTTGAAAGTAAGTTCTTTGAGCAGGTCCAGGATGTTTTCACTGTCACGGCTTGAAAGTCCTGAGGTGGGTTCATCAAGAAAAAGCACAGCAGGTTCACGGATCAGTTCCAGGGCAATATTCAGTCTTTTTCGTTGTCCGCCACTGATCTTCTTATTCAGGGGAGATCCCACCTGAATATCCTTGATCTCGAACAGTCCCAGGTTTATCAGAACACGATGAACTGTCTCCACCAACTGATCTTCGGTATAGTTCTCAAAACAGAGTTTGGCATTGTAGTAGAGGTTCTGATATACAGAAAGTTCTTCAATGAGCAGGTCATCCTGGGAGACAAAACCAATGATCCCGTCAATGCTCGGATCACCGCTATGAATATCAATTCCATTGATCAGCACCTTCCCTTCGGAGGGTAAGGTGGCCCCGTTCAGCACATTGAGCAGGGTAGATTTTCCTGCGCCGCTGGCACCCATGATCCCCACCAGTCGGCCCGATTGTTCGGTGAAACCCACATCGTGCAGACCCACGGTCCCATTCTTAAACCGGTAGGTGATGTTCTGTGCTTCAAAAACAATTCTGGATTTCACCATATCTCCCACAAAGAGAGATACAACATCGCTGTAATAGACCGGTGCAATTTGCTGATTTCGCAGTGATGATCCTGTATTAAGGGGATAGGTCTTATAATGGTTCCAGCAGCTGTCCGTTCATATACAGTTCAGCCTGTCCGACGTACTTGACAAAATAGAGGTTGGTGGAATGGATATGTATAAAGCCGGATCTGACCAAGGAGGTTTTCCCTGTAAATATGTTTGATCTGTTTCCTGCCGCCATTTCCCTCTGTGCCATCCACCACCAGGTATTCAGATTTGTCATCCAGCTCCCGTCTGAAAGTACAAAATCCCGGATCAGCTCAAAATCTTTATCAGGAATATTGAAGGTATCAGCTACCGTGGAGATAAATTCCATTTCCTGGCTGGATGCCTGCGGTTATCCGATTTTACAAATTCCAGCAGTTGAAACAGGACAACAATTTTTTGAGGTTGAGCAAGTTCTTCATTGATGGCAGTACATATCTTTAAGTACCCTTACCGATCGTCTGGAAACAAGCCGTCTCCTTTTTGGTGACCTTGGCATCCTCCTCCATCACCTGGTCGAAATAGTCCGTCGAATACATCCAGGTATACCGCCACCAGTTCCTGGTTGAGCTGCCTGTTCAGGAAGGATTCTACCACCAGTCGTCTTTCTGATGCATCACTCCCGGACGGGAAATGATGGCAAACAATTGCATTAATGCTTTCAGGATCTCTTCACTCATGTTACGGGCTGGATTAAACATATCATATCCGAAAATAATACGTATATATCGAATCCATGAGGATGCGCTGAGTTACAACCAGAGGTAGATAATGAGAAAGCGAAGAGGGATCAGAATCCCGATAATGGTGAGAACTCCTCCACGGCCGGTGATCCCTTTCTTTCCTTTAACCAGGAACAGTCCTGATATGGCCATCAGGATCAATCCAAATGCATAGAGGTCAGAGAACCAGGTCCAGAGTTTCTTTGGCTTGTTGTAGTGAAGGTAATTCAGTTCGCTAAAAACAGGTCGGTTGCGAATCTTGGTAATCTGCATATTCGCCAGTGGGCAGATCTACTAGTAATATGACCACCTTTCAGATAGATCATCAGATGATCCTGGTTGGGGAAATAGTACTGTTTGTAATTTTCTTTCTCACCTGTAATTTCCAGGATCTCTTCAATGATATTCCGGTCCACCTCAGCTTTGCGGAGTGTGTCGGGATACTGATGATTATGGATTGCGTGATCAATGCCAGGATTCCAGTGTCGGGCTACATGAATGGTTCAGTGCGATCCCTGAAATACCATAGATGATGGTCATTCCAAAAAACAGGAATCCCAGTTCCCGGTGAATCCACCGGTTCCACTTTCTCCAGTTCATACTGTTTACTGGGTGACTTCTTTGAAGTCTAGCGCCTCTACAAAATAATCGGCTTTTTCAGCACTGCTATGAGCCTGCTCCACCGCATGGTGCTCCTTGGATTCATGATCTTCCACGTGTTCGTCGGCCTGTTCGGCATTCAAAACCCTGAAGATCCCTTTAAATGCCACGGTGGAGCCTTCCAGATCGATCTTAAATTCGTCAATATCTCCCCCCGGAACAATTCTGATCTGTGTCTCTCCATCGTCAGCAACGATGAAACACTTTTGTCCACCGTGCCGGCATACATGGGTTACCATGCCTGAAACAGCTACTTCTTTGTCCTCATAATTCAGCTGGAGTGGCCAGCAATTCCACGATGCTGACGGAGACTATTTTCTCAGTTTGTTCAGCTTCCGGAGCTAACTCCCTCTTTCTTTACGCTCTGGTTACATGAAACTGCCAGAAGGGCAAGTCACTACCAATAAAATTAGTCGTTGCATATCAAGATGTTTTAATTTGGACGGCTAAATTAAGGAATATTTATTGATTGAAACTCTCCAGGCAGGAATCAAGTTCATCATAAATTTCAAAAACATGATGTAATTGCAGCAATTTGAACAGCTCCATCACATCGGCATTCACATTGCAGATCTTAAACTGACCATAATTGTTATTGGCAGCTTTCATGGCTGAGAGAAAAACACCAAATCCCGAACTATCAATGAAAGTGATGCCCTGCAGATCAAATACCAGATTGGTATTGGGTTTATTAAAAAATTCCAGCAGACTCTCTTTCACAGGTTCCGTAATCAAAGCATTGAGGCGGTTGGAATCCTTGAGGTTCACCACCAGAATATCATTTATTTTTCTTGTTTCCAGCATAGTGGGCCCCTTAATAATCAGCGTTCCAGCTCAATTATGGCCAGCTCACTCTGTTCCAGAAAATGAGCGATCAAAGATTCATAACGATCCACCTCTTTCTCTTTATGGCTAAGAATCTCCAGTTCCTTCAATAGATCTGCTACCTCGGTCATTCCCATCACCGCCACGGAAGATTTTGCTTTGTGTGCCATTTTTGAAAGACCATCATAATCCTTTCTTCTGAAGCAATTCAGGCATAATGCTCTTATATTCATCAATTTGCTCCCGAAAAAGGTCAATCATTTCCTTGATAAACTTTGAATCGCCGCCTGACATGGTTTTTAGATAATTCAGGTCTGTGATCATGATGACTGATGTCTAGGTTGAAAACTACTTTAGATCACTAAAAATATTTAATTTATTTTTAGAAATAAAACCTTTCTGAATATTTTGTCCGGAGGGCTGGAAAATGAAAAGAAATATATTGTTTATTGTAGCTGGCTTGCTAAGCTGCCAGATCGTATTTGGACAACCATCATTCTCTGAAAAAAGACTAAGAGATAAAGCTCTGAATGAGGGGATTGCTTATGTTCAACAGGGGGAGTATGAACTGGCAGCAGCTGCCTTTTCTTTATGTCTTGACCTGGATAGCACCTATGCGTCAGCCTGGTTGTTAAGGGGACAGGTATTTATTGAATGGGGAGTTCTGGATCAGGCCCAATCCGCTCTTGAAACCGCCCTTTTTTACGATCCTTCACTGGGAGAAGCCTATTTTTATAAGGGATACATTCTTTTTGGGGAGGACAGTACCGGGGCGGACCGGCGACTTTTTGATAAGGCCATCCCCAATGGATTACCAGATCCCTGGTCCTATTATTTCAGGGCCTTATCCGAAATCAGGGATGGAACGGATGTGCTGGCTATGAATGACTTCGACCGGGCCATTGAATTTAAGGTGGATTTTGCACTGGCCTACCATGAACGGGCCGGTATTAAGAGAAGAATAGGAGATTTCCAGGGATCGCATTTCGACTATCAACAGGCGATTGCCCACAATCCTGATTTTCCACTGGCATATAATAATATGGGATCTGTAAAGATCCTGCTGGGTGATTATGAGGGAGCCATTGAGGATTATACCACTGCTCTTGAATCTGGATCCTCAGCTTACTATTGCTTTGAATAACAGGGGGTATGCCAGTTTTTTTACGGACGATAAGGAGGGCGCCATCATGGATTTTAATGCAGCCATTACCAGTGGGACCCTGATGGCCTCAGCGAAGCTTAACAAAGCATCTCTGCTGGCAGGAGCAGGGTCAGCTGGTACCGGCACTGAGTCTGCTGGACGGAACTCTTGCAGGAACATCCCGATGACGCCTTACTCTACCTGAACAGAGGTTTGATCCGGGAGCTGACAGGTGATCTTAATGGGTGCCTGTGAAGACTGGAACAGGGCCATAGAGCTTGGAGCCGAGGAAGCCAATGAATTTATTAATGAATGTGATCGCTGATATGAGAAATAATGCATATAAATGGGTGATCATTGGTATTTTGCTGCTCGCCTATGCGAATGTCTGGTCCCAGGAGGATGTGAAGATCAAAGCGAAATTCTTTCAGAACAGGAATTGATACCGGATTTAAGGAGGCCTGGGAAAGCATCAAAGAAGGGAACCGGAATTTCGAAGAGGGATAGGGAACCTATGACCTGGCCAGGGATCACTATCTCTTTGCACATCAATACAATCCTGAGAATGCAGCGCTCAATTATAAGCTTGGGGTTTGTTATCTTTTTACCGATAACAAGTACGAAGCAATCAACTACCTCGTAAAGGCGTATACCATCGATCCCGAGGTAAGCATGGATATTCACCTGATGCTGGGAAAGGCCTACCAGCTGGTCCTGGAGTTTGACAATGCGATTGAACACTATAATTTATACAGCAGTCAGCTGGAACCAAAAGAGAAACTGGAATATGCCCGACTTGCATGCCAAGCGACTCGATGAGTGCATGCATGGCAAGACCCTTTCCAGGGACCCTGTCAGGGTGATCATTCAGCCTCTGGGCGAGGAGGTAAATTCGAAATACGATGATTATAATCCTGTTTAAGCTTTAACGACACGGCTCTTTTATTTACCTCGCGCCGTCCCTTTGGGAAGGCAAAGCGGAATAAAATAGACAACAAGTTCAACGAGGATATCTATAGCTCATCCCTGGTGGATGGAACATTTGACAGAGCTGTCAGGCTGGACAAGCCTTTTAATTCTGGAAACAATGATGCGGTGGTGGGTGTTGCAGGGCAGGGATCTGCACTGCTTCTTTACAGGGGAGCAATCCAGGGCGGGGATATCCAGATTTCTTCGTATCAAACCTGATAAAGACAAATGGACACGCCCCAAGGGCATTGCCGGCAGACTTACAAGTAAAGATGGTGAGACCTCTGCCTGCCTTTCACCGGATGGAAAGGAGCTTTATATTGTTTCCAGGAACAGCAAACTCACCACAGGAGGGAAGGACATCATGGTCTCCAGGCTGGACCGGAAGGGGAAATGGGATAAACC
Source organism: uncultured Bacteroidales bacterium (assembly GCA_963792395.1). Classification (GTDB taxonomy): domain Bacteria; phylum Bacteroidota; class Bacteroidia; order Bacteroidales. The sequence continues at coordinate 7,865 of CAWBWE010000023.1, forward strand.
CACGAATCTCGGATCAGCCATCAATACACCATATGATGAGGAGGGAGTATTTATTTCACCGGATGACAGATACCTCTATTTTGCTTCCCAGGGTCACAACAGCATGGGAGGATATGATATTTTCCGATCTGAACGAAGAGAAACTGGAGTGTGGTCTGACCCGAAAAACCTGGGATATCCCATCAATACTCCCGATGATGAGGTTTTTTATATTACTGATCGAACCGGAAGCTATGGATATTATTCCGCCATCAGGGAAGGTGGTTTAGGTGCCAAGGATATCTATAAGGTGGTCTTTCTCGGATCGGAAAAGGAGTTGTTATGCAAGACTCAGGACCAGCTTGTGGCAGGTCCGGGTTCCGGGAAAACTGGATTTCTTACCAGGCCTGAGCTGAAGGACTGGATACCACCTGGTACTTTACGGGAAGGTGCTGGATACCATCGGAGGGAATAGAACCCATTGTGGCCAAGCTGGCATTTATTGATCCGACTACCGGAGAAAGGGATGCCTTTGTGATCTCCGATACGCCGATGGTACCTATACAGCCAGATTACCTGAACCAAAAGCCTATGCTGTGGAAATCAATGCTTCCGGATATCTTTATTTCCTTGATATACTTGATCTTACTTCTCAGTGCCAACGGAGATGTAAGACTGCAAAAGGATTTCTTCCTGAAAAAAGTGGAAGTGGGGACCAAGGTTGTACTGGATAATATCTATTTTGAAACCGGGAAAGCCATCCTCAGGCCAGAATCCTATGATGCCCTGGACCAGGTATTCCGGTTCCTTGAGAATAATCCTACCATGAAACTGGAGATTTCGGGTCATACGGATAATACCGGGATCACTTCGCATCAATCAGAAGCTTTCCAGGGACAGGGCCAAAGCAGTGGTGGATTATCTGGTCAGGAAGAGGAATTTCGGAGGAGATGCTTGTTATGAAGGATATGCTGATACACAGCCTGTTGCGCCCAATGATACGGCTGAAGGACAGGGAACGGAACCGGCGGGTGGAATTTAAGGTACTCTCCAAATAGATCCTGTTGTTTAACAATTTCTTTCCTGCTGGGAAAGTATTACTTTTGTCCGTATGAAACAGACACAATTTTATAAGCCTTATCATCTCTTGCATGGGTGCAAAGATGGTTCCCTTTGCCGGTTTCGAGATGCCGGTGGAATATTCAGGTGTAAGACAGGAGCATCTCAACGTTAGAGAGAATGTGGGAGTATTTGATGTGTCCCACATGGGTGAAATCTGGATCAAGGGTCCCGAAGCCTTTGACCTTGTTCAGAGAATCACCTCCAATGATGTGGCATTGCTGGAAGCCGGGAAGATTCAGTATACCTGTTTCCCAAACGACCAGGGTGGAATTGTGGATGATTTGCTGGTCTATATGTATGAAGATGAGAAGTACCTGCTGGTGGTCAATGCATCCAATACTGGAAAAAGACTATAAGTGGATCATGGAGCAGAATACCAGGGGTGCTGATGGTGGAAAATGCTTCGGATCGGATTTCACAACTGGCCGTTCAGGGTCCCAATGCCACGGCATCTGATTCAGCAACTGACGTCCATAGACCTTTCGCAGATCCCTTATTACCATTTTGTTACCGGCGAATTGGCCGGTGTGAAGGATGTGATTATCAGCAACTCTGGCTATACCGGAGCCGGTGGATTTGAACTATATATGTATAACGAGGATGGACCCAAATATGGGAAAAGCTTTTTGAAGCAGGAAAGGAGATGGGAGTGCAGCCTGCCGGACTGGCTGCCAGAGATACCCTGAGGCTGGAGATGGGTTTCTGCCTGTACGGAAATGATATCAATGAGACCACTTCTCCACTTGAAGCCGGACTGGGTTGGATCACCAAGTTTACAGAGGGCAATAACTTTATCAACCGGGCTGCACTGGAGCAACAGAAAGCCAATGGAGTAAGCAAACGTCTGGTTGGTTTTGAACTACTGGAACGGGGAATCCCCAGGCAGCATTATCCCATCCTTGATTTGGAAGGACAATACCATTGGAGAGGTAACCTCCGGAACCATGTCACCCATGCTGAAAAAAGGAATTGGAATGGGCTATGTGGAGATGGAATATGCTAAAAAGGATACTGAAATACTGATCGGCATCAGGAACAAGCAGATTGCGGCCATGGTGGTCAAACCTCCTTTCTACAAACCGGGAGTTTAAACCAGAAGGATATGGAGAAAGCAGAAGATTGAGGTGTGTTATTCACCTGCACTCTTTCCCTATTATGAGAACAGGGAAGCCATTGTGGTGGTGACGGATATTCTGAGGGCCAGTTCGGCCATTGTCACTGCTTTTATGAATGGGGTGGAACGGATCATTCCGGTGGGAACACTGGAGGAGGCAAAGGCCTATAAGGAGAAGGGATTTATGGTGGCGGCAGAACGGGATGGAATTGTAAGGGATTTTGCCGATTTTGGAAATTCTCCCTACAATTTCACACCGGAACGGGTGAAGGGGAAGCAGATTGTTTACAGCACCACCAATGGAACCAATGCCATTCACCTGGCTTCCAGCGGAAGCCAGGTACTTATTGGAGCCTATCTGAATATTTCGGCTCTGGCCAAGGCATATCAAGGAACAGGGGAGAGACCTGTTGGTTCTCTGTGCCGGCTGGAAGAACAAATTTAACCTGGAGGATACACTTTTTGCAGGGGCACTGGCTGAAATGGTGCTGGAAGATGACCAGTTCTATACCATTTGTGATGCCACCCTGGGAGCCATGGACCTCTATGAGGCGGCAAAAGGGGATATGATGGCCTATATTGAGAAGGTGGCCCAGCGACACCGGTTGAAGAAGAACAACCTGGATGATGTGATCGGATATTGTCATGAATATGATCTGACGAATCTGATTCCCGGTATTAAAGGGCGATCACCTGGTGCACTTTGAAACATTAAGCAAATACGATTAAATAACTATAGATTAAGTTATTCACAATGCTTGGCTACATTTGTATTAAATGTAATTTTAATTGTTATTGAAATAACAATATCAATAGCTATTATCTCATTAACTCATTAATACTTTAACACATTCGCAATGAAGAAACATAACTTTTCAGCAGGTCCATCCATCCTTTCGCCTTATACCATCAAAAATACCGCAGAAGGCATTCTGGACCTGGACAACAGTCGGGACTTTCAGTCATGGAGATCTCCCACCGCAGCAAAGAGTTCATGGCCATCATGGATGAAACCCAGCAACTTGTTTGTAGAATTGCTGGATATTCCCTCAGGCTATAGTGTGCTGCTTCTCCAGGGAGGAGCCAGTATGCAGTTCTGCATGGTCCCCTATAACCTGCTGAAAACCAAGGCGGCCTACCTGGATACAGGATCCTGGGCCAATAAAGCTATCAAAGAGGCAAAACTATTTGGAGAAGTGGATGTGGTGGCCTCCTCCAAGGATACCACCTATTCATATATTCCCAGGGATTATAACAGTCCCGGCGATGCAGATTATTTCCATATTACCACCAATAATACCATCTACGGAACAGAGATTAAGGAAGACCTGGATAGTGCCAGTAAACCTGGTGGCTGATATGTCTTCTGATATTTTCAGCCGTCCCATGGATGTTTCCAAATATGCCATCATCTACGGAGGTGCACAAAAAAACCTGGCTCCATCGGGAGTAACTTTTGTGATCATCAAAGATGAGATCCTGGGGAAGGTGGACAGGGCCATTCCCACCATGCTTGATTACAGGACCCATATTGAAAAAGGATCCATGTTCAATACACCTCCCTGTGTGCCCATTTATGCAGCCATGCACACCCTTCGCTGGTACAAGGAGCAGGGTGGAGTAGCAGCCATGTACAAACTGAATCTGGAGAAAGCTGCGATCCTGTATGATGAAATTGAAAGGAACTCCATCTTTGTTTCCAGAGATTGAGCAATGAAGAAGATCGTTCCATTATGAATGTCACCTTTGTGATGAAGGAGGAGTATAAGGAGAAGGAGGCTGATTTTCTGACATTTGCCACAGCCAGGGGCATGTCGGGACTCAAAGGCCACAGCTCGGTTGGGGGTTTCAGGGCATCCATCTACAATGCCATGCCCCGTTCATCGGTTGAGGCATTGATCGATACCATGAAAGAATTTGAAAAGAGTATTTAAATCCATTGAAATATCCCAGATAAACATGGCAAAAGTATTAATAGCAACAGTAAAACCCTTCTCTGCCGAAGCAGTGGAAGAGGTAAAGGGTGTATTTCAAGAAGCAGGTTATGAAGTGGAAGTACTTGCAAAATATCCCGACCAGTCTGATCTGATAGCATGCAGTGGCAGATGTGGATGCATTGATTATCCGAAGTGACAATGTGGACAGGGAAGTGATCGAAGCAGCCGGACAATCTGAAGATCGTTGTTCGGGCCGGAGCAGGATATGATAATGTGGATCTGGAAGCAGCCACTGAAAAGGGTGTCGTTGTCATGAATACTCCCGGACAAAATTCCAATGCAGTGGCTGAGCTGGCCCTGGGAATGATGGTGTATCATGAACCGGAACGGATTTACTCCGGCTGCAGGAACAGAATTGAGAGGTAAGAAGCTGGGGATCCATGCCTATGGATCTGTGGGAAGAATTGTAGGAATGATCGCCAAGGGATTTGGGATGAAGGTCTATGCCTTTGATCCTTATGTGGATCCGGTGATTATTAAAAATGATGGGGTGGTTTGCGAGAGAGTGCTGAGGAGCCTCTACAGCAAATGTCAGTATATTTCTCTGCATATTCCTGCCAATGCATGAGACCAGCGGATCCATTAGATTATGATCTTATTGAACAGTATGCCCGAAGGAGCCACCCTGGTCAATACTGCCCGCAAAGAGGTGATTGATGAAGAGGGCTTAAAAAGATGTTTCCGGAGCGAGATGATTTCAGATATCTCTCGGACATCGCTCCCGATTGCAGGGAAGAGCTTGAAGAGCAGTATCCAGGACCGGATTTTCTTTACACCCAAGAAGATGGGAGCCCAGACTGCTGAAGCCAATCTGAATGCAGGTGTTGCCGCAGCCAGACAGATTGTGAATTTCCTGGAGAAGGGAGATACCACCTTTAAAGTCAATTAGCAGTATGGCAAAATTACATGCATTTAAAGGATTCAGGCCGGGAAAAGAGAATGTGAATGAAGTGGCCTCCAGGCCTTATGATGTGTTGAATTCAGATGAAGCCCGGGAAGAGGTAAAAGGTAATCCATGGTCCTTTCTGCATGTGGTAAAGCCCGAAGTGGATCTGCCTGAAGGATATTGATCTTCATTCGGACGAGGTATACAACAAGGGCAAGGAAAATCTGGAAAAACTTATCTGCCGAAGGCTACTTTCGTTCAGGATCGAGTCGGAGCTGTCTCTATATTTACGGGCAAACCATGTTTGGGAAGACACAGTATGGGATTGTGGGCTGTGCAGCAGTGGAGGATTACCTGGATGATGTGATTAAGAAAGCATGAACTGACCAGACCCGATAAGGAGGAGGACAGGATGAACCATATCCGGGTAACCAATTTCAATGCTGAACCGGTATTTTTTGCCTATCCGGATCATGCTGAACTGGATACCATCGTGAGAGGATGTGGTTTCGGGTGAGCCTGAATATGATTTTACCACCGATGATGGGGTTGGACACCATTTCTGGCTTATCACCGACAACAGGGATATCAACAGGATCGATTGAGATATTTCGACCAGGAGATTCAGTTATACCTATGTTGCCGATGGTCACCACCGGACTGCTGCCGCTGCACTGGTTGGGCAGGAGCGCAAAGAGCATAATCCGCAACACACAGGGAGATGAGGAGTATAATTTTTTTCTGGCTGTTCATTTTCCGGCCTCTCAGCTCACCATCATCGATTACAACCGGGTGGTAAAGGATCTGAATGGACTGACGCCCGAAGAATTCCTGGAAGAGCTGGAGGAAGGATTTGTGGTAGAAGAAAAAGGTACTGAGATATACAAACCCGATCAGCTTCATAATTTCGGCATGTACCTGGAAGGAAACTGGTATTCGCTTAACGGCCAGGCCTGGGACCTATAATGATCAGGATCCCATAGGCTGTCTTGATGTGACCGTTCTTTCCGAACAGGTACTGGGTCCACTGTCTGAATATTACGGATCTGAGAAAATCAAAACGTATTGATTTTGTGGGTGGGATCACGGGATCTGGAAGAGCTGAGCAGGCGGGTGGACAGTGGTGAGATGGCAGTAGCATTTGCCCTTTATCCTGTGACCATGAAGCAGTTGATGGATATTGCCGACAACGGAATGATCATGCCGCCCAAAACCACCTGGTTTGAACCCAAACTGCGCAGCGGTCTGGTGATTCATTCGCTGGATTAATATATCTTGGAGTATGGGAATTGCTGAGAATCTTAGCAAACTCAAGGAACAGATTCCTGGATATGTGACCCTGGTGGCGGTTTCCAAGACCAAGCCCGATGAGATGATCCTGGAGGCCTACCAGGCCGGGCATCGTCGATTTTGGTGAAAACAAGGTTCAGGATCTGGCAGCCAAGCAGGAACGGCTTCCTGACGATATCCGCTGGCACATGATCGGTCACCTGCAATCCAATAAAGTGAAATACCTGGCATCCTTTGTCCATATGATCCATGGGGTGGACAGCCTGAAATTGCTATCTGATCGTGAACAAAGAAGCTGAAAAGAATGAGCGGGTGATCGATTGTCTGCTACAGATACATATTGCACAGGAGGAGACAAAATTCGGACTGTCCGAGGAGGACCTGCAGTTATTGCTGGGCTCCGACGCGTTTCGGGAGATGAAGAATATCAGGATCAGGGGAGTAATGGGTATGGCTACTTACACCGAAAATTCAGATCAGATCAGGGAGGAGTTTCGCCATCTAAAACGTATATTTGATAGCGTGAAGAACTCTCAGCATAGTGGTCAGGACTCCTTCGATCAGCTCTCCTGTGGAATGTCGGGCGATTATCTGCTGGCCGTTGAGGAGGGGAGCAACCATGGTTCGTATCGGCAGCCTGATTTTTGGTGCAAGGAACTATTGAAAATGAAGCATATGATTGATCTATCTACCACCTTTGCAGGGCTTAACCTGAAGAGTCCGATTATTGTAAGCAGCAGCGGCCTGACCACTTCGGTGGACCGGATTAAAAAAATGGCTGCAGGCCGGTGCAGGAGCAGTGGTGATGAAATCACTGTTCGAAGAACAGATCATGCTACGAGATAGGGCAGATGTCAGCCGAAAGTGATTATCCGGAGGCCGGGGACTATATCAGGACCTATGCCCGGGAAAACTCCCTGGAGGAGTATCTTTCGCATGATCAGGTCCGCAAAGGAGGCTGTGGATATTCCGATTATTGCCAGCATTAATTGTGTCAGTGCCTCAGAATGGATCGAGTTTGCCGGTAGAATTGAAGAAGCCGGAGCTGATGCGCCTGGAGCTGAATATTTATTTCCTTCCCATTGATAAGGATAAAGATCCCAGGAGCTTATGAGAAGGTTTATCTCGACCTGGTTTCAGGAAGTAAAAAAACGCACGGCTCTTCCCTGTGATCGTGAAGCTGGGAAACGGTTTTTCCAATATTACCTGGATGGTGAACCAGCTCTATATGCGTGGAGCTGCTGCTGTGGTTCTTTTCAACCGTTTCTATGCCCCCGATATTGACACAAAAAACATGAGCTTTCGGATCCGCAGAGGTGTTGAGTTCTCCGGCAGAGCTCAGAAATTCCCTTCGCTGGATCGGGATCGTATCTTCTCAGGTGGATCAGATTGATCTGGCTGCCTCCACCGGGGTTCACAGCGGAATGGCTGTGGTAAAGCAGATCCTGGCCGGTGCTACAGCCGTTCAGGTATGTTCGGTTCTTTACCGGAACGGTATGGATTATGTCAGGGATATGATCCAGGAGATGAAAAAATGGATGGAGAAACATCAGTATGAATCTCCGGACGACTTCAGGGGGAAGATGAATTACGGCAGTCTGGATGATCCTTCGGTGTATGAAAGGGCCCAGTTCATGAAGTACTTCTCATCCATGCACTAGTAAGATTCGATATACTTTGACAAGTTCAAGCAAGAGGGATTTTTTCTGCTCATCCATTCCCCTTAGTTGTAATTTCATGGAGCAACCAGCTTCTTCCTTTCTTCTTGTTCCAGATCCCCAACCGCCTCCTCAATCACCGTAAAGGCCTCTATGGCAGCAGTCATAATCCCCGGAGATAAGCACATCCACAAAAGTACTGATATGCTTTCCGTAGGAGAGACCATTTTGCCAGCAGGCTGACACCAGGATGCGTAATGGATCTCTGAATAATCGGGATTTCCAATGGCTTCTGCAGGATCGGAACAGCCTCCTTATCCTTTCAGATCATTTAGCAGTGGAGCTAATTTCATCCTGGAATCTGCTCATCCTCCTGGTCCAGCAAAAGTTCAAACAGATCGGGAAGAATGGAAACATCTCCCTCGGATCTTAATTCCTTTAGGGTGGACAGAATGGCAGTCCGGTTACCTGGATCTAAGTGACTGAATCTGTTGTTTGAGTCTGTTCTCCTTGCTGTTTTCCGGCTCCATCTGACTTAATCACAGTGCTGATCAATGAATTCACCTGCTTCATAAATGCCATACTGGAAGGCTTTCTGGTAACAATGACAGGCACTGCTCCGTCACCCAGTTGTTCGGCCAGTTTTCCCTTCTCAAACCAGATCTCTCCATTCAGGGGATCCAGGTCAAGTGCCATGGACATGTCTTTCTCGGCATACCTGGTGGTTCCGGTGGCAGCATAGGTTCTCCCCCTGGCAAAATAGTAGGCTGCCTTTCCTTTGTCAAGTTCCAGTGCCGGTTAAAGGATTGGATGGCATCCAGGTATTTTCCATGCTGAACTGGATCATCCCCTTCCGGTAGATGTGCGTCAGTCATCCGCATGGAAAATAGGTGAGGTAAAGCTCCATATCTGTCCAGGGCACCGCTCAGATCACCTTCCTGGCTTAGGGCTTCTGCCCTCTGAAGATAAGCTTCAAAACGTGCCGGATCCTGCCGGATCACCCGGTTAAGTGCCATCGACAGCTTCCTCCGGATCTCCATCTGCTGCCTGAAATAAGGGCCAGTTGCTGAAGCGCATCCAGGTTTCTGACATCACTTTTAACAGCTGATTTCAGAGCAGAACTGGCCGCTTTTTTATTACCCAAGCTCCTTGTAGATGAGTGCCTTTTCAGCCTGTACTATAGCTTCTTCTTGTATCCCTGCTTTTCCAGATTATTCAGCAGGTTAATGGCCTCCAGGTAATCGCCCTGGTTCTTTAAGAAACATGGCTTCCTGAAACTCCTGTCCCGGCACTGCTGTACCAGTGTTTTTCATTCCAGAGCTGCTGCCATCCGGGCAATCCCTCCAGAGTGGAGAGATCCTCATCCAGAGTGATCTCATGTTCGGATTCTTTGTATCGCGACGAACAGATGAATTCTGAGGTATTTCAGGGCCTGCTCGGGATGATTCAGTTTGACTTCAGGTTTTGGCCAGGTAGTAAGCTGCCCATTCCCTTTCGGCGCTTTTCAGCTTCATAAAAGGCATCCCTGGCTGCGGGAAATTATGCAGTGTCGAAATAGGAAAGTCCCAGGTTGTAATAGAATCTCAGTCTCACCGGGATTCTGCTGCAGGGCCTTCTCCAGATGAAACAGCGCTGAATCGTATAGATTACTGATCCATGCATGCCCGTCCGGCCAGGTAGGGATCCACTCTGACCGAATCCCAAAACCGTAACCAGCAGCAGCAGCTGCAGCAAGTCCAGGTTTTCGCATCACGCTATTATTTGGTTTCAATAAATACTTCATTGTCGTCGCCTGAATATACATAAATAAATCCTGTAAGGGCATAGACTTCTATACCGGTAAGCCGGTATTCATATACATCACAAATATAGTAGTATACCCCGGGAGCAACCAGTTGATCTGTGTTACTGATCTTTCCGTCCCAGTTGATATCTGGATCCTCGGTTTAAATACCTGGATTCCCCAACGGTTAAAAATTTTCATGTCCACCCTTTCCACATAGGAGGTGCGTAGTGGCCTGTAAATATCATTGATTCCGTCACCGTTTGGGGAGAAGACATTGGGCAGGACATAGTTGGAACACTCGTCCAGACAGAGCCTTACTGATGGAACAGATTCATTGTCAAAGGAGTCAATGGCTGTAACGAAATAGCAACCCGTCAGGGAATTTTCCGGGTAATGATTATAGGCCGTATCGTTGCGGCTCCTCGAATTCGCAATGAGAGCCGGAGGGATCGTTCAAAGGTTGGACTATAATATAGAGCGTGTAACCCACCACATCCTGAGCACAGGAGTGATCTGTAATATTTCCAGGAGAGGTGGTTGTACCCGCTGTCGCACAGCTGAATATCCATTGAGGTGGGTGGACAGGGTGCGAATGGAATCCACGGGAGTGGTGCAGTTGGTATGGCTGAAGTTGACATTTTCGAACAGCACTCCATCCAGCAAGCCTCCATCCGGTACTTGTAACCTGTAACAATACTCCACCCCATTGAAAGGCCCTCATCAATAAAGTATCCTCGGTGGTAAATGCCGATGGAATCGTACTCCCCGCTGCTTTGGTTCAGCCGGTAAACTGGTATAGTCATAATTGATCCAGGGTACGTTTTTCTGCATCTGTATGATAATCCGGTTGTCCTCCCCCTTCAGATCAGGATAGAGAGAAGAAGCAGCTTCGGGATATGCCGATGAGAAACCTGTTCCCGGGTGCATCGTTGTATAGTTCAACACTGTATGACCATGGGTACAATTCAGTATTCACATTTTCATCCAGCCATATTGTATCGTTCAGGTCGGAGGTTTTGAAGGAACCCATCTGAGTCATTGACTCTCCCAAGAAGGTCATCGGACCGGTAAATGACATATTCATAGGGACCTGTGGCCGGAATGGTATCCAGGTCTTGTGGGCGGGCCCAGGTGAGCTGAATGGTTCCACTGGTGGAATGATCTATTACACTTACTTCAAGAAGGGAAGGTGATCCCTCCACCAGGGGAGTGCAATTCTCCGGAGAAGGAAAACTTAAGGCTCCATCGGGGTAGACTGAAACGATCATATAACAATACTCATTTCCCTGGGGTAATCCGTTTCCATCATTATCATCCACAAAAATGGTTTCGAGCCTGTTGCTGGTGGTACCAATAAGTTCGTAATCCTGTTTCAGACGGGGACTCCTCCCGTGCAGGTGTCGGGAACATAGCCTGCAGGTCCTATCTTTCTGAAAATTTGGTATCCTGTTACGGGTAAACAGGTATCAGCCGGCCAGGTGACAGTTACCGAGTTACTTCCGGGAATCAGAAAAGGCATCTCCGGTGCTGGCCCCAGGACCTTTATATTCACGTTTCTTAAATGCACCAGGGGTGTTTCAAGGTTGCTGTCCTCTGCTTTAAAAACCACAGTGTAATACTGTTCCCTGACATGGTCGCAATCGGTTTGCCACTCAAACTGTGCCCTGCTGTATCCAATAGTGGCAGACGGCCTCATCCACCCTGTAGGTGGCAGGGACTAACTTTCAACCACAAAGGGTCCTCCGGAGGCACATCAGTTTGATGGAATCATTATCCTCATCCGTGGCCACAATATCAAATGACAGAATGCTCTCCAGCTGTCAATGCAGTAATCTCCCGGATCGTTCTGAACGGGAGCATGGTTGTCTGTATTGTACACCTCGATCTGCATGTCCCTTACAATGTTACCGATCTTTACCCCGCTGTCGCCACTCCTCCACATCAATGGCAATGTTGTAAATGCCTGTATCGGAAGGAGTGATCCAGGTGAGATCCCCGGTATACGGATTGATAAACAGGGTATCACTGGCAGGTGGAAGAGTATATCCATCAATGGGTCTGCCATCCTGCTTCGGTGCAGACGGTTAGTTTGTAGGAAATACTGTCCCCATCCGGATCATAGGCTGCCGGATTGTGGATGAAAATTTGACCATATGCTGCCCTGTCGATGGGAGGATTCAGTAAAACGGGTGATGGAGTTGTTTCCCAAAGTCTGGATTGATCAGGATGGTGGTTTTAATGGAAAAGATCACATTCACCGAGTTGGGAATATTTTTTACCCCCTCATTTCGGTTGGGATCCTGAACCACAATTTCATAAATACCCGGACCGGGAAAGGTATGCTGGGTAATGTAAACATTCTTCTGATAGAAATTTGGGAGCTTTGTAATGGTCGATCCGATTGGCGTAGGAGAAGGTGTTGTCTCCCCACTGTACCTCCAGGTCTCGGCGCGTCGGCCTGACTCAGGGTAAAGGTAAAGGTGGTGATGTGTGATCTCGTAGGTAAGATCATCGATCCGGGTCAGCGTAATCTCACCAGCCCTGTTGTGGGTTGCCAACAGGGGTGAAACCATGCAAAACAATAACAATATGGGAAAACACAATCTCTTCATCCAATCTCTACATCCGTTCATTTCAACATCACTTCGGCATCATGCTTTTTCACGTCAAATTTTATACCAGTTTCCTTATTCTTAAACCCAAATATCACAAGATTTGTTTGATCGGGATAAATATCCGTGAGTAAAGCATTGTAAATGTACAAAGAATTTGGCTTCACAGGGATTACACATGCATCTCAATGGTCATGGCATCTTCCTTCAGCATCAGGGTGTCAATTTCCAAGGAGTAAACCCGGATCGTCCTTATTCACAGAGTAGTTTGAACCGTTTATTCAGGTACCTCTGAACCAGGGAGTCTCCAGCTGGGATTGATCCGTGAAATCGATCACTTTGCTGTGATAATGGAAATATGCCAGTCTCCCAGTCATCCCTGAATGTTTTCATGCTGATTTTTAGCTTTCCATTTTCATATGTTATATTCGTAATGGAAAGATGAAGCGGATGGGCCAGGGACCCTGCAGGTAACAGAATGAGCAATATGAGCAAGTCGATCAGTCTCATGGCTCTAAAATTACATAAACTTCTAATTTGCAATAGCACCTGATGTCTCTATTTGAACTCTATTTTAAGCTGGGCCTTCAACATATTGCCGATTTGAAGGGATACGACCACATTCTTTTTATCCTGATACTTTGTGCGGTATACAGCCTGAAAGAGTGGAAGAGGGTACTGATCCTGGTGACTGCTTTTACCATTGGTCATTCCCTCACCCTGGCTCTGGCCACCTTGGATCTGATCAGGGTGGATGGAGATCTGATTGAATTCCTGATCCCGCTGACCATCTTTTTAACCGCCTGGCCAATGTACTTAACAGGCAGAAGCAAGGTCACATCCTTACTCCATTACATGAAGTATGCAGCTGCCCTCTTTTTCGGATTGATCCACGGATTGGGTTTCTCAAACTATCTGAGAAGTCTCCTGGGAAGCAGAGCGTGGACTGACACTTCCGCTTTTCTCTTTCAACATGGGCATTGAAACGGGCCAGATCCTGATTGTGGCAGTTATTATGCTGCTTACCAAAGTTGTGGTGGACTTACTGCATTACCCAAAACGAGAATGGAATGTTCTTCTTTCGGGAGCCGGACTGGGCATCTCGCTGGTACTGATGATTGAACGATTTCCTTTCTAATGGAATGGCCAAATATAATGAAGGATTATGAGGGATTCCTTAAGCTTGAAAAGGGCTTATCCCCCAATTCGATATCTGCATACCTGACAGATATTCAAAAATTGAAGCAATTTATGGAGATACAGCAGATGGGTGCAAATCCGCAAGGACTGGATCACGATCAGCTACATCTTTTCCTGGTATGGATCAGCGAACTTGGACTTTCGGCCAGGAGTCAGGCCAGAATCCTGTCAGGCCTCAAAGCCTTTTTACCGATACTTATTAATGGATGAACAGATTGAAAAAGATCCCACTGCATTGCTTGAGGGCCCTAAGCTGGGAAGGAAATTGCCGGAAGTACTCTCTTTGGAGGAGATAGATAGCATGCTCGCTAAAATTGACTTGAGCAAACCTGAAGGACGGCGAAATAAAGCCATGCTGGAGGTCCTTTACAGTTGCGGACTCAGGGTGAGCTGAACTGGTGGGACTGCGGATTTCCAATATATTCCGGACAGAAGGATTTATCCGGATCATCGGGAAAGGGGATAAGGAACGGCTTGGTCCCAGTCAGTCCAGCGTGCCTTGAAGGAGATCGATCTTTATGTGCCAGACCGCAACTCACTTGTGATTCAGTCGGGCAGTGAGGATATTCTGTTTCTGAACCGCCGTGGACGAATGCTGACCCGGGTCATGGTTTTTACCATTATTAAAGGACTGGCACAGGCAGCCGGGATACAAAAAGCCGGTGAGTCCACATACCTTCAGGCACTCCTTTGCCACCCACCTGGTGGAAGGTGGTGCCGATCTGAGGGCTGTACAGGAGATGCTGGGGCACGAATCGATCATCACCACCGAAATCTATACCCACCTGGACCGTGAATACCTGCGAGAGGCCATCATCAGTTTCCATCCGCGCTCCAAATAATCGTCCGCTCCATCCCTCGGTCAAGCGCAAGTTTTGAACATGCTCTGGAAATATTTCCGGTCCCGCGAGTAAAAAGTGCTTTCATTTTACTTACTTTATTAGCTCTCCAAAAAATACCAGGATAATGAAAGCAATGATGCTGACCGGCATACGCCAGATGGAATTGAAGGAAGTTCCCACACCAGTTATTCTGACCGACAGGGATGTCCGGATCAGAATGAAGACCCTGGGTGTGTGCGGTTCCGATATTCATTACTATGTATCCGGGAAGATCGGAAGCCAGGTGGTTACCTACCCCTTTACCGTGGGACATGAAGGGGCCGGGGAAGTTGAATCTGTGGGGAAAGGAGTGACCCTGGTGAAACCGGGCGACCGGATTGCCATTGAGCCATCCATGCCCTGCTGGGAATGTGACCAGTGTAGAGCGGGAAGGCCACATACCTGCCGTAATTTGCGTTTTCTGGGCTGCCCGGGGCAGGCCGAAGGCTCACTGTCAGAGTATATCGTAATGCCGGAGACCAGTTGTTTTAAGATCCCTGATCAGATGACTTATGATCAGGCAGCCATTTCAGAACCCCTGGCCATTGGGCTGTATGCGGTCAAACAATCCATTCCCATGGAAGGAGCCAGGGTGGGCATTCTGGGATTTGGCCCCATTGGAATGAGCGTCTTGCTTCCGGCCCTGGCCCTGGGAGCCAGAGAGGTTTATGTGACAGATAAAATCAATGATCGTCTGCAGATCGCCAAAAATTGCGGAGCCAGCCTGACAGCTAATCCGGATCAGGAAGATGTGGTGGAAAAAATTTCCGAAGCGGTGCCTGAACTACTGGATGTGGTATTTGAATGCTGTGGTCAGCAGGAGGCCATCGACCAGGCTGTGGACCTGCTAAAACCGGGAGGAAAACTGATGATCATCGGGATCCCGGAGTTTGAGCGCTGGTCCTTACCGGTGGATAAATCCAGACGCAAGGAGCTGTGCATTCAAAATGTACGAAGGCAGAATGAGGCGGTGCAGCCGGCACTGGATATGATGGCTACAGGCAAGATTTCAGTGGAGGCCATGGCCACCCATCGCTTCAGCTTCGAGAATAGCAAAGAGGCCTTTGACCTGGTGGCCTCCTACGGAGACGGGGTCATGAAGGCCATGATAGATTTTGAATAGGTACAACACTAACTGAAACTATAAACATTTAACACGATAGCTATGAAAAAAACGATGATTTGCCTGATCCTGTGGCTTGTTCCCTTATTTGTTCTGGCGCAACCAGGGCAGCCTGTGGAGGAATGGACCGGAAAAACCATTTTACTGATCGGGGCACATCCCGATGATGATTCCTATTCCATGGGAACCTCGGAATGTTAATGCCAATGGCAATGAGGTTTATATTGCCATTCTGACCACCGGGAATGTGGGTACACAGGATCCTGAGCTGGGTATGATGGACCTGGCAATGATCCGAAAGCAGGAGGAGCAGGCCGCCCTGGCAACCATGGGAATACCGCTTGATCATTATATCAACCTGGGCTATGACGATGGCATGCTGGAGTACGAAGATACCAAGGAGGTGGTTGCCAAGCTGGTGAGACTGATCCGGAAAATCAAACCGGATGTGCTTTTCTGCCTTTGATCCGGGAAAGGAGGGCAGCGCTGGCACAAGGCCGATCACCGCGCTTCTGCTTACCTGTCGGCCGATGCGGCACGGGCAGCCATGTGGCCCCTGATGTTCCAGGGACAGATCACTGTGGAGGGGCTGGAAGCTCATACCGTACCCGGAATATGTGCTTTATGATTCGGCCGAAGAGGATATGAATACCTGGGTGGATATCACCGGATGGGAGGAAGAAAGGTGGAAGCCCTTACCAAAGTATGTGAGCCAGTTCAGTTCCGGAGCTGGTCACGATTACAAAGGACCCGAAATGTCTCCCGAGGAGAAGGAAGAGGTGAAAGCAAATCCTGCGGAGATGGATCGCACCAGCAACGATGATGGAAAGCCCATGGAAGGATTTCGACTATTACAAGGGATCTGCCCGATGATATCGGGCGATAGGAAGACTTATACAAAGATGAACACTCAGAACTATTTCATTAACTAACCTAACAAAATATTAACCATGAAAGCAATTTAGCATTTTGACGTACTTGTATTATCTTTCTATGTTCTGAATTCATGCAGCCAGAACCCACCGTGGGAGTGGGTGCCAAGGCACCTGCCGGGAGCCGAAGTGCTTTTGACGGGAGCCGCTGAGTCACTTCATGAGAACTGGATCTACTGGGAAGGTCCCCGGTTTGCCGCTGAGATGCCCATCAAATGGGAAATTGTGGACGATCCTGTGGATGAAGGGACTGTGATGAGCAGCGATGATCCGGCAGTGGTGGATCATAAATACGGTTCGGCAGATATTGTGACCAAAAAGGAATACCGGGATTTCCGACTCCATGTGGAATTCCTCATTGAAAAGGAAGGAGGAAATTCCGGAGTTTACCTGCAAAACCGTTACGAGATCCAGATCCTGGACGGCGATTCCACCCAGCATGGCATGGCTGCAGTGATCAATGAGATTGATTCACCCTACTATGCCTACAACGGGGTGGGAAAATGGAACTCCTATGATATAGTCTTCCGGGCAGCCCGTTTTGAAGATGGTACAGCGTGTGGAGAAGGCGCTGGTAACCAATTATTTCAATGGGATCAAAGTCTATTCCAACATTGGCATCAACCAGGTATGGGGTGGTGCCAACTCAGGGATTGACGGCGGAAATGATGGAGGCAAAGGAATCACTGACACTCCCGGCGGGATCAAGCTGCAGGCTGAAGGATATTCAGTACTCTACCGGAATATCTGGATCAAGGAGCTGGATCTGGCAGAAGCCGATACCGATTTTTAAGAATAAAGCTCTCGATCTCTTCCAGGGTTTTTCCCTTGGTCTCTTTAATAAAGAACCAGGCGATGAGCAGCTGGATGACGGACATGGTCGACAGGAAAAGGAAGGTAAATGATCCTCCCAGTGCATCCAGTACATAGGGAAAGAACAGTACCACCAGGAAATTGAATACCCATTGGGTAAAGGAAGCCAGGGCCACCGCCTGTCCCCTGATCCGGTTGGGAAACATCTCAGCCACCAGGGTCCAGAAAGCCGGACCAATGCAGGATGCAAAAAAGGCGATAAACAGCATGATGCAGATGGTGGTGAAGATGGGATTCATCTCAAAATGAAAGGCTGCTGCCAGCATCAGCAGGGTAACTGCCATGCCCGAAGAACCGATGATATAAAAGGTCTTTCTGTCCCAGTTTGTCTATCAGCCAAACCGCAAAAAAAGTAAAGGCAAAATTAACCAGCCCGATAAGCGAGGTCTGCAGCAGTGCATTCCGTATCTCCAGTCCGGCCGCCATCAATATTTTTGGTGCATAGTCCACCACCGTATTGATCCCGGTGATCTGTACAAATACCGATAGCAGCAGCCCCAGGATAATCACCTTTCGGTATTCGGGGAGCAAACAGCAGTTCTGAAGACTGGATCCCTCTCCGGAATCCGTCAGGCTTTTCTCAATTTCAGCGATTTCAGATCCGGCAAATTCTATTCCTCCAATTCGTTCCAGAACCACCCGGGCCTTCTCTCTGAATCCGGCTTTCACCAGCCAGCGCGGACTCTCAGGTATAAAAATCAGATCCCATAAAAAAGACCACCGATGGGAAGCAGTCCGGTGGCAAACATCCACCGCCAGTTGTTGTCCACCTCGTGCAGGGCATAATTGACCAGGTAGGAGACCAGGATCCCCAGGGTGATGGCCAGCTGGTAAATGGTGATCAGTGTTCCCCGGATCTTGGGGGGAGCAACTTCGGCCACATACATGGGCGAAAGCACAGATACAGCACCTACAGCCAGTCCACCCAGTACCCTGAATGAAATAAAAATGAGCTGAGTTTTGGCCAGGGCCATCCCTGCACAGGAGATTGCAAAGAAGAGGGCTACTGAAATCAGCAGCCGTTTTCGGCCATATCGTTCAGTGAGTGCTCCGGTTCCAAAAGCACCGATAATACATCCCACCAGGATGGAACTGACGCCCCATCCCAGCTGAAGTTCATCCCATCCAAAATAGGGTTGTATAAAGGGAATGGCACCGGAGATAATGCCCACATCGAATCCAAACATCAGTCCCCCGATGGTGGCCACCAGGCTGATGAAATACAGGTATGGCCGGCCCTTCACTAGAGCTCCTTGATCTTAATATTCCGGAACCAGATCTTGCTGCCATGGTCCTGAAGGCAGATTTTCCCTGTTTTGGCGAAACCGTAATCGGGATATGCATCCCATTTGCCACTGTTGCGTCGTTCATTCCAGTCCTCGCTCCAGGGGACAAACTCCAGCACTTTTTTGCCATTCAGCCAGTATTCAGCCTTTTCCGGGGTGAATAGAATTTTTGAGCTGTTCCATTCCCGCAGGTTCACCTGTTTCTGATCATTGGCCACATACATGGCATAATCGGCAGCGGTTTTCTGCCAGTCCTCCAGGGGGTAAGGATCCCCATTTTCATCCCTGAAATCATCATCCTCAATCATCTGGTATTCAGGTCCGGTTTCATAGGCCGCATGATATCTGGTATCTTCCACCACATGGTACATGACCCCGCTGTTGCCATGGGCTCCCAGTTTCCAATCCCATTTCAGGATGAAATTCTCATATTCTTTCACGGATACAATATCACCTCCGATGTCACCCCCAAGACCCTGTCCCACCAGGCAGCCATCTTCCACCAGCCATCCGGAAATGATATCCTCATTGAAGTTCTTCCAGCCATCGGTGGTTTTTCCATCGAACAGCAGTACCCATCCATCACTTTTCTCCTGGTGATTCGTGACAGTTTATTGCTCTAGTATCTGCAGGATGCAGATCAAGCGATCAGATTAGCAATGCAGACAGTCAAAAGATTGATCGTTTTCATGTTCATTAGAATTTATGTGATTTAATTTATTATTCAGGCAGGGTCCAGCCTTCCCTGTAGTTGTGTTTGATATACTCTTTGACGGTCTCTTCTGCATTGAGGGTCACATATTTGGTATCGAAATGGGGATGTCCATCAATCACCCTGAAAGTCATCAGATGAGACCACCCTCAGTTCATCACTGCTAGAGATGTTGGTGAACCTCATCTTGGCCCATCCCATTGCAATTCCCTGTCCAGACTCTGCAAACGCACGGCCAGCACACCCATGACGATCATTTCATTGAATGGTCCGGCCATGTCAAAATTGGACATGGGCTGAACCCGGTTTTCGGGACTTTCTTTACAGGCACGGATCCAGTCCTGTTCATGTGGTCCGTCCTGGATGCCTCCCACGGGATAATCTTTAACCCTGCGAAGGGTTTCAGGAACATTGGGTTTTCGACCGGACAAGCAGCCTGGGATTGATACCACCCAGGTTACAGATCAGCTTATCTTTGGTCCCTACAAAAATACAGCCTCCCATGCCATCTTCCATGATGGGCTCACCATCGGCCAGTTCCAGCTGGTCTGGAGGGCATCATACCTCCATCATACCAGAACACCTTCACTTCGGGCATATTGACCTTCACTTGCGAGAACTTTTCACTTCTCGGGAAAGGTATATTCCACCACCTCTGCCTGCGGAGCAGATTCGGTATTGACCAGGGTGGAAGAACCCTGTACCTTGGTGGGATATTCAAGTTTTAAGGCATGAGAATACCGGATTCAGAATGTGACAGGCCATATCGCCCAGGGCACCGGTTCCAAAGTCCCACCATCCCCGCCAGTTCCAGGGTGTATAGATTTCATGGAAGGGTCGCATGGGAGCCGGACCGATAAAGAGATCCCAGTTCATGGTATCGGGAGCGGTCATCACCTTCCTTGGCCGCTCCAGTCCCTGGGGCCAGATGGGACGGTTGGTCCAGGCATGCACCTCGCTTACCTCTCCTATTTCTCCTGCCCAGATCCACTCTTCCACGGTCCGGGCCTCAGGGGCTGAATTTCCCTGGTTGCCCATCTGGGTGGCCACTTTGTATTCCCTGGCCAGCCTGGTAAGCAGCCTGGATTCATACACCGAATGTGTCAGGGGTTTCTGACAATAGACATGCTTGCCCATTTTCATGGCTGTGGCAGCAATGGCAGCATGGGTATGGTCGGAAGTGGCGATCATTACGGCATCAATATCATCTCCCATCTCCTCGAACATCTTGCGCCAGTCCCAGTATCTTTTGGCATTGGGATAATCATCGAAACAATCCTTGTGCATATTTCCAGTCCACATCGCACAGGGCCACAATGTTCTCACTGGTCATGGCCTTCAGGTTGACCCTGCCTTTCCCACCAATACCCACACCGGCAATGTTCAGTTTATCACTGGGGGCCACATGCCCCAGTGCTTTTCCCATCACATGGCTGGGAATAATGGTGATTCCGGCAGCTGCAGCGGCGCTGTTTCTAAGAAATGTCCGTCTGTGGTATGGATTGCTTCTTCATGGCAATGATCTTATAAGTGAATGGCTGTAATTCCAATAAAATTAGCAATATTTTTGAGATTAGCGGTACGTAAATCTATCGGATTGAAATGGGAAATCAATATGATAAATGATCGTAAGCATTCCCGGCAATTTTGTACTATTTTAACATATCCATAAAGCCCACTTCAAACTATATAATTCAAATATCATGTCACACAATCGAAGATAATTTATTAAAACTTCTGCAGCAACAGTTGCAGGTATTGGAATGTCACCCATACCTGGCTGGCTCTTTCCTTGCTCCTTCCGCGGGTACTTGGAGCCAATGATAAGATTACGGTGGCCCTCATCGGTGCACGTAACATGGGATGGTGGGACCTGAGGATCTGCTGAAACAGCCCAATGTGGAGTGTAAGACGCTGTGTGATGTGGATGGGAATGTGCTTGACGAGAAAGCAGCTGAGCAGGTTAAAATGGGAGAAGGACAAAACCTTTATTGGACAAGGACTACAGGGAAGGTGCTGGAGGATAAGGACATCGATGCTGTGATCATTGGGACTCCCGATCACTGGCACTGTCTGCCCACGGTGGAGGCCTGCGCAGGCTGGTAAACATGTATACGTGGAGAAACCCCTGGCCAACTCGGTCGGAGAGATCAATGTGATGCTGGATGCGGCCAGGAAATATAATAGCATCGTTCAGGTTGGTCAGCAGCAACGCAGCGGTGCCCATTGGAAAACCGCCATCGATTTTGTGAAATCGGGCAAACTTGGAACCATCCGACAGGTGAAATTCTGGGGCAACTTTAACTATGGTGCAGGAAATATGCCGGTGCCTGACTCGGAGGTCCTCCGGAGGGAGTGGATTATGACCGGTGGCTGGGACCTGCTCCCAAACGACCCTTTAATAAGAACCGCTTCCATGGCTCCTGGAGGATGTTCAGGGATTATGGCGGTGGACTGCTGACCGATTGGGGGGTGCACCTGATTGATATGGGACTCTGGGCCATGGATGTGAAATCGGCACCGCAATCTGTATCAGGCTCTGGGAGGTAATTTCGCCAGCCGAGACCGGGCCTTGGAGATGCCTGATACCCTGACGGTTCTCTATGAAATGGATGGATATAATATGATCTGGGAGCACAATGGTGGAGTGGAGAGAGGACCCTATGACCAGAGCTACGGAGTGAAGTTTATAGGGAGCAATGGAACCCTGGTGGCGGATCGGGACAAGTGGCGGGTCTTTCCGTGAGCGGAACGGGGAGGAATGGCGAATGGAGGCAGGTAGCTGAACAGTCCAAGCGACCAGCAATCACATCTCAACCATTGTGAGAACTTTATCAGGGCCATCCGTTATGGAGATCCGCTGAATGCGGAGATTGAATTTGGACACCGTTCGGCCCTGTATGCCCACCTGGGGAATATCGCTTACTGGGCCAATGACCGTGTGGTGTATGATGAGAAACAGCGGAGGATCACCAGTTCTGAAAAGGCAGATGCCCTATTGACACCCGCATACAGGGCACCCTGGAAATTCCCGGTCATATAGAAGGGATCAGTATTCAGGGGAAGATTCCAGCCTTTCCCAGTAATTGTGCCAGGTAGTTCCCTGTCCGGGCCTGTGCTCAGGCCTGATGTCCACATAAAGAATGGTATCGGCATTTTCTCCACCAGACCCAAAATATGCAGGCCAGAATTCAAAATTTACATGGATAATAGCTGAGTGCAGTTATTTTTTTAAAAGGTTGTACTTTTAAGCTTTACCAAAAAGTCAAGCGGTTCCTAAATCTGAGAACACGTAGCATATGCAAGTATTGTTGGGAGTACTGTATCACTCCATTGGAGGGATTGCATCAGGAAGTTTTTATATGCCTTTCAATAAGGTCAGGGGATGGGCCTGGGAAAGTTACTGGATTGTGGGAGGGCTTTTTTCCTGGCTGATCGTACCTCCTCTGGCAGCCTGGTTGACGGTTCCCGGATTTGTAGAAATCATTGCAGCCAGCTCACGGACAGATCCTCATGTTCACCTTTCTAATGGGTCTGCTCTGGGGCATAGGAGGGCTCTCCTATGGATTGGGCGTCAGATACCTGGGCATGTCCCTGGGTAATTCGGTCGTTCTCGGATTTTGTGCGGCATTTGGATCCATAGTGCCCGCTATCTACTATAACATCAATCCGACAGAAGGGAAAATCTCATTTTCGGATATGTTGGGTAGCCAGGGAGGTCAACTGGTGCTGCTGGGTGTTCTTGTATGCCTTGCAGGCATTGCCATTTCGGGAAAGGCAGGTATGATGAAAGAGCGTGAACTTTCCAAGGAGGCCCAGGAGGCCAGCGTTCCGGAATTCAGTCTGGTGAAAGGGCTTGATCATTGCTGTGCTGTCGGGCATCCTCAGTTCATTTTTTAATTTTGGTATCGAAGCCGGCAAACCCCTGGCAGATGCGGCTGTTGCTGCCGGATTCAATCCACTTTTCCAGAACAACGTAACTTTTGTGGTGATTCTCTGGGGAGGACTGAGTACCAATTTGATATGGACCACCATTTTAAGCATTAAGAATAAGATCCTATGGTGATTTTGTCAACAGGAAGTCACCCATCGCAAGGAATCTGATGTTCTCAGCCCTGGCAGGTACTACCTGGTTCCTTCAGTTCTTTTTTTACGGGATGGGAGAGAGTAAACTGGGTAATGGAGCAAGCTCCTGGATCCTGCATATGTCCACCATTATACTGACTGCAAATATGTGGGGGATATACCGCAGGGAATGGAAGGGAGTTGCAAGGAAAACAAAGTGGACCATCATTGCCGGTATCACAGTGATCCTGCTTTCGGTTGTACTGGTAGGCATTGGGAACACACTATAGGCAATCATTGGAAGATTTAGTGAGATAAGGGTTAATAGAGATTTTCAAAATGGACAGGTACAAAAAGATGAGCTCCCGGGAAAGGGCTCTTGCAGCACTCAATTTTCAGACCCCTGACCGGGTCCCCATCGATCTGGGAGGATTTCAATCGGGAATTCATAAGAAAGCCTACATGGAGCTGCTCAGCTACCTGAGAAGGGAGGAAGAGATTGTAATGCTTGATCCCGTACAACAACTGGTGAGGCCCAGCGAGGAAATCCTGGAAATGCTCAATGTGGATTTCCGCTACGTAACTGCAAAGGGACCGGAGAGTTTTGACGGGTCCATCCGTCAGAATTTCCGTAAAGGGGAGCTCTGGCATGATTTAAGGGATGAATTCGGGGTGATCTGGTCCATGCCTGACAAGCAGCAGCTATATATGGATATTAGTCACCATCCCCTGGCAGAGGCCACCCTGGAAGATATTGGATCATACCCCTTCCCCGATGGGTCCGATCCTTCCCGCTTCGAAGGGGTCAGGGAAGAGGTGTTGAAGATCAGGGAAAATACGCCCTATGCTGTCTCCACAGGGATCGGAGGGGTGGTATATGAGACCTGCTGGTATTTGAGGGGACTGGAAAGATGGTTTATGGATATGATGGAGAATCCCTCATTTTGCGAGGCATTGCTGGATAAGGTATTGAAGTTCTGGTTGGACTATTATACGGGATTTATGAAGGAGATTGGTGATATCATTGATGTGGTGATGATCGGGGATGACCTGGCTGGACAAAACGGGCCCCTCTTCTCTCCTGAGTTCTACCGTTCGGTGGTAAAACCAAGACAAAAGAAGCTGGTTCAGCATATCAGGTCCCTGACCACTGCCAAAATCTGGTACCATAGCTGTGGTGCAGTGGTGGAGTATATTCCCGATTTGATCGACAATGGAATCGATATCCTGAACCCGGTACAGATCACAGCACAGGGCATGGATCCAAAATTTCTGAAAGAGAGATTTGGCAGAAGAGCTTGTTTTCTGGGGAGGCGGGATCGATTCCCAGCATATTCTGCCCTTTGTTTCACCCGGAGGAGGTCAGGTCCAATGTAAAGGCCAATATGGAGGCTTTTAAACCGGGCGGGGGCTATGTTTTTAACAATGTACACAACATCCAGGCCGGGGTACCGCCCGAAAATATCCTGGCCATGTATGAGGCTGCATACGAGTACGGGATCTACTAATCAGGCTTCCATCCAGCTCATCAAGTCCAAGATGTTCAAATGTCCTGAGCAGCTTGAGCAGTCGCCTGGTGATAGCCTTCACACCTCCGTCAACATTTGATTCCACATTGAGGGGCATGACCGGATCGTGCAGGGACATACGGAGCAGGAACCAGCCCTTTTCATTTTCACCTGGACAGTTTACCCTGATTCCTTCGTAATTGGGCAATTCAGGAGACCAGTCCAATTCCTTTTCGATCGATTTGGCCACTTGTTCCAGGACTAATGAACCATAGCTTTCGAATTCTTCAGTCCGGATGTCAAGCCGGAATTCTCCATCTTCAAGGGAGCGGGGGAGTGGGTCTATCAGACTGCTGAGGGACTTTTTTCGGCGATTCATCTTTGGCCATCTGGATCAGCAGTTTGGCCACCAGATAGGCTCCGTCGTCCAGGAAATGGTTCTCTTTGAGAGCAGCATGTCCGGAAGTTTCAATGGCCAGCCAGGACTCGGCACCTTCCTGGTTCAGCCGTAGTGATTCATTGATCACGTTCTTATATCCCCGTTTGAACCGGTGGTGCACTGCCGCCCAAGTGATCCTCAATAAACCATTTCAGTCCCGCGGAGGTAATGGAATCGGTAACAATCACAGATCCGGGATGCTCCTCCAGGATCACTGCAGAGATCAGGGCAATCAATTCATTCCGGTTGATGGCATTTCCCGAGGCATCCACAAGGGCCGCCCGGTCCACATCGGTATCAAAAATAATCCCCAGGTCCGCCTTTTCCCGAATAACTGCAGCGCAAATGGAAGCCATGGCCTCGTTGTCTTCCGGGTTCGGAACATGGTTGGGAAAGCGGCCGTCAGGGACCAGGAACTGACTGCCCGATGTGTCTGCACCCAGGGGTTCAAGTACTTTGCCGGCAAAAAAACCTCCTGCTCCGTTTCCTGCATCCACAATGATTTTCAGACCACTTAAGGGACTTAAATAGTGGTCGGGGTCATTGACTCCCTGAGCGAATCGTATCCACCAGGAAAGCTGCATACTCAGAAATAAAATCAAGTTTTTCGAGGCGCCCCTCTTCTTCTTCGGTCTCCGTTACGTTTTTCTGCTGCGATTTGAAGAAGATCATGATATTTGGTCTTTGTCAAATCCACCCGTTTCAGTAAAAAACTTCATTCCGTTCCGGTTAAAAGGCAGGTGACTTGCAGTAAGCATTACGCCCCCGTTCGACCCCGAGCTTTCGGATGTATGGTGGTCATAAACATGGCAGGGGTTGAGGCAAGTCCGCAATCCATTACATCAAATCCTTCACCCATCAGACCGGCAATGAAAGCCTCTTTCAGAGCGGCTCCCGAGATTCTGGAATCTGCACCCACGGCCACCTTTCCGGCTAAGGCATCATACTTCCTGAGCCAGGTGGCAAAGGCCCGGCCCAGCCGGGTAGCCACTTCCGGAGTGAGGTTTACTTCCTCTCCCGGAACCCCTTGCAGGGCAACCCCACGGATATCCGATCCATTCTGAAGTCTTTTCAACTTCTTGAAACTGTACTTGTCCATCAGGAATCAGTTTCGGATCTTTTTTTTCCGAGCCAGGGGATGGCCCCGGAAAACCACAAAAGAGTACCTGTTAATATATAGTTAAACATCTGCTCCGAATCCAGTACATTAAAGAATAGTAGCAGAGAGGGGACCAGGGTCATACCGAGGCCCACCACCGAAAGAAAAATATAGAGGTATTTCATCATCGTATCGTTTAAATCTCTTTCTGATAAAATTTACTGAAAAGGAGGTAGGCCCCCAGCGAGAGGATCCAGATGGGTCCAGGTAGAAAGAATACTTCGATCTTCAGGAAGATACGAAGAGAGAGTGCCAGGGCCAGCATAAAGAACCAGGTGGCTGCTGCTGCAACATTAAAATCGATTTTCTTCTTCTCTGCATAAAAGGATTGCAGCTTCAGTTTTGGAAGCAGATAGAAATCAGCCAGGATAACAGCCCCCATGGGCACCAGGAGGAGCCCGTAAATGGCCACAAAATCCAGCAGCTTCATTACCAGGGCCGGGAACAGGGCCGCGGTGGTTGTGATGGCACCGGCCAGCAGGGTTACCTTCCATCTTGACCAGCCTGAAGCCACCTGGAGGGCCATCCCTGCCCTGTAGAGGGTCGGATTGGCAGTGGTCCATCCGGCAATAACCACACAGATGGCTCCGGCAATTCCAATGGCTTCGTAAGCAACCACACCGGGAGCATCAGAGCTTGCAGCAGCATACAGGATCCCTGAGGCAATCCAGGCCACGTAATGCCCCAGGAACATCCCCACAGTGGAGGCAAATCCATATTGCCATTTCCTGGCGTAGCGCAGGATGGTCAGATCCGACATGCCCAGATGCATGGCAGCATTGGCAAACCAGGTGAAGCATACCACATGCCAGAAAGTAAACTGTGATTGCCCTTCCCTGGCCACTCCGGTCCATATGCTTTCCCGGGCCACTTCCCAGAAGTTCCCCGAACCAGGGCTTATCCCCAGTTTAGGCAGGACGGCGATGGCTGCAGTGACAAAAATCAGGAACATCCACGGTGCCGCCACCTTGGCAAAACGGGCCAGAGCATCAAAGCCCAGTATGGCCATGAGGGTGATCACCGCACCCACCCCCAGAACGGTCAGTACCCAGCCCGCGCTATTTGGAAAAAAATCGTTCAGGGCCGGCATCTGGATGGAGAAAGGGATGCCAACCGCAGTTGCCGCCACGGCCACCATGGCGCCAGCCAGAAAGCAGAACATCAGCGCGTTCACAATATTATAGATGAAGACCAGTGTGGATCCACAGATTTTTTTCAATTGCCAGTAGAGCGATAACCTGACTTTTACAGCGATGGGGGCAGTAAGAAAAGCCCAGCTGCAAATGGCCAGGAGATTTCCAATGATCCCGCCCACGAACATATCCCGCACAGAAACCCCATGGGCCACGAAGAGCATACCGATGACAAATTCTGTACCTGCCACGTGCTCCCCCGCGTACAAACCAAGAAAGTTTCCAATTCCCTGTAGCTTATTTTTGGTGACCGGTTCCCGGTCGAATTCGTAGAGGCTGTCGAGCCTTTTGGAGATGCTTGATTTGGTGTTCATGAAAAGCGGTCATTTAGAGCCATAAGATAATGATCCTAAATCATTGCTACAACGGATAAATTATTTTGTGAATCAAATACACCGGAATCCATTGCTCATCGGGTGCAGATGCCTTACATTTATAGGCAAATTTCCTTTCATGACAAAAGAAGAGCATATCCGGAAAGGCTATGACCTGGCCAGGGAGCAATACTCCAGCCTGGGAGTGAATACCACTGAGGTCCTGGAGCGCCTGAAACAATTCGAAATATCACTCCATTGCTGGCAGACCGATGATGTGGGTGGCTTTGAGTCCCCCGACGCTTCCCTGGGTGGAGGCGGAATTGCCGTAACCGGAAATTATCCGGGCAAAGCCAGGAGCATCGCGGAAATGCGGTCCGACCTGGAAAAGGTGTTAAGTCTGCTTCCGGGGAAGCAGCGCCTGAACCTGCATGCCATATACGGTGAGTTTGGGGACCGTTTTGTGGACCGGGACCAGATAGAACCGGCGTTTTTCCAGGGCTGGATCCACTGGGCGGCTGAGCAGGATATTGCTCTGGATTTTAATTGCACCTGTTTTTCACATCCCAGGGCGAGACAGCGGATATACCCTTTCCAGCAAGGATGAGGAGACCCGGAGATTCTGGGTGGAACATGTCAAACGTTGCAGGGCCATTGGGGCGGAGATGGGAAAGCAGCTGGGCAAAACCTGCATTCATAACATCTGGATCCCTGATGGTTCCAAGGATATTCCGGTGGACCGGTATACTCACCGGGCCCTGCTAAAAAAGTCACTGGATGAAATTTTTGAAAAGGAATACCCGGTGGAATATCTGAAGGACTCCCTGGAGAGCAAACTTTTTGGCATTGGTGCCGAGTCCATGACTGTGGGGTCCCATGATTTTTACCTGGCCTATGCCGTGTCAAATAACAAACTGATTTGCCTGGACAATGGTCATTTCCATCCCACGGAA
The DNA here is from genome assembly GCA_963792395.1 of uncultured Bacteroidales bacterium. Classification (GTDB taxonomy): domain Bacteria; phylum Bacteroidota; class Bacteroidia; order Bacteroidales. Next base: position 36,947 of record CAWBWE010000023.1, read on the forward strand.
CAGGTGGGGGACAAAATCTCGGCCTGCCTCCAGTTCGTGGATGAACTGATGTTGCATGTGACCCGGCCGGTGCGCTGGGACAGTGACCATGTGGTTACCCTGAATGATGATGTGCTTTTAATTGCCCAGGAAATTATTCGCTCCAATGCTTTGGAACGGGTGTATATGGGACTTGATTTCTTCGATGGCAGCATCAATCGTATCGGCGCCTATGTGATCGGAACCAGGGCCGCCCGGCAGGCCATGCTTTATGCACTTCTGGAGCCCCTTGAAATCCTGAAGAGCTATGAAGAGGAAGGGATGAACTTTGAGCGACTGGCCATGTTGGAAGTGATGAAGAGCAAGCCTTTTGGTGCCGTTTGGGACTATTTCTGCATGACAGAGGGTGTGGCCAGTTGGCGAGGCCTACATATCGGAAATTCAATCCTATGAAAAGGACGTGTTAAGTAAAAGAACAGAAGCCTGAATGAATCAATTGAAGCAACTGATAGAGATATCAAATTTCTATGGAAAAAATCCGGCCTATGTGATCGCAGGAGGTGGAAATACTTCCTACAAGGAAAGAGATGTCCTTTGGATCAAAGCCAGCGGAATTCCTTTGGCGGGGATTCAGGAGAATGGTTTTGTATCACTGTCCAGGAAGAAACTGGCTTTGATCGAATCCCTGACCTTTAGCCAGGATGAAGCTCTCCGGGAGGAGGAGGTAAAGGCCCGTATGAAAGAAGCGATTATCACCCCCGGGAATCTGAGACCCTCGGTGGAGACCTCCCTGCATAATCTGATCGATTTTACCTATGTGGTTCATACCCATCCCACCCTGGTTAATGGAATGCTGTGTGCCAATCATGCCATGGAGGAGGTGTCTGAGCGATTCGGAAGGCAGGCTCTGATGGTGGAGTATACCGATCCCGGATACATCCTTTTCAAAAAACTGCAGAAGCGGATTTCCGACTACCGGGCGGCCTACAGGGAGGAGCCCCGGATCATTTTTCTTCAGAACCACGGGGTATTTGTGAGTGCTGACACGGTGGAAGAGATCCGGGAGCTCTATCAGGAGATTCATGAGAAGATAAGCCAGGGGAAGGATCTCACCCTGCCATCCTCCCGGCATTCGAAATATGAATCACCTGTAGCTGAGGCTATTTCAGTATATCTCTCCTCCAGATCCCTGCTTTCCAGATCTGTAAATAACGATCTGATCAGTCATTTTACAGCAAATCAGGTCCGGATGGCTAAGGTGTCAAAGCCTTTCTCACCGGATATCATTGTCTATTGTAAATCCAGGTACCTTTTCCTGGAGCGGAAGGTGCAGGCCGCTGAGGTTCAAGGGCTGATTGAGAACTTTGAAAGCGAGCATGGATATGTTCCAAAGGTGATCCTGACCGAGGGCGGGGGACTTACCGTGGTGGAGGAGAATGAGAAGTCCCTGCAGATCGTACTGGAGGTTTTCCTGGATCTGATGAAGATTTCTTTTCTAAGCGAGCAATTCGGGGGGCCACATTTTATGAGCCCGGAACAGATCCGGTTTATTGATAACTGGGAGGTGGAACATTATCGCCGCAAGGTGGCAAAAGGAGAAGAGAAATGAAACGTATTGCATTTAAGATGTACCTGAAAAAGGGTCAGAAGGAAGAATACCGCAGGCGCCACCGGGAACTATGGCCGGAGGTGGCAGAGCTGTTGAAGAAAGCCGGTATCAGTGATTATTCGATTTTTCTCGATGAAGATACCCACGTGCTTTTTGCCGTTCAGACCCTTAGCCAGGAAGAGGGATCCCAGGCCCTGGGGCAGGAGGAAATCATCCAAAAGTGGTGGGGTCATATGGCGGATATAATGAAGGTGAATCCCGATCATTCTCCTGTATCGGAGCCCCTGGAAGAAATGTTTTTTATGGAATAGCGGATGAAATCCTCGCAGGTCCTGCTCATATTTGATATTGGGAAAACCAACAAAAAGCTGCTTCTTTTTGACCGGGATATGCATGTGGTCCATAAAGAAGAATCCCGTTTTGAAGAAGTGTCCGATGAGGAAGGATTTCCCTGTGAGGACGTTTCCCTGCTGGAGTCCTGGATTCATAGCAGGATCCGCCATTATCTGAGATCAGAGGCCTTCGAGGTGAAAGGCATTAACTTCAGCACCTATGGAGCCACGCTGGTATATCTCGATCAGGAAGGAAAGCGGATCACCCCCGTATACAACTATCTGAAACCGCTTCCTGAAGAGGTGATAGATGGCTTTTTTGAAGCCTATGACGGACAGGAAGAGTTTTGCAGACAATGTGCCTCACCCATGCTGGGCATGCTTAATTCAGGCCTTCAGCTACTTTGGCTGAAACGAACAAAACCCCGTATCTTCGTCCGGGTTCAAAAGGTCTTGCACCTGCCACAGTACCTGGGAAGGATGGTTCACGGCCAGGCGGTCTCAGAGCACACCTCCATCGGGTGCCACACCATGTTCTGGGATTTTGACCGGATGGAGTATCATCCCTGGCTCAGGAAAGAAGGGATTTCCCTGCCCGATCCCCTGCTCGTATCTGAGAGCTTTCCTGTGGCTCTGGAGGGAAGTCAGATCGAGGCAGGTATAGGGATTCATGATAGCTCTGCTTCTCTGATTCCCTATACCCTGGCAGCCCGTCAGGACTTTATCCTGGTATCCACCGGGACCTGGTGCATCAATATGAATCCCTTTAACAAGGAGACACTGACAAGTGAGCAACTGAAGCAGGATTGCCTGTGTTTTCTGGGGGTCCATGGAAATCCGGTGAAATCGTCCCGTTTTTTCCTGGGGCGCATTCACGATCTGAACGTGGAGCGGATTCAGGAGCATTTTTTTACAGATGCCGCAGCTTATAAAAGGGTTGATCCCGGGCCTGAGCGGATCAGACAGCTTTGGGAGTCAGGAGAAGAGGGGCAACTTTTTTTTCGAAAAGGTTTGCCTGAAGGCCTGGTGGATCTGGGAGTTGAATGCCGTAAGTTTGGCTCCTTTGAAGAGGCCTACACCCGTTTGATGGTGGACCTCTCCCGCCTGGTGGCAGAAAAAATCAGACTGATAATGGCGGAGAAAGACAGTACCAGGCACCTGTATATCACCGGGGGATTTGCGAAAAACCCGGTGTTCAGAACCACCCTGAGTCTGGCCTTTCCGGATAAGCAGGTTTTTACCTCAGAAGTGAATAATGCCAGTTCATTGGGAGCCGCACTGGTGATGGCAGATAAAATCTGGGAAGGTGCATCCTCCCATCTGGACCTGGGCCTCAGGGAGGTCCTGGTCTGATCCTTTACCAGTCCAGAACTTCATCGCCCACCTCGGTAAGCAAGGGAGCGATCCAGTCGGCTCCGTCCAGCTCCTTCGCCGAAAAGGAGGTGGTCAGTGCCAGCACCCTGGCTCCGGCTGCCTTCCCGGCTTCCACGCCGCTTATGGCATCTTCAATGACCAGGCACTCTGAAGCCTTCACTCCCAGGTTTGCGGCTGCTTTAAGAAAAATATCAGGGGACGGTTTTTTATGTTCAATATCCAGGCCGGTGACCACGGTGCCGAAGGTGGAGGCAGGGATCCCAATCTCTTCCAGGTTGATGTTCACCTTAAAAGGATCAGCGCTGGAGGCCACGGCCAGTTTAAGTCCCCTGGAAAGGCACTTCTGAATGAAATCCAGCACTCCGTCAAGGGGGGTCAGTTTCCCGGCTGCGATCTCCCCATAGAGCTCATAGGTCCGTGCCTTGTCCTTCTCCAGTTCAAATGGAATTCCATGCATTTCAGCCACCCCGCCCAGGTAACGGTTCTCTCCCATGCCGGTAAATGGCAGGAAATCTTCCGGGGAAACGGTGTAGCCTTTCTCCCTGAACATCATAATCCCTGCCCGGCAGATGTATTCTTCCGAGTCCAGTAAGACTCCATCCATATCAAATAGGACTGCTTGTATCATGGATATTGTATATTTTAAGGGTGCTATCTTGCTTCTAATCGTAAACTTGAAAGAATAGAATCTCTTCACTCCTGAGTTCGATCCGGATGTCTTCCCCACTCATAACGGGATTCGGGAATAAAGCCGGGATTCGGGACCGGGAACTCAGCCCGGCAATCGCTGCGCCAAACTTCAAGTAAGTCGTATAATTCATTGGTAATATCCTGTTCCGATTTACTCAGGTCCCTGCTTTCTCCAAGGTCATTTTCCAGGTCATACAGATATTTCCGGTCATTTACCAGATTATGTATCAGTTTCCACTTTCCTTTTCGAACGGCACTGGCCGGTTCGTCATGATGGTACACAGGATAATGCCAGAAAATGGCACGCTGAGGATCAGGTTCCGAGCCCTCCAGAAGGTCAAGCAGGCTTATTCCGTCAAATAGTTGCTCCCCGGGGAGTGGTGCCCCAGCCAGTTCCGCAAAGGTGGGGAGGAAATCCACGCTGGATATAAGGGCTGAACTTACTTTCCCTCCTTCCAGTTGACCGGGCCACCAGGCAATCATCGGCTCCCGGATCCCGCCTTCATACAGGGTTCCCTTTTCTGCTCTGAGTGGAGCATTTGAAGTGGCTACATAAAGTAGCGTGTCTCCTTCATATATGCTTTGCCTGGACTCCGCAATCAGTGGAATCTTATCAAAGCGGCTGATCAGCCCGCCGTTGTCAGAGAAAAACAGGACCAGCGTATTTCCGGCAAGCCCCTGTTCCTCAACTTCCCGGAGGATTCTTCCAAGGCTGTTATCCACATGCTCCACCATGGCTGCATACACCGCATTGCAGGGGTATCCTTCCACCTTCTCCTTCTCCAGGTACTTCTTTATCAACAATGAATCTGCATCCAGTTGCACATGCACATCGTAATGGGCCAGAAAAAGAAAGAAAGGATGCTTCCGATGCTTCCTGATGAAGTCCAGGCCTAAATCTGTTAATGCCTCTGAAAGTGGCTTTCCGGGTTCCACCTGGAGGGGAGTCCCCATCCGGCTGGCATAGTCAAAATATCCGCCTCCATTATATACATTTACCGTTTCAAATCCTTGATTTCCCGGCTGGTGCCTCTCCTCAAATCCCAGATGCCATTTTCCGAAATAGGCGTTTGCATATCCTGCGTCCTGCATGATTTCACCCAGGCCGATAATCTCCTCAGGCAGGTATTGCGTCCTGTTTTTTGGAACAATGACTTCTTCATAGGGTCGCCAGTGCCCGGTAATAAAATCGGTGATCCCCACCCTGGCCGGATACTGCCCACTCATAATGCTGGCTCTGGTGGGCGAACATACCGGACAGGCAGCATAGGCATCTGTAAAGCGGATTCCTTCCGCTGCCATGCGGGTCAGATTGGGCGCTTCATTAAAGGGATTCCCATAGACCGGCAAATCGGCCCATCCCAGATCATCTGCCAGGATAAAGATGATGTTGGGCCTGCTACCTTCCAGGGAGTTGTGGCTGGCTGGCTGACACCCAAGCAGGAAGATGGAGCTAATGATCAGAAATACTATTTTAATTGCCAGATACATGGAAGAAAATGCTGAGTGAACGGGTTCATAGGAAAAAAAGGATACTAAATATACAAAATAGTCCATGAAAAGTCCGGTCTGAATCCGGAAGAAAGCAAGCAGCGTAGTGAATTTCCTTTTGCATTCTTTATCTTTAGGCTTAGTTTTGATTAACAACTAACTACCTAACAGACCAACAGAATAATCATGGAAAACAGAAGAACTTTTATTAAAAAAACAGCCATTGGAACAGCCGGTGTCTCCGTGGGACTGACCGCCATGTCGGCAAAATCTTATGGTCGTATTCTGTGGCGCCAACGACCGGATCAATCATGGGAGTTATTGGCCTCAGGGGACGCGGCAAGGAACCTGATGGAGGGCTTTTCACTCATGTACGGGGAAGGGGTTTACATTAAAACGGTATGTGATGTGGACATGCAGTACCATGAATCCTTCCCGGAAACTGGTGGCTGAAAACCAGACAGGGAAATAGACCCGATGCAGTGCAGGATATGCGCAAGATATTTGAAGATCCTGAAATTGATGCCGTGGCCATGGCCACCCCCAACCACTGGCATGCTTTGGGAACCATCTGGGCCTGTCAGGCGGGCAAACATGTCTATGTGGAGAAACCAAGTTCCCATAATATCTGGGAAGGCAGAAAGATGGTGGAAGCTGCCAGGAAATACAAGCGGATGGTGCAGGTAGGTTTCCAGAACCGCTCCATTAGCAATGTGATGCAGGCCATGAATTTCCTGCATGATGGAGGAATCGGAGATGTGTATATGGCTCGGGGGACCTGTTTTAAACCCAGGGATTCATTTGGAATTTCAGCTGACAGTGAAGCACCGGCAACCCTGGATTACGATATGTGGCTGGGACCTGCCACCTACCGTCCATACAATGAAAAGAGGGGACACTACAACTGGCACTGGCACTGGAATACCGGCAACGGTGATACGGGGAACCAGGGGCCCGCATCAGTTTGATATTGCCCGCTGGGGACTAGGAAAGAAGGTGCATCCGGTAAAAGTGCAATCCATGGGAGGGATTTTTGGAATATCACCTCATGACTGTTCTCAGGAAACTCCCAATACCCAGACATCCATATTTGAATACGAGGATGGAAAGATCCTGGAATTTGAAACCCGTGGACGCTATACCAACAGCTGAAGCCAATGCCGGGGTCAGGATCGGAAACCTGTTTTATGGAACCGAAGGCTGGCTGGAATGAATGGATCCAACTGGAAGGCCTACAGGCAGCGCGAGGAAGAACCTTTTGCAGGATCAGACATGGAAGCAGAAGGTGCAGCAGTTGGAGGGGATCAGACTTTCCGGGCTGCACCAAGCAGCGGAGGTCATTTTGCCAACTTCATCGATGCTGTTCGTTCAGGGGACACGGTTCGATCTGAACTGCGATATCCTGGATGGACATATGTCCACCTGTCTGCCTCATCTGGGCAACATTGCCTACAGGGTAGGAGAGACCCTGGAATTCAATGGTGAGTTCGAGAAGCTTCATTGACAATCAGGAAGCCAATATGTTGCTTACCAGGAAATACAGGCATCCTTATGTCGTCCCCAATGAAGTTTAACTAAAAAATATATAGTATGAAAGCGATAAAAAAGCTGGCTCTTTTGCTGGCAGTTGGTTTGATGGTTTCCGGATGTGACACATCCATAAGCCTTTTTGACGGTAAGAGCCTGGAAGGGTGGGAGTGCGATCCCCTGGAACAGGCAGTAGACTGGAAAGCGGTGGCCGGCGAACTGCTGGGTGAGAATCCAACGGAGCAGGGGTCCATCCTTTGGACCAAACAAGGAATTTGGAGATTTTGAAGTTGAGTTGGATTATATCACCCTGACTGATGATTACGATACAGGCATTTTTATTAGAGGCCTGACCCACCAGGTGCAGATCGGAATCTCCAGATCCCTTCAAAAGGATATGACTGCCTGCATCTATGCACCCAAAGACGAGCAAGGCAGCTATCCCGGGCAGACCGATAAAGTAGCAGAAATCCACAAGGTTGGAGAGTGGAACCACCTGAAGGTGCTGGTCACAGGGAAGCGCATACGAACCTTTCTGAACGGAGAGCCCATGGTTGACTATACCGGCATCGCCCTGGTTAATGAGGGCCCTCTTGGCCTGCAGCTCCATGGTGGAGTGCATATGTCGGTGAAGTTCAGGAATATTATAGTCCGGGAGCTATAAATGATTTCTTATTAAATATAGACTTTAGATATGATGAGACTATCGCAATTACTTATATTGGCAATTATCGCAGCGCTTCTTCCCGCGTGTTCTAATGACAGCAACAGTAAAGCTGCCAGGGTGGAGCTGAAGAAGAATGAATCGGGATACTATCGCCTGTTTGTGATCAACAGGAATTCTATGTGAATGGTGCTGGACTTGAGTTTGGCGATATCGAGGCACTGGCCGGATATGGTGGAAATTCCTTCAGAACCTGGCGTACCACAAATGAAAATGAGGATGCGGTGGATGTGCTTGATCGTGCTTATCAAAATGGATTAATGGTATTGATGGGACTCGATGTGGCCCGGGAGCGGCACGGATTTGACTACGATGATCCGGATCAGGTCAGGACACAGTTTGAATATTTAAAAGGAGAAGTGGAGCGACTGAAGGATCATCCGGCACTGCTGGGCTGGGCCATCGGCAATGAATTAAACCTCGAAGCCACCAATCTGAAGGTATATGATGCGGTAAATGATCTTTCCAAAATGATCCACGAAATCGACCCAAATCATCCAACGACGACTACCACGGCTGGAATTGGGAAACGGGAAGTGGATTATATGAAGGAGCACTGCACAGACATTGATTTTCTATCCATCCAGATGTATGGGGATATTGTGAATCTTCAGAACCGCATCAGGGATGCAGGTTGGGAAGGGCCCTATATGGTCACGGAGTGGGGAGCCACCGGTCACTGGGAAGTAGCCAGAACCGAATGGGATGTGGCTATTGAGCAAACCAGCAGGGAGAAAGCCGAGGCTTTTATTGAACGATATAAGATTGCCATCCAGTCAGATCCGGTAAATTGTATGGGCTCCTATGTATTTCTATGGGCACAGAAGCAGGAACGGACTCCAACCTGGTATGGCATGTTCCTGGCCAACGGGAATGTAACGGAAACGGTGGATGCCATGCAATATATCTGGACCGGGGCATGGCCAGCGAACCGTTGCCCCACCCTGGAGTCTTTTGTCCTGGATGAGCTTACGGCAAACGACAATGTCAGGTTAAAGGCAGGAGATACTTACACTGCCGCAGTACAGGCAAAAGACTACGAGGGAGATCCTCTGAGCTACCGGTGGGAAGTGCTGCCGGAAAGCACTGATCTGGGCATGGGAGGAGATTATGAATCTACCCCGGAGACACTCTTATCCATGGAGGTCGGGCAGCCGGAGATTGAATTAGATGCACCTGTGAATCCAGGTGCATACAGACTTTTTGTTTATGTCACCGATGATGGCGGGAGATCGGCGACTGCGAATATTCCATTCCTGGTTGAAGATTAGCGTTCTGAACGCTTTTTATAAGGGTACTTCCAGCTCCTTGTGAGTCAGGGTGGGATCTGCCATGATCTTTCCATTCAGATCGTGTAAAGCTTTTTTCAGCGCTTTCTGATGTTGTGTTCGTTTGGAATAGTTCAGGTTGTAAAGGGTTTCGAGCACTTTTGATCTCCCTACTCCGCGGTGGATGGTGAGGAATTCATTGCTGTTGTCAAAAAAGGTTGCTTCCACTTCTACATCGGTAATGCCTGTGGAGAAGGGAATCCCAAAAAGCGTTCCCAATCCCAGGGTCAGGACATTCAGAGCAGATCCCAGGTTAAAGCGGCTTCTTGTATTGAAATAGATAATACTCATCTCAATGGCACCATTTGTATCCTCCCCCTGGGCAAGCAGCTGTTCCTGCAGATAGAATTCCAGGAAGCGGATTGCATCCATTGTTTTTACATCGGAGATCACGGTTGTGGAGGTCTGCTCCATGGTCTCGTCTCCTAATCCTGTGATTTCTGTGGTATAGAGGTGCCCCAGGGTCTGGTAAGTACTGGCAATCTCCTCCGTATTGATATAAACAGACATGGGAGGGAGCCTGTAGGAATTTTCAAAAGGAAAGGTGTAGATCGATTTCTGTGCTACCAGCAGGGTGCTGGTACCAATCAAGAAAAAGAGCATGGCTGGTATATGGTATCTTTTTATCATGGTGTTTGGTTTTACGATCGAACTTTTTAATACCACACAAATACCATTCCGATTTTTCTTAACTTACCCAGAAGACTAAACGTTTATCTGAATAACTCATGAAAAGAAGAGATTTTCTGGCAAGCACCGGAATGGCCGGCTCCATGCTACTGGTGCCTGGCACCATCAATCGCCGCCTCTACGCCCGGCCCCTTATTTCGAAAGGACTGTTTAATATCCCCAGACCCCTTGACCTGCAGGCGCATGTGAAACCCCTTTTCGGAATTCGAATTCCATTGGAGATACACGAGGGGCCCTGCCGGGCCGATGATCCCAGTGGGTGGGACAGGGAAGCTGAGAAGGAGAAAGCCTTACATTCTTTCCAGGCATGGAGAACGGCAACCGAATCCCTGCTGGATCCCTTTACCAGGGTCCTGGAACCTGAGTATGTGGAGTATACCGGAGATCACCTGATCGATGAAACAAGCTGGAACAGGATCCTGGCCCAGGATTCGGATACGGATGTATACCTGATCAATAACTACAGGATACCGGGTTTGGGTTATAAGACCCAGAAGCCCATAATCATGGTAGGCAATGCCTGCTCCACTCTGGATGTGGCCGCAGGGCTGGGATCCCAGGGAAAGGAAGTATATGGAGCCCTGGATATGGAACAGGCCATGGACTATATCCGTGCCATAAAAACACGGAAGGCACTTGCTGCGACTAAGATGCTTGTGGTATCCGACGGGGAATGGGATTATGAATATAATACGGTTCGCAGCAACCTGGACAGGGAGATCATGCGGAAGAAATTTGGTTTTGATGCTATTTACCTGCCCATTGCAACTATGATGAAGGAGTTTGAAGCGGTGAAGCAGGAACAGGATTTCCGGAAAGAGGCAGATAAGATCACCTCAGAGCTGATCCGGGACGCTGAAAGCAATACCATGGAGGAGGAGGTCATAAAGGATTCCGTATTCTATTATCTAACCGTAAAAAAATTGATGCAGGAACATGCATGTAATGCATTCAGTGCTACCTGCCAGGAGTTCTGTGTATCCCGTCTTCCCATGAAATACAAAGTGACCCCCTGCCTGACCCACTCCCTGCTTAAGGATGAAGGGTATGCTTCGGGTTGCGAGGCGGACCTAAACGTGACTTTCTCTATTGCAATGCAGATCTATCTGGCCGAAAGGACCCCATTTATGGGAAATACACTGGTCCATGACAGGCTACAGAACCTGGTTTCCATTCACCACGACGTGCCCGGCCGCAAGATGATGGGCTATGAGCATGCCGATCTTCCATTCCGGATGGTGAGCTTTACAGAACGGAACTGGGGAGCTACCCTTCGTTACGATTTCTCCAGAGACCGGGGTAGACCTGTGACCTTTTGCCGGATGACGCCGAAGATGGATAAAATTTTGGTAGTCAGGGGAGAAATGAAGGATGTGGGAGGATTGGACCAGTGGGGCTGTCAGCTGAAGGCCATTATCCAGGTCTCAGATGCTGTAAAATACTTCCAGGCTGCCAGAAAAACCGGACACCACTTTTCCATGGTATATGGTGATTATCTCAGTCAGATGAGGACCACTGCTGAGGTTCTGGGGATAGAGATGGAAGAGATCGCCTGACCGGTTCGATAAGAGGATTATTTGCTAATTTAGACCCTTATAAATACAATTGATATCCATGAAACGACGCGATTTTATTCAAAGGAGTGCAGCGGTAGCTGCAGGAACCGGAATCATAAGTTCTCTTCCAGGTACAGCCCGGGCTGCATCCAGGATCCTGGGAGCCAGTGAAAAGGTAAATATTGGTGCCATTGGGCTTAAAGGCATGGGCATGTCCGATCTGCAGTCTTTCCTAAAGATGGATGGGGTGGAGTGTCTGGCTCTCTGCGATGTGGACAGGAACATCCTGGAGCAGCGTGCGGCGGAGGTAGAAAAGATCCAGGGCAAGAAAGCAACACTCTATGGGGATTACCGTAAATTGCTTGAGCATAAGGATCTGGATGCTGTTATTATCGGCACACCGGACCACTGGCACTCCCTTCCCATGATTGAGGCCTGCCAGGCAGGTCTGGATGTTTATGTGGAAAAACCCATCGCCAACTCCATCGAGGAGATCGACCTGATGATCGCAGCCCAGAAAAAGTATGGGAGCGTGGTACAGGTGGGCCAGTGGCAGCGTAGCGATCCCCACTGGAAAAATGCGATGGATTTTGTGCACAGCGGAAAACTGGGCAAGATCCGTACCGTGAAGTCCTGGGTGTATCTGGACTGGAAGCATATGCTCCCGGTGCAGCCCGATGGTCCTGTACCCGAAGGAGTGGACTATGATTTCTGGCTCGGTCCTGCACCCAAAAATCCTTTTAATATCAACCGTTTTCATTTTAATTTCCGCTGGTACTGGGATTATGCCGGTGGACTGATGACAGACTGGGGGGTGCATCTGCTGGATTATGCCCTGTACGGGATGAATCAGTATGTGCCCAAATCTGTGATGTCCTCAGGTGGCAAATATGCCTTCCCTGAAGATGCCCAGGGAAACACCGGACACCCAGTATGCCATCTATGAATTTGACAACATCGGACTCATCTGGGAATCTACCCTGGGCATCGGCCAGGGTAACTATGGAAGGGCCCATGGGGTAGCCTTTATCGGACATAACGGGACACTGGTGGTGGACCGGCAAGGTTGGGAAGTGATCGCTGAGTCACCCCAGGGCAATGAAAGAATGGAAGCCGTTCCATTGATCAAAAAGGGAGGGGAGAGTGGGCTGGATCTTCATGTGAAAAATTTCCTTGAATGTATGAAGACCAGGGAGAAACCCAATGCGAACATTGAGATTGGAGGACATATTGCCAGGGTGGCACAATTGGGAAACATTGCTCTCAGAACCGGTCACAAGATTTTCTGGGATGGAGAAAAAGGTGAGGTCGTTGGTGATGAGAAAGCAGCAAAACTCACACGGGCCAACTACCGTGCTCCCTGGAAATTACCAACCCTTTGAAATTGGGTAATCAGAAGCGTCCAATAAGGCTGTAATCCTGGGTGTTGCAATAGATCTGGCTGTAAAAAGGAAAATCCTGCCGGTTGGTTTCCATTTTCCGGTCCATCCGGAGGATGGGATGGTCTTCTTTACTCTGAAATGTTTCTGTATCCTTTCATCCGCTGTGATGGCCTGGATCTTTTGTTCCCCTCCCTTGACCTGGACCTGGTAATGTTTCCTGAGAATTTCAAACAGAGATCTGTTCTCGAAGGTCCTGGAGGTAAACCTGGGCAGGTTCAGGTTGGGGATCATGGTGATGTCATAGAATACGGGAATGTCGTTGATCAATCTTAAGCGTTCCATATGGATGCAACCCAGGCTCTTCTCCTTTTCACTGATCTCAAATCCAAAGGCATGTTCCCAACTCCTGATTTGAGGTTTTACAATGATCCGGGTGGTCAGGTTATCCTGACCGATGGCAGAAGTGGTTCCGGTAAGCGAGAGAATCCCAATCCCTTTCGGTTGTCCCTGTACAATGCTGCCCTTGCCCTGGTGCCGAATGATGAATCCGTCATTGACCAGCATATCCAGCGCCTTTCTGAACGGTAGGCCGGGTCAGGTGATGGGCTGCACATAACTCATTTTCAGAAGGAAGCAGATCTCCACGCTTATAGGTGCCATCTTCAATCAGCTTCCCGAAGCTTTTCATATAGTTTCCGGTATTGGGGAGCTCTTTTAAGGCCATGGTTCGGAATGCTTATTTGTAAATATCAGAAAAATTAGTTGTAAATATAGGTATATAGATATAATATTCAAATATCTTTTCCGAAAATTCCATAAATATCAGTATTACAGTAATATAAGCTAATAATAATAGCTTTATGCAATAAAATTTCCATATTCGTATAAAATGAATTATATTTGCACTTGTATATACAAGTTAGTCATAAATATCTGAATAAATCAAAGAACAATGGCCCATGCAGTAATAATGCCCAGGCAGGGACAATCGGTGGAGAGTTGTATCCTTACGGAATGGTACAAAGAGGAGGGGGATCAGGTCTCCAAAGGGGAACTACTCTTTGCTTATGAAACAGATAAAGCAGCTTTTGAGGAGGAGGCACCAGAGGATGGGATTTTGCTGGCACGATTCTTTGAAGAGGGTGATGAGGTTCCTGTCCTGCAAAATGTGGCTGTGATTGGCGCGAAGGGAGAATCTTGGATCGAGTTTCGTCCACGAGGGAGGTCAGCAGTCCCGTTCAGATGATGTCCCCAAGGTGCGAATCAGAAAGCAGCAGAAAAGGCAGATTGCAAAGTCACTGTTGCTGAACCAGCTTATGCACGTTCCCAGGCAGGACAGCAAGGATCGCCATCTCACCCAGGGCCAGGAAACTGGCCAAGGAGAAACGGGTGGTATTGGAAGCCATTACTGGAACAGGTCCGGGCGGAAGGATCATTGAACGGGATATTATGGAGGCCATCAAGCAGGGCAAACGTTTGACACCACTGGCACAGAAGAAAATGGAAGCCGAAGGGCTTGTCAGTTCCCGGTGACGGCAAGTCCCGTTGCGGAAAGATATAACAGCCAGATCTGGTTGCAGCACCTGCTGGATCAAGCATGGCTGCTTCAGTGGAGACAGCTGGATTCTATACGGATGTTCCACTTACCAATGTACGCAAGATCATTGCCGGTGCCATGTACCGTTCTCTGCAGAATTCGGCCCAGCTTACCCACCACCTGAGTGCCAATGCTTCTGGAATGCTTCAGCTTAGAAAGGAGGTTAAGCGCAGGCAGGAAGCCGGGTATCCCTACAATATTACCCTGAATGATATGGTATGTTATGCTGTGATCAGAGCCTCCTGACTACATCCCGGAGCCAATGCTCATTTCCTGGGAGAGCACATCGGCAGTTCGATCAGGTGAATCTGGGTATGGCAGTGGATACTGAACGGGGATTGATGGTGCCTGCACTGCTCAATGCAGATGTCTTTTCACTTCCCGAACTTTCGCTCCAGTTTGAAGGAGATGGCCGAACGTTCCAAAGAGGGTAATATTTCTCCGGATCTGCTGGTTCCTGAAGCAGCCACATTTACGGTTTCCAACCTGGGGAATTATGGTGTGGAGATGTTTACTCCGGTGATCAACCTGCCTCAGGTGGCCATTCTGGGAGTGAATACCATTATACAGCGGCCCGCCACACTGGCGGATGGTTCCTTTGGATTCCAGCCTTTTATGGGACTGTCACTGACCTATGATCACCGGGCAATGGACGGTGGACCGGCCACACTGTTCCTGGCAGAAATCAAAAATCAGATTGAGCAGCTCTCCCCCGACCATGCTCCCATAGATATAATAAGATCATAATATCAACACAATAACCTAAGAACTATTTCCCCATGCCAAAAACACAATTTATCAATCCCGCAGATGTAAGAAAATCTCAGACCCTGGAGCTGGGTTCCATCCCGGTGAATGCATACGACAAATCTGTAAAAGAGGAGTTGTCCCGATTTTCAAAGATGACCTGATCCGGATTTACAGGGATATGCTGATTATCAGGGAGTTTGAAACCATGCTCAACCTGATCAAAACCACCGGTGAATACAAAGGGATCAGCTTATTCCCATCCGGGACCGGCACACCTTTCCATCGGACAGGAGGCAGCAGCTGTGGGCATGGCCTACAAGCTGGATATCAATGACTATATTTTCGGATCCCACCGTTCCCATGGGGAGATTCTGGCCAAGGGGCTTTCTGCCATTCAGAAACTGGATGATGACACACTGCATGGGATCATGAAGAGATTTCTTTGAGGGCCGGATTCTCTCCATTGTTGAAAAAGGACATCAGGGTGATGTGAAATCGCTGGCCCTTAAATTCCTGATCTATGGTACCCTGGCGGAGATCTTTGCACGTGAGACCGGCTTTAATAAAGGTCTGGGTGGATCCATGCATGCCTTTTTCACACCCTTCGGAATTTATCCCAATAATGCCATTGTGGGAGGTTCGGGTGATATTGCAGTGGGAGCAGCACTCTATAAAAAGGTGAACCGAAAACCGGGCATCGTGGTGGCCAATATCGGGGATGCATCCCTGGGTTGCGGACCGGTTTGGGAAGGAATGACCTTTGCAGCCATGGACCAGTACCGGGAGCTTTGGGAAGGAGATATGAAAGGCGGATTGCCCATCATTTTCAATATCATGAACAACCAGTATGGTATGGGTGGACAGACCTGCGGAGAGACCATGGGTTATACCATCGCAGCCCGGGTTGGAGCTGCCCTGAACCGGGAGAAGATGCATGCCGAAAGGGTGGATGGATACAATCCACTGGCAGTGATTGATGCCTATGAAAGAAAGATGACAGATCCTGGAAGAAAAGAGGGGACCCGTATTCCTGGATGTACTCACCTACCGTTTCAGCGGCCATTCTCCATCCGATTCCTCCTCCTATCGTTCCAAGGAAGAGGTCGAAGCATGGGAATCGGTGGATTCCATTGTTTCTTTTGGCAAGGAACTGATGGAAGCAGGTGTGGCCGATCAGGCGGATCCTGGATCAGATCAAGAAGGAGATGCGATGAGCTGATCCTGGGAGCTTTTAAACTATCCATTGATGATCAGGTATCTCCCCGGATGGATCTGGTGACCCATCCCGGACTGATCGGGGAGATGATGTTTTCCAACGAATCGGTCGACCGAATGGAGGAGGGAGCCCCCGAGGTGAACCATCCCCTGGAGGAGAATCCAAGGGTCAAACAGATTGCCAGAAAGGAACGATATGCCTATGATAAGGATGGCAAAGCCCATTCGGCCATGAAACAATACCAGTTCCGGGATGGACATCTTTGAGGCCATTGTCGACAGGTTTTATAAGGATCCTACCCTGGTTGCCTATGGGGAGGAAAACCGTGACTGGGGAGGGGCCTTTGCAGTCTACCGCGGACTCACCGAAGCATTGCCCTATCACCGCTTGTTTAATTCACCCATTTCCGAAGGAGCCATCGTGGGAACTGCCATTGGATATGGCATGTGTGGTGGCCGGGTGATACCGGAGATCATGTATTGCGATTTCCTGGGCCGGTCGGGCGATGAGGTCTTTAACCAGCTTCCCAAGTGGCAGGCCATGAGCGGAAACCTGATTAAAATGCCGGTGGTGCTGAGGGTATCGGTAGGATCCAAATACGGGGCCCAGCACTCCCAGGACTGGTCGTCCCTGGTGGCCCATATCCCGGGCATCAAGGTGGTATTCCCTGCCACCCCCTATGATGCAAAAGGATTGATGAATGCTGCCCTGCAGGGAACCGATCCGGTGATCTATTTTGAGAGCCAGCGGCTCTATGGGATTGGGGAAGAGTTCCACAAGGAGGGGGTTCCTGAAGGATATTATGAAATTCCCATCGGAGAACCGGATATCAAACGACCGGGGGAGGATATCACCATTCTGACCATTGGAGCCACCCTTTACAGGGCCATGGAGGCTGCAGATGAACTTGCAGGAGAAATATGGCATGTCGGCCGAGATTATTGATGCCCGCTCCCTGGTACCATTCAACTATGACCTGGTGCTGGAATCTCTGAAGAAGACGGGACGGATCGTGCTGGTTAGCGATGCCAGTGAAAGGGGATCCTACCTGAAGGATGTGGCTCAGAATATCACTGAACTGGGATTTGATGATCTGGATGCTCCTCCCGTGGTGGTTGGTTCCAGGAACTGGATTATTCCGGCCTATGAGCTGGAAGACTATTTCTTTCCCACAAGCCTTCCTGGATCGTGGATGCCATTCATGAGAAGATTGTACCTTTAAAGAATCATAAGACCACCCATAATTTCACATCAGGTGAACAGCTTCGCAGAAGCAGACTGGGTGTTTAAAACGATTAACGAGATCAATGAGTTTTTTAGAACAGTTTCCCGATCGCAGAGACACTGCTGGAATCGCTATCCACACGGGATCACGGCTACTTTCCCTCTGAAGGTCAACAACCACATCCATTCTCCCTATTCATTCAGTGCATTTAAGAGCATCGATGAGGCGGTGCTAAGGCTGTAGAGGAAGAGGATTAAGGATCCTGGGAATCAATGATTTTTATGTTACTGACGGCTATGGGGAATTTATTGATCAGTGCCTGGATCACAGGTATGTTTCCCCTGCTGAATATGGAACTGATCGGGATCAGCAAGGAGGATCAGGAGAAGGGTATCCGGGTGAACGATCCCAATAATCCGGGTCGAACCTATATCAGTGGCAAGGGACTTGCATTTCCCTCCGTATCTGCCTGAGAAACAGCAAAGGAAACTGGACGGGGTGGTCGAAGAGAGCAACAGGCAGGTAGCAAAGATGATCGATCTGCTGAACCGGTGGCTGGAGTTTCAGACAGGTGGGATTCACACTTTCGGTGGAGGAGATCATGGAAGAACATGCCAGACATTTGCTGCGTGAAAGGCATGTGGCCAAGGCCCTGCGATTAAAGCTGGAAGAGATTGCCGGAAGACGATGAATCCTTCTATACCCTTCTGGAAAGGGTTTATGGGGGAAGATCCTCCGAGAAGAAGCGGGAAGATATTGCCGGGACTGGAAGAAGAACTCAGGGCCAGGCTGCTGAAAGCAGGAGCCCCGGCTTTTGTTCCGGAGGATGAGAAGGCATTTCATGCAGGTGGAAGAGATCATGGAGATCATCCGAGATGCAGGAGGCATTCCCACCTATCCCATGTTGCTGGATGGTGCCGGGGAGCGAGATCACCGAATTTGAGCAGGATAAAGAACAATTGCTGAAGGTGCTGAAAGGGCGTGGGTTTCAATTCTGTGGAGCTGATCCCCCTGCGAAACCGGTTTGAGGTTTTAAAGGAGTATGCAGAATACTTTTATGACAATGGCTTTGTGGTATCTTTTGGAACCGAACACAATACCACTGCCATGCGTCCCCTGACCGTAAGTTGCAGGGATCAGGTTCCACTGGACGAGAAACTTATGCAGATCTCCTTTAATGGTGCAGCCTACCTGGCTGCACATCAGTACCTGACGGTTAAAGAGGGCCCCGGGTATGAGCAGATGACACGGGCAGAGATGGAAGCACTGGGCCGGGCTGTACTAAATCATTATTTTCAAATATAACAGGATAAACCCTTAACCATGGATCTGAAAAAAGAAAGCGTCCTTAAGCTGGTTCCTGCCATTCGGATGATCATGTCATCAACACTCCCTGAAGAGTGGAAGTTTTGTACCACTGGACCAGCTGATCGAAACCGATCCGGAAAAGATCACTGTCCGCCTGGGACGTAGCATTTCTGTTTTCAAGGGAGAAGCAGAACAGATGCTTGAACAGATTGAAGCGGCAAAAGGGGATATTGGAGAGTATATCTTTATTGAGGAGCTTGGATTGCTGGGCCTCTCTTCCAACAAATCCAAGGTGGAGCAGAAACTGGCCACGGTCCGCAAGGAGAGCCGGGGAGCTGATCTTCCGGAGCCTGTAGCCTCGCCACAATTCGCAAAGCTCTTTATAACAGGATTGTGGCCATTACAGGAGGAGCCATGGGTTATGGAGAGGGCATTGCCACGACAGCTGTTTGCCGAGGGAGCCAACGTGGTGATCATGGATATTAACCGGAAGGAGGGAATGCGGCTGGCTGGAGAGCTCAACCAGCACGGCAATCGCCCAACAGGGCATGGTTTGTGAAAGCCGATGTAAGCAGCCTGGATTCCATGCAGCAGGCAGTCTATGAGACCAGTACTGGAATTCAGCGGACTGGATGTGATGATCAGCAATGCAGGTGTATTAAAGGCCGGGTGCCATCGAGGAGCTGGACAGAAGCAGAGTTTGATTTCGTTACCAGGGTCAACTACAACGGATACTACAACTGTGTAAAAGCAGTGGTACCGGTAATGAAACTCCAGAATCAGTACTCTTCCAGAGAATTTTGGAGATATCATTCAGATCAATTCCAAATCGGGGCTGGAGGGAAGCAAGAAGAATTTCGCCTATGCCGGCAGCAAATTTGCAGGGATCGGACTTGACCCACTCTTTCGCCATGGAACTGATGGAGGACCGGATCAAGGTGAATGCCATCTGTCCGGGAAATTTCTTTGAAGGCCCTCTGTGGTCCGATCCGAAGAACGGACTGTTTGTTCAGTATCTGAAGGCCGGAAAAGTGCCAGGTGGCGCAAAAACAATTGAGGATGTAAAGCGTCATTATGAATCCATGGTGCCGGCCGGTCGTGGTTGCAGGGTGGAGGATGTGGTCAAGGCCATTAAATATGTGATTGACCAGGAGTATGAAACCGGTCAGGCCATCCCGGTAACCGGTGGACAGGTGATGTTAAGTTAACAGAAGGATTATGCAATATAGAGGGAGTTATTTTTGATCTGGACGGAACCCTGGTCCACACCATTGAGGATATTGCAGGTGCAGCCAATATGATGTTTGCGCAGGCATGGTCTGCCTGCACATGATATTGAATATTATCTGAACTGGATTGGGAGTGGAGCAGTAAAATTTATTGAACGTGCCTACGGTGAACCGAGTTAGCAGAGAGCAACTCACGGTCCTATGTAAATGAGTTTAAGGAGATTTATGCCAGAAACCTGCACGATAAAAGCCGGGTTTATGCATGGGATTCCGGAGGTACTGGATGAACTGGTGAGCAGGGGGATCAAGATTGCCATCCTCTCGAATAAACCTCACCTATTAACCAAGAAGGTTTGTGAATTCTATCTTTCCGAGTGGCCCTTCGATCCGGTTTTTGGTCAGCGCGAGGAAGTACCCCGAAAACCAGATCCTGCAGCTGCATTTGAAATTGCTGAAGGTGATGGGGGTTGGACCTGAAAAGATCCTTTTTGTGGGAGATTCCGACAACGATATACTGACTGCTCAGGCAGCCGGAATGATCCCGCTGGGGGTCACCTGGGGATATGGACGGCTGGTCACACAACCGGTGGAGGGCATGGGAGAGCTTGATTGGAACACCTGCACAGATTCTGGATTGTCGATCACCTGATAAACCTGGTCATAGAATGAAAACAAAAGCTGTCAGACTTTACGGGAAAAATGATTTACGGATCGAAGAGTTTGAATTGCCTTCCATCAGGGAGGATGAGATCCTTGCCAAGGTGGTGAGCGACAGCCTCTGCATGTCCTCCTACAAGGCAGCCATCCAGGGTGCAGCATCACAAACGTATCCCCAATGATGTTGCGGATGAATCCGGTGATGATCGGGCATGAGTTTGCCGGTGAAATTGTGGAGGTGGGAGCAAAATGGAGCGATGAGTTCAAAGCAGGTGATAAATTTGCCATCCAGCCTGCATTGAATTATCCGGACGGACCGGTGGGAATCCTGGGGGCACCCGGGTACTCCTATCAGTTTCTGGGAGGCAATGCCACCTATGTGATCATTCCCAAAGAAGTGATGGAAATGGGTTGTCTGCTGGTATACCATGGACCGGGATACTATCCGGCTTCCATGGCAGAACCCTATTCCTGCGTGATCGGCGCCATGCATGCCAACTACCACATCAAACCGGGCACCTATGTGCATGATATGGAAATTGTGGACGGCGGTAAAATGGCCATCCTGGCCGGGGTTGGACCCATGGGACTGGCAGCCATCAACTATGTGATGAATCGGGAGGACAGAAAGCCTTCCTTATTGGTGGTGACCGACATTGATCAGGATCGACTGGACCGGGCGAAGGATCTTTATTCTCCGGAACTGGCAAAAGAAAGGAATCGATCTGCACTATGTGAATACCAGAGGGCTGAAGATCCAAGCACCTTTCTGAAGGACCTGAACGGAGGCGAAGGTTATAATGATGTCTTTGTTTTTGCTCCGGTGAGCCAGGTGATTGAACAGGCCGATCAATTGCTGGCCTTTGACGGTTGCCTGAATTTTTTTGCAGGTCCGGCCGATCCGGAATTTCAGCGCAAACTGAATTTTTACAATGTCCATTATGCCTTTACCCATATTGTGGGGACCAGCGGGGGAAATACGGATGATATTAAGGAATCGCTGGAACTGATGGAAAAGGGGCTGGATCCTTCCGGTCTGATTACCCATATCGGGGGACTCGATGCGGTTCCGGAAGCCACTCTGAACCTGCCCCATATTCCAGGGGGTAAGAAATTGATATACAATCATCTGGAAATGCCACTTACCGCCATTTCAGATTTCCGGTCGCTGGGCAAACAGAATCCCTTATTTTCTGATCTGGCCGATATCTGCGATCGCAACGGTGGTCTCTGGTCGGTGGAGGCAGAAGAGCTCTTACTTGGTCAACCTTAGAGTTTCAGCTACCCAAAACACTGTTCTTCCGGTAGGCTCCCGGGGAGGTATACATGTTTTGGGAGAAGACCCTGGTAAAGTAGTAACGATCCGCAAATCCACAGGCAGCCGCTATCTGTTCAATGGACAAATCGCTGTGATGCAGTAAGTTACATGCTTTCTCCACACGCATGCGGGAGAGATATTTACGTGGGGAAACTCCGGTTTGGTCTTTGAACAAGCGGGCATAGGCATTTACCGACATCCCGCCTTTGCCTGCCAGGGTCCTGTTCGATATCTCTGTCTCCATGATATGTTGCTCCATGTACCTGATACCACGGATCACCCTGGCATCCAGTTTCCGCTTGTTCCAGACGTGGGAGGGCAGCTGGAACAAGAGAGAAAAGAGGAGGGAGTATAAGTCCAGGCTGTCCGCCTGGTCGAAAATCACCTGGCCTTCCACAAGCTGGCGGGTAATGGCTTCGATGAGGGAGTCCTGAGAGGCGAGTTTATCGAAAACAAAAATCTCCGGCGTGATGGTGTCGTAGGGATACCCCAATGTAAAGTGAATGAAGAGGTGGAGTACCGTCCCTCTGCCGGCCATCTCCTCTTCCATTTCCCGGCTCTCCACTCGACCACCTCTGAGGGAGTAGGGTTGGTCCGGATTTACCCTCGTCCCTTCAATATCCGAGGAAAAAGGAGTGTTGGGAGGGATCAGCACTATTTTATCCGGCTCCAGATAGGTTGTTCTATTGTACACAACCTTGGCCCGGCCCGACTTATTCCAGTAGAGCCTCCAGAAAGGGAAAGCCATTTGCTGACTTTTCCATTCTTTCATCCACCAATACCTGCAGCATAAAAGCCTGGGCAGCACTTCCTGGAATTCCTGAATTCTGCTGGACGGATCCCCTTCCGGGGGGATTTCCTGAAAACGGAACATAAGAAGAATGTTTGAATTGTACACAAATCTAGGATATTTTTCCATTTAACCGAATCCCTATCCTGGCTATATTGCATAAGCGATTTCCAGGAGTCTGTAATGAAGGGAACAGGAGAAGAATTTAGCTGCATTGCTGTAGATATGGGGGCAGGAAGTGTCCGGGTGATGCTTGCCAGCTTTCGAGGGGGTATCATATCGCTGGAGGAGATCCACAGATTCAGGAATGAGATCAGGGTTCAGGATGGACGTGACACCTGGGATATTGATCTCATACTCAAGGAGATTATTTCAGGAATTTTAATGGCCCTGGAGAGCTCCGGTCTGCCTCCCCAAAGCGTGGGGGTCGATGCCTGGGGAGTGGATTTTGTGTTGTTGGACCGGAACGGTGATCTGGTGGACACCCCGGTAGCATACAGGGACAGTCGCACTGAAGGGATGCAGGAAAAATGGAACAAGCTGATGCCCGAGTTTGAAACCTTCACTCGCACCGGCATCAACTTCTACATTTTTAACAGCCTGTTTCAGCTGCTTTCCATCAAAGATTCCCGGACTATTCAAAGATGCTCAAAAATCCTATTCATACCCTCCTACCTTAACTACCTGCTATCAGGTAAAGCGGCTAACGAGCTGACAATCTCTTCCACCTCGCAACTGCTAGCCGTGGAATCTGACACCTGGGACGATAAAATCTTAGAGAAGCTGAACCTGGATAAGGGAAAACTGGGCGAAGTCGTACAAGCAGGTACCATACTCGGACCGGTTCTCAGGAAGGAGCTGGGGCAAAACCAGATGCAGTGTGTGGCAGTATGCGGCCACGATACGGCATGCGTGGTGGCTGCCTTACCGGTGGAGAATCCCAACTACGCATTTATTTCGGCCGGAACCTGGTGCATCGTGGGAATCGAGTCGCCCCACCCACTCATAAGCCAGGAAGCTCTGCAGCTGGGAATTACCAACGAAAGAGCTTACGGGAACAGCTACCGTTCCTTGAAAAATATTGTGGGCCTCTGGTTGCTGCAGGGACTACGGAAGCACTTTAGCACTGAGCTGTCCTATGCCCGGATGGAAGAGATGGTACAGGCAGAGGATCCTGTAAGCAGGTAATTGATCCCGATGATCCGGGATTTTACAACCCGGATTCCATGAAAGCGGCTTTTGACACCTACTTTGAAAAAACAGGACAGCTTCGGCCAGAGCGGCTCAGCGACTATATCCGCTGTGCCTATGACAGTCTTTGCTTCTCATTCAGATACCATATCGAGCAACTGGAAATATTATCTCAGAAACCAATCGAGGTGCTGCACCTGGTGGGAGGGGGAAGTCAGTCGGACTATCTCTGTCAGCGAATTGCGACCATATGTGAGCGGGAGGTGATTTCGGGGCCGGTGGAAGGAGCGACTATGGGCAATGCATTGATTCAGGCAATTGCCATGGGCAAGATAGAAAACCTTCAGGAGGGAAGGAAACTGGTGAGAAAGTCCTGCCAGGTTAAAAGTATACCTGCCTGAACAGCCACAGCCCAGGGATCAGAAGAGCGATACAGGAGATATTTAACACTAAAAACATAATACCATGACTAAAAGAAGATTAATCGGACAGGCCCCAAAAGTGGGCATCAGGCCCACCATTGACGGACGGCAGAAGGGTGTCAGGGAATCACTGGAAGAACAAACCATGAAGATGGCCCGCAGTGCCGCTACCCTAATTGAATCGAATCTGAAGCATGCTGATGGTTCAAAGGTGGAATGTGTGATTGCAGACAGTTGTATCGGAGGGGTGGCTGAAGCCGCCGCCACTGCTGATAAATTTGCACGGGCAGGGGTGGGAGTGAGTCTGACCGTAACACCCTGCTGGTGCTATGGCAGCGAAACCATTGATATGGACCCTCTTCTTCCAAAGGCCATTTGGGGATTTAACGGTACGGAACGACCAGGTGCTGTCTATCTGGCCGCTGCCCTGGCAGGCCATAATCAGAAGGGACTCCCTGCTTTTGGTATCTATGGAAAGGATGTGCAGGATTCAGACGATACCTCCATTCCGGAAGATGTGAAGGAGAAGATACTGACCTTTGTTCAGGCCGGTCTGGCTGTAGCCACCATGAAAGGGAAATCCTACCTCTCCATGGGCAGCGTTTCCATGGGAATAGCAGGCTCCATTGTGGATGCAGATTTCTTTGAAGAATACCTGGGCATGCGTTGCGAATATGTGGATATGTCAGAGTTTACCAGGAGAATCGAGGAGGGTATTTTTGACCCGAAGGAGCTGAAACTGGCACAGGAATGGATCAGGGAAAATTGCAAGGAGGGTAAAGACTACAACCCGCCTGATCAGCAGAAGTCGCCGGAAAAGAAGGCAGAAGAGTGGGATTTTGTGGCCAAAATGGCCCTGATCGGACGCGACCTGATGGTGGGGAATCCAAGATTAAAGGAGCTTGGTTTCGGAGAGGAGGCCATGGGACACAATGCCATCGCAGCAGGCTTCCAGGGACAGCGGCAATGGACCGACCATTTTCCCAACGGAGACTTTATGGAGGCGGTTTTATGTTCCTCCTTTGACTGGAATGGAATTCGCCAGCCCTATATGCTGGCCACCGAAAACGACAGCCTGAACGGGGTCTCCATGTTGTTTGGGCACCTCCTGACAGGCGCCGCCCAGGTATTCAGCGATGTCCGGACCTACTGGAGCCCGGAAGCGGTGAAGCGTGTAACGGGCTATGATCTTACCGGGGATGCGAAAAATGGATTTATCCACCTGATCAATTCAGGTCCCTCTGCCCTGGATGGCTCCGGCGAACAGACCATCGACGGGAAGCCTGGCCATGAAGCCCTGGTACGATATCAGTGAAGATGAGGCGCAGAAGTGCCTGGACAATACCACCTGGGGAGCAGCTGACCTGGGTTATTTCCGGGGAGGGGGATTCTCTTCCACCTTCAATACAAAGGGAGGGATGCCCATAACCATGAGCCGGATCAATATCATTAAAGGCCTGGGTCCGGCCCTGCAGATCGCAGAAGGATATACCATCGACCTGCCTGAGGAGGTGCATTTCACTCTGACCGAGCGCACCAACCCCACCTGGCCCACCACCTGGTTTGTACCGCGCTTGACCGGGGCAGGGAACTTCAGGGATGTCTATGCAGTGATGGCAAACTGGGGAGCCAACCATGGAGCCTTCTCCTATGGACACCTGGGATCCAGGTTGATGGCCCTGGCTTCCATGCTTCGAATCCCGGTCTGCATGCACAATGTTCCTGAAGAGAAGATCTTCAGGCCCAGCTCCTGGTCAGCCTTTGGGATGGACAAGGAAGGTGCCGACTACCGGGCCTGTGAAGCCTACGGCCCGCTTTATAAGTAGGGGTAGCCAGCTGGTTTTTTTGAATCTCTTACCAGACCCCCAGGACAACCTTTCCCTTATTTAAGGCAGAGAAGGGTCCGGCATGATTTTTATCTGCGGTCCGGATGGATCCGAAGTAATCGCGGTCAATTCTCAGCGGTGAACCGTCCGGAAGATCAAAGAGGGCCCTGGGGATTTTAGCCTCTCCCAGTATCTCTGTGGTAACAATGTCGACCTGATGTTGATAATAGGACTCATGCAGGGTAAATTGCAGGTATCCATGTTCTCCCTCTTCCAACAGGCGTAAACCGGGATCATAAGAGGAGGAGGAAATGGAGTTTTTATCCTTGTTGGAAGGCCTGGCTTCATTATAGTAAATATTGCCTTCAATCCATACCGGGAGCCTGGTTTGCTTATAGCCTTCCAGGCCAAAATGATACTCAGGACCATGGTTGTTGTGCCTGCTTCCCACAAAGATGTTGTTATAATACCGGTCGTCACCTCCGAATATGGTTGTCAGGCCCTTAATCTCAGTGGAGTGAGGCAGGAAATAGGGGGTAAAGCGATTGGGTTCCGGCCAGGTATAAACAATGCCGCCTATCAGATTATGCACAAAAGCACCTCCTTCGGACTGAATTTTCAGGGAATGGGGGGAGAGAAAAATATTGTTATCCACCAGGTAGGGACCATGGTTCACCTCGATAAACAGGTCTTCCAGGTCATTGTTATAGAAAATGTTTCGAGTTACCCGGGTTCCCTGTGTCATCCAGTCCAGCCACAGGCCCCTTCCAGTATCGTGTATCCGGTTTCGCTTAATCAGGGCATCCACAGGGGCATGGAGTTTAATACCTCCGATTTCAGCTCCCGTAAATTGCCTTTTTGTCCAGATGTTGTAAATATGATTGTTTTCAATGATACTGAAGGCTGCTCCCATGCTTCCGCAAATCCCCGTCTGCTCGCAATTAAAGATGGTATTGTTTCTGACAATATGGGAACCAACGTGCTCCTTATTCCAGCCCTTTCTCAGGACCTTAAAGATCACCTCGATGTAGTGAATATTTCCATCATTGTTCACATTCCCGATATCGGCCGACCATACATTATGACCGGATCCCCGCTCTTTTCCAAGCGTAATTCCGGAACATTTGGAGTCACTGATCACATTGTTCTCAATGATCCATCCCTTATTCCAGTGGGTAGAGATCATACCCACCTGTTCGGCCGTGGGGGCAGCCCACTGGGTGGCCGCCTGACTGAAATGAAAGCCCGTGATAGTCAGGTAATTGATTCCTGGTTCTTCCGGATAGAAACAGCTTCTTCGTACACTTATTTCGGTTAGCTCCTGATTTGGATGGTGCTGGTGAAAATTTGCCCAGATGATGGTGTTCTCTTCATCACTTTCGCAGTACCAGGTATAGGTGGAGCCCAGAGTATCTTTTATACTGGTATTGGGGACAGGCTTATACACCAGATCCAGGGATTCTTTTTCAAAGAGAGATTTTCCATTTAAGAACACCTCCCCGGTGTGATGTATCCGGCCCATATCATAAAACCAGTCGCCGAAAACCGAATCCTTGTAGGGATTGTAATCTTTGAAAAAAGAGTTTGGCAGGATCACCTTCCAGATGCCATCTCCAAGATTTTCCCAGCCCGTGATCACCTCAGATCCCTTTATCTCGGCCTTTTCTCCCGGGGCAGCCCGGTAGACGATTCTTTCTGCGTCATTCTTTCCCCCGCGTGCAGGATTAACCCATTCCCGGTAGGTACCGGCATGCACCGTGATGGTATCTCCCGGCACGGCGATTTTGGCTGCCTTAGAGATGCTTAGGAAAGGTTCTGTACTGGTACCCGGGTTGGAATCATTTCCTGTTTTTGAAACATGATATTCCATGGCGGCCACTCCTGGAGTATCGAAAGCCATTATAAGCAGGAGGAGGGCGGAATTGAATAGCAAGGCTTTTTTTTTCATAACTCTGAATAATTTTCGTTTTTGAATATTCGGTCTTCCTCCAGGTCTATGTAGCCCAAGATATACTTTGGAGCCAGCTGATATTCCAGTTCCTCCCGGAGATCCAACTCACTCAATCCCAGGTTGAACAGGGTATCCTGCTTGGTATCCATGCCTCTGGACTTGTGGGTTTCAAAGCACTTGAGCGGGATGCAAATGACAATCAGAAAGCTTCCATAATCCCGGTAAAGCTGGTATTTGTATTTAATATCAATTTTTGATGAAGAGATTTCTGCTGCGGTCTTGTCGAAAGAATCGCTATACCTGAATCCTTCACGCATAATTTTTTCGGATACGGACCTTTCTCCGGTAAAATGGATGTACACCCTGGAGTCAGTGAGTCTTTCCCGGATAAAACTATGAAGTGTCTCCTGTAATCGTAAGTTGTTTATTGGTTGGGAACTCATATGCTTCACTCATTTTCGAACGATAACTTTTGCCACCCTGCCTTCCGGACCGCAAAGAAAGAGCATGTTTTTACCCTTTACAGCTGAGGCGGCATAGTACCCCCTGGAATTGATAAAGGTCCAGTTTCTTCCCCGGTCCGCAGAATAGTCACATCCTGTTTTCCCTAAAGCAAACAGGAGTTTTTCATTTACAGAGACCACACAGGAGCGATACTCTGCCGGCATACTTTCTGCCCGGGACCAGCGTACTCCTCCATCTAGGGTATAAATGGCCCTGACTCCTTCTCTTGCAGGATTATTAAAATCTCCTCCCACGGCCACTCCATTCTTTGAGTTCAGGAAATTTACTGAAAATAGTCCGGCCGATTCCCCCTTCAGGGCAGGTGTTTCAATAAACTCCCAACTCTTTCCATGATCCTTGCTGCTTAATACCCGGGATCGGCTTCCCCCGGTAACAATAAAAACTTCCCCTGAGGAGAGGTATTCCACACAGGTATTGGAGGCAGCAAAATTGATCTCTCCCGTCACCGCGGGAGGGGTGTTTTCCAGACGGATCCAGCTCCGGCCTCCATCCTCTGTTTTTAGAATAAATATCCGCTCATCAATGGGATCACTTATGGCCATTCCCAAGCTGTCATCTGCAAATTTCAGAGAGTTAAAAAAAGCCCCTTTTACCGGGCTTTGATACACTTTCTCCCAGTGTAGGCCCCCATCCATGGGTGAGGTATGCTCTTCCTTCCGGAGAGACATCAAATACCAGGGCGCGTAAGGCATCCCAGGCATGCAGACTTCTGAATTCGGTATTCTCGCAATCCGGCACCGATCGCTGATTCCAGCTTTCTCCACCGTTTGAACTTAAGAATACCCGGCCCATACTTCCCGAAACCCAGACTGTGTTCTCGTCCACCGCGCAGATAGCCCGCAGTGAACTTGTGCCCGGGGTATTTACTTCCATAAATTCAAACTCATAGCCGGGCTTTGAGCAAGCGGCAATAAACCAGGAGACTGCCACCACTAGAAGGATCCTGTTTATCCGCAGATTATGATCATTAATAAGTGCATTTTCTGGCTTCATCGGCAAATGCTTCAATCAGATTCAGTATGGAATGGCTGTTAGCAGTCGATCTTCAGAGTTCATTAAAGGGGATCATTGTTTTGTATGATCGATTCATCACTCAGGCTGACAGCGCCAAGCTGCTCAACGATCAGGTTCCTCTGGGCCTCCCAGAGTGAGATCAACTCCTGGAGTTTCTCGGGATTCCGGTCGGCAAGATCCTGGGTCTCTCCGCGGTCCACAGAAAGATCATAGAGCTCCCATTTCCCGCCTTCCTCAATGGTGGTGATTTTCCAATCGCCCTGTCTGAGTGCTTTTTTCATTTCGTGGTGAAAGAAGATCGGCGGTCTTTCGGTCCGAAGATCTTCAGCCAGGAAGGGGACAAGACTGATTCCGGGAGCTTCAGCCCTTTCATTTAACTCAGCAGGATCGGCACCGGCCAGTTCCAGAAGGGTGGGCGCAATGTCGATGATATGTGCAGGCATGGACCTGAAGGCACTGGTCTCTTTGATCCCTGCAGGCCAGTGAACCACCAGGGGGCTTGCAATACCACCTTCATGCACCCAGGTCTTATGCAGGCGGAAAGGGGTATTGGCAGCCGAGGACCATCCGGGGCCCAGGCAGAGATAGCTATCTGCCGAACCGGCAGCTGCGCCGATGGTATGTTTATCGGCCCGGTTCATGATCTCGGTACTGGCACCGTTATCGGAGCAGAAAAAGATGATGGTATTCTCGAAATACCCCAGCTTCTTTAAAGCTTCCATGTAGCGGCCAATTTCCCGGTCCATTCGGCTTACCATGGCCGCATGAATGGCCATCTTGGTGGCCTGGAACTCCTTTTGTTTCTCTGTGAGTTCGCTCCAGGGAACGGCACGCCCGATCTCAGCGGAATCAATCTGGGTAATCAACTCTTCAGGGCTCAGGTTCCAGGGGGCGATAACGTTCCGGCTCCAGGGGATTTACGTCATGTACCTCAAACCCCAGTTCTTTCCTGTTTTCGCTGCGGAGTCTCCGGATCTCATCCCATCCCGCCAGGAATTTTTCCCGGTACATATCAATATCCTCCTGCATGGCCTGTAGCGGGAAGTGGGGTGCGATAAAGGCGATGTATTCGAAAAAGGGTTCCCCATCGCGATTCTGTTTATGCTCTTCCAGGTACTTGATGGCATGATCCACTATGGCCACAGATGCTTCATACCCACTGCCTTCTTCCGGCACCGGGATCTCAAGGCCATCCTCCCAAAGGTGAAGGGGACGCAGGTGCCTGCCATCTTCGGTCCGGTAAGAGCGATCGAATCCCACCTCCCTGTGGCTCATCTGGCTTTGTTCCGGGACCTTCCTCACAAGGTGCCATTTGCCTGAATGGTAGGTGCTGTAACCATGCTCCTTCAGGATGGAGGGGAACCAGGTGGATGTGACCGGCAGCACGGTTGATGCAGTATAATCCACGCCCGGCATGGGATCGGAGAGGACCTGGTGGGGATAGAAACCAGAGAGCAGAGAGGTACGGGTGGGCCAGCATCTGCCCGTGTTATAGAAGTTGGTAAATCGAAGTCCGCCGGCAGCCAGTGCATCTATATTCGGGGTTCTCAGGATCTCAGCCCCGTAACATCCTGGATCAGAAAAACCCATATCATCGGCAAGGATGAAAACAATATTGGGTGCTTCTGGTTGGGAGCTGCATCCCGTGGTCATCCAAAGCAGGGACAGCAGCGCGGAATAAAGAACAATTGTGAATCGTTTTGGTCTTCTCATTGCTGTTCGGTTTCATTCATAAATAGGTCCAGGCGCGGAGCTTTCCAGGCATAGGGTTTGGAGAGGATGTCATAATCCCCGTCCCCGTCCAGGTCGGCGATCTTGCTCTCGTGAGTGCCGATGCCCTTGCTTACGACGTGATGCACGAAATTCCCGGCTCCGTCACCCAGCAGGATGCGGATCCTGGCATTGGGATTTCCTCCGTTCAGACCCATTTCGCCACTGAAGATATCCAGGTGCCCGTCGCCATTGAAATCCAGCACATCGATGCTATGTCCGTCCACCACCTCCTGGATGAGCATGCTTTTCTCCCAGGTTCCATTATTATTGTATTCATACAGGTACATGGGAGCATGACCATCTCCGGCCAGCAGGATCACTTCCGGACGGCCTCCTTCAATGAACTGTCCGGCCACAGAACGTGTAAAGGTATAGCTGGCATCAATGATATTTTCCATAAATTCTCCCTGGCCATTGTATTTGAACCAGCGACCTCCGCCCACAATATCGTCTATCCCATCCCCATCGATATCGCAGGCGTACAATCCTTCCTGCTCGTTGGTGTCTTTCCATCCCGGGTACCCCTCCTGACCGGTCTGTTCCATTTCGCTGTCCGTGTTGTAGTGGTAAATTACCTCCATGTGCCATTCGCCCCTGTGCTTGGCGGGTTTCTCAGGGATCCTGGCCAGCACAAGGTTCCCGGCATTCTGGTTCCAGAATACCAGTTCCGTGATGCCGTCCCCGTTAAAATCCCCGAAAAGCTGATCATGATGCTTGTTGGCTCCTGAGTCTTTAATAAGATGCCTTTTCCAGGGGGAATCTGCGCGCTGTTTCGGATGGGGATTCTCCCACCACCAGACCTGGTTTGAGCGACCCTCCCCTCCGAAGACCACATCCAGATCGCCGTCCCTGTCAATATCAAAAACGGCTGATCCCGCTTCAATCCGCTGGGGTGTGTTTTCGATGATGTAGCGGTCCCAGCCCGGATTCCCATTAGCACCTTCAGAGTTATATTTGTAAGCCACCACGGAGGGCGCCCTGGTTCTTTCTGTGATAAAAAACTCTGCAATCCCATCCCCGTCCATATCAAATACGGCTGCTGCGGTTTGCTGATCCCCTTCATTGGGAACCTCAATATCCCCTCTGGCAGAGGAGAGGTGCTTCCATTTAAATTCTCTGTTTAAGGCATCATTCCGGAAAAGGTGGAGGCTTTGGTAATTATCCCAGCCCACTCCGATAATCTCAAAATCCCCGTCGCTGTCCAGGTCAAAACATTTGGCCCCCAGGTGCATCTCATGCCCTTTTCCCACCAGCACAGGGCTGAAGTTGGCCTTGCCATCATTCAGGTATATCTCCGTTTTATGTTCTGTGCCCTTGTGTTCATTGGTGACCAGGTCCATATCACCATCCTGGTCCATATCCAGGGCATCCAGGTTGTTCATGGACCACTGGGTGACCACTACCCGGTGTTCCCAGGCATCCGATCCGGGTTTATTCCCGGCCAGGAACACCCGCAGGTTGGAATTGGGTTCCAGGCCCGGATAGCGTTCTTCCGCAATGGCGATATCCATCTTTCCGTCCCCGTTGAAGTCAGCGATTTCTACCCGGTCCACCACGCTGACTTCATCGCTGACCAGATGTTTTTCCCAGAGGGTGTTAATGTACCCGGGATTCTCTGCCCAGTAGAGCAGTTCCGCTTCTTCACCGGCCTCCCCGGAATCCCCGAAGGCCAGATCCAGGTCTCCGTCGCCATCCAGGTCCCCAATCCCGATCCCTTCATCGGAATGTGATTCCGCTATAAGTCTGAAATTCCATAGCTTGATGGCAGGATCCTCCGGGATCGCCGCACAATATATCCCTCCTTCGGCTGCCAGCAGGATTTCCTTCCGGCCTCCCGGAACGATGTCTGCAACTCCCGAACCCTGACCGTTTTTATGTCCGGTCTTTGGGATTTCTCCAATTTTCCGGGCACTCCAGGAAGTGCCATTCAGATCATCCGCTTCCAGCCAGAGGACGTTTGGCAGATCCTCGGCAATGATATCGGCCAGCTGGTCGCCATCCACATCCACAAACAGGTAAGTGTCAAAAGCAAACCTGAATTCGGTCCGTTTCCACGGTCTGCTCATATCCCCCCCCGGATTCAGGTAAAAGTATTTGCCGCTTGTGATATCCTTGAATCCATCATGGTTGATATCGGCTGCATCGAGTCCAAAGGAGCGGAGCCAGTCAGGACCGCCCATTGGCTGTATTAGTTCTCTGGCGGAATCAATTTCAATATAGGTCCATTGGTCAACCGGAATACTTTGAGAGATAAGAGATACTGTCAGGAACAGACCTAAAGCAAAAGATAGCAGGATTTTCATGGGATATATATAAGTATTCTTTTTCTGTTTATTCGGATTTCCTGTATTTAATCAAAAGCATAATGCCTGGCCACTGGACTTCCACACCGTGAACCATGCCCTCTGGGTACAGGGGTGTTAAACCCGTTTTCAACAGGTTTTCTCCGGCCTTCAAGGCATATAAGGCTTCCAGGGGAACATCATGCTGGTAATAGTCATATCTCGGGCCCTCCTTCGTCATTACAATGAAATCGTTGATATATATCCCATTGAAGTACCCCGGGCTCCAGGTACGGAATACCATTTTTGCTTCCACAATATCCTTAAGCTCACCCTTGACCTGAAAGCGTTCTTCAAAAACTCCGTTACGCGTAAACCATCCCCTGGGTCTGCGGTAGGGTTTGCAGAGCTCCACAGAGATGCCCGGCCTGTGCAGACTCAGTTGACTAAGCGCTTCCGTCATGTAAATATAACCATCGCTTCGGTGTATAAAAGCTGCCAGTTGGATCTTCTCTTCCTGATCGGGCAGCCACTCTGTCTTCCACTGGTATTGGGAAGGTGTTTTTGAAATTGTACCTATATGATTGTATATTTGGCACTTATGATAGCTGTAGTGCCATTGTTTGTAAAGACCATCCCCTTCCAGGTCGACATCTTCATAATACCCGATAAAATCGATTTTCTCAATGGTTTCCCCGGGAGCAGCCTGATAGGTAAGTTGATTTTCTTCGCCAAGTGTTGCTCCGGCTTTGGGTTGGGTGATTGCTCCTCTGTCTACCACAAGTTCAGGCTTATAGTAGATCCTGAGAATCATACCGTATACCAGGTTTTGCGGCCACCAGTGCCCGGTGGTATCCACCTCAAACAGGAAATCATTCTCCGGACCCTCCTTCAGGGAAGAGAGGCCCACCGGAACCACCGCATTAAAGTGGTGGGCATAGGCTGACTGGGGTTTCAGGATGTGTTCCGCTTCCGGGATAGAAATCGGGTCCCCCCCGTTTATTCTTACTCTCAGTCCTTCTGTATCACCGTGACAGAGCATTTTTTCTACCACCAGTTCAGCGCGGATGGCCTCCTTCAGGTCAATATCAAAGGGGGGTTGGATAAGGCCCTCGCCCCGGTAGTCATCCACCTGTTCAACCAGCCGGTAGTCCAGTCTTCCGCCCACCCGAAGGGCCCCGTTACAATCGCCCGACTCATTGAACCAGGCATACTCTTTAAACAGATCTCCTGGATTGGGCTGAGCAGCTGCCATGGTGCAGCTTATAGTCAGCGTAAAAATGAGTGTTCTTAGCAAGATCATAATCTATGTTTTCTTTTGAAGACTTAATGGTCTTTGTTTCGCAGCATGTTAATACAGTTCACCATGCCCCGGGCATTGTGATAGGTGGTCTTCCAGATATGGCTTTTGGCCATTTCCCTATTTTCAGGATAGGTATCCAGCGCGGCATTGTACCAACCACCGTATGTTTTATCAATCAGGTAGAGATCAATATGCTCCCAGGATTTCAGGAACAGGGCGTAGTAATCCCGGGGATCGTCCGGGTAGAGGGTGTGCATCAGCAGCAGGGCGTTCATCCCTTCCACCAGGCCCCACCATGATTTGTGATTGTTGATGATCCGGATCCCGTCTTCAACGGCTATCCCGGCATCATAGAACCCACCAGCTACTGTATCCCATCCGGAAGCCAGAGAATGGTCCACCAATTGCTTGGCGATATGATGGGTTTTTTCATCCTCCTCCCACCCCAGCACATGGGCTGTTTCCAGCAGCAGATAAGCTGTTTCCACATCGTGACCATAGGTAAAATGATCCCGGAACCATTGTCCCGCCTCATCTACCGCTTCTGCCGGTCCCCTGGACACCAGGGTCCAGTCGGGTTTAAAGAAGAGCTGCAGGTAACCATCGGGATGCACAAAAGTGTCCCGTATCAGATAAAACATCTCCTCCAGTCTTGCTCTTACCAGGCTGTCGGGCCAGATCCGGTATAATTCGGTGAGTGCTTCCATCACATGGATGGATGAGTTATAATCTTTAATTCCCATCCTTAAAAAGGCTTCCCGGCCATCGCCCTCTTCTTCAATAACAGGGGATCCGTCCCGGGTCAGTAATTCAAAGTAGCCCCCGTATTTCCTGTCGTGGGCATGTTCCTCCATCCATAAAAATGCTGCTTGGGCCAGCTCCAATGCCCGGGGATCTTTGCTGACGCGGTGGTATTGAGATAGTCCGTACACTGCAAAAGCCTGACCGTATATCTTCTTTTCGTGGATACTCGATTCCACCGGACTGCCCTGTTGCGAACAGTAAGCAAAAAAACCGCCAGAGTCCGTATCCCACATCCTGTCATTCAGAAAGCGGAAACCAAGGGCAGCATAGTCCAGGTACTCTTTCTTCGCCGGATAGTTTTCATAGATCAGCGAGGTGGCCCAGAGATGCCGGGCCTGCTGGACCACGGCCCTGTTTCCGGAGTCCTCTTCGCGGGACCAGTCAAAGGCAAAGTTTGAATGATACCCTCCATTTATGCTATCGAGGATCAGCGGATACCAGGGTTCCAGGATGTATTTGAACAGGCTTTCCTCCAGTTCTTTGGCCAGTTCCAGCTTATCCTGATCCGGGTAAGTGCCGCTTTTCCCCCCTTCGGGAGATTGGCAGCTCCAGAGGCTCATCGCCAGTATTAAGTAGGCAAATTTCCGCAAAGGGGTTTGGGGGAATTTCATGGCTTCCGGATTTTTCCAGGTTCGGGAAAGTTGCGGGAAACATCATCAATCACCAGCACCCAGTCTACTCCGCTTACCGGAACACGAAAAGATTTTCTGGGATGTTTCATTGCAGATTGGAGTTTGACGGAACTTAAATATATGGGAAAAATCTTATTCTCCGGCATACACACTGGCCCAGAGAATGCTGTTTTTCAGCTCCAGGGCCTGTGCAAAGGCTTCCTGTGCTTTCCCGGACTCTCCGGATGCCAGATAGCCCAGTGCCATGTGGTGCCAGGCAGTGGCTCTGTCAGCCTCCAACCGGGCTTTCTCTCCAAATTTTGCAAAAAAATCTGCCTCCCCCACCTTTTCCAGAGCTTCCTTTCCCGCTTGTATAAGCTGTTCGGCCGTGGCCTGAGCTTCCTCTTCCTGGCCCAGTTCAATTTGGGAAAGGGCCCGGTAATACAAATATTCGCTTTGTCCCACCTGGATATCCAGGACCTTTTTTAAAAAGTTTCTCGCCTGGTTTTTCTCGTTCAGGCCCAGGTAGGCCAGACCGGTGAAATAGAATATCTGAGCCTCTTTCCGGTAGTTGGAAATTCGCCCGATCCGCTGGTTGGGGGGGTAGGTATCGGCCCGAAGGAAATGCTCCAGAGCTTTACCGTAATTCCCCGATAAAAGGAATTTCCGACCCTTCAATAGCTGCGCATCCACAAACAGGTCGTGCAGACCAAGCACCCCTTCCTGACGAATAAAGGTATGCTCGTCCAGGTAAGTGATAGCCGTATCGTAGTTCCCGTTCAGGATCAGAACCTCAATCTCCCTGAGATACGCGTCATCACGTTCTTTTACAGTTTCATGATTGTTAAGGAACAGCTTTTGTCTGCGCTCCAGAGCCTCGTTATTCAGTTCGTACAGCACATCCAGCTCGTAATAATATCTGGGATCATCCTGTTTTACCCCTAGGGCAGTTTCATAGTGTTCGATGGCCCCCGGAATATCATCCAGGTACCTGTAATAGCCCCAGCCCAGGTTACGAAATGCGATGGCCAGTTCCTGGTTGAGCTCCACGGCTTTGTTCCAGCAGCTAAGAGCCTCGCCGGGCTGGTGATCATACAAAACGTTTCCCAGGTAATACCAGGCACTGGCATCCTCCGGATTGAGCTCAATGGCTGCCTTCAGGATATCCAGGGTCTCAAAACGGTAGGGGAAAACATAATCGGTGGATGCCCCGGAGGCAAAGGCATAGTAGTTGCCGGCTATCTCTTTATTACCCAGCTCCGCTGCGATCCAGCCCCTGTAATAATACAGGATTGGATAGGAGATAAGCAGGCTGTCCCTGGATTCCAGGGCCAGATCAAGCACAGCAGCTGCCTCTTCAAACAGGCCGGTATTTATATAAGAACATGCCAGTTCCAGGTAGTTTTCTTTATTGCCGTTCATCAGCTTGCTGAATTCGGAGTGTGAGATGGCATTGTTTTGCAATAATTCAAAGGCTGCCATATGTCCCAGGGGATTCAGAAGCAGGGATCTTCTGGCTACAATCCCGGCCTCGGCTTTGTCTTTAAGCTGGCGCAGAACCGCTGATTTTAGTGCAAGCGCTTTGGGATTGATCGCATTCCTGGAGATGGAGCGATTCAGTTGGTCCAGGGCCTTCGGAAAATCTCCCCGTATCATTGATATGCCGGCTAATTCATAATAGGAGGCAGAAATCCAGGCCTGGTCCCAGGTGGCCCGGTAAAGGGTATCTATAGCAGCCTCATATTTCTTCTGCTTCTTCAGAACAACTCCCAGCCTGTAAAGGGCTTCACAGTCTCTCGGACGGGTATAATCGCTGGTGATCCTCCGAATGGTTTTGCGGTAGTAGTCAGCTGCCTCCTCGTAGCTTCCGGCTTTGGCGGCCAGGTTACCAAGATGCAGGTTGGCCATGGTATTTAAAGGATCCCTCCGGGTGGCCTCCAGAAAATAATCTTTGGGCTCCAGGCCCGGATTATGAAACTGCAAAATCCGTTGTCCGGCAAGGACCAGTTCCTCCATATTTTCTATTTCTGCCGGTTTACGGGGTGGACTTACAACTTCGGGAAGCTCCTTCTGGTAAGTGGCTGCCTTTTCCTGGTAAGCAATAAGCTCCGTGCCATTAGAGTCCAGCAAGCGAAGCTTAAAGCGGGTGAGGTCCGAGGGCCCGTTCACGGAGATCGTTGCCGAATAGGGCCTGCCTGGTCCCAGGTTGATGGTCCTCTTATAGAGCACCTTATCGTTTTCCTGGAGGAGCACTCTGCAATCTTCCAATTCCCGGGTTGCATTCAAAGCCAGGACCACGCGTTTGCCTGAAATATAGCGAATGTTCACTGCGGCATCCAGATTCGCTTTCTTTATGCCACCGATTTCACGAACAGGATACCAGTACTGTTTCAGCCTTTTTACTTCACCGGGCCCTATCCAGCTGTAATCGGGCTGGTTGTCGGAAAATCCCCCCACCATCAGTTCCGCATACGGACCGTCCTCGTCGGTTAATATTTCACTATCCCACATTTGCCCGTATGCACCGGGTCCCCACTCCCAGAGCTTTGCCCCCTTTAAAATATGGTGGTTTCCCACATGGACGGTACCTGCATCCCTGGCATGGTCATAGCCTCCCATGAAGTCTTCCTGCAGGTCATGGGCAAAAATGGAAATGGGATCGGGGTGGTTCTTCCACCAGCTAACCTCAATCTGACCGCTATAGTCTTTTCCTTCATAGACCTCATCGGAAACGGGCCAGTGGATAAAACTGCTTTTGGCATGATAAACCCCCTGGTGAACACTGGGTGGAAAAAACACCTGGTATTCGTCATTCACATGGGTGGCCACATTGGCCCAGTAAAGGATGGAGTGAGTGTGCTGTGTAGGATTATACATTCTTACATCTGCCTCCAGGTAAGATCTTCCCGGGTAAAGGGTAAGCCCGATACTCCAGTTCATGCGCTGCCTGGGTTCATTTTCTCCGAACCAGATGGTTTTACTGCCATCGTCATTCTCCACCAGCTTATATTCCACCGGCAGGTAGGTGGAAGCGCGGTGGTGATGGAACACGCACCATTCAATGCCCCCGGAGATCCAGGCCCCGAGCATGCCAATATTGGCGGGTTTGATCACATGCTGACGGTAGAAGATCTCATAATTGTTGGTTTTGTCGGTGGCATAGAAGAGTCTTCCCCCGATATCGGGCAGGAAACAGAGCTTGAGGTATTCGTTCTCCAGATATACGGCCCGGTGATCCTTTTCCTTTTTTTCCGTGGATAGCTTGTCCATAAGAGGATAGGGGTAAATCACTCGTTTGGCACCCTGGTAGGCTGCAGGTACGTAGAACATGGGATTTTTATCCGGGGGCCCGGGCTCATAGGTGGGAAGAGTGAGCATCTCCTCCCAGATTTCCACCTGTCCGTTTAAAGTCTGAGCTGGAAATAATAATACTATAAGAGGCAGGAATAGAAGAAGTGCTTTTTCAGTTCTCATGGACTTTAGGCTTAGGTGCGGATTAAAACGGGCTGATCCATAAATATAAAAAAGAGTTTTGTTAATTTGCAGAGAATCAAGCACTGAATCAATCGTAAAAAATATCAGATCATGAAACACCTGGGGAAATTCACTTTAGTCTTGGCATTTATTGTCCTGTTTCTGGGATGCGCGGAAAAAAAGAACTGGGACCTGGTCTGGTCCGAGGAGTTTGAATACTCCGGATCCCCGGCAGCAGAAACCTGGGGCTACGAAACCGGCTTCATCAGGAACCAGGAGCTGCAGTATTACACCAGTGAGCTGAAGAATGTCCGCGTGGAAGAGGGACTTTGTATGATTACGGCTCTTCTGGAAGGGGAGGATTCCATCACCTCCGCATCGATTAACACCCTGGGAAACAAAGATTTTCTTTATGGAAGGATAGAAGTCAGGGCACAAATTCCTTCGGCGCTGGGAACCTGGCCGGCCATCTGGATGCTGGGGACCAACCATAGTGAGCTGGGATGGCCCGCCTGCGGGGAGATAGATATCATGGAGCATGTGGGCTATGATCCGGATGTTATCCATGCCAACGTGCATACCAAAGCCTATAATCACAATATTGGGACCAATAAGGGGAACAAGATTCAGGTAGAGGATCCCTGGTCGGATTTCCATATCTACGCCGTGGAATGGTTTGAGGATCATTTGGACTTCTTCCTGGATGATTCGCTCTATTTCTCCTTTGAAAATGACAACACAGGAAACAATGATACCTGGCCCTTTGACAAGCCACATTACCTCCTGCTAAACCTGGCCTATGGGGGAAGCTGGGGAGGGAACCAGGGGGTGGATACCTCCAGGCTTCCCCTGGAATATAAGATCGATTATGTGAGGTATTATCAGGCCCGGTAAAGTTAGCTTAGCGCTTTGCCAGACCGGGTGAGGGAACATTCGTACGGGCCCTGGACCTGGCTTGCTCAAACTGCTCCCTGAGGCTCTCCAGGGTTCCTTTCATGGCCGGATCCCTGGCCAGGTTTGTCTGTTCCTCCGGATCCTTCAGATGATCATAGAGCTCTTCATTTCCCGGTTCGAAAGCTTCTCCCCAGCGGGTGTATCTCCACCTCTCCGTGCGAATAGTAGCAGCGCTTCCACCATAGCTGACTGTATAAGCCAGAGATTCCTCCGATTCAGGTTTTTCACCCTCTAAAAAGGGAGCAAGACTCTTTCCCTGGAGAATTACGGGTTGTTTTTCATTTAATTGGCATAATTCAGCCAAAGTGGGATAAAGATCGATAAGCTCGGTGATGGATTCGCAGGTGGTTCCATGGCTCCCGGAGCTTCCCGGAAGAGATATGATCAAGGGGATGCGCACACTGCCTTCCCAGAGGCTGACCTTCGACCAGCAGTCGTGTTCCCCCAGGTTATAACCGTGATCCGAAACAAAAACAACAATGGTCTCCTCCCGGAGATTCAGCCGTTCCAGTGCATCCAGCAGCCGTCCCACCTGCTGGTCCATAAAACGGACACTGGCCATATAGGCAGAGATGGTCTGCTTTTGCTGGAGCTCGTTCATCTTCCAGATCTTCATATTCTGCCTTCGCAGGGCGCCCTCCGGAACATCCTCTGAAATCTTAAACGGAGGAAGTATCACTTCTTCCTCCGGGTAAGGCAGAAAACAGTTCTCGGGGGCGATCAGCGGGACATGCGGCCTTACCAGTCCGACTGCCAGGAAAAATGGGGCCAGGGGTTTTACTTTCTGTTTGTTGGTGCCCTCGGGGTCTTGTTTGCCGGCACGATTTTCCAGGATGGCAATAGCCTGATTCACAGCCAGGTAATCAGCCTGAGTGTTTTCTGTTCCATCCTTCAGGATCATGCGGGCGAAATTTGATCCGTAATGCGGATTTCCGGGGGAAAGCAATTCCAGGCTTCCCTGGCTTAAGGTTTCGGGCCCCAGGACATTGTAGGCATAATCCCAGGAATTGGGCTCATCTCCCCCGGGTTCGCCCCGTTCAATGCCGCCCGGAACACCCATGTGAAAGATTTTGGAAACCCGGGCCGTGTAATATCCCTGCTGGCGAAAAAATCCGGCCAGGCTCGGGTGATCGGCCAGGGAGGGATTCTCCACGGGATACGATCCGGGCTGGTCGTTGTTATTCAGGACGCCATTGGTTTCCGGGTAGAGTCCGCTCATCAAAGAGGCCCGGGAAGGGCCACAGAGCGGGAACTGGCAATAGGTCCTGGTAAAGCGCACCCCTTTGGCTGCCAGACGGTCCAGCTGGGGGGTGTGATTTGCGATCTCCATATAGGGTCCGATGCGGGTATTCAGATCATCTGAGATAATAAAAAGGACATTGGGTTTCTGCGCTGTCAGAACGATGCTGATTAGGAGCAGACCAAAAAAAACACTTCTCTTTTTCATATGCTGTTTGTGTTTGAGCCTCACGGAAGAAAGATCCTTCAGGAATATTAGCTATCTTGCTTCTGCACCAAATTAGCAAAAAAATGACTTCCAGGGAACGTGTACTGGCTGCCCTGAATTTTAAAGAAGCCGACAGGATCCCGGTGGACCTGGGCGGGCACCGGTCTTCCGGAATTGCAGCTATCGCCTACCACCGGCTGCGAAAGCATCTTGACCTGCCGGAAAAACCGGTCAGGGTCTACGATATGGTGCAGCAGCTGGCTGTTATTGATGAAGATGTACTGGATCTGTTTGGAGTGGATACCGTGGAGATGGGACGTGGATTCCTGTTGCGTGACGAAGATTGGAAACCCTGGGTTCTTCCCGACGGAACACCCTGTGAAATACCCGGCTATACGAACCTGGAAAAACGTGGAGGTGACTGGTTCATACAGGATAAGGAGGGGCGCGATATGGGGGTAATGAAAAAGGGGAGCCTCTACTTTGAACAGACTTACTTTCCGCTTATGGAAAGGGGAATAGAGAAGGACCATTTTGAGGACCTGGAGGAGATGCTTGGCCGACAGCTATGGAGTGCCGTGGCACATCCGGGAGCCCACCTGGAGATGGATGAACCGGGGCTGGCGGCTATGGCCCGGGAGGCAAAAACACTTCGGGAATCTACCGATAGAGCCATCGTGGGCCTTTTCGGGGGCAATATGTTTGAGCTGCCCCAGATGCTCTATCGAATGGATCATTACCTCCTGGCAACCGGCATGTACCCGGATAAGGTCCTGGAGTTGTCGGAGAAACTTTCCCAGGTACATCTGAAAAACCTGGAGAAGTGGCTGGGCGCTGTGGGACCCTATCTGGATGTGGTACTCTTCGGGGATGACCTGGGGGGACAGCAGGGGCCCCTGATCAGTCCGGAAGCCTACAGGGAGTACTATAAACCCTACCATAAGTTACTGTGGGGCAGGGCCAAGGAGCTTGCAGAGGTGAAGGTGCAGTTACACTGTTGCGGAGGGATCTATGAACTCCTGGATGATCTGATCGATGCCGGACTGGATGCCGTGAATCCGGTACAGATCTCCTGCAGGGGAATGGATCCCAAAAAGCTTAAGGAGGAGTTTGGAGACCGGATCACCTTCTGGGGCGGTGGCTGCGATACCCAGCGAATTCTCCCACTTTCCGGCCCCAGGGAAATTGCGGAGCATGTCCGGGAATTAACTTCCATATTCAGCCCCGGGGGCGGATTTGTATTTCAGCAGGTACATAACATCCTTGCCAATGTTCCTCCTGAAAATGTGGTGGCCATGATGAATTCCATTCACAAACCCTGATCCTAAAGGAGAAATATCCAATGAACTAAAACTACTATACCATGCGACAAAAGCTATTCAAATTTTCTGCAGTGATTCTATTTTGTGCTTTTCTGGCTCCCCGGGTAACTGCCCAGGAGGGCTATGTTCCCAGTCAGGAGAACCTGGACAACCGGGAGTGGTTCCAGGATGCCAAGTATGGACTCTTTGTTCACTGGGGTGTTTACTCCATCATGGGTGGCGGTGGTGACCAGGGGATTGCCGAGTGGATCATGGAACGAAAGAATATTCCCATTGAACAGTATGAAAAACTGCCCGGCTTCTTCAATCCCACTCAGTTTGATCCGGCCGAATGGGTCTCCATGGTGAAGAAAGCCGGGATGAAATACATTACCATTACCAGCAAGCACCACGATGGATTTGCCATGTATGATTCCAAGGTCAGTGACTACAACATTGTGGATGCCACTCCCTATGGAAAGGATGTGATTGGGATGTTAAAGAAAGAGTGTGACAAGCAGGGGATTAAAGCTCTTCTTCTATCACTCCCAGCTGGACTGGCACCATCCCGATTATTTCCCCCATGGGCGGACCGGGAAAGGGATTGAA
Organism: uncultured Bacteroidales bacterium; assembly: GCA_963792395.1. GTDB lineage: Bacteria > Bacteroidota > Bacteroidia > Bacteroidales. Next base: position 81,206 of record CAWBWE010000023.1, read on the forward strand.
GGACCGCTCGCAGTCGGGAGATTCTCGGAATGCTATATCGATTACATGAATACCCAGCTTATCTGAATTGCTTACCCAGTATGGGGAGATCGGAGGGATCTGGTTCGACGGCATGTGGGACAAGCCCGATGCTGATTGGAGGCTGGATGAGACCTATTCCCTGATCCACAAACTCCAGCCCGGAGCACTGATTGGAAGCAACCATCACAAGATGCCCTTTCCCGGGTGAGGATTTTATGATGTTTGAACGGGACCTGCCCGGAGAAAATTCCATGGGATTTAACAATACAGGAATCTCTGAGGAGGTGCCTCTGGAAATGTGCGAGACCATGAACGGCTCGTGGGGATTCAATATCATCGATCAGAATTATAAGTCGGTGGAAAGACTGATCCAGACCATGGTCAGGGCAGCCGGTTACGGAGCCAACTTCCTGCTGAATACCGGACCCATGCCCAACGGGAAGATCCAGCCCGAAAATGTGGATACCCTGATGGCCATCGGGCAGTGGCTGGAGATCCATGGGGAGACCATTTACGGTACCCGCAGGGGGCCGGTAAGGCCCCAGGAGTGGGGAGCCCTCACTACCAGCGGGAATACGGTATATGTCCATGTGCTTGATCCGGGTGAAGGTGCCGTGGAGATCAAGGGCTTTTTTCCCAAGATCAGATCTGCTAAATTCTTTGACGATGGATCCAGGGTAGAGATTAAAGTAAAGAAAGGCATGGAGGGAATTACTTTGATCCTTCCAAAGGATAAAGTAAAACCCATCGATACCATCATCGTGCTGACCCTCCGCCAGGACTAGCAGGGATTAAAGTTCTTTTATCCGGATATTGCGGAACCAGAGAAGGGAGCCGTGTCCAAGGAAAGCGATATGGCCACCGGTACGATTCAGTCCGGGGTGTTCCCTGTGGTCGGGGGTGCCATTTTTGCAGGCCTCTTTCAGGTCTCCATCCACGATAACTGTACCGTTAAGGGTGATCCTGACCTGATCACCCTTCATATAAACCTCCTGGAAGTTCCATTCACCCACCGGCTTCAGGAAGCCTCTTTTGGCAGGAATAATGCCATAGACGGAGCCGTGGTACTGGTAGGGTTGCAGTTCGGCATATACCGGTGCTGTATTGTCCAGGATCTGCAGCTCATAGCCCTCATAGGCAGCATCGCCCTCCATGGGGGTCCGGACACCCAGGCCATTATTGGCACCGGGGGTCAGTTTGAACTCAAAACGAAAAACAAAATCAGCATACTCCTTTTCTGTATAGAGATTTCCCCCGCTTTTAGCCGGGCGGATCACGATGGTTCCATCTTCCACGGAGTAGGAATGCTCATTGCCGGCCCAGTTGGAAAGATCCTTCCCGTTAAACAGGCTCACAAATCCTTCATTTTTTTCCTCTTCGCTCAGACGATTGACATCCACATCCAGCTCTTTTACATAGATATCCCTGAATGCCAGATCAGTACCATGAGCCTGCAATTCAATGGATCCGGCGGGGTAGATGGGGATGCTTCTGTCCCAGTAATTTTCCATGACCACATTGTCGACCACCAGCTGTCCGTTGAGGTAAACAGTCACCCGCTCGCCGATCATGATAATACGGAAGGTATTCCAGTCGCCGATGGGATTATCTGCCACCAGCAGGGGTTTGCTTTCATGCTCCTGGTTGTTATAGAGTCCGCCCGATCCCACCTGGGCACCTACCTCCACCCTGGAGGTATCCCAGATCTGTACCTGGGGGGTGCCTCGAAGGTAGATTCCCGAATCCCCTTTTTTGGTGATTCTCCAGTCCACGATCATTTCAAAGGAGCCATACTCCTTGATGCTGCAGAGGTTGGAACCATGCCCGTTAAATACGATACTCTCGTCTTTTACGCTCCAGTTTTCTTTCAGGTTCTCATTGGCTGCCTCCTGTAGTTCCTGAAGCTCTTTTTCAGATAGTGTGGCTTTCTTTGGCGGATCAGCGGCAAGTCCTTGCCACCCGGAAAGATCGTTACCGTTAAACATGGAAACAAAGCCAGTTTCCCCGGGCATCTTATCCAGGTAGTTCTGGATATCGATTTTCAGGTATTCGCTATCCGGGCCTGAAATGATATCCCTGGCAATAGTCAGTTTTTCCTTCACCAGCTGGCCGGACAGCCCATTATCCAATCCGTCGCTCGGGCAGGACCACCCTGACCAGTGCGTTGGCGGCCAGGGTTTTAAATTCTTCAATGGCCAGATAGTTGCTCAGGGTTACAAAACTGAGAAAGGTTTTTACTCCCCCCATGGCCCTGAGAAGAAGGCCTGTGTCGGCAGGAGTGCTTGCATGAACCCGGATTTTTCTCAACAACAAAAGCTTCTGGTCGTCAGGAAGGGCAGAGGCGGATACAATCCTTACATAGTTCTTGAAGGCTTCTTCTTTTTCCTGTGGATCAGTAGATTGGGAACAGATCTCCAAGAGGGGTGAGGTGGCATGGATATCATCGGACTTTAGCAAACCTGTAAAAGCCCGTTTTCTGGTCTCTTCGTTCCCACTGCCATAGGCTTCATATACAGCCTCCAGGGCCTCCATGCCCCCAACGGAAGCCAGCACGCCGATATACTTTTCCACAGTATAGGTCCTGGCCGCATGCAGTAAGAGGGCCTGGGATGTCACCTCTTTATGGGGCCCCCTGTTTACGGAAGCAAGAAGCGCAGTTTCAATGGCAGCCAGTTCATCTGCATCTTCCAGCTGGTCAAAAAGTTTCATCAGATCGCCCAGGTCACCCTGATCAGCAACCCTATGGAGATTTTCCAGGGAGGCAGCCCTCACTGCTCCCGCCTCTTGAATCTGATCGTATAAGAGATCAAAGGAGCCCGGATCACCCTTGGCAGCGATCACCTCAATAAATACAATCTTTGCCCCTTCGGGAGCTCCCTCCATAGACGCACTCAGGAGAGGCAGCTGGTCCTTTCCAAGAGTTTGAAGCAGGGCCTCCCTGGCCGATTCTGTATCCGGAAGCGCGGGGTAGGAGAGTGTGTACTCAATAAGAGCAGGGACCGCTTCCTCTTTTTTGATCAGGGCAAGTGATTTAAGCGCCTGCTGACGGACCACCGGATCGGGGTCTTTCATGTAAACAGTAAGCAGATCCAGGGTTTTTTCGCTGCGCAGCATTCCGAACAGACTGAGGATCTCCGCCTTCACTTCGCTATCTTTGGTGCTTTGCAGGGCAGCGATCCAGGGAGCAAGCGGCGTGTTGTGTGCCGCTGCATAGCGGATGGCAGTCATCCGGTAGGGCTTGTTTTTCACCTTCATGGCATCCACAAGAAGGGGGACACTTTTCTCGATGCTAAGGTTGTTAGCTGCTGTAATCAGGGCCGAGCTCTTAAAATGGACCTGCTCGGGAGCCGAACACTTTTTAATCACACTTTTACAGATTTTCAGGCTCAGATCCTGCTGATTCTGCTCCGCCAGGGTCCGGGCATACAGAAGAAGGCTGCCGGTGGCACGGCTGGGCTCAGGCATATAATCTGCCTCTTTTGCCGCCTTGTTTAACACTTTAAAGGAAGCTGGGTTGCCCAGTTCTGCCAGGCAGGCCAGTACACTGCGCTGCAGTTCCGGAGAATCAGATCCAGCCAGTGCTTCTATGGCAGCGGCATGACTGCTGTTCCCCGTGTTCTTAATGGCATTGACCAGTGCGATCTGCATGCTTCCCTCTGACATTTTGCAGCTGGTCTGCAAAAAGACTCTGCCGCTTTTTCCGGATGTATGTCCCGCATGGCGCGGATGGCAGGATCCTGCAGCCCGGGATCAGACAGATAAGTGCTCAGACTCTCCAGGGCTTTTTCGCTGCCGAAATAGTTCAACTGACTGATGAAGAAAGTCTTTACGTCCGGATCTTCTCTCTGATCAATTTCCCTGAGGACCAACTTTTCCCATCTGGCTTGCTCCTCTGCCATACCGGTCTGACTGAGGTAGCGTGAAAGGCTCTCAATGGCAACCCGGGCTTTGGTATCGTCACCGCTGCCCGGAGGGATGACCCGGGCCATGATCATTTGCAGTCCGGCTTCTTCCAGGCTGAGCATGGACTTCATCTGGCTATTTAACTTTTGCTGATCATTGGCGGGTACCTGTGCCAGCAGATCTGCCACTTTTGTCTCCTGGGTCCGCTTATCCTGCGCTACCAGGGGATTGGAGAGCAGGACCAGGCTCAGAAGGATCAGGAAGGAAATTCTAATATGTTTCATGCTTGTGTTTTTTAAAGTCATGGCCTATGATTAAATACTCCAGGGGGAACGCATCTCGGGATTGATTAGCCGGTTGGCACCCTCATCATTGATAAACTCCTGCTTCACCGGATCGAAATGAAGGGTGCGTCCCAGCCTTAGAGCCGCAACTCCCATGTTTACAACGGTACAGGAGCGGTGTCCATTCATTTCATTCAGGGCAAACTTCTGGCGTGTTCGGACCGATTCATGGAAGGAGGTGATCTGTGGTTCCGGATCGGGCAGAGAAGCTGCCAGTTGCTGGATATTGGGTATGGTTGAGCGGAAACCGCGGTAAATTTTACCATTGGGTCCTTCAATATAGGCGGCATCCTTGTCCTTGTTCTCTCCATCCAGGATGATCTGGCAGCCGTCTTCATAGGTATAGGTGATCCTGCGCCAGGATCCCACGGCATCGGAATGCTGCTGGGGTGCATCCACTTCCACCTTGATGGGGCTGGTATGGTCCTTGCCAAGCATGTACTGAACCGGATCCAGGTAGTGCTGCCCCATGTCTCCCAGTCCGCCTCCGTCATAATCCCAGAATCCGCGGAACTTGGAGTGTACCCTCAATGGATTGTAGGGCTTTACCGGGGCTGGACCCAGCCACATGTCGTAGTCCAGGTGCTCGGGCACTGGCTGGGGTGTCAGGTTCTTATCACCACTCCAGTAAAACTTCCAGTCGTAGCCGGTGATCCCGCTGACCGTGACCTTCAGGGGCCATCCCAGGACTCCGCTGTCCACAATCTTCTTCAGGGGCTTTACGGTGGTTCCCAGTCCGTAGAAGCCACCTCTGAAACGGAACCAGGTATTCAGCCTGAACATGCGACCATTGTTCTGAACAGCTTCAATCACCCTCTTTCCTTCACCGATGGTTCGGGTCATTGGCTTTTCACACCAGATATCTTTACCTGCCTCTGCAGCCATCACGGACATGGTACCATGCCAGTGCGGCGGAGTGGCAATATGTACAATATCGATATCTTTCTGCAAGAGGAGCTCACGGAAATCCGAATAGGCTTTCACCCCTTCACCGGCCCTGTTTACGGCCCGTTCCAGGTGGAGTCTGTCCACATCACATACCGCCACCAGTCGCCCTTCGCGCCCGAAATGGTGGTCGTATCCAATTCCTCCCACGCCAACTATGGCTTTGGTGATCTGATCACTGGGGGCTGTAAAACCCGGTCCGCCAAGAACATGACGGGGTACAATGGTAAAGGCCGCTGTTCCCAGCAGGCTCTTCCTTAAGAAATCTCTTCTTTCCATAATCTGTTTTTGGGTACTATTTAGACAAAGCTGAACCTTTCAGTTCTTCATACAATTTATATTTCAGGTCACAGGGAATTGGACTTCACGAAACTGAGGATCTCCTCCAGATAGCCAAAGGCAAGTCCCACCACCGTATCCGCTGCCCCGTAGTAGATAGCAACCTTTTCCCTGTCGAATACTGCTGCCGTCGGGAACAGGACATTGGGGACATCCCCCGCCAGTTCATAGGAAGCGGCAGGAGCCAGCAAATAAGGCTGAGTACGGTACAGGACGCGGGACGGATCTTTCAGATCCAGGATAGCAGCCCCCATGGAGTAGCGAAACCCATTGCAGGTATGGATGACTCCATGATAGAATATCAGCCACCCGTCCTTTGTAGAAATGGGAACCGATCCAGCTCCTATTTTGGTACACTGCCAGGCGCTCTGTTCAAAGGGACTTACCTTCATAACACAGCGGTGTTCCCCCCAGTATTTCATGTCGGGACTGAAGCTGATATAAATATCCCCGAAAGGGGTATGGCCGTTGTCGCTGGGACGGCTCAGCATGGCATATTTTCCCTCGATCCGCTCCGGAAAAAGGACTCCGTTCCGGTTAAAAGGAAGAAAGGCGTTTTCACACTGGAAAAATTCCTTGAAATCGTACGTATAGGCAATTCCGATGGTCGGACCGTGATAGCCGTTGCACCAGGTTACCCAGTACCGGTCCTCCAGCCAGGTAACCCGTGGATCATATTTGTAATCGGATTCTATCATCTGGGTGTTTCCGGGCAACATCTTAATGGGCTGGTGATCGATCTCCCAGTGGATGCCATCCCGGCTGAAGCCAGCATGGATATTCATTTGAACCGCTTTGTTATCACAGCGGAATACACCGGCAAAACCATCCCCGAAGGGGACCACGGCACTGTTAAAGATGCTGTTGGAGGAGGGGATCGCGTAGCGTCCGATCATCGGGTTCCCGGAATAGCGCCAGATCACATCGGAAGAACCCGGAGGCCGTTCTTCCCAGGGAATTTTTACCTGTTCAGTCATAGGGCTGAAATTAGTAAAAAAATGTGAATAGTTTTTTGAAAAGAAGCTGCATGATAAGCCTGAAACAGGCATTTTTCTATCAAAAGAAGTTTACTTTTACATCTATTCCTGAATCAGATGAAACAGAAAATTATTTCTTTATACGCTGGTGGCCGCCATCGGCGGACTGCTATACGGATTTGACACGGCAGTTATCAACGGGGCACTTCCCTTTTTTACCGAACATTTCAGTCTGAACGACGTGATGACCGGCTGGGCAGTAAGCTCCGCACTGCTTGGATGCATTGTGGGAGCCATTGCTGCCGGCAGACCCGGGGACCGTTATGGCAGGCGGGATATGCTCAAGGTATCTGCCATTCTCTTTCTATTGTCCGCATTCGGCACCGGCCTGGCAGGCCATATTCAGCTCTTTATTCTGGCCCGGTTTATCGGTGGACTGGCCGTTGGAATTGCCTCGGTGCTTTCCCCGACCTATATCTCGGAGATTGCACCGGCCTCACATCGGGGCAGGTTGATTGTCTCTTTTCAACTGGCCATCGTGGTGGGGATCCTGGTGGCATTCTTTGTGGACTACCTCCTGATCAATACGGGTCCCAATAACTGGAGATTTATGTTTCTCTCAGAAAGCCTGCCGGCTCTCTTGTTCCTGGTGCTCCTTTACCGGGTATCCAGGAGCCCCAGGTGGCTCATGAAAGTAGGAAAACAGGAGGAAGCTGACAAAGATTATCCGGGAGCTTATGCCCGGGGAAGATCCTGGAGAAATCCTGTCTGAGATCAGGGATTCCCTGGAAACAGAAAAGCTGGAGAACCAGGAGCGTCTTTTCAGAAAGCCCAACCGGAAATTCACCCTTATTGGGATCACCATCGGAATGTTTGCCCAGTTTACCGGGATTGCCGTGGTGATGTACTATGCCACCGATATCTTCCGTGCTGCCGGATTTTCGACTGATTCGGCCATCGGGCAGACCGTGATCCTGGGCCTGGTCAACCTGCTGTTCACCATTCTGGCCATGCGCTATATCGACCGCCTGGGTCGCAGGAAGATGCTGCTCACAGGTATGATGAGCATGGCCCTTTTCCTGGGATTATTCGCCGTTGAGTTTTTGTTTGATCCCTTCGGGGGTGGATTGATGCTCTTCTTCCTCATTGGCTTTGTGGCTTCATTTGCATCGTCCATGGGTGCCGTGGTATTTGTTTTACTGGCTGAAGTTTTCCCCAATCGGATTCGCTCCCGGGGAGTGGCCATGGGTTCTTTCGCTGTCTGGATTGTCAATGGCAGCATTACTTTTCTCTTTCCTGTGGTGGCCGGTGCTTTCGGTGATGGTGTGGGGATCGGTCTCAGCTTTGCCTTCTTTTCGGTGATGACCTTTGCAGGTTACTTCATATTCCGTAAATTCCTGTTTGAAACCAGCAATATGACCCTGGAGGAGATCGAAAGAAAAAATACTTAGTGTGGCAGAATATATGCCTTCGAACAAGCTAAAATAAACAGAGAACAACCTATGACTGGAAAAGAACGTGTTCAGGCAGCACTGGAGGGTAAATGGACCGACAGGCGTCCTGTGATGCTGCACAATTTTATGATGGCGGCCCGGGAAGAGGGGCTAAGCATGAAAGAGTTCGGGGAAAATCCCCAAGCGGCAGCCAGGGCCTTTATCCATGCCGCCGAAAAATATGATATAGATGGTTTGCTGATCGATGTGAGTACGGCCATCCTGGCTGGTTCGCTGGGGGTGCCGGTGGATTACCCGGAGGATGAACCCGCCCGCACCCATGGCGGCCTGATCTCTTCCCTGGAGGAAGTTCAGGACCTTCCTTCCGTGGATGTGGCTCAGGATGAGGGGATACAACACTGGCTGGAGATTACCCGTATCGTAAAGGATTATTTCGGGGAGGAAAAGTACATCCGGGGAAACTGTGATCAGGCACCTTTCTCCCTGGCCAGCATGGTACGCGGATCGCAGGAGCTTATGACCGATCTGCTCCTGGACCCGGAAAGGGTGCACCAGCTGCTGAAATATACCACCGAGGCGGGCCTTCAGTTTATCCGGCTGATGGCGGAGACCGGTGCCCATATGGTTTCCAACGGTGACAGTGTGGCTGGCCCGGAGATGATCCCCCCGGAATTTTACCGGGAGTTTGCCTTTCCTTACGAGAAAAAACTGGTGGATGAGGCACATCGCCTGGGCCTGGCTTATACCCTGCATGTTTGCGGGGATGCGGAAGTGATCCTGGAAGATCTGGTGCAGACCGGGGCCGATGCCCTGGAGCTGGATTACCTGACTGATATTCAGAAGATCTACGACCATTGCCACTCTACCACCCTTATGATCGGGAACCTGGATCCCTCGGGAGTATTGAATTTTGGGACCCCGGAACTGGTGAAAAAGAAAACCCTGGAGCTGCTTGAGATCTACCGGGATTCCCCCAGGCTGATGATCAATGCAGGCTGTGCCATTCCGCCCAATACACCTCCGGAGAATATCCGGGCCATGATCGAGGCAACTCACAGCTATTCCTGACCCCCATGGAACGTATAGGATATAAACCAGGTGCCAATGATGTAATTGAACGGCTCAATAAACTATATGAAAGAAGGGCGGGGGACCGGATCTTTGCGGATTTTCAGATTCCTACCCGTACCATGGAGCAATTTCGGGCAGAGCATGCCGAGGGCTATACCAGCTACCCGGATCCCCGGATACGCGCCCGTTTTTGGGACAGTCTGCTGAAGGAGAAAGCCTTATGTGAAGATGATCAGATTCCTTCGGCCTACCTCAGTGAATTTGACCAGGGACTGTATGGGGCCCTGATCGGAGGGAAGATCCAGTTCCTGACTGATCCCGGGACGGGTTGGATCTCCTCCATGGTCAAGCCTATGATGGATGATCTGACTCAATTCCACTTTCAGCCTTTTGAGGAAAATCATCCCTGGTTTCAGAAATACCTGCAGCAGCTGGAGATTTTTTCAAAGGTCTCAGAAAACCATTTTGGCCTCAGCCATTTTATTCTGATCGATTCCCTGAATTTTGTATTTGAACTGGTGGGCGCCACCAAAACATATCTGAGTCTGTTCGAGGTTCCCGATACGGTCCGGAAGATTATAGACTTTGCCTTTGATCTGAATGTGAGGGTTCAGGAGGCCTTCTTTGAACACAGCCCTTCCTATCGCGGAGGAACGTTTAGCAACATGGTACAATGGGTTCCGGGAAGGGTAATTTCGGAGAGTGTGGACCCTTTTCACATGACCTCGGTGGAGGATTATGAACAGTGGGGAGAGGCGAATGTACAGCGGATGTTCGATCATTTCGACGGAGGGGTCCTGCACGTGCATAGCAATGGCCGGCATCTCCTCAAGGCTTTATCCCGCTTGAAAGGCCTGAAGGCCATCCTTATGCTGGATGAAAAGGATAACCCTCCGGCCTTTGAGGTATTGTCCGGGATAAAGAAACAGACCGGGGATGTGCCCCTGGTGGTGTCGGTAGGTGAAGATACCTTTGAGTACCATTTAAATAAAAATACCCTTCCAGGTGGAGTTTTCTATTGGGTAAAATCCTCTAAAAGTGTGGATGAAGTGAACAGGATCATGGAACGGGTCAGGAAATACCGGGTAGCTTAATCCCTAAAGTCATGAGAAAAGTAATTATTCTATCATTGTTAGCCCTGCTTCTGGCATGCCAGCCAGGGCTTGAAACTGAAGAATTTAATGCCGTACAATATGTGGATCCCCAGATTGGATCTGTTCACGGACGCTGGTTTTTTTACACTCCGGCTTCCCTGCCCTTTGGCATGGCCAAACTGGCTCCCCATACCAATGCCTATGAAAGCCTGGGAAGCTGGTTGCCCGGGGGATATGATGACCGTCATACCTCCATTGAGGGATTTGGGCATTTCCATGAATTTCAGATCGGTGGGGTGGTGGTGATGCCTTTTACAGGCAGGCTCCAAACCGTCCCTGGAACCCTGGAGCATCCGGATGAAGGATATCGCTCCCGTTTTGAAAAAGAAGCAGAGCACTCGGAAGCAGGTTATTATTCCGTTCTCCTGAAAGATTACCAGGTAAAGGTGGAGCTTACAGCAACGGAACGTGTTGGCTATCATCGCTATACCTTTCCGGCATCCCTTAACTCTGGCATCCTCTTTGACATCGGGCACAAGCAGGGGGAGAGCAGCGATGTAACAGATGCCTTTGCACAACTGGCAGGGGACAGGGAAGTGGAAGGTTTTGTGGAGACCTATCCCGAGTATGCCAAATTCGGCGATCCCGGGAACCGGGTGAAAATGTATTTTGTTGCCCGATTGAACAAAGCTCCGGAGCAGGTGGGTATTTTTTATGATTCCATCCAGATAGCTGACTCAACTTCTACAAGGGGCATCAGGAACGGACTATATATGCTTTTCTCCACCACAGACAGCGAGGTGGTGGAGATGCAGGTGGGCCTCTCCTATACCAGCCTGGATAATGCCCGGCTGAACCTGGATACGGAAAGCAGGGGCCAGAGTTTTGACCGGGTGCACGGTGAGGCCACCGCTAAATGGAATGAGATGCTGGGACGTATCCGGGTGGAAGGAAGTAATAAAAAAGATATGACCAGGTTCTATACGGGGCTTTACCATGCCCTTTTGGGACGAGGGCTGGCGAGTGATGTAAATGGACAATATGCCAGGAACGATGGAGGTCTCGGGCAAATTCCCCTGGACCAGGAGGGGCATCCAGAGTATAGGCACTTCAATACCGATGGCATCTGGGGAGGATTCTGGAACCTGGGTCAGCTATGGGCACTGGTATACCCGGATTACCTGGTCCAGTACGTGCAATCGAACATCGATTTCTATGCGGAGACCGGCTGGTTGCATGATGGTGTGGCAGCGGGGGTCTTTACCAACGGGGTGCAGACCAATTTCCAGGGCTTGCTTATGGCAGCAGCCTACAATTGCGGGATCCGGGGATTTGACCTGGAAAAAGGATATGAAGCAGCCTTATAAAAATGAAACGGAAGCCAGTCGGAAGCAACCTGGGGAATGGCAAATACGATATGCACTGGTTCAACAGACTGGGGTATGTTCCCTCCTGGGATACCACTCTGTCCAATGGCTGGGTGTTTAATTTCGGAGGCTCCCATACCCTGGAGTATTGTTTTAGCTCCTTTGCCGTGGCCCAGATGGCCAAGGGACTGGGGCATGAGGAAGACTACAGGAAACTGATGCAGCAGGCCGGAAACTGGAGAACTTATGTTTGATCCGGAAACCCGTTTTATCCGTCCCAAATACCCCGACGGGACCTTTATGGAGGATTTCGATCCCCTGGAGGGCTGGCGAGGATTCCAGGAAGGAAATGCCTATCAGTATACCTGGTATGTCCCCCACGATATTGCAGGACTAATGGAGGCCGTGGGCCAGGATCTTTTCAACCGGAGGCTTGAGCAGATGTTTACGGATGCACAGAAGAGCCTGTTCGGGGAGGAAAGGAGATTCACAGTTTTTCAGGAGTCGATATGCTCTATAATCACGGGAACCAGCCCTGCCTGCACAATGCCTGGCTGTTCAACTATTCGGGCAAGCCCTGGCTGACTCAGAAGTGGACCCGGACCATATGCCAGGAGTTTTATGGGACCGAACCCTTACATGGCTACGGCTATGGCCAGGATGAGGACCAGGGGCAGCTGGGAGCCTGGTATGTGATGGCTGCACTTGGACTTTTTGATGTTCAGGGGCATGCAGCAGCTGATCCCACCTTCCAGTTTGGCAGTCCCCTGTTTGAAAAGGTAAGTCTGCAGCTTTCAGGTGATCCTGACAACTTACTGGTACATCAAAACTGAAAATCAGGCGCCTGGAAACTTTTATATTCAGGCCCTGGATCTGAACGGCAAAGCAATCAACAAGTGCTGGATCCCTCGTGAAGATCTGATGAAAGGGGGTACCCTTAACTTTACCATGGGACCGGAACCAAAGCTGGATTGGGGCATTGGACACACCTCCCCCTTCCATGCAATCCTATGTATATGTTAACTTAACAAAACCACGACAGCCATGATCAAATACCTTAGCCTTATTGCCATTATCGTGCTGACTGCCTGTTCTTCACCGGCGGGAAAGAAGAAGCAGCACAGCGAAACCGAAACACCCGAGCTTTCTGAAATAAAAGTCCCGGTTTATGCCTGGCTGGGAGGACCCGGTAATCTGCCACCGACGAGGAGATCCGGGACCAATTTTACGCGATCTGAAGAACAAAGGGATTATCGGTCTTCTTGTACAACGGGGGCCACGATCCGCTTAACCTATAAACGGGTAGGGGGGATCGCCCATGAGGTGGGCCTGGAGTTTCAAACCTGGATCCCCACCATGATCCAGGGCGAAAATCCGAAGCTTCCCCAGGAACTGTATGCCTGGAACGGACTGGGTGAATCGGCCTGGGACAAACCGGCCTATGCGGCTTACTATAAATTCCTCTGTCCCAGCCGTGAAGAAGTATACCTCTTCCTGGAGGAACTTTACGGACAGATTGCCGACCTGGAGGAGGTGGATGGCATCCACCTGGATTATATCCGCTTTCCCGGATGTGATCCTGGCCAGGGGACTGTGGGATAAATATGGACTGGTGATGGACCGGGAATATCCCCAGTACGACTATTGTTACTGTGACCATTGTGTGGAGGGATTTAAGGAGCAAAGCGGGATTGATATCCGTTCGGTGGAGGATCCTGCAGAGGTGGAAGAGTGGAAACAGTACCGCTATGATCTGATCACCGGGATCGTGAACCGGCTTAGCGAAAGCGTCCATTCCAGCGGCAAAAAGATCAGTGCGGCCGTCTTCCCAGGCCCCAATTCAGTGGCCCGGAAGATTGTCCGGCAGGAGTGGGATAAGTGGAACCTGGATGCCTTCTATCCCATGAACTACAATGATTTTTACCTGGAGGACACCCGGTGGATCGGTCAGGTCACCCTGGAGGGGGTCACGGCCCTGGAGCAACAGGAAGCCCTTATACAGCGGATTGTTTATCTGCCCGAAACCGGAGACCAAAAGCCAGCAGGCCGATCCCGAGAATCACGGACTTCTTCCGGAAGAACTGGAAGACGCCATCCGTGAATCCATGGAGAACGGGGCAGCAGGAATCTGTCTCTTTACCCCGGGAAGGATGACGGAGGCACACTGGGAGGTATTTGAAAAGGCCATCCGGAAAGATTTTTCCCTGTCCCTAGGGCATGCACGTTTTACTTCTGAAACTCCAGTGTTCCGAAGAAATCCGGCTGATGGAAATCCGGCCCGGGCAGGTCGATGGGCGCCCAGGTGAGCCAGTGAGGGTGTGAAGTTTCATCCGCACATTTATACAGGTTGGCCCGCCAGATAGTACCACTCTCCGGCTTAGGGAAATCCCTGTAGGAAGCAAGTACGGAAAAGGGAATCCTGTATTCCACGTACCAGGTGGTATCCACCTGAATCTCGGGATCCACAATCTGCGGCAGGCTATGAGCCACCTCCACCTGCTGGATATCCTCCGGGGCAATATGCGTTTGATCGGTCCGCGGTGCAGTCTGATGATGGAACAACATGGTCCCCCCGCAATTCATTTCCAGGTTAAAATACCCCTCGTTGCTGTTTTCGTCCGGACTAAAGAAAAACTCCACGCAACTATCCGTATAAACCGGATCCTGGTGCTCGTTGTGCACCGCTTTCACATATTTGTCCTGCACCCTGAATATGACATAAATGGCCAGATTATCATAGGCTATTTTTGCTTCTACCAGGGGAAAATGTTCCGGCTTATCCCCCATGTAATGTGTCAGCTCAAGCGATTTAATTCCGGTCCACGGAGCCTTATCCCAGACCGCATTGATTTCCGGGCTTTCTTCCAGCCTGATCACCGGGTATTTGTAGTCTTCTTCTGCTTCTGCTTCTGGCTTGCAGCCAGCCAGTGAGCTTATTAGTAAGATGGACAGAATGCTTAGCGTTCTCATTGTTTTGCTTTGTTTGTTCAGATTCATTTATGGTTCAGGCCACGCCAGTTCTACCCCCTGGTCCTTTAACAGCCTCTGAAAATCGGAAAGTAAGTTTTCGTTATTTCTGACCTGTCTGGGCATGGTCTTCCTTTGATGGAAAAAGCACACAGGGAGCCGGCTGCTTCCCCAATGTTCCATTCAACCGGGTGGAGCCGGTAACACCCGTTGGAAATGTGGGTGCTTCCGATATTCTTGCACCCCGGGATCAGGTTCTCCAAACGTAGGGGGATCATCGCTCCCAGAGGAATCTGGAAGGGAACACTGGCCATATCAATGTAGTTATCCCCTCCTGTGCTGGGATGCAGGTCGAGGGCATAATATCCGATCCCCACAGAATCCTTATAAGCTTTGGATCGAACCTTTTCCCGAGCTAAGCCGGTGATTAACATCCTGTCTTCCAGGGAAATATCCTGTTCAGCAATGGTATACTCGGCTTTGATTCTCCTGGATTCCCGAATATAAGGATACTTGGCCAGTCCGTCTTCCGTAGCGGTAAGATCCCCTCGCAAACGTAATCCTTTCCATCCCTGTCCCCCGTCAGGACGAGGCGCTTCTGTCTGCAGCCAGTAAAACAGCGAGAGGCTCAACTGCCTGGCCATATAGAGATTCTGTTTTCTGACTTCGTCGGGGACATCGGTTATATTCCCAAGCAGGAAATCATTCTGAGGCCAGTTTACCAGGGTAATATCACTCTGGAAGTTCCCTGCTTTAAAATTGTTCCGGTCAATGAGCCTGCGGTACAACCAGAGATTTAAAGCCTCAGTTTCAGGTATCCTTCCTTGTTTGTCCGGGGGGATAAAGGGGAGTGTCCTGGGGAGCAAGGTTCGGGGATGCGTATAGGTCAATGAAAGCAGTTTTCCGGGCCATGCTGGTTCGAGGGGGGGTATATAATCCTTCCAGAAGGAGTACATATCAGGTGGATCCATGGTATAATCCTCTCCTTCCAGGTGATCCATGGCAAAGCACCAGGTGAGTGCCTGGATGTTTGCAGGATCCTCCATTTCAGGGGCATGCCTTTCACCGGTTTGTTCCTGTGATTCTGCTCCAATGAAATATTCGCATCCGGAAAGCTTAAGCAGGTCCCCTTCCTCGCTGGCATCAATAAAGAAGTTCCCATGGAGTACCATGCTTCTTTTTTCCTCCCCGCTTCGGCAAAGCACCGCCCGGATGGAATCTCCCTCCCCATAAACCTCCACCGCTTCGGTGTTAAGCAGAATCCTCAAAAGGCCCTGATTCATGGCCGGGGCAAGCATGGATTCAAGCACCGCTACCGAGACAGCGGGTTCATGGCAAATTCTGGATACCGCCCCGTTTCCCGGATTCAGGAATTCTGCTTTCCGGGCCATCCCGGAAAGCAGATAATTTTTGTGATAATATTCCCGGATCAGGGACCGGTACCTGGCATAACTGGCCGTTCTTCCGTACGATTCGATCCACTGATGTTCATCCGGGGGTACGGCCTGCTGGCTTACCTGTCCCCCGATCCAGTCCGTGACCTCGGTCATAATCACCGAAGCACCATTCCTGCAGGCTGCCAGAGCTGCCGCACAGGCACCCAGGCCTCCTCCTATAATGACGATGTCGCTCTTCAACTCCTGTCCAGCAGGTATCGGAAAGGCGGATGCAAAAGTAGCATTCCAGGCACCGGAGCTAAAAGCTCCGGCACCAAGAATGCCACATTGTTTGATAAATCTTCTTCGGGACATGGTTTATGCCTCAGACAGCAGGATCTCCCTGAGCCGGCTGGCAACGATCCTTTCCTGTCCGGGCACCAGCATCCAGGTGGTAATCCCAATGGATTCTTTTCCACCCACCGTTTCAATAGACGGATGACCTTCGCTGAGCTTTTGCCTGACCAGGTCCGGAGTCCATCCGGTTTCGTCGGCATTCATGGATATATTCAGTGAGGGTACATGGTTGGCTACTTTCGGTACGTGAATCTCTGGGTTTACTCCCTGAATGTCAGCAACAGCATCATGGATGAGCTGGACCTGCTTTTCCCACAGGGCCCAGTCCGCTTTATGATCACGAGACAGATAGGACTCAATGGTGACGAGCATACCCAGTACCTCTTCCTTGTTCACCTTCATGCCCCTTCCAACGGTATTGCCCCGGGGGGGGGCATGAAGCCTGGCTGCATCAATGTACTTCTTTTTGCCCATCAGCAATCCTCCACTCTGTGGTCCCCTGAGGCCCTTTCCTCCGGAGAAGGCCACCATATCGAATCCCATCTCGTTGTATTTCCAGAGGTTTTCCACCGGGGGGACATCTGCTGCACAATCATTAAAGGTCGGAATTCCATGCTTTTGGGCGATCTCAACAAATTCCTGATCCTGGATCTCTCCCACAAAGTTGTTCCCGTTAAAGAACCACATCATGGCGGTCTTCTCATTGATGGCCTTCTCCAATTCCTTCCGGGTTTCCACCTCTACAATTTTTACTCCACAGTTCCGGATGGCATGGGCATATCCAATGAAATGGGACTTCTGCATGATCACTTCACTTTTCATCCCTGTAAGATCGGGAATCTGTATGACCTTCTCCGGATCCATTCCCGCCAGCACCCCTGCAGTGCCCAGGGTAATGGCTGAAGCGGCTCCGGCAGTGATGGTAGCTGCCTCGCAATGCAGAAGCTCGGCGATTCGTGCCCCCACCTTGTCCTGAAGGTCATCCAGGAGCACATATTCATTGGTGGCATAGTTATAGGCTTCAATTACCTCAGGGTGCATCAAGGAGCCTGTCATAAAGGTATAGGTACCGGCTGCGTTGATAAAAGTTCTGACACCCAGTTCCTTAAAATAGTCTCTGCGAATGGCAGGACTCTGAACCGGACTTGCGGCCATGAGTCCTGTACCGAACAGTCCGCCCACCAGGGGAAGACTGGCCAGTTGCTTAACTAATGTTCTTCTTGTAACCATATCAGTCCAGTGCTGCTATACAATCGATTTCTACAAGTGAATCACCTGGCACGCCGCCATAGGTAGCCACCGTGGTTCTGACAGGTGGGTTCTTCCCAAAGCGTCCCCTGTATACCTTGTTCATGCCATGATAATCAGTGAGATCGTGCAGGTACACATTCACTTTAAGGACCTTGTCCATGGAGCTGCCGGCCTTCACAAGCTCTTTTTCAATCTCTTTGAGCACGTGATCGGTGTGATCTGCAATGTCGCCGTCAAAGTGGGCCCCCTTGCCCGCAATGAAAACCAGATTTCCAAGGATCGTATGTCCTGAAAAGAGGGGCACATCATCCTGCATGGTAATGCTGCCAGCGATTTTTTCCGGTTTGCTCTCTTTCGGTGTTGCAGCATTTACCGTTGCTGCTCCCAGTCCGAAGGCAGTTGCTGCTACGACTCCTTTTAAGGCTTTTCTTCTGGAGTTCGGTTCATTCTTTTTCATAGTTTGAATTTTAAAAATTGGTGTGCATTTATACTTAGTTATTTATTTGCTTCCCATTCCTGCATGGAGATTCCATTCAAATCCCATACCACTTTCCCTTCCATGAGGGTTAGTTCGCATTCCAGCTTTTTATCTCCATGGATGGTCCACCCTCTGATGTCGGTGAATCCGTAATCCCCCACCTTCAGATTAAGTACGGCAATATCGGCATGAGCCCCCACACTCAGGTGACCCAGTTCTTCTCTGTTGATATATACAGCAGGCATCCAGCTGGAGCGTGCAATAACATCCTGTAGGGACATGCCCATGTTCAGAAACTTGGACATCACATTGAGCATGTCCTTCATACCTGCATTCATGCTTCCGGTATGCAGATCCGTACTGATTAAATCGGGTAGAAATCCCTGATCCAGGGCAGGCAGGGCCTGTTCATACACAAAACTTCCTCCGCCATGTCCCACTTCAAATAAAATCCCTTTTTCCCGGGCCTGATGTACACACGGCCTGACTTTTCCGTTTTCATCCACCACGGGCGTCCTTCCACCTACATGGGCAAAACAGTGGGCATAGATATCTCCGGGTCTCAGTTTTTCCAGCAGAAGGGTTTCTATGGATAGTGGGGGGGTACTGCCCCCAAAATCTATCATGGCCGGAATGCCGCCTGCAAGTTCTCCGGCTTCCACAGTGCGCTCCAGGGGGGTCCAGTCATGACCGCTGTAATGGGCCAGCTTCGTTCCCACGATCACATCCGCATTTTGCCTGGCCACAATGGCGGTCAGCTTGGGATCCATATCCGCCAGGTTCTGCTCAATGGCGCCTCCTTTCATACCCCAGCCAACAATATTCAGGTAGGCCAGAACCCTGGTTTTTGAGTTATCAATGGTCTGCTCCCGGAAGGTCTTGAAATTCCTCCATCCGGAACTTCCAGCATCCACCACGGTGGTTACCCCATAGCGAAAGGTGAACCCATCCGGCGGAAGACTGGTATAGCTGTTGCTGATGTATTCATCCTGGTTGGTTCCATGGAAAACATGTACGTGATTATCAATCAGTCCCGGTACTACATACAGGCCTTCGGCATCGATGATTTTCTTTGCTCTCTCACTGGGAATGTCCGCAGACACTTCCGCCACTTTTCCATCAAGTACGGCCACATCCATGATCTGGTCCAGTTTGTTTTTGGCATCGATCAGGTGTCCGTTCTTAATCAGCAGGTCGTATTCCTGGGCTCCTGCTGAAAAACTGGCAGTTATAAAAGCAAGGATCCAAAGGACTTTAAATTTAACTCTTCTCATTTTAACTTAGATTTTCATTTTAACTTAGATTATCATTGATAGTACCTGAATGCAGCATTTCATCTGCTTGAATAAACCAGGTATAAACCCCCTCTTTTACCTGGCGCTTGTTGTTGTCGGTGTGGTCCCACTGGAGTTCAGCAAAATCTGATATGGTCTTTGATGTGGGGAAGGACCGGATCAGGTTGCCATCCATATCTTCAATGTGGGATTCGATGGTGTGAGTTCTGCCCGATTGGTCCAGAAACAATGGTACCTGGTATTGCGTATTCACTTTTCTGATGTCGCCTATCCTGGAGTGGCACTTATCCAAGGGGGGAAGAACCACCAGGTCAGGCTCGGCTGAGAGGTCAATGGTTTCGTGGTGGTCCTGGGACATGCTTCCCAATCCGTGGTGCGTGGAGGCAATCCTTACATGGGGAGCGTTGGGATGGTCAGAAAGGGTCCAGCCGTCTTCGGTGCTGATCAGGTCCATATGATTGGCTTGCCGTACCTGGTTGATCAATCCAAGCTCGTAGGAATCCAGGGCCACCGGGTCCTTGCTGACTGCGATGGTATTCGCATGAAACACATTCCCTGACAGGGGGCCGCCGTGATAGATGCCGGTAAGAGCATCCAGGAAATTAAGAATATAAGGGGCCTGTTGGTTGATGTTCTTATAGAACACAGGGGCGCACAAACGGGTTCCGGCAAAGGGGCTTTCCTTGTCGGTCCAGGAAGACCCATGCGTACCTAAGGGATTGTCCGTACAGCCGTAGTTGTTTTTCATGGCTCCCGTGATCCCAGCCTCCCTGTGGTCTTTGGCGATGATATAGTTAATCAGGAAATCATGTTGGTACACCCCGGCGAAAATACGCTGAGGGGCCCGGTATTTCTTTGGATAGTCCGGAGCGGCAATAAACCCCGGGGCATCATCCGGGAGTTCGAATGGTCCCGAGTTACTGATCCAGTGGATCCTGGGTGCTCCCGGCCTGGTATCTTTATAGATGCCTGCCCTGTCGGGAAACACCGGCCGGTAGCCCTGTATTAAAGGAAAGTTCTGGCGGGTTCCCCGGGAGTATATTCTTTCGAAAAAAGTGATGTTCTCCGGAGGAAATGTTCCGTCCAGCATTTGAGTCATACCGGTGACCATGGCATTGGTGACCGCTGATTTGGGTCCAAAGGGACAGAGGGAGGTGGACCAGTCATTTTCCAGGTCAGAGGAGTAGGAAAAATTAAGTTTCATTCCGATCTTCGTATCCATGGTGGGGAAACCGGCTGGAAAAAGTGATTCCCATGCTTTGCCCACACTATCTTGCCCGGTTAAAAGCTTAACTGCCGTGTCCACCATATGGGCGATGCGCATGCTTTGGATGTCCCAGGAAACTATTTTATCTACTACGATCCCGAAAGAATCGGCCACCCGACCGGGCCTGTATTGCATGCTTGTGGCAAGCTGGTCCCTGACACTGACTATGGGTGAGGCGTACAGGTCTTCATAATAAGTCCTGCCACAACCATATTGGATCAGGGGTGCTGCCAGAATTGAGCTTACTCCATACTTAATAAATTTCCGGCGCTTCATCTGGTAAAGGATTTTGCAGAATAAATAAGTTCTTGAAGGAGTCCTTGAAAAGTACTAAAAAAAATGCACTTTCTAAAGATATGTACTAATTTCACTCAAATTACTCTAAGTCAACTACAGGACAATGAAGAGATTTATCACATCTGCACCGCTCATTATTTGCCTCCTTCTGAATTCAAACGCTATATCCGGTCAGCAAGGTACTTTCTTACAATATCTGGACCATCCCTGGGTGGATTCCGTACTGTCCACTCTTTCCGAGGAAGAAAAGATGGCCCAGTCGCTCTGGGTCCTTGCCGGTCCGGATGCCGGGCTCCTCGAGAACATGGAAATTGCCCGGGCTGTCCAGGATGCAGGTCTTGGGGGTCTGATATTCACGGAGAGCCCCAATGGACAGATGCAGGAACTGGCCAACTACTGCAGCTCGCTCAGCAGCATACCCCTGGCCATTGCCCTGGAGGGAAAATGGAGCGATCAATTTCCGGATAAGATTTCCCTGGCAGCCATTGCCAGCGACTCGGTTCGTTACCTGGCCGGGGCAACTCTCGGGGCAGATATCCGAAAGAAAGGAGTGGATTTGATTCTGGCAGAAGGTATGGAAGATGCCCTGGCGGCAGGCCTTGGGGTCAAGCACCTCCTGATCCTGAATCCAAAATGGATCCAAAGGGCCAGGATCAGTGAGATCGCCGGCTATATGGAAGCACCTGCCCTTGCTGATTCTCTGGAGCATCATGCCAGGCAGGTCCTGGCTCTTAAATTCTGGATGCTGCAGCGTGAAAGGGAGGCTGAAAACAAGCTGCCTGAAATAAAGAACTTTACCGGTTCTGAACCATCTGCCTTTATACGTGACCTGTATGCGCGATCCTTAACTGTTCTGAAGAATCAGGATGAGGTGATCCCGGTTCAGAATTTGGGGAATACCAGGATTGCCTGCCTGACAGTGGATCAGGCAGGGATGGCCGATTTTTTGGATATGGCTGGCCTGTATACCCGGACCGATAACTATGTTTGGTCTCCGGAAAGCAAAAAGAGCAAGGAACTGGCCGAACAGTTAGTTAGCTATGATCTGGTAATCGTTGGTCTGTCCCCAGAGCAACTCCAGGAGGAATCCTTGACTTTTCTCTCCTCGCTTAAACCACAGGCAAAGCTGATTGTGGTCTACTTCGGGGATCCGGCAAGGCCTGAACAATCCAGGAGCATTGCATCCATCGAAGCCGCGCTGGATCCTGAGGGGTTTATTCTCAGTTACGAACATAATCCGATGACTGAAGGGCTCTCGGCACAGTTAATTTTCGGGGGGATCGGCGGAAGTGGCAGATTGCCCATAAACATGGGAGAGCTGTACCCTGCCGGTCATGGAATCACCACCCCGGGGGGGCTCAGGCTGCAATATGGCTACCCGGAAAATGCGGGCCTTTTTTCTTCAAAGCTCAACCAAGGCATTGATTCCATTGTGAAGAGTGGCCTGGATGCGGGTGCTTACCCGGGCTGCCAGGTGATTATAGCCCGTAAAGGGACCGTGGTCTTTCACAAGGCATACGGCTACCATACCTACGATAAACGAATTGAAGTCAGGAAAAATGATCTATATGACCTGGCGTCAGTAACCAAAGTCTCCGGCCCCCTTTCTGGCCTGATGCTGCTGGAGGGTTCGGGAAAATTTTCATACCGGGATCGTCTGGGGGACTATTGTGCTTGCATGAAAGGATCCGATAAGGCAGATCTGGCCCTGAAGGATATTCTGGCCCACCGGGCAGGGCTTTATCCCTGGATTCCATACCATGAAAAGACTCTGAAGAAGAACGGGCAATATAAAAGGCGCTTTATCCGCCCGGATCCAGGAGGGAAATATACCCTTCAGATAGCTGACCGTCTCTATCTTTCGGACAGGTTCAGGCCGAAAATCTTTAAGGTAATACGGAAATCGGAACTGGGCGAACAGAAGTATCTGTACAGCGGCCTGTCCTTCTTTCTGTTTCCAACCATCATAGAGGAGTTGGCCGAACAGCCCTATGAAACATTTCTGGCGGAACAGATCTACCAACGGCTTGGAGCATGGGAGCTGCTTTACCATCCACGCAGCAAATTCCCCGCTTACAGGATTGTTCCCACAGAATACGATTCCCTTTTCCGGAAGCAGCTGGTACATGGGTATGTGCATGATGAGGGAGCGGCCCTGATGGGGGCTTACGCAGGGAATGCAGGTCTCTTTGCCTCCTCCAATGACCTGCTGAAGCTCATCGAAATGTACCGCCGGATGGGAGCTTACGGAGGGGAGCAGATCATACCCTCAGAGGTCCTCAGGGAGTATTCAAGCTATCAGTTTCCCGAGCTTGGGATCAGACGGGGACTGGGATTCGATAAACCCCTGCTCAACGACTATGACGGCACTCCCGGGGATTTCCCCTGTCCGGGAGCCCCACCTTCCAGTTTCGGGCACTCTGGGTTTACAGGAACTTTTGTCTGGGCAGATCCGGAAAATGAAATAAGTTATGTGTTCCTGTCCAACCGGGTTCATACCACCCGGACCAATCAATTGTTATATGAGATGAATATCCGGACAAACATCCTTCAAAGTGTTTACGATTCACTGATTGATCCTTAAAAATCCCCGCTCCTATGGATAAGAGAATAAGCAGTTCAAGAAGGAGATTTATTAAATCTGCCGCGGCCATGGGAACCCTTCCCTTTCTGCCTACCGCACTGTCCGGGTTATCTGAACCTTCAGGCTCAAACCCGGTTCATAACTCTAAACTGGCAAGAGTGCCGGAAGAGAAACAGAGTATCATTGGGTTTTATGGTTCCTGGGCAGCCTCTATGGCGGAGGACCCTGCACTCTTATCATTCAGAAGGGATGAATGGAGCGACCTGGAGGAGTGGAGAGAAAGAGCCGGAAGAAAAACCCTGGAATTGACGGCCCCGCCTGGAGCCGGAGGGGTACCGAAGCCTACAGTCCATAACAAGTATGCCTATGACGGCCTGGATATGGAGGAGCTGAGCTGGCAGTTGCCCTATGGAAGGCCCACCAGGGCCATCCTGTTAAAACCTCAGGGGGCCTCAGGCCCCCTGCCCGCCATCCTGGGGCTTCACGATCATGGGGGCAATAAATACCTGGGTCACAGAAAGATCACACGTGTTTCTGATCAGACGCCGGATTTTGTGCTGGCCCATCAGGAACAGAGTTATGGCGGCCTGGCCTGGGCCAATGAGATTGCCAGGCGGGGATATGTGGTGCTGGTCCATGATGCATTTGCCTTTGGCAGCCGCAGGGTCCTGTATTCAGATGTGGCAGGAATTGAATGGGGCCCCTGCAATGCGGAAGGAAAGTCAGATGCCAATCCGGAAGATCCGGTGAATATTGATCTATATAACAGCTGGGCCTCGGAACATGAACATATCCTGTCGAAATCATTATTCTGCGCAGGAACTACCTGGCCGGGTGTATTCCTGGCTGAAGATATGAAGGCCCTGGATGTTCTCAGCAATCGGCCGGAGGTGGACCCGGAACGTATTGGCTGCGGCGGGCTTTCAGGCGGAGGGTTGAGGACGGTATACCTGGGTGGTGCCGATCCCCGGGTGAGGTGCGCTGTATGTGCCGGGTTTATGTCCACCTGGGAGGACTTTCTCCTGAATAAATCCTATACCCATACCTGGATGACCTACACCCCCCTGTTGCCCCGTTTCCTGGATTTTCCGGAAATCCTTGGATTGCGCGTGCCTTTGCCGACCCTGGTTCTGAATAATATTGATGATGAACTGTATACCATGCAGGAAATGACCCGGGCCGACAAAATCCTGGAAGAGGTATATGAAAAGGCAGGAGCGGGCAATCAGTACAAATGTAGTTTTTACCCCGGGCCCCATAAGATGGATGCCCCTATGCAAGAGGAGGCATTTAGTTGGTATGACCGGTGGTTGAAATAGTGACCGGCCATGGAGGTAAAAATAATTAAGAGTCTGTCTCTCATATAGTAAACTTAAGGGTTTGAATTGGCTGATAACTTTAGTATTTTGACGGGAATTCTAAACCAGAAATAATAGTAGTTCTTTTCAACGAAACTTATCAATAAAGCACAGTTATGAAACTCACTAACTTCAGGTCAGCACTCGCCTTATTGGCAACAGCGACACTCATTTTTTCAGTATTGACCAGTGCAAATGGTCAAAAACCGGGTGAGAAACATGAGGGAAAGATCTGCCAGGTAAGCTCCTTTTCCATGAACAAGATCTGCAAGGAGTGGGATGGACAGTGGCAGGGCATAGGAGTTGCTTCGGACGGAAATTGTTATTTTGCAACCTCCACGCACTCCAGCGGACATGGAGCAGGCCTCCATAAATACGATCCAGTGAAAAAAGAACATACCATGATCGCAGAAGATATGACTATTATCTGTGACGAGGAGTTCAGCGGATCCCAGCAGGGCAAGATCCACAGTCCCATCGTGGAACTGGACGGCTGGTTGTATTTTACCACCCACCTCTCCAATTACTGGCCCGAAGGGATCGATATCTATCCGGGGGCGCATGTGCTGGGATATGAGATGGCCACCGGCAAGTTTCGTGATTTTGGCATTGTGAAACCCCGCTACTCCATCTATTCTGCCATCCAGGTGGATCCGGAACGCAAAGTCCTGTATGTGATGCTATCGCCTTTCCAACCGGACCTGATCAGGGAAGACGGGATACACCTTTACAGTGTGGATATTGAATCCGGGGAGAAAAAGGATCTGGGCCAGCTGACCTTCGGCGAAACCGGCGGAACACCCTGGTTTTACGTGGATCATAAGGGGAACTGCTGGTTTACCCTGTGGAAACGAGAGTGGCAATATGAATATGACCGGGGCAACCTGTATTGCTACAGCCCGGAAGCAGGTAAGATTATCACCTACAAGGACGCCCTGCCCAAAGAGGCCCTGCTGATTGATGGAACCCCTGTTACCGGGAAGCACAGGTACAATACCCGCTGCTGGAATTATACCGAGGCACTTCCCGGCAGGGAACGCTGTCTCTTTGCCATGGGCGCCTGGGGAGGAGGTGATGAGCGTCTCTGGATCTTTGATCCTTCCAAGGATATTGCAAGCGGAGAGGCCTTTGAACCCATTGCCAGTATCGGCTCAACTTTTCATGAGACCGCCAGGGGAGGAGACAGGCTCTATTTCGTCCAGTACGAGGATCTGGAAGTACAGCGGACCATCAGCCCGGAGCTGGCCAGGGATGAAGATCCCGATATCGTGGGGTACAATTCCAATCTGCACCTGAGGAGCATTTCACTAAAAAAGGGAGACGATCCCAACCAGATCACCGATCATGGGAAGATCGTGGACCAGGATGGAAGAGCGGCCCGTATGATCAATGCCCTGGCCGCAGATGATCAGGGACGTGTCTATATGACCGGAGACTGGTACATTAAATCGGACCGGGAAGCCAGCATGTATAACCTGCTGTGGGATCATCCCGGGGAACGCCTCTATTCTTTGATGAAGCGGGGGATGTTCTTTGCCGTGGCAGAGACCGGGGAGGAGTAAAGACTTCCATACATCAACTAATCCTGAAACCATAAATAAACTACTCATATGAAACGCTTTGCGCTGCACCTGACTATTGTACTTGTCCATTCCTTTTATCCTGGTTTCCTGCCATACAGAGAGCCGGTATTCTGAATACAATGAAACGCATCCTCACCTATCCCTTCTCCGATACCTCTTACCTGCCCATTGTTGCCAAACGCGCTGATATCTATCCTTATTCGCGCATCGATGGGTTCAGCCACGAAGGGGTGGAACAGGAGTGGAAGATGGTGAAACTGGAGAACGACTACGTGGAAGTCTACATCGCCCCGGAGATCGGTGGCAAGGTATGGGGTGCCATCGACAAAGTCACAGGAAAGGAGTTTATTTATAAGAACGATGTGGTAAAATTCAGGGATGTGGCCATGAGGGGACCCTGGACCTCCGGGGGGATCGAATGGAATTCCGGGGTGATCGGGCATCATCCGGGTGGAGCTGCTCCCGTGAATTATAAGGTTTATGTGGATGATGACGGCACCGCCCACTGTGTGGTAGGGGGGATGGATCTTCCTTCCCATTTGCAGTGGCGGGTGGATATTTCCCTGCCAGCCAACACCTCCTATTTTGAGACCCGCACCTTCTGGTACAATGACTCTCCCTTTTACCAGTCCTACTACCAATGGAACAATGCGGCGGTGAAGAGTGCCGAGGATCTCCACTTTTATTTTCCGGGGAACTACCGGCTGGGGCATGGCGGTGAGGCCGATCCGTGGCCGGTGGATGAGGACGGGGTTGACCGCTCCTGGTATAAGAACAATGTTCCTTTCGGTCATTCCTCCTACCACATAAGCGGGAGCATGGACAATTATTTTGTTTCCTATTACCACGACGAGGATTTTGGATCAGGTCACTGGTCCC
The DNA here is from genome assembly GCA_963792395.1 of uncultured Bacteroidales bacterium. Classification (GTDB taxonomy): domain Bacteria; phylum Bacteroidota; class Bacteroidia; order Bacteroidales. The sequence goes on from CAWBWE010000023.1 coordinate 108,413, forward strand.
CGGTGGATGGTGCTTACGGAAAAAAGATCTGGTTGTGGTCGCTTGCCAGGAACGGGGGCATCTGGGAAGACTTGCTGACAGATACGCACGGACAGTATGTGGAGGTACAGTCGGGAAGAATGCTTAATCAGAACAGTTTCAGCAGCGGAAGAACGCCCTTTAAACAGCCCCGTTTCGTACCCTATAATGCCGACACCTGGGTGGAAAGATGGTTCCCGGTCCGGGGCACCGGCGGAATAACCCGGGTGGCTGAATCGGGTTCCATTCATTTGAAATATCTGCCTGAAGGCTTGCACATACTATTCTCACCCATGGTTGAAATTGAGGGGAAGCTGGTGGTCAGATCCGGGGAAGAAGAGCTTTTGAGTGAAAATGTGATGCTGAATCCATCGGAATTGTTTGAAAGAAGGGTGGAAGGTTTACAGGAAGGCACAGCTGTTGAGGTGGTGCTGAATGATGAACTGATCTACTCCTCGGAGAAAAACTACCTGGTGAACAGATCCCACCATGCACCGGGAGATGCCCTGAATGATCAATTTGTCCTGGCCAGGGAACTGGAAAATCGAAGATCCTATGAAGAAGCACTAAAGACCTACCTGGAGCTTCTGGAGGAAGATTCCTTGCGGCTGGATGCGGCAGAGCGGGTGGCCGAGCTCTATTTCCGGATGGGTGATCTGGAGCGGGCCGGAGAATATGCAAAGGGGATCCTGAAGATCGACGCCTATTTGCCAGGAGCCAATTTCCTCTATGGTACTATCCGGAAAGCAGAGGGTGACTTTACCGATGCCCGGGATGGTTTCCGCTGGGCCCTGCGCTCCCTGGAGTATCGCAGTGCAGCCTACCAGCAGCTGGCAGAAATGGATCTGATGGAAGGGGCCTTGCATGAATCTCTGCGCAACGCCTCTCTGTCCCTGACTTTTAACAAACTGAACCTGAATAGCTACAAGATCATGGCCATCGCCCATCGTCTTCTCGGGGATCCTTCTATGGCCGATCAGGCATTAAAAGGGCTCTTAGAGATAGATCCCCTGAATCATTTTGTACGTTTTGAAGCCTACCTGCTTCGGCCCGGTTCAGCGACTCTGGATGCTTTCAATACCGGATTCAAGAATGAGATGGCCCGGGAAGAGTACCTGGAAACCGCTTTATTTTATGAAGGCCTTGGTTTGTCCGATGAAGCAAGCAAGGTGCTGGAAGAGGCCCCGGCCTATCCAGTGATTGACTACTGGCTGGCCTGGCTGAACAAAGGAAGCAAAGAAAAAGCAGACACCTACCTGGAAAGGGCGCTTAATGCAAGTCCTGCCTACGTTTTTCCGTATAGGACCAGGACCCTGCCGGTCCTGGAGTGGGCAACCATGCAGAAGCCCTCCTGGATCACCGATTATTATGCGGCACTTATACTCTGGGACAAAGGGAAAAAACAGGAGGCCCTGGAATTGTTGGAGCCTTGGGAGGATACCCCTGATTTTATTCCCTTCTATTACTCACGGGCCCATCTGTCGGGCATCAACTCCGAGCAGGCTCTGAAAGATATGCATCGGGCCCTGGAGCTGGATCCCGGTCAATGGCGTATTTACAGGGACCTGGCCGAGATCTACAACGATAAGGGGGATAACCAGGCTGCCCTGAATCTGGCAGAGACCGGGTATGAGCTTTTTTCCGGGAATTATATCCTGGACCTGGCCTACAGCAAATACCTGACAGTTTCGGGTGCGTACCAGAAGTCCCTGGATGTCCTGGAAAAAACAAAGGTTTTGCCCTTCGAGGGAGAGAATACGGGGCAGAGGCTCCATATATACAACCATCTGTTGCTGGCCTACGAACAGTATAAGAAAGGTGAATACGAGCAGGCGCTCAGTCATATCGAACAATCGGAACTTTATCCTGAGAACCTGGGATCGGGCGCACCTTATGCTCCCGATTTCAGGGACCAGAACAGTCTTAGAAAGATGATCTACGATAAGACCGGCCAGCAGGAACTCTCCCTGAAGGCTGCGAAAGCAATTTTGGATTATAATAAAAAGTATGGAGAACGCAGGGGAAGAAGCCTGTTTGACCAGCAATTCTCAACCATGGTCATCCAACCTTTCTAACCCTGAGCTGATAAGAACAACTGTCATGCATATTGTCATATGAAACTTAGCACTTTACCCTTGTTAATCCTGGTTTTTGGATTAAGCGGCATCCAGGTAAAAGCTCAGAAGCTTGAAGAGTTCAAGAATCCTGAGGCGGATCTAAGGCCTATGAATCACGCGGTCCGGAATGATTTCCAGTTCAACGGTTTTACCAATTACTGGCACGATACTTATACCCGCTGGTACAGCTATGGGAATCTGTTCAAAATGGCCATCCCGGATGTGGAAAAAAACATCCTGCAAAGTAAAGTGGATATGGCAGAAGATATGGGCCTCCCCGGTTTGTTAATGCAGGAGGGATTCATTTCATATTTGATTGCAGGCTCTTACGATGTCCTGGATGAGCCCGACAAAACTACCCTGGAACAGGCGGTCCGGTCAGGTAATGTACTTGTTTACCTGGATCCGCAAAACGCTCTTTCGAAAGAGCTATATGGAAATCTAAGCGCTCAGGGAAGTTGGCCCGAAGAGTTGAACAGTCACCAATACGGAGCGAAAGACCTGAAAAGAATTGATGCCTTTATGCTTGAGGCCGGGGATAGAAAGTTGTTTGTCGTCAGTTCGGAAGACCGTGCAACCCGGGATCATTTTAAAACGCTCTTAGAAAACACCCGGGAGGTGATTCAGAAGTATGATTTCCACAAAGGCTGGTTCGGGGTAGAAACCCTGTTGAAGAGTGTTACCTGTACCAAAGGACACCCCCTGGAGGTAATCGGAACAGGGATGAATGAAGGGAATAGCTGGTTTGTTTTTAGCGGCTTAATGGATTACATGGCCAAGGAGGAACTGGAGCAGTGGATAGAGCAGGCGAAGCTGCCCGTTGTGACCGATGTGGGCTACTCGACTATTTTCGGATTAAAGGATTGGGAGGGCTATCAGTTTCAGCGACTGGACAGGAGGGACCCGAAAGTCTGGGTGGACTATGCAGCAGAGAAGGGGGGCTATGTATTCCGGAATGTCATGGACACACTGGCCGACCCATACCAGTTTGATGGATACTTTGCATCGGAAGGGAACAAGGTACAGATTGATAATGAGGAGGTCCCCTTTGTGCTTCCAACCGGCTATCTGGATGGAAATGCCACTTCAAGTATGGTCCTCTTCCTTCCAAAAGGGGAGGAGCTAAGCCGTGAATCCATGTGGCAGGCCATTCTCGACCGGCGAGAGGTGGGTGTTCTGGAAAAAGGGAAGATGCTGGGACCCGCCTATTACCGGAATGCCCTGCAGCTCTTATTGCTCGACAGGGTCTTTCTGGAAGACTATTTTGGCGATCGCATAAGCCTCGCAGGCCGAAATAGAGGGCTATGATTTACAGGTAACTGTTACAAATACCTTGAACAGAGCGGTCTCGGGACAATTGGAATTGAACCTTCCCGAAGCCCTGGCGGTGAAAGGGAATTCATCTGTGGAAATAAAACTCCCCCCGGGAAGTTCAAAAACACAACATTTTACCTTACAAGCGGAGGCGGGAGCCATGGATCAAACAAATCCGGTTTCAGTCCATTTTAAGTGGGATGGAAAAGAGAAAAGCACCCTCACCATGCTGGATTTGCCACCGGTCATATCGGTTCACCGCTTGTTGTATGGTCATGCACCTTCGATAACTTACCCCGTAAGCATTCATAATTTTACCGGACAAAGCTCTTTTCCCGTAAAGGTACAGGTGTTTAAAGCTGAAAATAAGAAGAAGGTGGTTTATGAGAACGAGCCAAACATGTGCTGCCGAAACAGGCTACTTTTGAGGATATGATCTTTGAATTAGAGCTTCCTGCCGGTCATTACAGCGTAAAAGTATCTGCTCTGGGACTTGATTACACGTCTCAACTGGGAGTTGGCTTAGCGAAAGGAGCCCCCAGGGTGTATGAAACTGATCTGAACGGCGATGGGATTAACGAGTACCGCATGGAGAACGACAGCGTGCAGATTACCCTGCTGACCACCGGTGCCAGGGTGATTGAATACACATGTAAAGAGCCGGAATGACAATGTACTTGTTTAAGTTATGGCCTGAGAAAGTTGATGATCATAAGCGGCCTTTTCGGGAAAGGGCTTTTTATCCCTATGGTGGATTTGAGGATTTTCTGGGGCAGGGGAGCATGGAGAATCACCAGGTATATGATGCCGAGATTGTACAAGAGGAGGGTGATTATGTGAGGGTGAGAATGTGGACCGACTATTTTGGCAACCGCCTGGAAAAGACCTTTACCCTTTATGGCAATACCCCCTTGCTGGAGGTACGCTTTGCCCTGACTTTTAAAAATCCCGAAGCCAATGTACTGGGACCTCAACCCATTCTTGCACTTGGAGAAAAACATTGGACAGAAGATGTTTTTACCGTTCCGGAACTGGATGGCCTGCAGGAGTACAGGATGGTAACGGATGACCGTTTTGGGCAGTTAATGTTTCTGAAAGAAGGGTGGAATGCAGGCTATGATACCGTGGAGGATATCTCTTTTGTAGGGGCTTTCCCGGTGGACCAGCCACTGTTTTTACACATGTGGATGAACCATCCCGAAAACAAGGACACCCACTACTACTACGCTGAATTCCAGCCCTGGGTCCCTATTTTTCAAAAGAGCACCATGTATTTCACCTATTACTTATGGGGAGCAGGGGGAGCCTGGGAAAATGGAGTTAAAGAGTTAAGGAAGAAACATCTTATTACTGTACAGTCCCAATGAGACAGGTAAAGAGTTGCACCTTTTTATGCATCTCATACAGCTTATAAACCGTGATATCCACCTTTTGACTCGGTAAACCGTAATCGCGAAAAACAGAGACCTTTAAATAGGTAGGTATATCCGAGTCATTGCCTTTATAGTCGATATTTACCTGCCATGTTCCGACATTCTCCTCACCTATAAAAAACTGGTGGCTACTATATCCCTCCTTGTCAGTTTTGTTGCTCCAGCTATCGTAATATCCTTCAGGGCTTACAAACTGCAAATCAAATTCTGCTTCCGGGTTATTCCATTCAAAAACCAGTCTTGTTTGCTGATCAAAGTTATCCGTACCATCCATAATAGTGTCGCGATCAGAGAAAACCACTTTGCTCCGCTCAAGGATGTTTAGCATCTCCGTGGTGATAAGCTGATCCTCCCCATAGGCATCAAAAGAGGCATTGGGCAACTGGTCCATGATGTCTATATACTGGCTATAGTACATCCAGGCTTTTTCAAACTCCCCAGCTTCGGCATAGGCATTTGCCACATCCCTTAGTGCTTGGGCATACCAGGATTGTGATGTTAAGATCTTTAAATATAGAGACAGGGCATCTGAGTAGTAAGCATATTGCTGATGCTGGTAGGCCAGAGCCTTAAGCACAGAAATATTTTCTGAGAAGTTATCGATGATATATTGAGCCAACTCTTTCGATTTTTCGTTGTGGCCCCAGCGGGATGAGAAAAGCTCATACAGATCAAGAAAATAGTAGGGATTACTGAGATGGAAGTCTTGTTGGCCATCAACAATCTCCAGGGCTTTCTTTTCACTTCTTACCTTTTGTAATTTTTCAAGATAAGCAGGTACATACGGACGGTAGAGCTCAAGATGAGTAACTTTCATCGCGCTGTCAAGAAGCTGGCGATGCTCCTCAGACCGGTCCACTCCCATGTCATCCATCCACGTTTTTGACTTAGTATTTATTACGATAACTCCTTTAGCACCCTGTGGTCCATATCTCATAATAGCTGCACTGCGTTCCAGGACTGCAATCCGATCAATATCGATTGCTGATAAATAGGTGGGAGGGGCAGGTGTTACAAAACCGTCCACATCAAATACAGGTTCAGATCCCCGTAAATACACATGAACCCCTGGATATTCAGGATCATCTCTAATAATTTGGAGCTGAGGGATATGAGCCTCAAAGGAGAAAAAGAAATCTGTTCCCACGGGGATCAAATCTTCTCCATCGACGATCCGAAAAAAGGTGGAGGAAAGGTCTTTGTCCAGAATGCCCCAGGTGGTTTTGATAAGGTTTTTATTTGCAGGGAATTCCTTTAACAGCTCTTTTTGACTTTTATAGGCAGTTTTGGCCTTGGTTTTTATCTCCACTTCCTCTATTTCAATGCTGGCTGCTGTCATCCTTACATTAATTACGGATGCATTTTTTTTCACACTGACCTCCTCAGACTGCATCCCCAGATGAGAGAAGAACAGGATATCCCCTGGGTAAGCAGTGATGGTGTATTCTCCCTGAATATTTGTCTGAGTACCCCGGTTGGTGTTCTGAACGACAATATTAACCTGGGGAATGGGTTGGTTGTTAGCATCCCTTACTCTGCCGGTGACCTGGGCATGGCTTTCCTGAGGTGGAATAAGTAATGACAGGAACAAAACTATAAGGGGCAGGGCGACTTTTGTGAACAATTCTCTGAAAATTAGCTTACTAGGTACGCTCAAAATCTGTGCCAGTATGTTGCATCATCCCAGGTTTTAAAGTGACTTCCGGGTCAAACTCATAATATTTCTCTTATGCAGACCTGAGTTATTCAGTATATACTTTAATTGTATTATTTTAACGGGAATTTTTGAGGATTTAACTATTAACTTAAAGTACGATAATGAAGAATTTCGTTTTATTGATTCTGGTACTCCCTGTTATTCTGAGCTCTTGTAATAAAGCAAACGAGCATGATCATTCACTAACTCCGGAGGAGTACCAGGAGCTGGGGATGCCTGATTATAACAAGGTCTGGAGTATGGAAGATTATTCAAATGCGTTTTATGTATTAAATACCCTGAAGTATAATACCCCAATGGCCTTGCCAGCCAGAGAGAGTAAAAAATCAGGGATGCTCTTCTCCAGGATGGTAAGCATAGATAACCTGGCATTTCTTCAGGATGAAACACTTCCACTGCATGCAAAAGCCGATATGATCAAGTGGTTTGTTAATACTTTGATGGAGTTAAAAGTGGCTTATACGATCATCGGAACCAATAGACAGTATTACGTCAAAGAGATAATGGATATTGATATTTTCAGATTGAGAGTTGCCCAGAAAATGCTTGAGCTTGGCAGACAAATCAATGAGTCCGAGGATCCTTCTGATGTGGTGATGCAATCTGATTACCCGGCAATCCAGCAGATGTATGTGAATCTTCTAGGTGAATTGTTTGGTATACAACAATATACCTCTTTGTATCCCAAACAGACCCTGGAGCTACTGGCCGATAGTCTTTCCAGTTCTGTTAGAAGAAATATGCTGTGGTTTGATGAGAATGCTTCTGCTCTGGTAAAGCAGTCCATGCAAATTGTTTTGGACAGCACGTCTTCGCAGAAAATTAAAAATGAATACGGAGAGCTACTGGGAATCTTATAGAGCTTTTTTTTAAATCCTATTGCCCCCAGAGATAGACTTGCAGGCTGTCGTTATTCGGAGCAAAGATGAAGATCTCGCTGCCCGGGGATAAGCTGAGCCGGGCCATGTCCCTCACCTCACCGTCCAGGAATAATCCGCTTTGTTGATTTGGCAGCGATATAAAGCTTCCATCACCGTTCCCCAGCAATACAACTCCCCTGTTCGAATCCAGATGTCCGAATTTTAGTCTGGATCCGTAAAAATTCCCTGCCAGAATCAGGTCCATATTCCCATCGCTGCTATAATCGCCCGATATAATACTGTACACCGGGGACAGCTGGGCGTCCAGCGGGAGCTCGGAGAGACTGAATTGATTATTTCCCAGGTTTTCCAGGTAGGAGGAGGCGGGATTGGTGACTCTAAGTAGAAGTGCATTATTCAGTACTTCTTCAGGAAAGATATCGGTGATCGTTTCGTTGGCAAAAGACCGGTGATCCGGATACTTTTTTCCAATAAGGCTTAGCTGGGCTTCCAGATCCATTTTGGAATAAAGGGGGGCATTCCGGCCTTTGATATAGTAGCACATAATACCATCCAGCGAACCATTGTTATCAAAATCAGAGGCATAGATCGTGGCCGGTTCTCCGGGTGTGGGCTTTATCTGGAAATTTTTCCCCAGATTGCCAAGTACGTAATCGGTGTCGCCATCTTTGTCAAAGTCACCCGATTCAATGCAGTTCCACCACCCTTCCGACCGCTGCATCCACTCCTGTCCTTCCAGCTCCTCAAAGCCTGATCCGGTATTCAGAAAGAGCCTGACAGCCATCCATTCTCCCACCAGGATCAGGTCGGGTAGTTCATCCTTATTAAAATCCGTCCAGAGGGCATCTGTCACCATTCCGGGCCTTTGAAGATCCGGGTTTAGCTTTTCAGTCACATCCAGGAAGCTGCCTCTGCCATCGTTTTCAAGCACAAAGCTTCTGGGTGCCAGCGGGTAGCTTCCGGGAGTGAGTCTTCCTCCAACAAAGAGATCCATATCTCCATCCCTGTCGATATCTGCGGCTTTCACACAGGAACCACTGGCAAGCGATTCCGGAAGACGGTTACTGGTTTTGGAAAAATGGCCCTTACCGTCATTCAGGTAGAGGCGGTCCTGAAGTTCAGCGTCATCCGGGGCGAATTCGTTTCCCCCGCTCACCACATATAGGTCCAGATCCTTATCCCCGTCCACATCCACGAACAATACGCCCAGATCCTCACTCTCCGTGTCCGTTTCAAAACAGGGCAGGTCCCTGGTCTCAAAGCTGCCTCCCTTCTTTTGCAGGAATAAGCTTCCGGGAAATCCCTTGGCACCACCCATAAAGAGGTCGTCCAGGCCGTCTCCATTCACATCCCCGGTAGCCATGCTGGGCCCCTGGGTGGAAAGTTTCCAGGGCAGGAGGATCTGATTGATGAAATCGTTATACTCATTCTCCCTGTGCAGGAAGTTCAGGGGTTTCAGATGATCCAGCCGGGAGAAAAGCCTTTGTGGATCCGGTGGAGGGGATTCTTCCAGGAGGATGGCATCTTCGTTGCGTAGGATGATTGTCTGGTCCGCTTCAAGTTTGCGAAGGGTCTGTGATCTCAGATCCGGCCAGATGACAGTGAGGCTGTCAAGGCCGGTGGCAGCGCCCAATCCGAATATCAGGTCATGGTCCACCGAAGACATATAGCCTCTGGAAGGATAGGCCTCCTGGGTGAATACCTGATCCCCGCAGTAAACATCGACCCGTGCCCCGATCCCCCGGGTATTTTTATCGCCTCCTGCCAGCTGGATCTTCAGGTAATGCGTATGCTTGAGGCTCTCGGCATTGTTTCTGTATACGGAAGCATAATCATTCACATTGCTGATTACCAGATCCATGTCCCCGTCATTGTCCAGGTCGGCATAGGTGGCACCGTTTGACAGGGTCGGATGGGTAAATCCCCAGGCCTCTCCCTCATTGGAAAAGGTGAGATCTCCCTGGTTTTTGTACATGTAATTGCTCAGCACCGTAGCCGGGATAATGGCCAGGAAGTCCATCATGTCGATGGTCGGCTCTCCTGCTCGACGTTTGAGGGTTTCTTCCACAGACATATCGAGAATGTCCATATGCGTCACGTTTTTCCCGTATCCATTGGAGATAAAGAGATCTTTGAATCCGTCCCGGTCAAAATCACATAATAGGGGAGACCAGCTCCAGTTGGTGGCATAGGGCCCCGCATATTGTCCTATCTCAGTGAAATGGGTGCCCCCGCAATTCAATTGCAGCATGTTCCGGGTGGTCTGATAGTATAACCCAAGCTTTTCACGGACGGACAGCCGTTCATAATTATCGGGGCCTTCCACCAGTTTCTGTTCAAAATGATCTTCAGGAAGCATATCCAGGGTAAACAGATCTATATACCCGTCGTTGTTTATATCTGCAGCATCGCTACCCATGGATGAGAGAGAGATGTAGCTGAAGTACTCCTCCATGCATTCCCGGAAGGTGCCGTCCTGTTGATTGAGATAGAAGTAATCCTTTTCGTAGTAGTCATTACAGACGTAAATATCGGGCCAGTGATCCCCGTTAAAATCCGCAATGGCCACGCCCAGACCAAAATTCAGGGCACTGCTGTAAATCCCGGCAGTGGAGGTAACTTCGGTAAACCTGCTGCCGTCGTTCCGAAACAATTTCTGTCCATACCAGGGGTCCCTGCTGTTTCTGAGTCCAATGTATTCCTCGGAAAACATGGCAAACTTGTCCACGGAGTGATTTAGCGAAAACAGGTCCAGGTCCCCGTCCTTATCGTAATCCAGAAAAGCACTGTGGGTGGTATAAGCATTATCTGCAATGCCCAGCTCTTCAGCCCGCTCGCTAAAGGTGAGGTCCCCGTTATTCAGGAAGAGGAGATTTTTCCTGAATCGTTGCCTCCTGTTGGTGGAATTGGCCACATAAATATCCAGCAAGCCATCTCCGTTCACATCGACCATAGTCACTCCGTTGCTCCAGGTTTCGACCGCGGAAATTCCGGCTTTCTCAGAAATATCCTCAAACCTGAAATTGCCTTTATTGAGGTAGAGCCGGTTCCTTACAAAGTTACCCGAAAAGAAGAGGTCCGACCAGACCGTCATTATTAATATCGCCCGCCGCCACACCGGCACCATTGAACATGTAGTTGTAATCCAGCGTATTAAATTCAGGGAAATTCTTCGATGGGATTTCTGAACTCAATTCCGGTCCTTTTGTGAGAGAGCAGGGTGAATTGTTTCATTTCCCGCTGGCAGGAAAAAGAAGCAAGGGAATCAGCAGATAGAGAATATATCTAAGGAGTCTGAACATGCATCAAAAATCAGTTAAATTGTAAGATAGAAATTATTCAGTAAAAAAGAGGGTGCCCTTTTGAGACACCCTCTTACTAAAGAATAGATAATTTAAAGTTTAGAAGTTAGGTCCTCCTGTATCCCACCACAGACGGGTGCTGATCAGATCCTCTCCTCCCAGCTTGGCAACAGCGTCTGCATAACCAACCGGATTGTTGACCTGTTCAGAATTACCAAAGAATAGGGGAACTCTTTTCAGGAAATCATCGTCAGCGATAACGCCATGATCCGGACTACTGTCGTTCTGATAGTTGTAAGGAAGTTTCGGATAACCGGTCCTGCGGTGATCCACCCAGGCCTCGATGGAATTATGCTGGGCGGCAATCCACTTCTGGGTCATGATCTTCTCCAGCTTGATCTCATTGCTGGCAGCCATCATCCCAGGCCACGGTTACGGTGATCCTGTTTACGAAATCGTTAATAGCTCCTGCATACACCACATCATCATAGTCCAGAGGAATACCCGTATCATTCAGCAGATACTCGTCTGCTCCTGCTGCTCCCCACTCTGCAAAGGAGGCTCTAACACCCTCTTCGTAGTGATCCTGGGCGTATTCCGCGCTCCTGCCCAACCGCGCAGGGCTGCTTCAGCCATTAGGAAATGGGTTTCCTGGGCTGTGAACAGGGCCCGTTTGGTGACTATAGCGGCATCATTGAAGTCAGTGCTAATCGTTGAATAAGACCGTATGATCGGACTTTGCAACCAGTTCTGCTCCAACGCGAACGCCTTTATAGGGCCAATCGGGATGGTCGGCGACCAGTCCAAGATCACTTACCGGTGCGAAATAGGATGCTATCCGGTTATCTTCATAGCCGATCAGTACAGATTCCATGGAGGCACTCATACGAGTATCATCCCATGCGAAACAGCAGACAGCCGGCCCGAAGATATTTCCCTGCAGGGACAGCATCATGTTTTCGGCATTGGTCGTGATCAATCCACCCGGGTGGCTCAGGGCTTTTTCACCCTCGGCCTTGGCCAGAGCAGGATCCACTTTGGAGATGCGCATGGCTAATCTGAGTCGCAGACTATTGGCGTACTTGAGCCACATGGCCACATCCCCTCCATATACTTCGTCGAATTTCGCCAAACCCGCATAATCCAGGTTGGCACTGAACACGGATACTATTTCATCCAATTCGGCAAACCAGGTGTCATACAGGGTCTCTTCACTGTCGTACATCACGTCCTGATCCGAAGTACCATAATTGGTATAGATAATGGGACCGTAATAGGCAGACAGGCGATGAGCACCGGTGACCATGACCAGGGTGGCCCACTGGGCGAAGACATCGTATCCTCCCTCTTCAGCTACCAGCTTTACCTGACGTGCAGGAGCCATTACGCTGCCGTATATCCGGCCCCAGTAGGGAGCCCATCTCATATAATAGGTGGTATTGTTAATACCTCCCACAAAGGGAGTGGGACAGCCCAGCTGACGCACCCAGGATTCATTTTACAGGTTATGCATGGTCTGGTGACCAATGATAGCAGTAAACCAGTGACCGGACCACAGGGTTTTAAAGTAGGCTCCCACGTGGTTAAAGTCCTGTTCAAGAGACTCTCCCGAAATCTCATACGGATTCGTGTTGATCTCTTCAAAGTTCTCAGTACAGGCACTTAGGAATAGTGCAAATACTACGCTTATGACAAATATGATCTTTTTCATCATTCTCCAAATTAAAAGTTTATGTTAAGATTAAATCCAATCGACCGGGTTGTTGGCAGATTGAAGTTATCCAACCCCTGATTGTTCCTGTTGGTACTCATCACCAGCTCTGGATCAAACGGTGCTTCCTTATACAGGAAGAACAGGTTCCGTCCGTAAACTGATAAGAGTTATATTATCCAGAAATGTACTCTGGCTCAGGTTCACAGTATAGGAAACGGCCAACTGGCTTAAGCGGACATTGGTACGATCATATACATAGTATTCCATGATTCCATTCCGGTCGCCCGTAGCCAGGAACCAGGTTTGAGGATCCACCTGTGGTAACCGCTGATCCATCGTTCTCGTTAACCGCATCAACTTCCAGGTAACCTTGATCACGTGCATCGCCAGTTCTTTTGGAGACCCCATAGCCATCCAGCATGGCCTCGGCCTGACTAACGACTATTCCTCCGAATTTACCTGTGAATAAGGCGCTCACATTAAATTTACCGATGGTCACATTGTTGTTCCAGCCAAGGGCAAAGTCAGGTTCCACATTCCCCATCAATTCCTGGGTAGTCATCTTCCTGGGCATACCTTCATCGGACACCAGGATCTTTCCATCATCATTCCGCTGGAAGGCAGATGCATACAAGTCACCCATGGAACCACCGGCTTCAAAGCGGATACCAACACTTTCTCCGCCACCCATACCGATACTTCCGATATCCGGGTGAATTTCAACGACTTCATTGACGTTTCTGGAGAAGTTTACTGATGTGTTCCATTGCAGATTTGCATTCTGCACCGGAATGCCAGTCAGGGTAGCCTCGACTCCCTGGTTGACAATCTCACCCGCATTTACAAAATAGGTGGTGTATCCGGAACCAGAGGGGGCGGGAAGGGAGAGAAACTGATCATTACTTGTAATATTGTAATAGGTCACATCAAGCACCCAGTCTTCCGGTAAAGAACCTCAGGTCGGTACCGACCTCCATACTGGTGATCAATTCCGGGGTCAGGTCGGTAAACGGGGTTTGGGTATTCCTGTTAATACCTCCTGAGGCATTGATCGAGTTTTGGGGATTGACCACGTTAAATGGCACTTCGTTACCCACGTAGGTATACGATCCCCGCACCTTGGCAAATGAGAACCAGGTAGGCAGATCCACCATGTTACTGATCAGTGCGGTTAAGCCCACGGCCGGATAAAAATAGGACTGGTTTCCTGTGAGTGCCAGGGAGGAAGCCCAGTCATTCCTGGCTGAAACATCCAGAAAGACCATCTCTTTCACACCAATGGTGGCATTGGCAAAAACTGCCTGCTTCACCAGCCTGCTGCTCAGGGTGGAGTTGATGGATACATTGTCCGGAACGTTCTGGAACATGAACTCATTGGCATAAAGCAGGCCATTGGAAGCCGTACTTCACGGATACTCCAAGCCCGTATACGGATTTCTGGTAGCTCGCTCCGGCCAGGGCAGTCAGGCTGACGGACTCCGAAGTTTTTATCGTATTTCAGAATCCCGTCGGTATAGAGCAATTCATCTGTGAACTTGCGAATAATCCCAGGCACCATTAGCATGTACATTGGTCTGATTGGAACCTGCAGCGTGCTGTGTCTCATAGGATTTCAGAGCAATGTCATAGTTCCCACGTACTGAAAAATTCAGCCCTTCGACGATATCCCAGGCAACGGTCAGATTTCCTATGGCACGTTTAGTCAGGTCATCTTTGGGCTGATTGTTCAGGACCCAGGCAGGATTTGATATGAAATGGTTATTGACATACACGTTCTGCAGCATGATGTTCCTGGTTTCATCGTAGTACTCGTAGTTCTCATAGTAGTCATCGAAATCCATTTGACGGGGGAACTGATAGGTATTAAGAACCGGATTCAGGTAGTAGCCGGCAGGTGGCCGGTTATGACTCTTCTCGTCAGTCAGCATGATATTGGAACTGAGACAGTGATTTTGTCATTCGCCAGTTTGGTTGACTGCTTGAAGGTAAGATTGTTCTTATTATAGGTATTGGTGGGTACGATGCCTCTTGCAGTCGTATTTGCATAGGAGAAATAGGCTGTGGTTCTTGCGTTGCCACCACTAACAGAGATAGAGTTTATCATATTATATCCTGTCTGGAAGAAGTCATCCACAAAGGTGTCGTCGTAATTTCCTGATGTGGAGGACCAGCTTTGCTCGGATCCCCCTTCTGCACCATAATTAAACTGAAGTTCGGGCATGACCATGGGATTGTCGAAGCTTACACCGGTATTGATGCTCACTTTCGTGGCACCCTCCAGGCCTTTTTTGGTGGTGATCAGCACCACACCGTTGGCTCCCTGGCTGCCGTAAAGGGCAGCTGCATTGGAACCTTTCAGGATATTGATGCTTTCAATATCTTCCGGATTCACCTGGCACAGGCCATCGCCTCCGTCCCAGCCGCCCCACATGCCGGCCTGGGAGTTTTTCCGGTTCACCATGGGAACACCATCGATCACAAACAGCGGTTCACTGTCACCGGTGAGTGATTTTGTTCCTCTAAGAACAATACGCGTGGATCCTCCCGGACCTGCAGCGTTCTTTCGGATCTCCACACCGGCTGCTTTACCGGAAAGGCTGTTCATAAAGTTAATATCCTTGGTATTGGTCAACTCATCCGCGTCCACCGTTTGGGTGGCATAGGTCAGAGTTTTCTCATCGCGCATGATACCCAGGGCAGTTACCACCACCTCGTCCATCTCAAAGGCGCTGGGAATCAGGACTGCATTGATCACCGTGGACGAACCTACGGGGATCACCTGGACCTGATACCCAATAAAAGAGAATTGAAGTGAAACATCCCCCGATGGAACTTCCACCGAGTAGGTACCATCGGCAGCTGTTATGCTGCCCGTAGCAGTACCCTGGACTATCACGTTAACACCAGGCAAAGGCAGACCATCTTCACTGGTGGTCACCGTACCCGTAACGGTTCGCTGCGCGAACAGTGCTGTACTCGAAATGAGCACCATCATGGTTCCTAGAAGCAGCACTCTGCCGAACCATTTTAGCGGAAGAAGAAATTGTTTAATTCCCATTTGTAAGTAGTTTAGTTTAAAGGTTAAAGGAAAAATTATTTGCGTGTTAATAAAATTATAAACTCGGAATTTATTGTCAGGGAAAGCACAAAAAAAGAAATAAATTTTAGCATGCAAATCAAGATATAGCATAGTTTAGCTGAGGAAACATACAAATAAAAAATCAATTATTCAAGCAATTGTTGGCAGACTGTGGACAATTTAGAAAAACACTATCCTATAATATATTGAATATTTATTTTATCTTTTTTCAAAATCACGGACAAAACAATACCTTTGGGAAAGAGGATTCTCAAATCGAACTTTTAACACTTCCTAAACTATTCAAAATGAAGGTATCCAGACAGAAATTTTCGTTCGCAAGCATGCTAATTGTGGGCTTACTTGCTTTTTTATTTATCCCGGTGGCCTCTGGTCAGCAACCTGTTACAAGAGAATTTCAGTTTAACGGGTACACCAATCACTGGAATGACCATTACAGTGAATGGCACCGCTATGGGAACCTGTTTAAGATGGCAAGCCCAAATGTGGCAAAAAGCTTTCTTCAAAGCAAGGTTGTCACCGCTGAGGATATGGGTATTCCGGGTTTGCTGATGGAGGAGGGTTTTATGAACGGGCTGCTTTCAGGCCAATACGCAACAATGGATCTGCCTGATCTGAATACATTAAAGGAGGCTCTTTCAAAAGGAGACGTGCTGGCATACCTGGATCCCGCTACGGAAACCGGCCAGATGCTGAAAAACTTGCTTTCGGCAGACTGGGAATGGCCTTATCTGCTGGGCAGTCATCAGTACGGAGCCAGTGACCTGATCCGGGTGGATCTGTTTACGGTGGAAAAAGAGGGACATACCCTGTACGCGGTGAGCAGTGCGGATGCGGATACCCGCCAAACGGTTAAGGAACTTATCGAGTCAACGCCTGAAGCTGGTGGATAGCTATGAATTCCATAAGGGTTGGTTCGGGGCAAAGACGCTTCATAACAGTGTGACCTGTACCAAGGGCCACCCCCTGGAAGTCATCGGCACAGGGATGAATGAAGGAAGCAGCTGGTTTGTTTTTGACGGATACATGGATTTTATGCTGAAGGAGGACCTGGCAGGCTGGATGGATGAGCTTGGATCGAAGGTGGTGACCGATGTGGGCCATTCTCCCATATACGGCTGTAGTGATTACGATGACTTACAGGTGCAACAACTGTTTACCAAGGAGATCACGATGAAATATGCACGTGATCATAAGGGATATATCTTTCGCCCGGTATATGATGATTATGCCGATTCCGCCGGAATGGAGTATGATGGCTACCTGGCCAATGAGGGAAACAAGGAGCAGATCGACGCGGAGGATGTTCCCTTTATATTACATACCGGAACCCTGGATGGAAATGCCCTGAACAGCATGATTCTTTTCCTGGAAAAAGGAGAAGCGCTTACTCGTGAATCCATGTGGAAGGCGATCCTGGACCGGCGTGCCACCGGGGTACTGGAGATGGGCAAGATGCTCGGGCCGGCATCTTTCAGGAATCCACTCCAGATGCTTCTTCTGGACCGGGTGTTCCTGGAGAATTATTTCGGTGACCGGATCGATCTGCAGGCCGAGGTCCTGGGGAATACTTTGCAGATCACTGTCAGGAACTTTGCCCAGGAGACGCTTTATGGGGATGTGGAGGTTATGCTTCCCGATCAGGTGGGCACGGAGGATCCGCTGCTCGTTCCCCTGGATATTCCTGTCAATAGCGCCAGGACTGTAAAGTCAGACTGTTGCCGGGGAAAGAAGCCATGGGCCGCGCCAATCCTCTGGGAATTTCGTTCGAAGGGAAGGGAAAAATCAAAGCTACCATGGCCGTACTGGATCTGCCCCCTGCCATTTCACTTCACCAGGTGATGTACGGACATGCACCAAAGGTGCAGTTTCCGGTATCGGTACACAATTTCACAGAGCAATCCTCCTTTCCAGTGGAGGTTCAGGTCTTCCCGGCAGGAAAGACCAGAGCCAAATACAAGGAGACAAAGACCTATATGGCTGCACCGGGATCTTTCCAGGAACAAGTATTCGATCTGGAACTTCCTGCTGGTGATTATGAGGTGAAAGTTATGGCACTTGGAATGGAGAACACCTCCCAGCTGGGTGTGGGGAAGGCAGAGGGAAAACCCACTATCTCCGAGTCGGATCTGAACGGTGACGGGATCATGGAATATATCCTGGAGAATGACAGTGTGAAGGTTACGCTGATTACCACTGGTGCCAGGATGATCGAATACTTCGTAAAGAGCCGCAATGATAATGTATTTTTTAAATTATGGCCAGACAAGCCTGTTGATGACCGCAGGCCCTTCAGGAAACGGGGATTCTATCCCTTCGGAGGCTTTGAGGATTTCCTGGGTCAGGCCAGCCTTGAAACCCACCAGAACTACCATGCTGAGATCACCCGGAGCGAAGGCAGTTACGTTCAGGTAAAAATGTGGTACAATTATTTTGGTAACCGCATGGAGAAGATCTTTACCCTGTACGGAAATACCCCGCTGGTGGAGGTCCGTTTTGCCATGGATTTTCAGAACTACCCGGAGACCAATATGCTGGGCCCGCAGCCCATCCTGGAACTGGGAGAGAAACACTGGACCGAGGATGTATTTGTTTCCAATGAGATCGGAGGCCTGGAGGAGTACCGTATGTTGCCGGAAAAGTATTTTGGAAAAGCGATCCAGCAACAGGAGGGTTGGAATGCAGGCTATGATACCCAGGAGGATGTTTCTTTCGTAGGGGCCTATCCGGTTGACCGCCCCATCTTCCTGCATATGTGGATGAACCATCCCAGAAACAGTGATGCCCGTCATTATTATGTTGAATTCCAGCCCTGGCTGCATATCCAGCGAAGAACCATCAGCTACTTCTCCTATTATATGTGGGCCGCAGGTGGAAGCTGGGAAAACGGATTGCAGGAACTGCGTGAGCGGAACCTGATCACCCAAACCAAAAAATAGGATCCTTCCATGACCAATTCAAGAGCAAACCTGCAGAAGACATTAAATCATCAGGAACCCGACCGGATGGTGGTAGACTTCGGGGCCAGCCCGGTGACCGGGATCCATGTTCTTCTGGTAGAAAAACTCAGGGAGCATTTCGGTCTGGAAAAGAAAGCGGTACGGGTGAATGAACCTTATCAGATGCTGGGAGAGGTGGAGGACGATCTGCAGGAGGCCATGGGGGTGGATGTGATTGGAGTTTCCCCTTCCTCTGATATGTTCGGAAATCCCATGAAGGACTGGAAGGAGTGGCGGACGCCCTGGGGACAGGTGGTACTGGTCCCGGGTTCCTTTACGGTTTCAGTGGACGGTAACGGAGATACGCTGATGTATCCCCAGGGGGATGCATCGGCAGCTCCCAGTGCTAAAATGCCCAAGGCGGCCTATTTCTTTGATGCGATGAACCGGCAGGAGCCCCTGGATGAGAGTCCAAACTGGATCCGGAGGACAATACGGAGGAGTTTACGCCCATTAGCTCAGGATGATCTGGATTACTGGAAGCGGGTCATTCCCGAAGCAGCTGCCGAAAGGCAAAGGGGTGGTAGCCAATTTCGGTGGAACCGGAATAGGGGATATTGCCCTGGTACCCGGATTGAACCTGAAGGCCCCAAAAGGGATCAGGGATGTGGCCGACTGGTATATGTCCACCCTGATGCGTCCCGATTACCTTCATTATGTATTTGAGAAGCAGACCGATATGGCCCTGGAGAACCTGGATATGATCAAGGAGGTTGCCGGTGATCATGGTGGATGTGGCCTTTATCTGCGGGACCGATTTTGGGACCCAGGATTCCTCCTTTTGCTCCGTGGAGACCTTCGATGAGCTCTATGCGCCTTATTATAAAAAGATCAATAACTGGATCCATGAGCAATACGCCCTGGAAGACTTTCAAGCACAGCTGCGGGGCAGTGGAGCCCTTTATGGAACATTTTATTGATTCAGGATTTGATATCATCAATCCGGTGCAGATCAATGCAGCGGGAATGGATCCGGTGCTGCTGAAAGAGAAATATGGAGACCGGCTGACCTTCTGGGGTGGGGGAGTGGATACCCAGAAGGTGCTGCCCATTCGGAACTCCTGAAGAGGTAAAAGCCCATGTGTTGAAGGAATGTGAGATCTTTGCTCCGGGTGGTGGATTTGTATTCAATACGGTCCATAACATCCAGGCCAATGTTCCCCTGCAAAATGTGCTGGCCATGTTGGAGGCTATCAGGCAGTTCGGCTGAGTAATGCTCCCTGACTTCTAATTAACCATTATTTAGAATAGATTTACCAATTTTTTTAGGTACCTTTGTGTCTTTAAAATTCAAGGGTATATTCTATAAATAACTCATTATTAATAACTAAAAGCAAATTTCCAATGTCAGATGTAAAACGCGTTTATACTTTTGGTGACAGAAAAGCCGAAGGTAAAGCCGACATGAAAAACTTATTGGGTGGAAAAGGTGCCAACCTTGCAGAAATGAACCTGATTGGTGTTCCGGTACCTCCAGGATTTACCATTACCACTGAAGTTTGTACTGAATACAATACAGCTTGGGTCAGGACAAGGTAGTTGAAGCTGATCAAAGCTGAAGTTGAAGCTGCTGTAAAGAATATTGAAGATATCATGGGAACCAAATTTGGGAGCAATGAGAATCCCTGTCTGGTTTCTGTACGTTCCGGTGCAAGGGTTTCCATGCCAGGTATGATGGATACTGTTCTGAACCTGGGAATGAATGAAGATGCAGTTGAGGGTCTGATCAACAAAACCGGAAACGAGAAATTTGCATGGGACAGCTACCGTCGTTTTGTACAGATGTATGGTGATGTGGTTCTGGGAATGAAACCCGAATCCAAAGAAGACATTGATCCTTTTGAAGAAATCATGGAAGAGGTGAAGGAAGCACGTGGTGTGGAAAATGACAACGAGCTTACTGTTGATGATCTGAAAGAAATGGTTGAGAAGTTCAAGGCTGCTGTTAAGAAGCAGACCGGACATGATTTCCCGGCCGATCCATGGGAGCAACTCTGGGGATGCTGTTATGGCTGTTTTGACAGCTGGGAAACTCCAAGGGCTCAGTATTACCGCAACATGAACCAGATTCCTGGTGACTGGGGAACTGCAGTAAATGTTCAGGCCATGGTTTATGGAAATATGGGTGAAACTTCAGGAACAGGTGTTGCTTTTACCCGTGATGCAGGAACCGGAGAAGATATCTTTAACGGAGAATATCTGATCGATGCACAGGGAGAAGATGTGGTTGCAGGTGTTCGTACACCCCGACAAATTACCAAAGAAGGTTCACTAAGGTGGGCCAAGCTTGCTAAGGTAAGTGAAGAGGAACGTGCAGCAGACTTCCCTTCACTGGAAGAGGTGATGCCTGAAGTTTATGCGGAACTGCATGAGACTGAGCAGAAACTGGAAGATTATTTCTACAGATATGCAGGACCTGGAATTCACCATCCAGGAAGGTAAATTGTGGCTGCTGCAAACCCGTAACGGAAAACGTACCGGTGCTGCCATGGTAAAAATTGCCATGGACATGCTGCGTGAAGGAAAACTGGATGAGAAAACAGCCCTGCTTCGTCAGGAGCCTACCAAACTGGATGAACTGCTTCACCCTGTATTTGAAAAAGGAGCTTTGGCCAGGGCCACGGTGCTGGCTCAGGGACTTCCTGCTTCACCAGGAGCTGCTACCGGACAGATTGTATTCTTTGCTGATGAATGCGAACAAATATCCTGAGGCCATCCTTGTAAGGATTGAAACTTCACCTGAAGACCTGGAAGGTATGAACATTGCCAAGGGTATTCTGACTGCACGTGGAGGTATGACTTCTCATGCTGCTGTTGTTGCCCGCGGAATGGGTAAATGCTGTGTATCAGGAGCCGGTGGTGTAAAAATTGATTATAAAGCCCGAACCATGACTGCTGCTGGTAAAGTATTCAAAGAAGGAGACTGGATTTCCCTGAACGGTTCTACCGGTAATGTACTGGATGGAAAAGTGGGAACCATCGATCCCGAGCTGAGTGGTGATTTTGGTGCAATTCTTGAGCTGGCTGAAAAGCACACCAGGATGGATGTCCGTACCAATGCTGATACTCCGCACGATGCAAAGGTTGCCCGTGACTTTGGTGCCAAAGGTATTGGTCTGACCCGTACCGAGCATATGTTCTTCGAAGGTGAGCGTATCAAGGCCATGCGGGAAATGATCCTGGCTACCAAAGAGGTGGAGCGTCGCAAGGCACTGAATAAATTGCTTCCTTACCAGCGTGAGGACTTTGAAGGAATCCTGGAAGCCATGGCAGGATTTGGAGTAACCATTCGTTTGCTGGATCCACCACTGCATGAGTTTGTTCCTCACGATGAGGCCAACCAGAAGATCATGGCCGATGAAATGGGAATTTCTGTTGACAGATATCCAGGCATCAGGTGGAAGACCTTCACGAATTTAATCCCATGCTGGGACACCGTGGTTGCCGTTTGGGAAATACCTATCCTGAGATTACCGAGATGCAGGCCAGGGCCATTATCGAGGCTGCCGTCAACCTGACCAAAAAAGGTGTGGATGCACGTCCTGAGATTATGGTTCCGCTGATCGGTACCTGGAAAGAGTTCAAAATGCAGGAAGAGATTATCCGTGCCACTGCCGAGAAGGTATTTGCAGAGAAAGGAGCCAAGTGTGACTACCAGGTGGGTACCATGATTGAGATCCCCAGGGCAGCCATGACTGCTGACCTGATTGCAGAGCATGCTGAGTTCTTCTCATTCGGAACCAATGACCTGACCCAGATGGCCTTTGGTTATTCAAGGGATGATGCAGGTAAATTCCTTCCCATCTACATCGAGAAAGGATTGCTGAAGAACGATCCTTTCCAGACACTCGACCAGGAAGGTGTAGGCCAACTGGTTGAAATGGGTGTAGAAAAAGGCCGTTCAACCAAACCCAATCTCAAAGTTGGTATTTGTGGAGAGCATGGTGGAGATCCCGATTCAGTGGAGTTCTGTCACCGCGTTGGAATGAACTATGTAAGTTGTTCACCCTTCCGCGTACCTATTGCCAGGCTGGCTGCAGCTCAGGCTAACCTGAGGTAGTTTGACCTGGCTTGTATTTTAAGCTATCAATAAAGCGGCGAAACTTGATTTTGCCGCTTTTTTTTTGGATATTCGTGTAGCTTTTTTTTTAGGATATAACCCTGTAATACTTATAAATTCAACATAAAATAAAGCAGATAACTTAAACATTAAGATATTATGAGCAGATATTTTGAATAAATTGAAACTTGAACAGTACGGGATCGCTGGAATTAGTGAGGTGGTATACAATCCTTCCTATGAGCAGTTATACAAGGAGGAGATGAATCCAAACCTGGAAGGATTTGAGGTGGGTGTAGAGAGCGAATACGGAGCTGTAAAAGTCGATACAGGGATATTCACCGGCCGTTCGCCCAAAGATAAGTATGTGGTGCTGGAT
The DNA here is from genome assembly GCA_963792395.1 of uncultured Bacteroidales bacterium. GTDB lineage: Bacteria > Bacteroidota > Bacteroidia > Bacteroidales. The sequence goes on from CAWBWE010000023.1 coordinate 131,447, forward strand.
GATACCACCAGGGATACCGTATGGTGGAAAACAGATAAAGCTAACACCTCTGACAACAAACCAATCTCCAAGGAGGTTTGGGACCATGGCTACGATCTTGCATCAGGTCAGCTTTCCGGGAAAAGATTATTTATCGTGGATTGCTTTTGTGGTGCAAATGAAGACTACCAGGCTGAAAGTGCGCTTCATTATGGAGGTAGCCTGGCAGGCGCATTTTGTAAAGAATATGTTTATCGGCCCACCGAAGCGGAGCTGGCTGTCTTTGAACCCGACTTTGTGGTATTAAATGCTTCCAAAACGATCAATCCGCTCTGGAAGGAGCAGGGATTAAATTCGGAAGTGTTTGTATTTTTCAATCTGTCAGAAAAGAAGGCGGTGATTGGAGGCTCCTGGTACGGGGGTGAAATGAAGAAGGGGATTTTCTCCGTGATGAACTATTATCTGCCACTCTCGGGAATCGCTGCCATGCATTGCTCAGCCAATGTAGGTCATGATGGGGATACAGCCATATTCTTTGGGCTTTCCGGTACTGGAAAAACAACACTCTCCACCGATCCAAAGCGTGCACTTATCGGAGATGACGAACATGGCTGGGATGATGATGGCATTTTCAATTTTGAAGGTGGATGTTATGCCAAGACCATTGATCTGAGTGAGGAGAGTGAGCCCGATATCTTTCATGCCATAAAACGCGATGCCCTCCTGGAGAATGTAGCTGTAGCAGCAGATGGGAAAGTCGATTTTCACGATGCTTCCAAAACACAGAACACCAGGGTTTCTTATCCGATTTATCACATTCATAATATTGTAAAACCAGTTTCCAAGGCTGGTCATGCTACCAAAGTTATTTTCCTGACCGCCGATGCATTTGGCGTGATGCCGCCGGTATCGAAGCTGACGCATGATCAGACTCAGTATCATTTTCTTTCCGGGTTTACCGCCAAGCTGGCGGGTACGGAAAGGGGAGTGACCGAGCCAGTTCCAGCTTTCTCCGCTTGTTTTGGAGCAGCATTTCTGACGCTGCATCCCACCCAGTATGGAAAAGAGCTGGTGAAGAGAATGGATGCTGCTGGCTCCAACGCCTATTTGGTAAATACGGGTTGGAATGGAACGGGGAAGCGAATCTCCATTCAAGACACAAGGAAGATTATCGACGCAATTCTGGATGGTTCCATGGATCATGCTCCCACAAAAAAAATTCCCTATTTCAATTTGGAGGTGCCCACAGAGCTTCACGACGTTGATCCCGGAATCCTGGATCCACGAGATACTTATGGAGATGCAGCTGAATGGGATCGTAAGGCAAAGAAACTGGCAGAGCTGTTTATTGCCAACTTCCAGCAATTTACGGACAATGAGGAGGGAAGGGCACTGGTAGCTTCCGGACCCCGCTTATAAGTCGGGATAGCTCTTATTTTTTCCAGAGATATACTGCCCAAGCAGGTGCAATAGTTGTTCCTTATCAATAGGCTTTGGGATATACTCATTGCAGCCTGCCTGTAATGCTTTTTCACGATCACCTCCGAGCGCATAAGCCGTTTGCGCAATAATATAGACATCTTTGTTAAATTCTCTGATCTTTCGGGTAGCCTCATAGCCATCCATTAATGGCATCTGGATATCCATTAGAATTAAGTCGATATCAGGGGTCTTCTTGCAAAGGGCCAGGACTTTTTTTCCGTTTTCAGCTTCAATTAACTCACAATCAATATTTTCCAGTATGGCTCTCAGGTAGATGATGCTAACTTCGTCATCCTCTGCAAGTAGTATTTTCAATTTTTCGGGCTGACCTGCAAGCCCGTTGCCAGTCCTGGTTCCGACTATTTCAACAGAATCTGCCTGCTTTTGGACTTCTCCATGGTCGATTGGGATGGTGAAGTAAAAATGCGACCCCTTGTTTTCCTCGGATTCCACCTGTATTTTTCCACCCATCAGTTCCACATAGGCCTTACAGATGGATAACCCAATTCCAGAACCTTCCTGGGCCCTGTTTACACTGATATCTGACTGAATAAATCTGTCAAATATGACTGCAATACTCTCTTTGTTTATCCCAATCCCGGTGTCCTTTACAAAAAACTTAAGCTTCTTGTCAAGCACCTCATACCCGAATTCAATTTTGCCGCTCTCTGTACATTTAATGGCATTTTTAATCAGGTTGGTTAGGACAGAGTCCAGCTTATTTTTATCTGCCTGTATCCGGATCATTTTATGTTCCGGGGGCAGTACCAGGTTAAATTGCAGATTTTTCAGCTCTGTTTCCGGGAGAAAAAAGTCATAATAGAAGCTTGCCAACTTCTGAACATTGATATCGGTATAGGTGACGTCCACATCCCCCGATTCTATTTTCGAAATTTCAATAATGTCATTGATAGTGTTTAAAAGCCGTTCCCCGCTGCTGTTCAGTATGCTAATGTATTTATTTCTTGTATCGGTGGTCAGATCTGTATTGTTCAGTAAGCTTAAAAAACCGAGTATCCCATTCATGGGGGTGCGGATTTCGTGACTCATATTTGCCAGAAAAGCAGATTTTAAACGATCGCTTTCCTCCGCTTTTTCTTTGGCAAGTTTTAAATCTGATTCGATTAGTTTGCTCTGGGTAATATCCTGAATGGTTCCAAACATTCTGCTTAATTCTCCCTTCTCATCAAATTCCAACGTTCCGTATCCATGAACCCAAGAGCTGTTCTGTGTTTTTTTATCAAGGGTTTTATACTGCATATTAAAGGGTTCATGATTTTTAATCACGGAGATATTGAAATATTCAATCATTTCAGCCTGAAAATCCGGATGTACCAGGGAAAGCCATCCATTCACATCCCGGACATAGTCTTTGTCTATCCCAAAAATCTCATCCAGCATTTCAGAACTGGTCCAGAGTCCGGTTTTAAAATTAAGAATGTAATATCCTATTCGGGCAATTCTTTGCGACTCTCTTAATTCTCTTTCACTCTCCTCTGCTTTTTCTTTGGCTAGGATCAGATCCTCTTCGACCCGCTTGCGATCCGTAATATCCCTGTGAATTCCCAGGAATCCAATAATCTCACCTTCCTCATTAAGAATTGGATCAGCGGACCCTTCAATATCGATTAAGCTTCCATCCTTACACCTGTTTTTGTATTCTCCCAGGATACTTTCTTTATTTAAAAGCTTGTTCCACAAATAGGACGCCTGTTCAGGGGGGGCCAGTCCGCTTTTCAATATGCGGGGCGTAACTTTTCCCACGACCTCCTCCGCGGAAAATCCATATACCCTGGAGAATTCGGGATTTAAAAAAGTAATGATTCCTTCTTTATCGGTAATAAATACGATTTCTCGCGACTGGTTAATGGCTGCGTTCAGCTTTTTGTAGGATTCTACAGCTGTTCTGCGCTGGGTAATGTCACGGGCTATCCCCTGTATGGCAACAGGCTTTTCATCATGGAAGATGAGGGAAGACCTGGTCTCCAAATACACCGCTTCCCCATTCTTTTTTTTCAGCTTGAATTCTACTTTTTCCTTTTGACTTCCTTTTTCAAGTAGTTTATTTATTTCATCTATGGCTTTGGGGAGTTCTGACTGTTCTATCAGGGATAGAAAGTTCAGAGAGGAGATTTCTTCTTCGGAATACCCGAACATGCTCAGGGTAGCCTGATTGGCATCTAAAAAATTTCCTTCAAGATCGTGTATATAAACAAAATCATTTGAGCGCTTATAGAGAGCATTATAGCGTTCCTCGATTTCTTCCGCATTCTCTTTGGCAGCGAGGAGCTGCAATTCGTAGTTCTTTTGTTTCGAAATGTCCCTGCCATAAAAGGAGGCTCCAATCACCTCATCCTCCACCAGGATCGGATTCATCGACACCTCAATATAAATCTCCCTGTCCGGAAGATCAATCCGGTCGTTAAATACAAAATGTTCTTTGTTAAATGCCCTGTCATACCTTTCTTTCCATAATCCCCTGATCGACTCGGGCAATGCTTCCAGGAGATTCATCCCTTTAGACAGATACACGCCAAATGATTGTTCGAAGGCCTGAACGAAGACATCATTCACAAATTGAATCCGGTAATTTCTGTCTATGGACCAGATGCTTTCCAGGGAGTTTTCCAGTATCGCTTTTAAATTGGCTTCGCTTCTCCTTAGGGATTCCATGGTGGCTGCTCTCTTCATCGTTTGTTACTTGAACGTTGAATTCGTTGAATGGTTTCCAATAGCCTGGTTTTTTCAAAGTGATTGTAATGATAGGGATCTTAATGAACTGTGTTTGGTTTTATGTATTTTAGCAGCATGTACTGGTTTGTTATTGTAATTCCGGTGGCTTACCTGCTGGGTTCCATCCCCACCTCGGTCTGGTTGGGTAAGGCCTTTAAAGGGATCGATCTTCGGGAACAGGGTAGCGGAAATGCAGGGGCTACCAATGCTTTTCGGGTTCTGGGGAAGCCCATCGGGATTGCGGTCCTGGTTTTCGATATGGCGAAGGGGTTTCTGGCGGTCAATCTGCTTCACTTGCAGAGTGAGATAAGCTCAGGATCTGAAGCCTGGATGATGCTGAAGATAGGCCTGGGCCTGCTGGCTGTAATTGGGCATATTTTTCCGGTTTTTGCAGGATTTAAGGGAGGGAAGGGTGTGGCTACGCTTACAGGGGTGGCCCTGGCCATTCACCCCCTGGCTGCACTATCCGCCATGGGAATCTACCTGCTGGTTTTCCTGCTGACCAGGATCTCGGCCCTGGGTTCCCTGCTTGCCGTACTCACCTATCCGGTTTGGATCAACTGGATCTATGGGACCGAATCCCTGGCCATCAGGCTTTTTTCGCTGGCAGTGCCTGTTCTTGTGCTGATCACCCACCGTTCCAATATCCTCAGATTGGTTCGGGGTGAGGAGAAATCACTTTTAAAAAAAGGCAGGGCTTAGGCAAAATCCTCTTCCAGTTTCTGACGGAGAATCCTGGAGGGGATATTCTTCTGAAGGATCCCGTTTTCGGCCAGGGAGATCTGTCCGGTCTCCTCTGAAACGATTATCACCAGGGAGTCGGTTACCTCCGAAACCCCCAGTCCGGCACGGTGACGCAATCCATATTCGGGAGGGAGATCCATTTTATCAGTGACCGGAAGAATTACCCGGGCAGCCCTTACTTTATCATTTTCAACGATTACGGCTCCATCATGGAGCGGACTGGTCTTATTGAAAATACTGACGAACAACCGGCTGGAGGTCTCTGCATTGAGTACATCACCGGTTTCAGAATACATGTCCAGGTTGGATTTTTTCTTGATAACGATCAGTGCTCCGGTCTTTTCCAGGGAAAACTGCATCACAGCCTTCATGATGGATCGTATCTTCACCTGTGGTTTGGTTTCAAACCGGAGGTTCAGGATCTTCTCCACGCTGATCCGGTTCCCATCCACATAACGTGATCCGATAAAAATCAGAAATCTTCGAATCTCCTGTTGAAAAACGATGATCAGGGCAATAACCCCGACACCCAGGACGGATCCCAGGATCGTGCTGAGCAGCTCCATTTGCATGGCACGTACGGCCCACCAGAAAATATAGATGGCCCCAATTGCCAGGGTGATGCTGTATGCCACAGTTCCCCGGATCAGCAGATAGAGCTGGTAAAACAGAATGGCCACCAGGAAGATGTCGATGATATCGAGCAGACGGATATGTATAAATGCGGTGTGCATAGGAAGATTCTGAGCCCAAATTTAGTAAATCTGCTGGAAGATCTTTACTGTTTCTTTCGCCGCTGCTACATCATGAACCCGGAGCAGCCTGGCTCCCTTCATTAAAGCCACCATATGAGCTGCGGTAGTTCCATTAAGGGCAAATTCGGGACTCGGATTCTAATAATTTGTATATCATCGATTTACGCGAAATACCAGCCATTAAGGGTAATTCAAGCATTTGGAATAAGTCCAATTCTCTCAGAAGCTGGTAGTTCTGTTCCAGGGTTTTTCCAAATCCAAATCCCGGATCGATGATGATATCATTCAAGCCAAGATTTCTCAGTTTATATACCCTTTCTGCAAAAAATTGGAGCAGTTCATCCACGATATTGTCATAGACCGGCTCTTGCTGCATTGTGGCCGGAGTTCCCTGCATATGCATCATAACATAAGGGATGCCCAACTGAGCCATGGTTGTAAACATCTCAGGATCAAAGATTCCGGCTGAGATATCATTAACCATTTGGATTCCGAAGTTCTCTCTAAGGGAGCGGGCAACACCCGATCTCCAGGTATCTACCGAAATGAGGAAAATCCGGAAAGGTGTTTCTTAAGATTTCCAGAACGGGAGAAAGTCTGTCCAGTTCCTCATGTTCGGATATTTCTTCAGCGCCAGGCCTGGAGGATACAGCTCCCAGATCCAGGATATCGGCCCCCTGGTCTATCATCTCCCTGGCTTTTTCCAGGGCGGTTTCCGGGTTGGATACCCGGCTCCCGTGGTAAAAGGAATCCGGTGTGGTATTGATGATCCCCATGATCCGGGGAGTGGACAGCTCCATGATATTTCCTCCCAGATTCAGCGAGAGGCTCTTTGAAAACAGGGGAGTGGATGTGGAGAAGTTCTTCATGGATTCTCGAGGGGTTGAGCCTATATTTTGTAAGTTTGGAAACTGATTTAAAAGTACACTAAATAATCCAAAATAGATTTATGAGTTTCCTGGTGATTGAAGGATTGGATGGTTCGGGTAAATCCACTCAGCTAAAACTGTTGAGGGAATATCTGGAACAAAATGCAGTTCCATACAAGTATCTGCATTTTCCCAGACTGGAAGAGGGCGTTTACGGTGAGCTGATGGCCCGGTTCCTGCGTGGTGAGATGGGGGCCAATGACCAGGTGGATCCTTACCTGGTTGCGTTAATATTTGCAGGTGACAGGGCCGATGCTTCTGCAACACATCAGGCAGTGGATGGAGGACGGGATACCTGGTGATCGTGGACCGTTATGTCTATTCTAACATTGCCTTTCAGTGTGCAAAACTTGCCAGCAGGGAAGAACAGAACAGGCTGAGGGACTGGATTCTGGAGTTTGAATTTGGATATAATAATCTGCCCAGGCCCGATCTGAACCTCTACCTGAATGTGCCCTTTGAATTTACCAGGAGACAGTTGAAAAAGCCCGCGAAATGGAGAGGACCGGGCCTATTTGAAGGGAGAGCGGGATATTCATGAAGAGAATCTCGGATTTCCAGGAGCAGGTGCGGCAGGTATATCTTTCACTCCAGGAGCATGTGGAGGACCTGGAAATAATTGATTGTACGGATGCTGGCGGGAATATGCTCCCACCGGAAGACATTTCGAATCTGATTATCAAACATATGAGTTTTACCGTAATGAAATACCTTCGTTTATTGAGTCGCTTCATTGTTGGGGTGGTATTTATCTTCAGCGGCTTTGTTAAGGCAGTGGATCCCCTTGGGTTCGGCCTATAAATTTGCAGATTACTTTACGGCATTCAAACTGGGATTTCTGGAATTTCTGGCGCTCCCCATGGGAATCTTTCTTTCCGCCTTTGAATTGGTGCTGGGGATCACCCTGATTCTGGGCTATCGGAGAAAGATCATTTTTCAGGTTACTGATGTGGTTTATGTCCTTTTTCACCCTGCTCACCCTGATCCTGGCACTCTTTAATCCGGTCTCGGATTGTGGTTGCTTTGGGGATGCCCTGATCCTTACCAACTGGCAGACCTTTTTTAAGAATGTGGTGCTTATGGTGCTTTGTGCTGATCCTCTATTTCTCCAGGAAGAAGGAGCCCGAAGCAGGAGCAGTAATTGGCGAGTGGCTGGTGGTAGGCAGTCTGTTTGTAATGGCATCCATTTTTCTCCTTCTGGAACTACAGGCATCTGCCTCTTCTTGATTTCAGGCCTTATGATGTGGGTACGGTGATCAGTGAGGAAATGGAAATTCCTGAGGGAGTGCCTGTGGATGAATACAGGACCACTCTGGTTTACAGGAACCGGGAAAGCGGGAAAGAATCTTCCTTTACCATGGAGGATTATCCGAAGGATACCCTTAATTGGGAATTTGTGACCAGTGAATCGAAGCTGTTAAAAAGGGGATATGAGCCCCCGATCCATGATTTTGCCCTTATGGATGACTATGGAAACGATAGGGTAGAGGAACTCCTGTCCAACGGGGAGTACAGTCTGCTTATGTTTAGTTATGACCTGACAAAGGCAGACCAAGAGGCCCTGGTCCGTGCAGGAGAATGGTTGCAGCTGGAGTCTTTTGCCGGTGACTTCTCCTTCTATGCTGTAACCGCTACCAGCTCTGCTGAGGTGGAATCGATCTCAGCCGAGCTGGCGCTTGCTTATGGCTTTCTGTCAGGGGATGAGATTATGCTCAAGACCATTGTACGCTCCAACCCGGGTTATATGCTGATGAAGAATGGGACCATCCTGGGAAAATGGGGCTACAGGGATCTCCCGCTCCTGGAACAGCTGGATCCACAGTGGCCGGAGTTGATCGGTAACGCTTCCGCTCCCGTGGACGAAGAGACTCAACTCTTGATGGATTCCGGAGTATTTGAGGAGTTCTCCTTCGATGTGCTTGATTTCGATCAGCTCACTCCTGAATTACTCTGGAAAGATGGGGCAGCCAAACGCGAAAGAGGAGCAAGTCTGTCATTTTTGCTGGCAGTCCTGCTGCTGATTTTTGTTTCAGGCCATATCTCCCCCTTAAAACTATAATAGCGGGAGCTCAGCCAGGCTTTGGGAATAATTACTATTTTTAAAAAAGAATCTTTAACAACAGAATTGAAATGAGAAAGAAAATTGTTGCAGGAAACTGGAAAATGAATACCCTTCTGAAAGAAGGAATGGAACTGGCAGAAGCAGTAGAAAAACTGGAAAAAGAGAAGACTAGTGACGCATTGCTTATTATTGCCCCTCCATATACTCATCTTAGCAAGGTGAGTGATCTGATTGACCGGGTGAAGCTGAGTGCACAGAACTGTGCTTCTGATGAATCCGGTGCCTTTACCGGGGAGATCTCTCCAGATATGCTGGTTTCAGCAGGTGTGGAATATGTCATCCTGGGACATTCAGAGAGACGGAGCTATTACGGGGAGGACAATGAATTGCTGAACAAGAAGACAAAGCTAGCTCTTTCAAAGGGCCTGAAACCCATTTACTGTTGTGGAGAAGTTCTGAAAGAGCGCGAAGGGGGCATGCTTTTTGAGGTTATAAGAGAACAGATTACGGTGGGCCTGGCTGGACTGAACAAGGCGGATATGCAAAAGATAGTTATTGCCTATGAACCAGTTTGGGCCATCGGGACTGGGGTGGTTGCCACCCCTCAGCAGGCACAGGAGATGCATAAATTCATCAGGGATCTTCTGGCGGAGCTTTTCGATGCCGAGGTGGCTGAGAATATGACCATCCTTTACGGAGGAAGCTGCAAGCCCTCAAATGCTGCTGAACTCTTTGCCAATCCTGACGTGGATGGCGGACTGATCGGGGGAGCCTCTCTGAAAGCCGAAGACTTTCTGGCGATTGTGAACTCTTTTTAAGCTTTTAGGCCTCTATGGCATACCTGGAATTCGATAATACCGGTCAGATCATGGAACAGCAGTGAAAAAGAGATTCTGTTTGCGAAAATGGCTCAGATCGGATTCGAAGGGTTCATAGAGGAAAAGGATGTAATCCAGGCTTATATTGAAAAGGGGCATTACCGGGAGGAGGTATTCAATCTGCTGGTGGATGAGCTGGCTACTCTTCATATTAAGGTTCAGTTCCGTTTTCACCTGACAGAGGACCAGAACTGGAACGAGGAGTGGGAAAAGAAGTTTGATCCGGTACTTATAGATGACCAGGTACTTATCCGGGCTCCTTTTCATGATTCATCCGACGATCGTGCCCTGTACCCTCATCATCGAACCAAAGATGTCATTTGGTACCGGTCATCATCATACCACGAAATTGATGATTAAGGAGATGGGGAAACAGGTTCTGAAGGGAAAAAGGATCCTGGACATGGGATGCGGAACAGGGGTGCTCGGGATTTATGCCAGTAGGATGGGAGCCCTGAGGGTGCTCGGGGTGGACAATGATCAGTGGGCCTATGAAAATGCCCTGGAAAATGTGAGCAGGAATGGGGCAACAGCCATGGAAGTGCGCCTCGGGGATGTGGGGGTCCTTAAATCAGAGATGTTTGATTTGATTCTTGCCAATATCACCAGGAACACACTGGTACGAGATCTTAAATTCTACGCGAAGCACCTGGTCCATCCGGGCCTGATGCTGCTGAGTGGTATTCTTGCTGAGGATGTGCAGTATGTGCTCAATGAAGCCTACAGATGTGGACTGGATCATCTGAATACCAGAGAGGAATCCAACTGGATTTCACTTACTTTTGCTAACAATCAGAATCCTGAACCGCCCATATGAGAAAGGTCATCCTTAGCTTCATGTTTCTTCTTCTGGTCCATCTGAGTTCAGCTCAGTCCATCAGGGAGTTTTCCAGAGATACGGGGCTCTTTGTTACAGAATTGACCGCTTTTACCGGAACCCATCTGGAGTCCACAGAGCTGCCTGATTTTCAACGCTTTGTGCATGTTTTTGATTCTCTTTCCTTTGAGCAGCAGCTGGAGATCATCGATATGTCAAATATGTTGCTGAAGCGCAAGTGCAGACCCAGGCCACATTTTATCACCTATCAAAGGATTATGATGGAGTTCCTGACGGAAGGGAAGACCTCGTTCGGATATGAGGCATGGTTGGAAGGAACCTCCCAGTTGCTCTTACGGCAGGATGCTTCTATCGGGGACATAGATCAGTGGCTTTCCCTTTCACTCTCCTTGCTGGATGAAAATATTGTATATCAATCCAACAGCATTACCTGGAGGGTTTCAGGGCCCTCATTTCAGTTTCATATGGATAAGACCATAACCGTGATCTTCGAGGATGTAACGTTGGCTTGCTATTCCGGCAGGGATTTTATTCAGGTAAGGGATGCTTCCGGATATATCGATCCGCTGGATCTTCACTGGTACGGCACACGTGGGATGGTTACCTGGGAGCGGGCGGGTATGCCCGACAATGAGATGAATGCTATTTTGGGTGATTTTCAGATAAATCTGAAGACACCCGGCTATTCGGCCGATTCGGCCAGGTTATACTACCCGGCCCTGTTTGAAGGGATTGCACTGGGAAAACTGGAGGATAAAGTCACCCTGATTACGGATCTTTCCTCCATTGTATATCCGAAATTCATCTCATATAAAAGTTCTTACAGAATTGACAATTTTGTACCGGGCATCCATTACAGTGGCGGACTGGCCATTGAGGGATCCAACCTGGTCGGGTCAGAGGTAGGCGGCAAACCTGCGATGCTTGAGATATTTGGAGGTGATACCCTGCGCATGAGAGTTGAATCGGACAGGGTCTCCATGAACGGAAGGTTTATCAGGGCACCCCATGCATCGGTCTCCATCTATTTTGGAACGGACTCCATTTATCATCCCGATCTGGAGTTCTCATTTGATGTGGCCAGAGACATGTTGCGGCTAAATAAAACGGTCGATTTTAAATCGCTGGGGCCTTACTCCAATTCCTATCATAAAATTGATATGAATTTCGATGAATTAAGCTGGAACAGGGGAGAATCCACCATGACCTTACAGGCTCTGCAGGGAACCTCAGTGGGACGTGCCACCTTTGAGTCAAATACCTTCTTCGATTACGGTTTCTTCACCGATCTTCAGGGAATGGATATTGAACATCCTTTGGCTCAGCTGTATACCTACGCCAGGATGCTCGACGGGAATACCTTTGCTCTGCCAAATTATGCCGCTTATATCGGATATCCGCAGTACCAGGTCCGACACCTGCTCATGGGGCTTTCAAAATCCGGATTTGTATATTACGATGACAAGACGGACCTGATTACCGTTCGGCAGAAGACCTTTGATTATATCTCTGCCTCCATGAGACAAAGAGATTACGATGTAATTCGCTTTATTTCAAGGACCGAAGGGGCCTCCAATGCTGAGCTGGATCTCTTTACCCGGGATCTGACCATTACGGGAATCCCGGTCATATTCCTGAGTGATTCGCAGAATGTAAGATTGATTCCAACCGAGAACCGAATTGTCATGAAGCGAAACAGGTCGTTTCAGTTTGACGGACTTGTGGATGCCGGCCTTTTTCAGATATCGGGTAAAAACTTCTTTTTCGATTACAATGATTTTACGATTGACATGCAGCAGATCGATTCTCTGAAGATATCGATCATGACCAATGAGTATAATCAGTATGGAGAACCCATTCTGGCAAGGATCGAGAATGCCATGGAGGATATGACCGGGCAGCTATTGATTGATGATCCCAATAATAAGTCCGGGCTGGCCAATTTTCCCCAGTATCCCACCTTTTCCAGCCTGGAAGGGTCTTATATTTACTTTGATGATAAGAGTATTCAGAATGGGGTTTACCACCGGGATGATTTCTATTTTCAGATGGACCCATTCACCATCGATAGCCTGGATAACTTCAGTCCCGAAGCCATTGCACCAAAAGGGACCTTTATCTCGGCCGGCATCCTTCCCCCCCTGGAGATGGAGATGACACTCAGGAAAGATAATTCACTGGGTTTCTATATGCAGACCCCGGAAGAAGGCATTGGCATATATGGGGGATTGGCAACTCTGTACAATGACATAGAGATGAGCAGCGGAGGCTTGCGCGGATATGGGTCTTTGGACTATCTTAACGCGTCAGCCTGGTCGGATCTGTTTATGATGCATCCGGACTCCCTGATGGCGCGCTCCCGTCGTTTTCTGCTTCGGGAAAAGAGAGAGGGAACGGAAAATCCTTATGTGGAGAATACAGTCGCTGATCTGAAACTTTTTCCAGAGGAGAATCTTCTTGAAATTTCAAGGGTAGAAGAGGTCTTTACAGTTTTCAATGACAGTATCTTTCATGGAGGCAATCTGGCGCTTCGCCCCTCCGGGCTTACAGGAAACGGAGTGCTTGGTTTTCCTGATGCACGCTTTGAGTCGGATCGCTTCAGTTTTTCATCCAGAACAGTCAGTTCGGACTCATCCGGCGTTAAGTTGACAGCTGCTTCCTTTGATGAATTTCCTTTTCTTACCAATGATGTAAATATCTTTGTAGACCTGGATCAACGCAGGGGAGAGTTCAGGGCCAACGGAGATGCCACCTTAATCGAGCTGCCCTATAACCTGTATGAAACCCGCCTGGACCACATGACCTGGTATATGGATCAGGATAAGGTGCTCATGTCACAGGAGAACCTATTGCCGGAGAACGAGGTGGATATCGGCATTGATTCTCTCAGAACCAACGGGCCCACCTATACTTCGATTCATCCCCAACAGGACAGTTTGAATTTTGTCTCCACCAGGGCGGAGTATAATTACAGATCCAGATTACTGCAAGCCACCGGGGTTCCCTTTATCGAGGTAGCAGATGCTTATGTCTTCCCCCATGGGCGGGAACTGAATATCGGATACAGGGCTACCATGAGCCTTCTTGAAGATGCGAAGGTTCTGGCCAACAAAACCACGCGGCGGTATCCGCTATATGGTGCTTCGATTGCTGTAAACAGTGCGAAAGAGTACAGTGGATCAGGCTATTATGATTACCGGGATGCTTTTGGGAACAGCTATCAGATATATTTCGACAAGATATGGACCGACACCTCCGTCCTAACCCTGGCTACAGGGACTGTCAAGGAGGATTCCCCGTTTATGCTGAGTCCTTATTTTGATTTCCAGGGAGAGGTTCAACTTGCTGCGGATACTAATTTTCTGGCTTTTGATGGAGGGCTCAGGCTGGTTCATGATTGCGATATAGGTAAGTCCTGGTTGCGTTTTAGCTCCGTGATCGATCCTGCGAATATCCGGATCCCCATTCCGGAACAGATGCAGAACACAGATCTGAACAAGATCTTTTCGGGCACCCTGATCACCAGGGACTCCACGCATATCTATTCTGCCTTTCTCTCCGGGAGGAAAGATTACTTCGATGCCAATATTAGCTCTGCATTCGGGGAATTGATCTTCGATCCTGAACGGGAGGACTATATCATCTCAACACCGGAGAAACTGGCAGATCAGACCTGGCCCGGTCAATACCTGCGACTGGAAACAGAGCGATGTCTGGTTTATGGAGAGGGCCGCATTAATTTAAACCTGGATTTCGGACAGGTAAAGATAAGTTCAGCCGGTAATGCCACGCACCGCATAAACGAAGATGAGTTCGAGACCCGGGTGGTTCTTGGATTGGATTTCCCCTTTTCGCCAACTGCCCTTAAGGTGATGGGGGCTGAAATTGACAGCCTTCCCCAGCTGGATCCTGTGGACCTCACAGATCCACATTACCTGCTGGCCATGAAGGATCTGCTTGGCAGGGACCTGGCCAACAAGCTGGAGCGTCAAATGGGTTTGACCGGGACCTACGAGGAAATTCCACCCCAGTGGAAACACACCATTTTCTTCAATGATCTGAAGTTGAAATGGAACCAGGATGCCAGTTCCTTCAGATACCGCGGCATGGTGGGGATCGGGAATATCGGTGATATTCAGGTAAACAAAAAAGTGGAGGCATATATCGAGCTGGTGGAACGGGGCTCCGGCGACCTTTTCGATATCTACCTGAGAGCAGATGACCGGACCTGGTACTATATTGCCTATTCGCCGGGAGGTCTTCAGGTCCTTTCTTCCAACCGGGTGTTTAATCAGATCGTCTTTGATCTCAAAGCGTCGGACAGAAGGATTAAAGGCAGGGTGGGACAGGCTCCCTTTGTCTACAGCCTGGCGGCACAGAGAAGACTGGATCTGTTTATCGATCGCTTCCTGGAATACGAGGAGCCATAGAGCTCAGCGGACAGTCCCCCCGGAACGTGCCCCCAGCTCTATGACATCCAGGTTTCCAATGCGTCCCTGCTCAATTTCAAAGCGAACCAGCGTTCGTACCTGGTGAAGACCATTCCGGCCTGCTGCTCCGGGATTAATGTGAAGCAGACCATTTTTTTTATCAGGGATCACCTTGAGTATGTGGGAATGTCCACTGATAAACAAACCGGGTGGCCTGGTATAAATTTCCGGTTTGACCCGGGTGTCATAGTTGCCAGGGTAGCCTCCGATATGTGTCATCCAGATATCCAGCCCTTCACGGATCTGGCGCTGGTGACCCGGGAATCTGGACCGGATGGTGGTGCCGTCAATGTTGCCGTATACGGCTACCAGGGGGGCAATACGGTTTAGCTGGATCACCAGCTCATACGCTCCGATATCTCCGGCATGCCATATTTCATCGCAATTACCGAAATACTCCGGTATCCTGGGATCAAAGAATCCATGAGTGTCTGACAGCACGCCTATTCTGAACATCCGTGATTGATTAGCCCGCTTAATTTACTACTTTAGATTTAAAAATCAGGATGCACCTTTTTTACAATCCACATATCCAGGGGGACCTGTTTGAACTGGAGGAGCAGGAGTCAAAACATGCCATACGGGTCCTCCGGCTCGTCAGGGGTGAAAAGGTGATCCTGGTAGATGGAAAGGGAGGATGGTACGAGGCTGTAATCATTGAGGATCATCCGAAACGGTGCAAATTACAGGTAAATTCCTACACTCCGGACTACAGGCCTCTTCCTTATTCACTTCATCTGGCAGTGGCACCCACCAAGAACCTGGACCGCTACGAGTGGTTCCTGGAGAAAGCAACGGAGATCGGTATCACCGAGATAACTCCCCTGATCTGTTTACGGAGTGAGAGAAAACAGGTGAAGCCGGAACGTCTTGAAAAAATCCTGGTTTCGGCCATGAAGCAGTCCTTGAAAGCTTTTAAGCCCATCCTTCATCAGGCGAAAAGCCTGGAAGATTTTCTGCATTCCGGGAGTCAGGGAACCCTTGGAATTGCACACTGTTATCCCCGCGAACGAAAGAAGATCAGTGATCTGGAGCCCTCCGGGACCTATACCTTCCTGGTGGGACCTGAAGGAGATTTTACCGAAGAGGAGTTAAACCTTGCGCTGAAGGCCGCTTATGTCCCCATACATCTGGGGGATGCCAGATTGCGTACAGAAACGGCTGCCCTCTACCTGACCACCGCCATCTCCCTGCTCCATCTCTGAACCATGTGAAAATCTAACCATAGAAAAAGGGTGCCATTTCGGGACACCCTCTTTTCAGACTTTTTCCAGGATGGTTTTTACCAGAGCCTCACCAGGATCATAGCAAAGAGGCGTCAACAGTGTATCCAGGTACTGATCGCCGATGCAAAGATCCAGAATGACCGGGTTTATGGAAGATGCATTTAAGTCATCAAATCCATCCACCCGGTAGAACAGGGTAGATATTTTTACCATAGGCATCAATTGGATAGGTTTTCCAATTAAGAACGCCTAAGCTTCTGGAATATTGTAAAGTGGGCTGAAAGTTTCTCAATAAACGGTCAGGGAGAGCTTTTTTTCCTGGATCAGCTTTCGCAAATTGATCAAGGCATACCGCATTCTGCCCAGGGCTGTGTTGATGCTGACATCAGTCTGATCGGCAATCTCCTTAAAACTAAGGCCGCCATAGTGTCGCAGAAGAACCACTTCTCTCTGATCGTCAGGCAGTTCATTGATGAGCGTCCGGATGTCAGACCTGATCTGGCTATTAATAATCAACTCTTCGATGTTCTCGTCGGAAAGTTTCTTACTATTAAACAGGTCCACTTCAGAATCATCATTGGAAATGGAGTTCATCTGTTTCTCCTTCCTGAAATGATCTATAATCAGATTGTGGGCAATACGAATGACCCAGGAAAGAAATTTTCCATTGTCCTTATATTTGCCTGCTCTGAGGGATTGAATGACCTTGATAAATGTCTCCTGGAATAGATCTTCAGCCAGAGGGTGGTTCTTAATCGTAAGAAGGATATAGGTATATACCTTGCTACGGTGCCTGTTAATTAAGATTTCAATGGCTGTGTGATCACCTTTTATATAAGCTTGAACCAAGTGCTGGTCGCTTGCTGCAATTTCTTTCAAGACGCTTGTTTCTGTTGGTTAAGCGTAAAGGTGTATCGATAGGCAGACTCTTTTTAGTGAATATTAACCCTTGCAAGAAAGTAAAAATATTTATTAATGCAAAATATAGTATTTTTGCGCAATAATTTTGCCAGCCATAGAAGAGCAGGAAATACATATTCGGGGGGCCAGGGTTCACAACCTTAAGAACGTGGAAATAAGGATTCCCAGGGACATTCTTGTGGTCATTACCGGTCTGTCTGGTTCAGGTAAAAGTTCCCTGGCTTTTGATACCCTCTATGCAGAAGGGCAAAGAAGGTACGTGGAGAGCCTTTCCGCTTATGCCAGGCAATTCCTGGGGCGGATTGACAAACCTGACGTGGATTTTATTCACGGCATTCCCCCTGCAGTTGCCCTGGAGCAACGGGTGAACTCACGGAATCCCAGGTCCACCGTGGGAACCTCCACGGAGATTTATGATTACATCAAACTTCTGTTTGCCAGAGTTGGGAAGACCTATTCCCCGGTTTCCGGCAGGATTGTGAAGAGGCATTCGGTGAGCGATGTGGTGGATTATATCCTGGGACAGGAAGAGGGGAAAAGACTGGTAATCCTGTCAACCGTTTGCCTGAATCAGGAGAAAGACCTGGACTACCAGTTGGATATCTTTATTCAGCAGGGCATGACACGGGCCAGGGTAGAAGAGGAAATTGTGGAGCTGGAATCACTCAAGGGCAAACAGAGTTCCAAGGGGAATTTTCTGCTTCATCTGGTGGTGGACCGTATTGTTGTACAAAGGGATGAGGAGTCGGTCAGCCGATTTGGTGATTCGGTCCAGACTGCCCTGCAAATCGGCCATGGACACTGTATACTCTGGGATCCTGATACCATGCGAAGTGAAGAATTCTCCACCCGCTTTGAAGCAGATGGAATGGAATTCGAGGAGCCCTCGGAACACCTGTTTAGCTTTAATAACCCGGTAGGCGCCTGTCCAAGTTGTGAAGGCTACGGAAAGGTGATGGGCATTGATGAGGAGCTGGTAATTCCCAATAAGAAGCTATCAGTATACGAGGATGCTGTGGTATGCTGGAGGGGAGAGAAAATGAAAAAGTGGAAGGATAAGCTGATTTTAAAGGCCGAGCAGTTTGATTTCCCTATCCATACGCCTTATTACCAGCTGAGCAGGGAGCAGCGGGAATTGCTGTGGAATGGAAATCGATCCTTTAAGGGCATATATCGTTTTTTTGACTACCTGGAAGAGAAGAAATACAAGATTCAGTACCGGGTGATGCTCTCCAGATACAGGGGTAAGACCGTCTGTCCGGAGTGTCAGGGAAGCCGACTCCGAAAAGAGGCCTTGTATGTGAAGCTTGGAGGCAAAACCATCTCTGACCTGGTGCATATGCCCGTTTCCCGGCTGCAGGAGTTTTTCAGTCACCCGAAGTTGAACAAAAAGGAGCTCGAAGTTTCTGAAAGGCTTCTGAAGGAGATCAATAGCAGACTCGCGTTTATGAATAATGTGGGGCTGGGTTACCTCACCCTGAACCGGCTCTCTTCCACGCTATCCGGAGGCGAAAGTCAGCGGATTAATCTGGCCACCTCTCTGGGAAGCAGCCTGGTGGGATCGCTCTATATTCTGGATGAACCCAGTATCGGGCTCCACTCCCGTGATACCCATCAGCTGATCGGAGTGCTTAGAGAGCTGCAGCTCCTGGGAAACAGTGTGGTCATTGTGGAGCATGATGAAGAGATCATTCGCTCTGCGGATCATATCATTGATATGGGACCTAAGGCCGGCAGGCACGGGGGAGAAGTCGTGTTTCAGGGCAACCACCGGGAGTTGTTGAAAGAAAAGAAGAGCCTGACTGCCAGATATATGAACGGATTGGACAAAATTGCCATTCCCCAGCAGAGACGCAGATGGAACAATTACCTGGAGATCAAAGGAGCGAGGGAGAATAATCTGGCTGAGATAGATGTAAAGTTTCCACTGAATATCTTTACAGTGGTCACCGGGGTCAGCGGTTCGGGTAAATCCAGTCTTGTGAGCACCATTCTCTATCCCGCTTTAAACAAGCATTTTAATGGTTCCGGTGAGAAGCCCGGTAAACACGACCTGCTCACCGGAGATCTGCACCTGCTGGACAGGGTTGAATATGTAAACCAGAACCCCATTGGAAAATCATCCCGCTCCAACCCGGTAACCTATTTGAAAGCCTTCGATGAAATACGGAAACTCTATGCGGATCAGCAGGCCTCTAAAATACATGGATATAAGGCCTCGCATTTCTCCTTTAATATTGATGGGGGAAGATGCGAACAGTGTCAGGGTGAAGGAGAGATCAAAGTGGAAATGCAGTTTATGGCAGATGTCCGACTGGTATGTGAGAATTGCCAGGGCAGACGATTTAAAGATGAGATTCTCCAGGTGAAGTACCGGGAGAAAAGCATCTATGATCTCCTGGAGATGACCATCAGTGAGGCGATCGAATTTTTCAATCAGGCCACGGGTAACACAGAGAAAAGAATTATCAAAAAGCTCACCCCCTTGCAGCAGGTTGGTCTGGGCTATGTGAAGCTCGGACAATCATCATCCACCTTGAGCGGGGGGGAGAGTCAGCGTATCAAACTGGCTTTCTTCCTGAGCAAGGAGTCCAGTGAAGAGAAAATTCTGTTCATTTTTGATGAACCTACCACGGGGCTTCATATGCACGATATCTCCCTGCTGCTGCGTTCGCTGGAGTCCCTGTTGGAGAAGGGGCATACGGTTCTGGTAATTGAACACAATCTGGAGGTGATCAAGTATGCCGACTGGATCATTGATCTGGGACCCGAAGGGGGTGACCTGGGCGGAAGAGTGGTATATGAAGGCCTTCCTGAAAATATCCCTGAAAAAGGTTCGTATACAGGGGCCTATCTGAAGCACAAGCTCGACTAGAAAAAGTAATATACGGCCAGCAGTCCTCTGAGGTTACCAACAGCAACAGTATTACCGGGTATAAAGAACTCATCATAAGCCTCTCCGTAGGCTGCCTGGGTGTACTCTATTTCCAGGGCAAGCCGTACTTTTCCGGAATTGTAGATAATCCGGGGTGATATCCTGTACATCATATGAATATCCTGAGCCAGACCAAATACCTCATTGGAAGGATCAGACATGGCTTCTTTTGTTCCCGAATTATACAACACACCTCCAAATACACCCACCTGGGGATTTCCGTTGGTATGAATCTCTCCCCAGTATGCCATGCTTGTTAAAGGGGTATAGGACTGTTCTCCGGTAACAGGATTAACAATGTCCTTTACTCCAAAACCGCTGATTGCCAATACATCAGAGATGTTCTCGCCATAACGGGCCTGCGCTTTGAGGGTGAAAGCCTGTGTGCTTATTTTAGTGAAAGCGATGGCTGAAATTCCATGGACCCTTTCCTCAACCTGATATATCTCCTCTGGGGCAATCTCACTTTCCAGGCGAGGGACAAGTGACTTATAGGCCACACCACCTCCAACCAGGAAAGCTTTGTCGCTATCCGGATTCTTAATTCCATATTGGATTTGCATATGCATATCAGGAGTGGTAGAGTTTCTGAGGTATTTGCAATCTGGACCATCTACTCCCCTGGATGTATAATCGATCTGGGATAGCGCAGCAGCCATAATCTTCAGATTTCCTGTAGTATAGGTAAACCTCATTTGTGGATTCCTTGCAAATGATTGCAGGGGTGCGCCCGTATTGAAGGAGACGGTTCCCGGGAAACAATCCGTTACAAAAAGCGGGTTCCAGGTGTATCCGGAAAGTACTTCAAACTGGGTCCAGTTAAATTTCACATAGGCATGTCTCATTCTGAAAAGGTTGATGTTATCATTAGCCTGTGCGAAGAAATCCCCTTCCATCAAACCCGAAGTTTTTGCTCCAAATGCATCCGGACCGCTTATTTTTCCTGAAAGTCTTGATTGTATGGCAAGAAAATTAAAGGTTGATTTGGAATTGATATCATTCCCGTTTGCATCCAGATTCTGGGGGGCCGGCCAGAGCAGAAAATGGCCTTCCCTGGCACAGATGGTCTGTCTGGAATCAATAAAAAAATCATTCTTCACAAATCCGGAAAACTTAATCCCAAACCTGGATTCTTCCTCTTCCTGAGCTTTGAGCGCAACAGTGGAGACAAGAGCAATTGCAAAAATCAGATATTTTCTCATTCTGTCTGGTTTTATTTCTTGGTTGATAACTCTTTGCTGGGCGGGAACAGCTTCTGAATCATATTTCGCTTTCTCGCAGGCCTGCCCAGAAGCTTGTTCAGGTTATTTTCGGCATCCAGGTTACGGTCCCACAGCTCCATCGCCTTTTCATAATAGACAACCGCTTCCGGATACTGCTCCCTCAAGCGGTATACAAGTCCCAGGTTGGTATAGGAGACTGAGAGCCTTCGATGATTTTCCACCAGAGAGCTCTCAATCTCTTTCACTCTGTTATTCAGGTATTTATCGTATATATCAATAGGACTGGACTCCAGTCCCATCAAAAATTCATCCTGGATTTCCAGCCTGATCTCCTCACTCTCTTTTCCCGTAAAGCGCTCGTTCCATCTTTCGTACAGGCCTATGGCGGACCTGATATGCTGTTCGGCCATGAATCCCAGAGAATCAGGCAACAGCTCGTAGAATGGATTGCGCTTTACCGGAATACTATCCCGGTAAAGCGCCAGGGTCAGCATGGCCGCGGCCTGGTTGTTGTGCAGTACCCCCAGCTCAAAAGAATTTATATAATGGGGAGTTGCCAGGTAGATGACCGAGATGGAGTCAAGCAGTTCAAAAATGCGGTAATAGTCGCCCGAGCCTGCTTCCTTATCGTAACGCTCATAAAGCTCTCTGGCTCCCTGAATCCTGGGGTCCACAGACCGGTTCAGGTTCCCGTAGTAGGAGCGGGCAATGAATATCCCGGCCACAACTATAAGGACCATGATCCCAACGAGCCTGCCGATGGAGCGCTGAGCAATTGCTTTCATCCCTCTCTAACTATGAACCTGTTCAATCAGGAACTTCCTGATCTCAATGGGAGTCTCTTTAGTCATCCTGGACACAATAATGTGAACGATGATGGCCAGGGGAGCACCGAACCATGCAAAATACCAGGCTTCGAGCCAGTAGGAAATAAATTCATGAGCCGGAAGAGTGACACCTGATTTTCCAGCTATGAAGTAAGTAATGGCAATAATAGAGACGGTTCCACCGGCTATCAGTCCGGCAATGGCACCCGCCCTGTTGGATCCGCTCCACCAGATTCCCAGCAGGAAGAGCGGGAATATGGTGCAACCGGCCAGTGAAAAGGCTACAGCCACAAGCTGCCCGATCAGGGCAAAGTTCTTCAGGGCGATCAGGGTAACAATTATGGCCATGAGAATCGTTCCAATCCTTGCGTAGAGCAGCTGTTTTTTCGGACTTGCCATGGGATTAATTACCTTGACGTAGAGGTCATGGGCAAAAGCCGAGGAACCGGCCACCAAGAGGCCCGATACCGTGGAGAAGGCGGCAGAAACACCTCCAGCTGCAAGAAGTCCCACAATCAGCGGGTGAATGTTTCCAAGCTGTGCGGTATAGACCACAATGGCATCTTTGGCCAGCGTTCCCACCTCCGGGTGTGCAGAAAGAATCTTGCCAAAAGCAGCATATGCAGGGGCGCTCCAGTAGAGAATGCTGATAAAGAAAAGTCCCCAGACCACGGACCACCTGGCATCCCTGGCTTTGGGAACCACATAGAAGCGCTGGATCACATGGGGCAATCCTGCGGTCCCAATCATCAGGGAGAAGGCAATGGCGATCCACTGGAAGAAGGTCTGTCCGGAGGCCGGATCCCAGGGCATGGCAAATTCCGGTACCGGAACCACGGCATAATCATGGCCCAGGGAGTTAACCAGTGCCTTGGTCTCATTGATGGGCAAACCGGTGATGGCATCGGAGACCACCGAACCATAGCCAATTTGGGGAAGCAGCCAGAAATAGTCAAATTTAGCTGTCAGGATAAAGAGGGGGATCAGGAAGGAGATAATAATAATGACATACTGGATCTGCATGTTCTTGGTCACACCCAGCATCCCGGAGATCAGGGTATAGGTCAGCACTACAGTGCCTCCAATAATAACAGCCAGGGTATACTCGATTCCCAGGATCCATTTAAACATCAGGCCGATGCCACCAAATTGACCCACGCAGTAAGAGATGGAGATCAGGATGGCGATTATGGCACCAACAGCCCGGAGGCTTGTGGAATAATAGCGGTCACCAATAAAGTCGGCTGCCGTGTATTTTCCATACTTCCGGATCTGACCTGCCATCAAAATCAGCAGGAGTACATACCCCCCGGTCCATCCCACCACATAAGCCAGACCGTGGTAGCCTGATCCGTACATCAGTGCAGCCATTCCAAGAAAGGAAGCAGCACTCATCCAGTTGGAAGCAATGGCCATCCCGGAACCAACTTTCGAGATGCCTCTTCCGGCGGCATAAAAATCGGTGGTGTCTTTGGCCCGGAAGACGATCCCCACCATAACAAAGAGGATTAATATGACAATCAGAATAATTGCGGGTCCCACTTTAAAACTTCCTTCCAGCTGGGTGGCAGCTGTTGCAGCATGAAGCAGGCTGGGAAGCGAAAGCAATACAAAGGGTAATAATATCTTTTTCATGTTTGGAATCTTTTTGAATGAAAGCAGCCAGGATCAGTCTTCTATGCCATATTTTTTGTTATACATATCTGTTCTGACACAATAGAGCCAGCAAAGCCCCACAAAGAGTATCAACAGAAAAACGGCGGTATAGAAGTAATGGAAGGGGAAACCCAGAAATTTAGCATCGGTGAGGACTGACCTGTTGTGTATCAGGTAGAGTCCCATGGTTTCCAGCATTTGATCCCTGGCAGAATCATCAAAAGATTCCATCAGTGCGGATTTTACTCCCAGCGGGGCGATCTTTGATCGTACGTCCAGTTCATTGAGAGCAAAGAGCTCTGCCATCAGGGGTATCAGATCATTCTTTTTTGACACATAGTTCTCGTCGGCAATATCGGTAATGGATGCAGCAATGGTCTCAAACTCCGAGACGGCCAATTTCAGATCCTCCTTCTGGTCGGTGATCTGATAGGCAAAAAAACTCAGGGCATTCTCCAGTAGAAGCAGATCATCTGCCTGAATGGCTATTTTTCCCATAACGGAAAGTACTGCCTGTCCTGCTTCCTGATACTCGGGGACTGTGGCTTTTCCGGCCTCGATGGCCTGCCAGCTGGATTCAAACTGAATATAGGATGGTTCCGGAACAGGTTTCTCCAGGATTTTTAAAAGTATCTGGAAACCAAAAATGGCAACAGCCCAGATTAATACAAGCTGCACCACCATGTTTCTGTTGTGCCTGGCACTCTCTGTGGTCGGCTTGAAGAAACTGATGTGATAATCATTCTCTGAGGGGTTCATGGAAAAGTTGGGGTGTTAGTTAGCAAGTGATTGTGAATTAGCAAACGCCAATATAAAAAAAAGGTTGACCGCAGAAACGGTCAACCCTTATTCAGAATAATTTTATCCCGAAGAATTTATCTTAAAAATCTTAATCGTCCTTTGATCCAAACATAATGGCTACACAGCCCTCATGTGGTTCAGCCAAACTTGGCGTCCGGAACAGGCACTTTGACCATGATTTTCAGTTGCTGACTCGATTCAAGGTTAAAATCCCATTTCCAGTCAAAATCATTCAGACTGTTGTCATACAGGACCTTGCCATTTCTTGTATCCACAACCTTGAACTCAATGGCTTTCAGGTTATTGGCTCCACACACACCGATCCGGTATTCTCTGTCGGAATAGAAGGTCTTGTATAGCTCCGCTTCTTCACCCTCGATCAACAGGGCCGCGTGGTAATTTCCGTCATGCTGATAAGGTTCCAGACCTGCCTTACAGGTGTTTTTGGCGAACTGTTTGCACTGCGCATTCATTGCCATTGGCAGGGAGATCATGCAAGCAACCAGGGATATAAAGAGTATGCCTTTCTTCGTCATGATATATGGTGTTAAGATATATAGCTACTTCTTAGTTCAACAACTTTCTTTTTTAACTCAGTGAAAATCCGCTGAGTAATCTTATAAGATGATTCTGATTTAAGGGTCGTTACATTGGTTTCAGGATCTTCAACGGTAGTGACCTCGCCCTGGTTTAGGGTGATTTTGTCGAAGATAAGCTTTAGTGCCTTCACATCTTCCAAAACCGCCTGCGCATCCTTATCTTCGGGTGAGGCTTCCAGGAGGCTGACCATAATGTCCAGGGAAAGTTTCTGATCTACAATACGCTCTACCAGTTTATTTCCTTCCAGTTCATTCTCTTTCACCAGGCTGGTGGCGATGTAAAGGCCTTCCAACCACCCTCCTACAAGGATCACTGAAGCTGTTCCTTCCAGATCATTCTCTTTCAGGAAGGAGCTGGAGTTCATTAGGGTTTCGGAGATAATATCGATGATGGCATCCCGGTTGTTGATTTGTTCTTCCAGCCTTTTCACTGTCGCCTCATCTATGGCATCCAGGATATTCAGTCCGTCAGCCATTTCCTTGGCCGCTCCAATATAATCCAGGGTAGCCTGGCTCTGGTCGAATAGACTGGCATAACTTAAATCGGTAGAGTAGATTCCCAGATTCAGGGCTTTGCTTCTGGATGTGATGTACTTGGAAGTATTGGAAACCGGATTCATCAACTCCTCATTATACTCTGCCCCGGCATTTTTTATTAACATGGCAGTCTCCAGAGGAGAGGGAAGAGAATAGAAGATCCTCTTAGCTGTATTCAACTGTTCCTGAGTTTCTGCATCAAGAGTGCCAGAGGCTTCAAATTCCCCGGAGCCGTCGCCTTCGCTCTTTGGTCCACGGTTACATCCGGTCAGAATGAGCCCGAGCAAAACAAAAAGAAGAAGGAAGAATCTACCCGAAAATAATAGGTTACGGTTCATAGCTTAGTGATTTTATTTACAGGGTTGTTTTCCTTGTTAGAAGCATTCTTATTAGTAAAAATAATATTTTTTTGAAATATAACTTGAGCTTTCGCCTGCTTAAATGTACGTAAAAGTTGGATCAGGGTTTCTACTTCTTATTAACATGTCTGCAAAAGGGACGAATGCCACATTTATCACATGCTGGTTTGCGCGCGGTACAAACATATCGACCATGCAGGATCAGCCAGTGATGAGCCAGGGGAATCTTCTCTTCCGGTATGTACTTTATGAGTTGCATCTCTGTTTCATAGGGATTTTTTGCCCCGCTGGTAAGTCCGATACGGTCCGCCACCCGGAAGACATGTGTATCAACGGCCATGGCTGGCTTGCGGAAAAGCAACTGAGAGGATCACATTGGCAGTTTTACGTCCCACTCCCGGCAGCTCCTGCAGCTCTTCCAGGTATCGGGAACCTTTCCATGGAATTTTTGTTCCAGTACACGGGCCATACCAAGCAGGTGTTTTGCTTTGTTATTGGGGTAGGAACAGCTCTTAATCAGTTCGAATACCTGCTCGGGTTCAGCATTAGCCAGGGATGCAGCATCAGGAAAGACTTTGTAGAAGGCAGGGAGTGATCATATTTACCCGTTTGTCGGTGCATTGGGCTGAAAGGATGACAGCCACGATCAGTTCATAAGGATCGGTGTATGCCAGTTCGGTTTCGGCCACCGGCATGGCCTCGGAAAAATAGGCAATCACTCTTTCAAATCGCTCCTCTTTTTCATGGAGGCAATATTAATAAAAGTTTGTGTTTGCCCCGTACTCCTTTCAATTTGTTAGGTAACTTGCTATTTTGCTAATAAATGTTTAGGTTTACATCCGATTTAGAGTAAGATGGCATTCAGTAGCTTTCAGCATATTATTTTTACTTTTTTACCTGCAGATAGCTGGTCGGGCTTACTTTATGTATTCGGTACCCGGCTATTAGGTCGGGTTTTTTTGTTTTAAAGCCGATGGCAAAAAAATAGCGATACAGGGCGGTTACGGGGCTTTCATGAAATTGCTGCCCATCATTACTTTGAAAATGAGGAGATTGAGATCCTCCCGAGAAATACTTTCAGGGATATGGTGTCTACCCTGAAGGACGGCAATGCGATTATGGCATTATGGCCATTGAAAACTCTCTGGCCGGGAGCATCATTCCCAACTACAATCTGATTATCAATACCAGCATGCATGTAACCGGGGAGATTTATCTGCGGATCAAGCAGAACCTGGTGGCCCTGCCCGGAGTGAAGATTGAGAAATCTGAAGGAGGTCTATTCGCATCCCATGGCCATTCTGCAGTGCCAGGATTTTTTTGATAAGCTCATCCCCATATCACGCTTGATTGAAAGCATGGATACTGCCTTGAGCGCCAGGGAGATTGCTGAATAGGAAGATATGGGACCAGGGGCCATTGCCAGCAGGATGGCGGCTGAGAAATACGGCCTGGAGATTGTCGCAGAGAGCATTGAGACCAATAAAATGAACTATACCCGGTTTCTGATCCTGGCAGAAAACGGAATCGTTATTCCACACGGAGGAAGTAAATAAAGCCTCCATTTTCTTTACAGTGGCACATAAGTTTGGATCACTTTCCAAAATCCTCTCCATCCTTTCCTATTACGAGATTAACCTGGCCAAAATTCAGTCCATGCCCATTGTTGGAAAGGACTGGGAATATATGTTTTTCGTGGATGTGGAGATTAATGATTACGAGATGTATAAAAAATCCCTGGAGGCCATCAGATCCGTTTACCCCGTCCACTGGGAATCCTGGGAGAATATAGAAAAGGAAAATCAGTAATTGAATAATAGCAATTATGGTAGTTGATGTAGATCTGGAACCCATATCCCTTGATGGAGAAATATTTACCAAGCCGATTATAATGGCAGGACCCTGTAGTGCGGAGACTGAAGAACAGGTAATGAATACAGCAGTTCCCCTGGCCGATATGGGAATTAAAATATTCCGGGCGGGAATATGGAAACCCACGAACCAGACCCAATGCCTTTGAAGGGGTGGGTCTGTAGGTCTCAAATGGCTGCAGAGGGTTAAAAAGGAGACCGGGATGCTGGTGTCCACCGAGGTGGCCAATGTAAAGCATGTCTATGAAGCACTGAAATATGGTGTGGATATTCATCTGGATCGGGGCCCGCACTTCGGCCAATCCCTTTGCGGTGCAGGATATAGCAGACAGTCTTAGGGGGGTGAATATCCCTGTGATGGTCAAAAATCCCATAAATCCGGATGTGGATCTGTGGATCGGGGCCATTGAACGGATCAACAATGCAGGCATCAAAGCAGATGGCAGCCATTCACAGGGGCTTTTCCAGCTATGATAAAACCCTGTATCGCAATGTTCCCCAGTGGCAGGTTCCCATTGAACTCCGCAGGCGGATTCCGAATATGCCCATCATTACCGATCCAAGTCACATCTGCGGCAACCGGGAGTTTCTCTATGATATCTCACAGAAGGCCATGGACCTGAATTTCGACGGACTGATTATTGAGACACATTGCAATCCCGATAAGGCCCTGAGCGATGCCAATCAGCAGGTTACCCCGGAAGGATTGAAGAAGATACTCGACCGTCTGGTATTCCGTGAACCGGATGTGAACGAGGAGTTGATGCTTACGCTGGCCGAGTTGCGCGACCAGATTGACAAACTGGACGACAAGATCATCAATCTGCTTGAGGACCGAATGCAGGTATCCGAAAAAATCGGAGCATACAAAAAGGACAACAACATTACCATCCTGCAAACCAAACGATGGGATGATATGTTGAAAACCAGGTTACAACTGGGCAACAGAAAAGGACTTAGTGAAGAGTTTATTATTAAATTGTTCCGGTCAATTCACCAGGAATCGATCAATCATCAGACCAGGGTGATGAACGAAGAGTAGCGAGCATGCAAAAGATTACACTGAATACTCCTGCCGGGAGCACTGAAATACTTGTTGGCGAACGCCTCTCTGGTCACGTCTTCAAGCGCTGGAACTGGAACCCATCCTGCTGGTGGATGAACATGTACTGCT
This sequence comes from uncultured Bacteroidales bacterium, assembly GCA_963792395.1. GTDB lineage: Bacteria > Bacteroidota > Bacteroidia > Bacteroidales. The sequence goes on from CAWBWE010000023.1 coordinate 160,466, forward strand.
GTCAGCACCACGACATTTTCGAATCCTTCAGGTCAATCACCATTCCATCCGGAGAAGTCTACAAGACCCTTCAAACCGTTGAAAATATATACAGGGAGCTGGTGACACTGGAAGCCGATCGTTCTACTCTGCTGGTAGGGGTAGGAGGTGGACTGGCAACAGATGTGGCCGGGTTTGTGGCTTCTACCTTTCCTGAGAGGAATCCCCTTTGGATTTATTTCCACCACCTTGCTCGGACAGGTAGATGCAAGCATTGGCGGGAAGAATGGGGTGAATCTGGATGGTTATAAGAACATGGTGGGTACTATCCGGCAACCCTCCTTTGTCTGGTGCGACCTGAGCCTGTTGCATAGCCTGCATACCAGGGAGTATGTGTCGGGTATTGCTGAGGTGATTAAATATGGGCTTATCCGCGATATCCAATTTTTAGAATACCTGGAGGGGCATATGGAGTCTTTATTGGGCCAGAATGTTGCAGTGCTGGAACAGGTGGTGACCACTTCAGCATCTATAAAGACCGACGTGGTTCAGAAGGATGAAAAGGAATCAGGGCTTCGGAAGATTCTGAATTTCGGACATACCTTCGGGCATGCCATTGAGCGTTCGAAAGGGATCCTGCATGGAGAAGCAGTGGGGGTGGGGATGGTCCTCGCTGCCAGGCTTTCACACCTGCAGGGCCTTATTTCAGCGCCGGAGGTGGACCGGATTGAAAAAGTCCTAAGCTCGGCAGGACTGCCCGCTCAAATGAAACTGGATCCCGCAGAGGTCTACCAGAATATCAGGAAGGACAAAAAAAGGAGCGGAGAGGATGTTCACTTTGTCTTATTGAAAGGATTAGGATCTACGGTCATCAGACCCCTGGCACTCACGGAACTTAAATCCCTCGTTTATGATCTGTGTTAGCGTCGCTCATATATCCGGACTGGAAGAGGCTGTCACATCGGGAGCCGGATTGCTGGAATTAAGACTCGACCTGATCAGGGAGTCACCCGAAAAGCTCTTTTCCGGAATTCCCAAAAACGTGGAGACTATTGTTACCTGCCGTTCCGGAGTTTATAAAAACCAGGAGAGGATCGAGCTTCTGCAGTCGGCTATGAAGCTGGGAGCTACTTATGTGGATCTGGAGTTAGAGACTCCATCCGCAGAGATGGAACGCCTGATCAGCACTGCAGGGAAGGAGCGCACCAGGATTATCGTTTCTTATCATAACTTTAAAAGGACAGCGGACCGGGAAGACCTGGAATCGTTGATGATCGCCTGCTTTGAAAAGGGAGGGGAGATAGCTAAGATAGCAACGCAGGTGAATGCCCCTGAGGATATCCGGAACCTCCTGAGCCTGTACGACTTTCCGGGTAAAAAGGTGATTCTGGGGATGGGACCCCTGGGCAGGATTACCAGGGTGGTGGCGCCTTACCTGGGTGCGGAATTTACCTTTGCATCCACCACGGAGGCGGGAGAGACTGCCCCTGGCCAGCTCAGTGTGAAACAGTTGAAAGATCTTTATAACGTGATTGATAAGTCATGAATTCATTTGGTAAATTATTCAGGGTCAGTATATTTGGCGAATCGCACGGGGAGTCTGTGGGAATTGTAATTGACGGATCTCCCGCGGGTATACCCTTGAAGCAATCGGATTTTAAAGAAGATTTTTCCAGGAGGAAAAGCGGCGCAAAAGGGACCACTCCCAGGCAGGAGCCGGATAAACCACACATTAAAAGCGGTGTCTTCGAGGACCGAACCACCGGTGCTCCACTGATGATCCTGTTTGAAAACACCAATACCCGATCGAGGGACTACAGCCTGCTGAAGGATATACCCAGGCCGGGGCATGCCGATTTTACCGCTCATCAAAAATTTGGAGGATACCAGGACTATCGGGGTGGAGGACACTTTTCGGGACGTTTAACCCTGGGATTGGTGGCAGCCGGAGTGCTGGCAAAAAAGATTCTGGCTCCCATAAAAGTGACCGCTTCCCTCCTGGAGGCTGGCGGCAGTAGTGATATTGAATCTGCACTGGACAGAGCCATTGAAAAAAGGGATTCCATCGGGGGAATTGTGGAGTGTAAAATCACCGGAGCGCCCCCCGGGCTGGGGGAGCCCTTTTTTGACTCGGTAGAATCCGTGATGAGCCATATGATCTTCTCCATACCCGCCATAAAAGGAATTGAATTCGGTGCCGGATTCCGGGCTGCAAAGATGACCGGCAGTGAGCATAACGATAATTTTGTATCCGCCGACGGGAGTACGGAGACCAACAGCGCCGGGGGGATCAACGGTGGAATTTCCAACGGGAACGAGATCTGTTTCAGGGTGGCTGTAAAGCCAACTTCCAGTACGCACCAGACCCAGCGGACCATAAACATGAACACGGGCCGGATGGAGGATCTCTCCATCGAAGGAAGGCACGATACCTGCATAGCCCTCCGGGTCCCGGTGGTTGTGGAGGCGGCTGCGGCCATGGTGATGGCCGATTTTATGCTGCAGGCACAGGAGTCAGAACGAATATTTAAACACAAATCTGAATAGAACAGCATGCGAATAGCAATCATCGGAGCCGGAAACATGGGCTCATGGCTGGTGGAGTCCCTCTGCCTTGATTATGAAGTGGGCATATTTGATGTGGACCGAAGTAAACTGAAGTACTTCTTTAATTCAAGAAAATTCCTCTATTATGAGGAGATTCTGGATTTTTCACCCGATTTGCTGATCAATGCGGTGAGTCTGGACAGGACCTTCTCTTCCTTTGATGAAATTATCTCCTACCTGCCCAAGAATTGTATAATTGCTGATATCACTTCGGTAAAGAGCGGCTTGGCTGAATATTATAAGAAACTGGGCAGGCGCTTTGTATCCACTCACCCCATGTTTGGGCCCACCTTTGGAAATGTAAAGGACCTGAGCAATGAGAATGCGATTATCATCACAGAATCGGATGAGGAAGGAAAGGCTTTCTTCAGGGAATTTTATAGCAGCCTGAAAATAAAGGTTCACGAATACACCTTTCAGGAGCATGATAAGACCATTGCCTATTCGCTCTCCATTCCCTTCTCATCCACCATGGTATTTGCTGCCTGCATGAAGGAACAGGAGGCACCCGGAACCACCTTTCGGAAGCATTTCAGTATTGCAGAAGGCCTGCTTTCAGAGGACGATTTCCTGCTTTCCGAGATCTTGCTCAGTCCTCATAGCCTGAAGCAGGTGGAACGAATCAGTGAGCAGATGGAACGTCTGATCGAAATGATCAAAGCTCGTGATACTGAGCAGCTCAAAGCTTTTTTTCAGTGTTTAAGGAATAATCTGGGGCTGGAAGTGTAGCTTAAGCACTCTGCTGGTGGAAGGGGTGATCCGAAAGCGGTGGTCAATCCGATGCCCCATTATCCAGACAATTTTCTTTCCCGAGGCCATGATCCAGGTGCGTTCTTTTTCCGGGACCGGCACCTTTGGTATCCACAAAAAAATCACTGAGCTTCTTGATTTGATCCATCCCCAGCGGATAGAAGTAATCTCCATGCTTCCAGCGTCGGATAGAGAGAGGAAACTGGATCTCGTCCAGGTCCAGACAGGCAATCATGGGATCCCTGGGAATGTGGCTAAGTTCAGAACGCTCCAGAACCTCCATATCCATGGGAAAGGGAAGCACTGACTGTTTTTCCGGATCATCCAGGTAGTATCGTTCAAAGGCCTGACGATCCGAGGGTACCAGGAACATTTGATCTCGGTCCTTGTACAGCCGGTGGGTCGTGGAGATGGACTGGCGACCGGGACCTGCATCCATGATTTTCCTGATCCCTTCGCATTGCGAAGGCGTAAATCCATAGGGAGAGAATAATTCATAGAGCCAGGTCCCCAGGGGAGTCAGGTCCCGGAGCTTGGCTGTATCCATGGAAATCTTTCCCTGTTTCTCCGTAAATAGCTCCCCTCGTACCCGATCAACGGCCTGCTGAAAGATCTGGTAGACCTCACCCAGCCGTTCCATATTTGCCTCCATGGTTTCCATAAAGCCCGGATTGATCTGTTCCATGACAGGGAGCACATCGTGCCTGATCTTATTTCTCTGGTATTTGGTCTCCAGGTTGGAGGCGTCTTCCCTGAACAGGAACTGTTTCTCTTGCTGGTAGGATTCAATCTGAAGACGCGTGGCAAATAGCAGGGGTCTGATGATTATTCCCCGTCTGGGAGAGATCCCTTTCAGTCCTCTTATGCCGGAACCCCGCGAGAGGTTCAGGAAGAAAGTCTCCACGGCATCGTTTTTATTGTGAGCAGTAGCCACCCGGTCCAGGGCGTGGCTGTCTGAGAGCTCTTCAAACCAGGCATAGCGCAGATTCCGGGCGGCCATTTGCAGGGAAATGCCCCCTTGCTCCATCTCAGCCTCCACCTTAAAACGCTTTACAAAAATCTGGAAATCCAGGGTGCTGGCCAGCGAACGGACAAAGCTTTCATCCAGGTCTGAATCCTCCCCCCGGAGCTGGAAGTTGCAGTGGGCAATAACACAGTCAAAGCCGGCCACTTTGAAGAGGTGGGCCATCACTACCGAGTCGATTCCTCCACTGACCGCCAGCAGAATCCGGTGCTCGGGTCTGCAAAGTTCCAGTTTGCGAAGGAAGCTGTCAAAGCCCTGTTGCATCATCCGGGCAAGTTACAAAAAAGGGAGGAGCCGCTAGGGCAGGCCCACTACTTCGGGCCCCTGTTTGAAAACAATATCCACAGGGATGTTCAGATCTTTCAGTCTTTCCAGGTCAGCCTGCAGCTCTTCCCGGATAAATCCTTTCTCCTCCACCAGTCTTTTAGCCAGTTCATAATCGCCATCGCCCTGGGTGGTCAGGATCAGGTGGGTCAGCTCGTTCATGGCCTGCTGCATCGATTCGAAATTGATGCTGTAGGTCCCGTTCAGGTCCCTGGAAAAGGCACCCTTTTCCTGGAAATAGTAGAAACGGATCATATTCGCTTTGCCATGAGAACTGGCCACGCCAAAACGGATACTGCGGAAGATACTGGCCATGAAAGTCACATAGTTATCCATCAGGTCGCGTTCCCCCAGCATGCCCTCTTCGTACATTTTGGTTATCAGGAAAAGAGAGAGGATATCTGCTTTTCCTTCTTCCAGGGCACTATATTGCTCCTTCAGGGCCGAACGCACTGTTCCGGCTCCATGGATGGTCTGGTTCAGCCCCAGTCCGTGCGCCACCTCGTGATACATTACGTTCTCGAAAAAAGCATCAAAGGTGACATGTTCACGCTGCTCTTCTGCAATCAGAACATTGCTGATGGGCAGCAGGATTTCTTCGAACTTGTATCTGATGGCATTTTTCAGTTGCAGTTTCCTGGAACCCTTGCCGGCTTGCACCCGCTCATCATTGGGCAGGTTAATGGCTATGGTCTTACTGCCGGCATTGCAGTCGCCCGTGTAATAGATCACGTCATAGGCCCCCAGATCGGAATTGCTTCCGGGGACCTCCTGCTTGTACTCTTCGGGAACGGGCAGGCTCTTCTGCATCCGGGGAAGCACAGAGTTAATATAGGCCAGCTTCTCGCTCCAGCTTTTATCTTTTATCAGGATAAAGGATTCATGTGCAGCTTTATAATTATAGAGTGCATCCTCATAATTCTCAATGGGTCCCACCACGAAATCGATGTCATTCTCCTTCATATCCATCCAGGCCATATCTGAGGGGTAATAGTCGTCGGTGAGCAGGGCTTCGGCCCTTAATTCCAGGTATTTTTTAAATCCTGGATCATCCGCAAGCTCCGCGGCCTGTTTCAGCAGCTCCGCTGCCCGCTGAACCTGTTCAGCATAGGCTTCATGGTAGGGAACAACTTTCAGTGATCCTTCTGTATCCCGCGTAAGCAGTGTATAAAGACTGCTTTTCAGGGGATCATCCAGCTCGTCAAATTCTGCCGGTGTCATATCAGCAGGGTAGTAACCAGATCCCGCTGGGTTTGGGTCCGTAACCAGGGAGGTAGGGCAGATTCCCGTTGAGACGTTCCCAGGGTCCGTAATTGATTTGAAAGAAGCGGGAGATGTTTTCATCCACCAGAGAACTCATTGCGGCATCCCTGTCCGGGAAAACCTGGGCCCAGTAAATCTCATCCATGATATCGGCCACCTGGAAAAGTAATCCAATCATCGATCTTTGATTATCTGAAAGATGAGAGAGGTCGGAGGTGAGCTCCACCTCCGCAAACTCATTGGTTTTGCGTTCCATAAGGGTGGAAAATTTTTCCAGGCGGAGTTCTTTTTCAAGTTGGGAAAAATGAAGCAAGAGGCTCTCTTCTGTTTTCAGGTAGGTAAGCCCGTTTAGGGTCAGTTCACCCTGGATGGGAATCGTGGTGCTGTACCTGATGTGTTGCTCATCTTCAGAGCTAAGCTGGAGGGGATAGACCTCTCCCTCCAGTTCAACTGCATCACCTTTCATGGTGAAAAATAGTGATTGCGGTGTGGTATACCTGCTTCCCTCTTCATCTGGAATCTCCAAACGGGGAAGCGTACCTGAAAAAAGTTCAAAGATACCTTTCTCATTATTGCAGCCCTGAAACAGCACGAAAATACTGGCAATCAGGATCGGAACAAATGCACGTAGTTTCATAGTAAAGATGCTTATAAGGTAAAAAAGTTAGTAGGCTTTTGCTATGACAACTCTCTGTCTGGAGGGCTTGCCGCTTACCACACAGCTGCCCTCTTCTTCTTCCGCATTCAATGGCAGGCAGCGGATGGTTGCTTTGGTCTCCTTGATTTTCTCCTCTGATTCGGTGGTTCCATCCCAGTGGGCCAGGGCAAAACCACCCTTATTATCAAGCACATCCACCAGCTCCTCCCAGGTATCCACCCGGTGCGTACTGGCAGATCTGAAGTCAAGGGCCTTGTTATATATGTTTTCCTGGATTTCCTCCAATAATGTTTTAATATAGGAGGTAATTCCCTCCTGGGGCAATACCTTTTTCTCCAGGGTATCTCTGCGGGCAAGCTCCACTGTTCCGTTTTCCAGATCGCGCGGACCGATGGCAATTCTTACGGGGACCCCTTTCAGCTCATACTCGGCAAATTTCCAACCCGGCTTCTGGGTATCCCGGTCATCGAATTTCACCGCAATTCCAAGCTCGGAGAGTTCTTTTTTCATTTTATTTGCCACTTCTGCGATGGGAGGGAGCTCCTTATCTCCCCTGTAGATGGGGACAATCACTACCTGGATGGGTGCCACCCTGGGGGGAAGTACCAGTCCATGGTTATCAGAATGTGCCATGATCAGGGCCCCGATCATTCGGGTGGTCATTCCCCAGGAAGTGGCCCATACATAGTCCAGTTTCCCTTCCCTGTTTGTAAACTGGACATCGAATGCTTTGGCAAAGTTCTGTCCCAGGAAATGTGAAGTCCCAGCCTGAAGGGCTTTCCCATCCTGCATCAATGCTTCGATGGTCAGGGTTTCCACAGCTCCAGCAAATTTCTCCGACTCGGTTTTGCTCCCCACCATAACAGGGATTCCCAGGAATTTTTCAGAGAATTCGGCATAGATATTCACCATTTGAAGGGTCTCTTCTTCAGCCTCCTTCCTGGTAGCATGAGCCGTATGGCCTTCCTGCCACAGAAACTCGGTGGTCCTCAGAAAGAGCCTGGTACGCATCTCCCATCGGACCACATTGGCCCATTGGTTCACCAGGATGGGAAGGTCGCGGTAGGACTGTACCCAGTTTTTATAGGTGTTCCAGATAATGGTCTCGGAGGTTGGCCTAACAATCAGTTCCTCCTCCAGCTTTGCTTCGGGATCCACCATAAGGCCACCGTTCTCCTCATCGTTTTTCAGGCGGTAATGGGTAACCACTGCACACTCTTTGGCAAAACCCTCCACATGCTCGGCCTCCCTGCTGAAAAAAGATTTGGGAATAAAGAGCGGAAAATAGGCATTTTCATGCCCGGTGGCTTTAAACATCCGGTCCAGTTCATCTCTCATTTTTTCCCAGATGGCATACCCGTATGGCTTGATTACCATACAGCCCCTTACTGCCGAGTTTTCGGCAAGTCCGGATTTCAATACCAGGTCGTTATACCATTGGGCGTAATTCTCTTCTTTGCTGCTTAGAACTTTGGCCATTATCATGTTAATTTTAGAGCTACAAAGAAAGGAAAAAAAGGTGAGCTGCTGAAGCCTTATAGCCGTAATCCGATCACCAGTACATCATCAATCTGGCTCAGGTCTCCTTTCCACTCCTCAAAGATCAGGCTCAGGATCCGGTGTTGCTCTTCCATGGGTCTTTCATGTACCTCCAGCAACAGGTCCTTGAAGGGTCGGTATTTGAATTTTTTACCCTGTGGTCCCCCAAACTGATCAGGGAACCCGTCGGTGAACATATACACCCGGTCGCCCTGCTTCATTTCGATGGTGTGGCGGGTGAATTCAGACATCTTCTCGTAATAGGCCACGGGCATGTTGTTCCCTTTATACTCCAGCATCTCCCCGTTCCTGACAATGTAGATGGGATTGTTGGCGCCCGAAAATTCCAGCTTCCTGGTTTGCATATCATAAATCACAAGGGCCATATCGATGCCGTCTTTCTGCTCCCCAATCCTTCCTTCCTGCTTCAGGGTGCGGGCGATGCTCAGTCGCAGCTGATTCAGAATCATATCGGAGTTCATCACTCCCTTTTCGTTTACAATTTCATGCAACATAGTGATGCCCAGCATACTCATCAGAGATCCCGGTACTCCATGTCCGGTGCAGTCTGCTGCAGTGAGCACGATTCGGTGATCGCTTTGAGAAATCCAGTAAAAATCACCGCTTACGATATCTCTGGGCTTGAAGAAAATAAAGTGTTCGCCAAACAGGGTTTCAAACACTTCGTCTCCGGGTAAGACGGTATTCTGAATTTTTTTGGCATAGTCGAAGCTGTATTTGATCTCTTTGTTTTGTTTCTCGATATGCTCCTTCTGTGCCTGAATTTCAAAGGTACGTTCCTGAACCTTATCTTCCAGTTCGCGATTCACTTTGTCTTTCAGGGCTGCATTCTCTTTCAGCTGGTCAATGATCCTGCGCTGAGCCACCTCCCTGCTCTTCTTTAAAAGATTGATCCTTTCGCTCAAACCAATGGAAAACGTGAGAATCTGCAGGGTTACCCCAAATTCCAGGCTGTGTTTCCCAATGGTATAGTCTGCCAGGGCATAATTGGTAGTAATCCCCAGTATCAGGAAGAGATTTGCAAATAAAAAATACCGGGCCGGCTGAAAATTCTCACGCGTAAGGATCATGGCAGGAACCACTGCCAGAAATAAGCAACCGATGGCAGACACAATCATAATGGCAAATCCCCCCAGTTCTATAAAAAAGGCCACCTCCACTCCCAGTCCCTGGAGCATGATAATCGCAAAGTTTAAAATGAGTCCTCCCACCGTAAACCAGACAGCAATAAGGAGAATGGTATCCCAGGACTGCAGGGTATTGCGGGTATCCAGATAGGCACGACCAAAGAGGAGATAAAACAGGAGGAAGATCTCCAGGAGAAAGATGGTAATGGGCGCTGTTACCAGCCTGGGTATTAGCTCATAGATGTAACCTTCTTTATTAATAAAGAAGAAAAGAAAAGCCAGGATATAGAGAATATAATAGAGGTAAGAGTTTTCACGACCCCGGACGAAAAGCGGGATATGGTAGAGGACCATAATCAACAGAATCCCTGTAAAAATACCGAATACCAAACGCTTGGAGCGGTCATGGGCAAGCACACTCTTCTGGGTTGAAATCGTAAAGATCAGATTTGAGAGAACAGATTCAGGCCCCAGTTTGACACTCAGGTAAAGCGTGTCGCTCTGACCCGGGGGGAGATACAGGCGCAGGTCATCCGATCCGCTTATATTCACATCTTTTTTCCTGGGGGGAAGCTTGTTGCCCGAGCTACGCACAGTCACCACTCCATTGTTAAATTTCTGGTACAGTTTATACTCATCAAATTCGGAGATATCGTTCCTTTGCAGATGAAACGAGATCTGCCGGGTGGACCGGTTTAAAAAATGGAACCGAAACCAGATACAGCTTCCCGCGGCGCTGTTTACCAGAGCGGGATCCGGGTTGTTATAATCAACCACCTTGAACTGGTCGTCCATCATCCCTGAAAACAGTTCCGCCGGAAGGATGGAACAGTGCGGATCCTCCAGAAATTGCAGCTGCATGTCGGAAATACTAACCTCCTGCACAAAATCAGACAGAATCACGGGTTTCTGTGCAGCAAGTAATTGGCAGATAATCAAAAATATTGGAGTAATTCTTAGGCGCATTCCGGTTTTTTCCTTCCGATGGTAAATATAATGTATATTTACAAAAAGAATATCCAAGGAATGAATAGAGACCTTTTTCAAACAAGGCTCATATATATCACCATTCTGATATTGATCTCCTCCTGTTCCGGTAATGTGATACAGACCACGGTATTTACTGATGGTTTCCAGGAACTTGAGCCTGGCGACAGGCCCTATTTTGATTCCTCCGACCCTGCCATCTGTTATGATGCGCGCCGGGGAAATATTGGTAACTGGAGTGTGGCCTCCAGCCTCAGGCAGGATGGTTTTGCCAGGGCCTGGGTGGTACGAAATGAGGAAGGGAATAATTATATGGCCCAGACCTTCACCAATCTGAATAACAAAAATTCTCCATTGAGCCTGGTTAGTCATCCCATGTTAGTGGCCGGAGAAGATTTATGGAGCGATTATACCATCCGGGTGGGATTCACTCCCCAGGCTAAGTTTGATAAATGTGGAGTAGTCTTTGCTTACAAGGACCCCGCCGATTTCTTTTTTTTCGGGGTGGAAGGGAACACGGTTACCCTGAAGCATGTGGAGCAAAGTGTGACACCCCTGAGGCCCATTGAACGGATTCTGGATATCAGCCCCCTGGTCTGGACTCCCGGGGAAGAGTTACATGCCACCATAACGGTCCGGAGGAATAAGATTACAACCAGTTTGAACGATTCCATTAACATGTATTCCGAGTGGCAATCGCCACTTTCAGGAAAGATCGGCTTGATTTCGGACCTGCCAGCCAAGTTTCATTCGGTAGAAGTGAAATTGCTTCGTGGTGAGCAGCGAAAATTGTCCCGGAAAAAAAGACAGTTTGCCAGACGGTCGGAACTTCAAATAAGTGATCATCCAAAAATGGTTCGTTGGAAAAAATTTGATACGGGCGAATATGGCACCAACCAGAATATCCGGCTGGGGGACCTGAACGGGGACGGGAACAAAGAGATTGTATTTATCAGGCCGGATGTCTCCGGTTCAGAGGTGGGATCGGTATCCGTGATCAATCTGGATGGTGAATTACTCTGGCAATACGGGAGTCTGACGAAATGTGAAACTTGTTCCGGGGTAGAGTTACCGGTCCAGGTACATGACCTGGATGGTGACGGATCCCGCGAGGTAATCTTTGTAAGCAGGGGACGGATACATATGCTCGATGGCCAAAGCGGAAAACTGATCCGTCGAATCAGGATTCCTGGTGCAGGAGATATTAACACCCTGATCTTCGGAGACCTGCTGGGGGTGGGTAGGGATAATTGCATGCTGCTTTCTGACCGGGAGCATTTGCTGAAGGCCCTGAATGAAAAGGGGGAACTGCTCTGGGAACAGCATACGGGTTCAGGATCCCAACCCATGGTTTATGATATGGACCAGGATGGCCGGCACGAAGTCTTAATGGGATATTCGGTGTTCAGCCCCGATGGAGAGCTGATCTTTGATGTGGGTGCACACATCGGAGACCGCTGCAATGGAGTTTCTGTATATAAAATGCTTGATGGAGAACAGGTAATCCCATGCCTGGTATATGCTGCTGGCGACTGGGGTCTGATCTATTATGATTTTGAAGGGCACCTTCTTAAGCAGAACATTCTGGGTCATGTAGGTCATCTGGGGGTGGCCGAACTGGATCTGGAATCGCCCGGGCTGGAGCTTATCAGCTCCAACCGCTGGGGTAGTCAGGGGCTGGCTCATGTGATGAATGCAAGTGGGATAGTCAAAACCGGGTTTCTTCCTGAATCCGGAGTTTTCAGATGTCAGAGCGTAAACTGGAAAGGGGATGGGGAGGAGTTTTTCATCACCTCTGCCGATTCCATCAGAGGGGGATTGTATGACGGAGATGGACAATTATCCGTGGTCTTCCCATCAGATGAGCACCCCGTCTCCTGTTACCTGGCCACCGATCTTACAGGTGATGCCCGCGATGAGATCCTCCTGTGGAATCCGAATGAATTATGGATCTATTCCCAGGAAGATAATCCCAGAATGGGGAATACCTATGAGGCAAGACGCATTCCGCTTTACAATCACTCCATGCATCAGATGTACCGATCTGCTCCTGAATGGTAAGCTTGCCTATTATTTAGTATATTGCATTCCATGATATGAAATGATCTATTTTGGCACGAACTTTGTTTATTATAACAGCAAAACACTAGATGCAAAAATACCGGGAGGAAACATTATGAAAACTTTAACATTTGCCATATTTAGTTCCGCCATTGTTCTGGCATCCTGCAGTTCTTCAAGATATGCTGCTTCTTCGGAATATGATGATATCTATTATAATCCCAACAATGCTGAGAGGCAGGCAGCAAAAACTGTAATCGTTGATGAGCCTGCGGTGACTGCCCAGGATGCAATGACCGCCCAACCCATTTACCAGGAACCGGTTTATACCAAGTCGGCAGAAGCAGCCGATGCGAACCTGAGTGACTATGAAAGATATAAGTTACAACAGGAAGCTGAGATGCTTGGGGAATCGTATGCTCCGGAAGGAAGTGAGGCGCTCTATGCGGAACAGTACAGTGAGTACGATACCCTGGGACAGTATGGCCAGGAGAGTGCCCCTGTAATTGTAAATAACTATAATTACTACAACGACCCCAGTGACTATTACTACTCTTCCAACCTCAGGAGGTTCTCGGATAGTTACAATGGATGGAACTATTATGATCCCTATTACACCGATATGTACTGGTATACCGGGAGTCCTTACAGCTGGGGTATCAGCATGGGATGGGGTTACCCGGGATGGGGAATGAGATATTCCTACGGCTATCCTTATTACCGTCCGTACTACGGATATGGCGGATACTATGATCCTTTCTATTCAATGGGTTATGGTGGATATTATGGTGGATATTATCCCTACTACGGAGGATCCTACTGGAGTGGATACAACCATGGGTATTATGCCGGGTATTATTCAGGTAGCGACCGCTACTCGGGCAACACCCGTTATGGCAGAATGGATAACAGGCACTACTATGGATATTCAAGACCATCCACAGTGACCACAGGAAATGCAAAAACTTCCACTGCCGGTGATCCCCGTTACAGGAGTCGCAGCGCCACGGCCTCGTCAAACTCCGCCACAAGCACACGCAGCAATTCCAGTTTGGCCAATTCGCAACAAAGGCAGGTGAGGAGCAATACCAGTACGGCTGTGCAAAGGTCCACTGCGAATACGGTAAGAACTACCAGGACCACCGGGGCTGTGAATGCGCAACAGCGGAGCAGCACGGCGACCACTCGCAGGGGAACCTATACCCCCAGCTACAGCAAGCCACGGACCAGTTCTACAACGAGCTATAACAAGAGTGTTCCTCAGAACAGGAGTTATACTCAGCCTGCTACACAGCAAAGATCAACAACCGTTCAGCGCTCTGTCACACCCAACCGCAGCAGCAGCTCTTACAGCCGCCCAAGCAGCTCCAGCCGCAGCAGCAGCAGCTACAGTCGTCCCAGTAGTTCCAGCCGCAGCAGCAGCAGCTACAGTCGTCCAAGTAGTTCCAGCCGCAGCAGCAGCTCATACAGTCGCTCGAGTTCAGGGGCCAGCCGTTCCAGTGGATCCGTTAGCCGGAGTTCAGGTAGCAGCAGCTCCAGCCGAAGTTCAGGTAGCAGCAGCTCCAGCAGCAGTTCAGGAGGATCAAGGTCTTCAGGTTCGTCCAGACGCTAAACTGTCATACAACACCGGGATCCCCCAGGGGATCCCGTTCTCCTAAGAACAAAAACAGATATAACGATGAAAAAGTTATCATTAATAGCCTTGCTATTTGTGGGCTCTGTCCTTACAGTGAATGCCCAGAATGAAATGCAGGCACTTAGATTTTCCCAGTACAATCCCTTTGGAACGGCCAGATATGCTGCACAGGGGGGGGCCATAGGCGCACTGGGAGGTGATTTCACTTCGGTGGTGACCAATCCGGCCGGACTGGGGCTCTATCGTTCTTCAGAATTCTCTTTTTCACCCTCCTTTTACTGGGTGAATACCAGCTCCAATTTCCAGGGAGCCATGGCTGATGAATCCCGGTTGAAGTTTAACCTGGGGAGTATTGGAATGGTCAATGCGATGACCCGTGATAAAAGCAGCGGGATTGTGGGGGCCGCTTTCGCACTGGGATACAATACCCTTGTTAATTATAATAGCAGTACCACCATCCGTGGAATCAGCCAAAGCAGCTCGCTGCTGGACGATTTCACCTGGCATGCCAATGCTGATCCCAATAACCTGAGTCCTTTTTACGAGCAGCTTGCATTTGATACCTACCTGATGCCCTATGATGAGACCTCAGAAAGCTACTGGCACGATATGCAATTGGATGGCTACGGGCAGCAGCTCTACCGGTCCTCCCTGCAATCGGGATATATAGGGGAGTATTCCATTTCCGGTGCATTCAATTTCAGTAACCTGCTCTATTTCGGGGCCACCATGGGATTTCATTCAGTCAGGTTCTACGAAGATATTTACCATACAGAGACAGATCAGGACAATCATGTACTGGATTTCGACAGCTTCCGGTTCAGAGAGTTCAACAGCACCACAGGATGGGGATATACCGCACGTTTCGGGATGATCCTCAGGCCCATACATATGATCCGGATTGGAGCCTCCGTTCAACTGCCTACCTACTACAGGCTTACCGATCAGAAGTATACGGAAATGGACTCTTACTGGGACAGTAGTTCCGGGATTGAGGATGCCTACGAAGGATCACCAGATGGGATCTATGATTACAAACTTAAAACACCCTTCAGGGCCAGTGCCAATGCTTCGGTGATCCTCTCCAAACTTGCCACAGTCTCTCTTGGGTATGACTATGTAGATTACTCCACAGCGCGTCTGAGTGCCAATGATTATGAGTTTTTTGATGAGAACGACCAGATTCGTGAGGGTTTCCAGGTAGCACATAACCTGAAGGCCGGGGCTGAGATCAGACTCTCTTCCTTCTACTTCCGTGCCGGTGGGCAGTATCTGAAAAGTCCCTTCACCGATGGCCGGAACAATGCGGAGAGCTGGATCTATTCGGGGGGCTTCGGTATAAGAACCTCCAGGGCCTATTTTGACATGAGCTACTCTTACTCCACACGGAATGAAGTTTATGGGATGTACTCCTATGTGCCGGGGGCCAATGAAATTTCTCTCAATGAGATCAATGGCAATAACCTCATGTTTACCGTTGGATTCAAGTTTTAAGACAGCGCTGCAGGTAAGATAGCGCATCCGGTCCTTCATTGAAGATCAGATCCAGGATACTCAGGTTGGAGCGGAATCCCAGGCGGTCGGAGAAGACCTGGTGGTACTCCTGAGGGAGGAAGCCGGGATCTGCTGCCGCCTGTTCCTTTTTGGGGTGGATGAACTGCCTGGGATCGTGCTCCGAGGTGATGGGAGTGAAGAGCTCAGAAAGGCTCACCGGGAGAATCAATCCCAGTATCTCCAGAGTTTGCA
Source organism: uncultured Bacteroidales bacterium (assembly GCA_963792395.1). GTDB lineage: Bacteria > Bacteroidota > Bacteroidia > Bacteroidales. Next base: position 176,188 of record CAWBWE010000023.1, read on the forward strand.
CCAGTAATTCAAAATTCAGATCCAATAAGAATTCAAATCTTTTCTGATAGAAGGGACTGATTTCATCGGCCAGATATTCAAAAAAGGGCGATGAGGCATAGGCTGCGACCAGGCTTCGCCAATGGATCTTGTTCCAGTTGGAATCGTAATCGATCCTGATATCTCGCAGCTGCGTTTTTACGCCCCTTTTTCGCTTTACCGGGATGGATAGAGGAATCACTCCATTGGGTCCCATGATCATGCAGCGGTTCCTGTAGGTCTGCTTCGTATAGCTATCATACTGCTCCAGCACAATCTCTTTCTGTCCGACCAGCCGGGCATAATAATTCAGGGGGCCGTTATAAAGAGCCGGGAAGACCAAGGGGACTGTTTTACCTGCTTGCCCTGACTATCCGGAACATCCTGTTCCAGCGGACCCCTCCGTACTCCTTATCCATGCTGAGCCAGATCAGACGGGGCTTCCCGATCACATGGTCCTCGGGGACAAATCCCCAGAAGCGGGAATCTGCCGAGTTGTGACGGTTATCTCCCATCATGAAGTAATAGTCCATTTGGAATGTGTAGCTGGAGGCCGGCTCCCCATTGATGTAGATCTGGCCGTCTTTTACAAGCAGATCGTTCTTCTCATAGGCCTCAATGATGCGTCGGTAGAGCGGCAGAGTCTCCATATTCAGCCCCACGCTAACTCCTTTCTGAGGAACGGACAGCGGTCCAAAATACTCCAGGTTCCAGGGATATCTCTCATCGTGAGGAAAGATATCCCTGTCGTACTGCCCATCTGTAAACAGATTCACGGGCTTCCACACTGACAATGCCGGGCAGGGCCCTTATTTTTTCGGCATTTTCTTTGCTAGGGAAAGGTATAATTGGGATTATTCCTGACATCTGCCTCATCTCTGCCAACTCCAAAGGGCTCCAGGGAACGCGGGTTAATGGGGGTACCATTGGTTTTGACGCTGTACCAGCGCTGGATTCCTTCAAATTCCTTTTGTTTCTCACCATTCATAAAAACATCGTTATCGATCACCTGGAGAGTCTCACCGGCAATGGCCACGCAACGTTTGATATAGTTGTCGCGCCGGTCTACCGGCCTGGTTTCCACGTCAAATTTCTCGGCAATCTGCTTACGAACATAATCCTCATATACCACCATGGACGTGTTCGGTTGTTTCGTTCCTGGTCTGCCTGCATAAGTTTATATGTCTCGTCCCGGATCAGGTCGAAATAGTCAAAATTTCCCTTGGCATATAGTTTATGATCCGATTTCTCCAGGGCTACTGTATCGGAAGCCGGGAAATTAAAGACCACAATATCATCTCGTTTGACCTTACTGAATCCCTTCAGTCTTTTATAGGGACGCTGGATCCACTCCAGGTAGGATTTTCCACCCAGCACGGTATTGGGAAGGAAGGGAATCGCCAGCGGGGTATTGGGTGTTCTTGGTCCGTAGGCTGTCTTACTTACATAGAGATGATCGCCCACCAGCAGGCTACCCTCCATGGAGGGGGTGGGAATCTTATAGTTCTGAAACAGGAAAGATATTGATCAGTGAAACGGCTACCACAGCAAAAATCAGTGCATCGAGCCATTCAACGACCACGTTGTTCTTTTTCTTCCTGCTTTTCCAGAAGGACCAGTTGACCTTTTTACTTACATAGATATCGTAGACCACGGGGATGCCCAGGAGGAACCAGTAATTCTTCAGCCAGATGACAAAAAGAATGTAGATAAAGACGGCTAGGCCGAACTTGAAGTATTTGTGTTTCAGTAATTTACGAATATTCATTACGCTATTTTATTTAATGGACCTAAAGATACGTTCTTTTCTCAAACCACCAATGAAAGGGGTATCGGGTTTGATGGAAAACCAGACGACTACAGCTTTGCCCAGTAGGTGATCCTCGGGGACAAATCCCCAATACCTGGAGTCGGCCGAATTGTGGTGGTTGTCCCCCATGACAAAGTAGTAATCCATCTGAATGACGTAGGTGCTGGCTGGCTTTTCCATTTATATGGATCTCGTCATTAATAATCGCAAGGTCATTTTGTTCATATATTTCTATAATACGCTGGTAAAGTAGGAAGATTCAGCATATTGAGCTGAATAGTGTCTCCACTCGCCGGTATTCATAAGCGGACCAAAATTATCACCGGTCCACCGGTAAGGATTCGTTGTGTGGAAAGATTTCCTGGTTCTGGAAAGAGAGGGTGGGTTCCGAATATCTGCTGATGCTTCTCACCTGGGGAAATGATCTCAATGATTCCACATTCTCCTTAGCCAGATATAAAACGTGGAGGGAGTTGACCGGATTGTACGTAACTGAGGTTTTAAGGATTTTTAACGAATCAAGCAAGGGATCGGGAAGGGGTTCACCCTTGGTGGAAACGTAATATTTAAATTTCTGCAGCGGTAAATCTGCCGGATCTGATCATTTACCCTTATCTGTCCTCCCGAATCTCCAGCGTATCCCCGGGAAGTGCAATGCATCGTTTGATGTAGTTTTCCCTTTTATCCACCGGGTGGGTGATGATATCAAATTCCGACCGGATATATTCTCTTCCGTATTGTCTGACCAGGGAATAGTAATTCTGTCCGGGATACTGCACGACCATGGTATCCCCCACGGGGAAATTAAAGACAATGATATCGTCCCTTTTCACCTTGGAAAATCCATTCAAGCGTTTATGAGGCATTTTGAGTTTTTCAGAGTAGGATTTTTTACCGGAAGGAAGCTTGTTGTGATAGAAGGGAATGGCCAGTGGGGTTTCCGGCAGACGTGGGCCATAGGCCAGCTTGCTTACAAAAATATAGTCACCGGCCAGCAGTGTTTCCTCCATGGAAGGGGTGGGAATCTTGTAGGTTTCCACGAAGAGCACTTTGATGGTAAAGGAGAAGGCTCAGGGCCAGACAGAATGACTACACATCCATTCCAGGGTCGCCTGCAGGTATCTGGGCAGGCCATATTTTCGAAGGGTCCAGTCGACCTTCCTGGTAAGAAAAATATCAAACAGAATAAAGTTAAGCGGCAGAAGGAACAGGAGCCCGATCCAGATGACCAACATCGACCAGAACAGGCCGGAGAGGAAAAACCCGAGGTATCTCCATACCATCCGATCCATGGCTCTAAAGGTTTAATAGATCCTGCATTCCGAAGATACCCTTCTTATCCTGGATATAACTGGCTGCAAGCAAGGCTCCTGCCGCAAAGGCATCCCTGGTTTTTGCATCATGACTGAGCGTGATGGAGTCCAGGGCAGACTCGTAATGAATCGTGTGTTTTCCCCTGACTTCGCCTTCCCGGATCGCTTCAATGGGCAAGTGTCCTTTTTTTGCCTCTTCCAGATTTTCACTTTTCTTCAGGAACCAGGAGTGAACATTTCTGTTTGCCTCCAGGATCTGCCGGGCCAGGGTCAGGGCCGTACCGCTGGGGGCATCCAGTTTATGCACATGGTGCACTTCGCTCAGGGAGATGGCATATTCCGGAAACTGATCCATAATCCCGGCCAGCTTCCGGTTCAGGGCAAAGAGAATGTTAACTCCAATACTGAAATTACTGGTATAAAAGAGAGAGCCCTTCTTTTTTTTGCAGTAGTCCTCTATTTCGGGAATACGCTCATCCCAACCGGTGGTGCCGGAAACGACCGGTACTCCCAATTCGATACATTCCATAATATTTTGCGGCGCTGCAGATGGGGTGGTGAATTCTATGGCAACCTCAATGCCGGCCAGCTTTCCCTCACTTATCAGAGATCGGTTATTTTCATCAATGATAACAGGGAAGGAGTGGCCCTGAAGACTCCCGAGGGCCTCGATGGTCCTACCCATTTTTCCATATCCAATCAATGCAATATTCATAAACTCAAGAGGTTCTGATATACGAACTTACTTATATAGTCACACATAACAAAAAAAGCCGCTCCCATTTTAAGAAGCGGCTTCTATTTTATTGAATTCTCTTACTTCACTTTCTTAACAATGGCTTCAAAAGCCTTGGGATCGTTCATGGCCAGGTCGGCAAGTACTTTGCGGTTGATCTCGATCCCTGAGTTGCTCAGTTTTCCCATAAATTCGGAGTAGGACATATCATACTCACGAACAGCTGCATTGATACGCTGGATCCAGAGGGCCCTGAATTCGGCTTTCTTCTTGCGACGATCACGGTATGCATAGCTGAGCCCCTTCTCATATGCATTCTTGGAGACTGTCCAGACATTTTTTCTGCGACCAAAGTATCCTTTGGTCTGCTTCATCACTTTTTTTCTTCTTCTGTCTTGAGGCGACAGCATTGTTTACTCTTGGCATTTTTTCTTGCTTTTTTGGATGTAGGCGGTCCTTGGCGACACTTTCTGGCTCCACATCCTGGTTAATACTTATTTACCTGTTTTTCAACAGTTAAGTGCTTACTTCATGGCCAGCAGACGCTTGATGTTCTCTTCGTCGGCTTTATGTACTTCTCCAAAATAGGTCAGGTTCCGCTTGCGCTTCTTTGACTTCTTGGTAAGAATATGGCTCTTGTAAGCGTGTTTCCTCTTGATTTTACCGGTTCCGGTGAGCGTAAATCTCTTCTTGGCACCCGGATTTGTCTTCATTTTTGGCATTATTCCTATCAATTTATCTATATATAAACTACTTCTTTTTCAGTCTTTGGGAGCCAGAACATGGTCATCCGCTTTCCCTTCCAGCTTGGGCAGTTGTTCTACTTTCCCCACTTCTTCCAGGTCCTGAGCAAGTCTTAGTAGCAGGATCTCACCTTTCTCTTTATACAAAATGGACCTTCCCTTGAAAAATACAAAAGCTTTCAGCTTGGCACCATCTTCCAGAAATTTATTGGCATGCTTCAGTTTAAAACTGTAATCATGCTCATCCGTATTGGGTCCAAACCTGATCTCCTTCACCACGATCTTTGTGGCTTTGGCTTTCATCTCCTTTTGCTTCTTCTTCTGCTGATAAAGAAACTTCTGATAATCGACGGCCCTGCAAACAGGCGGATCGGCCTTGGGTGAAATCTCCACCAGATCCAGATCCAGTGAATCAGCAATTTTCAGAGCTTCTGCAATGGAAACAACTCCTGGATTCTCAATGTTGTCACCAACCAGGCGAACTGAGGCAGCACGGATCTGTTGATTGGTTCTGAAAAGCGATCCGGTCCTTGTTGCGGTTATCGTTATTTCGTCTACGATAATGACTTGGTCCTGCTATGACTTGTTCCTCCTATATTTAGTTAAACATTAGTCTCAATTTCTTCCAACTGATTCTCAACTTCAGATTGCAAAAATCTTGCAAATTCCTCCAGTGCTCATCTCTCCTTTATCTCCTTCTCCCTGCCTTCGAACGGAAACTGTTCCGCTTTCTTGCTCTTTTTCACCTACGATAAGCAGATATGGAATTCGCTTTAACTCGTTATCCCTGATCTTCTTACCTATCTTTTCACTCCTCTCGTCAATCAGGGTGCGAATATCGTAATTTTTTAGGAATTTTGAAACTTTTTCAGCATAATCGTGGTATTTTTCGCTAATGGGCAGAATCACAGCCTGATCGGGTGTTAGCCACAGTGGAAATTTACCTGCAGTATGTTCGATCAGAACAGCAACAAATCGTTCCATGGAACCAAAGGGTGCACGGTGAATCATTACCGGCTGATGTTTCTGATTATCAGCGCCTATATATTCCAGTTCAAAACGTTCCGGAAGGTTGTAATCTACCTGGATGGTACCCAGTTGCCATTTCCTTCCCAGGGCATCCCTTACCATGAAGTCCAGTTTGGGCCCGTAAAATGCTGCTTCTCCGTATTCCACCACCACATTTTCCATTCCTTTGGCTTCCACCGCTTCCATGATGGCCTTTTCGGCTTTCTCCCAGTTTTCATCCGATCCAATATATTTCTCTTTGTCTTCAGGATCTCGTAATGAAACCTGGGTGACAAAGTCTTTAAAGTCCAATGTTTTAAATATGTATAGAATGATATCGATCACTTTGATGAACTCCTCCTTCAACTGATCGGGTCGGCAGAAAATATGGGCATCATCCTGGGTAAACCCACGTACACGGGTAAGTCCGTGTAAGTTCTCCACTTTGTTCATAACGGTATACCGTTCCAAATTCAGCCAAACGAACCGGCAGATCCTTGTAGGAACTGGGCTTTGGACTTGTAGATTTCACAATGGGCAGGACAATTCATGGGTTTCAAGCAGGAACTCTTCACCTTCCTGGGGGTGTGGATGGGCTGGAAACTATCTTTTCCATATTTGGCATAGTGTCCGGAGGTCACCCACAATTCCTTTTGTCCGATATGCGGGGTGATTACGGGTTCATAACCGGTATCGCGCTGCACTTTCTTCAGGAAATTTTCCAATCGTTCTCTAAGCTGGGCCCCCTTGGGCAGCCACAAGGGGCAGTCCGGGTCCGACACGTTGCGAAAAGGTAAAAAGCTCCAGCTCTTTACCCAGTTTACGGTGGTCCCGCAATTTGGCCTGTTCCAGTAGCTCCAGGTACTCTTCCAGCATCTTGGCTTTTGGGAAAGTAACACCGTAAATCCGGGTCAGTTGTTTCCGTGTTTCATCTCCCCTCCAGTAGGCACCGGCAACACTAAGCAGCTTTATGGCCTTAATGGGGGAGGTGTCGGGCAGGTGGGGACCGCGGCAGAGATCGGTAAAATTTCCCTGGTGGTAGAAGGAAATGGTTCCGTCTTCCAGTTCGTTGATTAGTTCCGTCTTGTATTCATCTCCCTTGTCACCAAAAAACTTCATGGCCTCGTCCTTGCTGACCTCTCTCTGGTATAGACCATCTTCTGGGAGGCCAGCTCCTTCATTTTCTTTTCAATTTTCGGCAGGTCTGCATCGGTGATCACCACTTCATCACCCGGATCCACATCGTAGTAGAAGCCATTTTCGATGGCTGGTCCGATTCCAAATTTGGTTCCCGGATAGAGGGCTTCAATGGCTTCGGCCATCAGGTGGGCCGAGGAATGCCAGAAGGCGTGCTTTCCGTCTGGATCATCAAATTTATTCAGTTTAATGGTGGCATCCTCTCGATGGGGCGGTTCAGATCCCACAACTCGTCATTCACATTGATGGAGAGAACCTCACGTGCCAGGCTGTTGCTCAGGCTTTTGGCAATATCAAGTCCGGATACACCCGGTTCATACTGCCGCACGGATCCGTCGGGAAAAGTTATGTTGATCATTGAATTATCCATTTTAGAAAAACTGCGCAAAGATACGAAAACTCATGGGCCTAGATTCTCATGTACAAGATCATCTTTTGGGCACATACTTCGGAAAGGTTCCCGGAGAGTGTAAAAACATGGATAACAAAATGTGGATCACTTGTGATAATAGTTCCGGCAGTTTTCACTATTTTGGCCCGTGAGAAGGAGATACTTCAAACACTTCAAATTTAAGTTTGGCATGCTATTTGAATTTACTATACAGCAAGAAACCAGAAAATCCATTTGCCATGAAACGTTTACTATACCATACTGCCGCCTGCTTTCACTGGTGGTGATAGGCTGCAACCGAGAACCTTTTGCCAATGCGACCGTGGACCTGAATCCTGCCTATGTGGGAGAAACGTCACTTTACCAACTTATTCAACCAATACGGAGTAGTGTGGAATGGGATATGGACGATGGCATTATCTATCTGATTCTGTCGTGGATCATTACTTCGTGGATCCGGGCTTTTACGATGTCCAACTCAGGGCCTTCGGAACCAAAGGAGACATTAGCACAGCCACTTATCCCTATGGAGGTGATTGGTTCGGAAATTACCATTATTGTCAAGGAGTACTGGAGCCGAATATGTGATTACGGACTGGTGCGAGTGTTATCTTGTATCCCACTCTGACTGACTGGGAACCGGAATATCAATATGGCTGTTGGAGCATTTTATACCAACAGTTACGGGGAAGGTTACCTTTGACGGATCTGAGTTATCAGAGCTACTATGTGGATGTTATTCAGGGTGGAAACGAGGGTCTATGTCAACTGATACCCTTGGGTGAGAGGATATTGGACTGGATTGAAACGCGAACTGCTTACAGGAAGGGAAGTGCATACCTTTACAGCCTTACGTAGATGAAGTTATTTTGGACGAACAAGAAAGCCGCAGGTGTAGCGAAGGCAGGGTAGCCAATTCGCCTGCAGCCGGACAGCTCAAGCCAGCCGGTCAGGATCGTCGCTGAAGGAGAATAAAAGCACCTGAAAGAGGAAGAAGAATGAAGAATCTGCACCGGTGAAAAAGTGTTTTAAACTATACCGGGAAACAGTAAAAATTAATATATTTGCAGCCCCGAAGGAAATTCTTCGGGGTTGTTTTTTGACTTATCGTTCTTTATTTGATTATATGTATATTGCCCAGGTGGCGGAATTGGTAGACGCGCTAGTTTCAGGGACTAGTGTACGCAAGTACGTGAAGGTTCGAGTCCTTTCCTGGGCACTTTTTCTCATTATATTCATTTGCCCAGGTGGCGGAACTGGTAGACGCGCTAGGTTGAGGGCCTAGTGACCGTTTTTGGTCGTGCAAGTTCGATTCTTGTCCTGGGCACACAACAAGCCAAAAGCAGAGTTATTTAAACAACAGCTTTTGGTTTTTTTGTGCTTTTCCCTTATTCAAGCGGCGCCAGCAGCTTATTAGCATAAGCCACACATTTACCGGTTTCTATGACCGCGTCTGAACCTTCAGGGATCTCATATTCCAGCTCTATATCACAATAAATATCCCACTGGTTGAGCTTGATCAGCTGCAGGATATCTACGAAGAGGAGTATCCCCCTGTCCCCAGGGAGCATTGGTGTCCGGAGGATACCCATCTCTTAGCGGTCTTGTCTTTCAGGTGGATGCTGTAGATGCGCTCATGTAGCTTGGTAATCAGCTCGTTGGGATGTAAGCCGGTGGCACCGAAGTAGTGACCCACATCCAGGTTCAGCATGTTGTTGGGCGAATAGGCCAGAAAATCCTCAAAATGAAATGCAGTATCGCCCGGCTGGCCATGGTTGTGGAACACCGCATACATATCATGTTTTTCTGCAAAGGGTCCAAGGCGTTTGGCTGCCTCATGTCCAATTTCATTGGTAACAGCTTTGGCCCCCAGGATCCTGGCAGATTCGAAGGCATAGTCAATCTCCGCATCGCTCCAGTTGGCCGGGGAGAATTTTACGGTGTGGATATGGATCCCGGCCTCATCGAACAAGGCCTTTAGCTCTCTGTACTTACCAGGGGAAGCCTCTTGAATGCGCCATTCACTGATAAGCTTCCCATGCTCTTCCACCTGCTTCCTGAAATCAGCCTGCTCCGTTTCGCTTAGCTCCCGGAAATTCTCTGGCCATGGCGGCCCTTCCGGGGCACCGGCATAAGCCTCCGCAATATTTCCCATAAGTTCCAGGGAGGTGATCCCGGTCTGCTTGCAATAGTTGATAATATCTGCAGGGGTGCTTGGCATGCTTCGCCAGCTATAGGTAATTGCACCTATTTGGACTCCTTTGTATTCTGTTTCTGCGCCTGCCTTGTTTGCGGAGCCCGAGCATCCGGCAACTACGATAAGTACCATGACAAATGCCCCTAAGACAATTAAATTTCTTGTATTGCGATTTTTCATACGATGGTTATTTTTAAAATCTTCACTAATGATCTAAGCCTTACAGGACTTCAGGTTTCTTTTTTCTGTAGAGAGCAAAAAGGACTGAAAATCCAATTATCATCAAGATAGGGAGTATTCCCATGCTTTGCAATGCAACACTCGTATCATTCTCTTCAAGGATCTTACCCATTACCGGCATAAACATGGATGCTGAAACAAATCCTGCACCTCCAAGAAGAGAAAGCCCCAAGGCTCCTGTCCTTGGAATATATTCTGAGCAAAATCCAAGCATGGTGGGCCAGAAATAAGTAATCCCAATGGCAAATAGAACTGCACCAACTATGGTCATGCCAGGCGAACTTACAAAGCTCAACACGTAAATTCCGATTGCCGCGAATACAGATGACATGAGCAGCACACCCACGGGATTAATACGATGAACCAGTTGTCCGGCAAAAAACCTGCCCAGAGCCATGATGGTGGATATAAGTGCCAGCAGGAGAATAGCGCTCTCAACAGCACCTCCAAGCAGGGCGTTCACCCATTGATTGGTCACCAGTTCTGTGGAAGAGGTAAGAAGCATCAATGAGAACATGATTGGAAATATTGCATTTTCTTTATGAACCAGTTTTGCCTCCAGAATAGATATCAGGGAAACCAATCCAATTAGAGCCAGGTACATCCATCCTTCCGGGAAATTAATGACCTTGGTCGCCAGCAGAATCATGAGGGTCATCGATATAATGATGGTGAAAGGTGCCCCAACAGCCATCATCATTCCCTTATAGCTAACACCACTGGCCACACGTTCTGTTTCCGGAATTTTCTGTCCGAGGAAGAGAACACCATAAATCGCAAGTGGAATAAAAAGCAGGGCTGAATAAATCTGCCAGTTAATTTCCATTTTATCCATCATAAAGTAGGCCAGCAGACTGCCGATCACAATCCCGGCAGGGAACCAGACGTGAAACCTGTTCAACATCCTGGTTTTATCTTTTGGGTAAATGGTGGCAACCAATGGATTGAAAGCTGCTTCAACAGTTCCGTTTCCAAGCCCGATAAAAACATTGGCTATAAACAGCACCTCCTTATTCTTGGCAAGTATAAATACGATAGCCCCGATCAACTGAAGGATAAATGCTGTCCAAACCAGCGTTTTTGTTTTTACAATGTCGATAATAAATCCTCCCAGTACCATGGCAATGGTAAACCCCCAGAATGCAGGACTAAATGCCCAGCCTATGGCTTCTTTAGAAAGTCCAAAAATGCCGCCTTCTTCAACGGGGCCAAATATTTCTTCAATTTTTGCCCTCATTGCAAAGGTCAGGGCCGTTACCAGTAGTGCAAAACAACTACCAATAAATAGTCTTAGTTTGTTGTAGTTCTGTTCCATGAGTTAGTTATTGTACGGTGAACTGAATTTCCGGATGGGTATCGGGGCTCACATAGGCATTGAGAACCCTGAATTTCATTTCAAAGGATTCAAGTGTTTCCAGGGTTTTAACCATCACCGAGGTAGTTTCATGCGATTTCAGTATGAATACCGGGGCAAAATTATGCAGGGTATAGGCTGAAAGATTTTCAAGAACAAGATCCGCATCTGAATGGTTGTGGACCCGGAGGGTGGGGACAGGACCTTTGCCCGAGCGCTCAACTTCCAGAGATTCTTCAAGCATCAGGGTAAGAAAGTCCTGATTTCCCACCAGGGTATTTTTAAACCAGACGGCGGTTTGGCCCTGTTCCATAGCTTTTTGCATTGCTTCTGCACTTTTATTCGTGGCAAATACCAGTGTTACAGGCCGGTGTCCTCCTTGTGGCACCTCGTAGCTCCAGTCAACCAGACTGTGAACGTCAGAGTTCCCCAGCATGGTCAGATTGTACTTCTGTGCAAGTTCAACCGCTTCCCTGGAGTAAGTCTTGTCGTTATATACTTCGATCCCTGCAAAAAGGCCCTCTTTCAACAGTTCATGATGCATTTCGGTAAGCGTGGCCACACCATCGGGCCTCTGGGCGGTCCAGTGGGGGTGGTTCCAGAATACAAAGGCTCCCTGTTTTTGGGCTTCCCTGAATACCTCCATCACATCCTTCTGCATTAGTGCATTTACATCTTTCACAAAAATGGCATTGAAATGTCCGGGCGGCATGGATCTGGTAATCTCCGTTCCCGGAATGATCAAGAGTTCAGTTCCCTCGGCAGCCTTCAGGGCCAGCTCATAGCTGCGGTTTCTGTCGGGGTGGGGGATATCCAGGTGATGGGGCTGGTATTCAATGTGATCTGTAATAGAGATTACATCCAGTCCGTCCTCCAGAGCTTCATGGACCCTAATATTTGGCCAGACATTCCCGTCGGATAGCACCGTATGCATATGCAAGTCACACTTCAGCGTAACATAGCCCGGTATATCGGGAAATTCTATGGCACGGGTATTTTCCTCGGGTTTTTCCGTTTGTGCTGAGATTCCAATTAAAAGGGATGTGGAAAACAACAGGGTAAAGGCTGTTTTGAAGATCACAGATTTCATGGTTGGGTAGGTTTTGATAATTGTTGTATCGATCTCCCTAAAACTACAAAAAAGAATTGGGAGGCTTGGAAAATAAAAGTAAATTTAGGATCACCCAACAAATAATTCCTGAAGCTGTAATGAATAGAGATTTGATGATTAAAAAGCTGGAGGAATCCGGCTTTGAATATGATATAATTGTAATAGGAGGCGGCGCTTCCGGACTGGGGGCTGCCCTGGAGTCCATAAGCAGGGGCTACCGTACGATATTGCTTGAACAGGACGATTTTGCCAAGGGAACTTCCAGCCGCAGTACCAAGCTGGTTCATGGAGGTGTGCGTTACCTGGCACAGGGAAATATCTCCCTGGTCCTGGAGGCACTTAAAGAACGCGGAAGGATGAAGAAGAATGCCCCCCACCTGGTAAAAGACCAGCCCTTTGTAATCCCCTGCTATAGCTGGTGGTGCATACCCTTTTATACCATTGGTCTGACTCTTTACGATCTGATGGCAGGCCGTCTGGGAATCGGTCGCTCGGTTCCGCTTTCTGCAAGGGGTGCCCGCAGAGCTTTGCCAGCGCTGAAGAAAAAGAAACTCAAGGGAGGCGTTCGCTATTTTGATTGCCAGTTTGATGATGCCCGCCTGGCGGTGAACCTGGCCCAGTCGGTTGCTGAAAGGGGTGGAGTCGTGATAAACCATATGAAGGTGACCGGCCTGAGACTGGAAGGGGGCCAGGTTTGTGGTGTGAACGCAAAAGATCAGGAGAAGGGGAATTCCTATGAAATCACTGCAGCTGCAGTAATCAATGCCACGGGGGTATTTGTGGATGACATATTGAAAATGGAGGACCCTGAGGCCAGGGACGTGGTCAAGCCAAGTCAGGGCATCCATCTGGTGATGGATAAGGAATTCCTGAAAGGAGAGGAGGCCCTGATGATTCCCAAAACCTCCGATGGAAGGGTGCTGTTTGCGGTACCCTGGCACAACAGGGTGGTGGTGGGCACCACCGATGTGGAGAAACAACATGCTGAACTGGAACCTTCAGCCGAAGATCAGGAAGTGGAGTATATCCTTGAGACTGCCCGCCTGTATATGGAGATTGCTCCCCAGCGATCGGATGTGCTGGCTGTATTTACAGGATTAAGGCCTCTTGCTGCTCCGGCTGCGGAAGGCAAGAAGACCAAGGAGATTTCCCGAGGGCATAAAATCCTAATTTCGAAGGGGGGACTTATCACCCTTACGGGGGGGAAATGGACCACCTACCGAAAAATGGCAGAGGATGTGGTGGATATAGCGGCCAGGCAAGCAAAGCTGGTTCCTCATGAATCTGTTACACCCACTCTGAAAATTCATGGGTACAGCGAAAAAGTTGACCGCAGCGATCCCCTTTACTGGTACGGAAGTGACCAGGAGCAGATCAAGCGCTTGATTGGAGAAGATCCCGAAATGGGAAGGGTGATCAGTGAGCGGGTACAGTTAATCAGGGCCCAGGTGGTATGGGCAGTAAGAGAGGAGATGGCCCGTACGCTCGAGGACTGCCTGTCGCGTCGTATCCGGGCACTGCAGCTGGATGCCCGTGAATGCATTCGAATTGCCCCGGAAGTGGCTTCTATTCTGGCCTTTGAACTGGGCAAAGAAAAAGCATGGGAAAACAAGCAGGTGAAAGCGTTTACCAGCCTGGCCAATATGGGTATTTTAAACTAAAGCTCAGGCTGCGTAGGGACATGCAAATAAATAACTTAATAAGACGATCATGGTGAGCAATCCTAATAAAAAATTCGTTCTTTCCCTGGATCAGGGCACGACCAGTTCCAGGGCTATTGTATTTGACCATTCAGGTAAAATGGCCGGAGTAGCCCAGAAAGAGTTCCGGCAGATCTTTCCCCAGCCCGGGTGGGTGGAACATGATCCCATGGATATCTGGAATTCCCAGAACCGGGTGATGCATGATGCCCTGAGGGAAGCCGGCGCTGGTGCCGGGGATGTGGCTGCCATTGGGATCACCAACCAGCGGGAGACTGCCCTGATCTGGGACCGGGAGAGCGGGGACCCCATTTGCAATGCAATTGTGTGGCAGGATCGCAGAACCTCTGAATTTTGTGACGAGCTTAAGGCCGGCGGCCATAAGGAGATGATTCAGGAGAAGACCGGACTGGTCATTGATGCCTATTTTTCAGCTACCAAATGGAGGTGGATGCTGATGCATACTCCCGGAGCCAGGGAGCTGGCTGCTGAGGGCAGACTGGCTCTGGGCACCGTGGATTCCTGGTTGATTTGGAAATTGACGGGCGGGAAGGTACACGTGACTGATGTGACCAACGCCAGTCGGACCATGCTGTATAATATTAAGACTTTAAAATGGGATAAAGAGCTCCTGGAGCTTTTTGGTATCCCGGAAAGCATGCTTCCCGAAGTAAAATCTTCTTCGGAGGTATATGGGGAGACTTCAAAAGGGATTCTCTCTGTCCCGGTTCCCATTGCCGGAATCGCAGGAGACCAGCAGGCGGCCACTTTCGGACAGATGTGTCTGACTCCCGGATCAGTTAAGTGCACCTATGGAACGGGCTGTTTTATCCTGTGCAATACCGGGGAGGAACCGGTAAGTTCCAAGAGCAACCTGGTCACCACCATTGCCTGGCAATTGGATGGAAAGACCATTTATGCCCTGGAGGGAAGTATATTTATTGGAGGAGCTGTGATTCAGTGGTTGAGAGACGGCCTGGGGCTAATTAAGAAGTCATCTGACGTGGAGAAACTTGCCGAATCGGTAGAGGACAATGGAGGGGTTTATTTCGTACCTGCCTTTACCGGACTGGGAGCCCCTTACTGGGACCAGTATGCCCGGGGAATGATTGGAGGGCTTACCCGCGGAGTTACTGCCGGCCATATCGCCAGGGCAGCCCTGGAGAGCATTGCTTTTCAGGTGACTGATGTGATGGGGGCCATGGAAAGTGATGCCGGTATTAAGATCGGTGAATTGAAAGTGGATGGAGGATCGGTCGTTAATGATCTGTTGATGCAGTTTCAGGCCGACCTGATCGGGATTCCGGTGATACGGCCCGAGAACATAGAAACCACTGCTCTGGGGGCAGCTTACCTGGCCGGACTGGCCACAGGTTTCTGGGGCTCCGTGGAGGAGATCCGGGAACAATGGGCCATGGACCGCACTTTCTTAAGCAAGGTATCCGAAGAAAAACGTCTGGTCCTAAAGAAGGACTGGGAAAAGGCGGTATCCAGAAGTCGCGCCTGGCAGGATCCCGTCTTATAGCCCATATTCAATGAAGAAAATCATATATTATAAATCCTTAGACTGACTTTATGCTGAACGAGATTTTTGCAGAATTCATAGGCACATTTCTCCTGATACTGCTGGGAAATGGCGTAGTGGCCAACGTGGTACTTAAAGATACCAAAGGCAATAATGGGGGATGGCTCCTGATCTCAATGGGTTGGGGATTGGGTGTTTTTGTGGCTGTAACGGTGGCAGGACCTGTCTCCGGTGCCCATATCAATCCAGCCGTTACCATCGGACTGGCCGCAGCCGGTAGTTTTGCATGGAACCAGGTGTTCCCCTTTATTTTTGCTCAGATGGCCGGGGCCGCAGCCGGAGCCGGAACCGTATGGCTTTTCTACCGGCCTCACTTTAACAGAACGGAGGATGCGGTAGCACAGCTGGCTTGTTTCTCCACAGGGCCCGCCATTAGAAAGCCCGTCAGTAACCTGCTCAGTGAAGTGATTGGAACCTTTGTGCTGATATTTGTGATCCTTTATATTGCTGATCCCTCCATATTGCTGGAAGATGGAGCTGAGGTGAAAATGGGGCTGGGTGCCCTGGGAGCTTTGCCGGTGGCTTTGCTGGTTACTGCCATTGGAATTTCTCTCGGAGGAACCACGGGCTATGCCATCAATCCCGCGAGGGACCTCGGTCCCAGGATCATGCACATGCTGTTGCCCATGAAACATAAAGGGGACAGCGACTGGGGCTATGCCTGGATCCCGGTAGCAGGCCCTGTGCTGGGTGCTTTAATTGCCGCCGGCTTTTACCTGCTCCAGGGAGTCCTGGTGGGATAAGTATTCGGAGAAAAACATGCTACTTAGAAACTCTCTTTGGATCCTGGCCCTGGCATTCTCAATTAATGCCTGCCAGGGGGACAAAGGACTCCTCCGTTTAAACAGCCCCGATGCATCCTATACCTTCCATCTGGAGGCAAAGGACAGTCTCTCTTATCATCTGAGCTGGAAGGGATATCCAGTTATTGAAAAATCGGCACTGGGATTTATACTCTGCGACGGGACGGTTCTTTTCGATGCTGTGGAGGTGGATCATGTGGAAAAGCTTTCGAAAAATGTGGACTGGAAACCCGTTTATGGCGAGAGGAATGTGTATCCGGATCAGTACAATGAAGTGAAGGTAGAGTTCTCCAGTCAGAACTTCGATGGCCGTCTTGCATTAAGAATACGTGCCTACAACCAGGGAGTCGCCTTCCGTTACGAAATTCATAGCGGCAGAGCACTTCTTTTGAAACAGGAACTGACAGAGTTTGTCTATCCAGAAGACCCGGAGCTCTGGGTAAGCGAGCATGCCCAGTCTGAAATCAGGAAACTTAGACTGTCCGAATTATCCTTTATTGCTGAAAGGCCTTTGCTGGCTGAATTATCAGACACCGTGTTTACAGCCATAGGAGAGGCCGCCTTGATCGATTTTGCGAGAATGAAATTCGTAAAACAAAAGTCGAAGCCTCATACCCTGGCGTCAGCGCTGGATAAGGGTGAGAAGGGTCAATATCCAATCACTATTGATCCCCATGGCTACGCCACGCCATGGAGATTTATTATGGCGGGCAATACTCCGGCTCAGATTCTCGAGAATAATTTTCTCCTTTTGAACCTGAATGAAGAAAATAGACTTAGCTCTACCTCTTTTATAAAGCCAGGGAAAGTAATCCGGGAGGTGACCCTGACTACACAGGGTGGGATAGCCTGTGTTGATTTTGCAGTGAAACACAACTTACAATTTGTGGAGTTCGATGCCGGCTGGTATGGCAACGAGTACGAGGATGCTTCGGATGCAAGGACTGTTACGGTGGATCCCGGGCGTTCTCCCGGACCACTTGATTTGCCCTATATTATTGACTATGCAAGGGAGCGCGACGTGGGGATCATACTGTACCTGAACCGTAGGGCACTGGAAAAACAACTGGAAGAGGTTTTACCACTGCTAAAATCATGGGGAGTTGCGGGAGTTAAATACGGATTCGTACAGGTTGGTCCGCAAGACTGGACCCACTGGTTACATCACGCAGTCCGTCTTGCAGCGGAACATGAATTAATGGTAGATATTCACGATGAATACCGCCCAAGTGGGTATTCGCGTACTTTCCCGAACCTGATGACACAGGAAGGCATCCGGGGCGACGAAGAAAGCCCGTCCAACGATATGGTAATTAATACCATTTTCACCCGTATGATTGCAGGGGCCGGAGATCATACCAACTGTTACTTCGCCGACAGGGTGGCCCGAAAAATGGGCTCACATGCCTCCCAGATGGCAAAAGCTATATGTATTTATAGTCCATGGCAATTTCTGTACTGGTATGACAGACCACAAGGTTCACCTGGTAAAAAAGGGGGTGCAGGAGGTGCCGAAGGAGCCATACCTGAAATTGAGGATCTTCAGTTTTTCGCTGATATTCCGACCGTTTGGGACCATACAAAGGTGATTGATGGTTACCCCGGTTTATATGCTGTCATTGCTCGTAAAAAAGGAGATAACTGGTATGTGGGGGCTTTGGCCGGCACGGAACCCTATGAGCTTTCTCTTGTGCTTGATTTTCTGGATAAGGAAACAACTTATAGAGCCACCATTTTCTACGATGATCCTATGTTAAATTCATCCACAAAAGTAGCTATCCGGGAGCTTGAGCTAAGCAGTGACTCGCTTCTGCAAGAGAATATCCTGAAGCAAAACGGGCTGGCAGTAATTTTTTCTCCTATCCATACTCTCTTCCACAAATCTTCTATTTCAGGGACCTCATCCTTCCAGACCGGTCCGGATACAAAGGGGCTTACATTCACATGGTAGGGCTCGGCAATGGAATAATACTGATCCTCCTCTCCTCGAACAATAGGCGGAGTGCCTGTTTTAGTTTGTTGAGGGCCATAAAGGGGTAGTTTTGTTAAAAAGACGGGCCAACTTTCACTTTATTACAGCGGCAAAACACTAAATTTGGAGATATTTTAAAAACAGTTAGACCATGAAGAGAGATATTGATTTGTTTGCAATGATCGAACTTGAACAACAGCGCCAAAAAAGGGGTATAGAGCTGATTGCATCTGAAAACTTTGTCAGCACCCAGGTGATGGAAGCCATGGGATCCTGCCTGACCAACAAATATGCCGAAGGCTACTCAGGACACCGCTATTACGGAGGGTGTGAGGTGATCGATAAGGTAGAGGACCTGGCCATTGACAGGCTCTGTGAACTCTATGGTGCCGAGTATGCCAATGTGCAGCCCCACTCGGGGGCGCAGGCCAATATGGCTGTATTTCTTACCGTTCTGGAGCCTGGCGATACCTTTATGGGGCTTGACCTTAGTCACGGGGGACACCTTTCGCATGGTTCACCGGTCAATAGTTCGGGGATTCTCTACAGGGCAGTTTCCTATGGCCTGGATGAAAAGACCGGGCCGGATCGACTATGATGCCATGGAGGAGGTAGCACTTAAGGAGCGTCCCAAAATGATTATTGGCGGGGCCTCGGCCTATTCCCGGGAGTGGGATTACAAGCGAATGAGGAAAATTGCTGATAAGATTGGGGCCATACTGATGGTTGATATGGCGCATCCGGCCGGACTCATTGCAGCCGGCTTGCTGGATAATCCACTTCCACATGCTCATATTGTAACCTCCACCACCCACAAAACCCTGCGTGGCCCACGGGGAGGAATTATTCTGATCGGGAAAGATTATGATAATCCCTGGGGAAGGGCCACCAAGAAAGGAGTGATCCGGAAGATGTCTTCACTGATTAATTCCGCGGTATTTCCGGGTATCCAGGGAGGACCCCTGGAGCATATGATTGCTGCCAAGGCTGTGTCCTTTGGAGAGGCACTTACCGACGAATTTAAAAGCTACCAGGACCAGGTGAAGAAGAATGCTTCTATTATGGCAGATGCCTTTATGAAACAAGGATACAAGGTGGTATCGGATGGAACCGATAACCACTCCATGTTGATCGATCTGCGCACCCGGGTGGAGGATATCACAGGCAAGCAGGTGGAAAACATTCTGGTGGAGGCCGATATTACGGTCAACAAGAACATGGTACCATTCGATTCCAGGTCGCCCTTCCAGACCAGTGGAATCAGGGTGGGAACACCGGCCATCACCACCCGCGGGGTGAAAGAAGATTTGATTCCCGGTATCGTGGATCTGATGGACCGCGTGATCATGAACATTGATGACAAAATATTGATTGAGAAGACCCGCAGGGAGGTAAATGAGATGATGTTCGATTATCCCATGTTTGCCTGATTGTGCACGCATGGAGTGGTACACCTATATTATTGTGATAGCTGTCGGGATTGTAGCCGGTATTATTAATACCCTGGCCGCCGGAGGATCATTGCTGACCCTTCCGGTATTGATGGCCCTCGGGCTTCCTCCCAATATGGCCAACGGGACCAACCGGATTGCCATTTTTCTTCAGAATGTAGTGGGAGTAAGGCAATTTCACAGGGAAAAGGTGATGGATTTTCCCTCCGGCTTCAAAGTGGGAATCCCCGCACTGCTTGGGAGCCATTGCCGGTGCTTTTATTGCGGTGAACCTGAATGATGAAGTGATGAAACTGGCCATTGCCGGGGTGATGATCGTGGTTTTCTTCCTGATGCTCCTAAATCCCAACCGCTGGATCAACAGTCATGAAGAACATCCCCCCATCCCATACTGGGTTCAGGTGATCGTCTTTTTTCTTGTGGGTATTTACGGTGGGTTTATCCAGGCAGGGGTGGGATTCTTCCTGCTCACCAGCCTGGTGCTGGGAAGCGGCTTTGAACTGGTGAAGGCCAATGCCCTGAAAATATTTGTGATCCTGCTATATACCCCGCTGGCCCTGGTGATTTTTTTTCTGCATGGGGATGTGGATCTTTGGATGGGACTGGTACTGGCCGTAGGGAACATGATTGGTGCCTTCATAGGTACCAAAATTGCGGTAAAGGGGGGAGCAAAATTTATCAGGTATGTTGTACTGGTGGCCATCCTGGCTGCAGCCACCAAATTGATCCTTGACGCGATTAAGGCACTATGATGTACCTGATCCAGCCGGTCTGCCGGTAGTTGGCATTCTGATCCACTGAAAACTTGCTCTTTTTGGCAGCTTCCACCACCATATCCCAGATACATTTATTCTGGTAGGTGGCACTGGTCACGATGGCACTGATCACCTTTCCATCCCGGTCCACCTGGATCTCTACCTTGACTTCAATTTTCTGGGTCACATCACAGCCCGACATATTGGGTTTGGGCAGGCTGCCCCTGGCCGTCTGGAACCCAGTCCTCCAAAGGAGATTCCATCGCCCAGTCCACCCCCGGTGCCGTAGTTGTCGGCATCCGGACTCCCGTTGGGATCGCCCTGGTTTCCGCTTCCCTGGGTGATTCCTTCTCCGATCCTTCTGTTTCACCCACTCCCTGATTCCCAAAGGCATCACGGCCCATGTTGTTCAGTCGTTCGGCCTGTGCCTGCCGCTCCCGCTCAATGCGTTCCTGTTCCTCACGGGCCTCACGCGCAATGCGCTCCTGCTCTTCACGTCGTTCACGCTCTATGCGCTCCTGCCTGATGCGCTCCTGCTCCATGCGCTGCCTCTCCAGCTCTTCAGCTGTTGGTTTGGGTTTTTCTATTACCCGGGTCTCCTCCACATCCTGGGTCTGATCCACCGGCGTCGGATCGGGAGGGGTATAGGCTTCTCTGCTTTCCTCCACCGGTTCCACAAACTCTTCCACTGCTTCCTGGCTCGGTTGAGCTACCTCCTTCGGGATCTCCTGCCTGCTGGTCATCTCCCATGGGTTCAAAGTCACCCAGTCCGGATTCATCAGTGCCAAAGTTGACCAGGATGCCCTCCTCCTCCGGGGGTGGATCGGGGAAGGTAAGCCCGGCAAACACCAGCAGCACCAGCAGCAGTGTGATAGACAATGGTTGCTATGAGGCCTCTTCTGTTGAGCTTCATGGTTCTTATATAACGATCAATTGGATGGTCTGGTACCAAGGATCACCTTGTACCGGTTGCGTTTGGCAATATCAAGGAAAGCAAATACCTCATCCATATTCAGATCCCTGTCTGCGTTTAACCTTACCGTAGGAGCTTCACCGTAATTCTCAAGTTTTTTTCTCAGGACACCCTCCAGTTCGCCAAGCATGTACTCCTGATCGTCCACATATATGGTTTTATCCTGTGCAATGGAAACAACCAGCACCGGATTGGCCTGGGTCTGGTTATTGCTCTCCGGCAATTCTACATTCTGGGCAGCAGGAACAATCAGTGTGGAGGTGATCATAAAAAAGATCAGCAGCAGGAATACAATGTCGGTCATCCCCGACATGGAAAAATTCTTATTGGTCTTATTTCTCGATTCGATGGCCATTATAACTGTTTTAACACAACGGTATAATCCCTTTCAGCGGCCACATTCATGATGCTTACTGCATCACCCACTGAAACGGCCGGTGAGGTAACCACCTTGATGGTAGGTTCCGGCATGTCCCTGTAATCTGGATTCAAGTACCATGCCAAGGTCCTCCAGGGAGACGGTTCTTCCATCCACGGTGATGCGGCTGCCGCTGTGAATGGTCACAGTGGGTATCCGTGATTCTGACTGAATGGTCACCTGGCCGCGACTGGGAAGCAACATTTTCAGCGCATTGGGAGCAATCAGGGTGGAGGTTAGCATAAAAAAGATCAGCAGCAGGAATACGATGTCGGTCATTCCCGACATGGCAAAATTATCAAGTACCCTGTTTCTGGGTTTCAGTGCCATGAGATTCCTATTTAGCAGGTTCGTTCAGCAGGTCAATAAATTCGGAGGTGCCTGCCTCCATATTGTTAATCACCTTATCTACACGTGGCAACCAGTGTATTATAGGCAAAATAGGCAATGATCCCCACGATCAGACCGGCCACGGTGGTGATCAGTGCAGTATAGATCCCTCCGGAAAGCTGTCCCACATTGATGTTGTTTCCGGCGGTGGACATCTGGTGAAAGGCCTGTACCATTCCGATCACAGTTCCCAGGAAACCAATCATGGGTGCTCCCCCTGCAACAGTAGCCAGGGTAGGAAGTCCTCTTTCCAGCTTATAGACCTCCAGGCTGCCCACATTTTCAATGGCTGCATTCACATCATTCAGAGGACGGCCGATCCGGCTGATTCCTTTTTCGATCATTCTGGCCACAGGATTATCGGTTGACTGACAGAGGGTATGGGCCGAGTCCACCTTTCCATCCATGATATAATCTTTGATTCGGTTCATGAAATTCTGATCCACTTTGGCTGCTTTCTTAATGGCAAACCACCGTTCAAAAAAAATATATACTGCAATAAGACTCAGCAATCACTATGGGAAGCATCACCCATCCACCTTTGATGGCAATATCGATAAAGGATTCTGTGGAGGTACCCTGTATGCTACTGGTATCCAGATTGGTAACCTGAAGAATAATCAAGCTTTTCATGTGTAGTAATTTTGCGTCAAATATATAAGAAATAACGGGATATACTCCGATGTAGTATACCCCGTTATTAAAGATTTAATTCTTTTATTAACAGCTCTTCCAGGCCGGATCAGTGGTGTAGGATCAGAGACTGAAGGTAATATACACCAGCACCTGCCACATATCCCAGCAAGTGCCAGCAGTGAAATGCGTTTCATATACCAGATGAAATCAATCTTTTCCATACCCATGGCGGCTACACCAGCAGCAGAACCAATGATCAGGATACTTCCACCTGTACCGGCACAGTAAGCCAGGAATTCCCAGAAAAGTCCGTCCTGGACGAAATTGCTGGCATATTCAATGGCTGCCGGATCGGTCATTGCTGCAATGCTGGCAGCATCTTCAATGGGATACATACCCATGGCACCGGCCACAAGCGGAACATTATCCACTACTGCTGAGAGCACACCAATGGCCAGGTCAATGAGGAAGATGTTTCCCAGGTTCTCATCAAGCCATCCGGCCAGTACTGGTTAGTTGACCTGCACTCTGGAGTGCAGCAACTGCGGAAAGGATTCCCAGGAAGAAGAAGATGGTCGGTGTATCCACTTTTTGCAGGATATAGATCACCTT
This sequence comes from uncultured Bacteroidales bacterium, assembly GCA_963792395.1. Classification (GTDB taxonomy): domain Bacteria; phylum Bacteroidota; class Bacteroidia; order Bacteroidales. The sequence continues at coordinate 199,601 of CAWBWE010000023.1, forward strand.
CAGTCGCTTTCTTGACCTCATCAGGTTTGTTCTTGTGAAGAAGCTCGGAAATAAGCCAGATCATTGACAGTGAAAGCAGCATGCCCATGTAGGGAGGAAGATGGGTAACGGTTTTAAATACCGGAACAAAAAGGAGTCCGGATACACCCATGATCAGGATAAACTTTGCGTTCAAAAGGTGTGGTATAGATCTTTTCATTGGCATCCATCTGCAGGACGTGTCACATTTCCTTTCTGCGTAAAACTGAGCAAGAGCCAGAGGAACAATCATGGTGAAAAGACTGGGTACAATAACACGTGGTGATGATGCTCCCCGTAGTCACCTGTCCACCGATCCAGAGCATGATGGTGGTTACATCCCCAATGGGCGACCAGGCACCCCCGGCATTGGCTGCCAGCACAACCATGGAAGCAAAGAACCACCGGGTTTCTTTGTCTGAAATCAGTTTTCTGAGCAGGGCAACCATCACAATGGTGGTAGTAAGGTTGTCCAGAGCAGCTGACATAAAGAAGGTGAGGATACTGAGGATCCACAGCAGCTTTACTTTTTTGAGGGTCTTGATCCTGTCGGTGATGATTTTAAATCCGTCGTGCTTGTCGATGACCTCCACAATGGTCATGGCTCCAAGCAGGAAGAAGAGGATCTCGGAAATCTCACCCAGGTGGTGAATGATCTCTTTGTCCACAATGAAGTGCCGCATGGCCTCAATGCCCTGTTCACCATGTGCTCCGTCACCACCATGGATGTAGGAATTCCAGGCCTCACTCAGTCCGGCAGTGAAAATATCATATGCGCCAAAAATGTAAAGAACCCACATCAATGTACCGATGGCTAAAGCGGGTATGGCTTTATCCACATGAAGCGGGTGTTCCAGGGCGATGGCAAGGTACCCGAGAACAAAAACAACGACCATTACTAATAAACATGATCCAAAGTATTTAGTTTTGGAAATAGTAAGCCGCTAAGATAGGAAAGTTTTACTCTTCCGATTCAGACTCATCTGACTTTTTCTTCTTCTTTTTTCGATTCGTGAGACCTTCCCTGTATCGGGACATCAACTGGCTTCAAATCATTAAACTCTTCCCGGTAGGAGACACCCACTCCCTGTTTGTAGGGAGCTGTTTCAAAAAGTAATTCATCCCGGGCCCGGTTAAATGCAAGTACACTTACGTTGTCGGTGACTTTGAATTCCACTTCAAAATCACCCATGATATAAGGGTTATTACTGATGCCTCTGGAGGGATTGGTCTCCTGTCCGCCCACATCCACGTTTCCGCTGATGATGATGCGGTCATTCAGCAGCTGGGTGGATAGTGCCACTTCCACTTCCTGACTGGTGATCTGGTCGCCGGGCCTGTAATTAACATCCGATATCAAAATCATCACTGATCTGGGATAGCCAGTTGCTGAGCTGGTTGGAAAGCAATTCACTGGCTGTTACCCCGGCAAAGGAGCTGTTCATGGTACCCACATTCTGGAGCTCCAAATCCCGAAACGCTATAGAAGTTATTGATTACCAGCAGAGAGAGAAATTGTTTCATGCAGTTCTTCTTCGGTACTGGTAGCATTTTCCAGGAGGTCCCTGTGTTTCGGGATCTGCAGTTGGCATCTGAATCCCGGTGCAATGGTGGGGGACAGCGAGTTCACCCAGCAGGTTCAGATGACATTCAACGGGTATTCTCTTTCTTAAGGGATTCTGGCGCTTCATCTGACGGATCTCCCTGGATAGAGATTGTATGGAGCTAGCCCTGGTGTCATAGATGGCATCCAGGTCAATGGTGGCATTGGTGGGCGATCCGTTAAAATTAATCTTGCCTCCCGGTTCAATCTGAAATCGTTTATTGATTACATTCTGCAGGGTAAACAGGTAATCCCCTTTCAGCAGCTCCACATCTCCGAACATTCTGAAGCCCTGGCTCTGATCAAGTAGGATCCGTAGATTTCCCCGTCCGCTGGTTTCAATAATATCGCCCACTTTGGGATCAAAGATCAATTGAACCTCAGCATCCTCTGTAATCTCCACCTCCAGTTCCATTTCCAAACCCCTCAGGGCCCCCTGGCTGCTGACTTCCGGTTCCATCTGCTCTGTTTCCTGGATAAAGGTGATAAAGTCTGAACTTTTCACTTCCCTGGCATTATAAAGGGGCAGGTTCAGGGCGGTGTTTTTTTCGGTGCTTGCATCAACGGTCAGCTTGATATCCCTGAGGCCTCCCTGAATAGTCGCATCGCCGGTAGCAAAAATAGTCCCGTAAAATAGTTCGTTATCCACCGACCTGGTGTTCATGCAATTCAGATTCACTGCTTCTATTTGAATGTTGCTGTAGAAGTCCCGGAAGTAGTTATTGGAGATGGAACCATTAATCTTTCCCACATTGCCATCCAGGTCAGATGCGATAAAATTTTCAAAATAGAGGTTGTTATTATAGATCCGGATGGGGTCATTGAACACGTACCGCGTATTCAGGAAGGAGATGGTACCGGCTGCCTGACTAAATCCAATATTTCCGTTTAATTTGGGCTGGTCGAGCGTGCCATCCAGGGTCAGGTGCACCGATCCCGTCCCGGAAATATCGTGAAGGATGTTCTCCAAATATGGATTAAGTGCTTGCAAATGAAGCTCGTTCAGGTGGATTTCAAAGTCCACTATTTTACCTTCAGGAGTATATTCTCCATCCACTTCTATGGTTCTCTGTTTATTCAGGTTTGATTGCAGCATCATCCGAATGGTCTTGCGTGAATCATTCCAGGCTGCTTTTAAACTGGTAGGGCCGATGAGTTCCTTATTGAAGCGGAGAGTGTCTACCTGAAGGTTGGAAAAAACATAGGGATTACCATCGGTGTCGCGGTAATTTAAGTTCCCTGTAATATTTCCTTCCAGTTTGGCATTTATTCCTCCCAGACTTGCCAGTTCCTCCAGATTCAGATTCGCGATATCCAGGTCAAAATTCTGCCCTTCTCCAGAGGAAATAGTCCCCGTGGCAAGCAAATGTTTCTCGTGGCTGCGAACGGAGAGATTGTCCACGTACAAAAACTTCTTCCTGATTAGTAAGGCAGCAGGATCGATGGTCCATTTTTCATTGTTGATATAGAACTCTGAGGGTTCCACATGTACCATAAAGCCTCTCTCTTCCACTGATTCGGACTGGAAGCTCCCTGAGAGCTTAATCGCCCCCCTGTACTTTGCATCTGTCTCGTTATTCCAGTTAATGTTGAGCCTGGCCGTATCGTTTGAGGCAAGGAGGTGGAACTGCTGATTTACCAGAGCATAATTTCTGCCGTATACCATACTGTCGGAGCGGAATTTGAACTCAAATTCATTGTTTATAGTCCTGGTATGATATTCTGCATTAGACCAGGAACCAGGTCCGATGCTAAGCCCGGGAAATATTCCCTCGGCACTGTTTATCCCCCTGGATGGATCGTATTGTCCATGGATGCTGCTGTTCCCTGCTATCTGGATCTTGGGAAAGAAAAAATCCAGGATCGGGTTTACTTGTTTCAGATCAAGTTGATAGGTGAAGCGATTAATCGTATCGGTCTCCGGGTGTTCTCCAGGGATCAGGTTTACGTATTGATCAAGCATCTTCTCCAGAGAGGCGGGCAGGGATGAGAGCTTGAACTTTCCCTTGATGGAAGCATCGAAGAGTTCCGAGTTTATCTCAATAGCGGCCGTATCCTTCCTGTTGAGGGCACTTAGTCTGAAATCATATAATTGTATCTGTTTCTCATTTCTCTCAAACAGACTGTTCACCAGTCGAATTTCCCCGTTAAGCTCATCCAGGGAAATTCCGCTAATATCGGTTTCAATCAGGAAGGAGGCAAAGGCACTGGGATCCTCCACACCCAGGTTCAGAAAATGGGGCCGGGAACGTGCCACATCAGCGGTAAATTTATAGGCCGGGACTTCGCCCGAGAAGTCCACATTCCCCTGGAAGTCCATTCTTATGTTGGGATCACTGATGCCAAATCCACCGTTAAAGGTTTGGTTTGTGAAGGCTCCATCCAGGGTAATATTGCTGTAGGCATACTGGGAGAAATAAAGGGTATCAATGGTTCCGTTCAGCCTGGCACTCATCTTTCCTTCAAAGAGGTTTCCATCCACCATCACATCCATATCCAGTTGAGAGAGCAGCTCCTCCTGACCCAGTAATTCCCCCAGTTTAAAATCCGCAGTGGAGAGATGTCCCTGAAAATCTATTCCAAGGATGCTATCCGGCCTGAAAGAGAGGTCCATCAGCATGCGCCCCATATCGGTCTGGAGATACCCTGAGGCCACAAAATTATCAATGTATCCAGTGAACCTTCCCTTGAAGTCAAGATTCCCCAGATTACTCCAGGGGTAAAGCCCCTGTTCTGATTGCCCGCCCTCCTGGGTAAATAACTGATACAGTGCGGACACCGAGCTATTCAACTCCCTGAAATTGAAATCCAGGAAGGTGTTCTTAATATCAGGAAGGCCAATGACGATAAAATTAAAAGCCAGGGAACTCCTATTATCAAAGCTTAGTTGCATTCCATCACCCTTTAGATCATGGATTGTTCCATGTACAGACCCATCGATGGTGAGACGGTCAAGCAATCCTGCTGCTTGGGGGACAAAAACTGCAAGATCCTCCATTTTAAGCTGGGAATCAACTGACTCAAAGGTGAAGTCCACTTCCCTGGAGAAGTATTTAAAACTGCTCCAATGCTCAAAATCAAAGTCCAGAATGGGAACATGGAGTTCAGAGCTGCCGGCCTCTGTTTCCAACTTTTTAAAATGCATATGGGTCTTGCCAATGGACATCATGGTCGCCAGGTGAGAAAATTCGAATCCCGATTTCTCTATGGCCGAGAAGGAGAGGATATTCATGTTAATGGTATCCTGTTCGCTGATCAGGTCCTGCAGAGAAATTTCCAGGCTATGCAGATCAAAATCATTAAAGTCAATACCCGGATGCAATGGAGGGTGCCCCGTCTTTGTCAGGGAAAAGCGCCCATTATTCATGTCTATCTCCTGAATAACAAGCCTTGATTTCCGTTCAGGCGGAACATGCGGTTTTTTCAGCCGGTCGATGATCAGACCCAGATTAACCCCGCCTTCAGGCTCAATGACCAGATTTAACCAGGCATTCTCCAGACTGATCTTCCGGATCTCCAGTCGTCCCTGATCAGGCCGGATCTGCCTAATTCGAATCTTGGTAAGCTCGGAGTAGATTAATGTATCTCCATGCAGATCCTCAATATACAGGTCCCTTACCTGGATCCGTTTGAAAAAGGAGTAGTTGACCGATGAGATGGAAATGGTAGCTTTAAGCTCCTCTGAAATATGATCGGCCAGCATCTTGCTGACTCTGGTCTGAACCTGCCGGTTCTGCAAAAAAAGTAAAGAAAGCGAAGGAATTGCCAGAAGCAGCAATATTATAATCAGACCTATTTTCGCTAACTTTTTGATACTTTTACGCATTCACTTATTTTAAACACTGTAAAAGTAAGAAAAGTTGTGATGGGCACTGTTATTCTTGGAATTGAATCTTCTTGCGATGATACATCTGCTGCAGTTACCAGGGATCGTCAGCTTCTCTCCAATGTAATTGCAGGTCAGGAAGTACACCGTAAATATGGAGGAGTGGTGCCCGAACTGGCATCCAGGGCGCATCAGCAGAATATTGTGCCGGTGGTGGATCGTGCACTCAGGGAGGCCGGCCTGAGCCCGGGTGAGATTGATGCGCTAGCCTTTACCCGGGGACCCGGACTTCTGGGGTCACTGCTTGTGGGAACCTCCTTTGCCAAGGGTTTCACAGCAGCACTTAACATCCCTATGATTGAAGTAAATCACCTTCAGGCACATATGATGGTTCATTTTATAGAGTCAGATGTGTCATCCGGAAGAAGCCCTTCCTTCCCATTTTTATCCCTCCTGGTTTCCGGAGGACATACCCAGCTGGTGCTGGTCAGGGATTATCACACCATGGAAATCATTGGTCGCACCATTGATGATGCAGCAGGGGAGGCCTTTGACAAGTGTGCCAAGCTCCTTGGGCTTCCCTATCCCGGCGGACCGCATGTGGATCGGCTGGCGCAGCAGGGGGATAAATCCAGGTTTGAATTCAACAAACCCCGTATAGAGGGATATGATTACTCATTCTCAGGTCTAAAAACCTCTTTTTTATACTTTCTCAGAGACAGGCAAAAGGAGGATCCTGAGTTTATTGTGAAGAATAAAGCCGATCTGGCCGCATCGCTGCAACATACCATTATTGAAATTTTACTTCATAAGCTCCGCCTTGCAATGAAGCATGCCGGGACCAATCAGGTGGCTCTGGCTGGCGGCGTTTCCGCCAATTCGGGACTTCGCCTGGCCATGGAGCGAGAAGCTGAGCGTTACGGTTGGGAGCTGTTCATCCCGCCATTCAGCTTTACCACCGATAATGCAGCCATGATTGCCATTACCGGGTATTACCGCTACCTGAAAGGCTATTTCACTTCCGATGATATTGCTCCCCTGGCCAGAATGTATTTTTGAGTTTGGTGGCAAAATGTTACAGAAAATGAAAATGTTTTGTTCGGGCAAATCGCAAAAATCACTATATTGTTCATACTTTTTCGCAAAGCATGGATAAACTAGAGTTTCAGCCTACTCAAAAAACACCTTATGTTTTGCTGGACCCCAACGGTACGATCAAATTTAAAGGTCGATCCATTCCAGAAGATGTATCCCTGTTCTATGAGGATATACTGGACTGGATTATTGCGTTTGCCTCTTCCCCACCTGCGTCTACCGAAGTCGATATTGAGATGGAATATCTGAACAGCGGGACGTCCAAGTACATGCTTCGTCTGCTCAAAAAACTCAAAGAGGTTGATAATGATGGTTACGATCTGAAAATCAGCTGGGTATACGAGGAAGGTGACGATGATATCCTGGAACGTGGGGAGTATTACTCCTCCATTCTGGATCTGGATATCAATTTTGTTGAGATCGAATAACTACTCCGTTTTCAGGCTTTCATAGACATGCATCAGGGAGATCAGACCTGTTCTGTGTCAATATTTGTGCCAGATAGTTCCAGAAAGCCACATGGAAGGTATAGGAATCACTGTTCTCAATGGCTTCCTGGAAATTAACGGTACTCTTGCATCCCGAAGGATGGTGAATGGAAGGATCGAATAATCCCGGTTTCTCCGGGTGGAACTGAACACCCAGTACATGCGGGTACCTGAGGTGCTGAATCCCTTCAATAATTCTTCCATCCATGGAGGTCGCGGTCACTTTCCAGTCCGATCCCAGGTTTTCAAGGGCCTGGTGGTGCGAACTGAGCACCAAAGGAGCGGAGCCGGATTCGAAGCCTAACCCGCTGCTCAAGGTGGAGCCTTCCTTCAGAGCAATTCTGTGAAAATGATAGGAGGTAGGTTCATCGCAAGCTGTTACCATATAATCCATGTAATTGCGATGCATCTGGTCCGGTGGCAGGGCAAGAAGATCTTCGGCATTCCATATTCCGTCCAGTTCTGTGGGTATGTCCTGGATCAGGGTTCCCCCGGTGGCCACATGCAGGGTTTGCATTCCCAGGCATATTCCATTGATCAGGTAAGCCGGGTTTTGTTCCATATAAGGCACCCATTTCCTGTCCTGGCTTCCTCCCAGCAGGTGAAAGAGGTAGGATAGCTCCAAATAGTGTCTGAATGGATCCGTAACCACAGTGAGCAGATGGACCTTTTCACCGTAAACCGCTGGTGGAATATCAGGCCCCCCCATAAACAGGGCCCCCCTGGAACTTAAAAAAAGATCTAAAAACTGCCGACTTGCAGGATTTTCCAGGAATATATTATCCGGCCCCAGTTCCCCGTCTATCTCCCGGAGGCTGAAACGCCTGGTTTTATTCAGATCTATATAGGCTTCAGTCTGGCTATAATCATAGGTCTCACCCGGGTGATAAACTCCCAGCACATGGCAGGCTTCCAGCTGGAATAAGTCTTCGTCCATGAGTTTTTGTAAAACTTCCAGATTGTATGCGGTTGGATGAAACAGAAGCAGGGTATCCTGTCCGGTCGAACTGAAGGTCAAGCAGAATATCAGGATCAGGCTGGAGATAGTGGGACGGAAGTTCATTTTTTCTACTTGGGCTTACTTGAGAATGTCAGAGAGTTGCTTAATAAAATTAGTGAGGTTTTCGCGGGACTCATCATCGAACATGTTGAAACTTACTTTTTCTTCGACCACTTCCTGCAGCAAATTTGAGGCCAGCAATGCCCTGGAGAAGTTACTGTCTATGAGGTATTCCGAGTTTTTAACAGTGATTCCCTCTCTCACTTTTACCACGAACTTTTTGAAATCGATGGTAGAGAATAGGTCTTCCGTATCGGGATAATCCTCCATAAATAACATCTCTTTACTGGCCAGATCGATTTTATTGTCGTAATGCTCCTTCATCAGCTTTTCATGTACCAGCCTCTCTTCGGAATTCCCAAAATTCAGGATCACATATTCGATGCCCCAGCCGATCAGAATATTAACCATCATGGGGATGCTTTCGGCCCCCGAGGCAGGAAGGAAATAGCACTCCTTTTCGAATCCGGTAAGCGCCACGATTGCTTTCAGAAAATAATAGGTAGCCAGATCCTTGACAATGACATTGTTGAAGGATTTAATGATCTCCTGCTGGTTCAGTCTTGCACCCATGGTAGAATAGATGGGGGAGAGAGTATCGGCTGTGGCTGATTTCAGAGATCGTGCACTGTAAACCAGTGTTTCACTCTTCATGTCATCTTCGATGGCACGCTGAACAGCCAGGATCCGGTATAGCTTATTTACATCGATCAGGTGCGGTGAATGGGTGGTATAAATGATCTGCATCTGCTCCTTAATATCATCAAATACCTTCAGTACATCTTCCTGGGCTCTTGCATGCAGACTTACTCCCGGTTCATCAATGAGCAAGACCTTGTTCTGCTTGCTCTTATCCATGGCAGTGGCCTTCAACTCCAGGAAGAAAGAGAGAAACCACCTTACACCACGACTTCGTTGCTTTGGATACAGCCGTTCTGTTCGTCTTTTATCCAGAATTCAATAAAAGGTTTTCCACTTTTCTCCGGATTGGTATGGTCATAGTGTGAGAGTTCAAAATTGATCTTGATCTTGTTGTTCTTGCCCACATTCTGCCTCCAGAAATCCTGAAAATTCAGGGTGAGTTCCCCATTCAGATTTTCAATTTTTTGTTTCAGGATCCGGCTCGAGGGTTGTTGGAAAAAGGAGTACTCCAGTCCGGTAATGGTCAGGAAATTGATGGCTGCCTTATAGCCTTCTGCACGTTTGTTTGCCCGGATAATATCTTCCAGGTCGATCCGGTTGGGAAGGAGGGAGCTAAAATCTTCAAACATTTCAAAATCCGGAACAATTTTGAAAATCTCCTCTGCCAGCTCTGTGGAACTATAATATACTTTCAGGGATTCCATCTCTTTCCTCGCAGTTTTACCGGCACTTTCAATGGACATCCCTTCGAAGACAAATTCGAGAGAGAGAAGCTGTATACTCCGGGCCTCATTCAGTCCGGCAATTTCATCTTTCAGCTTTTCTATATCGGTCCTGAAAATTTCTTCCCTGATTTCAGCAGCCCTCTGTTCCCTCTCGGTGGAGTACATTCCGGTCATCTGAAGGATCTGTTTCAGTTGCTCCTGAAGGAGGCTCAATTCCTCTTTTTTCAGCGCTATCTGTTCACCGATATCCTTAAGTTTCCTGCTGACAGCGCTTTTTTCATCCAGTGCCTCCAGGATATCTCTTTTCTCTTCCTGCTTGATACGTTTCTGATCCAGGGTCTCCTTCAGCTTGTGAAACATCTCCTCTTCCAGTTCCAGTTCTTTCTTCAGCTCCCCTTTCCTCTCCCTGGAAGGAAATTTCCTGATGTTTCGCTTGATCTCATTAATTCGGTCCTTTACTGTTTCCGCCTTATCACTGGTCCATTCAGCCTCCTCCATGGCCTTATTCAGTTTTTTTGAAGCAATACTGACGTCCCGGTTTAGATGCTCCAGGTTTTCCGTGATCTTTAATTCCCTCTCCCTCAGCTTATCCAGAGCTTCATCATAGACCGTTCTGCAATTCATCTCCCATCTCCATATGTGAATCCATGTCATCTTCCCATCTTCTGGTCAGGGAAATGGTCTCCAGGCTGCTAATCAGCTTCCGGATCTTCGGATCCAGTCTTCTTTTGTCAATGCGGTTTTCAATATCGGCGTACTTAAATTTGAATTTGCAGGTGACCACAGGCAGGGAAAGATCACTTCGAAGCATGTCCTCAATTAGCCTGCCATCATGGAAAGCCTTCAGCGCCTCCAGAATGGAAGTTTTACCGGATTCGTTCTGGCCGATCAGGCTGGTGATATTGTCATGGGCCAAAGCATGCCAGCCCGTATCCACAATGGATCTGAAATTTTGAATTTTAAAAGCAACTAATTGCATTATTCCGACCTTATTTAAATCTTATTCCGATGATCAAAATGTCATCCACCTGGGACTGATCACCTTTCCACTCTGTCATCACACGCTCAAGTTCTTTTTTTTGCTCTTCCATGGTCCGATCTGAAATTCCTATCAGCAATTCTCTAAACGGACCATATTTGAATTTCTTGTTCAGGGGACCGCCAAACTGATCAGGATATCCATCGGAGAATAGGTATACGATATCGCCGGCTTTAAGTTGCAGTGCATGGTTGGTAAATGAGTTTTCTTCAACAGCATCGATTCCCACCGGCATTTTATCGGCCTTGATTTCTGTAAGTACCTTATTCCGTATATGATAGAGGGAGTTGTTGGCTCCTGAATACTGTAACTCTCCGGATCTGGGGTGGAACACGCAGAGAGACATGTCTATGGCATCTTTATTTTCCAGCTCGTAACCGCGCTGGTGCAGTGCTTTCATCACCCTTTCCCGCAGAAGATTCAGAATCCTGCTGGAACGGATGGGACCCCTAATGCTAAGGATCTCGTTCAGGAAGGAGATCCCCATGATACTCATCAGGGCACCCGGGACCCCATGTCCGGTGCAATCACCCGCGGCTACCACGATGAAATCTTCTTTCCGGGAACAGTAATAGAAATCACCACTGACAATATCCCGGGGTTGATGGTAAATAAAGAACTCTTTCAGCATGTTCTCCATGAGCTTCTGATCAGGCAGCACAGCCCGCTGAATAAAGCTGGCGTATTTCAGACTGGCCATCAGTTCTCTGCGCTGTTCCAGCAGCTTTTCCCTTGTGAGTTTCGTTTCTTTCAATTTCGATTAATTCTTAATCCCATTACCAGTATATCATCCACCTGACTGAGTTCTCCCATCCACTCAGAAAGCGAATTTTCCAGAGCAGCACCCTGATCTTTTATTGGAACTGACTGCAGCTCCAGGATCAGTTTTTTAAAATTCTTCGACATGAACTTTTTCCTTGGACGGACCGCCAAACTGATCCAGGTATCCATCAGAGAACATGTATATGTTATACCCTTCATCTTGAAAAGTGGTCGCCTGGAATGCCTGTGCTTTCTCAGATATACCAATGGGCATCTGGTCTGCCCGGATCTGAAGCAGAAGGTGCTTATCATCATAAACGGCTCCCCTGGGGAGGTCCAGCTCCAGACCTTTGTTCAACTTTGTCTTTTCACTGGCGTTCAGTTTCCTGACCAGATAGAGCGGATTGTAGGCACCTGAATACTGAAACTGATTCTTGTTTAAGTCAATGGAGACCACCGCCAGGTCCATTCCATCCTTGGAGGAGTCCATGCCCCCCTTGCCGGATTGTTTTAATGATATAATGACCTGATCTCTAAGTTGATCCAGGATTTCATTGGTGGGGGTGACCTCGGATTTATTCACAATCTCGTCGATAAAAGAAATCCCCAGCATACTCATGAAGGCTCCGGGCACCCCGTGACCGGTACAGTCGGCAGCCACCACTACCAGCTTATCATTGGTGGAACCTACCCAGTAAAAATCACCACTTACTATATCTCTGGGCCTGAGCAGGATGAAATGCTCTATCTGATGCTGATCCAAGAGTTTTACCGAGGGCAGCAGGGCTTGCTGGATCCTGCTGGCATACTCGATACTGTCGGTGAGCTCCTCCTTCTGTTTTCTGATCTCCGCGGTGCGCTCCTGGATCACTGCTTCCAGTCTGATATTTTCCTGCTTCAGCCTCCGGGTATAAAGCTTGATGATGAGATAGACGAGGAGTACCGCAAGAACCAGATAGAGGACAAAGGCGAGGAAGCCGGCGTACCAGGGAGTTAGAATGGTAAAAGACCAGCTGGCGGACAGACTCTCGATGCCATATACGTTCCTGGCCTTTACCTGCATGGTATAGGGACCCCAGTGCAGGTTGGTGAATTCCACAAAGGGGATCCGGCTCCAGTCGGACCATTCATTCTCAAATCCTAGTAACTGATAGCTGTACTCTGTCTCCTCTTCCTGTTCAAAGAATGGAGCGGCATATGTGAACCGGATGTGATTGAACCTGTGGTTGATCTGAGCTTCGGTCCCTTTCGCCTGAGAATCACTTGCCCGGTAGCTTCCGTCCCTGCCCGTTCTGAAATTTGTGCCCTTAAATAATAACGAGTCAGATCCCAGGGTCACACTCCGGATCAAAGTTTGGAACACTACGCTGTCATTGGGGGCGTGGGACTTATCAAACTGGTAGAGCTTATTGGACTTTCCAAACCACACGTCCCCGGAAGGATCGGTGTAGAATACGTCTACAGAGGTGTTTTCCAGCCTTTGAAATGATTTTTCCTGCAGAACCTGCAAGACCCCATCTGTTTTTCTGGCCACCAGTTCGTTCCACTCTCCGGAGGAATTCTCATAGGAGAACCAGAAATCCCCATCCAGGTCCTTGTGGAAGGCCATCACCAGATTCTCACCCGGAGGGAGAACACTGTTATAGAAGGTATCCCTGTGGAAGGTATTCCTGAAGTAGTTATACCGGTAGAATCCATTCCGGGTACCCAGCAGCACTTCATCCGTCTCCGGGTCGAGGAATACCTGGTTGTTATCACTGGAGGGTAATCCCTGTTCACGGTCATAGTATTTCGCACTTGCCTGGTCCGGAGGCTCCATATCAATCCGGGTCACCATAAATTCAGAACTCCCCCAGAAGTAGCCATACTTATCCAGGCATTTCTTCTGCAGGATCTCGTCATCCGGGAGCAGGCCGATTCGAATAAACTCTTTCCATCTGCCTCCCGAGTATTCCAGTCCAAGCAACTGACTCCTTCCCACATAGATTCTGTTCCGATGTCTGGGATCCTGAAGCAGAAACCAGCCTGAATACTCCCCACTTCCCGGGATTCCCTCCTCCGGTGCCCTGCGAACCAGATCCTCCATCCTGTACACACGCATCTGCCGGTCCACGACATAGATTCCGTTTTCGGAAGAGGCCAGCAGAAAGGTACTGTAGGGGCCCGGGCTAAAGAGGAAGAGCTGACGAATGGCTTCGCCTCCAACTACAGGGACCTCGATGAAAGAGGTTCCGGTGGCTGTTGAACTTTTATAATACAGGCCTCCGAATGTGGAAATAAACAGGTGCTCATTAAACTGCTTGATATCGGTAATAAAACCTTTAAAACCAGACATTTCAGTAAATACCCGAAAAGGAGTTGAGGGTTCAATCTTGCTGATGCCCATAAAACTGGGAATCCACAGGGCACCCGGTGATTCTTTTAGCCCGTTATAGTAGACGCTGGGCACCTGGTCATCAATCAGTCCTTCCTTTTCAGTGATGATTTCACGGGCTCTACCCTCCTTAGTCAGAATAACCACGCCTCTGTTCAGGGTTGAGATCACGAAATTATCCTGATAGGGACTGATGTAGGTAATATTGCCTTCCATGAGATAGTCATCCAGCTCTGCATCGACAAAGTCCGTCTCTATGCTTCCCGATTCAGGGTTATATAGGTAAAGGCCGGAAAAAAAGGTACCAACTAGGATGCGGGTCTCATCAAAAGCTACCATTCCAGTAATTGTTCTTTCACTGAAGTAATCCCCGCCGGGGATTTTGGTAAACTGCCCATTCCGGTACTTCAGGATGCCCATATCCACATTGGAAACATAAAGACTTCCATTTACAAGGAATGAGTAAAGGGAGTTCTCTTCGGTTGGCACCATTGAGAGTTGTTCGCTTTCCGTATCGAAGATAAAAATGTAGTTGAAGGTGCAGAAGTAAACTTTTCCCTGGTGAAAGTAACTTCTCCTTACACCCCAGAACGAATAACGTTCCTGATCAAGAGTGTCGGAGAGGGACCTGTAACGCATTCCTCCCACTGAATCCGGCGCAAGGAATCCAAATTCAGAGACTGCTCCCACATACACCACTCCGTTGTCGCCTGTGACCAGGGAGAGGATCATGGGGTCCTGGGGGACCGCGATGGTTCGCCACTCCACTCCATCAAATTCCAGGATCCCTTTATCATTGTTCCCCACATATATAACTCCGCGGTCATCCTGGGTAATGCACCAGTTTTGCTCACTCCCCTTGGTGATGGAATGAGGATAATTGCTGACAATGGGTACCCCCTTCCTGTTGGGTTGCGCTAGGACAGAAGCGCTTGCCAACAGGCAGATAAGCAGGGTATATATCAGGAAGCTCTTAGTCATAAAGATACTTAAGCTCTTAAATATTCTAAACCGTTTTTACTTCTATTCCAGCAGACGGAGATCAAAAATTCCGCCTTTGACAATGTAACACGGGGAGCCGCACTCTTCTCCGGCATCATAGAGATGCATATTATCCGCATCAAAGGCCTCGATGATCCGGTCTCCGGACCGATAGCTGGCCCGGACCGTATAGGTGGCATCCATTTTGGAATAGAGATAGAACTCATCCGAAGTGGCAGTATCTATCCAATCGATCACCCCCTCTTCATAGCTTCCCCGGTAAAAGGTGAGTGGTACCGAATCATTCTGCGCATCGATGCTGAGATAGACAATCAGGTTGGCACTGTCGGGCCTGTACCCGTAACAATCCGAGCAATTCACTGTCGGCATCCAGTCTTCAGGCTCACAGGCGGTAAAATTGCCCGAAGCCAGCATCAGGAGGGCCAGAGCCAAAAGCTTAATATGAAATCTCTTTCCAGGCATATGTTTTACTCCGCTTTCTGATCCTTACAAATAGGGTAATATTGGTTTTCCATGGTCCCTCCAGAAGAGTCCCGTAGGTATATCTTTCGGCTCCTGCTTTTAAACCGGCTATGGCTCCCTGCAGGTACAAACCGGCTGAAAGTGCCATAGAATAATTCACTTTCTGATGGTCGTTGATCCCCCTGTAATTGGGCATGGACAGCATTCCATAGAGTCCGCCATATAGGCCGTATTCCATTCCAGTTCTATCATGCAGGAGTGAAAAGCTCTTGCCAGCGCCGTGGGTCCATACCCATCTGGTTTCCCTGTACTGGTGCGTCAGCGTTTCATCCACTTCAAGCTGGATCTTCCTGTAAACTGGCCGGAAGTCAATACCGGTTTCAGCAAAGAAGCCGAATTTCTGATCTACCAGTGAGAAGCGGACCTGCATCATATGTTCATTGCTTCTGAAGGAGTTGCCCCACCCCAGGTTGAACTCTGTAAACTGGGGCTTGGGCGAGGAGGAGGCTCCCGCTGATTTAAGCAGCTTTATTAATTTGGACCCTCCCTGCTGCCGGGCGAGATCATAGAGGTTCAAGCCAGGCCTGATGGCATGATTTACATTGGCGCCACTATCTATCAGAAGTTTGGCAATGGTATCATGCTTGTTATATACAGCATGAGCCAGGGGGGTAAAGTTTTGTTTGTTGACCTTTTCCAGGTCAGCTCCGTTTTCCAGCAATAACTCGACGAGGCTTAGTTCACCCTGTTGAGCCGCAATCATCAGGGGTGTATTGTTCTGTTTATCGGGCGCATCCGGATTCAATCCGTTCTGCAACAGCACATCGCTGGTTTCCAGATGACCAAAATAGACAGCCGTCATCAGGGCCCTGTTTCCCTCTTTGTCCCCAATGGTGTCTGAGGCACCATAAAAGAGAAGCAGATCCACAACTTCATAGTTATTCAGGGCCGCGGCATATAAGAGGGCAGATCCCTGGTAGTCATCACGAAGGTCCGGATCTGCTCCCTTTTCCAGCAGGAAGTGTGCCACCTCAAAGTGGCCGTTAAGTACGGCAATAAGCAGGGGAGTGGTCCCCTCCATATAAGTTAAATCCGGATTTGCTCCATTTAACACTAGCAGTTTTACCAGGAGCAGATCGCCCAGCTCAGCGGCAAACATCAGAGCGGTCATCCCCCCCTCTGCCTTTGCATTGGGATCCGCTCCTCGTTTCAACAGCAAGAGCACCGCTTCGGGATTCACTTTTATCACGGACTCCAGCAGGTTCCAGTCGTCCTCACCCGCCCGGAAATAGGAGGTATCCAAGACTTCGCCCGGAATGGTATCCTGGGCAGATAATTCATTAACAGAGAGTGTCAGCAGAAACACTCCTGTCAGCCAGATGAGACTTAACCTTCTATGTGCTGTTTTATCCACCCTTTCGCTTGACTTTATATCCTTTTTCCTGCAAAATGGCGCTCACCCTGTCCCGAAAATCGCCCTGGATCAAAATGTTTTGATCCCCTGCAGAGCCACCCACCCCGCAACTGCTCTTCAACTCCCTGGCCAGGCTTTTTAAATCCTCTGTGGTCCCGATAAAGCCCTCCACCAGGGTGACCTTTTTGCCTTTACGGTTTTTTTTATCAAGGCTCACATAGAGCTGTTGCTTTTGTGGATTCAGGGTCTCCTTCTCTTCCTTCTCCGAATCATAATCGAAATCCGGGTTGGTGGAATAGACCATTCCCAAGCGTTTTTTCCAGTCATTATCCATGCGATGACTCTCCTGTTTGCTGCATAAATATCTGAATTTATTTCCTTAATTCGACTGGCAGGATAAAAACCTTTTCCACCATATAAAGGGAAGGGGATCTCCCAGAAGGATCTTTTAATTGCCCAGTTCCAGCTGGTTCCTGCACCAGGTTGAAATAGTGTCCTTTCTTGGCAATCAGGGCATTGTGTTTGCCCTCTTCCACAATTTTGCCCCTGGTCCAGCACAATAATCTGGTCTGCATTTTTTACAGTACTCAGGCGGTGAGCCACGATGAGCACTGTTTTTCCTCTGAATACCAGTTGCAGGTTATCCATGATGCGCCTTTCATTATTGGCATCCAGGGCACTGGTTCCTTCATCCAGGAAGAGGAAAGCGGGATTCTTATAAATGGCCCTGGCAATCAGGATCCGTTGTTCCTCACCACCGCTGAGGGTCAGTCCTTCCTGTCCGATGCGGGTATTGTAGCCCAGGGGCAGCTGGTCGATGAAATCATCCATGCAGGCCATTCGGGCTGCATAGAGCAACTGATCGGTTTTGATTTCCTGTTCTCCCAGCGCAATGTTCTTGGCAATGGTATCGGAGAAGATATATCCATCCTGCATCACTACACCGCACTGACCTCTCCAAAGATCGGGCGACATCATTTGGATGTTCATATCTCCAACCCTGATCTCCCCTTTTGCCGGGGGATAAAATCCAAGCAATAACTTCACCAGGGTGGTTTTTCCGCTGCCACTCACACCCACCAGGGCAGTCACTGTATCCTTTTTCAGGCGTCAGGTTTATATCTTCCAGCACGTTCCGCTGGCGATGGCTCCGGGATAGGTGAATTCCAGGTTGCTTACAGAAACCCTGTCAATGGAAGGCAGCACAGTTACCCCGGTTTCCTTCTGGTATTCATCTTCTGAATCGTGGATCTCACCCAATCGTTCCAGGCTGATCTTGGCATCCTGTGCCCTGTGAAAAAAGGAGATCATCTGCTCGATGGGACCATTTAGTTGTCCAAGAATATAACTGACGGCCAGCAGCATACCCAGGGTCAGATTGCCGTTTAGCACAGCGATGGCAGCTGTGACATTGATCAGGATATTCTTGGTTTCGTTGATAAAAACTCCACCGGCTTCCTGGTATTGGTTCAGTGAGAGGCGATTTCATATTCACCCGGAACAGGCCAGCCTGGATGTCTTTCCATTCCCACTGGTTGAGTGCGTTCTGCATTGTTCAGTTTGATCTCCCTGATCCCATGAATGATCTGGATCAATTTGCTCTGGTTTTCAGCCATCTTGGAGAAATACTTGTGATCCAGTGACCTGCGGCGCTTCATGAAAATGATAGATCCAGAGGAAATAGAGCAGTGCGCCCGCCAGGAAGATGATGAGGATCTTGATGCTGTAAATGGCAAGAATAATGGCAAATACCACCAGGTTGACCATGGAAAAAAGGATGGTGAGGGAAGAGGTGGTCATGAATGATTCAATCCTTCTGTGGTCTCCGATCCGCTGCAGGATATCACCGGTCAGTTTGGTATCAAAAAAGCCCACAGGAAGCTTCATCAGTTTGACCAGGAAATCTGAAATCAGTGAAATATTTACCCTTGTACTCAGGTGAAGCAGGATCCATCTGCGGATAAAATCGATTCCCATCTGAGAGAGGATCAGGACAAACTGGAACAGCAGGACCAGGTAGATGAAAGGCAGATCCTGGTTGGTGATTCCGAAATCAACCATGGACTGAAATAGAAAGGGGAGCAGAAACTGAATGATGCTTCCCAGAATCAATCCCAGCAAGAGATGGTAAACATATCGTTTATAAGGAGCCAGGTACTTAAGCAGGTATCTGAATCCTGTTTTTTTCACCGGTTCGTCCTCCTGGTTCAGAAAATCGGGTGTAGGATGAATCAGTAAGACAGAACCTTTGGCTTCTCCATCTTTTCGGGTGCTGATCCATCCTTTCAGGAATTCCTCCTTGGTATATACTGTGTGCCCGAATCCCGGATCGGCCACATACACCTTGTCCCTCCTGATCTTATAAACCACTATAAAATGATTCTGTTTCCAGTGGACAATCACCGGCAAAGGGGCTTCATTTCGCAGTCGTTCCCAGGTGAGAGAAACACCCATGGTCTGCATGCCAATGTCTTCAGCTGCCCTGGCAATACCCAGCATGGATACACCCTCTCTGCTCAGGTGAGACTTCTCTCTGAGGGTTTGAAGGGTAAAGTGTTTTCCGTAGTGACGGGCCACCATTCTCAGGCAGGTGGGACCGCAATCCATGGCATCAAGTTGTTTGTAAAACGGGAAAGAAGGCATAGACAAGATCGCTTATGCCCCCTAAATTAAGAATTATTTTAACAACATCTTTTGCAATCGTCCTGGCATCTGTTCTGATAGGGTCCGGGTTGCTCGGATCAAGGGCTGAGCTGCATCGCAGCTTCTTCCAGATCGACCCGATTTTATGCAGATGCAAGGGCTGGTGTACCAGGTGATGGACTGGCCCAGCTGGATGATTCTGATTGTATTGAAGATACCAAACTTTTTCAAGGACATCCTCCTGTCGGTCCAGTTCCATGGAAGCCAGCAGATAAAAGAGCATGGCCACCTGATTCTCAGGGTCCTCTTCCATAAGCGCTGAGCATAGCTTTTCCATGGTCACTTCAATAACATCCCCTCTTGTAAAGAGTGATCCCGATTCGGATTCCCCCCGTGTTCCTTGATTTAATGCCAGCACAACCGGATCATTGGTTGGATCATAAAACCGGGAGAACATCCTGTCAGGTCCCTGTCGGATTCAGAAGGTATATGGCAACAGGATGGCCAGGGAAGCTGCCAGGGCAGGAGGAAATACCATCCTGGCCATGTCGAATAATCTCCTGCTGCTTCGGATCTTCGGAGATTTGTTCCATCACCTCCACAAGTTTGCTCCGGAAAGACTCCTCATCACGCTTCTGAAGCTGATCTTTGATCAGCTGAAGGCAGCAGAAACTTCTTCGAACTCCTCTTTCAGTGCGGGATTGGATACCAGATCTTTTTCAAAGGATCTGGCTCTTCCTGGCTAGGTTCATCTCTCCGATAAGTATTTAATAATAAGATCAACGTTGTTCATTTTTCAGTCGTTTAAATAGGGGGTCATTCACAATCCTTTTAATAAGGCTTTTTTTGCATCTGTACTTTCTGTCCGCCGCATGATGCAGGTCTTTGTAATTCATGGCTGCACGGATATCCTCAACATTGAAATTATTGAAATACATGTGAGAGGATTTTCTGACAGTCCTTGCTCAGCTCATCGAAATGCTTATTAAACAGATTGGTCAGGTGTTTCTGAAGCAAGGGATCATCTGCCGGTCCGGGATCATGGACCACCAGGGGTTGTTGTCTTAGTTTCTCGGCATGCAGCAGGTATTTCTTTCGTTCCTGTATCCATATGTTTTTGCAAATGGCATAAAGGTAGGTCCCAAATTTACAGGTTAGATTCAAGTTCATCCGATTTGATCCTGTTGTAGACCATGATCATGGCATCCTGGAAAACATCTTTTGCCTGTTCCCTGTTCCCCTGGTTGTGAATGATGTATCCCTCAATGATCGGGAAATAGGTATCATACACATGCTCCAGGATGGCGGAATTGTGATTTCTGATCCCGCTGATCAATGTCTTCTTCGGTAGGAATTCTTCATCATTCAGAAGTCATAAAAAAAGGCAGGTGATTATAACATCACCCGCCGGGATAGCAATAGTTTTAGTTAGTAAGTAGAAAAGTACTGTACCTTTTCCAAATGCTATATCTACAAATATATGTGATTTCAAGTTCAACACTCACCCAGAATTATGTTTTATAACACATATTATTGGTTAATGTGTTAAGTGGTACCCATATCAGCGTCAGGGATTGATACTTTTTTTAAAATGGCAGATTGGACATGATCCACATTTCCGCCTGAAAGGATCACACCAACCTTTCTATTTTTGAATTCTGAACTATTCCTGAACAAGGCTGCAACTGCCACTGCACTGGAAGGTTCAATGACAATTTTCATTCGTTCCCAGATGAATTTCATGGCTTCAATGATCTCCGATTCCTCCACCCGGATAATCTTACTTACGAACTTCTGAATAATGGGAAAATTTTTATCTCCAAGCTGTGTTTTTAATCCATCGGCTATGGTTTTGGGATTGATACTGGGTTGTATTTTTCCGGTTTTCAGGGAGAGGTAAGCATCATCGGCCCCAAATGGCTCAGCACCAATGGTTTCGATATAGTAATGAGGTGATTGGTAGCCAGTGCAGTACCGGCAATCAATCCACCACCACCCACAGGAGCAATGACCACATCCAGATGTTCCACCTTTTTCGCCATCTCCCATACCGCAGTTGAATTCCCAAGAATGACATTGATGTCATTGGAGGGGTGAACGAATGTTGCCCCTGTTTTTTTCTGATGGATTAGCGTGGTTGATTCCCGGCTCTTAAGGGTGGGTAAACATTCGATGATCTGTGCACCGTAGCCAGCCACTGCATCTTTCTTCACGCCTGGTGCATTGGATGGCATTACAATATAAGCTTTGGTGTCCAGAATTCTGGCAGCCAGGGCAAGTGCAGCTGCAAAGTTGCCAGAGGAATGGGTAATGACCCCCCTGGACCGTTCCTCTTCAGGTAGCTGGAGAATCGCGTTGGTGGCTCCGCGGATCTTAAAGGCGCCCATTCGCTGAAAATTCTCACATTTAAAGAATACTGTGGCATTAATCATTTTGTCAATGGTGGTGGAAGTTAGCACGGGAGTGTTGTGCACATGAGGGTTGCGATCCTTTTCACCGCTGACTGCACATCCTTCAAAGTTGGTATCATAACAATTGGATTTTAACGGAACTACAAGCAATACCTATAAAAATAATGTACTTTAAGGAGAAAGTAAAGTCTTAGTGAAAAGCGGTATCGAATAGAGATCCCAAAGTCCAGTAAATCAATCTCAAAGATGCGAAAAGCGTTCATCATTGGTTTCCAGTCTAAACTAAAATTCAGTGGTAAATCCCTCAGGGTATACTCCAATCCTGCAACCGCTGCGACACCCAGTGAGAGTTCTGCATCCCAGTCTCCTCCAAAAGCGCCACCACCCAGATAGACCATCAACCGTTTGTTCCGAATTGGTTCCAGGTGATGTTCATACAATGCAGTAAGATTGAAACCTTGACGGTTATAAAGAACATCTGCTTCAATGGCAGCCAATTCTGGTGCGCTGAAAATCCTTTATATGTAATGCCACTTGAATAACCGGCACGAATACCTGCAGCATGTTTGTAAGGTTGAGCCTTCAGCTGGGTCAGCCCGGGAAGCTTTTTCCGGTATTCTCGTTACTGATTAATTCGTATTGCAGTTCACGCTCAACATCACCTGCTACGGTGACTGCTGACTGACGTCGCCCGACTACAACGGTATCACCATCGCGAAACTGCACAGTGGGCAATTGCCCTTCTTTGAGGAAACGGTATAGGTCGGCGTTATTCAGGGTTTTGTTATTACGAATGACACGGATGGATCGAAAGCTACCTAATTGAGGATCGATACCACCGGCTTGATCGAGAAAATATAAAACCGAGTCGTTCGGTGTACCTGCATAACGGCCCGGATTTTTCACTTCTCCGGTAACAAACACAGCGACTGGCTGCACACCTTGCAAGTTGGTATATACATTGACGTTTTCAGGATAAATAGATTGTATAGCCGATTTTACGCGAGCATTCAGGTTTTGCTGCGAAGCACCCTGTACTTTGACCGGCCCAACCGAAGGAATAAAAATATAGCCTTGAGCATCAACGGGTAAGACACGCTCGATTTCAACAGCCCCCCACAAACGCAGTGTTATCAGGTCGCCTGGTGCAATTTTATAATCCGGGTTTAAGCCATCGGCACGCACACCACGAAAACCACCTGAGAACAGATGGCCGCCATACGGCAGTACTCCAGCGTCTGCACTGGTGTTAATATGTGGGCCGTAAGTACCTGTTTTCCAGTTGGTATTGGGTGTATCTACTGCTGTTTCAGGTAGCGGTGCTGCTTGTTCCTGCATGTCCAGCCCACCGGTTCCGGTGTTGATGGAGATAGCCTGCGCCGCTTCAAAAGGCAGTGAGGAGACAACTAATGCCCCTAATAGACCGAGAACTGAACTCTTTTTTACACTCTTCTTACACTCTGCTTTGTAAAAAAACGTGACGTAGAAATTTTTATTGACTGAGCCGTCGAGTACATAGATTTTCACTTTTCTGATGACATTGAAATCTGATCTAAACAGACCGGATTACTGTGTATTTCCCGCTACCAGCGCGCGCACTTTATACCAACGTTGTTTATCTTGTGTGCAGGCAAGCCCAGTGCGCTTATCAAGCGTACTTTCAACGATAAGCTGGCGGCATTGTGCACCACTGGCAGAATAATAAGGCGCTTTCGCAAACAGGATGATATTGTCACCCCACGGGCTTTGTGCAAACGAAGCACTAGTATCTGCGACAGAATGATTGAGAAAATCTGCAATCTCTGCTGGGATTAGCTGATCAACTGAAAATGAGGCGGAAGAAGTTTGCTGCTGATTAAGCGAAGAACACGCTGAAACAACGATACTGGCAAATACAATAGCGGCGACTCTTACAGTAACCCTAACGACGCTACACACCTTATTTGATTTCATTAATCGTACTCTTTAATCGACTCGTGATTGCACTCGTTATAGCACTCATTTAAGCACTATGTAATCGCACTGAGTGACTCTCTAAAATTCATTACCCTAAACGCGTGCGTATTCTATTACATCAAGTGTAAAAAAACATCCGTTGACTCGGTTCACGAACTAACGTTTGTATGACACAAGCCCACAAAAGAGCCGAATTTCAGCCATCCGGCTTAGCACCGCTAGAGAAGGCAGCATAGACAAGTCACTATTAGGCAAGCGTAAGATAGCATCTTTGGCGTCTTTCAGTTAAACAATAGTTTGAAACGAACTAGTTCATCCCTATTCGTGTCTATCTGTCATGATTATCTGTCATGACTTTCTGAGTGATCCCACTTGACAGCTAACCACCTGAAAGGCAAATTCCCCCTCACGATTATGCGAGTAAGATCCTAATGCCAAAAGTTGGAATGCCTGAAATAAGAAAGCCACAGCTAATTAATGCCACAATGGAAGCTATCAACTCTGTCGGGTTGCATAAAGCCAGTGTCGCGATGATCAGCAGTTATGCGGGCGTGTCTCCGGCGATTATTAATCATTACTTCGGCGGCAAGAATGGTTTGCTGGAAGCGACGATGCGCTCGGTATTACAGCAGCTGTCTCACGGCGTTAAGATCCGCCTACAAGAGATCCCGCAAGATGATGTTGTTGGTCGTATTAAGGCCATTGTTGGCGGGAACTTTGACCCTCGACAGCTAGAATCGAAAGTTGTTAAAACCTGGCTGGCGTTCTGGTCTTTAGCGATGCATGACCCCGCGCTCTACCGTTTACAGCGGGTCAATGAAAAAAGGCTCCTGTCGCACCTGGTGCTCGAACTAAAACAGGTATTACCCGCAGACAGAGCCCTGTTTGTAGCACAGAGTATCGCCGCACTTATCGATGGCATCTGGCTTAGAGGTGCATTAACACCCACAGGCATTGACAGCGATTTGGCGCAACGCCTGATTATCGATTACCTGGAGCAACAACTTCCTGCCGAAGTTATTGCCAAGCACAGATCCAGCAACAATAACTCTGCTGGCAAAAGCCCATAGAATAAGAGCCAGGCTAACACCCAGCTCTACTCTGACCTTTTTAATTAAAGGTTCGACCGATACTCAAAAGAATCATCAATTTTTAGTTTACGCCGCATCAAGCGTAAAATGTTTGCCTAGTAACGCATGATAAAAATCTTTGTCTGACAAGATTCCAACCAAGCGCCCGTTTTCTTCGAGCAGTAATGGCAAGCCTGTTTTATATCGAATTTCAATCGCAGAACGCATTGGCACATCCGGCGAAGTGATCACTAGCAAGCCCTCTGCCATCCGGTCTATATCCTCGCCCTCACTCCAATGATGCAGTGGCAGCGCTTCCCCCTGACGACTGGCAGTCGTAATCATCACCTTCTGCATTTAAATTAACGACCGTGCTGTCATGCGGGTTTAGCACGCATTCGCCATTATCTAGCGGCAAGTCACTTACAAGCGTCATCAGTGAACGTCCGCACAAAACATTCAACGGATTGGTGTGTGCAACAAAATCAGCCACATAAGGGGTCTTTGGATTAAGAACAATATCTTCTGGTTTGCCGTGCTGAATGATTTTGGC
>CAWBWE010000024.1:0-59619 GCA_963792395.1 uncultured Bacteroidales bacterium
ATAGCATTAATATATACAATCAAGCCACCCTTTATTCTAGCAATGCAAGTCTAGATTATTTTTATGCAAAATTTGAATCTGCAGATGGTGATCTTCAATGGATTAAGCATGCTAATTCATTTAGTGCACTTGGCGGCCGAATTGAAAATATTTATTTCAATTCATCCTCATACCTATTTACTGGATCATACTCTGATTCTATAGGTTTCGAGAATGCACCATCGTGCCTAGGAGCAATCTGACGGATATCCAATTATTTTCTACTGATTTTAACGGAAACATTAATTGGATTAGAACTATAGGAGGAAATGGTGGCGAATTTTCATATTCAGTCAAATCCGATGAGCTAGATGCTATATATGTTTCTGGTTATTACGAAAGTGATACACTATATGTTGAATCTTCGGAGACAGAAGTTACCACCATCATTGGAAACCCAGGGCAGTTTGATCTCTTTATTGCTAAGTATACCCCATCTGGATTATTAGAATGGGTAAGAACCGCAGGCGGAAATGGAGATGACAGAACATTCAGGATGGAATATTTTGATGAAAAGATGTATATAACTGGTTATTTCTCAGACACCTTGAAATGGGGGGGATTACTTTGGCCACTCAAGGATTGGGAGATGTAGATATGTTTACAGGCGCAGTGGATAAAGATGGTAATTATCGCGATGCAAATCAGTATAACGGAAGGAATAACAGCAATGATCAGGGCAGGGGGCTTTTCAAAGGAACAACTCAATTGTACACATTGATGCGAACTAATTCTGACTTAATCACAATTGGAGACAGTATAATATACTTCCGATGGGATCTCATATTACATGATATTAGGAGTTATCGGCTGCCTTCCAATCTCAGTCGACAATACTATTCCAACAAATGTTACAGGATGTTATGGAGATTCAACTGGGTCAATCCAGGTGGTAGCATCAGGTGGATTTGGAACTCCATGGCAATATTCCATCGACAATGGCTTAAGTTATACAGCGAGTGCCTACTATCCTGATTTGCCGGCAGGTGACTACCAGGTGGTCGTGATTGATGCCGAAAACTGTACTCAAATTGGTCCTCTGATCACTTTAACCCAACCAGATACCTTGTTAGCTAATTTTGTTTCTAAGGAAGATATACTTCACCATACGGATTGGAGAGGGGATGAGCAGGTTACGGATGGATCGCTGGTGGTAACTGCATCTGGAGGAACATCCCCCATATACCTTTCAACTGATTCCAGGCGGTAGTCCTCAGGCCCTTGGGACCTATTATATTTGCTTATGAAGATTCCGGCAGGTACGTCGTAGCGGTGAATGACCTTCAATAATTGTGGGCCTTCATACTCCGATTCGATCGATATCAATGTGGTTCGTACCAGTGCGCTCGGGGTGGATGATTATGAGGATGCCGGGGTGAAGATCTATCCCAATCCTACTGAGGGCATCGTAACCATTGAGATGCCATTTGAGGATCGTAAGTGCAGGATGGAGGTGGTGAATATGGCCGGACAAACGGTTCTTAAGCGTAAGGTATTCCCCAATGGAGGCCTTATCAATGAAACCCTGGATCTGTCCGATCAGGCCAAAGGGCTATACATGGTCCGGATCAACGGCGAAGCCCTCCGATCCGCCATTATGGTGAAATAAGACAATAACTAAATCATAAGTAAAGGCCGTCTTTTTTGATATTGAAGACGGCCTTTTCTATTTTTACTGCGCACGTTCTATTAATTAGAAGCACGGATTCCAACGATACAAGATGTTTATTTCCCTGCTTCAACTTTATTAACTTATGATATGAAATACGGTTGTTATTAAGGCCACCTATAAATTATTTACGAAGTAAAGAATTTTCAGTAGCCGTATAACAACCGTGTAAGTATATTGATAATTTAAATATTTGATTATGAACATCTTGATCATTGGATCCGGCGGCAGGGAGCATGCCCTGGCATGGAAACTGGCCCAGAGCCCACAGCTGAAAAACCTGTTTATTGCGCCCGGTAATGCGGGGACTGCCGAACTGGGCACCAATGTTCCCATCGGAGTGGAGGATTTTAAGGGGATCAAGAAACTGGTCCTGGATGAAGGCCATTGACCTGGTGGTGGTGGGACCCGAGGCACCGCTGGTGGCCGGAATCACTGACTTCTTCCAGGCCGATCCGGATCTGCAGGATGTATCGGTGATCGGACCCGGCAAAGCAGGGGCCCGAGCTGGAGGGAAGCAAGGATTTTGCCAAGATCTTTATGGAAGACAACAAGATCCCCACCGGGCAAATTCAGCACCTTTATCGATTATACGGTGGCCGAGGGAAAGGCCTACCTGGCGAGGCTGGAGCCGCCCTATGTGTTGAAGGCGGACGGACTGGCTGCGGGGAAAGGAGTGCTGATCATCGATAACCTGGAGGAGGCGCAGCAGGAGCTGGAGAATATGCTCCAGGGGAAGTTCGGAGAGGCCTCCAAAAAGGTGGTGGTGGAGGAGCACCTGACCGGCATCGAGCTTTCGGTGTTCGTGCTGACCGATGGGGAAGGCTATGTGATGCTTCCGGAGGCCAAGGACTACAAACGGATTGGGGAGGGCGATACCGGGCTTAAACACCGGGGGGATGGGCGCCATCTCGCCGGTGCCCTTTGCCGACAAAGAGTTTCTGAAGAAGGTGGAGGAACGTATTGTCAAGCCCACTATCCGGGGACTGAAAGACCGGAGGATCGATTACAAGGGATTTATTTTTATCGGGCTGATGAACAAAGGGGGCGATCCTTACGTGATTGAATACAATGTGCGCCTGGGCGATCCCGAATCTGAGGTGGTGCTGCCCCGGATCAAAACGGACTTTGTGGAGTTAATGAAGGCCACTGCGGACGGGAATTTGTCGGAGATGGAGATCGAGCTGGATGAGCGGACTGTTAGCACCGTAATGCTGGTCTCCGGAGGATATCCGGGCACTATGAGAAAGGGGCAAGGAGATTAGCGGACTCGACCAGGTGGAGGATAGTGTGGTGTTCCATGCCGGCACCAAAGTGGAGGGCGGGAAAGTAGTCAGCAACGGGGGACGGGTTATTGCAGTCAGCTCCTACGGATCCAGTATGAAGGAGGCCCTGGATCAATCTTATAAGAATGCCGAAAAGATCCAGTTTGAGGGAAAATATTATCGCAGCGATATCGGGTTCGATCTATGATTCTCCTCCGGATCTTTAAAAACAACCGCCTGCTGGGGAACGGAGCTCTGATCCTGCTTCTGATTGCCCTGTTTATTCCATCTTTCATTGAGGTCTTTAGTGCCGGCGGATACCATGAGCTGGCACCCCATAGCGCCATGCCCTTCTATAACCTGATTTTTGGATCCATTCATAAGGTGCCGGTGCTGAATCACCTGCTGACCATGTTGATACTTATGCTGATCGGATACCTGCTGATCCGGGTTGGAGTACAATATCAATTGTTGCAACGGCGCTCCCTGATGCCGGCGATCTTTTTTCTGCTCTTTGCGGCAGCCCTGCCCGCTGCCAGGCAGGTGAGCCCGGCATTGATAGGCTCTCTCTTCTACCTCTTCTGCTTTGCGATTCTTTTTGAGGTTCAGGATAAAAAACCGGATACGCTTAGCATTTTTGCAGCTTCCCTGGTCCTGGTCTTTGGAAGCATGTTCTACCTGAACCTGATCTGGTTCATCCCTCTTATCTGGGTCAGCCTCTGGACCATGCGCTCCGTGACCTGGAGGGAACTCGTTTACCCGCTGGTCGCCTATCTGCTCATGGCCCTGTTTCTTTTTACCTGGTTCTGGGGCATCCGCGAAATGGGAGCTGGTTTTGTGGAGGTGATACACTAAGAATCTGGCCATTCATGGGGCTTTTCAGCCCTATCATTACAGTGTTTACATCCTCTATGGCTTTTTCCTGTTGCTGCTGGGCATCGCCAGCATCTTTATGATCAACCGTTTTCAATCCATGAAAACCATGGCTCAGAACATTTACCAGGTCCTGTTCTACATGTTCCTGGCCGGGCTCCTCTTCTTTCTCTTTATAGCCCGCTACGATCCTTCCAGCCTGGTTTTTATCGCCGTTCCGGTCACCTTTGCACTCTCCAATTACTTTAACCGAAAAAAGAGTCCGTGGATCCACGAACTGATCCTGTGGATCCTGCTGGGACTGGTGGTCTACGTTCAATGGATGGTATGATCTTCCCGGGGAAGACCGGTGCTGGGGATGGATTTCATGCTATATCCCTCCATCTTTAAATGCTCCAGGGTCCGGGGCAGAGCGTAATACAGGTTGTCTGCGGCTTTATCCGAATCATGAAACACAATGATGGATCCCGGCTTTACATTGCGGGTCACATTCTGAAGAACGCGCTCGCCGCTGAGTCCGCTGTTGTAGTCAATACTCAGCACATCCCACATGATAATGTCGTATTGCTCCAGCACTGCCTTCACCTGCCCGGGAAAAATCCGGCCATAAGGGGGACGGAACAACTTGGAGTCGATCATGCCTGAAGCCAGTTCAATATCCTCCATATAGCGCCTGACACTGGAACGAAATCCCCTCAGATGACTATAGCTGTGATTCCCCACGGAATGGCCGGCCGCAAGGATCTGGTTGTAGAGTTCAGGATACTTGTCCACGTTGCGGCCCAGACAGAAAAAGGTCCCCTTTGCCTCAACTTCCTCCAGGCGGTCCAGAACCCAGGGAGTCACCACTGGAGTAGGTCCATCGTCGAAAGTCAGGTACACTTCCCGGTGTTCCCCCGGGAGGTCCCACGTCATTCGGTGCAATGCACGCGTAAGCAAAGAAGGTGGCCTTACGATCAGCATACTTCCTTAATAACGTTTAGACTTACAAAATGTTACCTGAAGAGCCTGTCGTACTCCTGTCCATACATGGAAAGCTTCTCTTCCAGACGCCGGGAAGCCTCCATTTCGCCATAGCCCAGGCACATGCTCCGAAGCTGGTTGATATCCCTGACCGCAGCCAGGAAATCATTGCCGGTCTTACCAAAACGGGACTTATTGCTCCTGGACAGGAGCACGTAATAATCCAGCTCTGAGGTAAGTTTCTCTTCATACTTCTCCACCATGACATTGGCCGTGGCCGTATCTCCCACTCCAAAATATCCCTGGATAACGGGGAGTGATGCCGGCATTGTAGGGGATATTCTCCTCAGGCATGTGCTCCATGCAGCGGTCCAGCACCTCTTTGGCTCTGTCCAGTCTCTCCTTCATCGGTCAGGGCTCCTGCCAGCACAGAAAAGGCATAACGGTAGTGGATGGTCATCCTCAGGTTGTTCTCGTCCATGTAGATTCCGGGGGTATCGAGTCCGCCCCAGTCAAACTCTTCCATCAGCTTGTCGTACATGTCGTCGGTATCCACCTTACCCAGGAAGTTAGAATTGCGGTATTGCATCGGAGCTACCCTGCAGGGCCAGTCCCTCGCGCATGAAGAAATCATCCAGGTTCAGGTAGTTATCCGACGAAACGGTGGTGGAGTAATAGATGGGACGCTCCCAATCGTTGGTTCCCAGCAGGTCCATTACCGTAAGCAGGTTCTTATACAGCACCTGTTCGCTCAGAGTGAAACGAACTTCATCCACCCTGGCTCTCTTCGAATTTCTCAGGGACCACCCAGTCAGGCCACCTGGGCTCGAGTCGGCCGGGATGGCAAATTTCTCGGCCGGAATAAAGTACTGTCCCTGCTGAAGCGCGGATCTTCGGTCAGCATGAAAGGCAAAGGCCTCCTTCAGGGGAGCAAAGTCGGCATCGATCTGCCTGATCATGGACTCCATCCGGGTCAGCAGCGTTCATGGCCGACTTATCCAGCTTAATGCGGTCGGCAATCTCCTGAGAATTGAAGGTTCGCATATATCCATAAAGACGTAGGGGATCCATAGTCGCTGCTCAGGGCCTGTATGGCATTGTAATCGTTGGCATGGTTCTGATGAAGCAGGGAGCCATCCAGGACCAGCAGCAGGTCGGCATATATGATCCTCCAGTCTCCGCTTCGTAGTTCTCCCTGTTCAGTTCGTACTTCTCCTTGACCAGCACCCCGGCATTATCCACCAGGTAGGCATAGTCACGGCTCCCCTGTATATACTGCTCCTTGGTCATGCTGATGGGCAGTGCATAGGAGTCGTAAAAGGTCTGCTTCATCTGCTCGATGTACCAGTCGGCCGTTAGGTAACTCAGGTTCACAATCCGCACATCGGTACGCACCCCTTCCACTTCCTGGATGTACCAGAGCGGAAAGGTATCGTTGTCGCCATTGGTGAACATGATCCCACCCGGCAGGCAGGAATTCAGGAAGTTTCGTGGCAAAGGCAGGGGCCGTATAGCGATCCGAACGATCGTGATCGTCCCAGTTCTCGGTGGCCATGATGCCGGGAACCAGGATCAGGGATGCAAGGACCAGAGCTCCGGCAGTCACCACAGAACGTTTCCATTTGGAGACCCATTCGATCAGTCCGGCCACCCCGATCCCGATCCAGATGGCAAAGGCATAGAAGGAGCCGCATAGGCATAATCCCGTTCACGGGGCTGTATGGGATACTGGTTCAGGTAGACCAGGATGGCAAGTCCGGTGAGCACAAAGAGCAGTCCAACCACCCAGAAATCCTGGTTGTGTTTTTTGTAGTGGAAGAAGGCCCCTACCAGTCCCAGCAAGAGCGGAAGCATGTAATATTTGTTATGTCCCTTGTTTTCCACGATGGAGGCGGGAAGGTTCTCCTGGGGACCCAGCCGGGCCTGGTCGATAAACTTGATCCCGCTGATCCAGTTGCCCTTGGTCAGCTCGCCGTGACCCTGGATATCGTTTTGCCTTCCGGCAAAGTTCCACATGAAATAGCGCAGGTACATATATCCCACCTGGTAGCGGAAGAAGAAGCGCATGTTCTGTCCAAAGGTGGGTCTCCCAATGGCTCGGTTGCGATCATAAGCTATAGCCGCCATACTGGTTCATCGCCGGGATTTCCCTCGGCATCGCGTCGTACATCATAGAGATCGGCTTCGCTGCATTCCGCCCCAGTAGATATACTCGTTGGCGTGCCTGTCCTGGGTGCTCCACATTCTTGGAAATACCCCTTTGGCAGATCTTGTCATACTCATACTCCCGGTTCTTATCCACCTGGTAGTATTTTCCTCTCCCTTGTAATAACTGGGCTTCCCCTCCTTGATGCTGATGGGCCGGTGATTGAAGTAGGCACCATAGACCAGTGGATTATCCCCGTACTGGTCCCTGTTCAGATAATCGAGCAGGGAGAATACCGTATCCGGGATTGCTCTCATCCAGGGGTGTATTGGCAGCCGAACGGATCACAATAATGGCATAGGAGGAGTAGCCGATCACAATCACAAACAGACTAAGAAGGATGGTGTTCCAGAGCACCTTCCCCTTCTTATGGGTAAGTAAATCCCGGCAATAATCCCCCCGAACAGCAAGCAATACATAGACGATCGACTCCTGAATTAAAGGGCAGGCCCATGCCATTCACAAACATCAGTTCAAACTTTCCGGCAATGGCCGGTAAGCCCGGGATAGCAGCATGTAGTTGATCACTCCCAGGATGCCCACGGAGACCGCCAGAGCTGCCACAACTCCCTTTGGCAGTGGGGGTGTATTTTCTGAAGTAGTAGACCATGATAATGGCCGGAATGGCAAGCAGGTTCAGGAGGTGAACGCCGATGGAAAGGCCCATCAGGTAGGCAATCAGGATCAGCCAGCGGTTGGCTCCGGGCTCGTCGGCCACGTTTTCCCACTTAAGTATGGCCCAGAAAACCACCGCGGTAAACAGGGAGGAGGTGGAATAGACCTCGGCTTCCACGGCAGAGAACCAGAAGGAATCGGAAAAGGTATAGGCCAGGGATCCCACCAGGGCAGCCCCAAAAATGGTGATCATGGCCACGGGACCGTTCTGATTCTTCCTGCTTAAAGAACTTCCTCACCAGGTGGGTCAGGGTCCAGAACAGGAACAAGAATGGTAAAGGCGCTGGCCATGGCCGAAAGCACATTCATGGTCACAGCCACTTTGGTCACATCGCCCCCTGCAAACAGGGTGAAAAAACGTCCAAGCACCATAAAAAAGGGTGCTCCCGGAGGGTGTCCCACCTCCATTTTATAGGCGGTTGCAATAAATTCTCCACAGTCCCAGAAAGCTGGCTGTGGGTTCCATGGTAAGCAGGTAGACAATCAGTGAGACCAGAAATACGCCCCATCCGAGGATCAGGTTATATCGACGGAAATTTTCCATTGATTCAGTATGTGTGGATTAAAAAGTATGCAAATATATAACAATTATGGGTTTGAGTCCAGTTGACAGCATCCGGGGCATCTGTTAAAGATTCATAAGATAGCGCCAGGGTTTGCTCTTCCAGGGCTCCCCCGCATAGTCGATGCCGACCCGGGGACCTGCGGAATATGCAGGAGTCGACACCGCTCTCTTCGATCCAGATACGTCCGGAACTGACCAGGTCCTCCCCGTAAAAGCTTTGGTCCACCCCCAGCAAGCGGGTCAGCCGGCCCGGACCACTCGGCCTCCCTGAGCCCCCTGAACAGGACCGCCTGGGGAACCCCTTCAGGACCGCTGACCACATTCATCATCCAGTACATCCCGTAGATGAGATACATGTAGAGGTATCCCCCTTCCCCAAACATCACCTCGGTCCGGGGGGTACGGCCCTTGCTGGCATGACAGGCCAGATCCTCTCCTCCCCGGTAAGCTTCGGTTTCTGAGATCACATAGGTGGATTTGATCCCGGCAGGATCCGATCCGCACCAGATGCTGCCCCAGGAGGCGGGGAGCCAGCTCCAGCACATCCTGCCTGTAAAACTCCCTGCCGAAGCGTTTACCCATCTGCCTCGGGAGTTTTTTTTCGCAACCAGGGGAAATCAGGACCAAACAAAAAGAGGGCATAGAAGTAGCCCGTGAAAGCTGTCCCCGTGGCCGTATCCAGGGTGTCTTCACTCAGCATGGATAAGAGGATCAGGATTAAGAAGCCCATGGCCAGGAAGGAAGTTTGTCTTCCCCTGAGCAAGAGAGGAGCAATCAGTGCCAGCAGGCAGATAAGGAGCCCCGGGATCCCAAAAGAGATCATAAAGGTAAGATACTGATTGTGTGCTTTCCTTCTCCATTTCGCTTCCAGGGGGGAGTGCACCGAATCATAGTATTGTTTGAATTCCTTCCACACATCCCCATTCCCCACTCCGATCCAGAGATGCTCCCTGGCGATCTGCCATCCGGCTTCCAGGTAGAGATAGCGCTGAACCACCGACTTCTGGTTGGGAGTATTCCCCAGCTTGTAGCGGTCAATCTCCCAGATCAGTTCATAGATCCGGGGGTAAAGTTTAAAGCGATCCAGATAGATGTGGTTGGCCGTTCCCACTTCGATGGCCTCTATCTCTTTTTCAGAAAGCTGTTTCAGCCCGGCTGCATCTTTTCGCAATCCCCGGGAGCTCAAGATATCTGATCAGGGTGGTTCTGACCGAGTTACCGTTGGTGGTCCGGCCCCAGTAGTCCAGCTCACTCAAGTTACTCCAGTCACGCTCCAGCTCCAGATCACAGATATGAATCCAGATATAATGTCCATTCTCCACCTCCCCGTTCTCCGGATAATGGAGATACTCGTTCCCCTCAACCGTCTGCCCGTCCAGCTCCTCAACAATCAGCGGTTCGATGCTATAAAAGCGATTTATGGCGTTCCCCAGATAGAGGATCGAAAATAGAGGGATCATAATCACCGGCACAAAAACCATAAAGCGAATGACCCGGTCGCGAATTTCAAAAACAAGTCGCAGCAGTGTGAAAAAGGCAAGTAAGCCAACAATGACAAGCCCCGAAAGTGATTTCAGCAGGCCCAGAAATACCGGGAACCACAACAGCGCCACCAGCAAGAAGCCCTGTTCCAGCCTTGAAAATGAATTTCTCTGGATAAACAGAAAGTAGACACAAATTATCAGGGCAAGCACAATCATCAGGGAAAACCGGATGTGACTCATATACAGTGAAAGGTCCCTGTAATCCTGAAACTCCCCGGGCAGCCAGCCCAAAAATTTTAAGAGCGAAGCCATAGTTGCCACAAAAACACCCAGGGTAAAAAAGAAGAGAATTCGCGAAATTTGCCACCTGCTCAAAGGCACCGAGGTCGCCACCACTATCGGAAACAGAAGCAGCGGAAGTTTGATTTTGACATCCGTGAGCCCATACCGAAGGTCCTCTGACCACAATAATCCCACGATATGCAGCCCGTAAAGCAGGAGGAATACCTGCAGGGCCCTGTTTTTCTTAAACCCTTTCCACTTCTGCTTAAAATTCCAGGTAAGTACCCAGTTGATCGCCAGCAGAATCATAAACATGGAGCTTGTATAAACAGAAAAGGAAAGGGTAATAGAGAGCAAAATCAGGATATAGAAATAGACCTGCTCATGAATCTGTTTTCGGCTTAGCTGCATAGGAGAACAACAGTACTGTAATATCAATAACTAAAAGTGCTAATATCTATTGCATAGAAGAGACTAATTTATGACATTTGCAAATTGTAGTCCGGACAGGGACTAAAAGACCTTTCTGAGACCTCCCGTTTTTCAAACTTGGGGCATAAGTATCTGATTGATTTTCAGCGCCTCCGGTTTTCAACAAATTTATTGTTGATATCTTCTTGTTTTAAAGAAATTAATTGTATTTTTGCGATCCACAAATTTAGGCACAAAACTGATAAAAGTGAATACATTAAGTTACAAGACCGTATCGGCAAATAAAGCTACCGTTGAGAAGGAATGGTACATTGTTGATGCCAAGGACGAAGTACTGGGACGTCTTGCTTCTGTAGTAGCAGTGGTCCTCAGAGGAAAGCATAAGCCAAGTTTCACTCCACATGTGGACTGTGGCGATAATGTCATCGTGATCAATGCCGAAAAAATTAAGCTTACCGGCAAAAAGATGACTGATAAGAAATATGTTCAGCCACACAGGTTATCCCGGGTGGTCAGCGTAATCGGACTCCCGAAGATCTTCTGGCAAAAAAACCCGAAGCAGTTGTTGAAAAAGCTGTCAAAGGGATGCTCCCAAAGAGCAGACTTGGAAGCGACATTTTCAGGAACCTGTATGTAGTATGCCGGTGAGAACCACCCGCATGAAGCACAGCAGCCAAAGAAACTTGACTTAAATAAAATTAAATAAGACCATGGAAGTTATCAATACGATAGGAAGAAGGAAAGCAGCCATTGCCAGGGTATATTTGAGTGACGGCAAAGGCCAGATTATCGTAAACGGCAGAGATTTTAAAGACTATTTTCCTGATAAACAACTTCATTACGTTGTTGAACAGCCCCTGAACCTGCTTGAGGTAAGGGATAATTACGATATCAAAGTGAATCTTGACGGTGGTGGAATGACAGGACAGGCTGAAGCTCTTCGCCTCGGTATCTCCAGGGCCCTGATCAAGATCAATCCCGAGTACAAACCTGCCCTGAGGGCCGAAGGTTTTGTAACCCGTGATCCACGCGTTGTTGAACGTAAGAAACCCGGCCAGCCAAAAGCCAGGAAGAAGTTCCAGTTCAGTAAGCGTTAGAAACACAGATCTATTCTTAATCATTGCGAAACTGGCAGGACTCCCTCAAGGGGCTACCTGTAGGTTGACCAGCAAAAATTAAAAAAATGCCAAAAACAAGTTTTAAAGAATTATTGGATGCAGGTGTACATTTCGGTCACCTGAAAAGAAAGTGGAATCCTGCGATGGCTCCTTATATTTTTATGGAGAAGAACGGAATCCATATTATTGACCTCAATAAAACAGAGATCATGTTAAATGAGGCTGCCGCCGCTATGAAGCAGATTGCCAAAAGCGGACGGAAAATTCTTTTCGTTGCCACCAAAAAGCAGGCTAAAGACATTGTGGCCGAAAAAGTAAAAGCCGTGAATATGCCTTATGTTACAGAACGCTGGCCAGGAGGTATGCTGACCAACTTCCCCACCATCCGGAAGGCTGTGAAGAAGATGAGCGCTATTGATAAAATGGCCACTGACGGCACCTTTGAAACCCTTTCCAAGCGTGAAAGGCTCCAGATTGCCCGCCAGCGCGCCAAGCTTGAGAAGAACCTTGGATCCATTGCCGATCTGACCCGCCTTCCTGCTGCTATGTTTATCGTGGATGTGCATAAAGAATATATCGCCGTTCGTGAAGCCAACAGGCTGAACATTCCGGTTTTTGCCATGGTGGATACCAATTCCGATCCGCGTAACATTGATTTTCCCATCCCCTCCAACGATGATGCCTCCAAGTCGATCTCACTTATTATCAATTTTGTGACCGAATTCGTTGCAGAAGGCCTGAACGAAAGAAAGATGGAGAAAGATAAAGAAGCTTCCGACTCCAAAGCCAAGACTGAGAAGAAGCTTGAAAAGAACAAGGAGAAGTTTGAGGATACGAAGGAGAAAACTGAAGAGAAAACTGAAGAGAGAACTGAAAGGAAGCGAATCAAAGCTGAAAAGGTGGAAGTAAAGGAAGCCCCCAAGGCTGAGAAAGCTGAAGTTAAAGAAGAGCCAAAAGCAGAACCCAAGGCGAATGAAGAAAGGCTGAAGTAAAGGAAGAGCCAAAAGAAGAACCCAAGGCCGAAAAGGTGGAAGTAAAGGAAGAAGCCCAAGGAAGAAGCGAAAGAAGAACCCAAGGCCGAAAAGGTGGAAGTAAAGGAAGAGCCGAAAGAAGAACCCAAGGCTGAAAAGGTGGAAGTAAAGAAGAGCCGAAAGAAGAACCCAAGGCTGAGTAATACAATTTAGAGTTACGCATAAAATAACCCCATTAAAAGACAATATATAATGGCTGATATTAAAGCTGCAGATGTTGCAAAACTGAGAAAAACAACCGGTGCCGGTATGATGGACTGCAAGAAAGCCCTGCAGGAGGCGGATGGTGATTTCGACAGGGCTATTGACCTGATTCGTAAAAAAGGTCAGGCCATCGCCAACAAGCGTGCCGACCGTGAAGCAAGTGAAGGAAGTGTTCAGGCAAAAGTTGATGGTAAGTATGGTGCCATGATCTCTCTGAACTGCGAAACTGATTTCGTGGCAAAGAATGACGATTTCGTAAAATTTGCCGCTTCCATTCTGGATCTGGCTATTGCTAAGAAACCTGCCGATCTGGAAGCTCTGAAAGCGCTGTCACTGGACGGAAAGGTACTGTCCGATGTGATCACCGAACAGTCCGGCACCATTGGAGAGAAGCTGGAGCTGGCATATTTTGATTTCATCCAGGCTGAAAAAGTACAGGCATACAACCACATCGGGAATAACCTGGCTACGCTGGTTGGGTTCAACAAAGCTGAGGTTAAAGAGCAGGTGGCCAAAGATGTGGCCATGCAGATTGCAGCCATGGCTCCTGTTGCCGTTGATGAAGCAGATGTTTCTGCCGAGGTAATTGCCAAGGAGAAGCAAATTGGTCGCGAAAAGGCACTGGAAGAAGGCAAACCTGAGAATATTGTGGATCGTATCGCAGAAGGTATGGTTAAGAAATTCCTCAAGGAGAGTACCCTGCTGAACCAGGAGTTCACAAAAGATAATAAGAAGACGGTTGCCCAGTATATCAAGGAGGCTGATAAAGACCTTAAGGTAACCGGGTTTCTCAGGTTTTCTGTGAAGTAAGAAATCGTATTTTTACCTGAAAGGCTGTTCTGCACGATGCGGGACAGCCTTTTTGTTTTAGGCCTCTCAGGGCAATAGTAAAAGGCTCTTGTAATGGAGAACGGCTTTAGAAATTCAGGAGGACATACAACTTAGAGGTATTTTTTCGTCTTTCTCAAAACAGAAAACATCGAACCTTAGCCTTCTCACTATGAAATACAGACTTCTTCTCCTGCTGTCTGGGCTTCTTCTGATCCATACCTGTACCTCCCCGGATACCCGGTTGGACCAGAGTGACCTGGATAGGTATTTTTTAAAGCAGATGGAAAAGGCACATGTGATAGGTCTGCAGGCAGCCAGCATTCAGGACGGGGAACTCGTCTGGCAGGGCAGCTATGGCCTGCAGGAATACAACACCGGCAAGGAGATTAACGACAGCACTCTTTTTATGATTGCTTCCTGCTCGAAACCGGTGACCGCACTGGGGATCATGCTGCTCTATGATCGGGGAAAGCTGGGCCTGGATGATCCGGTAAGTAACTACCTGCCTTTTGCGATTAAAAACCCAAATTTCCAGGATAGCGCAATTACGATCCGCATGCTGTTGACCCACACCTCCTCCTTAAAGGATAACTGGGATATCATGACGCCCCTCTACACCCTCCCGGAAGGAGGTGACTCCCCCCTGGAGCTTATGGATTTTGTGGAGAATTATTTCACCGAGGGAGGACGCTACTACGACCCGGAAAGCAATTTCCACAAGTACAAGCCAGTGTCCGAATATGACTACTGCAATATGGGCTATGTCATACTTGGATTAATCATTGAGCAAATTTCTGAGCTTAGCTTTGCAGATTACATGAAAGAAGAAATACTTGAGCCTCTTCAGATGCACAACTCCTACTGGTTCCTCCGGGACATCCCGCATCAGAACATTGCCAGGCCCCATGAAATGCATCCTTCGACCAAAAAAGATCCCCGGGAACCCGAGGTGCTGAATCACTATGGCTATGCTGATTTCCCGGACGGTCAGCTGAGAACCACGGTATCGGATTATGCCCAGGTGATCAAACTATTGCTCAATAAAGGAAAGACACAATGGTGAGACATGGATTCAAGCTTCAACCGTGGAGGAATTTCTCCGGATCCAGTACCCCGATGTAGCCAAACACCAGGCAATCGCCTGGAATTACAACGAATTTGAAAGTTTCCTCTACTATCTCCTGATGCCCAGGCTTCCTTCCCATACCGGGGCCGATCCCGGGGTGGCCACTGTAGTCTCCTTCGATCCGGAGAAGCGCAGCGCAGGCATCATTTTTTCCAACTCTCCCACCATCACTTTCAGAGGACAGAAGATCTTCTATCAGGAAATGATGAAAAAACTGCTGAACTGGTAATATCCCCGGTCATTTACTTGCTTTTTACTACTTTTAAGGAAAATGTACCCTTAATGACGTACAAAAGGATATTACTTAAGCTGAGCGGGGAAGCACTGATGGCCGGCCGCTCGCACGGAATTGATCCCGAACGACTGAACGATTACATTGAAGAGATCATTGAGGTATCCCGCATGGGAATCCAGGTGGGGATCGTTATTGGGGGAGGCAATATATTTCGTGGAATGTCCGGGGTTGAAGCCGGGTTTGACCGGGTAAAAGGGGACTATATGGGCATGCTGGCCACGGTTATCAACGGACTGGCCCTGCAATCGGCCTTCCAGTCGAAGGGAGTCAAATCCAGGCTCTTTACGGCCATCCGCATGGAACCTGTGGCAGAATTCTATTACAAACCCAGGGTGATTGAGGCCCTGGAGCACAATGAAATTGTGATCTTCTCCGGGTGGGACCGGGAATCCCTACTTCACCACCGATACGGCAGCCACACTCCGGGCCGTTGAAATGGAAGCCGATGTGGTCCTGAAAGGAACCCGGGTAGATGGCGTTTATACAAGCGATCCCGAAAAGGACCCGGATGCCTCACGGTATGATGAACTCACCTTTGCCGAAGCCCTGGAGAAGGAATTAAGGATCCTGGACCAAACTGCCTTTACCATGTGCAAGGAGAATAATTTGCCCATTATCGTCTTCGATATGAACAAGAAAGGAAATCTGAAAGCACTTCTTTCAGGTGAAAAAGTTGGAACTTTAATCAAAAATTAGATAATTTAGGCAGCGAACGAAAAATCAGAGATCATGAATGAAGAAGTCCTAATGGTCTATGAAATGACCAAAGAGCGTATGGAGAATGCCGTTGAGCACCTTGATAATGAACTGATTCGCATCAGGGCAGGAAAGGCCAATGTGCATATCCTGGATGGGGTTATGGTAGATTATTACGGCACTCCCACCCCCCTGAACCAGGTCTCCAATGTAAGTACTCCCGATGCCAAGACCATCATGATCCAGCCCTGGGAAAAATCAATGATCGATACCATCGAAAAGGCACTGATGCAATCCAACGTGGGAATCACCCCGTCCAACAACGGAGAGGTGATACGCCTGATCGTTCCCCAGCTTACTGAAGAACGCCGGCGCGATCTGGTGAAACAGGTGAAGACGGAAGGAGAAAATGCACGAGTAAGCATCAGGAACGCACGTCGCGAAGCCAACGACGAATACAAGAACATGCAGAAAGACGGGCTCTCAGAAGATGAGGCCAAAACTGCAGAAGACAGTATTCAGAAGCTTACCGACGAATTCACCGAAAAGATTGAGAAGATCGTGGAGGCCAAGGATCAGGACATCATGACCATTTAAAGCTCCAGGATCCGGAATACTTCCGAGAGATCGGGTGACAGGATAATCTCGGTCCGGCGGTTCTTTCTCCGGGCCTCTGGTGTTTTAGCCGCATCCACCGGCATAAATTCACCCCTCCCCGCCACAGTCAAACGCAGAGGATCAATGCCGGAGCCTTCCAGCAAGATCCGGACAATGGAGGTGGCCCTCATAACACTTAAATCCCAGTTATCCTTGATGGATGAACCCTTTCTGAATGGAACATCGTCGGTGTGACCCTCAATCATTATTTTAATTTCAGGATTCCGGGCCAGCACCTGGGCCAGCTGCTTTAAAGCCCGGACCCCGTTTGGATCCACCACCGTACTTCCCGATTGAAAAAGCAACTTTTCGTCCATGGACACATAGACTTTTCCGTCCCGGCGGGTCACCGTAAGCCCCTGCCCTTCGAATCCCATCAGTGCATCGGCCACTTTTTCCCTGAGATCATCCAGGATCCTGTCCTTCTGGTACAACATTTCCTCCATTTCCATCAGGCGTGCATTCCTGGCTTCCAGTTCAGCCTGCAGCCGGTTCACATCCTGGCGCTGACCCGCCACATTTGCTTCCAGTTCTCTCAACATCTG
Organism: uncultured Bacteroidales bacterium; assembly: GCA_963792395.1. GTDB lineage: Bacteria > Bacteroidota > Bacteroidia > Bacteroidales. The sequence goes on from CAWBWE010000024.1 coordinate 16,957, forward strand.
CTCCTTTACGGTCAGGTCTTCCTGGGTGGACTGCAATTCATTGAGCAGTCTGCGGGTCTCCCTGGCATTGCCCCGTAACAAGGCATCATGGGTCGATTGAAGATCGGCATATTTTCTGTCAAGCTGAGCAATCTCCGTTTCCAGCTCCTCCACCCTCTTTTGGATCCGGATACTGTCTTCAATGTTTTTTTTCTGCTGCTCCTCCACCTGATCGATCTTGGCCATCATCTCACGGTTTTCGACGGTCAGATGTTCATTTTCTGCCATCAGGTCATCCCTCTCCACCTGCAAGAGAGCTGCTTTTATCGGAGAGTTGCGAGAATTCACTTGCCGGGACGCAGGAACCGAGGAAGGCCAGCCCCAGGATTAAATATAATATCCGTCTTCATCATAATTACATAACGGTTCAATTGGAGAAAATTACATAAAATAGGGGTCATTGTTTGCCATTTTTCCCCCCCGGTTGTTTAAGATATTAACATACATAAATATTTGTAACTTTGCAGAGCGGAAAAATGGAGATGTCAGAGAACGCGGGAATCATATAAATTACTGGAGACCATCGGGAGTCCGGACGACATGAAGTCCCTGAGCCCGGAACAGTTACGCCAGCTTAGCTCAGAATTACGCCAGTTTATCATTGAGGTAGTTTCAAACAATCCGGGACACTTTGGGGCCAGTCTTGGAGTGGTGGAGCTTACCGTGGCCCTTCACCACGTGTTCAATGCGCCCTACGACCAGATTGTTTGGGATGTGGGGCACCAGGCCTATGGTCATAAAATACTTACCGGACGCCGGGAGGTTTTCCACACCAACAGAAAATATGGAGGAATCAGTGGATTTCCGAAACCCTCCGAAAGTGAATATGATGCCTTTGGAGTGGGACACTCCTCCACCTCGATTTCTGCAGCACTGGGCATGGCCGCAGGGAATGACTACAGGGAGGAGGCGGATCGGCAGGTAGTGGCCGTTATTGGGGATGGTGCTCTGAGCGGGGGGATCGCGTTCGAAGCGCTGAACAATGCCGGGCATGCCGGGAAAAACCTGCTGGTGATCCTGAACGACAACAATATTTCCATTGACCCCAGCGTGGGTGCCATGAAGGACTACCTGCTTGATATTACGGCCTCCAAATCCTATAACAAGGTTAAGAACGATGTCTGGAACCTGCTGGGATATATGAATAAGATTGCCCCGAATGCCAGGAACTATGCCCAGAAAATTGAGAATGCCATCAAGTCCATTTTGCTGAAGCAGAGCAATCTGTTCGAGTCCTTCAATTTCCGGTATTTTGGCCCTGTGGACGGGCACGATGTCCTTCACCTGACCGAGGTCCTGAGGGATATGAAAGATATACCCGGTCCCAAACTATTGCATGTGATTACCCAGAAGGGGAAAGGCTTCGCCAGGGCCGAAGAGAATCAGACCCAATATCATGCTCCCGGTAAATTCAATATTCAAACCGGGGAAATTATCCAGAAAGTGCCGGACGGACCTCAGGCCCCCCTTTATCAGGATGTATTTGGAGAGACCATCCTTGAACTGGCAGAAAGCAATAAAAAAATTATCGGGATCACCCCGGCCATGCCCACCGGCTCTTCTCTGAAGATCATGATGGAAAAGATGCCCGACCGCACCTACGATGTGGGGATCGCGGAGCAGCATGCGGTCACATTTTCGGCCGGACTGGCAGTTTCGGGAATGATCCCCTTCTGCAACATCTACTCTTCGTTTATGCAGCGGGCATACGACCAGGTCATTCATGATGTAGCCATTCAGAATCTGCCTGTGATTTTCTTCCTGGACCGGGCCGGACTGGTAGGATCCGACGGGGCCACACACCATGGGGCCTATGATCTCGCCTTTTTCAGGTGTATTCCGGGAATGACCATTGCCTCGCCCCTCAACGAGGTGGAGATGCGCCATATGATGTATACCGCTCAGCTGAATCCCAAGGGCCCCATGGTGATCCGCTATCCCAGGGGGCGGGGAGTGACCGTAGACTGGAAACAACCCTTCCGGGAAATTGAAATCGGGAAAGGACAACAGCTTAAAGATGGATCTGATCTGGCCATCCTGTCGCTGGGCCCCATTGGTAATGAGGCTACCAGGGCCATTGAGCTACTTGAAAAGGAAGACATCAGTGTGGCTCACTTTGATATGCGTTTTCTCAAACCACTGGACAATAAATTATTAAAGACCATCTTCACCAATTTCACCAGGATTATTACCCTGGAGGATGCCTCCATCGTGGGTGGACTGGGAAGTGCGGTGATTGAGTACATGAACGACAACAGTTACAAAGCCAAGATAATTCGCCTGGGTATCCCGGACCGCTTCGTGGAACACGGTACTCAGGAGGAGCTTTACAGGGAGTGCGGGTATGATGCCGATGGGATTACCTTTACCGCACGCAACCTGGTGAATTCCAAGATCCTTACCAGGGCCATCTAAAAAAAAGAAAGCCTGTTGAAAACAACAGGCTCACTTTCCATTATTTTTATCGGAATTACCGGCTTATTCGCAATCTATGTCTGCCAGTCCGTTCGCGTAGGAATCCCAGCAGTGCCAGAACTCATCTTCGAAGTATGCAGGTGCTTTGACCCGTCCTTCGATGGTACTTACATTCCATTCAATGTTGGTCAGTCCTTCAGCCATGGAGACCGTGTAGGCTCCATCGAAAACTTCTCCCGGTTTGTATTCCCACATGATATAACTTCCTGTCTCTGTCTGGGATGGCTCCGTGTAGGTATAGGTCAGATCCGCCTCTTCAGTTAGATAATCCTTGTTCCAGGCAATCTCCAGAACCTCAATGGTCCCGTCCTTATAGAAGGTCCAGTCGGCCGAGGTATGATCATAACGTACCACGCCGTCAAACCAACGAACACCTTCGCTGGCGGACATCAATGCATTGGAAATGACCATCTCCATGGAGAACTCCTCATTGTTGATCCTTGCTCCGGTGAGCGTGGCGCTGTAATTAAAGTTGCTCCAGGTAAAATCAAAGGACCACTCCCAGGTATTGTCGCCGATGTACTCGGGGCCTTGGGTCAGGGCATAAGTATAGGCGGTTAAGGGAAGTGCAGAAACTAAAACCGCCGCTGTATTCCAGAAACCCACCGTCAGATAGGAATAGACAAAATTATCATAGCTCAGCACGCTGCTTTTCATCCCTCCCGGTTCAGTGGTAAAATCGGAAAAATCCATCATCATGGTCTCCACGGGGGGTAGATCCGGCCTCAGGTCAACGGGCTCCTTATCACAGGATGTAACTGTAAACCAAAGCAATGCACTCAGTGCAAAAACTGCCGTCAAATTCAATCGCTTTTTCATCATTTTATCATTTTGATTATCACTCCTTGGTATACGATAGAACTTCGCATTTGTTCCAAATATTGTGCCGCTCGTTTTTCGCTTATATCCATAAAAGCAGGAAGCCTGTCGATTTCAACAGGCTTCCTTCCTTATTTCAGTGACTCTAAAGGTCAAACTTGATTCCCTGGGCCAGGGGCAGGTCGGTTCCGTAGTTGATGGTATTGGTCTGCCTGCGCATGTAGGCTTTCCAGGCATCAGATCCGGACTCACGGCCACCGCCGGTCTCCTTTTCACCTCCAAATGCTCCACCGATCTCCGCTCCCGAAGTTCCAATATTTACGTTGGCGATTCCACAATCGGATCCCACTCCGGAAAGAAATTGTTCAGCCTCCCTCAGGTTCAGGGTAAAGATGGCCGAAGAAAGTCCCTGAGGTACATCGTTGTTGATCGCAATGGCCTCCTCAATGGATCCATATTTGATCAGATAGAGCAGCGGGGCAAAAGTTTCATCCTGTACAATCTGATAACTGTTCTTGACTTCAGCCAGGGCCGGAACCACATACGTTCCTGCCTGGTACTCCTCCCCCTTGAGCACCTCGCCTCCAAACAGGATATTGCCTCCTTCCTGCTTCACCTTTTCGATGGCTTCCGTAAACAGATCCACTGCGAGGGTGTCCACAAGTGGTCCAACCAGCACTTTTTCATCCAGGGGATTCCCTATTCGGGTGGATACCTGCCTGTAGGCTTTCACCAGTCTGGCTTTTACCTCTTCATATACCTTCTTGTGTATAATCACCCGGCGGGTGGAAGTGCATCGCTGGCCGGCTGTCCCGACAGCCCCGAATACAATGGCCGGAATGGCCAGGTCCAGGTCCGCGTGCTCCGAAACAATCAGAGCGTTGTTGCCTCCCAGTTCCATGATGGCCGATCCCAGGCGTTCTCCCACAATTCCGGAAATCCGTTTTCCCACGCGCGTGGAACCGGTCACCGAAAATAAGGGGATCCTGCTGTCGGCTGCAAAATTATCCCCCATCACCGACGACTTGGCAACCACCAGGTTAAATACACCTTCCGGCACCCGGTTATCTTTCAGTACTTTACTGATGATATTTTGTATAGCTATGGCAGTTAAAGGAGTTTTAGAGCTGGGCTTCCAGACAACCACATCACCGGCTACTGCGGCGATCATGGCATTCCAGGCCCACACCGCCACTGGAAAGTTAAAGGCGGTCACCAGTCCAACGATGCCCAGGGGATGGTACTGATCATACATCCGGTGCTGCGGACGTTCACTTTGCATGGTAAATCCATAAAGCATCCTGGACTGCCCCACGGCAAAGTCACAGATATCAATCATCTCCTGAACTTCACCCAGACCCTCCTGGTAGATTTTTCCCATTTCCAGGCTTACCAGAAAGCCAAGATCTTCCTTGGATTCACGAAGCGCAAGACCGATCTGTCTGACCACCTCTCCCCTCCCGGGCGCCGGGATGGTTTTCCAAACAGTAAAAGCCTCTTCTGCTTTTGCGATCACCGATTCATAATCTTCTGTTGTGGCGTTGTTGACTTTTGCAATTACCTCCCCGTCAATGGGTGAAACTGAAGAGCTTACCGCCCCTTTTGTGTCCAACCACACCTGACCCGTGGTGGCACCCGGGTTTAACTCCTTGATCCCTAACCGGCCTAAAACCTGGCTAATCTTCGTATGATACTCCTTGTCCATGCTAAATCTGTTTTCTTGAGTTTAAGATCAACAAATTTAGCAATGCATCTTTTCATAAAAGATATTTAAGAACATGAAGCCCGGAGATTATTGGCGGGCTTGGCAATTCCCCTGAAAAGCATTAACTTCGCTCCGCTTAAAATGCCCAGGTGGCAGGACCGACCGTTTAGAAAATGTCCGGTGGACATTTTCAGGGAGGGGCCAGCATGCGGAGCGGGCCAATTCCGCCACCCAGATTAACTTAATTAAGTCACAATAGGTGACATAGTTCTTAATATAAGAAACACAAAATTGCCCAGGTGGCGGAATTGGTAGACGCGCTGGTCTCAAACACCAGTGATAGCAATATCGTGCCGGTTCGATCCCGGCCCTGGGCACAATCCTCAAACGATGTCAGAGCAAACCACAATCCCGGTAGAGAAGCAGCTGGCCATTGATACTCGCTATTTGAAAATGGCCAGGATCTGGGCATCAAACTCCTATTGCCATCGCAGGCAGGTGGGTGCTCTGCTGGTAAAGGATAAAATGATCATCTCTGACGGGTATAACGGGACCCCATCCGGCTTCGAAAATGAATGTGAGGATGATCAGGACAGAACCAAGACCTATGTGCTGCATGCCGAGGCCAATGCCATTACGAAAGTGGCAAAGTCCAACAACAGCAGTGAAGGTTCTACACTTTATATCACCACATCGCCCTGTATGGAGTGCGCAAAACTGATCATTCAGTCGGGAATTGTCAGGGTGGTATACCAGGAAAAATACAGAATCACCGATGGATTGGAGTTGCTGGATCGGGCAAAAATAGAGTTGGTACATTTGCCTGAGGTAAATGAATAAAGGAGATAAATGTTTTAAAGGGAAGGGAGCATGAGGAAAAGGAGAGACAGACTGATTATTTTTCTGCCATTGATTGTCAGCATTGCACTGATTATTGGAATCCTGCTGGGCAACTGGATTACCGGGATCCGTATCAGGGGGATTGTTTCAGATGAAATAAGTAACCAAAAGTTTTCCATCCGCCCCGGAAACAACGCGGGGTCGGGATTTTCGCTTACACCTAAAGGAAACAAGATTTCATCGGCACTCCAGTATATTCTCAATGAATATGTGGATACCGTTAGCATCTCCAAACTGAACGAATCGGTGTTGCCCGCGCTGGTGGACAATCTGGATCCGCATTCCATCTATATCCCTGCCAGCGAATTTCAAAAGTTCTCCGAACCCCTGGTGGGTAATTTCAGCGGAATCGGAGTCTCCTTCAATATGACAGACGACACGGTGGCCATTATCAATACCATACCCAATGGCCCGTCCGAGATGGTGGGAATCCTGGCCGGCGACCGGATAATCATGGTGGACGATTCCGTGGTGGCCGGGGTCAATATGCCCAGCGATGATATCGTCAGAATGTTAAAAGGGCCCAAAAATACCGTGGTGAAGGTGAGCATATACCGAAGGGGCGAAAAGGCGCCACTGGAGTTTGAAATTACCCGTGACGATATCCCCATTTACAGTGTGGATGTGGCCTACAAGGTGAATGATAATACCGGGTATATCAAGATCAGCCAGTTTGCGCAGACCACCTACCATGAATTTATGCAGGCGGTTGAAAAGCTGAAAACTCAGGGGATCGAAAAACTGATTATCGATCTTCGCAGGAACGGTGGAGGGATTATGGAAGCATCCACCATGATCGCTGACCAGTTCCTGGAAGAGGGACAATTGATTGTCTATACCGAAGGACGCACCAGGCCCAGGGAAAATGATTATGCCACCTCCAGGGGTATTCTTAAAAACGATAAAGTAGTCGTCCTGATAGATGAATCCAGTGCTTCGGCCAGCGAGATCCTGGCTGGCGCCATACAGGACAATGACAGGGGACTGGTTATCGGGCGGCGTTCCTTCGGGAAAGGACTGGTACAGGAGGAGATGCGCTTCTCCGATGGTTCAGCCCTCCGTCTGACTGTTGCCCGTTATTATACCCCTACTGGCCGTAGTATCCAGCGCCCCTATGAAAATGGAAAAGAAGACTATTATCACGATTTTGCAGATCGCTGGTCACGTGGAGAGTATGAACATCAGGATAGTATAAAGTTCGACGATTCGCAGAGATTTGTAACTCCGGGTGGCAAAATTGTATATGGCGGCGGAGGCATTATGCCGGACGTATTTGTCCCGGTGGATACCTCGGGCTCCTCGGAATACTATAACAAGGTCCGCAACCTGGGATTAATGTACCGTTTTGCGTTCTATTACACGGACCTTCACAGGTCGTCGCTGGATCAGTTCACCAAAGCAGACGAGATTGAAGCTTACCTGGATGGCCAGGATCTTTTGCCTAAATTCATCACTTATGCTACCGAAAAAGGGGTTCAGCCCGATTACAAGGATATCAGAATATCCAGGCAGGTTCTTTTGAAGACCATCAAAGCCTATGTGGCCAGGAACCTCATCGACAATGAGGGTTTCTATCCCATCATTTCGGACCTGGACCAAACTCTGAAAGTGGCCATCGATACCATTGCCACCCTCTGATATCCGTTATTATTAAACCTTTTCCTTTCTGCACGATCAAAAAGGCAAATGCATTTGTTATTTGTCTTACTAAAATTTACTTGATATGAAACGCAGAAATATAAAATCAGCCGGAGTCCTGTTACTGGGTCTCCTGATGCTTACCACAGTGAACGCCCAGTCGCCCCGTCAGGGTGGAAGAGGACAGGGGGCTTTGGGAGGCGGACAAAATTACGAACGTCCCTTTGCCAGGCTTGATCTAAGCGAGGACCAACAGGAAAAGATGACCACCCTTCGCACCGAGCACTACAAAATCATGACACCTTTGAAGAACAAAATGGCCGAATTAAAGGCCCGGGAGCGCACCCTGCTTTCAGAGGAAAAGGTGGATATGAAAGCGATTAACCTGACCATCGACGAGCAAAGCGAACTGATGAACAGCATGAAAAAGATTCAGGTGAAGCACCAGATGGCAGTAAAAGATATTCTCACCGATGAGCAGCTTATGAAGCTGCAGCAAAGCAGGCAATTCGCCCGGCGGGATGGATTCCACGGGAAAGGTGAGCGACAAGGTTCAGGAGCTGCAAGAAGCGGGAGAGGCTACAGAGGAATTTAGGGTTAGTGAATACACCCGGGGACCTGTCGTATCTGATCATGGAGATCATATCCGGCGGGTCCTCTTTTTTTAGGTCATCGGAAATTATTTTTGCATCTCCATAAAAGCCCGGATCACCTGACCGGGTTCTTCCATAAACCCCAGATGGCCGCTCTCCTCCAGACGCAGAACCTGGGCATGGGGAGCCAGGGAGACCAGCTTTTCAAAAACCTCCGACGGAATGTAGTTGTCCTTCATCCCGCCAATGAGTAGATGGGGCAATTCAGGATTTTTCAGTACCGCAGTGCGATCGGGTCTTTCTTTCATGCCGTTCAGGATAGCAATGACCCCCTCATCCGGACAGCCCAGAGCCATCTGTTTTAAACGCTCCACCTCTCCGGGCATTCTATCCAGGTTTTCTGCCGCGAAGGCCTTGGGTATATTGACCAGGACAATCTGTCTTTTCTTCCCGCAGAGCACCAGGCTGATCTCCCTGTCACGATTCTCTTGCTTCTCTTTGCTATCGGCGAAGGGGGTCGAGTGAACAAGGGCATAGGCGGAGAGACGATCGGGAAACAGATCGGCAAAAGCCATGGTGACATACCCTCCCATGGAATGTCCCGCCAGAAATACCTGCCCGATCCCTTCCGCATCCAGAATGGCCAGAACCGCTTCTGCCAGCTCCTCCATGCTGTGCTTCTTTCCCCAGCAACCTGACTTTCCGTGACCCGGAAGATCCGGAACAATAAATCGCCTGCCTTCGGGAAAACCCTCTATAAACTGCTGCCAGACTTTGCCATTCTCCAGGTATCCATGAATCAGTACCATACAGGAACCCTCTCCAAAATCAGAATAAACCAGGTCAATATCCCTGTACTTAATTCGCTTTTCCATGACTCCTTAATACCTTTTATTTATCAGATCTTCTATTTCATCCGCTTCTATGGGAATATCCTTCATCAGGTCAAGCGGACCCTCCTCCGTGATCAATATATCATTTTCCAGCCGGATCCCCACCCCTTCCTCCCGGATATAGATGGCCGGTTCGCAGCTAAGGACCATCCCGGGCTCAAAGGGTTTCAGGCGGTCGAAAGGATCATGAACATCCAGCCCCATGGAATGGGAAGTCCCATGCATAAAATAGTTTTTCCAGAGCGGTTCAGACCCTTCATGGGACTTTATTTCGGCCCTGGTGTATAGTCCCAGTGCCAGATGCTCCTCCTCCCATAATTCACCCACCGCCTGGTGAAAATCGGCCATGAGTGTTCCCGGTCTCATCAATTCCCGGGCACTGCGAAACACCCGGAGCACCGCTTCGTAGAGTTGCCTTTGGCGGGGGGTATAACGTCCGTTCACAGGGATGGTCCTGGAGCAATCGGCCGCATAATGATTCAGCTCGGCCCCAAAATCCATAAGCAAAAGCTCCCCCTCCCTGCACAGACAGTTGTTCTCTACATAGTGCAGGATCAAAGCATTTTTTCCGCAGGCCACAATGGGTTCAAAGGCATGCCCTTCGGCCCCCTTTCCAATGAACTCTCCAATAATCTCTGCCTCAAGCTGGTATTCATATAAGCCCGGTTTGATTTTTCGCAGCACTCTAAGGAAGGCAGAATGTGTGATGGAAACTGCCTTTTTTATCAGTTCAACCTCCTCTGGCTGTTTGATCATTCTGAGGATCTGAAGCAGGGGGGCAAGTGGCTTTGTCCGGGGATATGGAGTCTCTCCGGTTTTCGTGTCGTTCCCGGGGACCCGGTCTGTATAAACCAGGCTTTCCTCGCCGATTAGAATTTGTAAGTAGGCCTCAAGCTCATCCATCCAGCAGACCTGACGGATCCCTGAGAATTCACGGACCTCTTCGGGGCCGGGCCGGTGTCCCGTCCACAGCTCGGATTTCAAAGATGGCCTGGAAATAAACAGAATTTCCCGGAGACCGGGGTCCGGATGATCCGGCGCAAAAAGAAGGAAGCTCTTATCCTGGTTGACCCCGGTCAGGTAGAAAAAGTCTGAGTGTTGCCTGAATGGAAAAGTCTGATCCCCGTTCCTTAACATTCTTTCGCCAGACCGGATCAGTGCTACGGAGCCGGGGGCCATCAGTTGAGCCAGCCTGGATCTGTTGGTTATGAAAAGGGAATCAGGGATGGGTTTTGATTTCATTCGATAGGCAAAGACTTACTTTAGAAGATGTTTAAACTGCTGTAGGAAATACTTTATACCCTTTTAAGAGAATCAGAAAATCTTATATTTGTTTACTACCCAATGCAATTTAAGTAACTTATTTTAATTGTAATCATATGTCCGGAATTTTCACTTCTTCCATTGGAAAGAAACTTTTGATGTCACTGGCAGGAATTTTCCTCATTGTTTTCCTGCTGGTTCACCTGGGGATCAACCTCCTGGTTATCATCTACGAAGACCCCATGGTGTACAACAAAGCAGCCCATTTCATGAGCACCAATATCCTGATCAAAGATCTTTGAGATCGTCTTGTTTGGAGGCTTCCTGCTGCATATCATCTATGCCCTGATTCTGCAGATTCAGAATTGGATTGCCAGGCCCAGCAGGTACAACAAGGCCAACTATTCAAACACCTCCTTCTTTTCGAAATTCATGATCCATACCGCTGTCATTACCCTGGTCTTCCTGGTGATCCACTTCATGGATTTCTATATCAAAGCCAAATTCGGTCATGCCAGCGGAGATCATAGTGGATGGAGTTGCGTACCATGACTTTGCCTCGGAAATTGTGGATAAATTCAAGATGCTCCCCTTTGTCATCTTTTATATCGCAGCCTTCATTTTTCTGGGCTTCCACCTGATTCACGGATTCCAGTCGGCTTTTAAAACCCTGGGGATGGACCACAAGAAATATACCCCGGTGATCCAGGGGGTGGCCATGGTCTACACCATTTTGGTTGTGGCCGGATACACCTCATCCCTGTGATCATCTACTTCATTTAACAATAACAGATACCCAATATGGTAAAGCTACAATCCAGGATACCCGAAGGACCCCTGGCTGAAAAATGGTCCAACTACAAATCCAACCAGAACCTGGTCAACCCGGCCAACAAGAGAAAACTGGATGTGATCGTAATCGGGACCGGCCTGGCCGGTGCCGCGGCCGCTGCCTCCATGGCGGAGATGGGATTTAAGGTGAAGTCTTTCTGCTACCAGGACAGCTCCAGGCGGGCGCACAGCATTGCAGCCCAGGGCGGGATCAATGCCGCCAAGAATTATCAGAATGACGGCGACAGTATCTATCGGCTCTTTTTCGATACCATCAAAGGCGGCGATTACCGTTCCAGGGAAGCCAATGTATACCGGCTTGCGGAGGTGAGCAACGAGATCATTGACCAGTGTGTTGCCCAGGGGGTTCCCTTTGCCCGGGAATACGGAGGAACGCTGGATAACCGCTCCTTTGGAGGAGCCCTGGTCTCCAGAACTTTTTATGCACGGGGCCAGACCGGGCAGCAGCTCCTCCTGGGAGCCTACCAGGCCCTGAGCCGGCAGGTGAAAAAGGGAAATGTAGAGATGTATCCCCGGATGGAGATGTACAACCTGGTGATGGTCGATGGAAAAGCTCGCGGCATTATTGCCCGGGATGTGATCAGCGGAAAGCTGGAGCGTTACAGTGCCCATGCAGTGGTGCTGGCGTCGGGAGGATACGGAAACGTATTTTTCCTCTCCACCATGGCCATGGGAGCCAACGCCAGCGCGGTCTGGCAATGCTACAAAAAAGGCGCCCTCTTTGGAAATCCCTGCTTTGTTCAGATACACCCCACCTGTATCCCGGTCCACGGCGAGTATCAGTCAAAACTCACCCTTATGAGTGAGAGTCTGCGGAATGACGGACGCATCTGGGTTCCCAAAAAACTTGAGGATGCTAAACGCCTGCAGAACGGTGAAATCGGCGGAGTGGATATCCCGGAAGAGGACCGGGATTACTACCTGGAAAGGCGCTATCCGGCATTCGGGAACCTGGTGCCCAGAGACGTGGCCTCCCGGGCAGCAAAAGAACGCTGTGATGCAGGTTTTGGAGTCAATTCCACCGGACTTGCTGTCTTCCTGGATTTCAAGGATGCCATCAACCGCCTGGGAAAAGATGTGATCGAAGCAAAATATGGCAACCTTTTCCAGATGTATGAGAAGATCACGGACGATGATCCCTATACAGTTCCCATGATGATCTACCCGGCCATCCATTACTCCATGGGAGGGATCTGGGTCGATTATGAATTGCATACCACCATCCCCGGTCTCTTTGCCACGGGGGAGGCAAATTTCTCGGACCATGGAGCCAACAGGCTGGGGGCCTCTGCCCTGATGCAGGGACTGGCAGACGGTTATTTTGTTTTACCCTATACCATTCAGAATTACCTGGCCGATGAGATCAATACTCCCCGGTTTAAAACGGATATTCCCGAGTTTGATCAGGCGGAAAAGGAGGTGCAGGAGCAACTGGAAAAGCTGATGGATGTGAAGGGAACCCTCAGTGTGGATACCCTCCACAAGAAGCTGGGCAAAATAATGTGGGAACATGTGGGAATGGCCCGGAACAAAGAGGGCCTGCAAATGGCCATAAAGGAGATCGCGAAACTGAGGGAGGAGTTCTGGCTTCATGTGAATATCCCCGGCGAATTAAACGACCTGAACCCGGAACTTCAGAAAGCAAGCCGTCTGGCCGATTTCATTGAGCTTGGTGAACTGATGGCCAGAGATGCACTCAACAGGGAAGAGTCCTGTGGAGGTCATTTCCGCGAAGAATACCAGACCGGAGAGGGAGAAGCCCTGCGAAATGATAAGGAGTTTACCTATGTGGCTGCCTGGGAATTTAAAGGGGACGATAAAGAACCGGTCATGCATAAGGAAGCCCTCAATTTCGAATACATAGAAGTGAAACAAAGAAATTATAAATAAGAGATAGCCTGTCATGAACCTGAACCTTAAACTGAAAATCTGGCGCCAGAAGGATCCCAATAGCAGGGGTAAGTTTGTAAACTACCGACTCAAGGATATATCCTCCGACAGCTCCTTCCTGGAAATGCTCGATGTCCTGAACGAAGAGTTAATCTCCAAAGGGGAGGAACCGGTGGTCTATGACCACGATTGCCGGGAAGGTATCTGCGGGGCCTGTGGACTCTATATCAACGGCAGACCTCATGGTCCCGATTCTTTAATTACGGTTTGTCAGCTCCATATGCGCAAATTTAAGGACGGTGACACCATTGTTATCGAACCCTGGAGAGCCAGGGCCTTCCCGGTGATCAGGGACCTGATGGTGGACCGGTATGCCTTTGACAAGCTGATCCAGGAAGGAGGTTATGTCTCCGTCAATACAGGAAGCGCCCCCGATGCAAACAGTATTCCTGTAAAGAAGGTGCATGCTGATCTTTCCATGGATGCCGCGGCCTGCATCGGGTGTGGAGCCTGCGTAGCAGCATGTAAGAATGCATCGGCCATGCTCTTTGTGGGAGCCAAGGTCTCTCACCTTGCACTTCTTCCGCAGGGAAAGGTAGAGGCCAGAGACCGGGTTCTAACCATGGTAGCTAAAATGGATGAATTGGGCTTTGGCAATTGCACCAATACCGGAGCATGTGAGGCTGAGTGTCCCAAGGGGATAAAGCTCACAAATATTGCACGCCTGAACAGGGAATACTACAGTGCAATCCTTTAAGGAACTATGAGTTCATGGTTTGCTCCACCTCCTCCACGGTTTTGGGGATGGGTGTTCCAAGCACGCGGCTTCCGGTTTTAGTGATGAGTACATCATCCTCAATCCGGACCCCGCCAAATCCCCGATAGTTGTCTACCTGCCCGTAGTCAATGAATTGTTCATGCTTCTTCTCCCCTTTCCACTGATCAATCAGTGCCGGGATAAAATAGCATCCTGGCTCATTGGTGACCACAAAACCCGGCTCCAGTTCCCGCCCCAGTCTCAGGTAGGCCAGACCAAACTGGTCGCTTCGCTTCAGGTCCTCGCTGTAACCCACGTAATTTTCACCCAGACCCTCCATATCGTGTACATCCAGGCCAAGCATATGACCCAGTCCGTGCGGGAAAAACAGGGCATGCGCCCCTGCAGCCACTGCTTCATCCACATCACCTTTCATCAGGCCCAGATCTTTCAATCCGCCGGCAATGATCTTTGCGGCCAGCAGGTGCACCTCCCGGTAGGGACTCCCGGGTATGGAAGCCTTGATGGTTTCGGTATTGGCCTTTAAAACGATGTTATAAATATCCTTCTGCCTGTGCGGAAAATTTCCCTCCCACGGGATAGCTTCTGGTAATATCGCTGGCATAACTCTTGGAGGTCTCAGCACCGGCATCACAAACCACCATCCTGCCTTCAGTCAGCTCATTGCCATGATAATGGTTGTGCAGGGTTTGACCATCCATGCTCAGAATGACAGGAAAAGATACCGGACCCCCATGGGAAAGTGCAATCCCCTCAATGGCTCCTGCCAACTCCCGCTCAAAATTACCTGGAAACGCCATCTTCATGGCGGTGGTATGCATAATTCCGGCCACATCGACTGCCTTCTCCATTTCGGCAATCTCGTACTGATCCTTGATCGACCGCAGCTTTACCACTGCTGCGATCAGCTCCCTGGATACCAATTTGTTCAAGCCTTCGTGATCCACTCCCAGTAATTTTGACAGCGTCAGGCTATGGTCGCCCCGGTAAGGAGGAAGCAAATGGATTTTCCGGCCCGACTCCCTGCACTTCTTCAGAAAAGAGGAAAGGTCCGCGGTGGAGGCAGAAGTATCCGCACCTACCCTGGCAGCCAGCTCACTGACTGCGGGTTGCTCCCCCATCCAGATAATGTCATCAATCCCAAAGTCGTTTCCGTAGAGCGTGTCCTGGTCATTGTCCACATCACACACTCCGTAGAAGTCTGGTTTATTGATCCCAAAAAAATATAGAAAACTACTATCCTGCCTGAAATGATAAGTATTGGCCGTGTAATTCATGGCACTCTCCTCGTTGCCGGGAATCAGTATAATTCCATCGCCTACCAGGTCACGCAACATTTTTCTTCTTTGCCAGTAAATCTCTTTTGCAAACATCTTTTCTTCGTTTTCGTTGTGTTTTGTATAGAAAATTAAAAATAGTTGCATTTTTTGATAAACAGCAGGATTTGAGCAATTTGTTTTTCGGGATATTGGGCAATTTTTGGACCGGGCAGAGTAATATTTCGTGATTTCAACCCGCTTCTGCAGTAATTTTGTAACCTTTTAATAACCAAAGCGTAGAAAAATGCGAATAGTCTTGTTAATCTCAGTTGTTTTAATATATTCGCAGAAGTCAAGCCATTTATTAACCTGTTGTCAACAATTTTACTAACATGCCTTATCGCCGTTTACCTAATACCGACTCGTCACGACTGAAATCTTTGAAATCAGCCTATGGAAAAGGGAAAGATCTTCCTCCCTTTAAACTGGCCTTCAGCGCGGGCTCTTACCGGAGAATGCAAGCCGTGCTTCCCCAGTTCGAAAATGCCATAAGCGAACACAAAAATTCGCTGAATCTCCAGGCGGAAAAGAATAAAGAGTATCAGAAGCGCTTAAAGAAGGTGCGTCTGTATATTTCCCACTTTGTGCAGGTGGTAAATATGGCCATCGTAAGAGGCGACCTGAATGCGGAGACCAGGAACTATTTCGGGCTGGAAGAGGATGAACGGAAAGTGCCCTCTCTTTCCTCGGAAGAGGATGTTCTCAAGTGGGGAGAGCAACTGATTGAAGGAGAAAAGAAAAGGCGCAATAAGGGAATAAATCCCGATCACCAATCCAACCATCGCGGTATTGAAGGTTCATTTCGACAAATTTATGGAATATCACAACTACCAGAAGAGCCTGAAAACCGCAGTCAGCGTGCACAGGACCAACTGAATGACAAGCGTTCACAGGTGGACGGGGTGATCCAGCAGATCTGGAACGAAGTGGAGCATACCTACAATGACCTTCCGGAAGAGATGCGCAGAGAGAAAGCATCTGAATATGGTCTGGTGTATGTATTCGTAAGAATGAGTTGGAAAATGCTACTCTTTTTCAGTCTTCTCAGCGGATAGAGGATATCGGTTAGTATACATCCGGTACCTGCATCAGCCAGAAAATCCCGAAGATCAGAAACAGTGCCAGGCTGATCACAGCAGCCGCAGGGATCAGGGTGCTGGTTCCAATCTCCTCCAGCCTGTCATCTGCGCTTCCCCGGGAATTAAAATAATAATAGATCACCCCCATGGCGTTGTTTACAAAATGAGCCAGAATGGGATACCAGATGGATCGCCCGTAAATCATCAGATACCCCAGGATCACCCCCAGTACAAACCTGGGAAGGAAGGAGAAGAACTGAAAGTGAAATGCACTGAAAAGCAAGGCGGTCATCAGGATGGCCAGGTGTACATTTTTGATCATATCGATCAACAGCCTTTGTAACAATCCCCTGAATATCAGCTCCTCGCCCACTGCAGCGATCACTCCGATCATCAGGAGGTTCACCAGCAGGCCGGCAATACTTTTGGTGGCCGTAAATGCCACCATCATTTCCTCCGCCGTACTCTCAAGGCTGCGAAGCAGCTGATCAAGGGCCCTGATGGGAATCTCCAACTTCAGGTTAAGCTCGGCCATGTAATTGATAAAGGGAATTACCGAGACCATCATGAGGATGATCAGCAAAAGGGGCACCGTCCCGGTCTGGTTCCTGAATTGATAGTAGGAGAAGAGGTTTCCCTCAAACAGATAGGAGAACAGAAAGGCAGGAATAATAAAGGTTCCTATGGAACCCAGGATCTGGATCAGCTTGGAGGCCGCCACATAGTCCGGATTATCATAGGTTCCCAGCGCCAGAACCTCTGAAACGCTGAACCCGTAAATCCAGGCTGCCAGAAATGCTCCAAGGAATTGAAAGACCAATCCAAGAATAAAAAGTATCACCACGGAGAAGAGAAACTTCTCAGCAGGCCTTAAACCGGCAAGTAATGCTCTTCCGGGCATGATTTTTTAGTATTTTTGCGGCGGACCGAAGGCACAAAGAAAGCAAATTGCACGCTTAGTTCCTACATTAGTTTTACACCATGCGGATAGGAAAAATTGATCTGGGAGAGAAGCCCATCTTTCTGGCACCCATGGAAGATATCACCGATCCATCGTTCAGATATCTGTGCAAGAAATTCGGGGCAGATATGATGTATACCGAGTTTATCTCTTCGGACGGACTCATCCGGGATGGTGCAAAGAGTGTGAAAAAGCTGGACATTTTTGACTATGAGCGCCCCATGGGGATCCAGCTGTATGGCCATATCGTGGAGTCCATGGTGGAGGCCACCCACAGGGCAGTGGAAGCTGCGCCTGATCTCATTGATATCAACTATGGCTGCCCGGTCCGCAAGATCGCCAACCGGGGGGCCGGAGCCGGAATGCTTGCCAATATCCCCCTGATGATGGAGATGACCAGGGCCATTGTAAAGGCCTCTTCCCTTCCGGTCACCGTAAAGACCAGACTGGGGTGGGACGATCAGCAGAAAAACATAAAGGAAGTGGCAGAACAGCTTCAGGATCAAGGGATCACCGCTCTGACGATCCATGGACGCACCCGGGCCCAGATGTATAAGGGAACGGCCGACTGGACCTTGATTGGGGAGGTAAAGCAAAATCCCCGCATGCACATTCCCATTATTGGTAACGGGGATATTACCAACCCGGTGGAGGCCAAAGCAGCCTTTGATGGATACGGGGTGGATGGCATTATGATCGGCCGGGCTGCCGTGGGAAAGCCCTGGTTATTTAAACAGATCAAACACTATCTGAAAACGGGAGAACTACAGCCTGAACCCACTGTTTCGGAAAAAGTGGATATGGCCAGAATGCAATTCGAAAAATCACTGGAGTTCAAAGAGGGCCCGGTAGGTATTTATGAGATGCGCAGACACTTTTCCAACTACTTCAAGGGGCTCCCTCACTTCAAGGAGCTGCGGATGAAGCTGCTTACTTCGCTGGATGTGGACGAGATCCTGTCGCTGCTGGAAGAGATCAGGGAGTTATACGGAAATGAGCGGCCGGAGGTAAGCGGAGGGTTCTGGGATCGTTCCTAACTATCACTCCTGTTCACTCCTGTTCTCTCCTGTTCACTCCTGCTCACTCCGTCTGGGATAATCCAGGTTATAATGCAGTCCCCTGCTCTCTTTCCGGGCCTGTGCCATCTTAATGACCAGATACCCCACATTGATCAGGTTGCGAAGCTCACAGATCCTTTGCGAGACCTTGGATTTTTTATACAGGTCCTCTGTCTCCCGGTAGATAATCTCCAGTCTTGAAGTTGCCCTCATCAGGCGCAGATTGGAACGAACAATCCCCACATAATTGGACATGATCTGTTTGACCTCTTTCAGGTTCTGAGTAATCAGGACCATCTCCTCCGGATGGGTAGTGCCGCTTTCGTCCCAGGGAGGGATCTGGTCTACAAACTGATATTCCGGAGCGTGTTTCACGGCATGCTTTACAGCCCGTTCTGCAAATACAATGGCCTCTATCAAGGAATTGGAAGCAAGCCTGTTTGCTCCATGAAGTCCTGTGGAGGAGACCTCCCCAACGGCATAGAGCCTTTTGATCCAGGTCTGGCCATCCATATCCACTTTAACCCCTCCACACATGTAGTGAGCCGCCGGAACCACGGGGATCCTGTCCCTGGCGATATCGATGCCCAGCGAACTGCACTTCTCTGAGATATTTGGAAAATGATCCTTCAGGGCGGGTCCGTCCAGGTGCGTGTTGTCGAGATAGACAAAATCGTGCCCATGCACTTTCATCTCATTATCGATGGCCCGGGCAACAATATCCCTGGGGGCCAGACTTCCGCGGGGGTCGTACTTATCCATAAATTTCTCCCCCAGCTGATTTCGGAGAATGCCGCCATATCCGCGCATGGCCTCAGAAATCAAATAGGACGGGGATTCCCCGGGATTGTAAAGAGAGGTGGGATGGAACTGAACAAATTCCATATTCTCGATAATTCCCTTGGCGCGGTATACCATGGCCACGCCGTCGCCGGTGGCAACGGGCGGATTGGTGGTGGTGGAGTAAAGGTTTCCTGCACCGCCTGAAGCGAGCAGGGTGGTTTTTGACAGGATTCGCAGCACCTCATGGGTCTCCAGGTTCAGCACATAGGCGCCGTAACATTCTATATCGGTCAGGTGGCGTTTAACCAGCTTCCCCAGATGGTGCTGGGTGATGAGATCCACTGCAAAATGGTTCTCCATCAAATCAATCCGGGGATGGCTCCTCACCTGGCTGGAAAGGGCCCGCTGGATCTCCTGTCCCGTGTTATCCTTGTGATGCAGTATCCGGTGTTCCGAGTGCCCTCCTTCACGGGCCAGGTCATACTTACCGCTGGATTGCTTGTCAAAATTGGTGCCCCACTGGATGAGCTCCCGGATCTGTTCAGGGGCCTCCCGGACCACCATCTTGACCACCTCCTCGTTGCAGAGATGGTCCCCGGCGATCAGGGTATCTTCCACATGTTTCTCATGACTGTCGGGTTCGTAGGTGACTGCGGCAATCCCTCCCTGAGCATAGCGTGTATTGGTCTGCTCCATATCCGATTTGGTAATCAGGCATACCGAACCGTGATCAGCCGCCTTCAGGGCGAAACTCAAGCCCCCGAGCCCGGAACCAATTACCAGAAAATCATACTTTTTCTCCATGGAGCGTCCTCTCAAATACTTGACAAATATAGAAAAACCTGTATAGAATAATTTAAATCTACTATTTTTGATTCCATGATTAAATTACTTACCATCATTGGAGCCAGACCGCAGATTATCAAGGCGGCGGCATTAAGCAGAGCCATTCACGAGGAGTATAATACCAGGATCAAAGAAGTGATCCTGCATACCGGCCAGCATTACGATGATTCCATGTCCGAGGTATTCTTCCGGGAAATGCAGATTCCTTCTCCCGACTATAACCTGGGTATCGGATCGGCCAGTCACGGATCCCAGACCGGGCACATGATCGAGGGGATTGAGGAGGTCCTTCTCAAAGAAAAGCCCGCGGGCCTGGTGGTCTACGGGGATACCAATTCCACCCTGGCCGGAGCTCTTGCAGCCGCCAAGCTGCATATTCCCGTATTCCATATCGAAGCAGGGCTCCGTTCCTTCAACAAATACATGCCCGAAGAGATCAACCGGATCGCCTGTGATCATGTGAGTACCCTTCTTTTTTCGCCCACGCTGACCGGGGTAAATAACCTGGCAAAGGAGGGGATTGTGCACCACGAGAACCAATCCCTTTCCTTCGACCGGCAGGGGGTCTATCACAGCGGCGACGTGATGTATGATAACACCCTCTTCTTCAAGGAGCTGGCCATGGCGAACTCCTCCGTTCTTAAAAATCTCGGATTGGCAGATCAATCCTACATTCTGGCCACCATTCACCGGCCTTCCAATACCGACATCCCGGAAAACCTGGGATCCATACTCCAGGCCCTGAATGACATTTCAAGAGAAAGAAACATACCCATTATCCTTCCCCTTCATCCCCGCACTGCAGCCATCCTCAAAAAAGAACAAAACTCAAAACATATGGAACTTATCCGTTCCAACTCCCTGGTGCGGCTAATCCCGGCGGTCTCTTTTCTGGATATGATTCGCCTGGAGGCGGGGGCACAACTGATCCTGACCGACTCGGGAGGCGTCCAGAAAGAGGCCTGGTTCATGGAAAAACCTGTGGTGGTGCTGCGGGAAGAGACCGAATGGGTTGAAATTATTGAAGCCGGGAACGGGATCCTTACCGGCCCCCGTTCCGAAAAAATCCTGCCTGCTGCCTTTAAGTATCTGGATGCACCCCCCCGGGATTATCCGCCCATCTTTGGAGACGGAAAGGCAGCCAGTCAGATATTAAAGGTGCTAACCACGGCCAACTGGCACTAGTCTTATAAAATTGAATTACTTTTGTCCTTTCAAAAAAGACAACAAAGATGGCCCAGGAAGATCTCTTTAAGAAGTTGGTAGCACATTGCAAGGAGTATGGATATGTATTTCCGTCCAGTGAGATTTACGACGGATTGGCTGCTGTATATGATTACGGACAGTACGGAGTTGAACTGAAAAACAATATCAAAAAATACTGGTGGGATTCCATGGTTCTTCTCCATGAAAATGTGGTGGGGCTTGATTCTGCCATCTTTATGCACCCCACCATCTGGAAAGCCTCCGGACATGTGGATGCGTTTAATGATCCCCTGATCGATAACAAGGACTCCAAAAAACGCTACCGGGCCGATGTTCTTATCGAGGACCAGATGGCCAAATACGAAGCAAAGATCAACAAGGAGGTGGAGAAGGCCAGGACGCGTTTTGGAGAAAACTTTGATGAGGCTCAGTTCAGGAGCACCAATCCACGGGTACTGGCTAACCAGGAGAAGCTGGATACACTGCACGGCCGTTTTGTAAAGGCTCTGAACGAGCTCCAATCTGGAAGATCTGAAGCAGATCATCATCGACGAAGAGATTGTCTGCCCTGTTTCAGGATCCAGGAACTGGACCGATGTCAGGCAATTCAACCTGATGTTCTCCACCGAAATGGGCTCCACCTCCGAAAGCGCCAACAAAATATTACCTGCGCCCTGAAACTGCCCAGGGTATTTTTGTGAACTACCTGAATGTTCAAAAATCTGGAAGGATGAAGATCCCCTTTGGAATCGCCCAGATCGGAAAAGCATTCAGGAATGAGATTGTGGCCCGTCAGTTTATCTTCCGGATGCGTGAATTTGAGCAGATGGAGATGCAGTTTTTTGTCCCCCCGGGAACGGAACTGGAGTGGTTCAATACCTGGAAGGAGACCCGGATGAAATGGCATCGCGCCCTGGGCTTCGGGGATGATAAATACCGCTTCCACGACCACGACAAGCTGGCTCACTATGCCAATGCTGCCACAGATATTGAATTTGAATTCCCCTTTGGATTTAAAGAGGTGGAAGGGATCCATTCCCGAACCGATTTTGATCTCGGCAAGTCACCAGGAGTATTCCGGTAAAAAACTGCAGTATTTCGATCCGGATACCAACAAGAACTATGTTCCCTTTGTGGTTGAAACCTCCATAGGGGTCGATCGCATGTTCCTTCAGATCATCTCTGCAGCCTATACCGAGGAGACCCTGACCAAAGAGGATGGATCGACCGATACCAGAGTGGTGTTGAAACTTCCGCCGGTTCTTGCCCCGGTGAAACTGGCTGTCTTCCCGCTGACCAAAAAAGATGGTCTGCCCGAAAAAGCCAGAAAAATCATCGACCAGTTGAAATATGAGTTCAACTGCCAGTACGAGGAGAAGGACTCCATCGGGAAACGCTACCGGAGGCAGGATGCCATCGGAACCCCTTTTTGTATCACCATCGACCATCAGACCATGGAGGACGATACAGTCACTATCCGGTACAGAGACACCATGGAACAGGACCGGGTTCAGGTGTCGGAACTGCAGGGAATCATTCATGAAAAAGTGAGTATGAGAACTCTCCTTGAAAGCATTACTTCCTAAAACAGAGGATATGAAAGAAGCGCTGATTGTTGCTCTTAAAACTTTCTCCAAAACACATTTGATTATTCTGCTGGCTTTTCTGGCCCTGGCCGTGGCCTATATGAGTCCGGTGCTTGATGGCAAAGTGCTTTCTCAGCACGACATGACCCAGTTTGAAGGGGTGCGGCAGGAACTGGAGAATTTTGAAGAAGAGAGCGGGGAATCTTCCCAGTGGACAAACTCCCAGTTTTCCGGGATGCCCGCTTTTCATGTGGGGCCCACTGGAGCCAGGACCACCGTCTTCAGAGAGATCGCGAAAGTATTGCGCCTGGGAGCAGGATCCAACAACCCCATTGCCATTCTTTTTACCTACCTTTTTTGTTTTTACATTCTCTTGCTTAGCCTGCGGCTTTCTCCCTGGCTAAGTGCTGTTGGGGCCATTGCCTTTGCGCTTTCCTCCTACAACCTGATTATCCTTCAGCCCGGTCACATCAGCAAGGCCTATGCCATTGCTTTTATGGCCCCGGTGGTGGCAGGGATCCTGCTGGCTTACAGGGGCAAATACCTGGCCGGGGGACTCCTTTTCCTGCTGGGGCTGGGAATTGAATTGTACTACAACCACCTGCAGATCACCTATTACCTGCTGCTGCTCTCCCTGATCATCGTACTCTCCAAAGGAGTGTATGCCATTCTTGAAAAGCAGCTTAAACGCTTCCTCACCGCCTCAGCGGTTCTGCTTGTTGCCGCAGTGCTGGCCCTGCTCCCCAACTTCTCGAGCCTGTGGGTTAATTATGAGATTTCCAAACAGAGTATACGGGGAAAACCCGAGCTTACCCTCAACCAGGAAAATCAGACCTCCGGACTGGACAGTGATTATGCCCTTAGCTGGAGCTACGGCAAGGTGGAGACCTTCTCTCTGATGATCCCCTATATGACCGGTGGTAAAACGGCTGCCATGGGAGAGAATGAAAAAGCCATGGAAAAAGTGGATCCACAATTCAGAGAAACGATTGCCGGGCAGAACCAGTACTGGGGTGCAAAAATGTCCACGGCAGGAGATAACTATTCGGGGGCCATTGTGGTATTCTTCTTTGTACTGGGACTCCTGCTTATCAGGGGACCCATGCGCTGGTGGATCCTTATCAGCAGTGCGCTTTCCATCCTGCTGGCCTGGGGGAACAACTTCCCGGGACTTTCACACTTCTTCCTGGATCATGTGCCCTTCTACAATAAATTCCGGACCGTGGAGATGACCCTGGTCATCGTCTGCTTCAATATCCCGCTGCTGGCATTTCTGGCCATAGACCGGATCGTCAGGGAGCCCGGACTGATCCTGGAAAAAAAGCGGCAATTCCTGCTTGCTTTTGGTCTGACCGGAGGGCTCTCCCTGCTCTTTTTCCTGGTCCCCGGCCTGTTTAGCTTTTTCACAGAGCGGGAACAGCTGATATTTAACCAGCAGCTGCAGGGCGCCGATATTCAATATGCCTCCCAGTTCAGGCAGTTTATGGATGAACTGGAACAGGCGAGAATCTATCTCTTCAGGCATGATGCCATCCGTAGTTTTGTCCTGATAGCCATGGCCTTTGTGCTTACCTGGTTCTTTGCCAGTAAAAAACTGAAGCTGGCCTGGTTCCTTGCCGGGCTTGCCTTGCTGATAACCGTGGATCTATGGTTGATCGATCACCGCTACCTGAATAAGGACAATTTCGTTTCCAAAAGGCAGCAAAACAACAGCCTGGCCACCTCGCAGGCCGATGAATTGATCCTGCAGGATCCGGATATTCATTACAGGGTGGCCAACCTGACCGTATCCCCCTGGAGTGACGGGACCACCTCCTATCACCATAATTCCATCGGGGGCTATCACGGAATCAAAATGAGGAGGTACCAGGACCTGATCGATCTGTACCTCTCGCAGGGATTACAAAACATTATAGGGGTTCTGAATGCCCAGCCAAGTCCTTCGCAGCTGGACTCTGTCCTGGCCAGCCAACAGGTTCTGAATATGCTCAACACCAAATATTTTATTCTGAATCCTGCTTCCCAGCCACTGAGGAATCCGCACGCCATGGGCCATGGCTGGCTGGTTAATGAGGTCCGGCTGGTGGAGAATGCAGATGAGGAGTACCTGGCCCTGGGTAACACCGATCTGACCAGGGTGGCTGTGGTGGACCGCAGGTTTGAAGAGCTTCTGCCCGCGGAGATCAGGCAGAATAGCGCCAGCGGAACGGTGGAACTCACCGATTACCGGCCAAACCGGATGAGCTACCGGGTATCCCTGGACCAGCAGGCACTGGTAGTCTTCTCCGATGTCTATTATGAAGGAGGATGGCAGGCAAGCATTGATGGAGAGCCGGTTCCCCTGTTGAGAGCCAACTATATTCTACGGGCGCTGCCGGTGGATGCCGGAGAGCACAGCGTTGAACTCTCCTTCGTTTTTGAACCTTTCGAGAAAGGTGAAAAGATATCCCTGATGGGATCCTGGCTGGTCCTCCTGCTCTTACTGGGGGGCACCGCTTACTATTTTTACTCGCGGAAAGACGAAGACGGCCTATTTGGCGGAAAATAGATCCATGTGAATCTTTTTGACAAACTGTGGATGGCTGTCCCCCATCTCCCGCAGGTGCCGCCTGTACAGATTTGTCACCCGCTGCTTAAGCTTTCCCCATTTGGAGCCTGGCTGACGCCCCTTTGCAACAGGAGCTCCACCGGGTTGTTTTTTCCATACGACATGCTCATAATCACTTTGTTGCGGCGCAATCTCAAACACTTCTTTCTGCGCTCGTTTTTGTGCAATTACAAATAAAAAAGTTGGCTCAGAGTTGGACAGGATGACCCGCTGCTTCAGTTCCAGGGGATCCAGCACTTCGTAAATGGATGCTCCTTTACGGTCGCAATACAAATACATTTTTTTTACCTCAAATCCATTGGAATGGCTAAAGATTCTGTAGTAGAGTTCCGGACTGAACTGATAGAATCCATGACCCAGGAAATTATTCGCAGGAGTTATCCCTATGTAATACCCCTCTATTTCGATCAGGTCCATGCAACTTTTTATGGCGCCGGGAAAGTTGAATACATGCTCCAGGCTTCCCCCATCGATCACCAGGGTATACCTGGACCTTAGCTCTCCGGGCAGGGGCCTGTTCAGGTCATGAATGAGGGTCGCCCCTTCGTAGGCCGAGACATCCAGGGAATCTGTGACTTCTGCTCCCAGCAGGCTGAGAAATGGTTCCGCATGACTGTTTACCGGAAAGGGCTCCTTTCTTATAAGCCTCCATCAGTCCGGCCTGGCCGAGCATATGGCTTAGTTCCTTTTCCTTCAGAAAGAGTATTTGCCGCCCTATGGTAAGGACCTTCCGGAAGTTCACGTCCAGCTGTCTGGCATGAAGGAGGAGTTTTATTCCATTGGTATCAAATCCCATGATTCTCTTATTTCTTCAGATGCTCAAAACAATCCACAAAGCGCCTGCTTACTATGTCCAGATTAATCTTCTGCTCTATGATGGATAAAGAGTGTTCTCCCATGGCCTGAATTTTATCCGGATCTTCCAGTAAGCGATCTATTTTTGAGGCCAGATCACGGGCATCCCCTTCTTTAAAGTAGAGGCCATTCACCCCATCTTTTACCAGGTCCTTTTCCGTTCCGTCGCACCTGGAGCAGATCACCGGTTTACCAAAAGCCATGGCTTCATTGATGGATAATCCGCCCATTCCTGCAAGAACATAGATGGCTGAAGAGAGGATTTCCCTGCCCAGGTCCTCCGGATCATAAATGCTTCCAAGGAATTTTATCCTGGCTTCAGGCGCTTCTTTCCGAGCCAGTTCCTTTAAATTGGCCTCTTCGGGACCACTTCCGATAATACACAGCTCCAGATCCCCATGCCTGGAGGAGAGCTGAGCTACCGCTTCAATCAGCAGATCGACCCGTTTCCATTTTACCAGGCGGCCCAGGTGCAGGATCCTCTTTGGATTTGAAGCCACACCCTCCTCCTTCAGGCGTATCCGGGTCTGTGCGATCTTATCCGTATCGGGCGAATTATAGGTCAGGAATATATTTTTGCGGGGTACTCCAAAACTCTCCTGGATTTCAAAGCCATGACTGGCATAGATCATGGTCGCATCGACCTGCCTGTAGTACCTTTTCCTCATCTGATTCAGCCCGAAGGCCCAGGGATAAAATTTCAATCCCAGCGGATTCTCCACCTCGAGGGCTTCATTTAAGACGGGATTTTTCCGGTAATAGCGCATGGCCCGGTTTTTCGGGGCAACCATAAAGGGTATCTCCCTGAAAACCACAGCTATGTTGTTTGCCCTGACCACTTTCCTAGTACTGGAATCAAAGGAGTAATTTATGATATAGGGCCAACCCAGGACCAGAACATCCGGCAAGCTCTTTTCCAGGCTGGCATGCAGCTCCCTGAAATAGGGTTTATCCAGCTTTCCCCGGTATTCTTCCAGTGCTATGACCGAAAACAGGTATTCCTCCGCCTCCTGGCCCAGTTTGATACCCTCACCCAGGGATAAGCCTCTCTTCTCGGGAACAATGACGCTCACTTCAATTTTATGCCGGCTAACCAGTCTGTTTAACAGAGCGATCAAATAATGCGGGAGTCCACTGAATAAGAATGTAACCTTCATCTGTTTAATATACCAGTGCAAGTATAATAAATAATCGAGTTTTATACCTTTGTCCACGACCTTTAGAACAGGATTATGAAGTTTGAACCACATATATACGAATACCTGGAGGACAAAGAGTTCATCGGAAGCCTGCACGTGAAGATTTCCACCCCCTCCACCAAACCCATCTCACGAATAGAGTATCTGACCGGCATAGCTGAAGGAAAAAAGATCATTCATCTGGGTTGTGTGGATCACCTTCCCCTGGTGGATCAGAAAATCGCCAGTAACACCTGGCTGCATAAATTATTGCATGAAAAGGCAGATCGCTGCCTGGGGATTGATGTGAATGCGGAGGGCATCAGTTACATGAAAGAGCTGGGGTATGCAGACTGTCTGGCTCATGATATGATAGAGGACAAGGCTTCCCCGCTTATCCTGGATGAACAATGGGACTACCTTATTCTGGGAGAACTGCTGGAGCATATTGATAACCCGGTGCTGTTCCTGTCGCAAATCCGCGAAAAATACGGCCATGTGATCAAGAAGGTACTGATCACCGTTCCCAATGGGTTCCGGTGGGTGAATATTAAGAAGGTATTCCGGAACAAGGAGGTGATCAACTCGGATCACAGATTCTGGTATACTCCCTACACCCTGGCAAAGGTCTGCACAAACGCTGGCCTGGAGGTGGAAGAATTCAACTTTCTGCTGGATTACCGAATGGTCTGGTACAGCTTTATCACCAAAACGATTTACAGGCTCAGACCTGCGCTTCTGGACAATCTGAGTATGATTGCCCGCTTTGCTTAATCTTTCCGCCCGATACCCATATACACCAGGGCTTTTTTCACCAGGGCATTCAGGTCTTCAGATAGCTGCAGAGAATAGGTAAATCCGACAAACAGGATCAGCAGGATCAGGCTTCTGTAGAGGGAATCAAAGAACCAGTTGTCCAGGCCTGGAAGTAGATAGTTGATAAAAAAGGCCAAAGCAATCAAGAGGAATATCCACAGGCTCTTCAGGGTAAAGGGCTGAATACCCAATCTGTATTTAATAAACAGGATGACAACCGTATTTATAATAAAATAGGAAGCCAGAGATGCAATGGCGGCCCCTGTGATTCCAAGGATGGGAATCAGGATATAGTTCCCGGTGACCGTTATAATTCCAAGGGTCAGGACAAAGAGGATCAGGTAACGGTGGTACCTGGAATAGATCAGGATCAGGTTATTGATTCCGGTAGTCACATCAATGAGCTTTCCCAGGCCAACAAAGAGGACCACATATTTACCGGCCTCGTAGATCTCACCGTTTGGCATCAGGGTAAATATGCTGTTAATATTGGCCCAGAGCAGTACCAGGAGGAGTCCCCCGATAATGGCCTGGTTGGTGGAGTAGCGTACATACAGATCTTTCAACCTGGGAATATCATTATCCTCGAGGCATTCAGATACAAAAGGAGAACTGATCTGCAAGGTGGCCCTGGAGGGAATTTCGATGATGGAGGTCATAAAATAGCTGATCGTATAGATCCCCGTACTACCCAGGCCGATCATCGACGAAATCATAAAGGCATCGACCTTGGTAACTACGTTGGAGCCTATCCCGGCAAGCAACATAAACCCCATGTAAGGAAAGATGGCCCGTACCACTTCCTTTGGTATTCCGCCTTTCTTTTCTGCGGGGGTCATGATCCGCTGCAGGCGTTTGAAATAAGCAAAAAGGATCACCACCGCCAGGGCATAAGAAGTGATCACAAGCAGCACATAGAGATCGATGGCTAATTGAAGGTAAAAAAAGAGCAGGGCGGAGCCAATTAAAAGAAAGCGGAGGATGATCTCCCGAATGAGCTTCGGTATGGTGATCCTGTAATAGGAAATTGCAAAGTTCTCTATAATTCCCATATAGATGCAGACCAGTCCGAAAGGAATAATCGCGAGAAAATACTTGCTGAACAGTGGAGAGTTTTCTGTAAAGAAGCCCTGGAAATAATCTTTCCCCAGGAAAACCAGGGTTCCAAAAAACACAAAACTTATGAGCGGTAAAAGCAAGGCATACCTGTAAGCTTCCCTGAGTTTGCCCAACTTTTTAAGCTGCGGGCTGAATTTAATAATCGCATTGGGGATCCCGAACTGGGCAATAAAAGCGAAAAGGAAAGCCGAGTCAATCAAAATCCGGTTCAGTCCAATTAACTCCGGGCTCAGAAAATAGGGATAGATAAAAATGGTGGAGACCATTCCAATCACTGCTCCGGCGTAACTGACAATAGAGGCCTTAATGCTTTGCCTGATCACTATCCCCATATTATGATGCTTTCAAGACATAACGTTTTACAAAGAGGACCAACTGAAAAGGGACCAGCTCTTTCCAGCTCATATATTTCCTGTTTACCAGGGGGACGCTTTCACGCTTTATTTCCCTTCCTTCAAAAGATTGCAGCAGTTCCAGGTACTTCCCATGGGCGATGGTGCTGGAAAATTGCTCTCTGGCCCTTTGTTTTGCATTCTTACTCAAGATATTCAAAAGTTCGCTGCTGGCAAGCAGCTCTGCTATCCGCTGAGCAAATTCATCCACCCTCCCGGGTTCCACCAGATATCCCGAGCTTCCCTGATTGATGCAGATATCGGTACATTGCGGAAGAAGGGAAGAGACCGGAACACAACCAAAAGCCATGGCCTCCAGTAAAGTGAGCGGGTGCCCTTCAAAATTTGATGGCAGGAGAAGAATTTTATGTTCCCGGTAGAAATCACTTACCCGGACCGGGTCCACCCTGCCGGTAAAACGGATATAGTCCGAAAGCAAGCTGTCGGCTGTCAGTTGTTTTAGCTTTTCCAGGTCAGGTCCCTCTCCCACGATGGTAATCTTTGACCTGATCCCCCGCTTATGGAGGGAGTTCATGATGGCCGGAATCAAAAAAACAGCTTTTTGCCTGTTGTCTATTCGTCCCACATAGAGGATCTCCCCGGGCCTGTCAGAGCAGTTTTTGTCATCCTCTGAATCGCTGTCCGGGAGGGGAATTCCATTCAGGATATGGGTCACCAAAGCCGGAGCCAGAAATTGGCGGGCCAGCTCTTCAATGCGCGGACTCACCCCGACAATCTTGTCGGAGACCGGATCAGATTCGCGTTCCACCATTTGCTCCAGCTGGTTATGAACCACATGGATGATCCGGCTTCGGTCAAACATATACCCCGCTGCCGCATGTATATAGAAACTGTGATTATTGAGGATATAGTCGAAAGATTGTCTTCTCATATATCGTCCAATCCTGCGGGCAAACAGGATCCTGCCAAAGGGGATCCACTCGTAAATCCGGGAGTAAAAGTACTTCCCCTGAAATCCTTCCTCCTGGATTCTGGGATACCAGTTCCCTTTGCTGTCAGTGCAAATAACGGTCACCTCGAATCCCTTTGACTTTAAAAACTTCCCCAGCTCCATAATGAAATTGCTGATCCCCCCCATATTCAGTATATAGGTGGTAATAGCTATCCTGACCGCTCTATTATGGCTCTCTCTTTGAGTCAATACGTAGAATTTAAATTCGCCTGTGTCTCAGGTAAAAGTTGCTGAGCCTGATCCCAAACAAAAAGTGCCGGAGAATCGTGGGGATCAGGCCATAATACTCCCTCATAATCTTAAACCGCTCCTTCAGCCCTGCTTTAATATTGTGCTCGGTGAGCCCCCCTTCCAGGAACCGGGACAGGATCAGGCGGGTATTGTGGATCTGCCCGGAACTCTTTACCGCACGTATGGCCCAGTCGATATCGGAGGAGAGCCGGTATTCCAGGTTAAACTCCGGGGCCAGCTCCCGTTTGACAAGCAGGGATTGATGACATACCACCATCCCCTGACGGAAGGATTTCCAGTTTAAGCGATCCGGAGGTTTCAGGCGCCGGTCGCCAATTTCCTTTTGATTCTCATCAATGATCATGGTCCCCCCGTAAATAATATCAGGAACCCCATCCAGTCCCCGGACCAGTTTCTCCACCGTATCGGGCGCATAAATCTGATCGCCGGAATTCAGGAACCAGACATAGTCCCCTGTTGCCGCCTTTAATCCCTTGTTCATGGCATCATAGAGTCCGCTGTCCTGCTCACTGATCAGCCGGCTTACTCCCTTAAATCCGGCGATCACCTCCCGGGTATTGTCCGTCGAGTTCCCGTCAATGATGATGTATTCTATCTGCTTATAGCTCTGGGCGACTACACTTTCTATGGTCCGGCCAATGTGTTCCGCTCCATTGTAGACCACCGTAATTACGGATATTTGGGGAGTGGACCTCATGATCGAAGTTCTTCATTTAGCAATTTACTGTACAGGTCCAGATGCTTTTCCACAGAAGCTTCCCTGGAGAAT
Organism: uncultured Bacteroidales bacterium; assembly: GCA_963792395.1. GTDB lineage: Bacteria > Bacteroidota > Bacteroidia > Bacteroidales. Next base: position 48,602 of record CAWBWE010000024.1, read on the forward strand.
CTCTCCAGGGCTATCCGGCGGGTTTCGGCGGAGAGATCTTCATAGGCGTCCCTTGTAAGAATCCATTTCATTCCGCTTGCCAGATCCGCGGATGACTTACCTGCTGCCAGGTACCCGTTTACCTTATGTTCGATCATTTCGGGAATTCCACCTGTCCTGAATCCAACCACGGGCGTTCCGCATAACATGGATTCAATGATGGTGTTGGGAAGATTGTCCTGAAGCGAAGGGATTACAAAAAGATGGGCTGCACCATAGAGATCCACTATGCTATGGACCGATTGTACAAAGGCAATATTCCGGGCAGGCATAGGAAAGGCCCGGCTTACATCCCCCCTGGTCTTACCGAACAGGAGAATCTCCACATCCCCGGGTATTTCGGGATCTTCGGCCAGTATCCGGATGGCTTCAAGAAAGTAGTTAAATCCTTTAAGTACATTCTTCATGGTGGCTGCTCCAAAGAGGATATACTTTTTTGAAGGATCCAGACCCAGTTTCGCACAGGACTCCTCCCTGCCCCTTGGCTTAAACAGATCGGGATCCACGGGATTATGGATGGTAGTCACCTCCCAGTGCCGAAGCAGGGAGCTGGCTTTGACGCACTCCTGCAGCCAGCTGCTTGGAGTGATTACAGTTACTTCGCTGCTCCTGAACAATTTCTCCTTTTTCTTCCAGAGACGATGGGACAGGTCTCTTTTCCCGGGCCTCTTCAGATAGGGACAGGTTCCACACTCCCTGGTATACTCCCTGCAATCCAGAGCATAATGGCAGCCCCCCGTGAAGGGCCACATATCATGAAAGGTCCAGACCACAGGCTTTCCCATCTGAAGCAGCTCCCTCAGGGATCGTAAGGATAGAAAGCCTGCATTGATCCAGTGCAGGTGAATCACATCTGCCTCCATCACATGCCGGTTCCGGGTAAGACGCTCCCCGGTATTGGCCAGGGAAAAAAGAAAACGAATGCTTTTTGACCGTTCCTGTGGGAGGAATACCAGGCGTTCCCAGATAAAGCGGCTCAGGTTGATCCAGCTCTTAACCACCCCATGGGTGCTTGAAAAGATTCCCTCCTCCTCTTCGGCTCCCTCCTGCACAAGCATATGTACTTCCACATTTCTTGCCCGGAGTGCCTCCATTAACCTCCGGGAGGCTATGGCCGCTCCTCCTGTACGGGGAGATTTACTGACAAGGAGTATCTTCCTTTTCACAATGCAAATAAAGCAAATAATATTAACTTGTCAGCCCATGGACAGCAGTAAAACCCCTGAGGCTGAGGCCTGTTTTTCAGGCTTGAAACTATATGGCGATGACTTCACTCCGGAACAGATTGCCCGCTGGTTCCAGGAAGAATCTGAAGGCTACGCGGACCTGGGGAACAAGGAGATCTCCGGCTACACCTACCAGTACCATCAACTAAATCTTATTCATGGCTTCCGCCACCTTAAAAAGGTCCCCGGCTTTGACCAGGTACTGGGACTGGGTGCAGCCTGGGGACATGAATTTTTACCCCTCATTGATAAAATTGAACATCTGACTATCGCCGAGCCATCGGAACACCTACGCAGCGAGAAACTTGGATCATTAAAGCCCGTCTATGTAAACCCTGAAATCGACGGTACCCTGGATTTTACGGAGAATACCTTCGACCTGGTATGCTGTTTTGGCACCCTGCACCATATTCCAAATGTCACTTTTGTGCTGGGTGAAGTACTTCGTGTCTTAAAACCCGGAGGCTACCTCCTCCTCAGAGAACCTGTCATATCGCTGGGAGACTGGACCCAGGCCAGGCCCGGGCTGACAAAAAACGAAAGGGGAATCCCGGTTTCACATTTCGACAGGATCTTCAGGGAAAAGAAGGTGGAAATCATTTCCAGGACTTACTGCCTTACCATGACCTACCAGTTCCAGAAGATCTTTAAGCGCGTTCTGAAAAGACCCCTGACCATGTACCGGTGGTATATCCTGACAGACCTCCTGCTCTCAGCCCTCCTGGGGTGGAATGTCAGGTATCATGCCCGAAAGAAAGTGCAGAGAATTGCCCCTTCCAATATCTTCTTTGTCATCCGGAAGATTTAGTAACGGTTCAACCACTTATAGCGGCGTGCATTGTCACCCAGTTTATAGGAAAGAGTGATTTCGTGTGATCCGTAGTTAAAGTGTCCGATCTCTGAAAAAGCCCAGTCAAAGGAGTAACCGAAAAACAAATTCTCCACCTTAACACCCAGGAGTAGTATCATACTCTTGTTGGTCCGGTAGGAGAGTCCGCCCCAGAATTGCTCATTGACATATAACTTCATGGTAAAATCCGCCTGTGGATTCCAGTTCTCCGAGGTTTTCAACAAAGCTCCAGGTTCCAGGACAAAGATATCAGACAGGTTAAAGCTGTAAGCTCCCAGTAGCCAGTAGTGCCTGTCGGTCGAAAAATCTGGAATCTCATTTCCTCCAACTTTTATTGCGGACTGAAGCAGGTTGCTTACGGAGAATCCAACAAAATAGTTTGGGTCCCGGAAAAATACCCCGAAATCAGCATCCGGACTATAGGCCACGAAAACGCCATTCATGACCGGATCACCATCCTCTCCAAAAGTGAGTTCATCGCTGTTGATCCTGTACTGAAAGGCCTTGGCAGCCAGTCCGAACGAGAGTTGCTGCCTGTTCAGGTAAATATGATAGGCATAAGTAAAAGAGGCCCCGGTCCGGGCCACTTTGGCATTCACATCATTGACCACATAGGCTCCCAGGCCAACACGTCCCTTGGTGCTGGGCCTGAGCCGGTTATCACTCGATACCGGACGATTGATAATCTTATAGGACCTGCGAAGGACCCTGGTCTGCCAGGAGGCAGAGTAAGTTCGCGGAGCCTCACCAAATCCTAGCCATTGCTGCCTGGCAGTGGTATTGAACGAGGTAAACCCATCGTGGCCGGCCATGGCCGGATTAACCATAAAGCCATTGAGCACATACTGAGAGTATATGGGCAACTGCTGCGCCATCAGATCACCTGACAGGCCCAGGGTAAGAAGCAATATAATATGGATAATTCCTCTTCTCATTTCTCTCTGCTGCGCTCCTATCTTACAATGGTTACGTTCCCCCTGATGGCCGGGTCACCATTCGTCCAGGTCTATGATATAATGGTAGGAATCAATGGGCAGTGGCCTGCCATCGAAGGTACCGTTCCAGGGATCATCTGCTGCGTTGGGAGAATAATACACCCGGCTTCCCCAGCGGTCAAAGATCCTCAATTCGGCATTGGGATAGAGCTCCAGCCCTTCGATCATCCACTGATCATTAAACCCGTCTCCATTGGGCGAGAAGGCATTGGGGATTACCAGGCAGGACTCATAGGTATAGCCCACATAGATGGTGTCGGATTTTACGCAGAGATGGGCATCGGTCACTGTCGCCACATACTCGCCCGAACGAAGTTCATTGAAAGAATCTTCATTATCGGGAAGACCCATGTTCCAGGATATGTCGTAGGGGAATATACCTCCGTCAATATACAGATCCATCTCTCCATCTGGCCTGTCCTTGCAGAATGCTTCCTCGGTCTCAAAGCTAAGCTCCAGAGAATCGGGATCGATCAATTCCGCCTCGGTCTCTTCAAAACAATCATTCAAATCCTCGATCCGGATCTGATGAATTCCCTCAGGAAGGTTCGCAGCCACCCTCCCGGTCAGTATATCATTGACCCAAACCTCGTAATCATCCACCGTATATATGGTTCCACCTGTGATCAGAAATTCGATCTGACCGGTGGCATCTCCATAGCACAAGGGATCCTGCAGCTGCAGGGAATACTCAATGGGCAGGGGATCATCCAGTTCCACCTGGGCCGAATCGATACATCCATGCCTGTCGATTACCACTAATTTATAGGTCCCGGCTGGCACGTTCACCAGGTTTCTGGTCGTGGCCCCGGTGTTCCAGGCATAGTTGTATGGCGGGGTGCCCCCCAGGGTATCCACCTGTATTATCCCATCCGAACCGTCTGCACAGGAGATAACGGCCCCATGATAATCGCTGGCTACGATCAGTTCAACCCCAAAGTGGTCAGCCTCAAATACTTCTGCACTATCGGTAAGGATACAGCCATTATCATCCGTGATGACAATAGTATATACCCCTGCAAAGCAGGCTGTCGATGTCCTCGGTAAACTCTCCATTGCTCCACAGATAGCTGAAGGGATCGACCCCTCCGTAGGCAATCATATTGATGGCGCCGGTGGCCGAACCGTGACAGAAAGCACTATCAACCATAAAGGTATCTATCACAATGGGATCGGGATCAAGCAGTTCGTAGGATTCCACAAAGGTGCAACCGTTGATATCGGTTACAAGCACCGTATAGTTTCCTTCCCGCAGTCCGGCCTGGTTCATGGAAGAGGGATCGCCCAGGTACCCGATATCGGTGGACCAAAGATAGGTGTTATTCAATGAATCGGCTCCCCCGAGGGGAATGAGGGTGATGGAGCCCGTTGATTCTCCGGCACAGGCAATCTCCCACTCGTTAATGCGTGGAATGATGGTATCCACGCCGAGGAGATTGGGTTGAATCAATTCAAATACGGTATCCAGGGTACATCCGATGCTGTCGGTAATGGTCAGGTGGAAGGTATCTGCCATCAGGTTATATATATCCTGCTGCGAAGGATCAGCAAGCGTCATGCTACCCGGGCTCCACAGATAGTCATGCGACTCAATACCCCCGTAGGAGGAGATCTCAATAAAGCCATCACTGTCTCCAAAGCAGGTAATGTTCCACCCGTTGAGTTCCCGGACAGAATCCACATCCAGGGTGATTGGCGTCGGTTCAAAGAGGGTAAAGTCGGCCCACTGCTCACAGCCCCAGTAATCCCTCAGGTAAATGCTATATAAGCCGCCGCTCAAAGAACTCTGCAAACTGTCATCCTGCACCAGGTCCGTTTCACCCGGGGGACCTGTCCATGTATATTCGTTCTCGTAATCCGCGGTATGCCCCCCCGAAACAAGCAGGTTCATAAAGCCATCATCGGCCCCAAAACAGCTCACATCCACCGTATCGTGATGGACCTGTATATCTTCCGGCAGGCGCGAAATAGAGATGGTATCCGGTTCTCTTAAGAAGTTGGTAATTTCGCCCTGATTCTCATTGTAGCAAAGTTGTGTATCATAGGCCCATAATCGGTATTCACCCGTTGTCAGCCCGCTGATGCTTGCTGAATAGATTCCACCACTCTGAGTTACCGGTTGGTTATATACCGTGTCTCCTGTCGTTTGTTCCACCGCCACCAGGGTATAACCCGGGAATCCCCCGACAATACTCCTGACGAAAATTTCTCCCGTATTCTCCCCGTTACAGGTAATTTCATAATTGCCATATCGTGTTATGGTCGTGTCAATGCTGATTACCTCCGCGGAACCAATCCAGTAGATATCCCTGATCTCGCAGCGGTTGGTATCGTTCATAGTTAATCGATAGGGACCAGCGGTTCCGGTGAGTACATCCTCATCCGTACTGTTGTAGCCGAAGGGCCCGGTCCATTCAAAGCTGTATCCCTGTATCCCGCCTACCGGAAAGATATCTATGGAGCCATCATTTCTATTGTCAGCCAGGCAGGTCGCGTCCACAATTACCGCGGGAGCTTCCAGAGTATCGGGTTGAGTGATTAACAGAGTATCGCCAAAGGCACAGCCGATCGCATCCACCACGTCGAACCAGTATTCTCCAATTCCCATATTTATCTGTACAGAATCTTCAGGGACCATATTACCGGCCGATCCACCATTGGTATACCAGTCAAACTCGTAAGGATTGCGGTAATATCCCCCTCTCACATTGGAGTGCAGGAGCACATCTTCCAGTCCGTAACACCTGACCGCATGCCCGCCGACATAAATGGTATCGGGCTCCAGAAGACCCCGAAGCTCGGGAGCCACCTGGACCGTAATGGAGTCATAGGAGGTTCCGGGACAATCCTTGCCCTGGCCGTTGACATCGCGGATTACCGGGATATACCTGTAAGTAATATCTTCAATAAACTCCCCGTTATTAATGACCGTGGTCTGATCCATGTTCTCAATGACATAATCTCCCGACAGCCTCTCGTTATCCACATTTGGTTCTGTATAGCCATAGGTATTCAGATCATATACAAAGGTACCTGTAGTGCTGTCAATGGGCTCATTCATGAGGATCAGATAACCCTGGTCAAAGCAAACTGCCGTATCCTGCGGTCTGGATAATTGAGCCGTCATCCTGGGTTCCGGGTTCACATCGATAATAAAAGTGGTATCGACACCCAGACATCCTTCTGTAGATATAAATGGCAGGATGTTATAGGTAAGTCTGCCATAACCCGTATGTGGATTCAGCACATTCGACTGATCCAGGGAATTGGCCACCGCCAGGGTATCTCCAAAGGCGGCTGGATCAATCACATTGGATAAGCCATTGTCGTTGGTTACCACCAGTTCATAATAAAGGGGATGAGTGGCGTAAGCCAGCGAATCTGTGACTATGACAAAGCCATCATCGTAGCAAAGGCTGTCTTCCAGGAGGGTGTAATCCAGGACCGGAACCGGATTGAGATAGATATAAATGGTCGTGTCACTTCCACTGTTGCAGAAGGATCCTCCATATCCCGGCCTGTCGTCCCTGATCCGCGCAGTAAAGTGGTAGGCAATCAATTGGACCGTATCGCTGTTATTGATCAGCAGATCAGAAATGGACTGGGGAGGTACATACTCATTATCCGCTGTAATGGTACCAGAAACATTTCCAGGATCGTAAGTAACCACCAGGTCATAAACCAGGGTGCCTCCGGTAATACTGCCCTGTGCGGAGGAGACATTAATCTCTACGAGGCTATTATCACAAATAATGGTATCCGGAACCTCCACCTGAAGGTCCGGAGTGGGATGGATCCAGATCCTGATGGTGATATCTCCGTTATAGCAAAACTCTCCGTCATGACCCTCCCGGATATCTCTTATCCTGGGGCTAAAGGTATAATCCACCGGCTGGGCCGCAAGCGTATGATTCACATAAATGTCGGTTAGCGGGGTCCCAACAGGCCAGGTCTCCCAATCCTCCGGAAGCCCTCGAAATCACTGTTATGTTGGGTTATAAACGGCACGAACATTATATTCCTTAACACCGTGTACAATTCCCAATCCGTCGTCCACAGTATGGTTAGCCGTATCGTTGTTGCAGAAAATGGAGTCGGGGAAATCCACCAGTATTCGTGGGCTCGGATTCACCCAAATGGTAATTAGCGTGTTCCCGACCGTTCTCGCAGTCCCCATCGAAATCGGAAGGCCCGATCCTCGGAATAAAGTGATAGATCACCATGTGAACAGCTGTGTCATTATTGAACAGCCGGTCCTGAATCAGAGATACTGTCTATGGGATATATACTGCTGGCACGGGCGCCGGTGATCTCAGGATCGGGCTTACTTCAAGCTCATAGTACCACTCACCACGGACATAGGGATTCAGACTATTTATCTTGAAGTCAGCCAATTCTTCATTGCAAATCAAGGTATCAACAGCAACTACAATGACATCAGGGACCGGGTTGACCCAGACCACAATGGTCGTATCTATCCCGTTATTGCACCAGTCTCCGTCATCGTCCCGGATTCTTGGGGTAAAGCGAAGGTGACACTCCGCGCTTCATCAGAACTATTGTTCAGGGTGTAATTATAAACCGCATTACCGGTAAATGGAATAGTTCCGGAAGATACGCCGGTAATCCCCGGATCGACGGTGATCTCCAGATAACCGTCCCAGATCCCCCGGATGGGAGTATTGGGGTTTCTTAATTGCAGAGTGACAGAGTCTCCCTCGCAAAGGACCGTATCGCTGACCGTAACCCGTACCTCAGGGGTGGGATTGACCCAGATCACAATGGTGGTATCATTTCCTCCGGCACAGATATCCGGATCCGGTGTTTTGGTTGGAGTGAAGGTGTATTCCACCTTGTGCACGATGGTATCATGGTTGATCAGAGGATCGATGATCACCGTATCGGTGATCCCGGCAACTCCTGGTCTGGATCCGCTGATTTCCGGATCCGGATTTACTGTCAGGTTATACTCCCACTGTCCCCCGATAAAACTGGTTGGGATTACTAATCCAGATGTGTGTGGAATCTCCGTTACAAAGAATGGAGTCACTGGCATAGACCCGGATAGCCGGAGTCGGGTTCACCCAGACAATCAGAGTGGTATCTTTGCCGTTCACACAATCAGGATCCAGGTCAGCAGGTGAAATCCTCGGAGTAAAATGATAACTGACAAAGTGATACAGGGTGTCCGTGTTGGTCAATTGATCCGAAAGCACCACATCTGTAGCATCATACTCCCCACCAATGTTATTTCCGGTAATATGGGTTCCGTAATCCACTGTCAGGTTATACTTCCAGTCACCCATCACAGGAACATTGGGATTGCGTACAAATATATTAATAAGGTCCTCGTTGCATATGACCGTATTGGGAGTACTTACCCTGATCTCGGGGGTAGGATTCACCCAGATCCAGATAGTCGTATCAACCCCGGAACCACAATCCGCTCCCATATCACCGGGAGTAATCCGCGGGGTAAAACGATAGGAGATCCTGTGAGCCACGGTATCTGGATTGACCAGGTGATCCATTAGATTTAGATCCCCTGCGGTATACTCCCCTCCTATTCCCAGTCCGGTCACAAAGGCGCCATAATCGACCGTCAGATTGTATTTCCATGTGCCATGCGCCGTGATGTTGGGAATCTTCACCTCAAATAAAACATCTTCATCATTGCACAGTACCGTATCCAGGGCTTCCACCTCAATTCGCGGAATTGGATTTACCCAGATTGTGATGGTTGTATCGCGGCCATCTCCACAATCAGCTCCACCATCATCCGGACTGATCCAGGGGGTAAAATGGTATTCAACCTTGTGTGCCGCTGTACTATTATTGCTCAGGGTTTCATTAAAGAGGGTGCTTGTAATCCCTGCCTGGCTCGCACTGGCGCCTGTAATTTCGGGATCGGGCGTTACCACCAGGTTATAGGTCCAGGATCCTCTTATGGGACTATTTGGATTGGCAACATTAATGATGGCGGTTCCCTCACTACAGATTACGGAATCTGCACTGACCCGGATCTCCGGGGTGGGATTCACCCATACGGTAATGACGGTATCCCGGCCACCCCCACATTCCAGGCCCAGGTCAGCCGGTGAAATCCAGGGGATGAAATGATACTCCACTTTATGTACCACCGTATCACTGTTTGTCAGGGTCTCATTTAAGGTGTCAATAGTGGTTCCAATATAATCGCTGCTTTCACCCTCTATTTCATCATCGGCAGTGACGACCAGGTTATACATCCAGGTCCCCCGGCTGGGAATATTGGGATTTCTGATGGCAATGGTCGCCGTCTCCCCGTTACAGATCACTGTATCAGCTTCTACCCTGATCTGTGGAGTGGGATTCACCCAGATCCGTATGGTAGTGTCTCCATTTACACAGGCATCAACCGCCCCGTCATCGTTATAGATCTTTGGGGTGAAGGTGTAATCCACATAGTGGGCCACCGTATCATTGTTGGTCAGGGTCTCCGCAAGAGTAAGAACTGACAGGTCAAACCCGCTGCCGCTTGCACCACTAATCTCAGTTTCCGCATTTACAAGCAGATCATAATTCCAGAGACCTCTTATTGGATAATTGGGATTGCTAATAGAAATTATCGAAGTCTCCCCGTTGCAGATCACCGTATCGGCGCTCACCCGGATCCTTGGCGTGGGATTCACCCAGATCACGATAGTAGTATCTCTTCCATTCTCACAATCAGCGCCATCATCGTCCGGATCAATCCGGGGAATAAAATGATAACGCACACTGTGAACAACTGAATCGCTGTTGGTCAGTGTCTGTGTATAGGAGGGGGTTGTTACTCCTAGTTGATCAATAATAGCCCCTCCAATCTGAGGATCAGCATCCACCTCCAGATCATACATCCAGTTCCCCCGGACAGAGGTGTTGGGATTTGTTATTGTAAGTATAGTGGTATCGCCATTACATAGTACACTATCCGAAGCCTCCACTGAGATGTTGGGCGTGGGATTCACCCAGATGGTGATGGTGGTATCTATGCCATGGTCACAGTAGCCGAAATTATTCCCGGTCCGGTCATCCCTTATGCGGGCAACAAATTGGTAGGTAATGGGCTGAACCAAATCGGTATTGTTAATCAGCTGGTCGCTGATATCGTCAGTAGCCAGGTAATATTCTCCATCCGGTTGGCCAGTAATCACCGTTATATCCGCAGGATTATAGGTCCTGCTCAGCTCGTATACTTTTGCTCCTTCAACAACCCCCATCCCATCTGACACATCCAGATTAACGGTCGAACCATCGCATACCACTGTATCGGGCGAGCTGACACTGAATTGGGGACTGGGGTTCACATAAATGGTCACTGTCTGTACAGCACCGTTCAGACAGGCTGTGGGATTGACCGGAGTAATGTTGTAGGTGACCGTTTGTACCTCATTGGTCTGGTTTATTAACTGGTCTGCGATGATGTGATCCAATGGCAAGCCGTTAACTGGTGAGGTAAAGCCTGTGACCGCGCCGCTTGCTGTGGCTGTATAATCAAAGGTTATAATTCCTGTTGTAAATACCGAGGGACTGGTAAGCTGGATATTCGTAAAGGTACTGTCACATTGAATGGTATCCGCTGTAACAGGAAGCACCAAAGGAACAGGTTCTATCCAAATGGTTTGCTGCTGAGACACAGAATTGTTACACGCGTCTACCAATGTCCAAGTACGGATCACATAGCCAGCTACATCACAACTCACCAGATTTGTGAAATCATCAACAAACGTAGCCTCTATGGAAGCAGAGCAGTTGTCCCATTCGTCTATAACGTCCCCCGTAACAGATGGATCGATATCATAGCTACAGTCCAGATTTCGGCAAATGGTATCATTTGCAGGAACCGTAAATGTTGGAGCCCCATCATCGGTAACCGTTATATCCTGG
>CAWBWE010000025.1:0-237150 GCA_963792395.1 uncultured Bacteroidales bacterium
CCCTCTGTTTTTTCTTCCTCTTTGTTCTTCTTTTTCTGGGCGCAAAGCTCCACCGGGCTGAACAGCAGGGCCATAACAATACAAACAGGCATTAAAAGGGTTCTGGAATATTCTAAGGTTTTCATAAAGTTTGGGAATTTTAAACTTTAAATATCACTATTTTTACGCAAAATTCAAGGATCATGACCGATACTTTACTGAATCACAGAACCATCAGGAAATACAAGTCGGATCCCATTCCCAATCCCATCCTGGATTACATCCTGGAGGCGGGTACCAGGGCCTCCACCACCGGGAATATGCAGGTCTATTCCATTATAGTCACCACCGAAGAGAGCTGTAAAAGAGGAACTTTCACCCTGTCACTTTAATCAGGCCATGGTGAAGGAGGCTCCCGTCGTACTCACCTTCTGTGCCGATTTTAACCGGTTTAATCACTGGTGCAGGCAGCGTAAAGCAGAACCGGGATATGATAACTTTCTCTCCTTTATTCACGGCAGCCATCGACGCCCTGCTGGTGGCCCAGAATGTCTGTGTGGCTGCAGAGGATGCCGGACTGGGAATCTGCTACCTGGGCACCACCACCTATATGGCCGGGAAGATCATTGAAATACTGGATCTGCCCCAGGGCGTGGTTCCGGTTACCACAGTCACCCTGGGCTATCCCGACGAATGGCCGGATCTTACAGACAGGCTTCCGCTGGAGGCTGTGGTACACCGGGAAAAATACCAGGCATTATTCCGAATCTGATATCGACAAGCCACTACCGGGAGAAGGAGTTAATGGCAACTTATCAAGAGTTTATCAAAGAAAATAACAAAGAAACCCTGGCACAGGTATTTACGGATGTTCGCTACAAAAAAGATGATAATATTCTGTTTTCCAAATCTTTACTTGAAGTTTTAAGCAAACAGGGCTTTATGAATCATCCATAATAATAGAGCGATTAATAAAACTTTTTCCACCAGCTTACGTTACAGGGTAATAGAGAGTAGTTTTTTTGTAATAAGATATAGTTTTATATTTGTAGAGCACCGATCCCGGATCAAAACCGATTAGCCATGAAAAGAGCAGTGATCATTTTAGCAGTTGTATTTGCAGTAGGTATTCTGATGAGTTCATGTAATAAGCATGTTTGCCCGGCTTACAGCCAGGTTGATACCGAGCAAACACTGACCCAAAGGGTAGAATTGACCCAGGAATTCCGCTCCAAATTATGTTAAGATTTACCCCTGGTAGATCTTTTTTTTTGTCCCCTCTCAACATTTACCTCCAATATTTCGTTATTTTGCATGGTGTTTGTGGATCTACATGCCAATGAGAAGAGCCTTTATATTGATCCTGCTTTTTGCGCTTTCTGCAGGATCACCTCTTGGCGCAGGGTGAAATTGATGAGCAGAGGCGGGTCATGCTCCGGGATGAGAGCACTTTCGCCGGCTTTCTTAATTCCAATGGATTTGGGGTAAATTACAGGTATGGATTCTGGAGAAATGCCAGGAACCAGTTTATCCTTGATGGCGATTTCTCCTATGTCAAACATCCCAAAGAAGTTAAATCACTCGGTCGCCTATAACTACAGCACCCACCGCTATGTATATGGAAAAGAGAACCTTTTCTGGGAATTAAAAGGGATGGCCGGCTGGCAAAAAGAGCTTTACCGTAAAATTGACCGAACCGGAATCTCGGTCAGATTGTATTACACGGGTGGACTCTCCGTCGGTTTTACCAAACCCATTTACTACAAGGTATTCACCACTTCACCCATCGGAGTGATCACTGGACGAAGAATACCTGAAGTTTGACCCGGGCATTCACCAGGCAGTCATAGGGGGACGTGGCCCCTTCTTTATGGGTTTCAATGAACTAAAGGTAGTTCCCGGATTGACCGGGAAAGCCGGCTTCAGTTTTGAATACAGCCAGAAAGATGCCATCCTTCATGCCCTGGAGGCTGGAGTGAGTCTGACGGTCTATCCCAAAGAGATTCCAATCATGGCCACAGAACAGAATAATTTTCTCTTTTTCAACCTGATGGTGGGTTACCGGTTTGGTCGAATTATCGATATCAGTGAAGCAGCACGGTCCAAGACCTGGAAAGAGAAAAGGGCAGGAGAGAAAAGCAGCAGAAAGCCAGCCCTGCCCTACCCCATGTTTTACTTATAAATATTAAATCCACATTTTGCCCCTTTTCCTGTTTTGCCAATTTGATATTATTGCGTAAATTCGCACTCCTGTTATTTCAAAAACACTATTTATCGTAATCATTTAATAATTAAAAACATGGGAAAAATAAAAGTTGGTATTAATGGATTCGGCCGGATCGGAAGACTGGTCTTCAGGGTGGCTGCTGATATGCCTGAGGTGGAAGTTGTAGGCATCAATGACCTGATCGATGTGGACTATATTGCATATATGCTAAAATACGACTCTACTCACGGACGTTTCAACGGAACTGTAGAAGTAAAAGACGGAAACCTGGTAGTAAATGGTGAAACTGTACAGGGTTACTGCTGAAAGAAATCCTGCAGATCTGAAGTGGGATGCAGTTGGTGCTGAATACGTGGTTGAATCCACCGGACTGTTCCTTACCAAGGAAAAAGCACAGGGTCATATCGACGCCGGAGCTAAAAAGGTGATTATGTCTGCTCCTTCCAAGGATGATACTCCCATGTTTGTAATGGGTGTAAACCATAAGAAATACACCAGCGACATGAACTTTGTTTCCAACGCTTCCTGTACCACCAACTGCCTGGCTCCCATTGCCAAGGTGCTGAACGACAAGTTTGGAATTGTTGAAGGTCTGATGACCACCGTACATGCCACCACTGCTACTCAGAAAACCGTTGACGGACCTTCCATGAAGGACTGGAGAGGCGGACGCGGAGCCGGACAAAATATCATTCCTTCCTCCACCGGAGCTGCAAAAGCAGTTGGAAAAGTAATTCCTGAACTGAATGGCAAACTTACAGGAATGGCATTCAGGGTACCCACCCCCAACGTATCTGTGGTTGACCTGACTGTCCGCCTGGAAAAAGGTGCTTCCTACGAAGGAAGTGTGTGCTGCTATGAAAAAGGCCAGCGAAGGCGAACTGAAAGGTGTTCTCGGATATACTGAAGAAGCTGTTGTTTCCAATGACTTCCTGGGAGAACTTTGTACTTCATTCTTCGACGCAGGTGCCGGAATCGGACTGAACGACCACTTCGTAAAAGTAGTTAGCTGGTACGACAACGAAATGGGTTATTCCGCCAAAGTGGTTGAGCTGCTGTTGCACATGAACCGTGTAGACAAGGCATAAACTCCTTCTTACCTTCTATTATCAGGGGCTGTATCAAATGATACGGCCCTTTTTTTGGCCTGGCCATACCCCAAAGGAAGGGTTGGATCAGTCTCCAAAAAAAAAGCCCCGGAGAACCGGGGCGCCGCCATGCTATATGGGGTTCTTCTAATAATATTCAATGTGTTCAAAGGGAATCTGGATGGTCTGCTCATAATGGGCTCCCAGCTCTTCGATGGATTCATCCCCCTCTTCGAAGTACCAGTTAATCTTCACTTCTTTTCCTGCATCATGGTTGATCTTCATGATCCGTAATAACTCCAGCATATATTTTGATGACCCACTATTGATGTATTCCAGCTTGATGCTCATTACAGTCTTTTCAGCAGGGTTAAGAAAATACTCATTGATCCAGTCAATCAGACTCTCAAAAAATTCACCCGGATCTTCCGGTATCGATCTTCCCTCCAGTGAAAGTTCACCCGTATCGCTAATAAACTCCACTTCCGGTGAGTTGAATGTCTTTTTCAAAAAGAGGTCTTCCATACTACTTCAGTTTTACTCGTAACGTAGTGCAAGAATCGGATCAAGTCTTGAAGCCTTTACAGCCGGGAAATAACCCGAAACTATTCCCACACCAAAACATAATCCAATTCCGGTAAAAATCCACTTCCATGGAATTATAAAGCTGGAACCGATGGCTAAAGATACACCATTTCCAATGACAATTCCTAACAAAATTCCCACAACTGCACCCATCTGACCGATCACAATGGCTTCATAAAGAAATTGGCGTTTGATCATCACTGACTTGGCTCCCAGTGCTTTACGGGTCCCGATTTCCTTGGTTCGTTCAGTCACTGATACCAGCATAATATTCATCAATCCGATTACGGCTCCCATCAGGGTGATCAGTCCAATAATGGTGGCAGCCATGGTAACAAATCTTCATATTTTCGATGAGCATCTGGGCCAGCTGATCGCTCTGGGTAATGTTGAAATCACTTTCATCCCTGGCATCCAGGCTCCTGACACGTCGGAAGATTCCTTCCGCTTCAGACACCGAAATATCCAGCATCTCCGGACGGCTGGGCATTACATTGATGGAGTAGCGCATCTGAGGTCTGGAGAAATACTGCCTGACATTGGTATAGGGAATCAGACAGGTTCGGTCGGTTCCCATATCCCCGGATTGTCCCCTGGACTTAAGCACTCCAACGACCCGGTAGCGGCCATTGCCAACGGAAATAAAGCGGTTCAGGGGATCCTGATTCTTTTCAAAGGCCTCGCTGGCCACATCGGCTCCGATAATCACTGTGCTTGCGTTTTCGCTCGATGTCACCTGAAGTGAAGTTCCTCCCTTTCTCAATTTCATATCCTGCCGTAAAAATATAGTCCTCGTCCACTCCAAGCACCGAGGTGTTGGGATTGGATTTATAGGATTTGTACTTGACAACGGCAGTGCCCGATGCCGTGTCCATACGGACACTCTCCCGGGCAGCTCATAGATGTCCTTAAACTCCTGAGCCTGCTTGTGGGAGATAAATTCGTGATTCTTTCTGCGGTAGGACTGGTTCCCTATCTGAACCCGCATGCATCTTGATTCGATGGTAAAGGTATTGGCACCCATCAGACTGAAAGATTCGGTCAGACTGCATTTTATGGAATCTATGGCAGTAAGGATTCCTACCAGTGCCATAATTCCAAAGGCAATGATCAAAATGGTCAGGATTGTCCTCAGCAGATTGGTCCTGATCGATTTCAGCGCAATCCTGACATTTTCAATAAACATGGCCCACTTCATCGGTCTAAATTTTGAAAGCACAATAAAAATATAAAAATCTGAACAATCTACGGGTTATTATGTCAGGCATACAGACCATTTTCCAATATATTTACAAATAAATCAAAATAACCCCTATGACTTTCGATTTTCAGATGATTCAAAAGACCTACCAGGCTCTCCCGGGTAGAATTGAAGCTGCCAGAAAAATTCTTCAAAAACCGCTGACCCTGACAGAAAAAATTCTTTATGGTCACCTGTTTAACGGAACTCCTGAAAGCCCTTACAAGCGAGGTGAAGACTATGTGGACTTTTCAGCCCGACCGGGTAGCCATGCAGGATGCCACCGCCCAGATGGCTCTTCTGCAGTTTATGCAGGCGGGAAAATCCATGGTGGCCGTCCCCTCCACCGTGCATTGCGACCACCTGATCCAGGCAAAATCAGGAGCCCTGGAGGATCTAAAGAGTGCATTAACTACCAATAAGGAAGTGTACGATTTCCTGGGAACTGTCTCCAATAAATATCGGGATTGGATTCTGGAAACCCGGCGCCGGGATCATTCACCAGGTGGTCCTGGAAAACTATGCATTCCCGGGAGGTATGATGATCGGAACCGATTCCCACACAGTGAATGCAGGCGGACTGGGAATGGTAGCCATCGGGGTTGGTGGTGCCGACGCCGTGGATGTGATGGCCGGCATGCCCTGGGAACTGAAGTTCCCCAAACTGGTGGGTGTAAAGCTGACCGGTAAACTGAGCGGATGGACCTCAGCCAAGGATGTGATCCTGAAAGTGGCCGGCATCCTGACCGTAAAAGGAGGGACCGGAAAAATTCTGGAGTACTTTGGAGAAGGTGCAGCCTCCATTTCCTGCACCGGGAAGGGAACCATCTGCAATATGGGAGCAGAGATTGGTGCAACCACCTCCCTGTTCGGATACGATCAAAAAATGAGAGAGTACCTGGCCGGCACCGGGCGATCCGATGTGGCAGGCAGAAGCCGACAAGGTTGCAGAACACCTCACAGGCGATCCGGAGGTCTATGCCCAATCCGGAACTTACTTCGATGAGGTGATCGAAATCGATCTATCCTACCCTGGAGCCGCATATCAACGGACCCTTCACTCCGGACAAGGCCTGGCCCATTTCAGAATTTGCCGAAGCAGTAAAAAAAGAGGACTATCCCCCAAAACTGGAAGTGGGACTGATCGGTTCCTGCACCAACTCCTCCTATGAAGATATTACCAGGGCTGCATCTGTGGCCCGGCAGGCAGTTGAAAAAGATCTGAAAGCGGCCTCGGAATATACCATTACTCCGGGTTCGGAACTGGTACGATACACCATCGAACGGGATGGACTGATCCAATCCTTTGAAGAGATAGGCGGGGTGGTACTGGCCAATGCCTGCGGGCCCTGCATCGGACAGTGGGCCAGGCATGGCGCGGACAAACAGGAGAAGAATTCCATCATTACCTCTTTCAACCGCAATTTTGCCAAACGCAACGATGGAAATCCCAACACCCACTCTTTTGTGGCCTCTCCGGAGATTGTTACTGCCATGGCCATTGCAGGCAATCTGACTTTCAATCCCCTGACTGATACCCTGGTAAATGAAAAGGGAGAGAAGGTAAAACTGGATGAACCGCAAGGATTGGAGCTTCCCTTGAAAGGATTTTGAGGTGGAGGACAATGGATACCAGGCACCTGCAAAGGATGGAAGTGCGGTGGAGGTGGAAGTCGATCCGGCCTCGAAGCGCCTGCAGCTTCTGACCCCTTTTGCCCCCTGGGATGGAGAGGACCTGAAAGGTTTAAAGCTGCTGATCAAGGCCAAAGGGCAAATGTACGACCGATCACATCTCCATGGCCGGACCGTGGCTGCGCTTCAGGGGGCACCTGGATAATATCTCTGACAATATGCTGATCGGTGCAGTCAATGCCGCCAACGATAAAACCAACTCGGTTCTGAACCAGCTTAGCGGTAAGTATGAACCGGTTCCGGCCACCGCCAGGGCATACAAGAAAACTGGGATAGGCACCATTGTGGTAGGAGATGAAAATTACGGAGAAGGCTCTTCAAGGGAACATGCTGCCATGGAACCCAGGCACCTGGGAGTCAGGGTGGTACTGGTAAAATCCTTTGCAAGGATCCACGAAACCAACCTGAAGAAACAGGGGATGCTGGGGCTCACCTTTCAGAATAAAGAGGATTATGACCTGGTGCGGGAAGGGGACCAGATCGATGTGATTGGACTCAAAGAGCTGGCTCCTGGAAAACCCCTTGAGATCAGGCTGCATCACAGCGATGGGAGCACAGATCGTTTCCTGGCCAGGCACACCCTGAATAACAACCAGATCCTCTGGTTCAGGGCCGGATCGGCACTGAACCTGATCAAGCAGGAAAACAGGTAATATTTTGCATACCGTCGCCTCTTTTATCACAGCGTTTGCCCGCCTGGGTAAATTTCTGAGACAGTTTCCAGGAGGAATCCGGCCAACCATCCGCTGAGGATACTTCCAGCCTTGCGGAGCTGAATCCTACGCCATTTTGAAGCATTTGCTCAGATATCTGGAACGGGAACCCATGCTCAATCCCTGGTTTACCCGGGAGGCATTACAAAAGGCTCTGAGAGGCATCAGCTGCATGTTGGAGGAGGAGGTGCTCCGGCAATGGCTTCTCCCCTATGAGCTTAAGGTGATTTCAGCTGAATCGCGACACACCGTTGGACTGGTTCTGGCAGGAAATATCCCCCTGGTGGGCTTTCATGATTTGCTGTCTGTACTGGCAAGCGGGCACCGGGTTCTGGCCAAGACCTCCTCCAAGGATGACCGGCTAATTAAAAAAGTGGGCAGAAGTCCTGGCTGTATATCGATCCGGATCTGGGAGAACATTAAATTTACCGATGATAGACTCTTTCAGGTATGGATGCAGTGATTGCCACCGGAAGCAACAACAGTGCCCGTTACTTTGAGTATTATTTCAGGAATATACCTCATATCATTCGAAAAAACCGCAATGGAGTTGCTGTCTTAAGCGGGAAGGAGATCCGAAGAGGAACTGTAGCGACTGGGTGAAGATATTTTTACCTATTTCGGAATGGGCTGCCGCAATGTGACCAAGCTATTTATCCCTGAAGCCTACGATCTGAAGCATTCTACTGGGGGTTCTGGATCGATTCCTCCTGCTCGACCAGCATCATAAGTACGGGAACAATGTGGACTATTATCGCAGCCATTTATCTGATGAATCAGTTTGCCTTTCTCGACAACGGAGTCCTGCTTGTTAAAGGAGGATCGTGCCATTGCCAGCCCGGTGGGAGTTGTTTTTTATGAAAGATATTCGGAACTTGGATGGTTCAACAACAACTGGAACAGCACGAAGAAGAGATCCAGTGCGTCGTTTCAACGCTTCCGGAAATATCCGGAGCCATTGCCGCCGGGACCGACACAGGAACCGATGCCCTGGGATTATGCCGATGGAGTGGATACCATCAGAGTTTTTAATGAAACTTGGATAGATGATCTTTCTTTTCAGAATAATCAGTGATGAAAACCCTGACTTCCTCAGGGATCGTGGTGGCGGAAGGCTCGGATACCTTCCTGGAACTTCACAGGGTCCTGCAGGAGGAGCTGGGCTATGATCCCACACAGCTGGCCTCCTTTTTCATTACCAATCCCCGGTGGGAGAAAGAAAAGGAGATCACCCTGATCGATATGAACGCAGGATCCGGATATGGAAACCTTCACCATGGATCAGGAAACTCTGGACGAGCATATCGGGGAGATCGGGCAGCGCATGCTCTATCTGTTCGATTTTTTTTCAGACAGGGCCTTTTTTATCGAACTGATCGAAAAAGCGGATGAGATCTCCCCGCGCGAAACTCCGTTTATCGGTCACGGCGAGGGGGATCCTCCCCCACAGGTGGCATTGGATCTGCTGTTGAACGATGCTCCAGAACTTGAGGATCGTGATCCCATGGATAATCCCGATAACCTGCGTATCGACGACCTGGATCCGGATATGTTCGATTCAGGAATTCAGTGAGGACTATTAAGATGGAGAAAACTCTGGTGGTACTTGCTGGTCCGACAGCTGTTGGAAAGACTTCCTGCGGAATCCGCTTGGCCAGACAGTTTGGATGCGAAATTATTTCAGCCGACTCCAGGCAAATCTACCGGGAAACCACCATTGGAACGGCAGTACCCTCACCGGAGGAACTGGCACAGGTCAGACACCATTTTATCCAAACGGCCTCTGTGAAGCAAAACTATAACGCCAGCACCTTCGAGAACCAGGTTCTGACAAAACTGGAAGAGCTCTTCAAGGAGCAAAATCTGGTGCTGATGGTCGGAGGATCCGGACTCTATATCGACGCCGTCTGCGAAGGGATCGACGATCTGCCTGCGACAGATCCGGTGCTCCGGAAGAGCCTCCAGGGGAGATTAGAAAAGGAGGGGCTCGAAGCGCTTTGCCGGCAGTTGCTCGATCTCGATCCTGTATCCTTTGGAAGGTTGGACCTTAAAAATCCCCTGCGGGTTCTCAAAGCCCTGGAAGTTTCCATCCAGACGGGCCAGCCCTATTCCTCCTTTCTTTCAAACTCGAAAAAAGAGCGTGCTTTCCGGATCATCCGGATCGCACTGGATATGGATCGGGATGAGCTTTACAGCCGGATCAACCGTCGGGTTGAGCTGATGATGGAGGCCGGATTGCTGGACGAAGTGAGGCAGCGTTCAACACCTGAAGGGATACAGCGCCATGAAAACCGTGGGCTACCGGGAGCTGTTCCGGGTGCTGGATGGTGAGCTCTCCCTGGAAGAAGGGGTGGATCTTATCAAACGGAATACCAGGAAGTTTGCCACGGAAACAACTTACCTGGTTCAGAAAGGAGGACCGTTACCGGTGGTTCCATCCCGGCCAGTGCCATAAGATCCCTGACTGGATAAAAGAGGAGCTGCCTTACTTGTAAAAATTTCTGTTGAATGCCGAGTACTCGTCCCTTCCCAGGATGATTCGTCTCCAGAAAGCTTGTAAGAATCCGGTACCATAAGCAAAAAGCTGTGTGTAACTGGTCACAAGGCCCAGCGCCCCGATGGACAAACTTCTGCTTGTCACGGTGGCAGCCAGGAAAAGCAAAAGCATATGACCAAGGACCGGCGCAAGCAGGAACCAGGATACCAGGGGGGAAAGAAGCAGCAACAGGAGTACCCCAAGCGTAAACAGAGCAGGTGCGGCATGCACCATTTTCAGGGTGCCAGGATGCCTTTTTTGGAGGTTGATTCTGGCAATTCCTGAGTTATAAACCTGCTTAAAGAACTGCCGAAGACTGGTGCGCCTTTTATGATAGACAAAGGCTTCCCTGATCAGCTGGGTGGTGAATCCCTTTTCCAGGATCCGGATACTCAGATCCACATCCTCCCCGAAACGCATGTTGGAGAAGCCTCCTGTTGAATCAAACACCTTCCTGGAAATGCCCATATTAAAACTGCGTGGATGAAACTTTCCCATCTTTTCATTTCCTCCCCGGATGCCTCCGGTGGTCAGGAAAGAGGTCATGGAAAAGTTGATCGCCTTCTGGAGCCTGGTGAAATCCTTTTGCGCCCGGTCGGGCCCTCCAAAAGCATCGGTATAATTCTTCGACAGGGCCTCCCTGACACTTAATAAGTAGGTCCCTGGCAATACACAGTCCGAATCCAGGAAGATCACATACTCCCCGGCAGCCTTCTCGCACCCAAAGTTGCGGCTTGGGCCCGGACCCGAATTTTCCTTATAAAAATAGCGGATATCCAGTTGTTCCCGGTATTCTTCCACCACCGGTTCACTGCTTATGTCTGAACCGTCCTCAACGATGATGACTTCGAAATCCCGTTCCCTTTGAAGAGCGAGGCTCCGGAGGAGCTCCGCGGTCTCCCCGGGCCTGTTGAATACCGGAATAACAAAAGATATCTTCACCTCAGATCTCCTTCTCCACCTCGTATTTGTTTCGCTCTGCAGAATTCCTGGAGACCAGCTCCCCCAGGAAACCACCAATAAACAGAAGTGTCCCTATGATCATACTGGCCAGGCCAATATAGAAGAAGGCACTATCAGCGATCAGACGCTGAGGAACATGTTTGAGGAGGGCCACCAGTTTATCCACCCCCAGGTAGATGGCCATTCCCAGTCCCACCAGGAACATCAGCGAACCCATGGCACCGAACAGGTGCATGGGTTTTTTTCCAAAGCGGGTCAGAAAAGAGACCGTTAGCAAATCAAGGAACCCATTGATAAAACGGTTCATACCGAACTTGGTAACTCCGTATTTTCGCTTATGGTGTTGAACCACCTTCTCACCAATCCGGGTAAATCCGTTCCCCTTGGCAAGCACCGGGATGTAGCGGTGCATATCTCCGTATACTTCCACACTTTTGGCCACATTGAGGCGGTAGGCTTTCAATCCGCAGTTGAAATCATGCAGCTTTATCCCGCTTACCCTGCGGGCTGCCCAGTTAAACAGTTTGGTTGGAACCCGTTTTCTGAGAAAGGGATCAAAGCGTTTCTTTTTCCATCCACTCACCACATCGTACCCCTCTTCAATGATCATCCGGCGCATCTCGGGGATTTCTTCCGGGCTATCCTGCATATCGGCATCCATGGTGATCACCACTTCTCCCTTTGCGGCGCCGAATCCCGTGTGGAGGGCAGCCGACTTCCCATAATTACGCCTGAACCTGATCCCCCTGATTTCAGGGTAGGTTTTCTTTAAGTGAGCAAATCTGCTCCCACGATCCATCCTTGCTGCCGTCATCTACCAGGATCACTTCGTAGCTGAGCCCGTTTTCAGTGAGCACGCGATCTAACCAGCCACACAATTCGGGGAGTGACTCCTCCTCATTAAACAGGGGAACAACAACGGAAACATTCATGGAGACGCTTTACTTAAACCGGAGTAACGTCCTCTTGCTTCTTGATAAAGGCTGCTACAATCAGTCCGATAAAGGCATTGATCACGGGGCCGAAGATCAAACCCATTTTTACCATATAACCCACATTCATACGTTTCTCCATCCTTTCAAAAATGTCGTCGTACATGCTCTCCGGAATCCTGGAATTGTTCATGATCTTTTCCTCAGCAGCAATCTTAATCTGGTCAATTAAGCCAGGATCAATAACCGTATATAGCACGTAGGTGTAAAGGACGCTAATAATGGTGGAGATAATACCCGCGGAGACAAGCACCATAACAAAAATCTGGCCGAAGCTGGCATACCCGCCCAGGTGTACATTCCGGTACTGGATCATCAGATAGACCAGCAGGACCAATCCGACCAGCATCGTAACCCAGCTTGTCCAGTTTTCGGTTGCCATTCCGATAAAATAGAAAACCAGAGAAAGGAATACAGATACAAAACCCATAATAGCCCCGTAAATCAGGGCCAATTTCCAAAAAGGTGCTTTTACTTTTTCTTCCATGATGTTCGACTCTTATAGTTAGTTAATTAGTTTTAAAAAAACGGGCAAGCTACTTATATCGCACCGCTACAACCGCGTACCCTTGCTACCTTCCGGTCCTGGGGGAATTGAGCAGGAGCTGGTCGTATAAGACTTGCCCGAACGTCAAATTTAAGAAGAAAAAGCGGTTCTGGCAATATCCCGTCACAGGATCTGCCCGAACCGCTCCATATACCAGTAAAAGTTTAAAGCTTGCCCTTCTTAGTCCTTGCTTGGTCGCAGACTCCTTACGGTTGCTCCTGCCTGCCACATTTCGGACTCTCTGAGCTGCTTCAGCTCTACCTCCAGGTGATCCTTGTAATCTGCACCACTGGTTTTTTCCAGCACCACTTTGGTCTCTTCGCCACTCTTCACCCGCTTATAGAGCTCATTGAATACGGGAAGCGTGGCTTCTTTGAACTTTGGTTTCCAGTCCAGGGCACCCCGCTGTGCAGTGGCGCTGCAGTTCCCATACATCCAGTCCATTCCTTTTTCATCCACCAGCCGTATCAGACTCTGGGTCAGCTCTTCCACGGTCTCATTGAATGCCTCCGATGGGGAATGTCCGTTCTCCCTGAGCACCTGATACTGGGCTTCCATGATTCCAGCCAGCGCCCCCATCAGCACACCCCGTTCCCCGGTAAGATCACTGTATACCTCATCTTCAAAGGTGGTTGGAAAGAGATATCCCGATCCGATCCCGATCCCCAGGGCCAGGGTACGCTCCTCTGCCTTTCCGGTGTAGTCCTGGAAAACCGCATAACTGGAGTTGATCCCTGTTCCGGCCAGAAAATTACGCCGGACACTGGTGCCGGAACCTTTGGGAGCTACCAGGATCACATCCACATTCTTTGGAGGGATCACGCCGGTCTGCTCCTTGTAGGTCACTGAAAAGCCGTGAGAAAAGTATAGTGCATCGCCTTCTTTCAGACAGGGCTTCAGTTTGGGCCATACCGCACGCTGGGCGGCATCAGAAACCAGGTACTGAATTACCGTAGCTTTCTTCGCAGCTTCCTCAATGTTGAAAAGAGATTCACCGGGTACAAAGCCATCTTTGACAGCCCGGTCCCAATCCGCCTTAAACTCAGGTGCCTGACCAACAATCACCTTGATCCCGTTGTCCTTCAGATTCAATGCCTGGGCAGGACCCTGCACCCCGTATCCGATAATTGCAATTACTTCATCCTTGAGCACTTTCTGTGCTTTTGAGAGGGGAAATTCTTCCCGGGTTACGACATTTTCTTCAACGCCGCCAAAATTCAATTTTGCCATTTTATAATAATCTTAATATGTGAATAGTTTATTCGCTAATTCATTAATAGGTTACGGTGTCATTTGCGGTGATTTCATGGTGCTCATCAATCTCCTTCAGATAGGTTGAAATCTCCTTGATCTGCTTGGTGAGCGCAATCCGTCCCGAACGGGCAAACTGCAGGATCCCATAGGGCTCCAGGGCCCGGAAAAGCTGCCTGGTCTCTTCCTTGTGCCCCGTTTTCTCCACAATCGTGTACTCGGGCTCGATGGTCAGGATCCGGGCATTGTGCTGTCTGATCAGGCTCTCCACTTCGTCCCCATTGGCAAAGGCCTCGGTGGGCACCTTGTACAGGGCAATCTCCTGGTAAACAATTTCATCCAAGGTATGGTAGAAGGCCTTAAGAATTCCGATCTGTTTTTCTATCTGCTTGGTCACAGTTCTGGCCATAGCTTCAGTTGCCTGGATCACAATGGTGAAGCGGTAGATCCCCCGTACCTCCGATTCTGAGGTATTGAGACTTTCAATGTTGATTTTTCGCCGCGAAAAGATTACGGTGATCCGGTGCAGGAGTCCCACTTTGTGTTCACTGAAGACCGATATGGTATATTCTTTTTTCATGATATGTTTGTTTATCTGTTGAACTGCGCTTTCTGGATCTCACTACTACTATTCCAGGCGGATATCTGAAACGGATGCTCCAGCCGGCACCATGGGAAAGATGTTCCCTTCCTGTTTGACCTCAATCTCCAGGACACAGGGTCCTTCCCTGGCCAGCAGGTCATCCAGGGCCTGGTCCAGATCTTTGCGCTCGGTAATCTTTCTTGCAGGTACCCCAAAACCCTCCGAAATCTTACAAAAATCCGGGTTGGTCAGTCCGGTACTGGCATACCTCCCGTCAAAGAAGAGCTCCTGCCACTGCCGCACCATACCCAGGTACTGATTGTTCAAGAGCATCGACCTTCACCGGCAAATTATATTGCGCAATGGTGCCCAGTTCCTGGATGGTCATTTGAAATCCCCCATCACCCGTCACGGCTAAAATGGGCCGGCCGGGTTTGGAAAATGCAACACCCATGGCTGCAGGAACCCCGAATCCCATCGTTCCCAGTCCGCCCGAGCTAACCCACGAATTACGTTCCAGGTGCTTGTAGTATCTGGCAGCTGCCATCTGGTTCTGTCCCACATCGGTTACCATGATGGCCTTTCCATGGGTCTTCTCTGAAAGCTTATGGATCACCTCTCCCATATTCATCTGCTCCCCGTCCGGGAAACAATCCTTATTGATCACTTTCTCCATTTCCAGGGCCTCCAGCTCACGAAACGACTCCAGCCATTCGGCATGTTCGGCCGGCTTGATCCTTGGCAACAGCAGCTTAAGTGCCTGTTTGGCATCTGCATTGATGGCCACATCCGTCTTCACATTCTTGTCAATTTCCGACCGGTCGATCTCAATATGAATTATCTTGGCCTGTTTGGCATAGGTATTCACAGTTCCGGTTACCCGGTCGTCAAAGCGCATCCCGATGGCTATCAGCACATCACACTTGTTGGTGTTGATGTTGGGAGCATAGTTCCCGTGCATGCCCAGCATGCCCACATGACAGGGGATGGTCCTCGGGAAAGGCTGAGATCCCGTTCAGGGTATGTCCCACCGGTATACCTGCTTTCTCCACAAACTCCCGGAATACCTTTTCGGCCCTGGAGATGGTAACCCCCTGTCCGCAAAGCACAAAGGGCCTTTCAGCACTGTTGATCAGATCTGCAGCTGCCTCAATGGCTTTTGGATTGGGCTGTGGTTTGGGAATATAGCTCCTTACCTGCTTTCGCTTCTTGTAATTGTATTCCACCTCTTCGACCTGGGCATTCTTGGTGATATCGATAAGCACCGGTCCGGGTCGGCCCGAATTGGCATAGAAAAATGCCTTGGCCATCACATCGCAAATCTCGTCGGCACTGGTGATCTGGTAGTTCCATTTGGTGATTGGCATGGAAACACTGACCATGTCCGTCTCCTGGAAGGCATCGGAACCCAGCAGAGGGGCTCCCACCTGACCGGTGATACATACCAGGGGGGTGGAATCGAGCATGGCATCGGCCAGTCCGGTCACCAGGTTGGTCGCACCGGGACCTGAAGTTGTAAAACAGACACCCGGTTTTCGGGAGATCCTGGCATATCCCTGGGCAGCATGAACAGCTCCCTGCTCATGCCTGACCATCACATGTTTCAGTTGGTCCTCATAATTAAACAATGCATCGTACACAGGCATAATGGCTCCTCCGATATATCCAAAGGCGGTATCCACACCTTCTTCCAGCAATGCCCGAACAAGTGCTTCGGCTCCGGTCATCTTCTGCCCGGCCTTTTTCTCCTCAGCGGCCTTCTTTTTTGTTTGTGTTTCCATGCTGTATAGTTTTTATTTTGTTTTACGATTCATCCAGTAGCCTGATAGCTCCCCGGTCGGCTGAGGATACCATGCTGGCATAGACCTTCAGGGCTTGGGACACTTCACGTTCCCTTTTCGGCTTCCACCCATCGGGATCAGCTGTCGGCTTCTTTCCTGCGTCTGCTCCAGTTCCGCATCGTCCAGCAGCAGATCCATGGTACGCGCAGGAATATCAATTCGGATCAGATCTCCGTCTCTGATCAGTCCAATGGCTCCTCCATCAGCTGCTTCTGGCGAAATATGGCCAATGGACAGGCCGGAGGTACCCCCGGAAAAACGGCCATCGGTAATCAGTGCACATTTCTCCCCCAGCTGCCTGGATTTGATATAGGAGGTGGGATAGAGCATCTCCTGCATGCCCGGACCACCCTTTGGTCCTTCGTAACGGATCACCACCACATCCCCGGCCTTTACTCTTCTCATCCAGAATGGCATCACAGGCATCATCCTGTGAATCAAAGACCTTGGCCGGACCCTCAAACTGCAAGACCTTCTCTGAAACTCCTGCAGTCTTCACAATGGAGCCTTTCTGTGCAATGTTTCCGTAAAGAACAGCCAGTCCGCCGTCATTGCTATAGGCATTTTCGACACTCCGGATACAACCGGTTTCCCGGTCCAGGTCAAATTCCTGTACCTGGCATCCTGGGATCCCAGGATCAGGTTGAATTTACCCCCCGGAGCTGCCGAATAAAGCTCTTCATTGCGGTCACAGGGATCCTTGTTAATCAGATCGCAACACTCCATGGCCTCACCCAGGGTTCGTCCATCCACCCGGTAAACCTCCCGGTTGATTAGTCCGCCCCGGTCCAGTTCCGCCAGGATTCCCATGATCCCACCGGCCCGGTTCACATCCTCCACATGATAGCTGGAGCTGGGTGCCACCTTACACAGAACCGGCGTTTGACGTGACAGTCGGTCCATGTCTTTCATGGTAAAATCTACTTCGGCTTCGTGGGCAATGGCCAGAAGGTGCAAGACCGTATTGGTGGATCCACCCATGGCAATATCCAGGGTCATGGCATTTTCAAAAGCTTCGAAAGTTCCGATAGAGCGGGGCAGTACCTTGTCATTCCCTTCTTCATAATAGGTGCGGGTATTCTCAATCAGATGATGAGCCGCTCTTTTAAAAAGCTTTTTCCGCTCCACATGGGTGGCCACGATGGTTCCATTTCCGGGCAGTGCCAGTCCAATGGCCTCATTCAGACAGTTCATGGAGTTGGCCGTAAACATTCCGGAACAGGAACCACAGGTGGGACAGGCCAGTTTTTCAATACGGGCAATTCTCTCATCGCTGACAGCCGGATCGGCTGCCATGACCATGGAATCCACCAGGTCCAAGGCCTTGTCCCCATCCCTGCCTGCCTCCATGGGGCCGCCAGAAACAAAGATCACCGGGATATTCAGTCGCATGGCGGCCATAAGCATACCCGGGGTAATCTTATCACAATTGGAGATACAAAACAGGGCATCCACCTTGTGGGCATTGGCCATATATTCAATGCTGTCGGCAATCAGGTCCCTGGAAGGCAGTGAGTATAGCATTCCGTCATGACCCATGGCAATACCGTCATCGATGGCAATGGTATTAAATTCTGCAGCAAAATAGCCTGCTTCTTCAAAAATCTGCTTCACCTCCTGACCAATATGGTGCAGGTGGGCATGACCGGGAACAAACTGGGTAAATGAGTTGGCAATACCAAAGACCGGTTTACCGAACTGATTCTCTTTCATTCCATTGGCACGCCAGAGGCTTCTCGCCCCTGCCATTTTGCGGCCCATGGTACTGGTATGACTCCGGTATTGAATCTTCATTGCCTGCATCTGTTTTATCTTAATTAAAAAAGCCATCCTCTTTCCTGAGAATGGCTTGGTATAATTTTATCTGCTAAATACCACTCTCAGGCCGTCCCTGGATCAATCACCAGAACCAGCACCACGAGTAGAATATGTAGAATGTTGTTTAGCATAGTTTTAAAACATGGTTCAAATATAGAGATAAATTCAATTCACAAACACAAAAGGCGTAAAAAAATAACAATTTATTCATCTTCGGGGTGTTCTTCTTCCGATTCGGAAGGGAGTCTCCAAGGATTCCTCTTTGGATTCCGTGTCCATCCAGTGTTTCCACTGTACGCAGCTTTCGTTCTATCTGGTTGGTCCGGGTGGTTTGTAGCTTATCCAGAGTACCGGTGGCCGTATCCAGCTGCTTCCGAACCCTCTTGAGGTGATCCGAAAAGTTTCAAATTCTGCCTTCACGGCTCCCAGTACTTTCCAGACCTCGCTGCTGCGTTTCTGCACGGCCAGGGTCCGGAAGCCCATCTGCAGGCTGTTCAGCAGGGCTGAAAGGGTGGTGGGACCGGTGATGGTGATCCTGTGGGTTCTCTGAAGGGTTTCAAAGAGACCGGGGTGCCTCAGGACTTCGGCATAGAGGCTTTCCACGGGCAGAAACATAATTCCAAAGTCGGTGGTATGGGGCGGATCCAGGTACTTATCACTGATATCCTTGGCAAATCCCTCCACCGCTTTGATCAGTATCTTCTGTGCTACTTCAATTTGCTCTGGAATTCCCTGTTCATAGGCTGCGAGCAAGACTTCGTAGGATTCTATGGGAAATTTCGAATCGACCGGCATCCAAACCTCATCGTCGGTGCTTTTTCCCGGCAATTTGATGGCATATTCCACATGGGCCTGACTTCCTTTTTTGGTGGCCACATTTATGCTGTACTGGTCGGGGGTCAGGATCTGTTCCAGGATATTACCCAGTTGATATTCACCAAGTACTCCGCGGGTCTTCACATTGGAAAGCACCTTTTTCAGGTCGCCCACCCCGGAGGCAATGGTTTGCATTTCTCCAAGTCCCTTATGTACCTGTTCCAGTCTTTCACTCACCTGTTTGAAAGACTCTCCCAGTCGCTTTTCCAGGGTGGACTGCAACTTTTCGTCTACGGTTCTTGCGCATCTCATCCAGTTGCTTGGTATTGTCCTCCCGTATATTTCGGAGTTGTTTTCAATGGTATCCTGAATCCCCTTGCGGTTAGGGCAAATTTCTGCTCGAAGATCTGAAGGGACTTGCTCATCTCCTCCCTGTTAGCCTGCGCGCTCTCCTGGTTCTCCCTCCGGTTTCTTTCAAATTCATCCTTCTGTGTCTCTTTCACTCTTCTCCAGGGACGGATTCGAACCGAAGAATGGAGGTTTCCACCTCTTTCAATCTGTGGACTGATATCAGCCGGATTCCTCTTCCTTAGAATCAAGTATCAGATTGACAAGGGCCAGAAGAATCAGTACACCCAGCAAGAATTTCAGTCATATGTATCCAATTTTATTCTTTAAAGATAGCACAATCGGAAAAAAGATAACTTTGTTTATGTCGGAAGAGAAGAAACGGTTCATTTACAGCCTGGTATTTCCCGGATTCTTCCTGATTCTGCTCTGGGCAGTAAAATTCTTCGAAATCAGCATGGAACTCTCTCTGGTGAAGGTGGTGTCTATCCCAGGAGGTTTAGCGGTCTTGCAGGGCATCCTCTTTTCTCCATTGATCCATGGCGACTGGAAACACCTGATCAACAACTCCATGCCAGCTTTCCTGCTGAGCCTGGCCCTGTTTTATTTTTACCGGGATATTGCTACAAGATCTGGTTCCTGATCTACTTTATAGGAGGTGTCCTGCTCTGGAGCGTGGGCAGGCAGGCCTACCATATCGGTGCATCCGGACTAATCTATGGGCTGGCAGCCTTTCTTTTTCTGAGCGGCATTAATCAGGAGGGTACGAAGCCTGACCGCCATTTCCCTGCTGGTGGTATTCTGGTATGGGAGCATGGTCTGGGGACTGCTGCCCTTCGATTTTGAAGTGTCTTTCGAAGCCCACATAAGCGGTGCTGTATCCGGAGTGATTCTGGCAGTAATATACCGTGACCAGGGACCGGAACCCGAACAGTTCTGAGTTGGATGAGGAAGAAGATCAGGATCGGAGAGGAACGGAGGAGGATATTCAGGGAAGAAGCCAGCCTTGATCCTTCAGCAGGGCATAGAGGTGCTCATCCATCAGCTTACCCTCTTTCATTACCGCTTTTCTGTGGATGGCTTCCAGGCTAAAGCCATTTTTCTCCAGCACCCGCATGGAAGCCGGATTGTTTTCAAATATGCAGGCAAATAAACGAAGCCACGGGCCTTGCTCAAAGGCAAATTTTACCAAGGCTCCCACCGCGACGGTCATAATTCCCTTACCCCAGTGCTTTTCTGACAACCAGTATCCGATCTCGCAGTTGTAGTTGTAAACATCTTTCATGTCCGTGCAGATCCGATCCCTCCGGCAGCCTCTCCCTGAACTATCAATGGCCAGAATCACATCATCCTTGTTGTCGCCGACCATCGACAGCCATTTCTTGGCATCTCCCATGGTATAGGGATAGGGAAAACCATCCCGCAGGTTGGCTGCGATCCGCGGATTGTTGGCATGCTTTACCAGGGACTCGGCATCATGGCTCCCAGGGTCTGAGGGTGAAACCTTCACCTTCTATACGGGGAGTTGCATTTATCTGAAAATACAAAACAGAAGCCATATATACGGCATTTATGCTATTTTTACGCGGTTTATCTGAAATGCGATGTTGCTGAAACTCTACGAAAAGAGCCCGGATCAGAAGGTGATCCGACAGGTAGTTGACCTGCTTCGTAATGGCGGTGTGATCATCTATCCCACGGATACGGTCTATGGCATGGGCTGCGATATCACCAAAGCCAGGGCAGTGGAACGGGTGGCCAGGATCAAGGGGATCAAACCCGAAAAAGCCAGGTTTTCCTTTATCTGTTCCGACCTGAGCCACCTTTCCGATTTTGCCAGACATGTGGACAACAGCACCTTTAAGTTGATGAAATCCTCTCTTCCCGGTCCCTACACCTTCATCCTTAATGCCAGCAACCAGGTTCCCAAGTCCATCAAACAGAAGCGGAAAGACCGTGGGAATCAGGGATCCCGGATAACAACATCATTCTGGAAATTGTACGCCAACTGGGCAATCCCATCCTCACCACTTCCCTGAAAGAAGATGACGAGATCCTGGAGTATCCCACCGATCCGGAACTCATAGCTGAGGAGTACCGCGACCTGGTGGATGCGGTCATCGACGGAGGATACGGAGGGATCATTCCCTCCACCATCATCGATTGCAGCGGCGACGAACCGGAAGTACTCAGACAGGGACTTGGTGAAATCGCTTCCCTTTATTAACTTGCAGAAATAAAGGACCTTGTCATGAAAAGCACCATTCAAGCATTCCTGGATTCTGGCAAAGTGGCCATAGCCGGGGCATCACCCAAGAAAGATAATTTTGGGAAATTCCTGATGACTGAACTTCATAAAAATGGGAAAGAAGTTTACGCCGTAAATCCCAATTATGATAAAATTGAAGCCTTTCACTGTGCTCCGTCTGTCACGGAGCTGCCAGCGGAGTATGAAAACCTGATCCTGGCTGTTCCTCCGGAGCTTAGCGAGGAAATTGCCAGGCAGACCGCGGGGTCGGGGATCAAACGCGTCTGGATGATCAAGGGCATTGGGAAAGGAGCCTATTCGGATAAAGCCCATGCCACCTTTAAAGAAAATCAAATAGAGGTGGTCTATGGATTCTGCCCCATGATGTTTTTTGGAGGAGGGGGCCACAAGTTCCACTTCTGGCTCAGGAAAACCTTCGGGAAACTTCCCGGCGGAATACCTGGTATCCTCCAATTAAGGAGCTTAGCGCCTCCAGAACATGGGGGAAAAAAGAACCAGGACCGTAAAGAGTTCCAGTCTGCCTACCAGCATCAGGAAGGAAAGAAACCATTTACCTACCCCGTGGATCTCTGAGAAATTCAGGGAGGGGCCAACCTGCCCGATGCCAGGACCAATATTCCCCAGGGTGGCTGCCACCGCCCCAATGGAGGTATCCAGATCGTTTCCAAGAACAGACATGATCACCATGGAGATCACCGCAATGAGCCCATAAAAGGCCATAAAGGCCAGTACACTGGTCACCACCGATTCCTCAACCGCCATCTTATTAAGCCTTACAGGAATGACTGCATTGGGATGGATCATTCGTTTCAGTTCCTGAGTGGAGTTTTTCAACATGACCACAATCCTCATGATCTTGGGCCCACCCCCTGTGGATCCGGCCGATCCTCCGAAAAACATCAGGGTGAAGATGATAACTATGAGCCATGGGGCCCATTGCAGATAATCAGCTGTGGCATAACCCGTGGTGGTGATGATCGAGACCACCTGGAATATGGCATTCCGGAAGGACAGCTCGAGTCCGCCTTCGCCGGTGAAGAACAGGCCAAGGGTAACAAGCAGGGTAAATCCTCCAATAAACCCCAGATACCACCTGAATTCCTCATTCTTCCAGATTTTCCTGAACTGTCCATGCATTCCAAAATAGGCCAGTGTAAAATTAGTACCCGCCAGAAACATAAACACGGTTATGACATAATGGATGTAGGGCGAGTTCCAGTAGGCAATACTGGCCTGCTTGGTGGAGTAACCCCCTGTAGCCATGGTGGTCAGTGAATGACAGACGGCATCGAACAGATCCATCTCACCGGCCCAGAGTAACATGGTCTCAGCAAAAGTAAAAACCAGGTAGATAAACCAGAGCCGCTTGGCCGTATCCTTTACGTGAGGATGTAGTTTATCAGGCGTCGGACTGGGGACTTCAGCTGAGAATAACTGCATGCCTCCAATCCCCAGGAAAGGCAGTAAAAGCAAGGTAAGCAGGATGATTCCCATCCCCCCCAGCCATTGAATCAGGCTTCTCCAGAAAAGTACAGCGTGTGAAAGTTCCTCAATATTATTCAGGATGGAGGCTCCGGTGGTAGTAAATCCTGAAATGGTTTCAAAGAAAGCATCGGTAAAATTAGGGATGGATCCGCTAAGCAGGAAAGGAAGGGTTCCAAACAGTGAAAAAAGAATCCATGCCGCGGTAACGATCACATAGCCATCTCTCCGGTTTAGAAGCAGATCAGCCTTTCTTACCGGCAGGTAGCAAATCACTCCCGCAGCCACAGTAAGGGCTCCTGAAAGCAGGAACTGGACATAATCTTTCTCCTGGAATATGAGCGAAATGGGGATGGCCAGCCACATAAAAAATCCTTCGGTGATCAAGATCACACCCAGGATCCGTACAATGGTTCTGTGGTTCAGCATCCCTTGCTAGTTGAAAAACTTGCCAATGGTATGGATCACTCCCGGCAGTGCAAAAACCACCACGCGATCGTAGGGTTTTATGTGGGTCTCCCCATGGGCGATAAAGGCATTCTTCCCCCGGATTACCCCTCCGATAATGGCCTCCCTGTGAAAATTAATGTCCTTTAGTTTCCCGGCAGTAGCAGGGGCATCAGGTTTTACAATAAACTCCATCACCTCTGCAGCGGTCCCTGTCAGGCACTTGATGCTCGATACCTCTTCCGTCATGGTGAAACGAAAGATCCGGCTGGCAGTGATCAGTTTCTTATTGATGATCGTATCCACTCCAATATTCTCTGCCAGGTGGATATAGTCCATGTTCTCAACCTCGGCAATGGTCCTTTTTACCCCCATGTGCTTGGCCAGCAGGCAGGAGAGTATATTGGTCTCGGAATTCCCGGTCACAGCAACAAAGGCATCCATTTTCTCCAGCCCTTCCTGACGAAGGAGCTCCATATCGGTACCGTCTCCATTGATCACCAGCGTATTGTTGAGCATGTTGGAGAGCGTGTAACTCCTTTGCCTGTCCTTCTCTATCAGCTTAACATAGTGTTGCTTCCCAAGGGCATCGGCGGTCTTCCTACCTATCCGGCTCCCCCCCAGAATCATAATATCACGTACTTCGAATTGTTTTTTTCCAGAGTATTTATAGAGCTGCTTCAATCCTGTTTTACTGCTGATCACGTAGACCAGGTCCCCTGATTCGAATCGGTCATCGCCCGAGGGCACTATGGTTTGTCCTTTTCTGGTTATGGCCACTGCCCTGTATTCCAGGCTATTAATCCCCGGAGCAATTTCCCGAAGAGTTTTGTTAATGATGGGGGCGTCCTGATCAAGCCTGATGACGTACATATGCAACTTCCCTCCGCCAAACTCCACCACCTCCGTACTCCCTGTCTCCGAAAGCAAACCCACGATTTCACGGGCAGCAATCTTTTCCGGGTAGATCATATAATCCACCCCCAGGTTCTCAAATATCTCCTTGTTGGCCGGCAACAGATACTCCTGGTTATCAATCCTGGCTATGGTCTTTTTGGCCCCAAGCCTCTTGCTTAGATATGGCCGAGTTTACATTGACATCTTCGGAGGAGGTGACACTGATCAGAAGATCGGCCTTCCCGATTTTTGCCTCCCTCAGCTGGGAAATGGAGTTGGCATTCCCCTCAATGGTCAGCACATCCAGTGTACTTCCAATGGTCTTCAGGCGATCGCCATCATTATCTATCACCACCAGGTCGTGTTCCTCCTGACTCAGCATCTTCGCCAGGTGTGCTCCAACTTCGCCAGCTCCTGCAATTACAATACGCATAATCTATATAAAATAACATGGCAAAATAACAGATAATTGTCCAATAGTGGGCATGGAAATCCCTTTTTTTTACCATCTTTTCATGTAGGCCCCTGAGCGATCTGTCAAATATGCCCGCTCACAGCGAAGGGCCATTTTCTCTTTATACCAGCTCCGGTTCGATCCATCAAGCACCAGGTCAACTTTGTCCCCACACAAAGATTCAGAAAGCTTCTGCACCTCCGGTTCGCCGGACAGCAGGATAAAATCGGGCCTGAAAGTCTGCAAGCCCGCCGAATCCTCAAAAACAGCAGCGCGGGTATGCTCCATAATCCCTTTGGATATCACCAGACCGGCACAGTTATCGTTCCCCAGCAACCATAATCCTTCTCCAAGCTTTACACAAGCGGATATGTTTCCTCTTATGGTCCCCCGGCCATCCACCTCAAGCACCTGCTTTTGATATCTCCGCCCGCTCCAGGCCAGGTCCCGGTAAGTCTGCATGTATTCCAGGGAGCTCCTGTCCCGGTACCAGCAGTAGTAATCCAGCCGGGCACCCTCCCTGAAGACAAGCATAGAAGCCCCTGTGAAATGGGTGATGAGGAATTCTGAAGAACCCTGGCACTTCATTCTGGAACCAGAGCTCCATAAGAGGAATACAGAAATCAAAAGCAGAACCAGGTAGCGGGGCATCCTGCTTCTGCCATGAAGGGTGATCAATCCAAGTACTAAAAGCAGCAGCCAGAGCAAAAGTGCCACCCGGTCCAGATGCAGTCCCTCCAGCAAAGCGCCGGGCAGGTCCGAAATCTGATCCATGCACCGGTTCATCAGACGGGCCAGCTTTAAAAGCAGGAAAGAGAAAAACTCTTCCAGGATGCCGGCGGATATAAAGGGAACGGAACAAACAAAAATGCATATCATTACGCTGAGCAGGGGTATGGCAATCATACTGGTTATCAATGAATAAATGGGTAGCTGATGAAAGTAGTATATCACCAGGGGTGCGCTGCTTAACTGGGCCGAGAGACTCACAAAGGTGGCTTCCCAGATCCACCTCAGGAAAGGATTCTTCACCCCTGGCAAAGCCTTTAAGAGCGGGTATAGGCTGACAATTCCCGTGACGGCCAAATAGGAGAGCTGAAATCCAAGATCCATAAGCCGGTCCGGCTTAAGCAGCACCAGGATAAAAGCCGATACAAAGATTCCGTTCAGGGGATGGGTCCGCTCTCCCCACAATCTGCCGGCCGAAAAAAAGGAAAACATGCATACTGATCTGCTTACAGAGGAGGAAAACCCGGTTACAAATGCATAAAACCAGAGTAGTCCCACAAGTATCACTGTTTTCAGTTTCTCGCTCCTGAAAATCAGGTGCATCCATCCGGTCATATACTGCAGCACCCACCAGATTAGACCCACATGTAATCCTGACACAGCCAGAAGGTGCATTCCCCCGGCGGCCTTGTAGGACTGGCGGAGCTCATCGCTCAGCGACGAACGATCGCCCAGGCAGACCGCTTTTAACAGGGAGACCTCCTCCGCTTCCCCCTGCCAGTGGTCAGACAGCCTTTTTCGTATCCGTGAAGGAGAGAGTCTTCTCCCCTGACCGCTGACCTGTCGGTTACACAGGACCGCTTCTGCTCCGGTGGAGACATAGAAACGGTACCAGCAATTATTTCTGTTCATGTGAGATTTAAAATCGATCCCTCCAGGATTCCCGTTGTTCCGGATGGTCACCAGCTTCCCTGAGAATTGCCAGAGTTCGCCTGCTGCTGGAAGCGGGGCTTCATCCCGAACCAGAGAGTCGGCCGGTATCCGGAGGTAGGTCTTCAACAGAGTACTGGCGGGATACGCAGTACTGCCTGAAGAAACCAGATAAACCTGCAGATCAAAGGTAAATCCATGGGACCCCGGGAATGGTGATCCGGTCACTTCCCCCCTCACAAGCACCCGTTCGCCCACTGGCAGTCCCGGATCCCTGGGCCCTGTTAGCAGGGCATTCCCTGCTCCCGAAATAAACAGTAACAAAAACAGGATCAGGGATAAGAAACATAAGCCTGATCCTTTCCTTCCCACCCTGCCAGAAGAAAATGAACAGTAGCCAGAACCAGTAAGGAGAGAGAAAGAAAAAGCACCCCTTCCGGGCGAATTACGGGAATCAGGGCTGTTCCACATACCACTCCACCAAAAAAGGGTATAAGGGCACGTAACAGGGGAAATTTTCGAAAATCATACATGATGCCCCGTAAGGTCCTTTTACTGGATTCATGCAACGAATCCAAAAATATCTGCTTTTCTTCCCATTTTTTTGAACCTTTCGTATGGGTTGATAGTTTTATATACTGTAATTATAAACGACTAATCTTTTTCAAATGGCATCACTTACAACAAAACACATGGGAGTCTCCCTGAAGAACCCTCTGATTCTGGGAGCATGTAATCTCTCCAATAAACTCGATAAGCTGAAGGAAGCTGAAAAAGCGGGGGTGGCAGCCATAGTTTACCGCTCCCTCTTCGAGGAGCAAATCCAGATGGAAGACAATGATCTCAGCAACCAACTGGAAGCCTATGACAATCGAAATGCTGAAATGATCAGTCTTTTTCCGAAAATAGAACATGGAGGACCCAAAGAGCATATATATAATCTGAAGCAGGTAGTTGAAGCGCTCTCCATTCCAGTTTTTGCCAGCCTGAATGCGGTTTACAAGGAGTCCTGGGTGGAATATGCAAAATTGCTGGAAGAGACCGGAGTCGCAGGTCTGGAACTGAACTTCTTCTCCGTGCCCCGGGATTTTGACAAATCGGGACACGAGGTCATTCAGGATCAGATCGAAAACCTGAAAGCAGTGAAGGCAGCGGTGAAGGTACCTGTGAGTGTCAAACTCAGCCCCTTTTATACCAATGTGCTGAAGACCATAAAGGATATGGATGCTGCCGGCGCAGATGCCTTTATTCTGTTCAACAGACTGTTTGAACCCGACATCGATGTGGAGGCTGAAAAACATGTTTCTCCCTGGAACCTGAGTACCCACAGCGACCATCGTCTTTCTATCCGCTATATCGGATTGACCCATGGGAACCTGAAAGCCAGTGTTGCAGCCAATAACGGAATCTATGAAGGAATCGATATGGCGAAGATGATCCTGGCAGGCGCCAGCGCCGTGGAAGCGGTCAGCACCTTCTATCACAATGGGGTGGGTCATGCCGCAGAGATGTTAAAGGAGTTGGAGGAGTGGATGGATCGCAAGGGCTACGATTCCATCGAAGCCTTCAGGGGTAAACTCAGCTCAAATGCCATCAACGATCCCTTTGTATATAAGCGCGCCCAGTATATTGACATGCTCCTTAAATCGGAAGAGCATTTCAATGCGGTGGTTTAGCAAAAACCTTTACATACGATAAGGAGGAAGCCGTCTCATGTTGACTAATGAGACGGCTTCTTTTTTTGTGTCCTGTAGGCTGCCATATTGCAGGTTAGTTTTCTGAACAGCCTGAAAAATTCCTCCTGCTCCAATTCGGAAAAATCCCGTAGGATCTCGTTAATATATGAATCACTTGGCAAAATTTATGGTTGCACAAACCTCTTTCCCTGAATCGGTAAGGTTAATCAGGGCCGTTCGGCGGTTCTCTTTTGGGGTGACCCGGTTAACCATTCGGATATTGACCAGTCCATCTACCGTCCGGCTCACAGTGCTTTTATCCAGGGAAAGCCTGTTAGCCAGTTGGGAGATGGAGGTACTGCTGCTTTTCTCAATTTCCAGAAGCGTAAGGCATTGCGCCATGCTTATACCATTGCAGCAGGAAGCACTGTCTTGCAGAAACAGTTCCTGGTCAAAGACCCGGAGTACCTCCCGGAAGTGCTGAATGTACTGTTTCTTCATGATGTTTTTTTTTACTGAAATCACCTGATTAACAGCATGCCTCGTCGCTGCCACAATCACAATTTGGTTCGGTTCCTCTCAGGAATCCGTTAATAACG
Source organism: uncultured Bacteroidales bacterium (assembly GCA_963792395.1). Lineage (GTDB taxonomy): Bacteria > Bacteroidota > Bacteroidia > Bacteroidales. The sequence goes on from CAWBWE010000025.1 coordinate 28,703, forward strand.
GCTGATGCACAACCCACCCCCTGTTTAACTTTAAGAGCTCCTGTCTCACAATTAAGTTCGCAGGCCCCACACTCCATGCAGCTGTCCCGGTCGACAATCTCCGCTCGTTTACCAGCCATCCGGAATACCTGGTGGGGACAGACCTCCAGACACATACGACACCCGTTACATTTGGAGGAGTCATACTCCAGGGTAGTCACATTTTTCAAATATCTCTGAGTATCCATGCTATAGCAGCTTTGAGATGATAATAAGCACCAGCCCGCTGAAAGAAAAGGCAAGTTGAAGGGGTACGAAGATGCCCATCTCTTTCCTCACTCCACTTAGAGAAGTATAGGTACTGGCTCCGGTAAAGTTCATGGTCAGGTAGGAGGATAAGGCTCCTGAAATAAGGAACCATCCCACCAGGGGAAGCAGGGGAATTTCCGGGTCAATCACTGGTGCAATAAGTCCAAAGACCACCAACCCGGCCAGCATTCCTTTCCCTCCAAAATGCCTGAATGGCAGCCAGGGTAAGAGCAAGGGCGCAAGAAATGCCCCACTGATATAGGCTGTAAGGAGATACAGCCCGGCTTGCAAGCCCTCCTTCCACATCAGCTCAAAGGAATATCCTTCTGAATGGATCCCCGACAGTAGCAACATGAAAAAGAATGCAATAACAAGATAGCCCAATGAGTTTGCCAGTTCCACTGCGGTGAGAATAAACCTGTCTCTGAGAGTGAATGATACAGTCCGGGCGCGTTGATCTTTCCGGTAACCCGCTGATAGATAGGCTTTAATATCACCTGCACGAACGGGCCCAAATTTTACGGTAAATCCCGTAGCTTCTTTTACCTGTCTGGCAGAAACTCCGGGTGCTCCAAGCTGCGGAACAATCAGTCTTCGGTGAGATACCTGCTCAGCCAGCCGGGCATCCCGTATCTGCCTGACCAGTTCACTGCTCCCAAAAGTTCCTTTCCCTGCGGCACACCACACATTAATGCCATGGGTTTCAAGGACCAGGATCCAGGCATCCAGCCCCTCCAGGTTTTTTCTGAGCAGATCAAAACTGAGCTTGTAGTTCGCTGTGACAAATACTTCAGAATCCTTCCCGGGTCTGCCCAGGCGGTATAATCCCGTATTTACACGGTAACGGGTCCTCCCTATGGAAAACCTGACACCCAAGGCTCCTAAATGATCTTTAAGCAACCAGGCGGAGGAGGTTTCCGGGGGCCTGATTATGGATAGATGGGTGAAATCCATGATAGTTCCGTGTAACTGTTGCAATATACAACTATTGCATAGCGAAACCAAATACTCCTATAAATATTCAGAAGAAAAAAACTCTGAGCCAGAACCTATTTTTTGGGGTAGATCATGCGGTAGTCACATTCGGCACGGCCATGACTGATGGCTTTCAGACGGGCAGAAAGCAGCTTTCGGCGAATGGGATTGATCCGGTCCACAAACAGCTTTCCTTCCAGGTGATCGTACTCATGCTGGATCACCCTGGCCCTGACCCCATCATACTCCTCCTCTTTCAGATTCCAGTTTTCATCAAAATATTCGATGCGTACATGATCGGGACGGGATACTTCTTCCCGGATGTTCGGAAGGCTCAGACAGCCTTCCTCAAAGGACCAGGGAGCGCCCCACTCTTCCAGGATATACGGATTGATAAAAACCTTTCTGAAATCTGCCAGCTCCGGCTCCTCTTTACTATCAGCCATAGGGCTCGCGTCCACCACAAATATCCGCATGGATTTTCCAATCTGGGGAGCTGCCAGTCCAACTCCATCACTGGCATGCATGGTTTCAAACATATCTGCGATCAGTTGATCCAGTTCCTCAAAATCCTCCGGAATCTCCTTTGCAATTTTTCGAAGCACCGACATTCCGTACACATACACTGGTAATACCATTTCCAATCTTACTCTATTATTTTACAAAAAACGCCTATGAGCTCATATTGTTCCTTTTTTCCAAAAAAAACTGCAGAATCAGAGCAGCACTTATGCGATCCACATTCCCCTTCACCCTTCGGTCCTTTTGTTTCATTCCCCCTGCAATCATGGCGTCCATGGCCATTTTTGATGTAAAACGCTCATCCATCCACTCCACCGGAATTTCCTTAAAACGCTTCTTAAAAGCGCCCACAAAAAAACGTATCTGCTTCATAGACTCCGAATCCGTATTGTCCATCTGCCTGGGGCGGCCCACCACCAGAAGATCCACCGGCTCTTTCTCAAAATAGGCCTGCAGGAAGTTCATTAATTCATGAGTGGGAACTGTATCCATGGGGGATGCAATCATTTGTCCCGGATCGGTGACTGCTAATCCGGTCCGCTTTGTCCCATAATCGATGGCAACTATCCTTCCCAAAAGATATTTTGGCTGCAAAGATAGATCGAGCTATGCAAATTCGGAAACAAAAGACCATTTACTTCCCAGGGAATGCAGGATTCATTTGATATATACACTTTAAGAAACTAACTTGCAGGTAAGTAAGCCCTCGGATATGCCAGGTGAACCAAGCAAATTTGCCCATTTCTGGCAGGAAATAAAGCGTAGAAAGGTAGTAAGAGTGATTACTGTATACGCTGCTTCTGCTTTTGTGATCCTGGAACTGGTTTCGATCATCACAGATCCGCTTAAACTGCCTGAATGGACCCTTTCCCTGATCATTGTCCTTCTTTGTGTAGGATTTATAATCGCTGTGATCCTCTCATGGATTTACGATATCCATCCTGGTGGTGGAGTCGTGAAAACAGAAGCCGGACCGGCAAACTAATAAAAAGACCTCACTCCCTTCTTCCAGTGGATGGAGAATCGCCAGCTACCTTAGTTTTGTGGTGATCCTGGTATTGTTGATCCTCCATATCCTTCCCCGTAACAGGGCCGCTACTGATGAAGTACTTCTGGAGAAATCCATTGCTATAATGCCTTTCAGGAACGATAGTCCGGACCAGGAAAATGAATACTTCATCAACGGCACCATGGAATCGATCCTGGATAACCTATGCAAGATCGAAGATTTGAGGGTCATCGCCAGAACCTCTGTAGAGCCCTACAGGGATCATCCCAAACAGGTTAGCCAGATCGCGGAGGACCTGAATGTCAGCTACATCCTTGAAGGAAGTGGACAAAGACATAAAAACCAGATCCGGCTTACCGTGCAGCTGATAGATGCAGTCCATGACACCCACCTCTGGTCCAGGCAATACGACAAGGAGATTAATAACGTATTTTGCCATCCAGAGCGAGATAGCCCAGTCCATTGCAGAGGAGATTAAAGCATTTGTAAGCCCGGAGGTGAGACAACGAATGGAAAAGGAACCCACCGGGGATATGGAGGCTTATGGCCTCTATTTGCAGGGACGCCAGTACTTCAACAAGACTTTTAAGGAAAACCTTGATACAAGCATTAAAAAAAAACCGCCCGGTCGTCCGGACGGTTTTCAGAGTTATCTGCTGGTCTGTGTTACACTTTTGGTGCAAAATCCAGGCTGGCCATGCGAACATAGCTGTCATACCGCCACTTGGCATTGGTCTGTGCAGCCTTGAACAACTCGGCGGCTTCTGCCGGGAATGATTTCTGCAAAGAAGTATAACGTACCTCGGATTTCAGGAAGTTCTGGAACTGGTCCCACTGGGGTTCCTTGGAGTCCAGTAAGAAAGGGTTCTTGCCTTCCTCTTCCAGAAGCGGGTTGTAGCGATAAAGGTGCCAGTAGCCGCTCTCCACAGCCAGTTTCGACTGGTTCTGGCTTTTTCCCATGCCCGCACGAAGTCCGTGGTTGATACAGGGAGAATAGGCAATAATCAGCAGAGGGTCCTGGATAAGCTTCAGCTTCCCGGAGTGCCTTCAGGTACTGACTCTGGCTGGCACCCATGCTTACCTGAGCCACGTACACGTAGCCGTAGGTCATGGCCATCATACCCAGGTCCTTCTTCCGGATCTTCTTACCGGATGCCGCGAACTTGGCCACAGCACCTACCGGAGTGGCTTTGGAGGCCTGTCCCCCTGTATTGGAATATACTTCTGTATCCAGGACAAGGACATTAATATCCTCGCCCTGTGCAATCACATGGTCCAGTCCGCCATAGCCGATGTCATATGCCCATCCGTCCCCACCGAAGATCCAGACGGATTTCTTCACCAGGTAATGCTTCAGACATTGATCTTCCTCGGCAATGGCATGGGTCTCACTTTCCAGAGCTTTCAGCACCTTGGCTGAAGCAGCCTTGGATGCTTCCGTGTTGGCCATGCCTTCAATCCACTCTCCAAACGCCTCTTTGGTGGCGGGCTTCACCTCGTCTCATGGCAGCAAGCATCTTATTCTTAATGCGATCGCGGTTCTTCTTCACACCGGTTGCAAGTCCGAATCCATACTCTGCGTTGTCCTCAAACAGGGAGTTGGCCCATGCAGGACCCTGTCCTTCCACATTTGCGCAATAAGGAGTAGATGGAGCAGAACCGCCATAGATGGAGGAACAACCGGTGGCATTGGCCACGATCATCTGGTCACCGTAGAGCTGGGTAATCAACTTGATATAGGGTGTTTCACCACATCCGGCGCAGGCTCCTGAGAACTCAAAGAGAGGCTGTGCGAACTGACTGTTCTTTACCGTCTTCTTCTTGTCTACCAGGCTGTCCTTGTAAGAAATCTCTTTGATCAGGTGATCCCATTTTGGGGCTTTCCCATCTGAGTTTCCAGGGGCTTCATCTCCAGGGCTTTGGTCTTGGAAGGACATACATCGGCGCAGTTTCCGCAACCGGTACAGTCCAGAACCGATACCTGGATTTTAAATTCCAGTCCGGCAAAGTCTTTCCCGTTGGCCTTGATGGTTTCTGTTCCTTCGGGCAGCGTCTTGGCTTCCTTCTCGTCAATCAGGAAGGGACGAATGGCAGCGTGGGGACAAACATAGGCACACTGGTTACACTGGATGCAGTTGTCGGCGATCCACTCGGGAACATTTACTGCAATACCGCGCTTCTCCCATTGGGAGGTTCCTGAAGGGAAGGTTCCGTCTTCGCGTCCGGCAAATGCACTTACCGGAAGATCGTCACCGGCCAGGTTATTGATGGGCTCAACCACATTCTTCACAAAGTCGGGGACTCCCAGGCGGTGATCCTTTTTCAGCTTCATGTTTCAGAGCTTGGCCCATTCGGCTCTGACCTCAACTTTGGTTACATCGCCACCCTTTTCAACGGCAGCAAAGTTCATGTTCACCACCTCTTCGCCCTTGCGACCGAAACTCTTGATGATGAACTTGCGCATCTCTTCAACCGCCTGGTCGTAGGGAATGATATCGGCAATCTTAAAGAAGGCCGACTGCATAATGGTATTGGTCCGGTTACCCAGTCCAATATCCTGTGCCAGTTTGGTGGCATTGATGATGTAGAAATTAATCTTGTGATCGGCCATGTACTTCTTCACATGGTTGGGAAGATGCTTGATGGTCTCCTCTTCACTCCAGATGGAGTTCAGCAGGAAGGTACCGCCATCCTTGAGTCCCTTGAGCATGTCATACTTCTCCAGGTAGGAGGGTACATGAACAGGCTACAAAATCCGGAGTTACCACCAGGTAGGGAGAGCGGATGGGCTTATCACCAAAACGCAGGTGGGAGGTGGTAATCCCACCTGATTTCTTGGAGTCATAGGCAAAATAGGCCTGGCAATATTTATCGGTCGATTCCCCGATAATCATAATGGAGTTCTTGTTGGCACCCACGGTACCATCGGAACCCAGTCCATAGAATTTACCCTCAAAGGTACCTTTGGCACCCAGAGAAATCTCAGGAAGCAGTGGCAGGGATCTAAAGGTAACATCATCCACAATACCGACTGTAAAGCGGTTCTTGGGCTCGGCCATCTTCAGGTTGTCAAAGACGGAGATCATCATGGCCGGAGTGGTATCCTTGGAGGAAAGTCCGTAACGACCGCCTACGATCAGCGGAGCATTCTCCTTTCCATAGAAAAGATCCTTGACATCCAGGTAGAGAGGTTCTCCATTGGCTCCGGGCTCCTTGGTACGGTCCAGTACAGCGATGCGCTTCACCGACTTGGGAAGTACATCCATAAAATACTTGGCTGAGAAGGGCCTGTAAAGGTGCACGGAAAGCAGACCAACCTTTTCGCCTTTGGCATTCAGGTGATCAACCACCTCTTTCAGGGTTTCGGTGATGGAACCCATGGCAATAACGATGTTCTCAGCATCGTCAGCACCGTAGTAGGTAAAGGGCTTGTATTCACGACCGGTAAGTTTGCTGATCTCCTTCATATAGCCAGCAACCTCATCGGGAATCACCTCATAATATTTGTTGGCAGCTTCACGTGCCTGGAAATAGATATCAGGATTCTGAGCAAGTCCCCGGGTTACAGGATGCTCCGGATTCAGTGCATTGTCCCTGAAAGCCTTCAGGGCATCCATATCCAAGCAACTTGGCCAGCGCATCCTGGTCAGGTGCTTCCACCTTCTGGATCTCGTGAGAGGTACGGAAGCCATCAAAGAAATGCAGGAAGGGAATCCTTGTTTTGATGGAAGTCAGGTGAGCAACAGCAGCCAGGTCCATCACCTCCTGAACACTGCCGGTTGCCAGCATGGCAAATCCGGTCTGACGGGTGGACATCACATCACTGTGGTCTCCAAAAATGGAGAGTGCCTGGGCTGCAAGACTTCTGGCTGAAACGTGAAATACACCGGGGAGCAATTCTCCCGAAATCTTGTACATGTTCGGGATCATCAAAAGGAGTCCCTGGGATGCGGTAAAGGTGGAAGTGAGGGCACCGCTCTGCAGTGAACCGTGAACTGCACCGGCAGCACCTGCCTCCGATTGCATTTCAACGACCTTCACGGTCTCCCCGAAAATGTTCTTTCTGCCATTGGCCGACCACTCGTCCACATGCTCTGCCATATTGGAGGAAGGAGTGATGGGATAGATGGCAGCCACCTCACTGAACATGTAGGCAATATGCGCTGCGGCATAATTCCCGTCACATGTCATGAAATTCTTTTTATTTGCCATGTTATTTTTACTTAAGTATTTAAATTACAACTAGTTAACTATATGAATTAAAGTCATCCAAAATTAGTAAAATAGGCTTAATTGTCTATTGCTTAACGTAATTTAAAATGATTTCAAATAACCCGGCCTACCGGGTCCCTGAAACAAAAAAAGTGACGGTATTACCGTCACTTTCTTAAAATTCATCCGGAGGGATTAGTCGCTGTTCATGGAGATCAGAAACTCCTCGTTGGAGGCCGTCTTGCTTATGCGGTCACGGAGGAATTCCATGGCCTCCACCGAATTCATATCGGAGAGGTAATTTCTGAGGATCCAGATCTTATCAAGCATCGGCTTGTCAAGCAGCAGGTCTTCGCGACGGGTGCTGGATGGATTGACATCCACCGAAGGGTAAACCCGCTTGTTGGAGAGCTTTCTGTCAAGCTGCAGTTCCATATTACCGGTTCCTTTGAATTCTTCGAAGATCACCTCGTCCATCTTGGATCCTGTTTCGGTCAGAGCCGTGGCCAGAATGGTCAGGGAACCACCATCCTCAATGTTCCTGGCAGCACCAAAGAAACGCTTGGGCTTGTGCAGTGCATTGGCATCCACACCACCGGAAAGCACCTTACCGGATGCAGGTGAAATGGTATTGTAAGCCCGTGGCAAGACGGGTGATGGAGTCCAGCAGGATCACCACATCGTGACCACACTCCACCATCCGCTTGGCCTTTTCCAGATACAATGTTGGCAATTCGTACATGCCTCTCAGCAGGTTCATCAAAGGTGGAGGAGATCACTTCTGCATTCACGTTCCTGGCCATGTCGGTCACCTCCTCAGGACGTTCATCGATCAGCAGTACGATCATATATACTTCAGGATGGTTGGCTGCAATGGCATTGGCAACATCCTTCAGCAAGAACAGTCTTACCGGTCTTGGGCTGTGCAACGATCAGTCCACGTTGTCCTTTACCGATGGGAGCGAACATATCTACTACGCGAACCGAAAGGTTATGCTGTCCGTTCCCCACCAGGGTAAATTTCTCCTCCGGGAAGAGGGGGGTCAGGTAATCAAAGGGAACCCGGTCGCGAATGAAATCAGGACTACGTCCATTGATAGACTCCACTTTAATCAGCGGGAAATATTTTTCACCCTCTTTGGGAGGACGAATGGTTCCTGTAACGTTATCCCCGGTTTTCAGACCAAAAAGCTTGATCTGACTCTGGGAGACATATATATCATCGGGAGAGTTCAGGTAGTTATAGTCCGAGGAACGCAAGAAAGCCATAGCCGTCGGGCATGATCTCCAGAACACCCTGAATTGGTAATCAGTCCTTCAAAATCATATTTGTCCACCTCCCGGCGCTCCTGGGGCCTCTTCTGAGCACGGTTGTCACGCTGATCACGCCTGTCCCGTTGATCGCGATTGTCGCGCTGTTCGACGATTGTCACGCGGTCCCGATTTTCGCTTCTGGTCGCTGCGTTCATTACGGTCTCCGTCGCGCGTGTGCGCTCATTGCGATTGTCCACTGATCACGGTAATCACGCTGATCCCCGCTGCTCTCGCTGACACGATTTATCGTCCTGGGAGGACGAATGTGCGCTCCTTCGACCTCCTTTGTTCGCGGGACGGGGAGGCTGCTGCTTTCTGGTAGTTTTGGCTTTCCGCGGTCTTCAGCCCTGGGTTTTTCAGGGGCTCCTGCTTTCTTTCGGCGCTTTTTCAGGCGGCCTTCCTGACTCGTTTTTTCGATGTTGGGGCTGGGTCTCTGCTGAAGCTTTCGGCCTCATTGTCTTTCACAAGACTCTCTTTATTGGAAGCTTTCCCTCCTGGAGCCATCCTTTCTGGGGCTCTCTTTTTGGCCGGATTTACTTTCAGAAACCACAATGGCCTGGGTATCTAGAATCTTATAGATCAGATCCTGCTTCTTAAACGACTCGACCCGCTTAATTTTTAACTCCTTAGCAATATCGCGCAGTTCAGCAAGAAGCTTTTTGTTCAGTTCAAGAATATCGTACATATAATTTGTGGTAATTAAATAATAATCCTTAAGGATTTCTTTAAATCAAGATAATTTGGAATATAATCAGAATGGAACTAGTGTTCGTCAGAATGGAATTCTATGCAATATTAGTGGAAATATGGTGAACTACCAAAAATAATATATATATTCAGATCGCATCTAACACCTCTGTCTGCAGGGCATATGAGACAACTGAAGATAATCAAGCAGGTCACAAACAGAGAGACTCCTTCTCTGGACAAGTACTTGCATGAGATTGGAAAAGTGGATCTTATTACTGCAGAGGAGGAGGTTGAACTTGCACGCAGGATCCGCAAAGGAGACGGACCGGCCATGGAGAAACTGATCAAAGCCAACCTGCGTTTTGTGGTATCCGTATCCAAACAGTACCAAAACCAGGGATTAAGCCTGCCCGACCTCATCAACGAAGGAAATCTTGGACTGATCAAAGCCGCGCAGCGCTTTGATGAGACCCGGGGCTTTAAGTTTATCAGCTACGCCGTATGGTGGATCAGGCAATCGATCCTCCAGGCACTGGCAGAACAGGCCCGTATTGTTCGACTGCCATTGAACAAGATAGGCTCCATCAATAAGATTAACAAGACCTTTGCCGAATTGGAGCAGAAGTTTGAACGGGAACCTACAATTATGGAGATCGCTCAAGCCCTGGAGCTTGCTCCGGAAGATGTGAAAGAGGCTATCCGCAGTTCAGGAAGGCATGTCTCCATGGATGCCCCCTTCAGGACGGAGAGGATGGGAACATGTACGATGTTTTGCTCAACGGGGAAACTCCCTCACCCGACAGGGGATTGCTGAACGATTCGCTGAGAAAGGAGATTGAACGGGCCCTCAGCACCCTCACCTACCGGGAAGCCAGCATCATCAGGCTCTACTTCGGGCTAAATGGAAAGCATCCCCATACCCTGGAGGAAATTGGGGAAGAGTTTAATCTGACCCGGGAACGGGTCCGGCAAATTAAGGAAAAAGCCATAAAGCGGCTGAAACATACCACCCGAAGCAAGATCCTGAAGAGCTACCTGGGTTAATTCTTTTTTACAATATCCCCTGCACTGGAGCTTTGGGAACGAATCACCCTGGCATCCCCCCTGTAATATATATTTCCCGCACTGGAAGCATTCATGGAGATTTCTTCCGTGGCAAAAACCCTGGCATCGCCGGCACTGGAAACCACTACATCCACCCTGGCAGCTATCAGGTCAAAGGCATTCAGGTCGCCTGCACTGCTCAGGTTCGCATCCAGAATATCCGTACTTCCTGAAATACGGGCATCCCCGCTGGAGCTGATATCCAGGTTTATCTCCTTGCATCCACCTCCAGACTCAGGTCACCGGCACTGCTGATGGAGAGTCGAAGATCGTCACATTCAAAAGGGGTCTGACCCACGCAATCACCTGCACTGCTTATCTTTAACTCGCGTAATTCCGGAAGGGTCACATGTACCTTTTTGGATTTGGCATTCCGGATATTTACCCGGTCGGTCTTTACCACCAGGTTGTTTCCTTCCAGCTCTGTCAGGATGACTTCCTGGAGATTTTCATCAGCTTCCACCCTGATATCAAAGCTGCCTCCCTGACTCAGGTATACATCGATTCCGGAGCTTACCAGTACACCCGTAAAGCCGTCAATATCCCTGGTCTCTTCAACCACACGGCCGTTGCCGGAAATACTCTCGTTCCACCCATCAATATAACAGGAGGAGAGGCTCATCAGAAGAGCAAGGCTAAGAAATGCTAATTTTTTCATTTTCTGCAAATTTGGTAGTTTAATGATATCCTTAACGTAAGGACGTATGTGTTTCCAAAATGTTACCCCACTTCCAACACCAGTCCCTTGAGGTATTCTCCCTCCGGATGGTAAATACTGACCGGGTGATCGGCTGGCTGGGAGAGTTGATGTAGAATGCGCGCATTCCTCCCTGCATTGGCCGCTGCCACAAACACCGACTTCCGGAAATTTTCTCTGCTAACCGCCTGTGAACAACTGAAAGTAAAGAGGATACCCCCCGGGGCAATATGCCTCAAAGGCTCTTTGGTTCAGTCGTTTATATCCCTGCAGGGCATTACTCAGTACATTCTGATGCTTGGCAAAGGCAGGAGGGTCCAGGATCATCAGATCGTAGGACTCCTTCATCTCCCTGAAGTAGCTGAAGGCATCCACTGCCATGGCCTGGTGGCGCGTATCGCCGGGAAAGTTCAGTTCGGCATGCTCCCTGGTCAGGTCAATGGCCTTCCCGCTGCTGTCCACGCTATGGAACAGCTCGGCTCCTCCACCCATGGCATAGATGCTGAAACCACCGGTATATCCAAACATATTCAGGACCTTACGACCTTTGGAATAGTCCCCTACCAGTTTTCGGTTTTCGCGCTGATCAATGAAAAAACCTGTCTTCTGCCCTGCTATCCAGTTTACCTTAAAATGGAAGCCAGTATTCCAGCACCTCTCCCCGAATCCTGCTTTCCCAGTCAGAAATCCGGACTTCTCTGCGATCCCGGGTTTATCGGGCAGGGTGCTTTCGCTTTTATTGTATATGGTATGCAAACGCTCTCCCCGCGCACTTTTTCATAGCACTTACGATGGCCTCCAGCTGATGAAACATTCCAATGGAGTGCATCTGCACCACAGCTGCGCCTCCGTAATAGTCCACAATCGAGTCCGGGCAAACCATCTCCTTCGGCGTTCACCCAGCGGAATACCTTGGTATGGGCGATTCTCCACAAGATCCAGCTTTTCCCTCAGCTTCCAGGCATTAGCAATCTTCTGGTCCCAGAAATCCTGATCTGTTTCCACCTGCATCGAAACTAATCACCCTTACAGCTATGGAGCCTTTCTGGTAATGGCCCGTGGCCAGGAAACTCATCTTTATTGTCTAATACATCCACCAGGTAACCTTCTCGTTCGGGGCCATGGATTTTTTTAATGGCCCCTGAAAATACCCAGGGGTGATACCTCCTGAGCGACTGGTCTTTGCCAGACTTGAGTACAATCCTTGTCCGTTCTGCCATCTTTATAGTATTGACTCTCTCAAATTTGTAATATATCTTCAGGCAGATCCATGCATCGGTGGCTGCATACCTTAACTGGGCCTCGGTAAGCAGGTCTGCATCCCAGTTGCTAACCTGCTGTGATTTGGAAATACGTCTGCCTAAAACAATACCGCTGAGTTTTTTCAGGCCTTTTTCCTCGATCCGGAAGGCTTCCACATATTGCTGAAGATCCAAAAAGCCCATGGGTTCAAAATGGAAATCGGAGCGGAGCCTTCTTAAATCATCGTGTAAGCTAAGCCCCACTTTTAAGGGAATTTCCTCAGACAGCAATTTCAGTAATGCTTTCGGGATAACCAATTCTGCTTCACCCTGAGGATCCAGGATTGTTCCAGGGAGGATAGCTGAATCAGGGAAGTGGGATACAGAGTTCCCTTCTTAAAGGACGGCCTGGTCTCCGTATCGATGCCCAGTATGGGCTCCCTGGCAATGACTGGGATCGCCTCGTGAAAGCTTTCCAGATTATCAATCAGATGTATGGGACCTTCAAACTGGATCAAGTCCAGTTCCGCCACCTGCTCTTTACTTATTTCGCTCTGAAACATCACTCTTTTCTGACTTGGATCCACATCGGACACATAAAGACGTGCAGGGCCGACAGAGCACGAAGCAGTTTAGTTCCCCATTGTTCTGCAAACCTGCACTTTCAACTCCCAGGCAGCATCGTTCATTAATTCCTCCAGTTCCCACGGCTGTAAATAACCGTGAAATCTTTTAGTTCCTGGTACAGATCGGCCATATCCTCAGATATGGTATGATTGACCAGTTCCGAGCGGTCAAATTCTTCTTCGTCGGCCACACGCAGTATATCGTTGTAGGGACCCAGGACTCCGGCTACCTTTTGAAAGAGGGCCGACCATTCCTGTTCTGTGACGGTAGGTTCAAGACCCGACTCAAATACCGGTTCTGTTTCCCCGAGTTCCAAAAATGTGGTGTAGACCGTGGACAGATGTTTGAGCGATTCAATGATAAAAGCCCTTCCCTCGTCACTTTTTAGCTCCTCCAGGTAGCTGCAGCAAGTATTGGCCGCCTTGACAAATTCCACCAATTCGCTGGAGTAAACAAAATTATGAACCGGACTAGCTTTTTCCTGCATGGAGCAAAGATAGATAAAAGAGTGAAAACCGGGCCGCTTAGCCCTTCCATCTGAGGCTCAGGTCCTTTCTCCGTTCAAGTTTCCCCTGATCCACCAGCCACTCTGCCACCCTGACCACTTTCAGGGGATCCAGGCCGGTTTGTTCCACCAGCTTTTCCAGAACAAGGGAAGTCTCCGACAGCTGCTGAACCATGCCTCTTCAATGGCTTTAAACTCCTCACTGCCAGGTTGTAGGGCTCCATCTCTCCGGCAGACATCGCAGCGTCCGCAGCGAGGGGTGTCGAGCTGTCCAAAGTAGCTGAGCAGAAACTGGTTCCTGCAGATGTGTTTCGGAAGAAGCATAACGCAGCATCTCCCTGATGCGTTTCTCATAACGTTCCTTTCTGAAATTATAACGGTCCTGGGCAATCAAGAGATTTTTATCATCCAGTCGTTCCTCCAGGAAGGTAAGCACCGGGATCTCCTTTCGGGGAAGGTAGTGAATGATCTGGCGCTTGGACAGGGTCTTCAGGTAGCTGTATACTTTTTCCTGGGAAAGTCCGGAACGCCTGGACAGAGAAGACTCATCGATCTTAACAAACTGGGAAAATAGTCCGCTGTAGGACCGGAGTAATAGTTTGATAAAGCCATCAAAGTCTGCATTTTTCACCTGAAAGGTGTACAGCTCATCCCGCTCCACATGAAATTTGATCCGTGAGGGATTGTAAAAAGCATCCGTTAGAACAATATAGCCCTCCCTGGACAGAATCTGCAGGGAGCTATGAGCCATCATGGCACTGAAGCGGTAGCGGTGCAGAAAATCCCCAAACTCAAAGTCGTATTGCTTGTCCCCTGCCGCTGCCCAGGGGAATCTGCAGGTAGTTGCACACGGCCCTGTAAACTTCACGAACCATCGGAATACCCGGAAAGTTCACTGACAATACGCTGTTCAACCACCCGCTTATCTGTCTCGTTGTAAAGAAGGATGGCTCTGGCGTGTTCACCGTCACGGCCCACTCTTCCAGCCTCCTGAAAATAGGCCTCCGGTCCGTCCGGCAGATCCATGTGGATCACGAAGCGTACATCCGGTTTATCGATTCCCATTCCAAATGCATTTGTGGCCAACATGATCCGGAAGTCATCCCGCATCCATGCCTGCTGTCTCTCATCTCTCAGGGCCTGTTTCAATCCAGCATGATAGTAGCCGGCACTTATCCCGTGATCCGAGAGCAGCTGGGAGAGATCCCTGCACTTTTTGCGGTTCCGGGTATAGACGATGCCGCAGCCCGCCAGTTCCCCTGCCAGCTTCAGCAGCTCCCTGGGTTTGTCCGCAGTGGTTTTCACCAGGTAATCCAGGTTCTCCCGGTCAAAACTAAGCTGTTTCAGATTCGGCTGCCTGAAATCCAGACGATCCTGGATATCCACGCACACTTCCGGGGTGGCAGTGGCAGTAAGCGCCAGAACAGGGACCTCCTCCAGTATCTCCCTGAGTGCACTGATCTCCAGGTAAGAAGGTCTGAAATCATACCCCCACTGGGAGATGCAGTGGGCCTCATCCACCGCAATCAGATTCACGTTCATATCCCTAACCCTGGTACGGAATAAAGGGGTGGCCAGCCGTTCGGGCGAAACATAGAGAAATTTAAATCCGCCGTAGACACAGTTGTTCAATGCCACATCTATTTCATAGGCGCTCATGCCGGAATGGATGGCAATGCGCCTTGATTTTCCGCCTTTGAAGCTGGTCCACCTGGTCCTTCATCAGAGCAATCAGGGGAGTAATAACTATGCAGATGCCCTCCATGACCAGGGCCGGAATCTGGAAGGTAAGAGACTTCCCTCCCCCGGTGGGCATAAGGGCCAGAGTATCCTTTCCGGAAAGGATCGAAAGGATGATCTCTTCCTGCAGGGGACGGAATTTTTCATAGCCCCAGAAGGCTGCCAAAATCCGGCGAATTTCCTGACGATCTGCTAAGCTTTTTTTTTGTAATTTTGCCACATTTAAAAATAACCAAATACTCATACAATGTCGTTTGCCCAGGATAAAATCGCCTCAGAAGGACTAACCTTCGATGATGTGCTGCTTGCTGCCCGCCTTTTCGGAGGTTCTTCCCAGGGAGGTAAGTATCAAATCGCAGTTCTCCAGGAACATTCAGCCTGAATACGCCCATCGTATCGGCCGCCATGGATACGGTTACCGAGGAGCAAGCTGGCCATTACCATAGCCCGTGAAGGGGGAATCGGAGTCATTCATAAGAACATGCCGCTGAAGGAGCAGGCCAGGCAGGTAAAAAGGGTCAAACGGGCAGAAAGTGTGATGATCCACGAACCCATTACCATTAAGAAAGAGGGGACCGTCAGCGATGCCCTGAATCTGATGAAGGAATATAAGATCGGTGGGATTCCGGTGGTCAACGAGGAGGGAGTCCTGATCGGGATTGTCACCAACCGTGATCTCCGTTTCGAACAGGATATGGACCGGATCATTGAAGAGGTGATGACCGTGGAGAACATTATTACCACTACCCGTAACACGGGGCTGGCCGAGGCTGCCATGATCCTGCAGGCGCATAAGATTGAGAAGCTTCCCGTGGTGGATGGCAATAACAAGCTGATCGGGCTGATCACCTATAAGGATATTACCAAGTCCAAGGACCGGCCCAACTCCTGCAAGGATGATAAAGGCAGGCTGCGGGTTGCCGCTGCGGTCGGGGTCTCTGAAGATATTCTGGAACGGGTAAGCACCCTTCAGGAAGCAGGGGTGGATGCAGTGGTTATTGATACGGCCCATGGGCACAGTTCAGGAGTTGTGGAGAGTCTGAAGAAGGTAAAAACGAAATTTCCCGAACTGGAGGTGGTCGTTGGCAACGTGGCCACTGCAGCTGCAGCCCTGGCACTGGTTAAGGCCGGAGCGGACGGCGTCAAGGTGGGAATTGGTCCGGGATCCATCTGTACCACCAGGATCATAGCCGGAGTCGGAGTTCCACAGCTGACAGCCATCTACGATGTGGCCAAAGCCCTGCAAGGAACAGGGGTCCCTGTCATTGCCGACGGAGGGATCAGGTATTCGGGGGATATTGTCAAGGCACTGGCCGCAGGGGCCAGTTCCATCATGGCCGGATCGCTTTTTGCCGGCGTGGAGGAGTCCCCGGGTGAGACCATCATTTACAACGGCCGGAAATACAAGTCATACAGGGGAATGGGCTCGCTGGAGGCCATGCAGCATGGTTCCAAGGACCGCTATTTCCAGGATATGGAGGAGGATATCAGAAAATTGGTCCCCGAAGGTATTGCTGCCCGTGTGCCCTTCAAAGGAAGTCTGACCGAGGTGATCTATCAGATGATCGGAGGTTTGCGTGCCGGCATGGGCTATTGCGGTGCTGGCAGTATACCTGCCCTGCAGAAAGCTCAGTTTGTGCGGGTCACCAATGCCGGGGTCCAGGAGAGCCATCCGCACGATGTGACCATCACCCGGGAAGCGCCCAACTATAGCAGATAATATATAGATCTATCACCCGTTCTATACTAAACAATTTAGACCACATGAAACATAGTATACTCTTGATGATCTTTGTTCTGTTTTTAGGAACAGTAGTGTTTGGACAGGCTTCACCTGTACTATTAAGGATAGGGGATGAAGGGATAAGCCTGGAAGAGTTTGAAAGGATCTACCGGAAAAACAACAATGAAACCTCGCTGAACAGGCAGGATCCCGGGGACTACCTGGAGCTCTTTATAAATTTCAAGCTCAAGGTGAAAGAAGCCGAGGCGCTGGGAATGGATACCACCACTAAATTTGTGAATGAACTGGAAGGCTACCGGAAACAGCTGGCCAAACCCTACCTGGTAGATGATAGAAACCAAGGAGGCGATGATGCGGGAGGCTTACGAATGGTCCAAATACGATATTCATGCCAGTCATATCCTGATCCGCTTAAACGAAAGTCCTTCTCCGGAAGATACCCTGGCAGCTTATGAAAAGATCATGGAAATCAGGAGCAGGCTTAGCAGCGGTGAAGCTTTTGAAGTGGTTGCCAGAGCCACCTCCGAAGATGCCTCCGTGCAGCAAAACGGAGGAGACCTGAACTATTTTACTGTGTTTTCCATGGTTTATCCCTTCGAAAAAGCGGCATATAACACTCCCGTGGGTCGGATAAGCATGCCTTTCCGTACCAACTATGGATACCATATTATCAAGGTGCATGATAAGAGGCCGGCACGCGGATCCGTTAAAGTGGCACATATTTTTATACGAACACCTGCCAATATCGGGGAAGAACAGAAAAAACAGGCCTATGAACGGGTCCAGATGGTGTATGACAGCCTGCAGATGGGTATAGAGTTCGGAGAGTTGGCCAAAAATCATTCAGACGACAGGAGCTCGGCCAGATCGGGAGGGGAAATCCCCTGGTTCGGTACCGGACGGATGATCCCTGAATTTGAGAATGCGGCTTTTTCCCTTGAAAAGACCGGAAACTACTCCAGGCCATTTAAATCTTCCTACGGATGGCATATTGTCAAATTGATAGACAAAAAGGGGATTGGAAGCTATGAGGAGATGAAACCCGAGTTACAGCAGAAATGCGATCGAAGCGATCGGAATGCAGCCAGGACAGATCAGTTTATCTCCTCCCTGAAACGGGAGTATTCCTACAGAGAGAATCTTGAAAACCTCCAGGCAATCTACCTGGCCGTGGATTCCTCCCTTAGGCTGGGCACCTGGAAAGCCGGTGCTTTAAAGAGACAGAACAGGCCCCTTCTTAAGATCGGCGAAAAAGAGGTCCTGACGGGCGAATTTGCATCCTATGTGGAAGAGAAGCAGTACCATGGAAAAGCCAGAGATCCGAAAGTCTGGGTGGATCAGCTCTATAAAAGTTTTACAGATGAGCTTGTCCTTAGCTATGAAGAGCAGAAATTGCCTGAAAAATACCCGGATTTCAGGTATATATATGAAGAGTACCATGATGGAATCCTGCTGTTCGACATCATGGATCAAAAAGTCTGGTCACTGGCTCTTACCGATACCCTGGGGCTGGAGGATTTTCACAGGGAACACCGCAGAAACTACATGTGGGAGGAGCGCACAGATGCCTATATGGTGGAGTGCACCGGCCAGGCAGATCTGGATGGAATCAGGCGCGCCTACAAGAAAATTGCCAAAGGCAAACTGGATCAGGAGGCCCTGAATAAGAAGTACTGCAGCTCGGATACCATTCCCTGTGTTCAACTGACCCATTTCCTGGTTGAAAAAGGGGAAAATGAGATGATTGATGCACAGGATGGAAAACGTGGCCCCGGAGCCCTTGTTGAAGAGGGAGAGAACAGTACCTTTGTGATCGTGAAAGGAGTCCGGCCGCCCGAACCCAAAAAACTGGATGAGGCACGCGGTCAGATTACTTCGGATTACCAGGAACACCTGGAGGCAGAATGGTTAAAAGCCCTGAAGGCCAAGTACCCGGTTACCGTGAACCAGGAAGTACTGAAACAAATAAACCGATAGGGATGAGAAGCCTGACAGCTTGTATAATGCTCATTATTTTCCTGGGCCAGGGCTGCACCCTGTTCAAGGAAAGCAATCCGGAGGAGCCGGTTGCCCGGGCGTTCGAAACCTACCTCTACCCTTCTGACCTGCAAAAAGTAATTCCATCAGGGACCAATGCACAGGACAGCATTCAAATGGCGAAGCGCTACACGGAGACCTGGGTTAAAGATCAGTTGATGAAGCACAGGGCCGAGGGGTCCCTTACGGAAGAGCAGATGGATTTCGAAAAACAGATAGAAGAGTACTACCGCTCCCTGTTGATTTACACCTACCGTCAGAAGCTGCTTCAGCAAAAAATGGATACCGTAGTGAAAGAAAGTGAGATACAAGCCTATTACGAGGAGAATCCCAACAACTTCCTGCTGGACCGGAACATGATAAAAGGCACCTTTGTAAAAATCCCCCTTTCAGCTCCTCAACTGGATCAACTCAGACGCTGGTCCTGGAATAACCGTCCGGAGGACCTGGATCAGATGGAGACCTATTGCCTGAGCTATGCAGAGAAATACAGCAATTTTAATGATACCTGGGTAGATTTCGCCTCCATTAAAGATCAGTTGCCCATGAGGATCTCAGATCCGGAGGGATACCTGAGGAGCTACCGCAATATTGAAAGAACCGATTCACTCTACAGGTACCTGGTGCATTTTAGCGAATACCTCACCGTAGGTGAAGTGGCTCCGGTGGAGATAGTTCGGGAAGACATTGTTACTATTATTCTGAATAAGAGAAAAATACAATTCATAAAGGAGCTGGAGCACCGGGTATATACCGATGGGGTAAGCAAAAACCAGTTTGAAATATACTGATACGATGATGAAAAAAAGAGTTTTTATACTGCTGGGAACACTCCTGTCTTTCAATGCCATGGCCCAGCCACTGGTTATTGACAGGGTGATCGGGGTTGTGGGTGATTTTCATATCCTCCAGTCGGATATTGAGCAGGAATTCCTGCAGATGAAAATGTCGGGACAGTATGTAAGCAGTGATATTCGCTGCGATATCTACAATAGTTTTATTGAACGGAAGCTTCTGATGGCCCAGGCCAAAATAGATAGTGTGGAGGTTGGACCAAGCATGGTGGAACTGCAGATGGAGTCCCGGCTTGGCTATTTCATCAGTCAGTTTGGAAGCGAGAAGGAGATGGAGTCCTATTTCAACAAATCCATCTTTGATATCAAGGACGATCTGCGAGAAGCAATCCAGGAACAGATGATCACCCAGGAAGTAAGTCAGGGTATCATCGCAGATGTTTCCACCACTCCTTCTGATGTAAAAAGCTTCTACCGGTCCCTGGATCCCGATAGCATCCCCTATATCAATACCGAGGTGGAGCTGGCGCAGATAGTGGCCTATCCCCAATACAGTGAAGAAGCCGTTTTTGAGGTAAAGGAGAGGCTGCTTGAACTGCGGAAGCGTGTTCAGGAGGGAGAAGATTTCGGGACACTGGCGATTCTCTATTCAGAAGCACCCGAGGCTGCACGCAGGGGAGAAATAGGATTTATGGTGCGCTCTCAGCTGGATAAAGCATATGCCGATGAAGCCTGGTCCCTGAAGGCAGGACAGGTTTCTAAAATAGTGGAAAGCTCTTTTGGCTTTCACATCATACAAATGATTGAACGAAGGGGCGACCGGGCCAATACCAGGCATATTTTGATGAATCCGAAAGCCGACGCCAATGCCAAGCAGCTGGCCATAGTGAAAATGGACAGCCTGAAACGGGTGATCGAAGCCGACTCCATCTCCTTCGACTGGGCTGCCAAACGCTACTCCGAGGATCCGAAGACAAGTGTTAACGGAGGATTGCTTGTGAATCCGCAGACCCAGGCCTCCACCTTTGAACTGGACCAGCTACCCACCAAAGATTACTATATGATCCGTAACATGGAGGTGAATGATCTGAGTGAGCCCTATGAGTCCACCGACCACAATCACAAGCTCTGTTATAAAATGCTCTTGTTGAAGTCAAGAACCGAGCCGCATCGTGCCAATCTCAAGCAGGACTATATGCTACTGCAGAATATGGCCCTGGCCCATAAAAACATGGAAGTGATAAACGCATGGTACGAGGAAAAGAAAGCTTCCACCTATATCCGAATAGATCCCGCTTACAGTAATTGCAGTACATCCGGCCAGTTGAGCAGTCAGAAATGAACTCTTCCCGGCATAAGCGATCCCTGGCCCCCGGCCTGCTGTTGCTTTGTTTACTGGCTCCTGCCTCACCAGTGTGGGGACAGACCACCATTGATATCCTGAACGCTGACCTCACCGCCTTCGATGTAAAGATCGGGAAAGATGCCCGGAAACTGATCGGCGATGTGCGGCTCAAACATGAAGATGTGGTAATGAGCTGCGATTCAGCTTATTTCTATCCGGCCACCACTTCCGTGGATGCCTTCAGCAATGTAAGGGTACAGCAGGCCGACACCCTGACACTGACCGGCGATCTGGCCTATTACAACGGGATTACCAAACTTGCCCGGGTCAGGAACAATGTGAAGCTGGTAAATAAAGATATTACCCTGCTTACCGATTCCCTTAATTATAACCGCAATGCGGGTATCGCCTACTACATGGGAGGCGGGATTCTCACCCAGCAGGACAGCAGGCTCACCAGTGGCAGGGGCCGTTTTATCCTGGATACGGAAATATTCTATTTTATGGATTCGGTGGTAATTATTAATCCCGATTACACCATCTATACCGACAGCATGAAGTACGATACCCGGACCGAGATCTCCTACTTCAGCGGTCCCACTGAAATCACCGGGGAAGAGCGCTATATCTATTGCGAGAACGGATGGTATGACACGCAGGCAGGATATCTCCTATGTAAGCGATAATGCCTACATGGAAGAGGGAGGCCGGATCCTAAGGGGGGATACCCTCTATTACGAGGCAGAACTGGGATTTGGAAGGGCCAACTCCAATGTGGAGCTGATCGACACTGCCGAGAATATGACCCTGAAAGGTAATTTTGGCCTCTACTACAGCGAACAGGAAACGGCCATGGTCACCGACAGCGCCCTGATGATACAGGTTGATGGTGCCGATACCATGTATGTTCATGCGGATACACTGTTCTCCATGCAGAATCCTGAATTTGAGGAGCAGAGCAGAATCCTGAAGGCCTATTACAAAGTGAAAATTTTCCGCAGTCGATCTGCAGGTCATGTGCGATTCACTGGTCTATGTGGAAGCCGATAGTGCTCTTTGATTTTTTTGGGGAACCGGTTCTCTGGTCAGACGAGAACCAGCTGACTGCCAGTCATATGAGGATTTATATGGTGGATCAGCAAATGGAAAGGATGCTCTTAAGCGGGGTGGCTCTTGTAGCTTCCCAGAAAGATTCTACCAAATACGATCAGATGAGAGGAAAGGAGATGACCGGCTTCTTTAAGGATAATAAACTGGACAGGATTCTGGTGACTGGAAACGGTCAGACCATCTATTATGCAACGGATGAGGATGTCATTGTAGGTGCCAATAAAACGGTTTGTTCCGATCTGATGATCTACCTGAAGGACAATAAGATTTCGAGGGTAGTATATACCACAAAACCTGATGGGACCTACTATCCGCTGGAGATGTTTCCTCCAGAAGAGGCACTTCTGAGTGATTTTAAATGGCTGGAGCAGTGGCGCCCACTGCGCTGGGAGGATGTATTTGTCTGGAAATAAAAAAAGGGCAAAAGCACAGGATCAGTATTCATCCTCGTTAAAGAAGAAATCGTCCTTGCTGGGGTAATCGGGCCAGATATCTTCAATACTCTCATAGACATCTCCTTCATCCTCAATTTCCTGCAGATTTTCAATAACTTCCATGGGAGCACCTGATCTGATTGCAAAGTCAATCAACTCATCCTTTGTGGCAGGCCAGGGTGCATCTTCAAGTTTAGAGGCTAATTCCAGGGTCCAGTACATCTAGGTATTTCAATTTAATTATAAACTGCCTTTAAGAGCGGCAAATTTATAAAAAAAATCTATTCCTACAACCCGGGTTTCCAAGGTTCCTGTCTGAGTCCTGAAAGCTGTGCAATTTTCCGGGAAAGTACGAAAAAATAATCGGAGAGACGATTGTAAAAACGTATGATATCTTCCTGTATATTAACATCTTGGGCTAGTTTCAGAATGGTCCGTTCGGTCCGCCTGCAAACCGTCCGGGCGATGTGAGCCTGGGAGACTGCCAGGATGTCCTCCCGGAATAATAAAGGAGGTGAGTGGCTCCAGGGAAGCATCCATTTCGTCAATTCTTTCTTCAAGAAAGCTACCTGCTCCTCACCCACCACCGGAATCTCCACGGGACAATCATCACAATCGGCTGCCAAAACCGATGCAGTGGCCATCTGAATATTCAGAATAATGAGTAGCTCTTCCCTGATTTGCTCATCCTCCACCAGATCGCGCAACAAGGTGGTATGAGCCATCAACTCATCCACTGTACCATAGGCTTCGATGCGGGAGTGGTACTTGGGTACACGCCTGCCACCAATCAGGGAAGTTTTCCCCTTGTCGCCTCCCTTGGTATAGATGCCAGATTTTTTTATGTCCTGGGATTTTTATTGATCTCTATCTTGTCGATCTCACCATCCAGCAGGCGAATGATCCTGTGTGCATAACGGGCAAATGTCTTCCTCATGAGTTACCAGGATAATGGTATTTCCCTTGTCGTGGATCTCACCGAACAGCTTCATGATATCCACAGAGGTTTTGGAATCCAGGTTACCGGTAGGCTCATCGGCCAGAATGATGGATGGATTATTCACCAGAGCCCGGGCCACTGCTACCCGTTGCCTCTGTCCTCCCGACAACTCATTGGGCTTGTGATCCATCCGATCGCCCAGTCCAACTTCGTAAGGGTTTTGGTTGCCCTTTCAATCCGTTCCGCTTTTCCAATGCCTGCATAGACCAGGGGCAGCATCACATTTTCCAGGGCTGTATATCTGGGAAGCAGGTTAAAGGTCTGGAAAATAAAACCAATCTCCTGGTTCCGGATCTCAGCCAGCCTGTTGTCGTCCATCTTACTCACATCGGTTCCGTTCAGAATATATTCCCCACTGGTGGGAGTATCCAGGGCACCCACCAGGTTCATCAGGGTCGACTTCCCTGAACCTGAGGGCCCCATGATGGCCACATACTCATTTGTCTTTATATCTATATCCACTGATCGAAGTGCCTCAACGACAATCGAACCGATGTAATAATTCTTAACGATTTTATCCAGACTGATAACTGTTTCCATATTCAAATAAATTGTACACGAAAATACATATTAATAAGAAGACTAAATTCCATAAAAGGTTTAAAACTTAATTTTAAATTTCTGTTTTGGGCAGGTCCTTTCTTAGGAGCAGGATACCCATATGAAACAGGTCTATACTTACTCTGCACCTCAGGCCAGGAATTACCTCCTTCCAGGCCCTGTGCATTCCCCTGGACCAGTAGATATCATCCATAACAATTACCGCCTCTTCCCCTGCTCTCTCCAATCAGTCTCTCCAGCATATGCTCACTGTGGGTTCATAGTGATGGTTGCCATCCACAAAAGCCAGAAAGCGCCGGGGAAGCAGGGGCAGAATATCTTCCAGTTTCTCTTCCATCTCACCCCAGTGAATGGATACCGGTCCCGGAGCATGCATCTGCATAATCAGTTGTGCAGCCAAGAGCAGCACGGTCTGTATCTCCCTCAATGGAGTGCAAGGGAGTTCCGGGCGATCCCGAAGCGAGGTAGATGGTACTGATGCCCACTCCGGTGCCCAGTTCCACGATCATCTCCGGACGAAACCACTGCTGATCCGATAGAGCAGAAAGCCATATTTCACTGAGTACCGAGGAGCGCCTGACAAAGGCGATCTTCGCAGCTCGCAGCCTGACGGTGCTCCTTCTGCAATCCCTGGAGTTCAAGACTCGAACTCCGTTCACGAATTAAAAAGCACACCGTTTACAAACTCAAACAGGTAGGGAGAGTGAATTCCATGCCCCTTGCGGTGTCTGCGGTAAAACAGATGCTCTATGTATTTGAAGATTCGCCAGATCATGGGTAGATTTCAGCAATATGCTAATTTTACATAAATTGCTTCACGCATGCAACAATATCTTCAGCAGGACATTCAATTTCTTCCGGGAGTGGGACCCAAACGGGCCGACCTGCTCAGGGAGGAGTTGAATATAAACACCTTCGAAGATCTGCTCACCTACTACCCTTACCGCTATGTGGACCGGAGCAGGTTTTACACCATTTCGGAAGTCACATCCGATATGCCCTTTATCCAGATCACGGGCAAGATTCATGGCTATGCTTCCATGGGAAAGGGAAGGGGAAAGAGGCTGGTGGCTGATTTCAGGGATGAAAGCGGACATATGGAGCTGGTCTGGTTCAAAGGGGCCAAATGGATTCCGGAAAACTATCCCATGGGAAAGGAGCTGGTGGTTTTTGGCAGGCCTTCGGTTTACCAGCGAAAGCTGAATCTGGTGCACCCGGAACTGGAGGATCCTGATAAAAAACACGCGATCAGCTCCAGACTGCAGGCCGTCTACTCCACCACCGAAAAACTGAAGGACCACTACCTCACTTCCAAGGCCATCAGCAAACTGATGGCCAACCTGATCAAGGGCCTTCCACCGAAATTTGAAGAGACCCTTCCTGCCTGGCTTTTGCAAAAGCTGAACCTGGTGAACCTGGATACTGCCATGCGCCAGATCCATTTTCCCGGATACCACAGGCCAGTATAAAAAGGCCGAACTTCGTCTGAAATTCGAAGAGCTCTTCTACATCCAGCTGAACATCCTGCAGGGAAAGACCGAGCGAAACAGGCGATTTCGGGGGAATGTTTTCGAAACCGTAGGAGAAAGTTTCAATACCTTCTACAAGGATCACCTGCCCTTTGAGCTCACCGGGGCCCAGAAAAAGGTGATGAAAGAGATTCGCAGGGATATGGGATCGGGCACGTCAGATGAACCGCCTGCTCCAGGGGGATGTGGGAAGCGGAAAGACCCTGGTGGCACTGATGTCCATGCTGATTGCCATTGACAACGGGTTCCAGGCCTGCATCATGGCTCCCACGGAGATCCTGGCCCAGCAGCACTACAAGAGCATCAGCAAATTTCTGGATGGAATGGATATCCGGGTGGAACTGCTGACCGGTTCCGTAAAAAAGGCCGACAGGGTACCCATCCATGAAGGACTTGCTGGATGGATCTCTGAATATTCTCATTGGAACCCATGCCCTGATCGAGGATGTGGTTCAGTTCAAGAAGCTGGGACTGGTGGTGATCGACGAACAGCACCGCTTTGGAGTCGCCCAGCGGGCCAGGCTCTGGAAAAAGGCCGATGTGCTTCCCCATGTGCTGGTGATGACCGCCACTCCCATCCCGCGCACCCTGGCCATGACCCTTTACGGGGATCTGGATGTATCGGTGATCGATGAACTTGCCCCCGGGCCGAAAGCCCGTCATCACCCGCCACTCCTACGATTCAAAACGACTGGAGGTATTTGGTTTTCTGAAAAAACAAATGGCCCAGGGCAGACAGGCCTACATCGTATATCCCCTGATTAAGGAGTCTGAATCCATGGATTACAAGGATCTGGAGGACGGACTTGAAAGCATTTCCCGGGCCTTTCCTCCACCCCGAGTACCAGGTGAGTGTGGTGCATGGAAAGATGAAACCGGAGGAAAAGGAGATCTCCATGGCCCATTTTGTGGCAGGACGCACCCACATCATGGTGGCCACCACCGTGATCGAAGTGGGGGTGGATGTACCCAATGCCACCATCATGATCATTGAGAGTGCTGAACGCTTCGGACTCTCCCAGCTGCACCAGCTCAGGGGCCGGGTGGGACGAGGTGCCGATCAATCCTACTGCATCCTGATGTCGGGCTACAAACTGTCGGATGACGGTCGCAAAGCGAATCGAGACCATGGTGGCAACCAACGACGGCTTTGAAATTGCCGAGGTGGACCTGAAGCTGCGTGGACCAGGCGATATTGAGGGCACCCAGCAAAGCGGGGTTCCCTTCAACCTGAAAATTGCCCACCTGGGCAGGGATAGCCAGATCCTCCAGCTGGCCCGCGATACGGCCGAAGTCATCATCGAGGAGGATCCGGACCTGAAGCTTGAAAAAAACTGTCTCTTTGCCAAACACATGAAAAAAGGAAATCCCCAGCGAATCGACTGGGCAAAAATAAGCTAGGCTCCCCCATTTTATTTCTAAGCCAAATATACCTACTTTGGGGTCCTGTTTATAACTCAAGCCTTCATGTCCAAATTCATTCTTCTTCTGACCGCGGCTCTGTCTGTTTCTCTTTCCCTGACCGCACAATTCACCACCACTCCGGATGCACTGAAAACACATGTAAGCTTCCTGGCATCAGACGCCCTGCTGGGCCGCGGATTCGGCTCCCCCCAGGGTCTGGAAGCTGCACGTTATATCGCTGAACAGTTTGAAATGGCTGGCATAAAGCCACTGGACGGGCACTACCTGCATCCCTTCATTGCCAGGATGGGAATTCTGAATATTTCAGGCAACAATGTGGTGGGAGTAATCCGGGGCAGCGACCCTGATTTAAGGGAGGAGTATATTGTTCTGGGTGCGCATTATGATCACCTGGGCTGGAAAATAGCAGACGGGGATACGGTAGTGTACAATGGGGCGGATGACAATGCCACCGGGTCCTCCTCCCTCATTGAGATCGGACGTAATCTGGTGGAAAGAGAAAGTGAGCTGGGCAGAAGTGTGATCCTGGTAGCCTTTGACGGCGAGGAAAGCGGACTCATTGGTTCTACCCGTTTCCTGGAAGACTCTGTGGTGGCTCCGCACCGTATAAAACTGATGTTCAGCCTGGATATGGTGGGCATGGTCAAGGCCCATGGAGGACTGGACATGAAAGGGGTCAAACTGCTGGATGATTCGGATCACCTGGTGGGTGAACTGGCCCAAAAATATGGCCTCCAGATTACCAGGGCCAACAGCGCCATTGAACAGCGCACCGACACAGCACCCTTTGGGAAATACGGAATTCCATCCATTGCACCAAACACAGGAACAGAATCCCCCTACCACAAACCGGAAGATACTTTCGAGAAACTGGACTATGAGGGTATGGCCAGGGTGGCCAATTATTTGAGCGAGGCCACGCTCTATCTTTCTTCCCGGGAGCCCCTGTCAGAGTGGACCGGAGTGGAAGAAGGAGAAGAACCGGGCGGCAGTGTAAAAAGCTTCCGGTTGGGAGTGCGGCTGAACAGTGGTTCCAGCCATCACAATTACAGGGATCAGTACTACACCGGGAAATCCATCTTCGCCGCAGCCGGCGGCCTGATGACCAATATCCGCTTAAGCAGAAACTTTCATCTCCAGCCCGAAATCCTCTACGAAACCAAGGGGAGTAAACACATGGATGGAGTGCTTCGCACCCACACCATTACCGCACCCCTAAGCCTGCTATTTATGAGCGATGAGGATCAGATTGTCCGGAGGTATGCACAGCTCGGCGGATATTTCAGCTCCCATTTCGGTGGTCAGATTTCAGGGACTCCCATCGATTTTGACACCGATTTCAACAGAAAGGAGTATGGAATCATTTATGGCTTCGGGATGGAAGTGATGAATCTCCAGATGGGCCTCTGGTTTCAGAATAGCTTCTCGGACTTCCATAAAGAGCCCGACAACCGCATCAGTCAACAAAGCGTATATTTTTCGCTGGGATGGATGTTTTAATCCTGCTTCAGTCCTGTACACAACGAACCGAAAATCCCTGGTTTTTATAAGTGTACTGGCGGTAGACCGTTTCATAGTTGTAATAAAGCGTGCGGTACCAGGCTTTTCCGCTTGCACTTTGCTCGCTTGTGGTCCAGAAGGTGGCATAGTGGCCCAGGCTGTAGAATACTCCCTTATTTCCCCGGAATCCTCCTGGCAAAGCAGTAAATCCGCTTGAATTGGAAGCTCCGGTATTGGGTTCTTCCCATTTGGAAAACCCAAGCTCTTTCAACTGGCCTCCCTGGTCGCTTCCGCGCCACTCATAATTGTCGGCCTGGGCCTGACTCATTCCCAGGTACATTTCAAGTACTTTCCACTCTGCGTCGCTGGGCAGATGCCAGCCATCGGGACAAACTCCCTGGATTCCGCTGGGAACCGTATCTATACCGGGCAAGCCGTTCATGGCCGCTGCCCAGGTGTACAGGGCACCCGTTGTGTCACTGTGGCCGCTGAGATTATCATACCAGGAATAGGCCTTCGCGTCGGCAGAAAGAGCCCCCCATTCTGCTTCATCGCTCACCAGGGGAATGGGACTTCCATCAGCATAATGAGTTGCCTTCAGATTTTCTGCCATCCAGGTCTGGTCGCCAATTTCGATGGTCCCGTATTCGTTCCCGTCAATATCACTGACTGTTCCATAGTTCAACCCGGGATTAAATCCTCCCGGGCTATCCACCAGCACGGTAATATTCGCTGCCACCTGAGCATCGTCATTATCCCTGGCGGTAGCACTCAGAGCATAGCCCGCAATCTCCAAATCAGCGGTCGACCATACATACACCAGGGAGGAAGATTCTGCGCTGGCCACCTCTACACCCTGGACATATATGCTTATTTCCGTGATGGAGCCGTCCACATCCTCTGCTTCAGCCCTGATGCTTACCAGCTCTCCCTGTATAAAGGAGGAACCATGCACCGGGCTTACCACTTCAACGGTGGGATCCTCATTCTCCTTTTCGCTGCAGGCGGAAAACAGTACCCATGGAATCAAATAAATGATATTTAATGCAAATCTATACCTACTCATATCTATGGTTTTTTTTAAGACTCCGTGTAATAGCTCACTTTTCGTTCAAAAATTACGCCAACAAAAATAATGTAAAAGGAATCATAACTATTTATATCGAGAATAAATAGTCCTGAAACCAGATTAATATGACCTTCAGCAGGTGAGAATCATCCAACATCAATAATTTTGTGCTCATGATTGAGCACGAGGGAATCATCGAGCATATAGAGGGTGACATGGCGCATGTGAAAATCGACCGGGTCTCTGCCTGTTCCAGTTGTCATGCCAAAGGGGCATGCAGTGCAGCAGACCAGGAAGAAAAGTACCTGGATGTTCCCCTTCACGGCACTACTTACAAGCAGGGAGATTCGGTTTATGTGCAGGTGGCAAATCACCTGGGATTCAAAGCCGTTCTGATGGGCTATGTCTACCCTTTCCTTATTTTGATGGCAGTACTTATTGGGATGCTTGCCGCTGGCGCGCAGGAGCTCAGGGCCGGTTTAGTGGCCCTCTTATCCATTGTTCCATATTACCTCCTGCTCTACCTGCTCCGTAATCGCTTATCAAAGTCCTTCACCTTTAGCATCAAGAAAACAGTTACTGTGCAATGAGCCAGATAATCATTTATACCATTATCACCCTGGTGGCCATCGGAGCCGCCGCAGCCATCATTCTCTACTTTGTAGCTCAGAAATTTAAAGTATATGAGGATCCACGCATCGACCAGGTGGAAGAGGTACTCCCCGCAGCCAATTGTGGCGGATGCGGGTTCCCGGGTTGCCGCAATTTTGCAGAAACCCTGGTAAAATCGGAATCCTGGGAAGATCTTTTCTGTCCGGTGGGAGGAAACGAGACCATGTCAAAGGCTGCCGCCATCCTTGGAAGAGAAGCCATCGAACAGGCTCCCAGGGTAGCGGTGGTCCGCTGCAACGGCACCCCGGAATTCAGGCCGAGGATTACCGAATACGATGGAGCACCCACCTGTGCCATTGCCCATAGCCTTTACGCCGGCGAAGGAGGATGTCCCTTTGGCTGCCTGGGATGTGGCGACTGTGTGGTCGTATGCAATTTCGACGCCATCCACATGGATGCCTGCCACCGGTCTGCCCGTGGTGATAGATGATGCCTGTACCGCCTGCGGAGCCTGTGTGGAGGCCTGTCCCAGAGATATCATCGAGCTCAGAAAGAAGAACAAAAAGGACCGGAAAATTTTTGTGAGCTGCATTAATGAGGAGAAAGGCGCGGTGGCCAAGAAAAACTGCAGCGTAGCCTGTATCGGATGCTCCAAATGCTTCAAGGTATGTACGTATGACGCTATAACCATGGAGAACAACAAGGCGTTTATTGATTCGGATAAATGCGATTTGTGCCGGAAATGCGTGCCGGAGTGCCCAACCGATGCCATCCTGGAACTGAATTTTCCGCCACCCAGGATAAAGGAAGAGGTAGAACCAAGCAAAATCGAAAAAAGTTAGAGAGAATATAAACAGGCGATTCCATGAGTCTTAAAACATTTTCAAGGGGTGGAGTCCATCCTCCCGAATATAAACTATCGTCAGGTTCAAAAATAAAGGTGCTTGCCCCTCCGGAAATCGTGGTAATTCCTGTATCGCAGCACCTGGGCGCCCCTGCCAAAGTGCTTGTAAACCGCGGCGACCAGGTGAAGGTGGGGCAGCTGATTGCTCAGTCGGAGGGATTTGTATCCACCAATATCCACTCCTCGGTTTCGGGGAAAGTACTTAAAGTGGATCAGTTTACGGACAGCTCCGGTTACCGTAAAATGGCGGTGCAGATCCAGGTGGAGGGTGACCAGTGGCTGGAGACCATTGACCGGTCGGACGACCTGGTGAGAAATACAGTACTTCCTGCAGAAGATATTCAGAAAAAGATCCTGGAAGCAGGGATCGTCGGACTGGGCGGAGCTACCTTTCCCAGCCATGTGAAACTGATGGTACCCAAAGGGAAAACTGCCGAATATCCTGATCATCAACGGGGTGGAATGTGAACCCTACCTGACAGCCGACCATGCGCTGATGATGGAGCGTTCGGAAGAGTTGTTCTGCCGGAATACAGCTTCTGATGAAAGGACTGGGAGTGGAAAAAGCCATCCTGGGCATTGAAAACAACAAACCGGATGCCATCGAAAAGATGAAACAGGTGGTGAAAGGAAGCCCGGTGAGCGTCCAGGGACTGAAAGTAAAATATCCCCAGGGAGGCGAAAAACAACTGGTTCAGGCCCTGCTTGAAAAGAGAGGTGCCATCGGGGGGACTGCCCATCGATGTGGGTGTGGTGGTATTTAATGTGGGTACTGCGTTTGCCGCCTATGAAGCAGTCATGAAAAACCGGCCCCTGATTGACCGGGTGGTTACAGTAACGGGTAAATCCCTGGAAAAACCCTCCAATTTCCAGGTCCGGATCGGTACCCCGGTCTCCTACCTGGTGGAAAAGGCGGGAGGATTGCCCGAGCGATACTGCCAAGGTGATCAACGGGGGTCCCATGATGGGAAAAGCCATCTCCACTCTGGATGTACCCATGGTAAAGGGAAGCTCCGGAATTCTGCTGATGCGATGAGAGAGAGGCCCGGCGCAAAGAGGTCCAACCCTGCATCCGTTGCACCAAATGTGTGGGAGTATGTCCCATGGGACTGGAGCCCTACCTGCTGATGACCCTTTCGGAAAAGAGCCTGTTTGAACGAATGGAAACGGAGAAGGTAATGGATTGCATCGAATGTGGAAGCTGCAGTTACACCTGTCCCTCTTCACGTCCCCTGCTGGACTATATCAGGCTGGGCAAAGCTGAAGTCGGTAAAATCAAAAGAGCAAGAAAAGCTGTTTAAGAAATTATTATACATTAGAGATGAATAAATTCATTGTATCACCCTCACCCCATGCCTATACGGACGAATCGGTCCCGAAACTGATGTACGGGGTGATCATTTCACTTCTTCCTGCACTGGCTGTATCGGTCTATTTCTTTGGCATAGGGATGATCATCGTCAGCAGCGGTATCGGTCGCCTCCTGCATCCTGTTCGAATACCTGATCCAGCGATTTATTATGAAGGTCAAACCCACCCACCTGGATGGATCAGCCCTGCTGACGGGCCTGTTGCTGGCCTTCTGCCTTCCGGCCAATATTCCCTTCTGGATGGTTATGATCGGTGCGCTGGCAGCCGTGGGGATCGGGAAAATGACCTTTGGAGGACTGGGGAACAATATTTTCAATCCGGCACTGGTGGGCAGGGTATTTCTCTTTATCTCCTTCCCGGTGGCCATGACCGCCTGGCCCGAACCCGGGACAATGGATGAATATACCGATGCGGTGACCGGAGCCACACCCCTGGGACTCATGAAAGAGGGACTGGCCAACAAGACGTGTGGGCGAGATTATGCCTGAGCTGCCCTCCTTCCTCCACCTGCTCATCGGGAAAATGATGGGATCCGCAGGAGAGGTTTCTGCCCTGGCCCTGCTGCTTGGAATGCTTTATATGATTGTACCGGAAGATCATCTCCTGGCATATCCCCATTATCCATCCTGGCAACCGTTTCCATTTTTACCGGTATTCTCTGGCTGGCCAATCCCGATCGCTTTGCCGATCCCCTGTTTCACCTGCTTACCGGGGGACTCATGCTGGGGGCCATCTATATGGCCACCGATTATGTGACTTCACCCATGACCCGGAAAGGAATGATGATTTACGGGGTTGGAATCGGGATTGTAACTGTACTGATCCGGATCTTCGGGGCCTATCCCGAAGGGGTGCAGTTTGCCATTCTGATCTTTAACGGATTTACCCCGCTGATCAACAAATATGTTAAACCCAAACGATTTGGAAAGGAGGTGAGCCATGGCTAAAAAAGAATCCACATTTCTGAGCATGGTGGCCACACTCTTTGTGGTGACCCTGGTGGCAGCCGGACTGCTGGGATCGGTTTATGCACTGACCAAAGAGCCCATCCGGCTGGCCGAACTGAAGAAGAAGAACGAAGCCATCCAGGTGGTGGTCCCCGGATTTGACAATGAACCCTCACAGGAGGTGAAACGCTTGTTTGTGGACGGCGATAGCCATCTATCTCTATACGGCCCGAAAGGGAGAGGAAGTTCTGGGAACAGCCGTGGAGACCTTTACCAACAAGGGATTCAGCGGAGAGTTTAAACTGATGGTTGGATTTGCCCCCGATGGTTCCATCATCGATATTGCTGTGATCAAACATGCCGAAACACCCGGACTGGGCGATAAGATGGAGAAGGGCAAAAGTGATTTCAGCGTGCAGTTTATGGGCAAGCACCCCGACAGTTTTAATCTGGCTGTGAAAAAAGACCGGGGCGATGTGGATGCCATTACTGCCTCCACCATCACCTCCAGGGCCTATTGTGATGCAGTGAAACGCGCCTGTACGCCGTATAATTATGGAAAGTCAAAAATGACTTTAGAACTAGACTATGAATCAGTGGAAGAATTTTAGCAAGGGATTCATCAAGGAAAATGCGGTATTTGCGCTTTTCCTGGGACTTGTGCCCCACCCTGGGGGTAACCACCTCGGCCATCAACGGACTGGGTATGGGACTGGCCACTACCTTTGTGCTGGTGATGTCGAACCTGGTGGTATCGCTGGTGAAAAACCTGATCCCCGATAAGGTACGGATCCCCTCCTTTATTGTGATCATTGCCTCCTTTGTAACCGTGGTTGAACTGGTGATGAAAGGATATGTACCCTGCCCTGTTTGATGCGCTGGGCCTCTTTATCCCGCTGATTGTGGTTAACTGCCTGGTACTGGGAAGGGCCGAAGCATTTGCCTCTAAAAACACCATCTGGTCCTCCCTGGTGGATGGCATGGGAATGGGACTTGGATTCACCATGGCACTGACCGTGCTGGGAGCTGTCAGGGAACTGCTGGGAAGCGGGGCCTTCTTTGGAATGAAACTGATCAGCGGAGATGCGCATGCTGCTGTTCATCCTGCCTCCGGGAGCTTTTATTGCCCTGGGATACCTGATTGTTCTTGCCAATATGATTAAAGAAAAAACCGCCTGACCATGGAATACATTCTGATCATTATAGCTGCTGTATTTGTCAGCAACATCGTACTGAACCAGTTCCTGGGCATCTGCCCCTTTATCGGTGTTTCCAGCAAGGTGGAAACCGCCATCGGAATGACCGGTGCAGTCACCTTTGTCATGGTCATCGCCACCCTGGTCACCTACCTGATCTACCACTCGGTACTGGTGCCTCTGGACATCATCTACATGCGTACCATCACCTTTATCCTGGTGATTGCCTCCCTGGTCCAGCTGGTGGAGATCATCCTGAAGAAGATCAGTCCCCCGCTCTACCAGGCCCTGGGTATCTTCCTCCCACTGATCACCACCAACTGTGCCGTTCTGGGTGTGGCTGTTCTGGCTGTTCAGAAAGACTTTAACCTGCTGGAAAGTACGGTTTATGCCATCGGAAATGCCATCGGTTTCGGACTGGCACTGATCACCTTCTCCGGGATCCGAGAACAGCTGGACCTGCTCAATGTCCCCACACGCATGAAAGGAGTTCCCATTGCCTTTATCGTGGCCGGACTGATGGCCCTGGCCTTTATGGGATTTGCGGGGATTGTTTAACCCGCAAAACGGAAAACAATCTTCGCTAAACGAAGCAGGGCAGAACCACTTAATGTCCATATGTCAGATAAGATCATCCGGTAATACCGTTAGTTTTGTAAAGGAGACCCTGGCGGATGCTGAGGGAGGACATGACTGGTATCATATGGAACGGGTGTGGAATATGGCACGCTATATCCGGGAGCAAGAAGGAGCAGGGTGATCTGCTGACCATCGAACTGGCTGCCCTCCTGCACGATATTTCCGATGCAAAATTTAATGGAGGGGATGAAGACGAAAGGAAGCAGTCTGGCTGGTGAATTCCTGCTGAGACAGGAAGTGGAGCCAGGAAAGGTGGACCATATTCAGAGCATTATCAAACATGTCTCCTACAAGGGAGGCTTTCCCAGGATCAAATCTCAAGCATTGAATTTCAGATTGTTCAGGATGCCGACCGGCTCGATGCCATGGGGGCCATCGGGATTGCCAGGGCCTTTAATTACGGGGGATTTAAGAACAGGCCCATCCATGATCCGACAAATGCCCCTCCAGGAATATGACGATCCCAAATCCTATCATACATCGGATGCCCCCACCATCAATCACTTCTATGAGAAGCTGCTGAAACTTAAAGGATCTGATGAATACCGCCACAGGAAAAGCTATGGCAGCTGAACGGCACGAATACATGCTGCAGTTTCTGGACCGTTTCTACAAAGAGTGGGATCCGGGTAAATAATACTTCGGGATTTGATCAAAGAGTCTGCCTAAAACAGGTAGTTCAGGTTAATATATAAGCCTGTATCTCCATCTTCCTTTTTAGCCGCCATGCCGTAATCGACCGTTACGATGAAGTTCTGGTTCAGGGCAAAGTGGATCCCGCCGCCATAGCCAAGGTGAGGCACCTCTTTGGCATTCAGGTCCAGGATCTGGTCCGGAAAGTCTGCCGGGAGGATCCCCGGAATTCCAGATCTGTCAAACTCATATTTCTGGGTGACCATTCCCGCATCCGCAAAGGCAGAAAGGGCAATGTAGAAATTCTGTTTGAATAAACTGGTCCTGAGTATTTTTCCTCGTAATTCCAGATTTCCAAAGACAAAGCCATCACCCACAATCCGGTTGCGCCTGACACCCCGAACGGTTTTTGACCCGCCCACCCCATCTCTGGTTAGTTTGGGAGCCGATTGGAACATAAAAGGCATCATGTAAAAGGGCATCTCCCCGGCAATTTTGCCCTGGTAAGAAAGCCTGTAAGCCAGGTTCATCCACTCCGGGATCAGGGTGAAATACTGCCGGTGG
Organism: uncultured Bacteroidales bacterium; assembly: GCA_963792395.1. GTDB lineage: Bacteria > Bacteroidota > Bacteroidia > Bacteroidales. Next base: position 65,041 of record CAWBWE010000025.1, read on the forward strand.
GTCAGAACGAGCCGGGCATATCCATAATCCCGGTTACTCAGGAAGGCAGGAGCATAGTGCAACTGCATTTCCGACCAGATTCCGGTAAATGGATTGGGTTCATTGTCCCTGGTATCGTAGACAAGCCCGCCTTTCAGCATGGTATGGTTCTCCGCCATTGGTCTGGTCCTCCTTTATCAGTCCCCAATCCACATAGTCTGCCATACAGGGAATTGTGACGAAAGAGATCCTCCTCTTTGCCTTCGTTCAAGCCATCCACATCCACCGAATCGATGGAATTCCCATAATAGGCAATCCCCCCCAGCCAGCGTACCTTCTGCCCGATAATCTCTCCCTGAAAATCAGCCTTGAGCCTCAATAAGTTGTCTTGAATGCCTGTAAAAGAGCCGGTTGGCAAAACCTTCCGAATCATAGGTCTGTTCAAAATCCAGGTCGTACACCGCCTGGTAGCCATTAAATCCATAAAAGTCAAGCGCCTTCTCGGTCAGATAACTTGCCTCAAACAGGGACCTGATTCCGGGTATCAGTTTATCTGTCTCGTAGGTGATCTGGTTAATCCCGTTTCCCTTGGTGGTGCGTGACCATTCTACATACACGGAATGGTCGTACTGCGGATAACGTGATCCATCCCCGTACCAGTAGAGGTTTACCAGGGCTCCATACTTGAAACCGATATCCGAATCATAGGCCACCACCGGGACACCTCCCAGGTTAAATCCGGTCTTTACCTTCTCTTCCTTTTTCGTAGAGGTGGTATCCCTGTTCTGGGCAAAAAGTGAGACGGACAGGAACAATATAAGTCCAATGGAAAACAGTCGGATTTTCATAGAAGCTGGTTTTAGTCCGGGCAATTTAGGAATAATTTCCAATCGGTCCCCTTAAAGGAAACAGAATATTATGTACTTTTAATTATACCAAGTCCATAAAAATGAAAATAATTCGTCCCCTCATCTACCTGGTCCTGATCCTTGTGGGAGCATTTATCCTGTTTCTTCTCTATGCCACCCTGGACGACTTCAAGCCCGAGGCTGTTAGTGACCAAGCCATTGAATGTAAGGCAGATATACTCAGCGACTCCTTGCAGTTGAAGCTGCTCATATGGAACATTGGATATGCCGGTCTGGATGCCTCCATGGATTTCTTCTATGATGGAGGGAAGAAAATGCGCCCAAACAGAGAGGAAGTTCTGAGTAACCTGGAGGGGATCCAGAGTACCCTGGCTCCCTATTCGGACTATAATTTCATCCTCCTGCAGGAGGTGGATCAAAACTCCAAAAGAAGTTATCATGTCAATCAGTATGAGGCCATAAAGAGCCAGTTTGCAGCTTACAGTGCGTATTTTGGAAAAAACTACGAGGTGGGTTTTGTGCCCATCCCGCTCACCGAACCCATGGGGAGGGTTAAATCGGGAGTGATGACCCTGTCCCTTACCTGTCCGCTAAGTGTGGAGCGTTACAGTTTCCCGGGGAACTACAGCTGGCCCGTAAAACTATTTATGCTGGACCGCTGCTTTCTTGTAAGCCGATACCAGCTGAGTAATCAGAAAGAACTGCTTATAATCAACACACATAATTCGGCCTACGATGATGGCTCACTCAGGGCCCAGCAGATGAACCATCTAAGCGCTTATCTGCTTGCTGAATACGAGAAAGGGAACTATATCATTGTGGGAGGCGATTGGAACCAGACCCCTTTTGGCTTCGAACCGGAGCTTCCCTCCCACCGTTTCGATACCGTGAACCTGAGCTACGTAGAGAAAGACTACCCTGCCGCCGGATGGCACTGGGCATACGATCCGGAGCTGCCCACCAACAGGCGTGTTGCCACTCCCTATGACAGGGCTAATTCTCTTACCACAGTGATTGATTGTTTCCTGGCATCTCCCAATGTGGAGTTGAGCAAGGTAAAAACCGTGGACCTGGATTTTCAATACAGCGACCACCAGCCTGTGCAGATTGAGGCCAGTTTAAGCTTACATCCCTAACCCGATCTCCCCACATGAAAATTTTAAAGCGTTTTCTCACCATCCTACTGATCGTGATCGTGCTGGCAATGGCAGGCGGCATGATCTTCCTGAATAGTGTAAAAACCCGGGCCCTGCCAGATTACCAGGCAGGTGTTGATCTGGAAGGACTCTCTGCTCCCGTTACGGTGTTCCGCGATTCTATGGGGATCCCTCATATCTATGCCAGCAACGAGGAGGATCTCTACCGGACCGCAGGCTATGTGATGGCCCAGGATCGCATGTGGCAGATGGACCTGATGAGGAGAATTACCACAGGCCGGTTGTCGGAAGTGCTGGACCCGGGACTGGTGGAGGCGGACCAGCTTTTCAGGGCGCTTGATTTCCCAAAGAAATCCCGCATGGTCATGGCACAAACAGATCCCGCTATCCTTCGGTGTGTGGAAGCCTTCTCCAATGGAGTAAACCAGTATATAACCCAGAATCAGAAAAAGCTCCCCTTCGAATTCACCATGCTGGCTTACCAGCCAGAGCCCTGGGAGATGGAGCACTCCTTTAACCTCATCGGATACATGGCCTGGGACCTGTCATCGGGATGGAATACCGACATGACCCTCTATAAGATCCAGCAGCTGGTCTCGGATACCCTTTTCAGGGAGCTGCTGCCTGATATGAATGTTCATCAGATTCCTGTATTCCCCGAATTTATGAGTTCGGATCCCGCTCTCGAGCTTCAATCGGCCATGTCAGCTGCCATCGGGATCATCGATGAACTCGGGCTACAGGTATTTGAAGCTTCCAATAACTGGGCCGTCTCAGGAAAGAAGAGTGAAACCGGGAAACCCATCATGGCCAATGATATGCACCTGGGGCTGATGGCCCCGGGAATCTGGTACCAGATGCACCAGGTGATAGAAGGCAGTTTAAATGTAACAGGTGTGGCCCTGCCGGGAGCTCCTTTTATAATTGCCGGACACAATGAGGATATTGGCTGGGGGATGACCAATGTGACCGTGGATGACCTGGATTTCTACCTGGAGACCATTAATCCGGCCGACAGCAACCAGTACCTTCTGGACGGGGATTGGAAAGATATGAAAATTGTAAAGGAGCTAATCCCGGTGAAAGGAGCAGATGAGCCTGCCCTTCGTATCAATCGCTTTACCCACCGCGGGCCCGTGGTCAGCGGGTTTAAAGGAGTTCAGGATAAAGTTATGTCGGCCAGCTGGCAGGGCAATGAATTCAGCAATGAAGTGCGCAGCGTATATCTCCTTAACCGGGCCGCTAACTGGGAAGAATTCAGAGAGGCGCTCCGGACCTTTAATTCAGTGAGTCAGAATGTGGTCTATGCGGACCGCTTTGGAAACATCGGACTGCAAACAGCCGCGGGGGTTCCCCTGCGGCACTCCGGGGGCATCCCGGTCTACCCGGGCGATACCTCTCTGTATGACTGGCAGGGAACGGTTCCCTTTGAGGAACTGCCCAGCTCCTACAATCCGGAATGCGGGTATGTTTCCAGCGCCAACAACAAGACAGTGGATTCAGACTACCCCTACTACATTGGTTCCTGGTTCAGCCTGCCCTGGCGTATTGGCAGGATCCGAGAAATGCTGGAGGAAAAAGAGCTCCTTGGAACCGAAGACTTCAAACGAATGCTGCGTGACCAGCACTCGCTGTTTGCCAGGAAGATGACCCCGGTCTATCTGGAAGCCCTGCAGGATCAGAAAAACGGGGAGTACCAGTCGGCTTTCGAGGCCCTGGAGGCATGGGACTACGATATGCAGGCCTCCTCGGCGGCCGCCTTAATTTTTGAACTCATGTTCCTGGAACTGAACAGAGCCATGTTCGAAGATGAGCTGGAAGAGCACTACGGGCAGCTGGCTTTCACCCCCATCGCCAGAAACCTGATAGAGAAAACCAGGATAACCGGAAAATCCCTCTGGTGTGACAATGTGAATACTCCTGATATTAAGGAGAATTTCCATGATAATATCCGGAGCGCTTTCCAGCATGCCCTGGATACCATAAACTCCATGTACGGACCTGATGTCTCCACCTGGGAATGGGGCAGCCTGCACAAAGTAGCCCTGATGCATCCCCTGGGTGGGGTTCCCATTGTGGAGCGTTTGTTTAAGGTGAATCGCGGGCCCTATTCCATTGGGGGCAGTTCCCATACCGTTTCCCCCTATAGCTATCCGAAAGGGAGCAGCTTTATTGCCGATCATGGAGCCTCTGAGCGCCATATCTTCCATACGGCTGACTGGGACAGGTCTTTAACGGTGATTCCCACGGGGACTTCCGGGATTCCTGCTTCTCCCCATTACCTGGACCAAACCCACCTATACCTCAATAACCTGTACCACAGGGATTATTTCAGCAGGGAGGCGGTGGAGGCCAACCACCTGTACCGGGCAGTATTTGAATAAAGATCAGGAAAGATACCCGTCCATCTTATCCAGCAGCAGGCTCATGTTCAGCGGTTTGGTCAGATAGTCGTCGCACCCGGCCATTTTAGCCTCGTGGTGATCCATGGAAAAGGCATATGCGGTCTGTGCAATCACCACCACGTCCCGGGCAAAGGACTTGATCTCCCGGGTGGCCGTGAATCCGTCTTTTTTTGGAAGATGAATGTCCATCAGGACCAGGTCTGTTTCCGGGTGATCGCGGACATATTGAACTGCCTCATCTCCATCGGTCGTATAAGAGATACGGGCACCGGTCCCCTTTAAAAATGTACCCAGAAGAAAAGCACTTGATTCATCATCTTCAACCACCAGGATGTTTTTCGAGTTCCACCGGTATATGGGTTGGTCTTTCACTATAAGAAAGTTAATGAAAAATATCCCTCAATGAATCATTTTAGCTCCAATAATTTAGGCTGGGGCTGAAAAAAAACTAATTTTAAACCTTATAATTAAATCTAATTGATCAAAAATTACTCTGTCAAATGAAATTGAGAAAGATCCTGGGAATTGATATAGGTGGTTCTGGCGTAAAAGGCGCCATCGTTGATACCAAAAAAGGCATACTCCTGACCGAAAGATACCGGATTCCCACCCCGCAGCCTGCTACGCCCCAGGCGGTAGCTAACGTAATTAAAAAAATAACCCAGCACTTTGACTGGAAAGGTCCGGTGGGAGCCGGATATCCCGGAGTCATCCAGCAGGGCGTCGCCCGAACGGCTGCCAATGTGGACGATAGCTGGATCGACAAGGATCTCAATAAACTCTTTTCAAAGGCTACCGGCTGCAAAGTGCATGTGGTGAACGATGCCGATGCTGCCGGTATGGCAGAAGTTAAATTCGGGGCAGGGAAAGGAAAAATGGGAACCCTCCTGCTGGTCACCGTGGGAACCGGACTGGGTACGGTGATTTTCAGCAACGGGATGCTGGTCCCGAACCTGGAGATGGGGCATATTCTGCTACATGGTGCCGATGCCGAACTCTATGCTACCGATGCAGCACGCAAAAAGCAGGAGTTGGATTGGGACACCTGGGCCGGCCGGTTTAACGAATACCTGCTTCGCGTGGAGGAGCTGATGTGGCCGGACCTGATTATCATAGGAGGGGGCGCCAGTAAGAAGGGAGACAAGTTTTTTCATCACCTGACCACCAAAGCCAAGGTGGTCCCCGCCAAACTGATGAATGAAGCAGGGATCGTAGGTGCTGCCATGGTCAGCAAATACTACAATAAGCTGGAAGCGGAATAACTTCAATCTGGCTCCCTGATTTCAAGTCAGAGGTCTTACTCATAGATTCGGAGCACCTGGCCCCGGTCGTAGCCCAGTACACTTCTTGCATAGGCAGAGACTACCTTTTTCATGGGAACGGGAAGGTAGCCCGGGAAATAATCTTTGAGCTTTTCATAAGAATCTTCCACCAGTCCGGGTGCTACTGCATTCACTCTGATCCCATCTGGAATTTCCAGGGACACGGCCTTTACAAAACTGTGCAGCCCGCCATTCACCAGCGCAGCACTTGTGGTCTGCCTTACAGGATCATCTGCCAGGATCCCGGTGGTTAAGGTGATCGAGCCCTTTTGATTCAGGTAGTGCTGTCCGATCCGAACCACATTTACCTGTCCCATTAACTTGCTTTTCAGCCCGATATAATAATCCTCTTCAGTCAGTTCATTGAAAGCAGTCCATTTCGCCTGCCCTGCAATACAGATAATGGCATCCAGCTTACCAGTACGTTCAAACATGGATTTGATGGAAGAGCTGTCGCTGATATCCACAGACAGCTCTCCACTGCTTCGTCCCGCAGTGATTACTTCATGTTCTGCTGCAAAGTGCGCTGTGACCCTGTTCCCAATCGTTCCCTTTCCACCAACGATCAGTATCTTCAATTTCTTCATAAGCCTAATTTCTGTGTTTTGTAAAAGGTGACATTTTCCCCATCCCAGATATCCTTTGCGGGCAGGACCTTATTAAAATGCTCTGTCATAACAAAGCTCCTGGAGGAGAGTATGTCAAACATATCCTCTGTGGTAAAATAATGTGTCCAGAATCGATAATTCTGTATCCGGTCTTCTTCATCAATGATGGTATGCTGCTTCAGAAATACCCGGGCCTCCGGATAGTGAAATCCGCTGGCCAGTTCCAAATAGGGCGTAGGCTTCCAGAAGCCGCCGAATTCATAGGACCAGGTCTGAGTTTCCTGAAACTTCTGCTTCTTATTCCGGTCATTCAGTACATCAAAAATGAAGCTACCCCCCGGCTTCAGTGCCCTGTGGATCCTGTCCAGCAAGCCCGCTCGTTCGTCCGGAAGCAGCACCCCCAGATCAGTATATATAAGCAGAATAAGATCAAACTGGTTTTCGAAATCAAGCTCCAGATAATCCTGATGGAGGTATACAATGTTTAGCCCCTTCTCCCTGGCCTGATCTTCGGCATACCGGATAGAACTCTCTGAAAAATCCATCCCGGTGCAAGTATGTCCCGATTCGGCCAGCTTTTCCAGGTAGAGGCCAGGACCACAGCCCAGATCAAGAATGCTCATCGGGGATTTTTGGCAAAATGATTCAATGAACACATGGGTCTGGTGAATGCTCTCCAGTGATCGGCTCGCGGAATCAACTTCGGGATTGAGGTGCAGTTCCAGCAACTTCCTGGAGATATGCTCGTCCGTCCAGATGATGGAATCTCCTTTTTCGTATAATTCCGGTTTCTGAGCTGCACTATGCAGTTTATCTAAATCCATAAGCCGCCTTGGAAGGAAATGAATACTTGTTTTCTATTAATCATACCGCAGTCTCAGCGCTTCATCTCCCAGGCTTGGCGCAATTAATTCCTTCCATTCTTCAGTCTGCCAGGTTCCCAGCTTACCATGCGTAACAAAATACTTTTGTGGAATGGGATGGGTTCCGACAACAACTTTGATCCTGTACTTTTCTTCTATAAATTTCTTGAAATGAGAGATGTAGGGACACGGCGGATATCCCACGACTAATCCTGTTGCAAAATGAATGACCTCTGCTCCATTTTTAATCATTTCCTCAGGGGCGTATTCAACATTTCCCCCGGGGCAACCTCCACAGCTTGTATATCCGGCAATTTCAAGGGGTTCATCTTTGCTGTAAATATCAAAAGCCCCTTCCCTGTTATGCATGGACCTGAAACATTTGCCTCCCGAACAACTCCTGTACCTATCGCAAATTATAATTCCTACTTTCATCTGTTTATTCTTTTTTATGTATTCCTCTAACAAATAATATAAACGGGATAATGCAGCTCATGCCCGATCCCGTATAAGCAAGTTAGCCAATCAGCTTTCTCCTTATGCTTAATAAGTTATGCCTTTAACCCGGCCTTGCAGCTCAGACAATAAGTCCGATGAACGCTCAAGCCCGAATCACACTCCCTGCAGGTCCATCTATCCTGTTCCGACTCTAGAAATAATAACATTCCCTTTGTTTGTATGAAACGCAGGTTATCGATCATACTCATGCCATATTTGGTCCGGTATCGCTTATCAAGACCTTTTAATCTGCTGCAGGGAAATTTCAGGCAATCATAGCAGAATCCCGATTCAGTCTGAGCCAATAATTCGCAGTTTTTTATACTGCAACTTCTGCAAAGCTCCGGCTTATTCTTTTGATCTTTTCTGAAACAACCACCGCAGGGCTTTTTCTCCCTCAGATATCCAATGCATAAGCCGCAGTTCATTCCACAGGCTGCGATCAATCCTTCATATCTAAGCTCTTCTATCACGCCCTTACAAGTTAAGGAAGTCTGATCAAAATGAAGCATCCTGTTTCCTTATATTCTCTTAGCCTTGAAACAACAATACAATCCGGGGTATAAATACTAAAGCGCCAACCACCAGAGCGGTTATAGAACTTATCAATACTGCTGCTGCGGCCAGGTCCTTTATTTTCTTCATGCGGCTGCTCTGCTCCAGGCTGATCAGGTCCGCTGTATTTTCAATACTGGAGTTAATTGTTTCAACCACAAGAACGATCCCTATGGCGAATGTAAGTGCAATCCATTCGAGCCTCGAGATTTTAAGCAAAATCCCGGCAGTAATTGCGCAAATGGCTGCCAGGGCATGAATTCTGGAGTTGTGCTCCTCGATAAACAGGAGTCTAATCCCATTGAAAGCATAAATAAAACTTTTTGCTCTTCTCTTTATGGAAAACTTATTATTCTTCATGCATACAAGTTAAGGAAGTCTGCCTGGCTAAGCAATTTTTTAGTCGATGGCAATCTTGTGGTCCGGAAGCAATCTGGTTCCTTTTGGATTATCTGCTTAAGATGCTTAATTTTAGAGAAGCTGTCTCCCGTTGAGCCAGATTAGTATAAATCCCCACAAGCCTCGCAGATGAATTTCAACCTTGATGTATTAAAAATAGACCCGGTTCAGGAATTAGATAGACTTTCAGAGCTTTATGGTGGATCAGGTGAATGCATTTCGTAAAAAAGGAGTGATAGTTGGATTGAGCGGCGGTATTGATTCTGCCTGCATAGCAGCTGTTGCAGTTCATGCTTTGGGAAATGAAAAAGTAGCTAGGACTTATCCTTCCTGAATCAGAGTCTAATCCAATTAGCAGTGAATATGCGATAAAACATGCTCAAGCCTTAGGAATAGAACATCGCCAGATCGATATCACTTCCACTGTGGATAGTATTGTTAAGTATAAATGGCGAGATGAATTTCTCCAGAAAATGATTCCTGAATATAAGCCCGGATATAAATATAATATTACCCTTCCTACAGATCTTCTGGAGCGAGCCAGCTTCAGCTTTTATCGTCTTCAGGTTCAAATGCCGGATGGCGAATTAAAAAGTAAACGGTTGAGCTCATGATGAATTACTCACCATAACATCATTTGCAAATATTAAAATCAGGGCTCGAATGTTGCATCTTTATGCCGAAGCAGAAAGACGTAGTCTTCTTGTTGCCGGAACTACCAACCGCACTGAATTTATATTGGGAGATTTCTGCAAATATGGTGATGGTGGCACTGATATTGAACCATTTACCCATCTATACAAAAATCAGATATACCAACTTTCCGACCATCTCGAAGTAATTCCGGAAATTATTGATCGTCAACCCAGTCCTGATACATTTAGTCTTCCTGTAAGCGATCAGGAGTTTTTTTTCAGGATTTCATTTGATAAGCTGGATTATCTCCTTTATGCATGGGAGCATGAAGTTCCCAGCAAATGAGGCAGCTAAAGTATTGGATCTTTCTGAAGATGCAGTTGGAAGAGCATATAATGATTTTGCTTCAAAATATCGTGCTACTGCTCATTTACGTGAAGTGGCAAAACCCCTGGTATAGTTCCCGGGTTCAGCGGGCTAGAAGTAAAGCCCATTTTCTTTTATGGAATGAATGGCCTTTTTCTCGTGCAGGAGCAGGCTTCGGTATGTTTCTTCGTCCAGTTTGCTTTTTGCTCCAATAAATTCCAGGTGGTATCCCTCCAGAATCTTTTTGAAAATCAGTTTAACTCTTTCCAGGTGATAATCGGAGGTAATGACTGTTAGCTTCCGGTAATGAAGTCCTGATAAGACGGACTTTATCTTCCGTGCATCATCCACGGTATTCTCAGATAGCGCAAAATCTAAAAAGTCCTCTTCTGACAGTCCCTTCTCCAGCAAATATTTTTTTGCATAAAATGCATGTGGTTGATCCGAGGTATTAAAGTGAGCTCCCCACGCTCCTGTGCATATCACTCTTTGTCCTTTCGTAAACAGGTCTCGACAACAATCCAGTCTGCTTTTGGAAATATCACTGAGCTCTCCGGTGGTAGAATTTGGGGAACCTAACACAAGCAATATTTCCGATTCCATCTAGTGAAGAGCTTTTTACTGCAGACTGTTGTACACCTTTTTCATCACAGCGGTTTTTCCCTCATCTTCAGCTACCGCATTGGTGGTAAACATCATTACACCACTGGATCTTCCTGCCAGTCCACCCTTAAGCACAGTCTCAAATTCTTCAGTGGAAATGAGCCCCGGATCATTATGGGCCTGAACAATGGGCCATACTTTTGGATAGGTATTTTTTGTGATGTTCAGTCTTTGGCTAAACCAGTTTATATTCTCTTCGACCCACGCGGGTTCTCTTCCCATTCTCGCATGGTATACCATGGGAGAAAATACATCGACACTCTCTTTAAGCAGATCATAGTCAAGTCCTAAAATACGATATCTGGCACCATCAAATTCCAGATCATTCCAGGGACAATGATAAAGCCCCAGGAGCGCCTCCGGTCTTAACTCCTGGACGATGCTTTTCATTTCCCGGGTCCATTCAACAATCACCCCGCACCGCCAGTTGCGCCATGAGCTATCCTGGTAAGTCAGGATCCACTGCGCCTTCTCCGGTATCGTTCCATCAGGTATTTTTATCCCGGATTCTTGCGAAAACTTACTAAGACAATGCTCACAAAAACAGGTTTCGGGTAAAATGGGCTCAGGATCTTCAAACTGTGCATGCCAGTGCACATAATCCATCCAAACACCATCCAGGTCGTACTCCGAAAGTAAGGCCCTCAGCTGATCAAAGCGGTACTTCCGGAAACCGGGCTCGGTAGGACAAACCCCCATAAACCAGGATGCGGCCTGTACCTTTTCGCCTTTTTCATCGATTGCCCAGGCTTCCGGGTGTTGATCCACATAATTTTTACCATTCAGGGTGGCAAATTCAGCAAATACCTTTATTCCCTCCGACCTGGCCCTGTTTACCATTTCATGGCTGATGGAACCGCTGTGGACAAAAACTGCATTGATCCCCAGTTGATTGAGATTTAATTCTTTATCCCAAAGAGCTTTGGGATTTCCATAGATGCCTCTGATCTCTACCGTTTCAGGAGAATTTTGCTCACAGGAACTAAGTGCAAGGAGCCCTGCAATAAAAATAAACAGCATGTACCGGGAACATAATTTAGTTTTTGTTTCCATTTTTTCTTAGCCTGTTTCTGAATTAATTCACTCCACTTTCCTTTTTATTAGATAAATGTTTATTGATCAAAAATAATAACAATTCCCGTTTTAATGGTTTGCTCATATATTCTATACATCCCGCGTCAAAAGCTTTTTGTCGATCGTCCTGCTGCCGCATAAGCTGTTTGAGCAATAATACTCAAACCAGGGATATAGTGTTTTATTTGTCGCACTGCTTCGTGCCCGTTTATGTCCGGCAACCGAATATCCATTAATACTATATCGGGGGATTGTAAGCTTGCCATTTGAACCGCTTCAGAACCATATTCGGTTTGTAAAATTTTTATGCCGGTACTGGATAGTATTTCTTTAATATAGGTAGTGTTATAGTGATCGTCTTCTACCACCAGGATGGTTTTACCCGTAAAATTGTATTCAGGGCTTTCTTCGATGGCCACTTGCTCAGGATTTGATGCTTGCGCTTTTATAAAAGGGATGGAGAAGTAAAAGGTGGTCCCTTTTTCAATTTCAGATTCGAGCCATATTTCTCCGCCTAATAATTCAACAAGGCCTTTGACTATGGAAAGGCCTAAACCAGTTCCACCCATCAATTTACTGGAGCTCATGTTTAATTGTGCGAAACGATCAAAGACTATTTCTTGTTTATCCCGGGGTATGCCAAGCCCGGTATCAGACACATAAAATACAAGTCGTTGATTCTCATCTAACTTACAGCCACCTTCAATTTCTCCAGTTTCAGTGAATTTAAAGGAATTGCTTATCAGATTAATAAATATTTGGCGCAGTTTTATTTTGTCCGTCACAATGGCATTTGCTGAGGGATCAGAAGGGGGAACTAAATTAAACTTGATTTGCTCTTTGCCGGAGCGTTTTTGATATTCTTGAAAAAATGCATTTAACTCAGCAAATAATTCATTCAGGTTACAATATTCCTTACTAACAGTCAATTGACCGGATTCGATTTTAGAAATATCCAGGATATCATTGATGATTTCAAGAAGGTCCTTGCTACGCTGTTTTATAATTTCGGAGAATTGTTCAAGTTTTGCTTTGTTGTTATAATTATCGACCAGTAAGGAAGAGAATCCCATGATTGCATTCATGGGTGTGCGGATCTCGTGGCTCATGTTTTGCAGAAAGGCAGTTTTGAGACGGTCACTTTCTTCGGCTTTTTCTTTGGATTTAATCAATGCTTCCTCCACCTGTTTGCGGTATGTTATGTCGCGGATAATCGAATGCAGCACCTCCTTTTTGCCAATTTCAATTTTGCTGCTATACACTTCAACATCCCTTACAGACCCATTTTTTAGCCGGTGCTCGAATTCGAATTGAATTTGTTTTCGAGATTTAGCTTTCTGTATATTCTTTTCAACTTCTTCAGTCGGGAGTGTATTGATATCCTGTATTTTCATCTGCTTCAGTTCCTGACGGCTCCACCCATAATAGAGGGCGGCTGATTTATTGGCGTCAATAATCTCTCCGGAGAACGGGTCGATCAGCAATTTCACTGCCATGTGATCTTCAAATAATCTGCGGAATTTTTCTTCGCTCTCCTTTAATGTTTTTTCGGCCTTTTTTCTTTTTTCCTCTTCTTTAAGGACGTTTCTCACCTTGGCAAGCGAATAAAAATAATAGGCGATCGTAATAAATATCAAGGAAAAAATTAAGATTAAGCGATTTCGCAGGCGGCTAAGTGCCAGATAAATATCTTTTTCCTGGTAGGAAATAAGGATCGTCCAATAGGTATTCCCGAGCGGAGTGCGAATAAAAGTGATATATTTCCCGTTTGACTTAGCGTTCCCGGCATCCAATTCTTCCGTATGGATACTTTTTTCAGTACCACTGAGCTTTTTCTTAATTTCTTCAGACAAATGAATGGCTGAAGCATCCCTGTCCATATTCTCAAGAAAGGGTTTTCCGGTATGCCCCTCAATAGGGCAGTATATTTCGATCCCATTTTCACTCAGCAACCAGACATTTCCGGTTCCTCTTATCTGGATATTGCCCAGATAAAGTTTCCCTAATTCATCAATCGGGATTAAAATAGCAAGACTGCCGGTAAACACTTTTTCTTTAAACACCGGAACATGCAAAGCGATGGCCAGGTATCCCTGCGCCGATAAAAACACATCGCTTATTACCGGTTGTTGTGTGGCTATCACCTGACGAACATGTTCCTGATAAGAGATATCATCCCCAATAACCGATTGATTATCAGGGTATGTGTATAAAATGATTCCATCAGCATCGACTCTGGTAATAGCCGCAAGAATACCCTGTTGAGTTTTATAAAAGCTGGAAAGCAGTGCCTGGCTTTCCTCTGTAAAATCTATGATATCCTCAAACTGTGATAAAAAAGTAAGAACAGACTTGTAATCATTAAAGAAGGAAGTAATTCCCTGGGATGCTGTCCTGGCCAATATCAGTTGTTCGTTATTAAATTCATTTATAGTTCTGTCTTTAACATCTTCATAAATCAGATAAAAAGCCATAAAAAAAATGACTAATACGATGGGCATCAGGAGATACCTGTTTGAATATTTCAATTCCATCCTTTTATAATTTCATATATCCCTGCCAGTTGCTATATATAACTGCAATTAATGCAAATATATTGACGAAGAAGGTATTTTAATACAGCCGGGTTGCACTAGTTGATTTGAACTCTTTTTTCGCCACGGTAACTTCTTATTTCTTTCATATTCCTCAGGTAGGTGATTGTTGCATCCGCGCTTACAATAAAAAGCGATTGACCCGGATCTCTGTGTTTGTATTTGTAAACCTGTGTCATATAGTTATTCATGGCAACCGAGTAGGTATCATTCATCGCCAGCGGGGTACCGCCATCGGTCAGAAGAAGCACATCCGACAGGTTTCCATGCTCATCCAGTTTTAGCACTGTGTGTATCCCTGAAGGATATATGGGACGTTTATCGTCCATTGACCAGGCTTCAAGCATCAAAGAATGAATTTCATTTCCGGTAAGATTTGTTACTACCAATTCATTTCCAAAGGGATCCAGCTGGTAAACATTCATAATTGTAATGGGCCCTTTTGCCAGATGATCGATGCGGACACCCCCCGGGTTTACCAGGGCAATATCAGATTTGGCAGCTTCACGTTGTGCATCGGCCATAAGGTAACCCAGCTCTTCCCGTGATGAAAAATCGTCAGTAGCGCTTGCAATCACCTCTTTCAGTGCCGGATTGTTGTTGTATGTATCCACCAGGACACGAATAGAAGGTTTTTCCTTCTCCGAGTTTTTAATATCGATGAGTTCCGTGCTTCTTCGAAGCGTTCCATCGCCGCTAAGGCTTAATTTAGTCAGCGTGCCGTATTTTAATTTGCTTTCCGCCTGTGTAATCAATATGCCCTGGTGGATTTGTTCTTTTTCAACTTTTGTATGTGAATGTCCTCCGATAATCAAATCCATGCCAGCTGGCATGGTTTCGGCTAGTTTAACGTCGTTTTCAAAACCCAGGTGAGTCAGTGCAATGAAGATATCACTTTGATCTTTCAAATAGAGATATTCGGGAGCTGTTTCAAAGGGAGAGCTGAAGGCAAAACCTTTTACATTGTCGGGATGTGTATCGGGAATGCCGTTTTGATTGATCTGCAAAAGACCCAGAAATGCCAGTTTCAGTCCATTGGGTAAAGTGATAATTTTATAGGGACGAATGGTCATATTGTATGAATCGTCTACAGATAAGTTGGCGCATATAAAATCAAAGTTGGCTTTGTGAGTCAGCTTGCTGAAACCTTCAGGGCGGGTATCGAATTCGTGGTTTCCTACCGCGCTCAGGTCAAAACCAAGCGCATTCATTAATTCAATGATGGGTAATCCTTTTTCGTGGTACTGATCGTTTACCGGATTTCCTGTTTGATTGTCGCCCGCACCAATAAGAAGCATGTCGGGATAAATGGCCCGTAGACTATCGACGATGAAAGCAAACTTTGGAAAATTATCAAGGCTCGCATGCATGTCGTTAACCGAAAAAATGATGGCTTGTTTTTCAGCCTGTTTGCCTGTAATGGCTCTCTTCCCGGTGCTGCAGGCGAAAAGAAATCCTGGGGTAAGTAAGGCCAGAATCAGTTTCGGGAATAGAGATTTCTTTTTGTGTTTTCCCTTAATAAAAAGAATATTGCCATCGGTCAGTTCTCCATCATAGGCAACTTTGTTTCCATAGCGATCCTCCACAAGAGGCATATGTTTGGGGCTTTTTTTACCCGCCTGCACATAATATTTGAGAATGGCATCTTTTACTCTGGCTCCGTTGTGTAGTTCCAGAGAAGTGCTGTTTACTGTAATTTTCATTTTTTCAGGGTTGCGATTGACATAAACCTAAAATACAATTTTCCCTAAGCTTCTCATGCCGGTATTTTTTATCCTGTTCATAAAAGTATCAATAATCCGCTTACTCGTTTATGAAGTACTTAATATCCAATAGGTCCAGAATCCGCAAATGATGATTCAACCGGAGAGCAAATGATTCCCAATCTTTGGCAGATTCCTCCAACCACCCAACTTCTGACAGCGCCAGCATGCGGGGAAATATTTGCCTGTCCATTTCCGGTTCAATTCTATTCAGATGTGACCAGTAATTGGCCTGAACTCCAAGAATTTTTTCTTTGTCTTCGTTTTTGAGATCAACCGGCATGGGGGTATAGGAGTAGACTTTCTTTGTTGAAGTCGTCTCATAGGTATAGTCAAAATAACAATGAGAAGTGGGTGTCATAATGATATCATTACCCTGATCTAGAACAAATTCAGTCATTTCTGTTTTCCATCCCCTCCAATACATGACTGTTGCCGTTTTACTCAGTCCGCCTTCTGTGATTTCATCCCAGCCAATCATAGTTTTACCCCGGGCAGCTAAATAAACTTCAATTTGTTTAATAAACCAGCTCTGCAATTCATGCTCATCCATTAAGCCCTCATCTGTAATTCTTTGCTGACATTTTGGACATTCTTTCCAATGATCTTTCGGGGCCTCATCACCCCCTATATGGACATATTTAGATGGAAATAGATCTATGATCTCGGATAATACATCCCTTATAAACACGAAGGTTTCATCATTGCCGGCACAAAAAATCTCTTTATGTATTCCGGGGCCAAGAGTAAAGGGATGGATTTTCAGCGTGTCCCCCTTGCAGGATAGTTCCGGATACACGGAAAAAACTTCTGAAGAATGGCCAGGCATTTCAATTTCCGGAATGAGCTCAATATTTCTTTCCGCCGCATAGCTTATCAGCTCTTTGATGTCTGCCTGAGAAAAATATCCCTCTCTTTCTTCAGGTTCATGGTAAGAAGTGTCAAATTTTGAGGCAATTTCAGTGAGCAGGGGATACTTGGAAATTTCAATTCGCCATCCCTGATCATCTGTAAGATGCATGTGCAGTTTATTCATCTTGTACAGGGCCATTAAATCCATATATTTCCTGCTGATTCTTTTGTCCCAGAATGTCCGGCTATAGTCAATCATCAAGCCTCTCCATTCAAACTGAGGGCTATCTTCTATCCTGCAGTTTGGAATATTCCATTCCGTATCTTCAACTTCTGCATGCCTGAATATCTCCCCCGGCAATAGTTGAAGAAGTGTTTGAAAGGCATAAAATATCCCTTTTGGATGAAGTGCTTCAATCAGAATCTTGTTTTCAGTTACTTCCAGGGTATATCCCTCATCTCCCAGATTCTCCAGGTTTTCATTTAGGTCTAATAGGATCTGCCTGGATCGGATATCGGCGCTCCCAATTTTTAAATCAAAGCCTGTGGCAGGGTAAAGAAAATCTCTTAGCTGTATTGCCTTGGATTCCAGATTTTTACCGGGAGTAATTACGGTCTGCGAGTTTAGTTTAAAAAATCCCTCATGTGTTTCCACCATGGAAGGATAGGGGATGATATTCAGGTCCTGGCAATAGAGTATAGACGGTAAGAATGAAAACAATGCCAGAATAAGACCGCTTAAAATCTTCATGGGAATATACTTCATATTTGAAATGTGCCACGATGCTTTGTTAAAAAACAGTAGCAGACAAGAATACACTGTTTACTTTTTGGGAGGATATTAAAGTCAATGCCTTCTGTCATTCAACTATTTGAACACCTCTGGTTGTGAAAGAGAGTCCTTGTTGTCCGTAGGTTGAAATCATTACAGCCTCAAATAATGGCGGATTCTTATCGCTTTGCATGGCCCAGTCAAAAACAAAATTTGCTCCCGAACCGCCCTCAATATCCTGTTCTTCAATTATTATTTCCAGGGTTTCCAGTGGTTTTAAATAAATAGGGCTTTTAATGTATTGCCTGATATTGTCTCCTATGGTATTATAGTATTCAGCTTTTAAAATATAAACTGTATCGCTTATTGAAACATTACGCATGCTTACGGTAGTTGTAAGATCAAATGCCCTATGCTCATGGATATGATAAATATGTGAGTAAACGGGGAGATAAGTTTTTCCCAGGAAATATTCATCAAAGCTCTCAATATTAGTCTTTTTACTTTCCCAATTTGCCTGCTTAACCGGATATTTATCGATTTCCTGTTTACAAGCACTAAAGACCAGGACTAAAATTAAAATTCCAATCGTTTTTCTCATTTTACAAATTACTTAATTCCACGTCACAAACTTACAATTTATAATCAATTGTGTAATCGGCTCCCTGAATATCACACAACACTAAGTACAAGCTACAACCTTGTCCACTTTAAACCAATAGAAGTATTTGAAAGTATAAGGGATATGGCCTGGTAAATCAACAATTTACGTCTATAAAACAACATAGCGGTTCGAGGTAAGCCTCAAACCGCTATTGCTTATTGACCTGGTTGGATTTCGTAATCAGATAAAACTAATCCCCTGCTTGGCACAGATTTGAGCTACTTTTTCAAAATCGGGAGGCCCTGCCGGAAGTTCTGCTAATTCCTTAAACATCTGCTCAATGCCTGCCGGGAAGGCAGAGGTAATCATTTTAGCTTTTTCAGTTCCGACCACTTTCCATGCGTGTGGAATATCCTTTGGCGCAAAGGCAGTATCTCCTTCATTCAAAATGGTGGTTTTTCCATCTACCATGAGTTCAACCTGTCCTTTGATCACCCTGAATATCTCATCTTCCCTGGTATGAACATGTGGCGGAATCCCTACCCCCGGTTCAACATTGTCCACCCATTCAACTATCTGGTTATCTGTGTCAGTGCCAAGCAGTTTATGAGTCTGTATATCCCCAATTACATTCAAGACAGTCCCTTCTGAATCTTTTACTATCTTGGGTTTAGCAAATTTAGTAAGAGCCTTATCTGCAGAGGATATTTGGCTACGCATTATTCCGGGAATTAAGGCAAGTCCCAATCCAATTCCTGACGTTTTAAAAAAATTCTTTCTGTCCATAATTAAGTTTTATTGCAATTTACACGGGCAATGGGGTGCTTGCAATGTGAAAACCACGGTAAAACCTATGAATTTAGGAACTGTTAGACTTTTCTCAGGGTGGAAGGCGTAATACCGGCATGGGTTTTAAAAAAGTAACTGAAATAATCAGGTGATGAAAACCCCAGTTCAAAACTGATCTCCTTGATGGACTTGCTTGAAAATTTTAATTCGTGCCTGGACCTCATCAGCAGCTGTTCTATGACGATACTTTTTGAACTTACGGACAACACTTCCTGTACGCACTCGTTCAGGTATTTTGGAGAAATATTTAGAAGCCTGGCATAATAAGTTACATCGTGATTTTCCAGTACATGTTGATCGACGAGCTTTTTGAATTCATAGACCAGGTTTGTTTTGGAATTATTATTTGATACAATTGATTTTATATTGCACTGCCCGTCGCAGTAGACAAAAAAGGTGTTTAACAGAGAAAGTATGGCATCATCTTTATGATTCAGTTCAGATCCCAGGAGTTCATCGATCATTTCCAGGATTGCCTGTGTTCTGATTTCTATTCCAGGGCTCAATTTGAATAAGGGGATTTCACCTGCATTGAACATCCTTACTTTATTGATATGGAGATTGCTTAACAGGGGATAATTTAAGACCTCTGGAGCCAGATACAAAATATAACCTGCTGACCCGGACCCGTCTTTTTTGAAGATCTTCCATTGAAATTTGGGATCTAGAAAGAAAATGGAATTCGAAACATTCTGGTATAAAACCTGGTCAATTTCAATTCCATCCACCTCATTTTTGATCCAGCAGATTGCAAAATAATCACATCTTGGTTTTATCGTAATTTCCTTGACTATTTGCGATATGTAAATTGAATCCGGGTTCATACTGTATTATTGACAATTATTTGTGCTGCTTTAAGATTACCTTTCAAAGCTAAACTCATTTCTCTTTATCCATTCACCGGCAGGTTCAAATCGGACTTCTTTTCGAATGATAAATTGTTTTGCTCCCCAGATATATATGTTCCTAATCACGGCCTCCTGCTTATTGTCCTTCCCGATATATTCAGTGGTAATTTGAATTTGTCCATTTGACAATCCCTGTTTCGATTTTAAAGCTTGCTTATTTAAGTTCATTCCATCTTTTGAAACGACTATTTTATCCTTACTGTTGGCCTTAGGCTCGTTTGGATAAATGTAGAAAAGTAGAAGTTGATTCGCATTTTTACCTGGTTCTACAATCAAGTTTACAGGCATTGTATAAGGTTTATTTGTGCTATAATCTGCATAGGTCAATCTACCGGTCCATTCACCTAAAAGATTGCTTAAATCTTCAGGTGTTATTATCTGTTCAGGTAATGCTGTACTTGTCTCTTGAGCATTACTTTCTGATGAAAGTAGAATACTAAATAAGATTACGAAAATTGCCGGTTTGATATTCAAAACATTCATTATTCCTGAATTATGATATTCATTGGGATATCCATGATTTCCCTTATCAGTTGCGCCTTCTCAATCATCATTTTAAATCCCTTTTTAACGTACCAGTTTAAAACCAGTTCCGTGGGTGCGGTCTTCAGGTCGGAGAGAATTTTGACGATGATTTTTGAAGTGGCTGTATTATAATACAACCAGTGGAAATTGACCGTGGTTTTCTTCTGAGGGATAGATTTGTAGGTTTCAAGAGCTTCAAGCAGTTTTTTGTAAACCTCATTGACATTTTCCGGGTATGACTTGCCAGAGATGCTAATTTCTCCTTTTTCAGGGTCGAACACGATTTCCGGACTCTGGCCGGTCTCTTTTATAAAAAGCTTAACCATGGTTCTTTAGTTTAAGTGCTATGGAAAATAGATACAGGTCCCCGTCAGTTTTCTCAAATGAATAATCGAATTTATTCTCTGTAAAAATCCCGATCTCAAGGAGACCCAATCCTCCATTTCCCTTAAGGGAGGAGTGTTCTTCCAGCATTTTTTTCTTACGCTCTGTTTTAAGTTCATCCAGGGTTTTTGACTTCAAGCGCCGGAGCTGCTTATTAAAGGCCAGATAATCCCCGTGGCCAAGGTAATTATGTGCCTGGATATATTGAGCGCCGTCCTTTTCATTCATTGAAAACCCGCCAGGAATTTGATTTTCACGCCTGGCTCCGTGCTTTGATATATTCTGAATCACCTCTATGATTATACTCAGGTTTTCAATGGCTTCAGAGTCAATCGAATCCTCTTCGATGAGATTGCTATGGAGCATCTGGATCAAAAAGGAATTTGTCTCACCGGAATAATCACCGGTGTAGGATACCAAAAGTCCTTTTTGAACAAATTCCCTGTATTGTTTTACTATTTCGGTAATATCAAGCTTGGACACCAGGTTTTCGGAATGGTTAGTAACCTCAAACCCTAAAAAAAACTGGGAATAGGTATCATCAATTTGGATAAACCTCTTTTTTAAGGGCAAGCCGGTTTTCCTGGCCATATCGATGATTCCCAGGCCTGCGCCTCCTTTGGGCGTTCGTTCTCCTTCATTTAACGTTCTCCTCCAGATATCTTTGAGATCCTCCTCGCTTAACTCGTTGAGATGATCTATTCTGTCCTCAAGGAGTGGAATATTTTCGTTTTCAATAAGATTCTTGGAAGAAATTATAATTCTGTCAGCGAGAAAATTGATCTGGAAAAAGTCCGGTTCGGAATTGGAAAGAATACCCATATCCTGGGGAATGCCATGCCTGATTATATTTTGAAAGCTCTCAGCGATCAGGTATGAAACCTTTTTAGATATTTTTTTCAGTGCTGTTTTGCCATCAATAAAAGATTTAGACAATCCCATCAGTTGTCCGGTCACATTGTCATCGGATTGCCCTAAATAAGAAATGCTGAGTCTTTCTTCGACACCATCCTGGATTGAAAACTCCATACAAAAAACTAATTTTTAGACGCTTATATGATATTTATTCCTATCAATAACTGATCATCCTGTTGTGTTACTCCATTCATCCACTCTTGCATCCTCGATTTAAACAGTTTGGTCATGCGCATCGGGATCGAGTTGATACAGGTCGGAAATACAAGCCTGGAACTCCTCATTTCCAAATGGTTGATTTTGAAAATTGAGTTGATCCACTACCCCATCGCTGGTCAATATGACAAACACTGGATCCGATATATCTAAAGTTTTAACAGTAAACTCGCGATTTGGTTCTGAAGCCCCGAGCATTGACAGGCCCCCGATTGATTTCTTGCTTACTTTTAGAACGGATAGAGCCCTGCCATCATAGGTATAGATATCATTTTGGGCACCCGCATAGCTCAACTCCTTATTTATAAAATCAAAGCGGCAAAAGGAGAGATCACAACCATCCTGCGAATATCCATCTCCTTTTTCCTGTTGTAAAGTCTCGTAAAGTTTTTTGTGTAAGGAGGATAGAATTTTACCGGGGTTGCTCACCTGATTTAAAATGACAATTTCGTTAAGCAGGGAATGAACAGTCATGGACAATAAGGCCCCTGGAATACTGTGACCCGTGCAGTCAATGGTTGCTATGTAACTGTAATCTTTATCGGTGTAAAACCAATAGAAGTCCCCCCCGATAATATCCTTCGGTTTGTAATACAGGAATGAATTCGGAAAGCTTTTTTTTATCTCATTGAGGTCAGGTAAGATGGAATATTGAATTTTTTGTGCATAATCAATACTGTCCTCCATGGCTTTGTTCCTGATTTCAAGTTCAGCTTTCTTCTTTCTCAGCTCCAATAATTTCATCAATTGATTTGAAAGCAATATCAGCGCATTCACCTGTGAGTCATCTAAATGTTTTGGAGTATTGTCAATAACACACAAAGTTCCAATTGGAAATCCATTGGGTGTTATAAGCGGAATACCCGCATAGAAAATTACATTTGGATCATCGGTAACCAGGGGATTATCATGAAACCGCTCATCCTTTCTGGAGTCAGTAACGATTAAAGGATTGAATTTATCATTAATGGCATGTGCACAAAAAGCCAATTCTTTAGGAGTTTCTGAAGCGCTGAGTCCATGATGTGATTTGAACCACTGCCGGGCATCATCCAGTAAACTAATGAGCGATATGGGGGTTCCGCATATCTGAGAAGCGAGGTAGGTGATTTCATCATATTCCTTTTCCGGAAGGGTATCCAGGATGGAATAGCTGCGCAATTCCTCCTGTCTGGCTTCTTCGTTGGCTGGTATTTCGGGTTTTATCATGACATCTTTTTTAAGGGGATAAGGGTTTGGCTATTCTTCAAATAGCTGCTTCACCTATTGGTTGAAAGCAATTTCCAAAGAAGCCTGTCCTTTCATAATATGCTATGAAACAGGCACTTCCTTTATTTTCGCTTAAGCTGAAAAAAAAATCTCCCTGGCTTAATTTACAATAATAACAGATTCATTTGAAAATTTGACACTTTCCGGCCATTGACCTGATTTTTTTGTCGCATGCGATTACTAGTCACTTAATTTGAGGACTGTACGGCCTTTCAGCTTCCCCTTAAGCATAAGGTCAAATTTATCCCTTATTTCATCCAGTGTGATTTCATCGCAGGTTTCTGTTAATTGCACTGGTTTCCAATCTCCAGCCAGTTTACTCCAAACCAGCTTCCTGTATTTCATTGGATAATTCTGAGAATCAATCCCTATAAGTGTAATACCTCTTAAGATAAATGGAAAAACGGTCAGATTAAGATTCGGTGATGCCACATTTCCGCAGGAGGTCACGGCACCCATTGATGCAGTGGATTTGAGTATATTCTCCAGAATTATTCCTCCTACCGTATCAATAGCACCAGCACATATGGGTTTTAACATGGGTCGTTCCTCTAAATTTTCGAAATCTTTTCTCAGAATTATTTGTTGAGCGCCCAGATTTAGGAGGTAGTCCTTTTCTGATTCTTTGCCTGTAATGGCTGTTACGGTATACCCCAATTTACTGAGGATTGCTATACTTAAAGCTCCAACACCTCCTGTTGCACCGGAAACGATAATTTTCCCATCTTCAGGCTTTACCAGTTCAATCAGCCGGAACACTGACATGCCAGCCGTTAAACCAGCCGTGCCGTATACCATCGCCTCTTTCATCGTCAGATTTTCGGGTAATTTTAAAGCCCATGCCGATGGCACACTGATATATTCACTAAATCCTCCATCTGTATTCATACCCAAATCATAACTGGTGACAATCACCTTTTCACCCACTGGGAATGATGAGTTCTCTGATTTAATGATTGTTCCAACGGCATCTATTCCCGGGGTATGCGGGTATTTTTTTGTGACGCCTCTATTTCCGGATGCTGAAAGTGCGTCCTTGTAATTCAAAGATGAATAGGATACTCTGATTAATAATTCCCCTCTGGGCAACTCCTCAATATTTCTTGTTTTAACTGCCCCGGTGAATTTCCCATCCTTTTCTTCAACTACAAAAGATTTAAAACTGTGCTTTTCCATGTGACATTGCCTATCGGGGTTACCTCTTGTTAGCCTCTGCTAAATCTTTCCTTTAAGTCTTTCCATGCTCCTTTTATGATAATCACTCCCACTTAACTCATAGGCTTTTGTAGCATATACCAGTGCAGTAGCATAGTCCTTCTGTCTCGAATAATAATCTGCCATAGAATTACAGGCATTTGCACTTTGAGGGTAGTACTCCAAAGCAAATTCAAAAAACATCTTGGCTTTTTCTGTTTGCTGCATATCTAAACTCATATCTCCAAGCATATTAAGCAGGTCTTCAGGATAAGGCGGAACCAGATAATCAAAATGACTCTTAAGTTTGTTTTCACGATATTTCACTATGTCATACAGTTCATCTTTCGGTGTGTCGGGCGAATTGAATCTGCTCGTATTTTCCATTTGGAACCATTCAAAAACAGCTATCAAGCCATCCATTATGGAAGGGAAAGTAATGGTCCCATGCAAATCTCTGGGATAAAATTTCCACTCAAAAAACAATCCGTTACCGGCATTTTCTCTGACCAGGTTTGAAAAAGTAAGATTGGAACGGGCAAATGTCGTGAACTCCGAAGAATCCTGCATTACATTGTCAATAGTAACACCAGGATCTTGCATATGTAATTGTCCTCCTAAAGACATGAAAAGTGATTTGCCTTTATAACTCTGTGAACTAAGCAAAGTGGTCGCTTGCTTCACCAAATACTGATTATCCCAGTCTAAACTGGGATCAATGGCTAAATAGTTGGCAAATAAACAGGGGTGCTCCAGTAGAGAATAGATGGCAAATAAACCTCCATAGGAATGGCCAATTATGGTTCGGTAATTAGTTACGGGATACTTTTCTTCCACAAAAGGAATAAGTTCATCTTCAATGAATTTGATAAAATTTGCCGCCTCACCATTCTTTTGATTGAACGGCCTTCCATACAAAGTTTTTATGGATGAGCTTGTCAAATCCCTCATCCTGTTCTTACTGTTGGAAATCCCGATGAGCACCATTTCCGGCATAAATCCTCCACTATAAAAATCAAGAACGTTTGTAGCCGTAAGAAGAAATACCTCTCCATCCAGTATATAAGCTACAGGGTACTTCTGAGTATTCTCAGGGCTATAGTTGGCTGGTAGCTGAATATAAATCTCTCTGGATTCGTTTAGTGTTTTGGAAAAAAGACTATCCAACACACCCACTTTACGCAAAAACTGAGGACCTTGACTTGTCTGGGCATTAAGCAATTGAACAGAAAGGATCAAAGATCCTGCAATAGCTAGAATTCGTATTTTATTTGTCCTTTGATTGTTTTTCATGCCTGTCTTTTGGAGTAATGAAAAGTGTACCTGGCTTATGCCCAATTTTAAAGCTAGTTAAAATTGCTCAAGTCTTTCCGATATGTTAGGTAATTCATGGAGACTGGTACTGGGTTTATTTAAGTAGAAATATGAGGTGGACGAATAGTCATCGATACGATAAAAATTAACCCAGCCATGGGGGAAATCTTCATCAAAAATATCCTTTGGGTTTTCATAAAGTCGCGTGAATCCATTGGTTGCTGCCAGTGAGACAGGTTCCAGCTTCACATCATTTTTCAGAAGACTTCTTACTTCATCACGCATCCCACCTCCAATTTGTTGTATCGTGGCCCTGAAGTTCTCATGAAACCCTATAATATCTGGAATGTGGAATCTGTAAAAGGCGTATTGCTTGGTACTGTCATTTGCTACCGTGCACCCCTGGTAGAGATTGGTAAACTGTCCCAATCCCCAGGCTGTGCCTATGTAATCTTCTGTACCAGTTCCATTAATTGTGGGAAACTCCTCGTCATTGTCTATATACATTTTCACCTCACCCTCTCCCCACCAGGTATTTCCATAAGCGGGATCCGTATTAACTCCCATATTTACCCCTAGAAACCTTCCTTTCCCTTCTATTTCAGGTAAAAATTCAAAATCCACTCCCAATTCTGAAGTCTTCTGACGAGTCCAGAAAGCATGAAAATACAGGGCATCTTCCTCCAGCATATCCAGTCTTATAAAGTCGATATCATAAAAGACCTCAGGAATGTCCTTTGAGCTTTCGTTGGTGAGCACCACTTTAGCGGCTAAGCGAAAGGGCATTGGAATCATACAATTAAATGACCGGCCTTCGGGATTGGAGAAAAGCGCCGATTCAAATTTTACCACTTCAGATAGTCCGTAGCCAAAAAAGTCACCAAATGGCACATCCACTGCCGCTTTGCTTTCTCCATCCCAGTAGATTCGCAAACGAATAGATCTCATCATTTCGGGGGAGCGATCCCTAACCGTAAACCACATCCTCTGGATGATTCCAGGGCCTTCCACCTCCAATAAGACCTTTGACTGTTCTCCTTTAAGACCCTCAAAGGCATTTCCTTTGGCCGAACTATTTGTTTTTCCTCCTTCACCCTTAATGCCATTGAGATTTTCGAATGAACTCAGGGTACTGCTGTTAAAGCTTTCGGGAAGCATATAGAGATTCTGGGCAAAGGCGCCTTTGATCAGTAATATGCTGATTGCTAATACAAAATACTTTTTCATGGTCAAGTTCTAGCTTAAAATGATACTATGACGTTTATTCTATATTTTCAAATATTTTCCAAAGCCCATTCCAGGCATACGTCTTCTTTATTAATTATTTGCTGAATGTTTGGTGTGATTTCTATCGTTGGTAATACCCCACGGTCGAAAGGTTGAATAGGTGGAACAGCCATGTAATATCCCACCATTGGTATTCCCACACAAAGGCGACTATTGGGCAATGTTACGATTACAAAGGTGCCACTGTTATTGCCAGCATATGCACCTCCTGTTTCCTGGCCTACAAATTGCATACGACCAGGTATCAGGTCATTAAGCTGTCGACCATTTATAGATATGATTTCCGTCCCTTTTTCAAAATCCATAGCTTGATCATAGCTAGCGATATAAAAGGCCTTTTGGGCAAATAAAATATTCGTGTAAATAATGGGTATTAAAAGGAATATGAACCGTTTCATATTTTTATTATTGCTATATAAGTTGTTAGTGTCTTCCAGTGGCATAACGTTTAATCAAATGGTCAGTGGCGGATGGCGGGCTACCCCACTAGCTGCCTTTACAGACCGTGATGCGGTCCAGTACGTTTCAAATTTCCACTACCCCCTTGATAGGCTAGATGCGATATTCACTAACTCCATTGATTGTAAGATATGTAATTCAATATCCTTTATTCTATTAATGTGATGGATTATGCTTCGTTTTCATTATTACAAAATACTTTGTCCGAATGTTAATAGATTGTAATCCGGGTCAAGTATGGAAAATTCCCTTTGTCCCCAAGATTTGGTTTCCAATGATCCATTCGGATGGATTTTTATCTTTTTATCTAAAAATGACTGATATGTCCTGTCAATATTATCCGTTCTAATATAGACTTGCCCGTAATTATTCTTTGGGTCAAGTTCTTTAAATTCAAAGAAGTGAATCTGAATCTTGTCTTTTTGCAGCATCAAGTATCCATCATAATCAGCCCTTCCAAATTCACTAAACCCCAATTTCTTAAGGTAAAAATCTTTCGTGACATTTTTGTCACGCATTGGTAATTTCGGATTTATATGGGTCAGCATATCTCAATTATTATTTTGGGTTTAATATGTGATCTGTCACTCATATAAAACTAAGCAGTATTAATGCCAAATAAATACCCGATGAGAGCCGTAATTCCCATTGCAATTGTCCCCCAAAAAGTTATTCTAATTACCGCTTTACTGATGCTCGACCCGCCAGCTTTTGCTGCAACTGTCCCTAAAATAATTAAGAAACCCAATGCTGAAACGTACTGAAAGTAAGCCATGTATTTTAAAGGAGACGTAAGTGCAACTATTACAGGTAACAAGCCGCCAAGAGTAAATGAAGCACCTGAAGCCAATGCGGCCTGCAGAGGTTTTGCCTGGGTAATATCATTTATCCCTAATTCATCTCTTGCATGTGCTTCAAGAGCATTATTTCGTGTCAATTGTTCAGCAACTTGGAAGGAGAGTTTATCATCCAAGCCTCTCCTTTGATAGATTTTGGCAAGTTCTTCTAATTCAATTTCTGGTATTTTCTTCAACTCATTAGATTCTCTTTCGATGTCAGCCTTTTCGATATCAGATTGTGAACTTACTGAAACATATTCTCCCGCTGCCATGGAAAGCGCACCAGCAACCAATCCTGCTACTCCAGCAAGAATTATTGGATCTTTTGTTTCACTTGCCACTGCAACACCAATAACAATACTCGCGGTAGAAAGAATCCCATCATTGGCACCCAGGACAGCAGCTCTCAACCAGCCACTTCTATTTACATAATGTTTTTCTAACACCATAGCTGTTCGTATGTATTTTGGATTCCTTTTCACTCAGTTTATATCTTCTTACTAATACTAAAAGAGCAATACCTCTTTAAATTCATTGAGGGCTTCAAAACTAACAAGTTACCAACCAGAATGTTGGGGGTAATAACGCACGAATATCTCCAAACTCCAAATGATTTATAAACCTTGTTGGCGTTAGTGTTCAGGATTTTAATCGTTAATGCTTAAGACTATCTTACCTTCCACTTTATAATTTTCCACAAGTTCATGAGCTTCTGCTGCTTGTTCTAATTCCATAACTCTTCCAATAACAGGGTTGATCTTTCTTTCGGACAATAGCTTGAATAACACATTTAGATCTTCTCTGAACCAATCCGGATGTTTTTTTCGAAATGAAGTTATTACATAGAATTCAGTAGACGGTTTAGATGGCAGCACATTCCAAAACTTGATCTTAAAATAATCAAGCACAACATGTCCATCTTTGCCACTTGCTGCATTTTGATATCCGAACCCAACCAAGATCCCATTTTTTCTTAATATGCTTAAAGAACGTGGAAAATAATTGCCTCCAATAGGGTCGAAAACGGCATCTATCCCCTTGGGCTCATTTTTTTTAATGAGCTCTGCGAAGTCTTCGTTTTCGTAGTCAATAGGAATTGCACCCATGTCTTTGATAAACTTATGTTTGCTTTTTGAAGCTGTTCCATACATTTTCAGGTTCAATAGTTTGCCCAGTTGCAATAGTGCGGTGCCTACGGCTCCTGAACTTGCATGAATCAAAATTGTATCGCCAGTTTCTACTTTTGCGAAACGGTAAAGCATTTGATATGCGGTCAGATAAGTTAGTATCATACTCACCGCTTCACCGTTATCCAAATTATCAGGAACCGGGACAACAGAATTTGCGTCTAGGCATATGTATTCGGTATATGCCCCGATTACTGTCAGGTCAGCAACTTTTTGTCCGATTGATAAATTCTGTACTCCTTCGCCAAGGGCATCAATAACACCTACTAGATCATATCCGGGCGAAAAGGGTGGTTTCTTCCTAACGGCCGGGTAAATTCCACGACGAATAAGGGTATCAGTAAAGCATGCACTGGTTGTTAATACTTTGACTCTAACTTGTCCTTTTTTAGGCCTTGGAAGCTCTTTTTCTGTTACTTTTTGCAACACTTCCGGGGCTCCAAATTTTGATATGACTATTCGAGTATATGTCATTTATGTTTCTGAATATGTTATTTGTATACTAACCAACTTGCCATAATTATTCCGTAGTAAATTCACCCTGAATCAGATTAAATGAATCATTTTCTTTTCGTCCTGTAAAAATCAGGGAAAAATGTTTTCCATCTGCACTAAGCCATTTGTTCGAGAAATTCCAGTAAAATGTATTTAACGGGAAATGTCCATCTCCCCAAACTGTATACTGATTATCATCATCCGCCCAAGTAACCGGCCAATTGTCGCTACCAGAGGCTAGTCTCAAATGAGAAGACCAATTAAATGTAATTTGCCTAATAATAGGCCTAGGTGGATACGGCACTTCCTGTGAAATCGCTATTGTTGCATTTAACAACAGACCTAGTATAATTATCAGTTTTATTTTCATTGGAACATAGTATGTAAATTAGGGCTAAGATTATATATGATTGGTGCGACTTAAAATCCATCAAGGTTTTCAGCTAGCCCAATTAAATACTGGATACATTGGTATAAAATGAAGTGCTAATGCAAGCTTACGGTATATATATTGTTGTAAACCGTTTAATAATCTGAGCTCACTGATTTATTTAGTATTGACTGATTGGTTTGATATATATTTTGTAACATTAAAAAAGGTATCTACCCAATAATCTTGTTCATTTTCTTTAAGATAGATTAATAATTCCTGCAATGCTTCATTGGATACGTTTAGGTAACCACCTCCAACACTATGAAACATAAATGTGGCAATAGTCCCTTTTTCTCTTGCCTCTTTTACATAATCAATTAGTTCTTTGCCAGTATGACTGTCTACACACCAGCTTGGCATAAAATTAATGTCAATATTTTCCATAGTGTTTGGTATCGGACCATCACTTCTTGCGGCCGAAAATAGTTGCTTAACTACATCTACGTAGCTCGTATCGCCCTGTACTTTAAAGTTTGAGCAGGTATACCCATAAGTTCTATTAGTTTTTCCATCAATAGCTTTGAGCAGAGTGTTGGCAGTATATAATTCCATTCGTATTTGTTCCAAACTATATCGGTTTAAGTCATATTCTGGTTTAACCCAATCAAATAGCCTGCCATCACATGGATGAAATAACGAATGATTGCCAAGTTCATGTCCGTTTTCAACAATCTTTTTCCATTCAGAAGTGCGATTCTGTAGAGATTCTTTATTTCCGGGACAATAAAAGGTTGCTTTCATATTAAATGAGTCAAGTAATGGTATGGCATTATCCAGATGAGAATCTTGACCATCATCAAATGTTAAACAGACAGCGGCTTTTTTATTTTCAGGCCATTTGAAGTTCTTATTTATATCCTGAGAATATGAAAATTCGGCAGTCACTATTATAGCTAATACATAAATGAATATTTTTTTCATAATTCTATTTTTGTTTTTCTTATTTAATATTAAAATGAATTTTTAGCCCTAAAGGTTTTACAAGGTTGGTATAAGAATATTAGCCAATTGCGGGCTTCATACTTCTCAAGTTATTAGTGAATAGAAGCTTGCTACAGTGCTTTAACATATTGCTTTTACGGCTATTATTTTTAGCCATTGCTATGCTCAGATTCATTTCCCCTGTTTTCTATTTTAATTGCTTGCTAGATACATCTGCACCATCAGGATTGTGTCCATATATGCATGTGCCAATATTAAAATCCAAAGTCTCCTTTTAAATTTGATGTAACAGATACCCAAAGCTAATCCCATAAATCCTGTTTGTACAATTCCCATTGCCCCCCATTCATAATGAACAAGGCCGAATATAATTGAACTTAGGGCTATTGCAATGACTGTTGATTTTTTCGTCTTCTGTCCAAGTTCTGAGATTCTGTTTATCAGGAAAGCTCTATAAATGACCTCCTCGCCAAAAGAAGATACAATATAAACACCTCCTAATGTCAAAAGGAGCATTCCAATATTGTCTTTTAAATAATCATATCCACTTAGATTGGCATTTTCGGGGATACCTGTAATATTTGCCATGACAATAGATCCAACAATGAAACCAGCTACTGCCAAAACAAAAACTAATAGAGAAAGCAGAAATATTTTTATGCCTTCGCTCCAGGTGACAGATTTAAAACCAAGCCCAAAATCTTTCCAACTTTCACCCCGAAGCTTAAGACCTAGCCACACAAAAATTAACATTAAAATATTGGCCGTCCAAATTACAGCTTGCTTTAAAATAGGGTGATCACCAACTAAAGGAGTTATCAATTTAATAAATACGAAGACAGAAATAAATAGAATTAGGATTTCGCCTATTTTAAATAGTTGTGATGTTTGCATTTGTTTTCCAATCTTCACGAATGCTACTTTATTCTCTTTTTACTTCTCACTATTTTTACAATACGATTATATACGATTTCCGATAAATTCCAGGTGTATCCACCACTTGTATTTACAAACTGAACAACGACCGCATCAATATCTTTGTGATACCTGGCAATACTAGAGTATCCTGGCAATAATCCTGTATGTTCATATTCATAAATAGAGGAATAAATAGCCTGTTCATTATCATTTAACAAAGAGCCATCGTTTAATGCCCTCAAGAATATGCCCACATCCTCTGCTGTAGCTACCATTGAGCCGGCAGGGTTTATAAAATCATTATACTTTAAATCGCCATCATAACCTACGTAATACCCACTCATAACATCGTCTAAATCCACTTCACTAAGCAAACTGTAAGTATTGTTCAGCTCAAGCGGTATCAAAATTTCCCTCTTGATATATTGGTGATGGCTATATCCCAATGTTTTATCAAGGATTTCGCCTATCAACAAATAATTCGTATTTGAATAACTATATTTTTTATCAGGTTCAAAGTCAGCAGGCTTATCCAGTACCAACTCAAGAGTTTCTCTATTGTCTTTCGGTGGGTCTTCCCAATAGCCAGGGGTGTCGGTAAAATTGGGAATACCACTTCTATGCTGCACCATCATTCTCAAGGTAATTTTATCTGCATTTTCAATTCTTCCCACAAGTTCCGGAAAGTAATCAGCGAGCGTTTTATCCAAAGACAAACGATTGTCATTTACCAATTTAGCGACAGCAACAGCAACATATAACTTGCTAATACTGGCAATCTTGAATAAGGCTTGCGGGTCGGCAGGTATTTTATTTTTTCGGTCATGCCAGCCTGCGGCATAAAACTCCGGTGGCTTCCCAGCTTGGTCCACGTAAACAATCATTCCATCAAATCCATGACCAATGGCTTCATTTACTTGTTCCTGAACCGTATCAGGTAGTGGTAATAATCCATGCCTTTACCAAAATCCATGGTACGAACAACAAAGAGCTTATGCTTGCAATAATAAATACTATTCTGAGTATTCGTTTTGTTTGTTTTTTTGTCATACTATTTCAGGACGGTTGCTCTTTTTAAATTGCTCCTAACAGTCCAAATATGCGACTGTTTGCTAATGGCGGGCTTTTTGTCGCAAAAAGCGTGACTAGGTAAATGGAGTATATATTTTGTTGCGGTAGCTGTTACTTTTCGCCTATACAAGCAAATTTCTATCGTTTTTTAAATATCAAATTAAACAATAGCAATATTACAATTGCTCCCACAGCACCTGTCAGTATGGCTCCAATCCACCCTGCGCCCAGATTAACACCAAGTTTCCCTAAAAGCCAGTAACCAACAATACTCCCAATAATCCCCACCACGATATTCCCAATGAAACCAAGGCCACTACCCTTGTAAACCATACTGCCTAACCAGCCGGCTGCTCCACCAACGATAAGAATAACAATAATTTCCATTTTCTTTTGGTTTTGAATGATTAATAAATTGCCAATGCATATCTAATTCACTTAGTATTGCATTCCATGATGTCTCAATATGGACAACATGAATGCAAACCATTTCTTATAATCCCAGTTCATTATATATGGCCTGAAATCTGGGATCACCTCTAAGAAATTCGAAATCCTTGGAGAATTTCTGGGAAAGTAAATTGCTATCACCAGCCTCTAAACTCTTTTCCAACCATTCAAGGGCTTGATCGGCATCCCCCAGAAGACCGTATAAACTGGCAATCCGAGAACTCAAATTTATCCTTAGATAGAAATCCGAAGAGCTACCTTCTTGCAGCCAAAGGATGTACCATTTGATGACTCCTTCGATGCCAGAATCCAGGAAAACGGTATCAATCATTTCGGAATCATTAACTGAAGGATCCATTGAAACGAGTTCTTTTAGATTTTCTACGGCTGCCAAATCATTGCCCAACCTGATATTACATTTAAAGATCCTTTGCAAAGGCCATCCATACTGAAAAATCTCGAGGGACTTCATGCAATCATCGATGGCCTCTTCATAGGCACCTTCATCATAATAGTAACTTGCACGCAAGTTATACATAGTCTGGGAATGGGGATTGAGCCTGATGGCCTTGTCAATATATTTTAGAGCATCCTTGGTTTTCCCCAGAGTACTCATTAATTCTGAAAGATACTGATAGGCATTGGCATCATTGGGATTGAGCGAAATAGCATACAGCAACTCCTTTTCAGCCCCCTTCCAATCCCTGTCATTCCATGTTAAAACTCCTCCAAGTGTAGCGTGGGCTTCAGGGAGATTCTCATTGATTGAAAGGGCTTTTTTGAGGTAGGTCTTTGCTTTTTCATAGCCTTCATCCCTTGGGTAACTTCCCCACCAGCTCATAATAAAATACACATCGCCCATTCCGGCGTAGGCGAGTGCATAGTTGGGGTCGATTTCTATGGCCTGTTCGAAATTTTGTAAACTCTTATACAAATCTTCCTGCGTTCGCCGGTGCCAGAAATAGCGCCCCTTCAGGTACAGATTATAAGCGTCAGGATTTTCCGTTTGTCGATGACCGACTGTTTCTCCTTGATTGCCCAGCAGCTCAACTTTGAGCTTTTCAACAATTGCCATGGATATTTCATCCTGAATGCTGAAAATGTCATTGAAATCACGGTCAAATTGCTCTGACCAAAGGTGAGAGCCATCCTCTACATTAATCAGTTGAGCGGTAATACGTAGCCGATCACCAGCCTTTTGCACACTCCCTTCCATGACCGTACTCACACCCAGAATCTCTCCTATTTCACGTATATCTGTCTGCTTGTTCTTGAAGGCAAAGGTGGAGGTTCTGGCGATGACCTTTAAGTTATCGAGTTGGGTTAAAGAATTTATTATCTCTTCGGCGATTCCATCACAGAAATACTCCTGGTCCTGTTCTATACTCATATCTTCGAATGGTAAAACAGCAATGGATTTATCCACGATCTGCTTATCGTTAGCCCGGGGAACAACATTCAGTATGATCAGTCCCACAATCACTGCAAAACTGATATAGCTGGCGATCTTCCAACTGCTGGAAGATTTGGAAATTTCCTCAGTTTTTAACTTATAAGCCGGTTCTGTCTTTACCATTCCCTCTTTCGGGTGGACGTCATAGATCCAGGAGAAGAGAAAAACTATTGGGAATCCTATTGCAAGAAGAACAATAACGAAAGTTGGAGCCCAGTCCGGCAGGCGAAGTGGTTCAGTAATGTTGTTGATCAGCTCAATGATCACAAATGCGGCACCTGCGTAAACCGCAATCACCCGAACTACATTCCTTCTTTTTAGTTCCTGCCAGAATCGGGATAGTTTGTTGGGATTAGCCATGAATAAGTATATTCTTAGTTACAAGTTAGGGTAGAAGTACATACGAGTCAAACTGAAGATATTTAATCATGATAGCTAACGGTCTCGGGTATGAAACGTAGGAAATTTCGGAGCAGCGTACTTGTCAAACGAGACAAAGCTTTCTATGAACCCGAAACTTGCGGAAACCACTGTCCGCCCTATGCTTTAGAGCCATTGTTGGAGGCGGTTTTTATTCCTGATAATATAGTTTTTAATTGTTCTTTAAGAAATCGGTTAATTCAGAAGGCTCAGCTCTATTCCGATAGTCTGCGTCTAAAAAAGCATATACTATTTCACCTTTTTCGTTAATTATATAAGTTGCAGCTAGTGGAAGTTCATTAGATTCATCTCCGTTATGATTATTTAATTCAAATGATTGGTTGTACATTTCCGCCACTTCATCAGTAAGTTGAAATACGATTCCATACTCTTTGGCAACTTTATTTCCAACATCACTTAAAACTTCAAACTGTAAGTTATGCTTTTCCGAAGTACTGATTGATTCATCAGGCAATTCTGGTGTCAATGCGATTAAATTAGCTCCATGTGCTTTAAAATTTGATAATTCTTCTTGTAATGCATGAAGTGTCAAATTGCAATATGGACACCAGTTACCTCGATACCAAGTCAACACAACTTTACCCTTCTTTAAATACTCGGACAATGTCACAGGTTTTCCTAAAGCATTGTTTAAAGTAAAATCTGGTGCTTTATCTCCTACCTGTTTTGCTGTATTTACTATTCCGCTTTTCTCGACAGATTCTATACCTTCTTTGTAGGCCCTTTTTTTATTATCGTCAGCTTTGAGTGCAAAATTTGTTTTTCGCTCTTCCAATTTTGACTTGAGTGAAGCATAGTCTTCCTTTTTCATAACAAGTTCTTTATTATTATCGTCCTTATGTTTTTTTTGTTTTTCATTATTGCATGATACAATCAGACAACTAAAAAAAATTACAGCTAAAATTTTGATTTTCATATTTAATTCAATGTTTTACGTTTTTTAATTGGCTATAACGGTCAGAGTAAATGACTGTTTGCCTGATGGCACAGCTTTTTGCCAATGTTAAGGTTTCATAGCTAATATTTATCCTTGGGGTGCAAAAAGTGTGACATGCCAAATGGAATTTACTCTGTGTTAGCTGTCGTAAATATTATACTAATCAAACAAACATTTCTCAATCAATATTTGGAATTGGAAGGTTCATTTTTTCACGAATGGCTATAAACCGGGGGTTGGCATATAAGGAATCAAACGGATAACCACCGGAGGCAATATATGGCATTTGTGGATCGTGAACTTCGAATCCTTTTTCAAGGCAATCCATGGCTTTATCCTGTTGATTTCCTGTAATATAATTAATAGCCATAACACCTGGATTAATTAATCCTTTCTCATACAAAACCTCGTATTGCTTCACTATTTCTTCATATGCGGCAAAAAAACCTTGCTCATCGAAAATCCTCTCTATCTCTTTAAAGGCATCTTCATTAAAATGTCCTGTAGAAGATAAATAGGCTTGTAAGTTTAATTCTTCAATTTCAAATGCCTTCTTGTAATCTTTACAACGAAAAGCTACCCCTCCAAGCGAATTATTGGCAAGAAAGTTTCCCGGGTCAATTTCCAATGCTTTTTCGGAATGAATCCTGGCAGTTTCGCAATCATCTTCAAATAATAGTGCAGCTGAATAGGTTACCAGGATCACCGGATTTAGCGGGTCCAGTTCAGATGCCAACCGGGCCTGTACTGCAGCTTCTTCAGGTCTCTGAAGAATATATAATAGATGTGAATAATAGATCCGTGAATAGGCATCGTTGGGGCTAATGGCTATGGCTTTTAAAAACTCCTTCTCACTCTTTTCCCAGTTCCATTCTGCAAGGTATGCTATCATGGCAGTTAAATAGTGAGAATCTGCATTTTCCGGATCCAGTTCAAGCGCTTTATTAAGATTTTTATAAATCTCAGGGCCTGCTATTTCAGGTGACACAAAACCCATTTGATTGAGACCTAACCAGACTTTTGCCAGACCGGCATAAAGAGGCGCCCAATCTGGATCCTTCGCAATAGCACTGTTCAGAAATTCCTTGGCTTTATCTAAAGATTCCAAACTTACATCACCCCAGTATTGATGACTCCTCAGGAAGGCATCATAGGCTTCTCTGTCAACTGTTCTTGACTTGGCAAGTATTTGCTCCTCCTGTGGAGTTAATTCCACCATTAAATCATTCGCAATCTCTTTGGTGATCTTACTATAGAGGTTCAGAATCTGGCTTTTTTCCTCTTTGTACTCTGCTACCCAGAGTTGTTTTTCTTCCGGATACATGGTAATCACCCTGATCTGAACACAAACACTGTCTCCATAGCACATCACGGATGGTTCAATCACCGCTCCCATATTAATTTCTTTGGCAATCTCGGGTAAGGACATATCCTTTGTCTTATAAACAGAGGCTGTTTTTTTAGAGATGACCCGCAGTGCACTGATCTGTCCCATATCACCGATTAGTGCTGAATGCATTCCGGCTGCAACGTAATCCAGGTTTTCGTCGCCGGTAAAATTGTCAAAGGGGAGAATGAGCAGCGATTGAATATCCCCGGCTTCAATTGTCTGTCTTGGGACCACATTGAAAATGACAAGGGCCACAATCACCACCAGGCTGATATAGGTGGCGGCTTTCCATCCTCTGGAATCTGGACTTCTTTCTTGCGGGGTGATCTCTTCCAGGGGCTTGGTCCTTCGCATACCTTCCGGGGTAATGTCAAAAATCCAGGCGATGATCACATTGATAAAGGCTCCCAGGATTAAAAGCCAGAGCACCAGGTTGAGGCTCCATTCCGGAAAATTCCAAAGGGGGAATATGATGCTGGAGGCTTCAAGGATGATAAATGCAGTACCTGCGTAGATGGCAAGTGAACGGAGAACTTTACGGCGTTTCAGTTCCTGCCAGAATCGGGATAGTTTGTTGGGGGTAGTAGCCATTAATCATCGCGTTCTTTTCTACAAGATAGGATAGAAGTTGATATGAATCAACATCAGGATATAACTTATGACAGCTAAGGGTTAGTGTAGGCGCTGTACAACTGGCGCGATCTTTTGCCCATGTGGGGCCAATTCCACAGCAGAGGAGCTGATCTGCAAAGGCGTGACAGGCAGTATGGCGTATGACACTATATAGCTAAAGGTTTTTAATTAGTTATCCCTGGTGTTTTTCTAATATAGGTCTTGTCGTCGAGTTGTTTTAACATAAAATCAGCAACACTTGCTCTTGAGACCATTTTTGTCAGGACATAACTTCCAACATCTGATCCATGTTTGTAATTTGTCCGCTTTTTTCCATTTGTTAACTGACCAGGACGAATTATTGTCCACTCCAGATCACTTTTCATAATTAATTTTTCTTGTTTAGACTTATCTAAAAAATAAAATAGAAGTATTACTGGTATAGTAAAAAGGGTATAGTACAATCCAAGTTTAAATCTACTATCATTCACCCCGAGAGAAGTGATGCAAATGAACCGTTTAATTTTGTGCTTATTCATTACTTCAATTAAATTCTTTGTTCCTCTCGATAATATACTGGTCGGAATAAAAAACCTTTTATGTCCAAGTGCTGATAATACAGCTTCCTGTCCTTTAACAGCTGTGTCGAAACTTTCAGGTACGAGAACATTCCCTTTAATTACTTTCAGGTTGGGATGAGTAAAATTGAATTTATTCGGATTACGAACTAGTGCAGTAATTATATCTCCTCGTTCAAGTCCTTGTTTAACCAATTCTCTACCTGTTTTTCCTGATCCTCCAATTAAAAAGATTCTCATTTGATTCTATTTATGTGCATTCAATGGCAAATTTCAATTTAAACAATAATCCAGTGACAAGAGTATTTAAAATTGTAGCTAACGGTTGGTGCAAACACTGTGTTGGCACTACGGTCCTCATTCCTACCAGCATTGTCTTTTGCGAAACTGTAAATCCAACCTGCCTCCCAATGAGGGCCGGAGCTGAACTTGGCGCGGGCTTTGCGTTTGCAATTGTCTTGTTTAGTTAGTTATAGATTGCCTCTGCAATCTACTTATTCATACTTTAAGTTACATTGTCCAAAGCACGTGAAAAACAAATATGGAGTTTGTACAATGTTAGCACCAGTATTATTTCTTTTCTTCTCGCATAATTTTCTCCATTTTACGACCTTTCGCCAATTCATCAATCAACTTATCTAAATATCTACATTGTCTGTACAATTCAAATTCATCTTCTATTTCTTCAATTCGATAACCACAAATGACTCCTTTAATCAAGTGTGCGTTGGGATGTATTTTTGCTTTTTGAAAGAATGTTTTAAAAGTTACTTTCTCTTCAATAAGTGCTTGAAGTTTATCTTCATCAAAACCAGTTAACCATTCTATTACTTGGTGGAGCTCTTCTTTAGTTCTACCATTCTTCTCCAATCTATTCACGTAATGTGGATAAATAGATGCAAATATCATACTAGCAACTTGTTCGTTTTTTTCAGCTGTAACTTTCATTGTGATACTATTTTATTGTTTATCGCTTTCTCATAAATTCAAATGCACCTTTTCTAAGTTGTATACCGTATTCCAAATAGGCTTTCATACAAGCGAGGAAATTTGCCCATCCTCCCGAATTCTCTAAAGCCCATTTCAGATTATCATCATTAAGTTCCTTTCCATTTTCGTTTACTCTTACTATGGTACTATTATCTGGCAATTTTTCTAATGTGATTATCACAACAGTTTCTGGGTCCCAAACAAAGGAAATTGAACTATTATTTTCAATTTTAATTTCTTTAATAGGGAACTTATCTTCAAATTCAGGAAATTTCCAAATCACTTCTTTTCCTGATTCAAGTCGTCCGCTACTTTCAGAAATAAAATACTTGGTCATTTTCTCTGGATTTACAATCCCTTCAAAAACTTCTTCAATCGGTTTTTGAATTTGTATAGTTGCGTTGGATTCAAGTTTCATAATAATTCTATTATTGTCTTTTGTATTGATTTATCCAAATTGGTGCTAATGCAGCGCTAAACGTAGTTCCGTCACTGAGGGCGTAGTCTGCTGAGCTTGCTCAAGCAGACTCATGAGCCCGCAAGTGCGGGATAAAATTGCGTTTAACGGCATGTTCTGGAACGTTCAAATATTGTTGATAAAATAAATAGAGGTGACGTAAAATTGCGTTTAACGGCATGTTCTGGAACGTTCAAATATTGTTGATACAAGTTAAGACCTTAATCTCAATTATTCTGTGGGTTTTAAATGCGATTTTGTTTAGCGCTGCATTCAGGCACATTCCTTTTGGATGCGAGAGCTGCGCTAGCAGCGGGCAGACAAAAGTTCAGCACTAGCTGAATGTGCCTGAACGGTCTGGGTATACAGACGTTTGCTAATGGCGGGCTTTTTGACACAAAAAGCATGACATGCAAATGGAGTATACCTAACGTTAGCTGTCGTTAATGCAATAATCGGATTATATTATTATAAATGATTATCTCTCAACTACTTTCCTATTGGTCTCGATAATTTCTATCTGTACAGTAGTAAAGAAAATGTTGAATTAGAACATCTCATTCTCCAGCCATTGCCTGATCCTTTCATGCTCTGCATGGTATTTGGATTAAATGATTCCAAAATTTCATTAATCCACCGGCAAAGGCAGGTTCATTTTCTGAAGAATTTCAATGAACCTGGGATTGTCATATAGTGGCTCACAGAGAAAGCCATGTGTGGCAATATAGGGCATAACCGGGTCGCGCACTTCAAATCCCTTCTCAATCCATTCCATGGCTTTATCCGCTTGATCCGCCATCATATATCTGTATGCCATTTCAACGGGTGCTAAATAGTATCCTTTTTGAGCCAACACCTCAGACTGACGCAAAATTTCTTCATATGCCGCAACAAAACCTGCCTCCCCGAAAACTCTTTCAACCTCTTTGAAGTCAACTTTTTCTTCTTTGGCAGCAAAAACATGTTTGGCCGCTTCCATTACTCTATTATAATCCCTGCAAAGAAAAGCTGATATTTCAATTAAAGTGTTGGCCATATAGTTTCCAGGATCACCCGACGTTATTTTTTCTCCATAAGCAAGGGCAGGCTTATAATCACCTGCATTCATCAACGGTACTGAATAAAATAACTGTATCATTGGATTTAATGGATCCAGTTCTATCGCCAGCCGGCCCTGTGCCAGAGACTCACCTGGCCTTTGCAGGCAAGCCAATAAATGTGCATAAATGACTCTAGACATAGGGTCATTGGGATTGGCGGCCAATGCTTTCAATAACTCCATTTCAGCCTTTTCCCAGTCCCATTCTGTCAAAAAGGCGGTCATGCCAATTACATAATGAGAATCAGCATTATTAATATCCAGTTCAAGCGCCTTGTTAAGGTTCTCGAAGATTTTCGGACCTGCAATTTCCGGCGATTCAAAACCCATCTGAGCGATTGCTATCCAGACCTGTGCTAAACTGGAATAGAGGGGGGCCCAGTCAGGATTCTTCTCAATAGCAAGGTTCAAAAATTCCCTGGCTTTATTCAATGATTCCAGGTCAGCATCTTCAAGGTAATAGAGTCCCTTCAGGTAGGAATCATAGGCCTCCTTGTCAAGGGTTAACGATCTGGCAAGTAATTGCTCTTCTCGGGGAGTTAATTCCACCATTAAATCATTCGCAATCTGCTTGGTAATCTTACTATAGAGGTTCATGATCTGGCTTTTGTCTTCCTTGTATTCCGCTACCCAGAGTTGTTTTTCCTCGGGGTACATGGTAATCACCCTGATCTGAATACAAACACTGTCACCATAACACAGCACTGATGGTTCAATCACAGCCCCCATATCAATTTCATTGGCAATCTGGGGTAAGGACATATTCTTTGCCCTATAGACACTGGCTGTAGTTTTAGAGATGACCCGCAGGGCACTGATCTGTCCCATATCACCGATGAGTGCTGAATGCATTCCGGCTGCGACATAATCCAGTTGATCATCACCGGTAAAATTGTCAAAGGGAAGAATGAGAAGCGATTGAATATCCCCGACTTTGATTGCCTGTCTTGGGACCACATTGAAAATGACAAGGGCCACAATCACCACCAGGCTGATATAGGTGGCGGCTTTCCATCCTCTGGAATCTGGACTTCTTTCTTCCGTGTTGACCTCTTCCATGGGCTTGGTCCTTCGCATACCTCCCGGGGTGATGTCATAAATCCATGCGATGATCACATTGATAAAGGCTCCCAGAATCAAAAGCCACAGCACCAGGTTGAGGCTCCATTCCGGAAAATCCCAAAGGGGAAAAATGATGCTGGAGGCTTCAAGGATGATAAATGCAGTACCTGCGTAAATGGCCAGTGAGCGGAGAACTTTACGGCGTTTCAGCTCCTGCCAGAATCGGGATAGTTTGTTGGGGGTAGTGGCCATTAATGATTGCTTTGTTTGCTACAAGTTAGGATAGAAGTTGATGCGAGTCAAATAGATGATATTAATGTTATGAGAGCTAACGGTTAGTGCAAACACTGCGTTGGGGCTCCGGTCTTTATTACTTCTACCCTATATCTCTGGCGAAACCGTGAATCCATTCTGTCTCCCAATGAGGCCGGAGCGGAACTTGGCGCGGGCTTTGCGATTGCAATTTCTGTGTTTTGTCAGAAACGTTTTGTTCTTTTTAATCTGCTTTCAAATTGTATACTCTTCCTTGTGCAAGGCACGTGAAAAGCCAATATGGAGTTTGTACAATGATAGCGGTCGTTTTTCCATTTATTTATTTATTATTCGTCTAGCAATTCCAATAATAAATTCGCATGCTGTGAATCAGTATACACATCCTGGGATTTCCCATTTTTAAGTCTAATTCTAATTTTCGGTCTTTTGAGATTTAAAATTGTTTTTTGCATTTTAATAGTTCTAATCTCATTAAACGGAATCGTTTTACGATATGATTTGAAAAATATCTCCCTAATAAAACCAATAACTCCTGTAGTCAACATTGCTGTAAAAAGAAAAATTTCAAATTCTCGAAGTGAATTCCATTTCAGTAAACAAAAAATTCCATAGCCAACGAAAACGAGATAAATTGCTAAAAATGCAATTCTGTGATTTAAGTGAAAGTACCTATCATTGCATATTTTGACACTTTCATTCTCAAGCTTAATATTCTGGTTGTAAAACATAGGTCAGTTTTTTGTAGTTATTTTTCGGTCAAATATAATACAACAATTTGCGTAGTTAAATTACCGCTAACGGTTAGTGCAAAAACTGCGTTGGCGCTCCGGTCCTCATTCCTACCATCCTTGTCTCTTGCGAAACTGCGAATCCATCCTGCATCCCAATGAGGGCCATAGCGGAACTTGGCGCGGGCTTTGCGCTTGCAAATGTCTCGTTAAGTAAGTTATGGTTTACTTCTATAATCTGCTATTAAGAAATATGTTTTT
The DNA here is from genome assembly GCA_963792395.1 of uncultured Bacteroidales bacterium. GTDB lineage: Bacteria > Bacteroidota > Bacteroidia > Bacteroidales. The sequence goes on from CAWBWE010000025.1 coordinate 108,956, forward strand.
TTTGTGCAAAGCACGTGAAAAGCCAATATGGAGTTTGCACATTGTTGTGCACCGTATTTATTTTAGTTTTTTTCTCATTACATAATATTCATCATACTCTTTATGCAGCTTAAAATCGTTTCTTTTATATAATTCCATTGGACCTTTGAAATTGCTCTCGCTAGATTCCCCTTTTCTCGGATATACTTCAAGATAATCATAGTCCGTATTCGAGTAATCATCAATTATTTTTGCAAGAATCATTTGAGCAATTCCTTGTCTTCGATAATCGGGATGTATTAAAAAACAAACGATTGAACGAACCTTATCATCAGGATTATCAATCAAATCATAGTCCCTTAATAATCTTTGATAATTGGATCTGTTATTTGCATTGCACCATCCAATTGGTTTGTCATTATTGTACACCAAATACCCACTCAGCTCATTCTCGTTGATACGATTTATAATCATTGCACGGCTGGATTCACGAGTACATGTTTCTACATCTCCAAGGAAGTGATAATCGTTACAATAACATTTTGACCATTCAGGGTTCTCCTTGTGAATCATATTGTCAAAAAGAAACAAATAATCGTCTTGCAAATTTTTAGTCAATGGCCTTATTTCAAATTCCATTGTATTTTTTAATGTGGTGCACAACGGATAGCGGTATGAAACGTTGGGGAATGCGGGCTACTTTCCTGTCAAGTTACATCGAACTTGATGCGGTGCAGAACGCTCGAATAACCACTTAAACCCCAATGTTTAATACCGCGTGTTGTGCCCTCGTTGTTTTATTGTTTCATCATAATTAATTCATTTACACCAATTACAATTAATATCGCAAAAACTCCCAAAACGGCAAAATATCCAAGTGATTTCCTGCTTAGTTTCATTATCCGATTGCTTCTCCATAAAATCAAGAATAGTATTGTTAGTACAATCGCTGCAACTAAATACTTATTCCAATCCAGCATCGCAGCAATCCTTGCTTCATCTTGCAGATTAATTCCTCCGAAGACGATTGAGAAAAATCTTGAAAACACAGCAAAAAATATAATGGAATATGTATAAATTGATTTTGTCAACCAAGTAAGCAATAGAAATATTAATCCTTGAAGTATCGTAAAAACTGGACCGCCTATTGCAGACCATAAAGCATCTGAATCATCTATAAAATGTCCATTTTGGGGAGTCGAATTATTTAAACTTAGTGTCATGTCATTCCCTAAAAGCTCTCCAAATGTCCAATGCCCAAATTCATGAAAAAGATATGTGATAAATGCAATTGGAATAAAAGCAATGATAACTTTCCAGTCAATTTGACTTTCTTTTAAATCATAACTTATTTTATTACTAAAATTCTCTTTCATTTTTAAATCTCTAATTGGTACGCTGTCTTTGTTACAATGGGGCACAATGCAGCGCTAAACGTAGTTCCGTCACTGAGGGCGTGGTCTGCTGAGCTTGCTCAAGCAGACTCAGGAGCCCGCAAGTGCGGGATAAAATTGCGTTTAACGGCATGTTCTGGAACGTTCAAATATTGTTGATACAAGTTAAGACCTTAATCTCAATTATTCTGTGGGTTTTAAATGCGATTTTGTTTAGCGCTGCATTCAGGCACATTCCTTTTGGATGCGAGAGTTGCGCTAGCAGCGGGCAGACAAAAGTTCAGCACTAGCTGAATGTGCCTGAACGGTCAGCGGTATGAGCAGTAGCGTCCCGCAGGGAGCTATTGCTTATAGGTTTTGTTAGCTGCTTTTATTTTTTTGATTTTAATGCTATTATATACGATTGATTCGCCCATTTTGCTAATTCTGTTCTGTCTTCTAGAATATCTTGAGGAACTTCCCAATAGGGCATTCCTTTCTTTTTCTTTTCAGAATGAAAGGGTTTCATTCCGCGGTCTTCAAACTGCTTCTGATTGGATTCGTCCACTTTCAATCGAAATGTGTCTCCACCAATTTTCGCGAACATTAATCCGTCTTTAAATATGCCGATTCCACCAAACATTCTTTTAATATAAATGTCACCAAATTCGGTAAGTTGATCTTGGATGTATTTTAAATATTCTTCGTTGACTGCCATAATTTTAGTTATTTGAAATGTTTTTCAAGTCCATTAAGCCCTTCTATTAAGGTCTTTTTCATCTTGCCGTTCATTCTTTTAGTCCACTTACTTCGCTATTGCTTTCAACCACTCTGTAATTAATTTTTCGTCAAAATCAGTCTTATTTTTTATTTTGATATGTTTTAATGTGTTTCCACTACCTTCCAAAATATTATCGGGGTCTTCAATTTTGTCAATGTTATAAAAACCGAGAGTTATATGTTTTTTCGCAAATCTTAAATATGCAAAGTCCTTTGTTTTTGCAAAAACAGGAAAACCCCATTTAATCTCTTCAGATACACCTGAAACACTTGCATGGATTAACTTTCGTAGTAATTCAAGAGTTTCAATTTGGTTTTCTGGAGCCTTGTCAATATATTCTGTTACATTTTTATTGATTTTCATTAAAAGTGGTTTTCATTTTTCGTCTCGTCCAATTGCAGCTAATGCAGCGCTAAACGTAGTTCCGTCACTGAGGGCGTAGTCTGCTGAGCTTGCTCAAGCAGACTCATGAGCCGGCAAGTGCGGGATAAAATTGCGTTTAACGGCATTTTCTGGAACGTTCAAATATTGTTGATACAAGTTAAGACCTTAATCTCAATTATTCTGTGGGTTTTAAATGCGATTTTGTTTAGCGCTGCATTCAGGCACATTCCTTTTGGATGCGAGAGCTGCGCTAGCAGCGGGCAGACAAAAGTTCAGCACTAGCTGAATGTGCCTGAACGGTTAGTGTATGCGCCGTTAATTGGCGCAGGTTTTGTCTGGCCAATAATCACTTGAATTAGATATTTCATATTATGCAAAAGCTGTGACAATTACAAATGGAGTATACACTATGTTGGGTGCTGTAGTGAGGTCACAATCTATTAAAGATCATATGAATTCGGGCTCCGTTACCAAGGGCTAGCTATTTGCCAGATTAGTACTACCAAACCTCTAAAAACAGCAAAGTACTTGACCGGAGCATATTTAATGTAGTAACTTACATTAAGTTATTCCCTGACAAATATGAAAACTGTACTAAAATTACTGTTTCTACCAATAACGCTGATTACTCTATTCACCCAATGTGAGAAAGATCCGGAGCCTGTTAAAATACCTGACGACGCATTCCTGAGTGCGCTCATTGAACTGGGAGTTGATACAAATGGAGATGGGGAAATAAGTCCCGTTGAAGCCGAAGCGATTATTTATTTAAATGTTAGTGGAGAATATCTTAATGGAGAACCGGGTGTAATAGGTAATATTTCAGATATGACAGGAATTGAAGCATTTATCAATTTAAGACGGTTGAATTGCAGCAATAATCGATTAACCAATCTGGATGTTTCTGGTTGTGCTGATTTAAGAATATTGGATTGTCGAGCGAACCAACTCACGGGCCTTGACATTTCGAACAATGCTTCGCTCCAAGAACTGAATTGTGTTGGAAACCAACTCACAAGCCTTGACATTTCGAACAATGCTTCTCTCCAAGAGCTGAATTGCGATAGTAACCAATTAACTAGTCTTGATGTTTCGAATAATACTGCATTGACAGAGTTGTATTGTGATGGAAATCAAATAACCAGTCTGGATTTTTCGAATAATATTGCGTTGACAAGGTTGTTTTGTGTTCGTAATCAAATAACCAGTCTGGATATTTCTAATTGTCATGTTTTAACAGAATTGTGGTGCGAAGAAAATCAATTAACAAGCCTTGATGTTTCTAATAATGCTGATTTACAATATTTGTCATTGCAGAATAAATCAGCTAGCCAGCCTGGATGTTTCGAATAGTACTGATTTAGGATCGTTGGATTGCGCAGAAAACCAATTAACCAATCTGGATGTTTTTGGTTGTGCTGATTTAGAAGAATTGTGGTGCAATTACAATCAATTAACCAATCTGGATGTTTCAAGCAATACTGCTTTAAGATATCTGTTTTGCAATATGAATGAATTAAGCAGCTTGGATGTCTCAAAAAATACTGCTCTATTAATCTTGGGATTAACGGATATGCTATCCCTTGAAGAGGTGTGTGTTTGGGAAACTCCATTTCCCCCCGAGGGATTGCATCTTGATACAACCGGCAGCCCCAACGTCTATTTCACCACAGAGTGCAGTAAGTAAGAACTCTCGAATATCAATGCTATAGCACCCAATGCAGCGCTAAACGTAGTTCCGCCACTGAGGGCGCAGTCTGCTGAGCTTGCTCAAGCAGACTCAGGAGCCCGCAAGTGCGGAATAAAATTGCGTTTAACGGCATGTTCTGGCACGTTCAATTATTGTTGATACAAGTTACAGACTTTTTACCTACAATATTCTGTGGGTTTTAAATGCGATTTTGTTTAGCGCTGCATTCAGGCACATTCCTTTTGGATGCGAGAGCTGCGCTAGCAGCGGGCAGACAAAAGTTCAGCACTACGCTGAATGTGCCTGAACATAGGGATAAACCCATGTTGTGGTGTTTATGGGATACAATTTAGGAAGATAAAATGAGTTTGGGCTTAATCTGTATTTAGATTATCCAGGGGGTTTTGGATTTTGGTGAGCTGTTTGGAACATACATGGGTGTAGATCTCGGTGGTTTTGGTGCTGGAGTGTCCGAGGATTTCCTGGATATAACGAAGGTTTATTCCCTGCTCCAAAAGGTGGGTGGCAAAACTGTGCCGCAGGGTATGCGGGGTGGCATGCCTGTTAATCCGGGCTTTTTTCAGGGCCTTGCGGAAGATATTTGCAATACTGGTTGCACTGTACTGTCCCCCACCCTGCCCTTCAAACAGCCAGTAGGCCGGTTTGTAGAATTTGTAATAATCCCTTAGCAGTTTCAGAAGTTTTTCAGATAAAAGGGTATGTCTGTCTTTGTTCCCTTTTGAGTCTGAAATCCTGATGAGCATCCTCATGGAGTCTATATCTGTGATTTTCAAATTGATCAACTCACTTCTTCTCAATCCCCCGGAATAAAGGGTCATCAGAATGCATTTGTGCTTTATGTTCCTACAATGTTTCAGAATAAGTTCCACTTCTTCCACCGTGAGGATTTTGGGCAGGCCTTTTTCCTTTTTTGGCCTGTTCAGATGATAATAGGCTTTCTTTCTGCCCAGCACCTGCTCATAATAGAACTTGATGGCGCTGATCCGCTGGTTCTGCTGTGAAGATGAAATACCCCTGCCGCGTATGAGTCGCAGGATGTAGGCATTGATCTTCTGAGTGGGTGATGGTTCCCAGGTTTCTGCCCTCAAACTTTTCAATAAATGAGCGCATGTAGCTCACATAGGTCTTGATGGTATTCGGGCTGTATCGTTTCTGAGTTAGCTTTTCCAGATATCCGGCTGGCAGTTCCATACTGGTATATGTCACCAGTATTCAGATATCGATGTTCCTTTCTGATTTAGAAGTTGAATGGAAGCGCAAGATGCTGGCACCGGTTTTCCAGGGATTACTGAAAGCTTGCTTTCATAAATCTGGCCCAGGGCATCTTTCACCTCATTTACGGGCAATTTACATACTCTGTCCTGGCACACATAGATGGTGGTTTGCCCTTCTATCAGTTTTCCTTCGAGCAGGGACAATCTGCCTTCGCTGTTCCCTCCGGAAAAAAGAACCCGGGGCAAATAATGTTTGTTGAACTCTTTTCGAATAAGCTCATATTCAGGACCCAGAATAGCTACTTCAGCGGGCGGCGAGGCAAACCAGCTCATCAGGATATCCCAGTTGGCATAGTAGGCGCCACTGTTTAATGCATTTTGCTTTACATTGTTCAGCATCTTCCTGGACATGTGGATGTATTCCATATTGTAATAATAGGTTCCGAGCACAAACAGATTCCTGGCCATTTCAGAATTGGAAGCGGGGATCACATTGTCAGAAACTTCCATTTTACGGGCTATTAAGCCGGGGTCAAGGTCTGAGGTATAGAAAAACATCCCGCTGCTTTGATCGAAAAAATGTGTCAGGGTATAGTCCGTCAAGTGCCTGGCCTCTTCTAACCATTCCTCATCAAAAGTCGCCTGGTATAGTGTAATAAAGGCTCCAATGGTAAAGGCATAATCGTCCAGAAAAGCGTTGATGGAAGCCTTGCCATTCTTAAACGATCTGTAAAGCCTGTAATCTGCTTCTTTGACCCTGGTGCGGATGAATCTGGCATTTTCCAGGGCCCTGTCTAAATATGCTTCCTCGTCAAATACATTATAGGCATCCACATAGGCCTTCAGCATAAGGGCGTTCCAGGAGGTGATTATCTTATCATCAAGTCCGGGTGAAATGCGTTTTTGTCTCTCTTTCAGTAAGAGCACTTTTGCATTTTTCACCCTTTTACTTAGCTCGCTTTCAGTGATATCATATTTTTTCGCGATCCTTGTATCATTTCCCGATTTCAGCAGGATATTCTGACCATGTTCCCAATTTCCCTGGTCTTCGACCTGGTAATAATCGATGATAAGACCGGCATCCTTCCCCAGAATCTGCTGCATCTCCCCCAGGCTCCAGACATAGTACTTTCCCTCTTCTCCTTCGCTGTCAGCATCCAGGGAAGAATAAAATCCACCTGTTTCGGAGCTTAGTTCTCTTTGGATAAATTCCAGTGTTTCATTTACAATTATCTGATATTGTGGATCCCTGGTCTGCTGATATGCTGCAGCGTACAAACTCACCAGTTGGGCATTGTCATAGAGCATTTTTTCAAAGTGGGGCACTTTCCAGTTTGCATCCACCGAATAGCGGGCAAATCCGCCTCCGATCTGATCATAGATCCCGCCATTGGCCATTTTATTTAAGGTCAGGGTGACCGCTTTTAAGGCATCAGCATTCTCAGTCAGATCATAGTATTGCAGTAAAAACTGGAAGCCAACGGGCAAGGGGAACTTTGGCGCTCCCTGATGTCCGCCCTGGCTGTAATCCAGATGACTTTTCCAGTTGGCAAATATCTGATCCAAATCCCTGATAGAAAATTCCGCTTCTTCGGGATTTAAAGAGATCAGCTCGCTGGTTTGAACCCCTTCCGTGAGTGCCCTTGCCTGTTGCTCTGCCTGATCCGGATGCTCTTTTACAAAAGCAGAGACTTTTGAAAGCACCTCTAACCATTGTTCTCTGGTGAAATAGGTACCACCATAAACCGGTCTTCCGTCCGGTAAGGCAATACAATTCAAGGGCCAGCCTCCCCTGCCGGTAAGCAGCTGAACAGCGTTCATATATACCTGATCAATATCCGGGCGTTCCTCTCTGTCCACCTTAATGGACACAAAATGTTCATTCATAAATTGTGCAACTTCTTCGTTCTCAAAACTTTCATGCTCCATGACATGACACCAGTGACAGGCGGCGTACCCAATGCTGATAAGGATCAATTTGTTTTCCAGACGTGCTTTGTCCAGAGCCTCCTGTCCCCAGGGATACCAGTTTACCGGGTTATGGGCATGCTGCAAGAGGTAGGGGCTGCTCTCATGAATGAGCTGATTTGTAAATTTGTGTTCCGAAGAAGTCATAGTCACTTTTCTATTTTGGGTTTGCCCGCAGGAAGCAAGCAAGAATAAGCAAACAATCGTACTTGAATACAGGGTTCTCATCAGGGCTGCATTTTTAGCAATTACCTTGTTGGGATATGCGCTGAACAGATTACATGCTTCTATATATGACAATAAAGATCAAAGAATGTGCGCACGGCTAGAATTTTACAGCGGAGGGGGCAGGTCGCATATAAGTCAGAGGCTGCCCGGGTTGGACAGCCTCTGAGTCGGTGTTTACATGTGCAATAAGGAGTGTTCGCAGGCTATTTCTCTGCGCTCCATTCCTTTAGGGAGTCGGCCAGTTTGACCAATTTGATGAATTCGGAACGGTAGCCTTCCTCATCGTCTCCCCTGGCACCTTTCGCCATGGCAATGACCTCTTGCATGGTGGCGTCCCTTTTGTATTCGGAATTCCGGAGGATCAGTCCAAATTCGGCAATGGAAGCGGAGAACCGGAAGTTATTGGAAGTTTCTTCCAGGTCCAGGACCTTCCCTTTCACGGGGATCTCCACCTTGGTGCTGGTGTTCCCGTCGGGCTGCTTGTAACGCAGTTTTACGGTCATCAGCTCGGCTTTTGGATCGAGCTTTCACCTTTTCAGCAGCTTTTTCCTGACCGCGGTTGGACTGGTATTTCAACGGATCGATGCTTTTCAGGGATTCATGGGATCCGGCGGGAATGATCTCGTAGAGGGCCGTTACCGTATGACCGGCACCCATTTCCCCGGCATCTTTCTTGTCATCATTAAAGTCCTCATCATTCAGCAGGCGGTTCTCGTAGCCTACCAGCCGGTATCCTTTTACACGGGCGGGATTAAATTCCATCTGGAACTTCACATCCTTGGCGATGGTAAAGAGTGTTCCGCCAAATTCCGTAATGAAGACCTTGCGGGCTTCCTGGATGTTATCGATATAGGCGTAGTTGCCGTTTCCCTTATCGGCAATGATCTCCATCTTGTCATCCTTGTAGTTGCCCATTCCAAAACCCAGCACGGTCATAAATACCCCGTGTTCGCGCTTCTGCTCGATCAGGCGTTCCATTTCTGCATTGCTGGAAGAACCCACATTAAAATCGCCATCGGTGGCCAGGATAATCCGGTTGTTCCCCTCTTCGGCAAAGTTCTCCATGGGCTACTTTATAGGCCAGCTTCAGTCCGGCACCTCCGGCGGTGGATCCGCCCGACTGCAGCTTATCCAGGGCAGCCAGGATCTCTGCTTTCTGATTTCCGGGAGTGGACTCCAGGACCAGTCCGGCCGCTCCGGCATAGACCACCATGGCCACGCGGTCTTCAGGTCTCAGCTCATTGACCAGCATCCGGAAGGCCTGCTTCAGAAGCGGGAGTTTATTGGCCGCACTCATGGAACCCGATACATCAATCAGGAACACCAGGTTGGAAGGAGGCAGTTCGCTCTTATCGATGCTCTTGCCTTTCAGTCCCACATGCAGCAGTTGATGTGCACTGTTCCAGGGGCATTCCGAAATCTCCGTGTATACGGAAAAAGGATGTTTCCCCACAGGCTCGGGATAATCATAGTTGAAATAGTTGATCATCTCTTCGATCCTCACCGCATCAATCGGGGGTAATTGTCCCATGTTCAGGAACCTGCGAACATTGGAGTAGGAGGCCCGGTCCACATCAATGCTGAAGGTGGAAAGGGGATTGTGCAACACATCCTTGAATCCGTTCTCATCAATTGCCGTATATCCTTCGGTATTGTGCTGGATATAGCCTGGTTCCGGTGAATAAACAGGAGCAGCATAGGTCTGGTAATTTGCCCGCTTGTGGTAGGATTTTGAGGCCTCTCCCTGAACCGGAGAAATGAAGACTCTGGGATGCCGCTCAGCTTCCATATCATATTCCACGCTTACCACATCTTCAAGAACCATATTAGAAGGGTGCAGGGTGACATTGATCCGGCTGGAGCGTGCAATTTTTACCGTTTCGGTCTCATACCCTACAAAAGAAAAAACCAGGTATTGTGCTGTTGCATTTACCTGGATCTGGTAGGCGCCGTTCATGTCGGTAAGGGTTCCATTGCTGGTTCCTTTCACTACCACGGTGACACCCGCCATCGGACTTCCGGCTTCATCGTTGACGGTTCCGCTGATTACACGAATCTGATCGGGAGCCAGAGTGAAGGCCGAGAGAAAAAGTACTGTTAGTATTGAAATGATTGCTTTCATGATTTCAAGTTTTTTGTTTGACTTCACTCTTAGGATGCAAGCTTCTCAAGGATTCCATAAAATCTTTTGCATTTTTTCTTAATTTTAGCTGACACCACTGCAGTCCTATGCTCGAAATCAGCGGTAAACATCCGGAAAGTACCGATGAGGAATTGCTCAGGCTCTTCAATCGAAACGGGAATCTGGATACCCTGGGAGCTCTCTACTCCCGCTATATGCACCTGGTATATGGTGTGTCACTCAAGTACCTGGGCAATCGGGAGGATGCCAAAGATGTCGTTATGCAGATCTTCGAGAAATTGATTACGGATCTTCCGGGACAGGAAGTCCGTAACTTTAAAAGCTGGCTATATGTACTGACCAAAAATCACTGCCTGATGCAGATCCGTTCCCGGAAAAGTGCCGACGGAAGACTGGAGGGATATAAAATTGAGCAGGAATTTATGGAATCCGAGCAGGAAATGCATCCCATAGACAGAGAAGAACAAGTTGTGGAGATAGCACTGAAACTATGCATCGAACAGTTAAAAGCCGAACAAAAGCAGTGCATTGAGTTGTTTTACTACCAGAAACTGTGTTACCAGGAGATAGCGAAGAAGCTGAACATTACTGAAAAAAAGGTGAAAAGCTTTCTCCAGAATGGAAAGCGAAATTTGAAAATTTGTTTGGAGAGAACCCATGTCAGCGAAAAGGAAACATAGAAGCATTCAGTGAGTACCTCGGGTACCTGAAAGGAGAGTCCTCCGCCGAGGAGCGCTACTCCCTTGAAAGGGACCTGCAGGCGGATCCTTTCGAGATGGAAGCTATGGAAGGGATGGAAAAAATCCCGGCCGGGGAGCTTGAAGAGGATCTGCTTTCCCTCCATGATACGCTCCGGAAACGAATAAACCGAAGGAGAAGGCGAACATTCTACAGCATCGCTGCTTCCATTGCCTCCCTTTTGATTGTAGGGACCGTTTTCTTTAATATTTATAATATCAATCCCAGAACTGCTGAAGAATCCATCCTTAAGGACGAGTCCTTCCTGCAGGAAGACCTGACCGGGCAGGCAGAGTTGGACGAAGCAGCTGAGCAGGACGAAGGGGCTAGGATTCAGACTGGCGCTCCGGCTCCTGCAGAAACAAGGGCCCGTGAAACTGAAGTCGAAATGGAGGATCCCCGGGATCTTGAAGAGAAAGTGGTTCACCAAGAAATGGCCATGCAGGCTGCAGAGATCTCAGGGGAAGCACTGTCCTTGGAGGAAGTTGAGCGGATAAATGAAGAGGTGGTGGCCGAAGCCGCGGTTCAGGAGAACAGGGCTCCGGTGCAGCCGATCAGTGCTCCGGTTCAGAAAGCAGCTGAGCCGATGGATATGGAGGCCGATGAGCTTGTGATTATGGAAGCCGAGCCGAAAAGAGCTCAAAAAAAGGGAAGAGCTCAGGATGCACCTGCCCTCGTATCTGTATCTCCCCAAAAAGTGAGCGGGATCGTGGTTTCCTCGGAGGATATGGAACCTTTGCCAGGGGCTTCCATTCTGGTGAAAGGAAGTGACTCGGGTATGGTAGCCGATATGGAAGGCCGCTTCAGTCTGGAAACGGACCAGCAGGCGCAAACCACGGTTATAGCCAGTTATGTGGGAATGGAAACCGAAGAGTACCGGCTCGAGGAAGGAACGGAAAACCGGGTGGTTATGAAACCCGATATGGCCACCCTGGATGAGGTGGTGGTGATCGGGTACGAGTCAGACAAATCCGTATTTCCTGCGGGGGCAGTTCAGACAGTTGAATTTAAACAAGAAGAATCCACCTATCGTGGGGCCGAGCCTGAAGGGGGTCTCCAGGCCTATAAGATGTACATAGAGGAGCATATCCGGTTCCCTTCCGGAGTTAGAACCAGTAACAGGGAAATTGTGGTTCTGAAATTCAAGGTGGAATCGGATGGATCCATTTCCCAGGTTCTACCCCTGCGTTCACCGGGGGATCCATTTACAGAAGAGGCCATCAGCTTGCTAAATGAAGGCCCTTCCTGGAAGCCTGCAATGAACGAAAGCGGCGCCACTGATGCTGTGGTCCGCATGCGTATTGTGTTCAAAAAATAGTCAAATACCCCATCATGAAACGTACTTTCCTGAACAATGCAGGATTGCTCCTCCTGGCCATTATTTTCTCCACAGGCCTGATATTTGCCTTTGTCGAACTTCCCAGGCTGCTGGATGCCAGCCTGCAACAAAATTTTGGATTTCCCCAGTTTGATCATGGGCTTGGGGATGTGAATGCCCTTAAAACAGAGCTGTTTATCCAGGGGCTCCATCTGAGATGGATCGGGTATGGCTCCCTGCTGCTGATCCTTGGGCTGATTGCCCTGGGTTACCTGACCCGAAGATCGGGCTGGGCCATGGCAGGCGCCATCGGACTATTTATTCCGGTATTCGGCCAATTTGCCTTCAGCATGTTTTTCCTGGCCGGACTTGGATTTCTAAGGGTGGGCTGGCTTCCTTTCTTAGAACTGTCCTTTGATATCCTGGACCTGGGGAAGGTGATCTATGTTCCCTATTGGATCCTTATGTGGTTGCTGGGATTATTCAAATGGGAGGCGCACAACTTTCTCTCCTGGCTTTTCATGGCCACCGGGGCCTTCCTTTTTACCTGGGGCGTCCTGCTCTGGTTCAGGGCAAGGTATCGCGGAACGAAAGTGGCCTCTTCATGGATCTATAAGATCTCCCGCCACCCGCAGTACCTGGGCTGGATCCTCTGGAGCTACGGGTTTATTCTTTTCTCCCCTCATGAAAGGTCCATGAAAATGACCTGGAGCGTTCCCTCCTCCCTGCCCTGGTTGCTGATGACCATGACCATTGTGGGGATCTGTATGATGGAAGAGATTAAAATGATGAAGATCACCGGGGGAAGCTATTCAGATTACCGGGAGTCCTCTCCCTTTCTCTTTCCCCTGCCATCCTGGCTGAACCGGATCCTGACCTGGCCGGGCAGACTGGTCACAAAAGGTGAATATCCTTCCAGATCTGGTCAGGTATTTTGGATCGTGCTGATTTACACGCTTCTGCTCATGGCTCTTTCCCTTATATGGATGGATCTGGGAATACGGGATATAGAAAAGGAATCAAGGGAAGAGGCAAAGCAGGAGCTGACTGAGCTCCTCGGAAAGCTGGAGGAGGCCGGAGACAAGCGCCGTGAGATTTATCCCTTGATAGAACAGCTTCCTGCACATGGAGAGTCTGGCAAGGAATCCCTTCTATCCCTGGCTGGAAGCACAAACCCGGTGATACGGGAATTTGCCATCATGCAACTGGGCCAAATGAAAGTCCGGGAGGCGGAGGACCTTATAATCCATGCGCTGTACGATTCCATCAAACGAGTTAGGAGCAGCGCCATCCAGGCCTTGGGAGAAATTAAATCAGAAAACGCTGCAGACAGTCTGGCAGCCATGCTGATCCGTCCCCGTCAGGATAATAATACATTCCATATATATGGGGCCCTGGGAGCGATTGGTGATCCGGATGCCATACCTGTACTGGCGGCGGGCCTGGAAGGCGGAGAACATTATGTGCAGATCTCTGCCCTGAATGCCATCCTGGAAATTGATCCGGAAGTGGGGCTCAACTGGGCTTTCAAAGAATTGCTGGATGAAAAGGCCGAAGTACGCAGAAATGCAGTGATTGTCTGTATCCAATCGGATGATCCCCGAGCCATTGAGCCATTGAGATCAGTCTTCGAGGATGAAGACTTTGAAGTACGCTTTTATGCCAGACAGGGAGTGAAGCGCCTGGAAAACTGATCTGATTGCCCGAAGGAGCAAAAACACTGTTCTAGCGCACCACGGGGAACTCGGTAATCCTGAGCGTGGTGCATCCGTAGGGGATCAGGGTGACTTCCAGCGGGAGCTCCCCCTGCAGGTGTTTCAGCGGCAGGCTGTGTGGCAGCGGTCCGGCCATCTCGCGGTATAACTTCCAGTCGGGAATGATCCTGCCCTTTGTATGCAGGGCGACCGGTGCATTTTCCAGGGTCCAGGGATAAATGCCTTGATCCTGCCAGTTTGAGGTTTGGTTTGAGGTTTGGTTTGAGGTTTGATTTGAGGTTTGGTTTGAGGTTTGGTTTGAAGTTTGGTTTGAGCTTGAGGTTGAGTTTGGGTTTGTGCCATGGGAGACAAACTCGAAGCCGGATTCAGGATCCAGGACCGCTGCTTCCAGGAGGCCGATGTTCCAGGGATCCAGGGGACGGACTTCGCTGAAGCGACCGTACTTGTCCCGGTTCTCCACTGCTGTCCACTTTTCCCGGATCTTCAAGGCATAGACCAGCGGGCCCCGTTCCACGGAAATGGAATTCTCCACCCAGCGGTTCAGAGTTACCTTCATGGGCAGCTGCAATTCCACCCGGTCCCCCTCCTGCCAGGTGCGGTCCAGCAGCATCATCCCCTCCTGTATTTTGGGTTCAACTTCTTTTCCGTTTATTTGTATGACAGGATCCTGGCACCATCCGGGAAGCCTGAGGTGCAGGGCAAAACTCAGCGGGTTCTTTAAGGAGATATGGAACCGGATCTTATCTTCGAAGGGATACGAGGTCTCTTCCCGGATACGCACCTCCTCTCCCCCTGCAACTTTTGCGGTGAGCGTACAGGGGGCATATACCACAGCCGCCAGTCCGCCTCCCCCGGTGGCATACCATAAATGAGAGACCAGTTTGGGCCAGCCCTGGTGCAGGTTGCAGGTGCAGCAGGGATAGCCTGTCAGCAGTCCATAGCACAAGTCGGTACCCCCGTGATGATCCTCCTCATAAAAGTTATGCCGGTGCCTGGTAAGCATCACCTGGTTGGCCTGCTGAAAATACTGCCTGGAGGAAAAATCGTCCGTAACCTGAGTGGGCAGGGCGTTGTAAGCAATTTTTTCCAGGTGATCCATCAGGACCGGATTGCCCGAAATGGCGATCATCTTCTCCAGGGAAAACATCAGTTCCACCACCGAGCAGAGTTCAATCCCCTGGGTGGGATCCTTTCCATGCAGGGGTTCGTCTCCCCCGTACATTCCCTGGGGCTGACCGTGGTAGAGATGGATATCCTCCAGGGCTTTCTCCACCGCTTTCACATAGCGTGGATCCGGATCCTGCTGGTATCTGATCAGGGGCTCCTTGATTCCCTGGGCCAGGTTCACACAGTGAAAACTCTGCAGCTGCCTGGTGCAGAGCCGGGATATCAGTCCTTCATCGAAAGGATAGCGGTTCCCGGTATTGTAGGGATAGAGGTGGGCCAGGTCCGCTCCCTGGTAACAATCCTCATTGAGGAATACTTCGGTCCAGGGAAAGCTTTGTTCATGCAGCAAATCTCCCAGCTCCAGCAGGAAGGTCTCGCCGGTCAGATTATACAACCAGTGGACCACCATCAGGTTATCCCCTCCCCGGCGGTTGGCCCAGAAGGTCCATTGGTCCAGGGGAGTATGGGGAAGTTCCTTTAACTGGAACCGGAAATAGTTCAGCATCAGCTCCACTACCCGCTCATCGCCCGACACTTCGTAGTACTGTTGCAGGACCTTTAACATCACCATCTTGGGCCACCAGTCCTGCCTGTTGGTCTTCTGGAGCCCGGCCTCCGCTTCTGGGGCCTCCTCAAAGGGTACCGGCCCGAAATATCCGGATCCGGTCTGACTCCCCAGGGTCCACTCGATCCAGGGTCTGGCCTTCTCCATTAAGGCTTCATCGTCCAGCAAGCAGGCCAGGGGTAGCAGTCCGTCCAGCCAGTAGACCCCCCGTTCCCAGCCATCGCCATCGCCACCCAGCCAGCCATTCCGCTCACCCACCACCGACGGGTACCATTCATCCAGGTGCCCGGTCATCCCGTCCCGCATCAGCTCCAGTTGCCGGAGGAGCCAGCCTTCCGGCCGGATACTGCCCAGAGGCAGTTCCAGGTACTTTCCGGGAACAAGAGGGGGACGATTCTGCAGGTAAAGATGGTCCTGTGCAGCATTTGCTGCGGCTCTTGCGGTGGTGCTTGCTGCGGGGCTTGCTGATGGCTCTTTGGGAGCTTCCGTAGAGGCTGTAAGAATCAGGAGCAAAAACAAAAGGGGAATCCTGGATTTCATGCTTTGGAACTTTGGATCCCAAAAGTTACGTTAAAACTCTGTTCATGGTAAAATTTCATTCAGTTGAACAGGCCTGTTTTCCTGAATGGATTTTTTAGCTGCAAGTCCAATGGCTATGGAGATTAAGCCATCGGATCCATCCACAGGTATGCCCTTGCCCGAATTCAGGGCGTCAATAAATTCCCGCATCTCCTGCAGATAGGACGCATCATACCTTTCGAGGAAGAAGTGCAGGGGCAGATCACCCGAGGTCCCGGCCTCTGTATACAGTTTGTGGTTGTTGGGGAAGTTGTTCTCGGCCTGTGCCATCCCCTTGCTTCCAAATACTTCCAGTCGCTGATCATAGCCATAGGCAGCTTTTCGGCAGTTATCGATGACTGCCATGGAATCATCTTCGAAAGTCAGGGTAATCACCGCGGTATCCACATCCCCGGCCCGGCCAATCTCCGGATCCACTTTAACCGTTGCCCTGGCATATACTTCTTTTACCTCTTTGCCGGAAATAAAGCGCGCCATATCGAAATCATGGATGGTCATATCCAGGAACATTCCCCCCGACCTTTCTATATAGGAGACCGGAGGGGGACCCGGATCCCGACTGGTAATTTTAATGATTTGTGGATCACCAACTGCACCCGCTTCCACCAGCTGTCTGATCTTTTTGAATTCCGGATCAAAGCGACGATTAAATCCAAGCATCAGATGAACTCCTTCTTTTTCCACCACCTCCAGTACTTCCTGAACACGCTGCAGGGAAAGATCCAGGGGTTTTTCGCAAAATATCTGCACCCCGGCCCGGGCAGCCTGGATCACATAGTCGGCATGGGTATCGGTGGGCGAGCAGATCACCACGGCATCCAGATCCGGGACGGCCAGCAATTCTTCAAAGCTTTTAACAAAAACCGGAACATCAAACTCATCTGCGATTATTTTGGTCTCATCCGGGAGATCCATGGCCGCTACAAGCCTGATATTACTAATATTACGTGCCAGGTTTTTCACGTGAATTTTACCTATGCGGCCCAGGCCGGCAACCGCTACATTAATTTTTTCCATGATCGTATTTTTTGTTGTTAAAGTCCCAACGATTTTAAATAATTCCGGTTATTTCCGGCACATTTCTTCGGGGAACCCATGCCGGGAAGTACGTCCTGCTCCACGACGATCCATCCATCGTATCCTTTACTGTTCAGCAAATGAACGATGCTATGAAAATTCACATTCCCTTTCCCGAGTTCGCAGAAAACACCCTGCTCCACCGATTCAAAATAGTCGTAGGCTAAGTCCCTGGCTTCCTGACCCACCCTGGGATCAAAATCCTTGAAGTGAACATGCCAGATTCTGGAATAATATCTTTCCAGGGCTTCCAGAGGATCCCCTCCGCCAAAGGCATAATGGCCCATATCCAGGCACAATCCCAGCAGGTCCGGATTGGTCAGTTCCATCAGCCGGGCAACTTCCTGCGGGGTTTCCACATAGCCGCCGCAATGATGGTGAAATACGGTAGGCATGCCATAGCGCTCTTTTACTGCGCGGGCCACCTGGTCTGCACCGGAAGCAAAGGTAAGCCACTGGTCCCCGGTCAGCCCCATGCCCGGAGTGATCCGCCCCGCATGTTTGGTACGCTCCTCCACAGAGCCATTTTCATCGGCCAGGACGATAAATGCCTTTGGAAAACCGGCTTCAAACATCAAGCCGGCTGTTTTTAAAGCCAGGTCGATCCCGGCTTTGTGGGCATTCGCATCTGCCAGGGCTACCGGGACAAATGCACCCAGCAACTCCAGTTTCCTGTCATTCAGAACCTGACTCAGTTCTGCTGGAACAGAGGGCATAAATCCCCAGTCGCCCAGCTCGGTTCCGGCATATCCGGTTTCGACCATCTCATCCAGAACCTGCAGGTACCCTGAGGATTCCCCCTCCAGTCCGAATTCTAAAGCACCCCAGGAACAGGGGGCATTGGCAATTTGTATCATCTTTATATTTAATTAAGTCATTATTGATCAGTTATATCCTGTAACTCTAAAATTTACGTGTCCACTCCCTGGGCCATCGTTCAATGACCACCTTAGTCTGGGTATAAAACTCAATGGCATGCCTCCCCTGTCCATGGAGGTCGCCGAAGAAACTATCGTTCCATCCACTAAAAGGAAACTGGGCCATGGGAGCGGCCACCCCGATATTGATCCCAATATTCCCGGCATTGGCCCGGTTCCGGAAAGTACGTGCATTCAGTCCGCTGGAAGTGAAGAGGCAGGCCATATTCCCATAGTTGTTCCCGTTAACAAACTCGATGGCCTGATCCAGGGTGTCCATGGGCAGCAGGCTCATGACCGGGCCAAATATTTCCGTGCTGACCAGCTCTCCATCCGGAACCACATTTTCCAGAATGGTGGGCTTGATAAAGTTTCCCTTCTCATACCCGGGAATGGATGCCCCCCGGCCATCCAGTAGTAAGTCCGCTCCTTCACCCAGGCCCATCTCAATGAGTCGTTCCATCCGTGATTTACTTTCAGGGGTGATGACCGGACCCATTTCAACTCCTTCATCCAGTCCAAAGCCCGTTACTTTATTCCTGGCGGCTTCCACCAATGCTTCTCTGACCAGGCCCTTGCTATCGCCCACCGTAACAATATTGGAAGCAGCCAGACAGCGCTGTCCGGCACATCCATAGACACTGTCTGCGATGATCCTGGCAGTCATTTCAATATCCGAATCGGGCATAACAATGACCGGATTTTTAGCTCCTCCCTGCGCCTGTACACGTTTCCCATTGGCTGCTCCCCGCTGATAGATATACCTGGCAGTGGACGTCGATCCCACAAAACTGATGGCCTTTACCTCCGGGTGATCCAGCAGCGCATCCACACTCTCTTTCCCGCCATGAACCAGGTTCACTAATCCCGCAGGAAGGTCCAGCTGGTCAATCAGTTCAAAGACCCTCATCATGGTCAGGGGTACTTTTTCCGAAGGCTTCAGAATAAAACTGTTCCCACAGGCAATGGCATAGGGTAGAAACCAGAAGGGAATCATGCCCGGGAAATTGAAGGGAGAGATGCAGGCGCATATCCCTACGGGCTGACGAATCATAAACTCATCAATCCCGCTGGCAATATTTTCTGAAAACTCACTTTGCATTAAGGTGGGAGTGGCACATGCTGTTTCAACATTCTCAATGCCGCGCTGCATTTCTGCCACCGATTCCGCAAAACTTTTCCCGCATTCCAGGGTAATGAGTCTGGCAATTTCCTCCTTGTGCTCTTCAAGAAGTTGCTTCAGTTTATAGAGAGGTTGTACCCGTTGCATCACCGGCACCTCTCGCCACTCCTTCAGAGCCCGGCCTGCTGAAGCAATTGCTTCTTCAGCGTCAGAGGCTGTTCCCTGCCCATAGGGAACCCTGGCCAAAACCTCCTGATTGGCAGGATTAATCACCCCGATGTTCTGCTTTTCCCGGCTATCGATCCACTGCCCGTTAATGTAAATCTTTAAAATCTTCATAATTCTTTATTTAGAGCTTCCAGCTTAGTTTCCTTACAATTAGTTAGCTCGTTCCCAGTAAAATATAGATCAGGATGGTGACTGTCACCAGAACAGCAGATAGGTGTTTGGCATATTTCCACTGCACCATCTCCATCTTTGAAGGAGCCGTTCGGATTCCAAAATTTTTCCGGGGATAAAAATAGGATACCGCAAACATAAGGATCACATTCAGTACAAATTCGATTCCCCAGTTATGAATAAAATGAATTTCTATTTTCAGGATAAAGGTGGTAATGATATAGTAAAACAGGCCAAAGATCAAGGCCACCTTGGCTCCCATCGCCGATACCTTCTCCATGAAGAAACCCGCCAGCATGATGGATGCAATGGGAATAAAGAAAATACCATTCAGCTGCTGCAAAAGCTGATACAACCCTTCGGGGGCCCGGGCAACCATAGGAGCGGCCAGAATGGCGAAAATGGCCAGGACCGATGAAACGGACCTGCCGACCCAGACCAGTCGCTTCTCTTTCACATCCTTATTAATCAGCCGTTTATAGACATCTATACTGAAGATGGTCGCGGCACTGTTCAGCACACTGTTAAAGGTACTCAGTACGGCACCCATTACCACTGCTGCAAAGAAACCAGACAGGCCAAGGGGAAGTACCTTTTTTACCAGAGCAGGGTAAATCATATCCTGTTCGTCGTACAGGGTATCCCCGAAATAATAGAACCCGATCACTCCGGGCAGGATAATGATGATGGGGACCAGTATCTTCAGTACCCCTGTGAATAATAGGCCCTTCTGAGCCTCCACCAGGTTTTTTGCTCCCAGAGCCCGTTGAATGATGGTCTGGTTCATTCCCCAGAAATAGAGCTGGTTAATGATCAGACCGGTAAAGAGCACCCCGAAGGGCATCACCGATCCCTTCTCCCCGATCACATTGAACTTTTCGGGCGCATGTTCAAATACTTTGGTAAGGCCGCTTATGGGATTGCCCTCCCCTATGGCCACCAGGGCAATCACGGGAATCAGTATACCTCCGATCAACAGTCCATAGCCATTGATGGTATCGGACACCGCCACCGCTTTTAATCCCCCAAAAATGGCATACAGGGATCCGACGAGCCCCACGGCCACCACGGTGATCCACAGACCCTGGGCTTTGGACACCCCCAGGACCTCGGAAATATTGAAAATACTTTCCAGGTTGATGGCTCCGGTGTAGAGCACAATAGGCAGGAGAGTCACCACAAAGGAGACCACCAGAAAAAGGGCCACCAGGCTCCTGGTCAGTCCGTCGAACCGTTTTTCCAGGTATTCCGGAATGGTCGTCAGCCCCATCCTCAGGTATCTGGGGATAAAGACCAGGGCAGCCACCACCAGCGCCAGGGCCGAGGTCACCTCCCAGCCAATGATGATAAAGCCGTTTTTGTAGGAGGAGCCATTCATCCCGATCAGGTGCTCGGTGGAAATATTGGTAAGCAGCATGGAACCTGCAATCACCACCCCCGTCAGGCTTCGCCCCCCAAGAAAATAGCCTTCTGAGGAATCCAGTTTCTCCTTGCGCAGCTTGAACCAGGCATAGATAGCAACAAACGCGGTAAAGCCGATAAAGGTGAGCAGGGTTAACATAGGCGGAGGCTCTTACTTGCTGGGTTCATGTGCTGGGTTCATGTGCTGGTTTTGAAGCTGGGATTAGAAAAAATAACGCTGGTTCTTTTTTTGCTGCTCATAATTTTCTCGGGCTTTCTGCACCGATTCTGAGTGATTACTTCGGCAATGGGCACATCCCACCAGGCATATCCATATCCGTCCATTTTTCTTTCAGGCACCGTTTTTATATAAATCACCGTGGTCTTTGTCTCCTTTTTGGCATCTTCAAAGGGCTTTCTTGAAGGAAGCCACATCGATCGTCCGGAATACCCTGGCACCCAGACTCTCTGCATTGGTGGCCAGATCCACCGGAAGAGGCGCTCCATCCAGCTGACCCGTTTTCTGATTCCGGTAAACATAACTGGTTCCAAAGCCTTCACTTCCAATGGATTTGGAAAGTCCGCCAATGCTGGCAAAGCCATGGTTGTTGATGAGGATAATGGTGAGTTTGTAATCCTCCTGCAGGGAGGTAATAATTTCAGAGGGCATCATCAGGTAGCCACCATCACCCAGCATCACATAGACCTCCCGTTCGGGACAGCCATCTTTACTCCCAGTCCGCCCGGAAACTCGTATCCCATGCAGGAGTAGCCATATTCCAGGTGAAATCCCTTGGAGTGTTTCGGTGCGCCATAGTTTGTGCAGATCGCCGGGTAGGCTTCCTGAGGCACAGAGGACCACATCCCTGGGTCCAAAATTCATTCACCGCACCCAGCACCTCGGCCTGACTTGGCATTCCTTGTCGTCGGCATGGTAGGCCTGCGTTACTTTTTCATCCCAGGCTCGGTTGTATCCGGCGGCTTTGCTTCGGTAGCATTCTTCACTGTAATCCTTCAGGGCGATATGCAGCTCCTCCAGGATCGCCCTGGCATCTCCTGTCAGCGCCAGTCCGCTGTGCTTATGGGCATCAAATTCGGCAATATTTATATTTATGAATTTCACCTCCCTGTTCTGGAAAGCGGTCTTGGAGGCGGTGGTAAAATCACTGTAACGGGTTCCTATTCCAATAACAAGATCCGCTTCCCGGCTGAAGGCATTGGCCCCTTCGGTCCCCGTCGCCCCCGTAGCTCCCAGGTTATGCGGATCATTGTATGGTAGAGAGCCTTTCCCGGCAAAAGTCTCTCCCACAGGAATTCCGGTAAGGTGAACAAGCTCCCGCAGCTCTTCCTCGGCCTCACTGTAAATCACTCCCCCTCCGGCGATGATCATTGGTTTTTGCGCTGTGCGGATCAGGGTTACAGCCCTTTGTAAGGCCATTTGATCGGGCCGGGGGCGCGGAATATGCCAGATCCTTTTCTCAAACATCTCCGCGGGAAAATCGTAGGCTTCTGTCTGCACATCCTGGGGAATACACAGGGTAACGGCCCCTGTATCTGCAGGTGAGGTCAGCACACGCAACACTTCCGGCAGCGCTGTAATGAGCTGCTCCGGCCGGTTGATCCGGTCCCAGTATCTGGAGACCGGTTTAAAACAGTCGTTCACCGAAATATCCTGGGAAGTTGCTGATTCCAGTTGCTGCAACACGGGAGCCACTGTTCGCTGTGCAAAGATATCCCCGGGCATTAGTAGCACCGGCAGACGGTTAATGGTCGCTCCTGCGGCGGCAGTAATCATGTTTGTGGCCCCCGGACCAATGGAAGAGGTGCAGGCAAAGGTGGACAACCTGTTTTTCATCTTAGCATAACCCACGGCAGTATGAACAGCAGCCTGTTCGTTGCGTACCAGGTAGTATCTGAAATCGGGGATTTGCTGCAGGGCCTGTCCGAAGCCAGCCAGGTTTCCATGTCCGAATATGCCAAAACATCCGGAAAAAAAAGCCTGCTCCTTCCCATCTCTTTCGGAATACTGCTTTCTCAGGTACTCCAGCGCTGCCTGTGCAACAGTTAGTCTTATGGTATTCATGCTCCTTTGATTTTAAAAGAAATCGGATTAAAAGCCGCCTTTTGATTCAATAAATTTAAGAATATCCTTCTCGTAGGGGGTGAAGTTGGCGCAACCCAGTTGAGTCACCACATGGGATCCGCATGCATTGCCCATCCGGCAGCTTTTATATAGGTCCCAGCCTTTCAGGTAGCCATAGATAAACCCGGCTGCGAAGGCATCTCCGGCTCCGAGAATATTGACCACCTCCACCGGGAATCCGGGAACTTCCATCACACTTCCGTCTGCCTGGTAGACGATGGCTCCGCGCGATCCGGTCTTTACGATCAGCGCCTCCACTCCCAGCTGCAGGATCCCCTGGATGGCCTCGTTAAGATCTCCTTTGATCTCGGGGGCAGAAATCTGCTGGTGGCTGATTTTCAACTGGGACTTTTCTTTCAGATAGGCAGCCAGGATCTCCTCTTCGGTACCGAGTACCAGGTTTACATTGCGCATGAAAGCACGACTGGTGACCCCAAAAGCCCTGAGGTCATGCCACTGGTCGGCCCGGAAATCCAGATCCAGCAGTACCGGGATCCCGTTTCTCTGTGCAATCTCCGCCGCCAGAAAAGCCGAGCTGCGGGAGGGTTCAATATTTAAGGCAGTTCCGGAGACTTCCAGTAGACTGCAGTTCTCGATCCCTGCCTCCAGAACATGATCTATGCTGATCTGGGAATCTGCACAGTTGTCCCGGTAATAGACCAGGGGGAAGCGGTCCGGAGGTTCAATCCCAAGCACCACGGCTGAGCTTCTGGCGCTTTCAATGACCGGGATATGCTCCGTAATAACTCCCTCTTCCTTTAAAAAGTTCAGGATGAAGTCAGCCACCTTGTCCCTTCCCACTGCCGTCAGCAGCGAGGCCTTTAGTCCAAGCCTGCTGCAACCCACCGCAATATTCAGGGGAGATCCGCCCACAAAGGCATGAAATCCGGGAATCTTTTCAAATGGGGCGCCCACCTCCTGGGAATAGAGATCTATAGAGGAGCGTCCATAGGTGATTACATCAATTTTTTTGTCCTGTGTGCTCATGGCCTAAGGTTCAGAGTTACAATTATTGTTCATTTCTGCAGTAACCAATGGAATTCTGGGATCGAGCCCCTTCCAGGAACCATAGATCCACTGGTGGTCCGGATCATCGGTATTTGCCAGAGACTGGTCGCTACCGGTCAGGAAATTCAGGTAATAGACATTGTAACCGTGTCCGGCGACCACCGGGTGGTAGCCTTCAGGAACCAGGACAATATCATTGTTCCGGACCACTGCAATTTCATCCAGGCTGCGGTCATCATTGTAAACCTGTTGAATGGCGAAGCCCTGGGGCTTATCGATCTTATAAAAATAGGTCTCCTCGAGACTGGCCTCGGCCACAGCCCCATGTTGATCCACTTTGCGCTTATCGTGCTTATGTGCCGGGAAAGAGCTCCAGTTACCCGATGGGGTATACACTTCCACAGAAACCAGCCGGTGGCAATCGAATCCCGGCTGAATAAGGCTATTTATCTGGCGTGTGGCATTGTCCCCTCCCCGGATCTCTATGGCTGCCTCCCCGGGGCCCTTGAAACAGGCAGGATGGTCCTGGTCTGTTTCGCACCAGCCATAGGCAATATCCAGGGTTTCGCTCAGGGCTCTTAGTTCAAACCGGGTATTGCGGGGAAGGTACAGGGTGTGTGCAATTCCGCTGAACACATCCTTGCGCCCATTCTGTGTCTCCCAATCCCCTTTATCTGATTTCACCGAATAATTACCCCCCAGCAGAATGATGGCATATTCGTTTCCTTCTGTATGGGAAGACCAGCATTCTCCCTGTTTCATCAGGCGGGCCTGGAAATTCAGGAATTGCCAGCCGGTCTCCTCTTTTAATACACTCTGGTAAACTCCCCTGTCTGACACCGGTTTGGCCAGAAGCCGGTATTTTGGATCGATGTTCATGCTATGTGTTTTTGTTGGTTCTCCACTATTTCAAAGGCCCAGGATCCGCTCAAGATCCTTCATGTTTTTAAATGTTACAGCCCCCAGTTGCTCAAAATGCCCCTTCCTTTTCCCACTGGCCAGCGCATATGCCATAAACCCACCTGAAAGCGCGGCCCGTATTCCGGAAGCACTATCTTCAATGACCACACACTCCTGCGGTGCAAAACCCATCTCTTTGGCGGCATGTAAGAAAATGCCAGGTTCGGGTTTCCAGCTGGCAATATCATAGGAGCTGTAGATCCTGTTCTCGAAGTACTTGAGTAGATTAACAAGCTGCAGATTCAATCTGATTTTCTCCACCGGACCACTGGATGCCACGCAAAAAGGAACCTGTAGCTTCGTGATAAGATCATAAACACCTGGTACAGCCTTAAGATCTGTCTTGAAGATTTCGTAAGTTCTCTTCCTGAAGGCTTCTTCAAAGTCATCCGGCAGGGATCCCTGGATATTCTCCCGGAGAAACTGCAAATTCTCCTTCATGGAGGTCCCTGCAAATTGTTCCAGAGCCCTTTCATAATCGAGCATAAAGCCCAGTTCTCTGGCCATCTCCTGGAACACTTTTGCAGAGAGGGTTTCACTGTCAACCAGCACCCCGTCGCTATCGAAAATGATACATTTATATGCCGTCATAGATCCCTGCCTAAGTTAAAAAATTGGAACCGTTCTTAAAAGTGGAAATGCATTAAAGGTTGTGATACTCCGGAAATAAAAAACCCGCTACCTTTCGGCTGCGGGTTTTTGCTGCTATGCGGAGAGAGAGGGATTCGAACCCCCGGTGCCCGCAAGGAGCACAACGGTTTTCGAGACCGCCCCGTTCGACCACTCCGGCATCTCTCCGGGACCGGTGCAAAATTATAATAATTATGCGATATTTAAGCCGTCAAATAAATCCCTGGATATATGCGCAGTTTCGCCTCTTTTCTCCTGCTTTTTTCGCTATTCATTTTACACCTTGGATGTTCGGGCCCGGGCCCTGTGATCACCGATGAGGCCGCCTATAGGGAAGAGATCGAGGCCTGGCAGAACCAACGACTGGAGCGTCTGAAGAGTAAGGATGGCTGGCTCAGCCTGGCCGGCCTGTACTGGCTGGAAGAGGGGGAAAACAGCTTTGGATCTGATTCCTCCAATGATATAGTCTTCCCGGAGAAGGCAGAGGCTTTTTGTGGCAGCCTGGTGCTGGACAGCGGATCTGTAAGCCTCCGGGTCGCAGAAGGGGTTGCTATTTCTTTGAATGACTCCCTGGTTAAAGAGTTGGAACTAAGGGACGATCATTCCGGGAACACCACCCGGCTGCAGCAGGGTGATCTGGCCTGGTATATTATCAAACGGGGGGAACGCTTCGGGATCCGCCTCAGGGATCACAAACATCCCCGGATCGACGAACTGGATCACATCCCCTCCTATCCCATCCAGACCGGCTATGTGGTGGAGGCCACCCTGGAACCCTTTGAAAAACCCAGGACCATGATTGTAGCCACGCCCCTGGAAGGGTTTACTGAATCCTATGAATGTCCGGGCATCCTGAACTTCCGCATCAAGGGGGAAAAGTTACAGCTCCATCCCTTTATCTCCGGGGAGGGCTATTTCCTGGTTTTTGCCGATGAGACCACCGGACTGGACACCTATGGAGCTGGCAGGTTTATGTACGCCACACCAGATTCCGCGGGCCGGATCATACTGGATTTTAACAAGGCCTACAATCCTCCCTGTGCATTCAGCCCCTTTGCCACCTGTCCCATGCCGCCCGGGGAAAACTTCCTGCCTGCAGCCATCGAAGCCGGTGAAAAGTCGGTCCATCTGCATTAGGATCTTGCCGGGAATTCAGCATTAAGGCTTGCTAAGGGAGTGTTTATAGAGTATATTGTACCATACCCATGTACCCTCAACAGATCAAACATGACAGCAACCATTACGAAAATTGAGCTTATTAAGCTGAACATCCCTTACAAAGAGCCCTTTGTGATTTCCCTGGGAGTAATTCCCGAGGCCACCAACGTGGTGGTCCGTATCCACACCAGCACCGGCTTAAAGGGGACAGGGGAATGCGCCCCTTTTGTCTTCATTGTGGGAGAAACTCAGGAGACCGTCTTCGAACTGGCAAAAAAGGTGGGGCTTATGCTGCTCGGAAGGGATCCCTTTGCCATCGGGGAGCGGCTTCATGAGATAGACCGGGCCGTGAAGGGGAATCCCACCATGAAGAGTGCTTTTGACATGGCCCTTTATGACCTGCTGGCCCAGCAAGCAGGCTTGCCCCTCTATCGCTTGCTTGGAGGAAGCAATAAGAGGGAAATCCACACGGATATGACCATCAGCATCGGGGCCCCTGAAAAAGTAGCCCGCGATGCCATGGAATTTAAAAAGGCTGGATTTCCTGCTATTAAAGTAAAGCTGGGAACCACCACGCGGGAAGATGTGGCCAGAATCAGAGCCATCCGGGAAGCCGTGGGCCCCGACTATCCCATCCGGATCGATGCCAACCAGGGCTGGGACACCATCACGGCCATTGAAACATTAAAGGCCCTGGAGCCTCTCGGGATTGAGCACTGCGAGGAGCCCATCCCGCACTGGAACAACCGGGAACTGGTGAAGGTCCGGGAAAATAGTCCCATCCCCATTATGGCCGATGAATCGGTCTTCGACCATCACGATGCTTTCCGCCTGGCCAGCATGGGTGCCTGTGACTACTTCAACATCAAATTCTCCAAGTCGGGGGGGATCCACAATGCCCTTAAAATTGTGGCAGTGGCAGAGTCTGCGGGGATCAAATGCCAGGTGGGATGTATGTCTGAATCACGCTTTGCACTCACTGCCCTGATGCACCTGGTATTGGCCCGGGACATCATCGTGCACTACGATATGGACTCCTCCCTGATGCTGGATGCAGATCCGGTCACCGGGGGGATCGAATACCAGGGGGCCGGTCGCTGGATCCTTGGGGAGGAACCGGGGATTGGCGCCGGATTTGATGAAGCCTACCTGGAGCCCATGGAGAAAACTGTTCTATCTTAAACACATTTAAATCTGATGGCAGAAGCGAGCAAGCGTTTTATCATGGAGAGCAAGGCCGGTACTAAAGTGGTCCTCAATGGGAAGAGCTACCTCTATTTTGCCGGAACCAGCTATTTCCAGCTCCATTCCCATCCGGAGGTGATCAAGGCCGCTACCGATGCCACCCGGGAATACGGGATCGGGAGTGCTACCAGCAGGTCTTTGACCGGCACTACGCCCCTGCTGGAACAGCTGGAAGAAAACCTGGCCAACTTTTTTAATACCGAAGATGCGGTCTACCTTCCTTCCGGCTACCTGTGCAGCCTGGCAGGACTGAAAGCCCTGGACGAGATGGGCCTGTTCCAGGTAATCTTCCTGGACGAAGGCTCGCACTACAGCCTGGTGGAAGGTGCGGCAGCCACCGGGAAACCGGTGATCCAATTCAGGCACCGGGACCTGAATGACCTGGAAGATAAATTAAAGAATCAGTTGGGGAAAGATCAGCGTCCCCTGGTGGCCACCGATGGCCTTTTCCCGATCATGGGGACCCTGGCCCCTGTAAAGGACTATATGAATTTGGCCAGGAGGTATAAGGGGGTGGTCTGGGTCGACGACGCCCATGGAGTGGGCATCCTGGGGGTTCACGGCCGCGGCACCTGTGAAGCACTGGAAACTCCCTCCAGCGAAATATACCTGGGAGCCACCCTCTCCAAGGCATTCGGAGCCTACGGGGGGATAATTGCCGGCAGGAGAGCCTTTATTGAGAAGGTCCGGTCGGGAAGCGTAATGACCGGTTCCAGCTCACCCATGTATGCCGCCGTGGCTGCCGGGATCAAGGGAATGGAGCTGGTGCAGGAAAGTAAGAACCTGCGAAAGAAATTGTGGGACAATGCCAAATACATGCGGGAAAGTCTCCAGCATATTGGAATCAGAAGCGAGACGGTCTATATTCCGGAAATTCATGGGACCATTCCCATATTCTCCTTTTCCCACAGGGATGCTTCCACCATGCAACGGATTCATAAATACCTGATGAAGCACGGGATCTATACCCAGTATACCACCTATAAGGGTGCCGGGGACGAAGGGATACTCCGGGTGGTGGTGACTTCCTCCCATAAAAAAGTGGAAATTGTCCGGCTGACCCATACCCTCAGAGAAGCCCTGCGCTCCCTCACGCCATAGCAAAGCCAAGTACGAGGTAGATCAGAATGGTCAGGGTTCCGGTAAGCAGCGCATAGGGAAGTTGTGTTCTCACATGGTCGATATGATCCGATGCCGAAGCCATGGACGAGATTATGGTGGTATCGGATATGGGCGAACAGTGATCGCCAAATACGCCGCCTCCCATGGTGGCAGCCACAACCAGGAACAGATTGGCTCCATGCATCTCAGCCATGGGAATTGCAATGGAGATCATGATGGCAAAGGTTCCCCAGGAGGTCCCGGTGGAAAATGCAATAAAGGAGGAGAGAACAAATACAATGGCCGGCAGCAGTGCAGGGGAGAGCCAGCCTTCGGTGATCCCGGCCACATATTCGCCGGTCCCCAGGGTGTTGCACACGTGACTGATGGAAAAAGCCAGCATCATCAGAAGTGCCAGCGGCATCAACTCACTGATCCCTTTCAGGATCAGGCTCACCATCTTTCTCACCTTCATAATTCCCTGTGCCCGGTAGAGGATCATGGCCACCAGGATGGAAGTGGTCACCGCATATAAAACGGCCGAGGATCCTGATCCGCGACCCAGCGCAGAGCTGAAATGGTCCAGGAAGCCATGGTACTCCTCCACCTCTTTCCAGCCGGTGTAGGCCAGGAAGAAGATCATCATCACCACCATGGTAAGCAGAGGGATCACCATATTCATGGCCCTGGGCCTGATCCCCTCTTTCATTTCGAAGGAGGTAACTTCATCGGAAACCATGGGCCTGGCACCATCGTTCAGAAGCTTTCCGGTTTCCCTGGTTCGTTTCTCGGCCCTGGCCATGGGACCAAAATCCTTGCGGCTGACTATCACCAGGAAGACCATCAGGATGGTGAGCATGGGATAAAAATTAAAGGCCATGGCCGAGATCATGGTTTTGAAAGGAGCCTCAATGCCCTGAGTAAGCAGGAACCCCATGATAAAAGCTCCCCAGGCATTAAAGGGGATCAGGATGGAACTGGGAGCCGAACTGGAATCGGCAATATAGGCCAGCTTTTCCCGTGGGATCTTCAGCCTGTCAAACACCGGCCGGTAAAGGGTTCCCACGGTCAGGGAACTGATGCTGGTCTCGATAAAAAGCAGCACCCCGATAGGCAGGGCCATCAGCTCCACCACGACCCGGCTCTTCCCGATCTTCTTCTTCTCCATGGTATGCAGCAGCTTATCGATCCCCACGATAAAGCCCCTGACACCTCCCGAATACTGGATAAAGATCAGCAGGGCCCCCACCAGGGCACTGAACATGATGGTCCGGGTATTCCCGGGATTTTTAAATACCTCCACAAATCCTTCCAGGGTAGCCAGGGTTCCCTGCAGCATGTTCCAGTCGCTGATAATCAGCCATCCCAGCCAGATTCCCACCACCAGGGAAATATAGACCTGCCTGGTTCTTAAGGCCAGGATAATGGCCAGTAGAGGCGGTAAAACGGAGAGAACCCCAAAATCATTCATCTCACTAAAATAGTGATTCTGCGGGAAACTTAGATTACTGCCGGTTCAAGCAGCCTGAAACTGTTCTTGTCCGCATCCAGGACCGCCCTGATCCCGTTTGGGAATGGTAACCATCCGTTTGATATGACCAAAGGAGAGTCCATAGGAAACAGGAATGCCCAGCGGGTTTAACAGATCGTCCAGGGCCTCCTTCAGGGAAAGTGCCGGCTTCTCATTGATGTTGCAATCCCCAAAGACCCCCATCACGATGCCTGCTGCCTTCTTCAGGTTGGTTCCCGACAGCAGGTGAAAAAGCATTTTATCCACCCGGTAGGTTTTCTCCTCGATCTCCTCCAGGTAGACAATCCTATTTTCAAAATCGGGTTCAAAGCGGGTTCCGATCATGGAATCCAGCACAGCTGATATTTCCTCCAATCAACAGCCCCTCTGCGGACCTTCCCCACTGCAGGGTATAACGGTCAAACTCCGGATTATCCCTGGTCTCCTTTTCCCGTTTATAGGGATACTTATAAGGGCTCCTGGATCCAGCAGCACATTGCTGCAGGGATCTTACTGCTGAAGCTGTTAAAGTCGGAAATCCCCACCGGTCCGTGAAAAGTTACCAGTCCGGTCTCCTGGTAGATGGCCGTGAGCAGGGCACGTGATATCGCTGTAGCCAATAAATACTTTGGGATTCTTCCGGATCAGCTCATAATCCAGCAGGTCCAGGATCCGGATGGAACCATAGCCACCACGCACACACCAGATGCCATCCACATCCTGGTCGGGTAAACATATCCATCAGCTCATCGGCCCGTCTCCTGGTCCGTTCCGGCAAAATAGCCGTACTCCGAAAGTACCGTATCCTTAAAGGTGGTTCGGAATCCCATCTCTTCCAGCTTGGCAATACAGTCCTCCAGCTGCTCTTCCGTAACAGGACTACCGGGAGTAACCAGTCCGATGCAGGTCCCCTTTCTTCAGCCTGTTGGGAAGGATCCGCTCCGGAGGAGATTTCCTGCCAGGGGAGAGAGCAGGATCCCTCGCCTTCAGATCCGGAAGCCGAAGCCAGGCTCAGGGCTGCCAGTGCACCTGATTTCTTAAGAAATGATCTTCTGTCTGTCATTCTGCTCCGATTTCTTAAACGCTTAATTGAATCTAAACGTTCAACTTTCTGATTCCTATTCCGGGCAGGTCATTCAGGGTTACCTTACCGTCTATCACCTGCATTCCCTCGTAGAGATCGTTGCTGATCAGCAGGTTCCCATCCAGATCGGCCCAGTCCACCAGCGGGGACAATTGGGAGGCAGCCGAAACGGCACAGGAGGTTTCGGTCATACACCCGATCATCACCTTCATATCCAGGGCCCGGGCCACGGTGATCATCTTATGGGCCTCCCGCAGTCCGGTACTCTTCATCAGCTTGATGTTGATCCCCGAATAGACCCCCTTGAATGCGGCCACATCGGCCAGGCGCTGAAAGGCCTCATCGGCAATGATGGGCAGGGGACTGTGCTCCGTGAGCCAGGCCATATCATCCACGGCGTCTTTGGGTAGAGGCTGTTCCACAAACTCAATGCCCTGTTCGGCCAGCCAGTGAACCATCTCCAGGGCCTCGTGTTTATCCTTCCATCCCTGGTTCACATCCACGTAGAGGGGGACATCGGTCACCGAACGTACCGCAGAGATCATCTCCCGGTCATTGCCTCCGCCCAGTTTCACCTTCAGCACCTTGAAGCGGGCGGCTTCCTCGGTCTTTTGTTTTACCACTTCCGGGGTATCGATCCCAATGGTAAAGGAGGTCATGGGGGTGTTCTCCGGATTGATGCCCCATAGCCTGTAGAGGGGCTGATCCACCAGCTTGCCTATCAGATCATGCAGGGCAATATCCACACAGGCTTTGGCGGCGCGGTTGCCTGCATCGATGGAATCCACATAGGCCAGGATATCATCCAGCATAAACGGATCCTTAAATTGCTCCAGGTCCACCTGATTCAGGAAGCTGATCACGGACTCCTGCGATTCACCCAGGTAGGGCGGCATGGAGGCCTCCCCATACCCGGTTTGGCCCTCATACTCAATCTCGGTAAGTACCACCGGGGTGGTATTCCTGGAATTTCCGGCCACGGTAAAGGTGTGTCTTAACTGCAATTCATAGGGCCTGAAGCTCAGCTTCATCTTCCCGTTCCCAATCACTGCGGGAGCCGAAGCTTTTTCTTTTGGGCTGCAGCCAGTCAGTGGAAGAGCTGAAGCCAGCGAAGCGGCACCCATGCTCTTAATAAAGTTCCTTCTTCCGTTTTTCATTCTGCGTGAGCAATTATCTCTTTGTAAAATAAATTTTGCGGGATGGGACTGAAGCCCTCGTAGGCTTCCCCGATGATCCGGACCGATCGTACAAAAATCTCCGGGTATCTTTCAATAAAATTCTCCCTGCTGCTGTCCATGCTGTTAATGCTCACTCGTTCCCGGTATCCGGCTGAATGGATGTATTCACCCCCTCCAATATACATGGCCACATGGGTGACATTCTCCTCGCTCTCCCCGGTGGCCTTCCTTCCAAAAAAGAGGAGATCTCCGGGTTCCAGCGGGTCCGGGGTAAACTCGGTGCTGAGTTCCCTGCCGATTAATGCCTGCATATCAGCATCCCTGGGTAGCAGCATACCATTCATAAAATAGATATTGCAGACCAGTCCGCTGCAGTCGATGGTTTTTGAGGAGGTCCCGCCCCAGAGATAGGGGATTCCATGAAAGTTCAGGGCCGTCGCTACCAGGTTTTCCTGCAAAGTGCGTTTGTATAATATTTCCTCGGCCGGCACCAGCTCCTTGCTGGGCACCCAGCCCAGGCGTCCATCGGGGTAGCCCACCTGGGTAAATCCCTTCTGCTCGGAGACTTTTATTAGCAGGTTTCCAAGGACCAGGTCGGTCACCGGCATGGAGTGCACATCCGCTTCGCTGTAGGCCATACCATACTGGGCGGTGAACATAAGCTTCTCTGCCTCCCTGTAGGCAGCAAGCCCCTCCGGGTCCAGGAGAAAGACTTCGGCCGTATTTATCCAACCCAGGTATCCGTCCGGGACCTGGACCAGGCTCTTTCCCCCTTCCGGTTTCAGGATTCGGACCGGGGTCCCCAGCAGGGCCTGGGTCACCAGCTCCTTGGTGCTGCTGGGTTCCCGGCGGAGATGGATCACCGAGTTATTGACCAGGGCATTTACCAGCTGACCCTCCCCATTCCCGGGAAGCAGGTTTAAAGCCAGGTTCACCTCCGGAAAATGCTGGCCCAGGGCCTGAACAAGAGCAGCATAGGTCTCCCCGTCGGAGAGCTCTCCCTCCACCTGAAGTGTTTTATCCACTTCTGTGACGGTGAGATCCCACAGTTCAAGGCGGTCGTCGGGGGCATACTCCAGTTTGAGAGAATCCAAAAAATTATGGAGCTCTGCCTGGGCCCGCTCGCTCTGCCAGTTACAGGCAGAGGTGAGCAGCAGCAGCAATACGAGGATTCTTGAGGACTTTATGAAACGATTCATTTTCCGGGCATTTTGGATTTAAATCCAAACCTACATATAGTTTTTTATGATTACAATTCAGAGGCAGATTAAAAAGCCAGGCCATCCCGGGAAGCGGCCGCTTAGGCAGCATTTTTCCTGATGGAAAATGTATATTTGAGCTCTTAAACAAAGCCCATGAAATCCCGACTGCTTGCCTTATTGCTTCTGTCCGCACTTTTTTCGTGTAATTCGAGGACCTCAAATGCGCCTGCGGACCGGGAGGAGATTTTATTCCAGCCCCGGGATAAGGAGATCCTGGAACAGGTCTTTGAGCTTTATGGAGGAGACAAAGATTTATCCACGGCGGCTTTGATGGTAAAAGTGGGCAGCTACTTTCAGGGCACCCCCTATGTGGCTTTTACCCTGGAAAAAGAAGAAGAGCAGCTGGTGATCAATTTGAGGGAGCTGGACTGTACCACCTTCGCGGAAAACTGCCTGGCTATTTCCCGAACCATTAAGAGCGGGACTTTAAGCTTCGAACAATTTTGTTCTGAACTGCAACTGGTGCGGTACCGGGATGGCTTATTGGACGGCTACCTGTCCCGGCTGCATTATTTTTGTGACTGGATTTACAATAATCAGCAAAAGAACCTGCTTGCTGACCTGTCTGAAGAGATTGCCGGGGCCCCATTGAACAAGCAGATCTTTTTTATGAGTAACCACCCGGAAAGTTACAGGCAGCTAAAAGATAGTATTCCCCTGGTGGAGCTTATGGCCTTAAAGGAAGAGGAAATATCTTCAAGAAAGATGTTCTACATTCCTGAAAGTGCTATTGCTGAGGTTGAAAGTAAACTGATGGACGGGGATATCGCCGGGATCACCACTGAGATAGAAGGCCTCGCCATCCAGCATGTGGTGCTCCTGATTCGTAAAGCGGACCGGATCCATTTGTTGCATGCTTCCTCGCAAGCTGAAAAAGTGGTGATCTCAGACCAAAGCCTGGAAGAGTACCTGCTGAACAGCAAATCTGCAAACGGAATAATGCTGGCCCGTCCCCTTTAGCCTTATTGACCCGGCAGGAGAATTAATTCCGGCGACTCACTACGATTTCTTCAATGAGCTCCCCATTTATATCAATGGCCTTCATGGTGGTTTCTGTCAGGCCCACGTCTATTCGCATGAAGTGTTCAATCTTCTTGTATTTTACTGTTTCCGGCTGAATGGCATCGGTATCATACAAAGGGGCCCCGCCACCCGCGGTGACAATGTAATGTGTTCCCCCATGCTCTGCATGATGATAGTAGTGATCATGCCCGTTCAGCACAGCAGTAACTCCCTTACGCTCAAATATATCTCCCCAGAATTCCCTTCTCAATTCAGCGTCTGCCACACGGCTGGATTTAATGCTGTACCAGGTAGGATGAAAGAATACAAAAATATATCCGGCATCCTCATGCAGGGCCAGAATATTCTCCAGCCACTCCTTCTCCTCTTCAAAATACTTCCTGCTTACCTTGTTCCAGAAGGCTTCCCGCTGAGCTCCCTCCAGATATAAAGGGGCATCGTAATCCGGGCCGTCCATATCCAATATAACAAAAAGGGCATCCCCCACGGAGAAAAAATAATAGCTCTCGTTGCCGGGCAACGAGAAGAAATCATAGTAGTTGTCCGAGTTTTGTTCATGATTCCCCAGAACCGGGAAATAAGGGACGTGGCGGGTCAGCTGCTCATTGATCCTGAAAAAATGTTCCCAGTCTTCCATGTGATTCCCCCTGCTTACCAGGTCTCCTGTATTCACCACAAAGAGCGGGTCTTCCTGAATCATCCGGTCCACGATGCGTTGATGAAAGTCATGGCGGGTGCGGGTGTCTCCCAGCACCGTAAAATGAAAGGGCTGTATGCTGTCGGGGAAGGTCGTAAAGGAACCCTGGCCCCTGTCTGTACCATCTCCCAGCACGTCATAGCTGTAGGTCGTATTGGGCATCAGATGCGTAATGATGGATTTGTGATGACGATACTGACTCACCTCCTGCACCCTGCTGCCGTCTTCCATAATCTGCGTAACTCCTTCCCGGCTTGCCCAGCAGATGGTCACTTCTTCATCCGACATGCTTTGCAAATAGGGGCCCAGAATGGACAACTGCTCCGGAGCTGTCTCCCGGGAGCATTGTGTTTGACCGACAACAACTAGCAGGATAAGGAATATTCTGATCGCTTCTTTATAATTCATAGTAAAAGGGATATTTATCTGAAATTAAGGGATACTTATCTGAAATTTTTCCTGTAATCAGAAGGTGTTTTCTTCATGATACTCTTAAAATAGTGATTAAAATTCGCCAGGTTGTTGTACCCGCTGTCATAGCAGATCTGCGTGACGGACTTTTCAGTTTCAATCAGCATCTTGGCCGCAATCCCAATTCGAACCCCCTTTACGTACTGAGAAAAGGTGCGATTGGTTTTTTTCTTGAAATACCTGCAGAATGAACCAGGTGCCATATGCAGCAGACCTGCAACATCCTCCAGTTTTATCCCCTCTTCAATGTTCAGGAATACATATTCATAGACTTTGTTGATCCGGTCCAGGTCCTTGGTGAATTTCTCAGGCAACTCCACAGCACTTGCCAGGTACTCATAGTTTTCCCACTTGAGCAGATCATTCAATATGGTTAGTAGTTCTATGTAGCTTTCCAGACCATCCAGTTTTACCAGGCGTTCCAGTTTGGCCCTGATCTTCCGGGTCCTGCTCCCCTTGAAATAGATCCCTCTATGGGCTCTTTTTAAAAGATCCACCACCTCATCCAGTTCCGGAATATTAAAAAAGTCGGAACTGATAATGTTTTCATAAAAGTGCGTGGTGATACAGGAAGGGTCTGTATTTTTCTGGCTCTCAAGTATCTCCCACGAATGAGGCACTTCCGGACCCAGCAGAACCAGGTCATTTCTTTCAAAACTGGAAATACTGTCCCCGACAATTCTTCTGCCGGCTCCTGAAACAATATAATTCAGCTCATAGTTATTATGCGAGTGGATCTTAGGGACTCGTTCCGCCAGCTGGATTTCCCGCGATATGAAAGAATGTTGATGTGGTACATGTATCTTTTCAAAAACGTACTCCATGTTAAGAATCTTAACCTAAGATGCGAGAAAATAAATATACAGATTAGTTTTGGTTAAAATATAATGTTATTTTACTAAAATAGCGGAAGTATGACGAGCTCCAATTAAGTTCCTTTGTAAAGCTTGCAGTTCTTTGGTTCCATATCTAAAACAGCAAACTTATGCACCTCCCCTTGAAAGGAATTATTCCTCCTCTCGTGACTCCCCTTAAGAGCAATCAGGAGCTCGATATCCCCGGATTAGAACGCTTAATTGAACATCAGTTGTCCGGAGGGGTCCATGCTCTGTTTATTCTGGGGACCAGCGGGGAAGGTCCTTCGCTCAGCTACACGCTTAAAAAGGAGTTTATCCGGCTTTGCTGCGAACTGGTAAATTCTAAAATCCCCGTACTGGTTGGCATCAGCGATCCTTCTATGGCAGGTTCCCTGGAGCTTGCTGACTATGCACAGCAGGTGGGCGCAGATGCGGTCGTAGTGGCTCCCCCCTACTATTTCCCCCTTTCGGAAAAGGAGCTGCTGGGCTACCTGGAGACCCTGGCTCCCAAACTGGCACTGCCTTTTCTTTTGTATAACATCCCCAGCCATACCAAGATAGATCTGACGATGGAGGTGGTGAAAAGAGCGAAAGAGCTGGGGGCACTGGGGATCAAGGACAGCTCAGGGGATATGGAGCATTTAGATTCACTCTTGAAGGAATTCAAAAACTCTCCGGAATTTTCCATCTTTACGGGGACGGAGAAATTTCTGCCTGAAACGATCAAAAATGGCGGTCATGGAGCAGTTGCGGGCGGGGCAAACATGTTTCCAAAACTGTTTGTGGAGCTGTATAAAGCGGCGGAAGTCGATGATCTGGAAATAATTACCCGGCTCCGTGAAAAAGTGTTGTGGCTGTATGAAACCATCTACCAGGTAGGCGAAGATGCCTCCAGGTACTTACAGGGAACAAAATGCGTGTTATCGGTGATGGGCATTTGTAAGGATTACATGGCCCCGCCACTTCAGAGACTGGATTCTGCCCAGCGCAGGCAGATTGAAGAATATATGGAAAAGATCATTTAAAGAGATCCTATGGGTTTTCAGCTAGGTGCCATCGATACCTCCATTCTGATCCTTTACGGGCTCATTCTTGTGGGAATGGGTATTTACTTCTTCAGAAAAACCAAAACCTCGGATCAGTTTATGGTTGCCGGCCGGGGCATTCCCGCCTGGGCAGCCGGACTGGCCGTGATGAGCGCCTATACCAGCAGCATCTCCTATATTGCAGTGCCGGGGAAGGCCTTTGACAGCAACTGGCACCCCTTGATTTTTGCCCTTTCCGCCATTCCGGTGGTATGGTTTGTGACCAGATATGTGGTCCCCTATTATCGAAAGAAGAACATTATCTCGGTCTACGGATACCTGGAAGAGAAAATCGGGAACTGGGCCAGTATATACGCGTCCTTATCCTTTGTCCTGTTTATGATCGGCCGGACGGCCGTGATCCTTTACCTTTCTTCTCTCCTGCTAAGCTCCTTCGTTGCGGTGGATATTCGCATACTCATCCTGATGATCGGGATCATCACCATTATTTACACGCTGATGGGAGGAATGGAAGCCGTCATCTGGACGGATGTCATGCAGTCGGTTATTATGGTTGGGGGTATTATATTCATTGGAATCCTGCTTACAAAAGAGGTTTTCAGTCAACCTGACTTTCTAATTCAGCATGCGCTTGATAAGGGGAAGTTCAGCCTGGGAGAAACTACTTTTTCGCTCCGCAGCCGCACCATCTGGGTGATGATCATTTATGGAGTCTCGGAGAATATCAGGAACCTGGTTGCGGATCAGAACTATACCCAGAAATATTGTTCGGTACCGGATGAGAAAAAAGCTAAAAGATCCGTTTGGATCGCCATGTTAATCTATTTGCCCCTGACTGCCCTTTTCCTGTACATCGGAACCACTCTGTTTGCCTTTTATTCCGGTCCGGATCACGCACTGGGAGAGGCCATCACCAAAGGAGACCAGGTTTTTCCTCACTTTATTGCCACCCAGCTGCCGGTGGGAGTAAAAGGGCTCATTATTGCAGCCATTCTTGCAGCCTCCATGAGTACCATTGATTCTGCCCTGAACTGCTCAGCCACCGTGCTTTTTGTGGATTACTATAAAAAATATGTGAAGCCTACTGCCTCCGAAAGGTCCAGCGTGGTATTCCTGCGTCTGACCACCGTGATCTGGGGGATTGCCGGGATTGCCGCGGCACTTTTGCTGATCAATGCCCGGAGCGCCCTGGATATCTGGTGGATCATTGCCGGGATATTTGGCGGGGGAATCCTCGGTCTCTTTCTTCTCGGGATCTTCCAGGTGAAGATCACGCAGATTCAGGGGATCATTTCTGTTATCTTCAGCATCCTCTTAATCATCTGGGGCTCATTCTTCCGGGACCTTCCCGATGGTTTAGCATGGATGGAGTGCAGGATAGATCCCATCATCATTGGTGCCATGAGTACCCTGGGCCTGCTTCTCCTGGCCCTGTGCTTTGTGCTGGCAAATAAGTTGTCGGTAAGAAAACAAACCGGATAAAAACTAGCTTATGAAGTCACTGTTAAACCTGCTGATCATGCTGCTCCTTTCCCTGCATACTTTCGCTCAGGAGCCCGGGAAAAACCAGGGTCCCCTCCTGAAGTCAGAATTTATTTACCTGGAAGAAGAAGTCAGCTTTCCAAGCTGTCACGCTTCTACCATTGAAGAGACCGGGCATGGCCTGGTGGCGGCCTGGTTTGGGGGCACCAGGGAAAAAGATCCCGATGTGGGCATCTGGCTCAGCCGCCGGGTGAATGGAGAGTGGAGCAGTCCGGTGGAGGTGGTAAACGGGGTGCAAACTGAAAGCCTGCGCTACCCGACCTGGAACCCGGTGCTGTTCCAGCCCGAAGGCGGGCCCTTGATGCTGTTTTACAAAGTGGGGCCCAGCCCGGGCAGCTGGTGGGGCATGGTCACCACCTCCGAAGATGAGGGCCTTAGCTGGTCCGAACCGGCTAAACTGGGGAAAGGACCTTCAGGTCCTTTGCTGGGACCCGTAAAAAATAAACCGGTACAACTGGAGGATGGAAGCATCCTTTGCCCCTCAAGCAGTGAGACCAGAAATAAGTGGAGGGTACACTTTGAATTATCCCGGGATATGGGTCAGACCTGGGAGTTTATTGGGCCCATCAACGATGGAAAAGAATTTGATGCCATTCAGCCAAGTATCCTGTTCCACCCGGGAGGAAAGCTGCAGGTCCTGTGCAGAACGAAACAGGGGGTGATTTCTCAAAGCTGGTCGGAGGACCAGGGAAAGAGCTGGAGCCCCATGGAAGCTACCATGCTGCCCAATCCCAACTCGGGCTCCGATGCAGTTACCCTGAAAGACGGCCGGCAGATCCTGGTATACAATCACATCGTTCCCGATCAGACCTGGGGTTCCAGAAGTAAGCTGAATGTGGCCGTCTCGGAGGATGGGATCCACTGGAGTTCCGCTTATCTGCTGGAGAATGATCCGGATCCGGATTCTGAATATTCCTATCCGGCAGTCATCCAGACCCGGGATGGAATGATCCATATCACCTATACCTGGAACCGGAAGCTAATCAAGCATGTGGTGCTAGATCCATCGAAAATTGAACCCAAGGCCCTGATAGAATGAAACAAAAAACCGCTTTACTTTTCGTGGCCGTGGTCCTGGGGCTGGGCTGGGCCATGCGGGGCCATTTCGGACATGAATGGGGCGCCTCCTGGGCAGGAGCCATGGGTGCCCTGGCAGTATTAGTAGTATCCAATAGAAAGGACTGGATGCTCAGGGCTCCTTCACTGGCAGCGCTGGGGGCCATTGGCTGGGGAGCGGGAGGCATGATGAGTTACGGGATTGTGATCGGATATTGCCGCTCCCTCTCCTTTGTGAATTCGCTTTACGGCTATGTGATGCTTGCAGTCATCGGAGCACTTTATGGATTCATCGGCGGGGGCCTCTTTGGGCTTGGCCTGGAATCCAGCGAAGAGAACAGGCCAAAATGGCCCGCCCTATTGGTGGAGATGTTTGCCGGAGGCTTCCTGGTATGGGGACTGCTCATCTACCAGATGGAATGGTTTATGACCCCGCCACGTTCCGAGCTCTGGGCCGGGTGTCTGGGTGCAGCCCTGGCGCTGGCCTGGTTCCTGAATCGGAATAAATTTTTCCGGGCCCTCCGGGTTGCCGGCTATGCCGCATTGGGAGCAGGCTTTGGCTTCAGCTTCGGGAATTTTATTCAGACCATCGGACATTCAGCTGAACTTTCATACAACTGGTGGAACGTGATGGAGTTTACCCTTGGTTTCTTCGGGGGCCTGGGTATGGGATACGCGGTGCTTACCCGCCAGTGGCCAACTTCGAGGAAGCCATCCCGGACAGGGAACTGGATTGCGCTTATTTTCCTCTTTTTCTTTATCCCGGCAAGCAACTATTTCAATGGGTTTTCCACGGAGAGGTTTATGGAGCTGGCAGAGAAACTGCAGCTGGGCCGGGCAGCGCAATTTGCTTCCAATCAATTTCTGATAGCCGGACTGGCCACCCTGCTGTTTGCTTTCCTGGCTGTATGGGTCTGGTCTCGCTACGGGGAGAAAGGTGAAAAACTCGTGAAGTTCGGCCTTCCGGCCCTGCTCCTGATTACAGCCCTTCATTATAACTTGTTTTGCTACATC
Source organism: uncultured Bacteroidales bacterium (assembly GCA_963792395.1). Classification (GTDB taxonomy): domain Bacteria; phylum Bacteroidota; class Bacteroidia; order Bacteroidales. Next base: position 150,721 of record CAWBWE010000025.1, read on the forward strand.
AGGCTGGGTGTTTTTCACAAGCCATTCAGTTTCGGGAACTCAGAAACACTCTACCTCTTTTTTGTGGCTCTCTTATACCTGCTCTGGCAATTTGGTCTGCGAAGGACCACGGATTTTCCGGGGAAACAGAGTGGTGATGAAAGCTGGAAACGATGGGGTTTCATTTTGGCCGCACTATTCCTTATTTTTGTTCTGATCACGGTCATATCCATTCATATTCATCCTGAAATGCCGGGAGCCCATGACAGGTTTTAAGAGATTCTCCTTTTCTGTTTTTATCACGGCAGTGAGCTGTCTTGCCGGCATGAACGCCCTGGCCCAATCTCCTGCAGCGGAGCAAAACGGCAGGGGGTTCAGCTCCGGATATCTCTTTCCTCTCCAGGAGCTGCACGTGCATAGCAGCTCCCTGGTTGAATTACCCAACGGGGATCTTCTTGCCTGCTGGTTCGAAGGATCCGGGGAGCGCACCGCAAATGATGTGGCGGTGAAAGGAGCCAGGTTAAAAAAGGGGGATTCCCGGTGGAGCCCTGTATTTATTATGGCGGATACGCCAGGGTTTCCTGATTGCAATCCCACGCTCTTTCTGGATCAGGAGAGCCGCCTGCATCTTTTCTGGATCGTTGTCGTGGCCAACCGATGGGAATCTTCGATCCTGAAAACGAAAGTCTCGTCCAGCTATCTGGAAAAGGGAGCCCCGGTATGGGAATGGCAGGACATCATTTTATTGAAACCGGGGGAAGAGTTTGCCGGGACCATCGAAAATGGCTTCCGCGAATCACCTTCCCGGGAACTTGCCTGGGCCGAATATGCTCCACGCTATGAAAAAATGATACTGGATGCTGCCCTGGACCCGAAAAAGAGAGAAACCGGATGGATGACCAGGACGCACCCGGTCCAGCTCCCGGAGGGTAGGATCCTTCTTCCCCTCTACTCCGATGGCTACAACCTCTCACTGATCGCCATCTCAGACGACGGGGGTCAATCCTGGCAGCCGGGACTACCCATTGTGGGACGAGGAAATATCCAGCCCAGCCTGCTTCAAAAAAAGAACGGAGAGCTGCTTGCTTTTATGCGGGATAACGGGGACGAGCCGGGCAGGGTGATGACGAGCCTCTCCAGGGACAGGGGTTATACCTGGAGCCCTGCCAAAAAGTCCTCAATCCCGAACCCGGGGACAAGCGTGGAAGCCATTGCCCTGGAAAACGGGGATTGGATCCTGGTCTACAATGATATTGAGAATGGAAGGTACAGCCTGGCGCTAAGCCTCTCAGAAGACGAAGGAGAAACCTGGCCCTGGACCCGTCACCTGGAGAGGAGCGGACCGGGAGAGGGCTCCTTCTCCTACCCTTCTGTAATTCAAGCAAAAGATGGAAGCATACATATTTCTTACTCCTTTCATGTCAGGGAGGGTAAGACCATCAAACACCTGGCCTTTTCCCCGGAGTGGATCAAAAACAAGTAAAACTGAGACAGATGAAACGCAACGTTCTATTCTTTTTTATGGGCCTCTTTGCTGCCGCCACTGCCTTCCCGCAAGCCTATCAGGATGCCCCCTACCTGCAGGATTATGCGGATAAATTCACGCTTTCTGCAGAAGAGGGGGAGCTGCAGCTGATGCAGATCAGAAGCGACCGGAACAAGAGCATCTCCATCCTTTCTTCGGATGGATTATTCCAGCCCTGGGAAAAAGCCCTGGTCAGGGATCAACGTTACCGTCCACTGACTGACCAGCATATCCTGGCACTGGAGAACTACAGAGACCAGTTTGTGTATCTGACAGATAATGCGGTGCTCAGCAATGCCTGGGCCGGCAAATTCTATGCGGAACATCACCTGGAAAAGCCCAGTCATTTTGTGATGGGGGCGGACTTCTCCTTTCTTCTAGCCCAAAAAGGGAAGCTGGTTTTCTTCAAAAACAGGGTAGCGGTCTGGGAAAAATCCCTGGACGATTTTGATCCGGTGGAGCTCCTGTTTGATGCAGGCAGACAAAGGTTCATCGTGCTTTCAAAGAATAGCATCTACACCTTTTCGGAGGCTGAGGAGAGCCTGAGCAAAAAATACCAGGGCGAAAAGTTGAGCGCTATCGCTCTGGCAGCGGATAATAACCGGATCCTGCTTGGTACGGAGGATGGGTTCCTGAGCCTGGATCCCGAGTCATTTACTGAAACCGCGCCCATAAACAGAAACTTACCGGATACCAGGATCACCTGCATCCGGGAGATCCGGGGGAGACTCTGGTTTGGCTCTGCCAGGGGAGCGTTTTGCCAGCGCAGCGATGGATCCTTTGATTATTATGCTTCCCTGCGGTGGCTGGTGGACGACCAGGTTCAGGATATAAGCAGCGGGCCGGATCATAGTGTATTGATCCTCACCCAGAAAGGTTTGAGCAGGATAAATTTCGTGGAGATGACCCTGGCAGAGAAAGCCGAATACTTTCAGGAGGTTCAGAGGTTGCGGCACATCCGGCATGGATTCAGTTCCGAGGGCAATCTGAGCAGACCCGGCGATCCCTCCTCCATAGTTCTCAGAGATACCGATAACGACGGATTGTGGACCTCCATGTATTTGGCCGGCGAACTGTTCCGTTACGCCGTTACAAAGTCCGAAGATGCCCTGCAGAATGCCTATGAAGCCTTTGAAGCCATGGAGCGGCTTACAGAAATCAGCGGCATCAAGGGCTTTCCGGCACGAACTTATGAAATCGACGGCTACCAGAGCAGTGATACAGATCCGGATATGCCCGAAGATCAGAAAATCTGGCGCCTGACCGAAGATGGGCGCTGGAGATGGAAATCCACCACCAGCAGCGACGAATCCTGCGGACACTTTTTTGTCTATGCCCTGTTTGCGGAGATAGTCCCAGACAAAGAGTGGCAGGACCGGGCCATACACCAGATCAAAATAGAGATGGACCATATTATCGAACACGACTGGTATCTGGTCACCTGGAACGGAACAATCACCCAGTGGGGAAGATGGAATCCTGATTACGTAAACAGCTTTCCCATCAATGTGGGCGACCGCCGGCTGAATTCCACCCTGATCCTGGCCTTTCTTCAGACAGCCTATCATTTTACCGGAGAAGAACTCTACAAAGAGAAAGCCTATGAGCTCATGGATAAACACGGATATGCAGAAAACGCCCTCCGGCCGGCTACGGTAATTGGCTTTGTGGAGGGTCAGCACCTGAGCGATTCCTGGAACCACTCCGATGATGAAATGTATTTCCTGACCATTCCGGCCCTGATCAAGTATGCGTTTACCGCGGAGTTGAAGCAGGACTTTTTTAAGACCGCACAAAGCCACTGGGAAATTGAACGCAATGAGAAGAACCCCCTCTGGAATTACCTGTATGCACTCATCGGAGGATCTGATTACGATTCCCAGGAATCGGCCTGGTGGCTCAGGGAATTTCCCATGGATCTGGTCTCCTGGAAAGTGGAAAACAGTCACCGGAAGGATCTGAGCAGGGTGAACCCGAATTTCAGAAAACAGGAATATACCCGGGTGCTTCCCAGGGATGAGCGCCCCATGCACCTGCACAACAATGCCTACCGGAACAATGGAGGAGACGACGGGGGAAGAGAATACCCACCCTACATATACCTCCTGCCTTACTGGGCAGGAAGATATGTTGGGGCCATCAGCCCTCCCGGAAGTAACTGAGCACTATGAAGCCAATTGGAAAATATTTGATCCTTGTCTGCTGCAGTCTGTTCCTTTCCCAGGTTGCGGCCTATTGCGGGGAACAGCCGGGTCCTTATGCTGAAATTATCTCCACCCGGGTTATCTGCAAGCAGCCGGGGAAATATATCGGCTGGCCCAGTATCACGCAGACCCGGTCAGGCGAATTGCTGGTGGTCTTTTCCGGCATGCGGGAAGCTCATGTGTGTCCCTTTGGAATCACCCAGATGATCCGCAGCAGCGATCAGGGTCAAACCTGGTCCGATCCCGAGACCATAAACAATACTCCGCTGGATGACCGCGATGCAGGGATCCTTGAAACCGGGCAGGGCACTTTGCTGGTGAACTGGTTCACCTCCCTGGCATTTGACAGAGAAAAGTTTTACGAGAGGAATCCCTCCTGGAGACGCCATGCAGAGAAACTGGGCGAGGAGACCAGAACGCACTGGCTGGGCAACTGGACCAGGCGATCGACGGATGGGGGGCTATCCTGGAAAGAACCGGTAAAGCAGCTGGTTTCTGCCCCCCATGGACCCATTGAACTCTCCGATGGCCGCCTGTTATATGTGGGCACCGGCTTTTTGCAGGGCAGGAAAATTATCGGGGTGGAAGAATCTCAGGACGATGGCCTGAGCTGGCAGCTTTTATCCACCATTCCTCTCAGCAACGAGGATCAGGTCGCTTATGCTCATGAACCCCATGTGGTGGAGCTCTCCGATGGTAAACTAGTGGCCATGTTCCGCTATAACCCCGCGGATCATGCGCAGTCCTATCTCCGGCAATCTGAAAGTTATGACGGGGGCAGGAGCTGGACCACCAGCCATGCTACCGGTATTTGGGGCTACCCTCCCCACCTGCTGGAATTAAAAAATGGTTTATTGCTGGTTTCCTACGGAGTTCGCCGCGAACCCTATGGAGAAAAAGCCTGCATCAGCAGGGATGGAGGTCTTAGCTGGGAAACAGATAAGGAAATACTGATCCGAGGGGCCCTCTCTTCCGACCTGGGCTATCCGGCCTCCCTCCAGCTGGAGGATGGATCCATCCTGACCGTCTATTACCAGGAAGATAAAGCCGGTGAAAAAACCTGCCTGATGAGTACCCGCTGGCGGCTTAAGGAAACGGAATTCCCTCTCCTTCCCCCGGTATCTCCACCAGCACCCTCCCTGCTTACTCCCGAAGCTGTAAGATTAAAATACCGGAATCCGGGGCTGATTGTGGATCTGGGGGTGGGACTCTGGGCCAATCCTATCCCGGTGGACTGGGACCGGGACGGGGATATGGACCTGCTGGTTTCCACCACCGATAAACCCTCCAACGGGCTCTATTTTTTCGGGAATGAGGGGAACAATCTCTTCGGCCCCGGCAGACGGATAGCCGGGGGTAAAACGCAGATGACTGTTTCCTGGCCCGAGGGGAACCTGGTGGTTTCCACCCCGGGCAAGGTATATGAGGATTTTCGTAAAGAGCAATACAACAGGCCTGTCAGCATAGCCTACAAACAAACATTTCACAGTGGCCGGGCCAACCAGTGGAAATATGCCGATTACAATGGGGACGGGGTCCTGGATCTGATTATTGGGGTCAGCGACTGGCGTGACTATGGCTGGGATGATGCCTTCAACAAGGACGGTAAATGGACCAATGGGCCGCTGCACGGTTTTGTCTACCTGGTCATCAATCATGGAAGCAATGAGAAGCCTGACTACGGCAAGGCCAGCAAAATCCTGGCCGGTGGCCAGCCCCTGGATGTTTACGGGAAGCCCTCCCCAAACCTGGTGGACTGGGATCTGGACGGGGATCTGGACCTGATCTGTGGTGAATTCCTGGACAGGATCAGCTTCTTTGAAAATACCGGATCGCGCACAGAGCCGGTCTATGCAGCGGGCAGGTTCCTGCAGCTGAACGGGCATACCCTTCATCTGGAGCTGGAGATGCCCGAAGTGGTGGTATTCGACTGGGACCAGGACCAGGATCCGGATATTATCGTGGGCAAGGAAGACGGTCGTGTGCTATGGATTGAAAACAGGGGCCTGGATTACCAGGGTCTGCCTCTACTTGCTGAGCCCGTATATTTTAAACAGAGAGCAGCCTATGTAAAATGTGGTGCCCTTTCCACCCCCTGCAGCTTTGACTGGGACGGGGACGGGGACGAGGATATCATTTCCGGCAATACGGCCGGCTTTGTCGAATTCATTGAGAATCTGGATGGAGGGGATCCCCCCACATGGGCCGCGCCTGTAAGATTGAAAGCCGGGGGGCAAACTTTCCGGATCATGGCCGGTACGAATCTTTCCATCCAGGGACCGGCTGAGGCAAAGTGGGGATATACCGTACCCTATGTGGCTGACTGGAACATGGATGGTCTGCCTGATATTTTGCTGAACAGCATTGTGGGTAAACTCATCTGTTTGCCTAATATCGGGAACCGAAACCATCCGGTTCTTGGCGAACCTCTGGCTGTCCGGGTCGACTGGCCGGGAAGCCCGCCAAAGCCCGCCTGGAACTGGTGGGATCCGGAGCCGGGTGAACTGGTGGTGCAGTGGCGTACCAGGCCCCTGGTGCTTGATATAAATAAGGATGGATTAAACGACCTGGTGGTCATTGACCACGAAGGATACCTCAGCTACTTCCAGCGCAGGATGGGAGAAGAAGGACTTGTCCTGATGCCCGGGCAGCGGATATTTTATGATGATAAGGGCAAACTCCTGCAACTCAATTCCAAAAAAGCGGGTGGAAGTGGCCGGAGGAAAATTGATCTGGTGGATTGGGACGGGGACGGGGACCTGGACCTTCTGGCCAACAGCAAAAATGTTGAGCTGTACAGGAATACTGGCAGGAAAGGCGAGTTTAAATTTCAGTTTGAAGGGGACCTTTCCTCCGTCCTGCTGGGAGGGCATAGTACCAGTCCTACCACCGTTGACTGGAACAAAGACGGGATCCCCGAATTGCTGATAGGTGCAGAGGACGGATTTTTCTATCATCTGCCGGGAGATACCCCATAAATATCCCTCTTCCCTGATCCTATAGCTGACCTTAAACTTTCATCGGGCCTTGCATCTGAATGACAAAAAGTCTTATCTTCCAAACATTATTAGTTGACCTGAAAACAAGCTTGACTATGACCAGGATTAACTCTTTGATACTTTTTTTATTCAGCGCATTATTGTCTTTTTCCTGCAGCAGCCATCCTTCATCCACTTTTGTCACCATTAACGGAAACACATTCAGAGATCAGTACCGGCGTGAATTGATCCCGAACGGGATAAACCTGATCATCAAAGATAAAAACAGCGGCTATGTTTGTGGAATGACCGAAGAGGAGTTTATGCAAATAAGTGACTGGGGATTTAATGTAATCCGTCTGGGGATCATCTGGGATGGACTGGAACCGGAGCCGGGGGTGTATAACGATTCCATGTTCCGCTGCCTGGACGAACGTATCCGGTGGGCCAGGGAAAACGGGCTGTATGTCATCCTGGATATGCACCAGGATCTGTATTCGGTTCAGTATTCTGACGGAGCCCCGGAATGGGCCACCATTACGGAGGACCAGGCACACTATACCGGAGCGGTTTGGAGCGATGCCTACCTGATCAGTCCGGCTGTTCAGACTGCCTTTGATAATTTCTGGAATAATACCCCTGCAAGCGATGGGGTGGGAATCCAGGATCATTATGCCCTGCTGTGGCAATACATTGCAAAGCGCTATGCCCGGGAACCGGCTGTGATTGGCTACGATCTGATGAATGAACCCTTTATCGGATCAGAGGCCGGTACGTTTTTCCCTGCCATGCTTATGAGCTTACATGGAGATTTTTCAGGAGGAGATCCAGGCCGCCGGCATGGGAGCAGGAGACCTTATGGAACTATGGGGCCACCCTGATGGCCGTGCCCTGATCCTGGAGAATATGACTGACACAGCCATCTACTCAAAAGTGGTCTGTGCTGTTCAGGAGAGGAATCAGGCCTTTGAATCCACAGCGCTTATGGACATGTATACCAGAGTTGCAACAGCCATCAGAGAAGTGGATCCCGATCACATTCTTTTCCTGGAGCATAGTTACTTCTCCAATCCGGGGGTGCCCAGCGGAATTCAGCGCATCAGGTACAGCGATGGCCGTATGGAAGAGAAGGTGGCCTATGCCCCCCATGGCTATGACCTGGTGGTGGATACCAGGGCCTATTCCTCTGCCAGTAACGACCGGGTGGAATATCTCTTTGATCATACCTTCAACACTTCCAGGCGGCTGAACATGCCCATGCTTGTGGGCGAGTGGGGGGCCTTCCATAGTAAGGACAGCATTTTTGTGGAACAGACCCGGTTCATACTGGAGCTCTTCGAGAAGTATAAATGCGGCCAGACCTTCTGGGCTTATTACAAAGGAATAGAGAACTATCCCTTTTTCTCTGCGCTTATACGTCCCCGTCCCATCGCAGTGGCCGGTACCCTTGAATCATTCGCTTTTGATCCGGAAAAAAACAGGTTCTCCTGTTCCTGGATAGAGGATGCAAACATAAAGCAGCCATCCACCTTTTTTCTCCCGGACAGGAGTTATGCAGAGGATCTGGAAATCAGTCTTAGTCCGGAGGGAAATGGGTTTATAATAAAGACCCGAGAGCAGAATCAGGGAGTTTTTCTCTCCGTCGAAGGTACGGGAACCAATACGCCAAGGAGGCTTACGGTTACATTCTAAGGAGGAAGCTGTTGTGAGTTATTATATAGTGTTGATGATAATTACATGTATATGAGAAAGCTACTGCTATCAATAGGTCTTTTGCTGGTCCTGCCATCAGCTATCTATGCCCAGCGGGACTCTGCGGTTACTGTGCGACTGGAGGAGGTTTCGCTCCGGGAAGCCATTCAGAGTATTCAGGCCAGCAGTGAGTTCCAGTTTTTTTATAACGAAGAGCATCCGGCTCTGGATAAGGAGATCAGCCTGCGCTTAAGAAGGGCAAATATCAACCAGGTTCTGGATTCTCTTCTGCTGGGCTCAGAGCTAAATTACCAGATTCTGGAAGATAAGCTGATCATTATCTCCAGCGATGAGGGCTTTGGCAGACATGAGGTAAACGGCCGGGTGCTGGATTCAGAGAATGGCGAAGCCATTGTTGGGGCGCACGTTTCTATTAAAGGAACCAGCACGGGGACTACCACCGATCTGGATGGAAGATTCAGTATCCTGGTGCCAGGGGGGAAAACCATCCTGCTGTTTTCATATGTAGGGTATGAGATCTTTGAAATCCCTGCCGGGGGACTCACGAATATCGAGGTGTCTCTTAAAGAAGGGGCCCAGGCACTGGAAGAGGTTGTGATTACTGCCTTGAATATCTCCCGGGAAAAAAGCTCACTGGGCTACTCTCTGACCCAGGTAGGCAGTGAAGAATTTAACGAGGTAAAGCAGAATAATCCCATTAATTCCCTGTCAGGAAAAGTCGCAGGATTACAGATTTCCAGCACCCCCTCGGGGGCGGATGGCTCCTCCAGAGTAGTCTTAAGAGGCGTATCTTCTTTATCCAGTGGGAACCGCCCCCTGATAGTCATTGATGGCATCCCGGTGGGCGGAGATTCTTACGGTGGAGCAAGTCAGTGGGGAGGGACCGATAAAGGGGATGCCCTGTCTGACATTAATCCGGAGGATGTGGAATCCATGAGTGTACTGAAAGGTGCCGGGGCTGCTGCTGTGTATGGCTCACGCGGTGCCAATGGCGTCATCTTAATTACCACAAAAAAGGGGAGCAGGCGCAAAGGAATTGGAATATCCCTTAACTCCAGTTTTATGGCCGAAAATCCCATGAAATACCCCTCATTCCAGAACGAATACGGCCAGGGGGCCTTTGGACGGTATCCCACCGAGGTGTATGCAAGCATTAATGATATTGTGGGGGAAGAGCCCTGGATCTGGAGCTGGGGCAGCAAAATGGATGGCAGCCTGAAAGAAGACTGGCTGGAAAATGAGGTCCCTTACGAGAGTCAGCCCGATTATTTTAAAGCTTTCTATCGCACGGGATATACCCTGATGAATACAGTGGCCTTTGACGGGGGCAACGAAACGACCACATTCAGAGCATCTGTTACCAGCCAGAATAGTTCCGGCATCTATCCCAATAATGATATGAAAAAGCAAACGGTTAACCTGGCCGGTTCTTCAAAGTTTGGGAAAAGCATAGAGCTGAACGCAAAGATCAATTATATTCATAATCAGGTGAACAACCGGCCTTATCTGGCGGAGGACCCTGCCAATGCCGGCTGGTCTCTGGGAGCCATGCCAAGAAATGTAATTTTGCAAAGTGTAGAGGACAAGGCCATGGGGGCAGATGGTTCAGAAAACTGGGCCTGGGACCGCACCGCTTCGAATCCTTACTGGACCTTGGAAAACAAGCAGAACAGGGACGAGAAAAACCGCCTTCAGGGTTTACTTTCCCTGAAATTTGATTTTTCCGAGCAATTTAATCTTCTGCTTCGTTCAGGCCTGGACCTGACCAACCGAAGCGAGAAAGAGTATGTGGCCGGCGGGAGCTACAACCACAATTCTTACCTGGGCTCCATGAGTCAGAGTTTCAGCGATTCTTATGAGTGGAACAGTGATTTTCTGTTCTCCTACAGACAGGATCTGGGTTCCAGCCTTCATATGAACCTGAGTCTGGGGGGCAATTACCGCTACGATCAGTGGAAAGGAATCGGACAGAGCGGCAGTGAATGGAAGGTGCCAGATTTTTATCATATGAGCAATCTTCAAAACTATTCCACCTGGGAAAGTCTGAGTCAGAAAGAGGTCTTATCCCTGTATGGAATTGGAACCATCTCCTTTAAGAATTTCCTGTATTTTGATCTGACCTACCGCAATGACTGGTCTTCCACCCTGCCGGCTGATAACAATTCTTACAGCTTCTATTCCGGGAACCTGAGTTTCCTCTTTACAGAGGCCTTTGGGATTAAGTCTTCCATCTTATCCAATGGCAAACTGAGAGCATCTGTTGCCAGAGTGGGAAATGATGCAGGTCCCTATCAGACGACCAATTATTACAGTGTATCACAAAGCTCCTTCTCCTATCCCCTGGGCGGAATGAGCAGCAGACTGGCCTTTCAGAATTTTTTACCTGAAATAACGGATTCATGGGAGCTCGGAACAAATTTAAGTTTCTTTAAAAACAGGCTGGAATTTGATTTTGCCTACTATGATGGTACATCCAAAAACCAGATCATGCCGGTTGAACTGGCGCCTTCGTCCGGATTTGAGTCCATCATGGTCAATGCAGGCGAGGTTCGCAACCACGGATTTGAGATCCTGTTGAGCGGAACGGCAATTACCCGGAATAATTTTAACTGGGATATCTCCCTAAATGCTTCCAGGAATATCAGCGAAGTAGTTTCCTTATACCAGGGCGTGGACAGAAGGGTTATACTCTCAGGGGTCACAGGATTTGCCTTTGTGGAACTCAGACCGGGGGAACCTTTTGGTTCCATCTTTGGGTATGATTATGCCCGCAATGAAAAGGGCGAAAAACTCATCGATGAATATGGCTATGCCGTTGAAAGCGAGTACAAAAACCTGGGAGATATTAATCCGGACCTGATGGGGGGACTTTCCAATCGCTTAAGTTATAAGAACTTCACCCTTAATTTCTTAATCGACTTTCAACTGGGAGGGGAATATTTTTCACAAACCAAATTATACCATGATCTGTTTGGCACCTCCCCCGGATCCCTCGAAGGAAGGGAGGAATGGTATTCCACACATGAAGGTATCTTATACGGAAGCCCCATTCCGGGAGTGGTTCCCAGGGGATATGTGGAAGATGGCGTAAATCAGGAAACAGGACAGGTCAATGACATCGCAGTTCAACCCATGTTACGGAATTTGAACACGATCTATTTTAACAAGATTGTTTCCGATTACATCACCAAGGCCACCAACGTGCGCTTGAGGGAGCTGTCCCTGGGTTATAGCATCCCTCAGCGTTTGTTAAATGGATCATTCATAAGAAATATCAATATTTCTCTGATTGCGAGGAACCTGTTTTTCTTCTACAATGCATCAGGTGATTATGACCCTGAATCGGGATTCAATTCCGGAAGTATTGGAAATGCATTCGAATTAAATCCCATGCCCAGCACAAGAAGCTATGGCTTCAGTCTGAATTTGAATTTTTAATGACAAGATGCAGCTATGAAAAAGAGTTTAAGCAAAAGAAATCCGGTGAAAGCTATGCTGATATTGATCCTGGTTCTTTCAGGATTGAGCAGTTGTTCAGAGCGGTGGGAAGAGATGAATACCGATCCTAACAGGCTCACGGATCTTCCGGATGAGTACCTGTTCACCAGTGCCGTCAGAGGTGCCTTTAATGATGCCATGGGTGATATACAGGTGAACTTCGGGGGCCAGTATGCCCACATTTATATCTCCAACAACTGGGTACGTGAAATTGATAAGTACAATGGCTACGGAACACAGGATTATCCTGAAATGGTTTTCAGCGGGGTATACAATTCATCCATACGAAACGCAGTTGAAGTACTTCGACTCACTTCTGAGGGAGAAAAGTATGAGAACAGGTGGCACAACGCCCAGGCTCAGATCGTTGCAATTATTAGTTTTTCCAAATTAACAGACATGTTTGGAGATGTTCCCTACAGCGAAGGGGGAATGGCTAAATATGGTATTGAGGAACCCGAATACGATACACAGGAGGAAATCTACAGCGATATGGTCGACCGGCTGGAGCATTGTATCTCAGTATTGGAAGAGCCGGAAGCTGAGACCAATATTTATGCTTCAGATATCGATCCGGTCTTTAAAGGAGACCTGGGCCATTGGATCCGTTTTGCCAATACCTACCGCTTTCATCTGGCCATGAGAGCCAGATTTGCCGATCCCGGGAAATATGAGCCTGTTGTTTCGGAGTGCCTCTCTTTGCCATTGATTGAAAGCAACGACCAGAATCCCACCCTGGCAACTTCAGAGAGCAAAAGTGAACTGTATAATCCCTGGTACTGGTACTGGCAGTCCAGTCAGGAAGGGGTCTATAATCTAGTATGGGCTGAAAAATTTATTACTACCCTGAAAGAAACAGGAGACCCGAGGCTGGAATTTTTTGCCTCAAAGAATTCTGTAGAGGAATATCTGGGCATGCCCAACGGCCTGACGGATGAGGCCTTTTCCTCCTGGAACAAAAAGAACGCTTCCGTGCCTTCAGAGGCTTTTTTTTCCAAAGATCAGCCCATCTACCTGCTCACCGCTGCCCAGGTCTGGCTGCTAAGAGCAGAAGCGGCTCTGTTTAATCTAAGCGGTGCCGGGGGTGATGCAAATTCAATGTATCAAACAGCCATCCAACTGGCCATGGAACAATGGAATATTGACGGGGATTCCATAGCGGCCTATCTGGCCGGTGAGGAAGAAGCAACTCTTTTTGAAGATCAGGAGAACAGGTTCCGGCAAATTGCCACACAGATGTGGATCGCCAGTGTTCCCAATGCCTTTGAATCTTGGTGTACCATTCGCCGGACAGGATACCCGGAGATCCCCCGGAGAACCGGTCCCCTGCATTCACCAGGGATCACCGATGGATATATGCCCACCAGAGTTTCCTACCCCTTTACCCGGGAACGTACAATTAACGGGGACCACCTGAATGAAGCCATTGGCCGCCTGCCCGGTGGCGAGGACCGGATTGATGCCAGGCTCTGGTGGGATGTACGGGATATTCAATAAGGAGCCCTGAGCTATAGATGAAAAAAAAATACTTTCTTTAGCAGAACAATCGAGATGAATGGATCTATTATCTAATAAGTTAAAAAACAATGATCGGATGAACAACACGGGATTTTCGAAGATTATTTTTGGACTGGGATTTCTCCTGGTTCTGGGGATTTGCTTCACCGCCTGTAAAGAGGAGGAGATACCTGCTCCCAGCCTTTCAATATTTGTCACGGTGGATGGGTTTACAGTAAATATTGCAGCCGAATCGCCGGAAGCCTCTGCCTGGCAGTGGGACTACGGTGATGGTACTGTCTCTGATTCTGCAGGCAGCCACCTCCACACCTATACCACAGGGGGAAACTTTACCATTGAATGCACGGTTACCGGAGAGGGTGGTACGACTACCAAAACAGAAGAAGTCACCATCGCTACCATTGAGGATCTGCTCAGCGGAGGAGCCGAAGCCACCTCCGGCAAAACCTGGGTACTCTCCAGAACTCCGGGAGGCAACGATGGCGTGGGTCATATTAAAGTGGAGCTGGTACCCAATATATTTCCTGCAATCGCTGATTTGCTGGAGTACATCGGCTTGCCCGATGAATATGACAATGAGTACACCTTTCATTCTGACGGCAGCTATGAAATTGACAATATTAACGGGGATGTGATGGCTCCCTGGGTCTATTGTAGCTTTGAGGTTGATCCCGGAGACATTGTACACACCACCTCCTATGGCTTCTTTCAGATTACTTATGCAAATCCGGTATCCCCCACATGGACCCTGCATGAAAATGCACAACTAATTGTTGAAACAGTATATGATGAGGATATTGATATCGGACCCAAACCCGGTATTCCCGAAACGATCACTTATGATAACGTGGACTACATCAGCTTTGACGGAGATGGGTTCATCGGACTGCAAGACTATACGACCACTGCCATGATCAGGGAAATAGGACCCGACAGAATGGTTATAACCGTTTTCTACCACGAGTTTATGGGAGATCCGGGAAATGACGGGGACCTGTATCTGCGCCCCAGCCTGGCATTGACCCTTTCGTACGATGCCAAATAAACCCCAGGCAGACTAAAGTAAAAAACCGTCTCCGAAAACTCTGGAGACGGTTTTTTTTCTTAAGGAGTTTTCCTAATAGGGCAGTCCGGTTCCCTGCAGGACCCACATCTTTGACCAGGCACTGTTTTCCCCGTCCTCGGCCGAGAATGGGGTTGTTTCAAGCAGCCCGATAGCTGACTGAGCATTCTCCGGGTTGTAGTCCATCTCATCTATGGAATAGTAGAAGCGCAGGGGCAGGGCATCTCTTTTTACAACCAGTCCGGGTTGCAAAGCGGGTAGTCCGGTTCTCCGGTAGTCGAACCAGGCTTCCGTGGCAGCGGTCCAGCTGGCAATCCATTTCTGCTCCATAATCTGTTTCAGGCTTCCCTCATAGGCCACCCCGGGATTCAGGATATAGTCGGCATAGGCACTGCTTCTGCCCCAGGCTTTCAGCGAAGCTTCCACTCCGGCCTCATAATGAATCTGGGCGCTTTCTGAGGTCCATCCTTTCAGGGCGGCCTCGGCAATAATAAAATGCACCTCTGCGGCAGTCATCATCCGTGATTTTATCAGGGGCCCCGTGGTGTTCATATACCTTTCATTCAAATGAGAGGCATGGGGATTCAGAGGGGCCTGTCCCCAGTTGTTATCCGGATTCATATTGTAGGCCTGCGGCAAATTACTCCACGAAGCCGGGAGCCCCACATACTCAGGGTCCTCGTCCGGTTGTATCCCGAATTGATCCACATACTGGTTGACGGCATCCGGACCCACGTAACGTATGCCATTCACAATCTCATCCCGGTCATCCGGAGAGGCAACCACCACCAGGGGCACGTCCACCTTTCTTGCCCACAACTCAAGCCTGGGATCATTCAGTTTTTGCATGGTGTCGACCAGGGTGGCACACATTTTGACACGCCTGTAAGAACCCTGCTCCAGCTGGCCAAAGACCGTATTCGTGGGCCAGGAATCTGCATTACTGGCGCCGGGATAATCCATATTTACATCTTCAGTGGCATTCAGAATGAGGGGATAGCCCTCCGGATCACCCACAATCTTCTCAATTCCAGCCTCTGCAGTGGCAGGAACTTTCTCAGACAGGCGCATATAATACCTCAGGGCCAGTGAATTCGCAAATTTCCTCCAGCGCAGCACATTCCCCGCCAGAATCACATCCTGTACCGGTGATATTCCTTCGTAATCACCCTGGCTGCCTGAAAGCAAGGTATTTGCAGTTTCAAGATCTGCGAGAATACCGGCATAAATATCTTCCTGCCTGTCAAAAGCCGGTTTGATATTCTCTGCTCCCCCCAGCTCTCCTTTCAGTGCCTGGGAGTATGGGGCATCCCCCCAGAGATCTGTGATCATTCCAAAGACATAGGATTTGATCACCAGACCCACCCCCTGATGAAACTCCAGTTCCATCTCCACGGCCTTGTTATACATTTCATCCACATTCCGAAGGATGTTGTAATAGGATGCCCAATCCTGGCTGGTGGACCAGTCATAGCCATTATGACCTCCGCTCCAGCCATCTTTCTGTGTATGCTGCATCACACCCGCGATATCTCCGTATCCCAGATTAACCACCGCCTGTCCGGTGGAAGTAACTATGGTACTTAGCAACAGGTTAGGATGCGCAACCGCCGGATCCACTCCATTGGGGTTGATGTTCATTTCTTCCAGATCACGGCAGGAAATTGTTAGAAGAACAAGTCCCATCCATATGAATATCAAACTTTTACTTTTTGTATACATGATCTTAGGTTTATAAATGATTAAAAAGTAAAATTCAACTTAAAGCCAATGGGTATCACCCAGGGTTCAATATTGTACCGTTCGATTCCCTGTTTGAATCCTCCGGACTCCGCCTGGAAAGCCCGTTCCGGGTCAACTCCGGCTTTTGCCTTGGTCCAGAGTATGATATTCCGGCTGTAAACAGAGATGGTCAGATCCTGCATTCTTAGCTTGGAAATAAGGGATTGAGGCAGCCTGTAACTCAGGGAGATCTCCCGTAATTTTACAAAATCTGCATCGAAGGTGGAAGACCTGGTAAATTCCCATGGATCCATAATGACATAAGGGACAAACATGGTGCCCGCTTCGCCCAGGTTCTCCGTATAGGTGCCATCTCCGTTATCAATCACACCCGGAATAAAGGCCCCGTCATTCACCTCCACTCCACTGTAACTTTCCGGGAAGCCTCCATATTCAAGGGTCGGACCTCCAATCACATGAAAGCCATTCAGAATTAACTCATCTTCATTTGCCACCAGCCAGTCACGAAGTTCCTGACCTGTCCTTCCTCCGGGATGGATCAAACCCTCCAGCAAGTATCCGTTCATTTTATCCGAAGACAGGTACCTGTGGGTTTGAGAGACGAACTGACCTCCGTGTCTCCAGTCAAAACTCATGTTCAGGCTGAATCCCCTATAAGTGAGTCGCCGTCTGCATCCCAAGCAGGAAATCCGGGTTGTAGTTCCCGATTTTTGTCATAAAGGCTTCGGATGGCTTATCCTGCCACCTCAGATTCTCTCCTCCGACAATGGGATAGCCATAATAGGGAGACTCTTTATCTTCCACCGTCAGGAGGGTAGCATCGTAGATATCCCCGATCTGATCCCCCACGTAGGTCTTGGCACCTCCCCTGGCATCCGTCCAGAAGGTAATAAACTCAATACCCTCCGAGATCTCCGCCAGGGTGGTTCGGTTTCGGGATAAATTTATTCCAAGATCCCAGGACAGATTTGCTGTCCTCAAAGGGGTTCCCATGATCAGGAATTCCCAGCCCTGGCTCTCCACCAGGCCCGCATTTATATTGACACTGCTATACCCGGAAGAGCTTGCAATAGGAATATCCCGGATGATCTGGTTGCGGTTGTCCACCATGTAATAGGTTCCATCAATTCGCAGACGGTCACTGAACAGCCGGATATCTGCACCAAATTCCAGGGAAGTGGCCTCTTCGGGTTTCAGGTTGGGGGTTAAAATGGTCCCTGATTTGCCCAGCCGGGTGGCATCCCCCCACTGGCCTGCATTGCCATAGGTTGGATACAGCTGATAAGGGGAAGCATCGTTCCCCACCTTTGCCCAGCCAGCTCTCAACTTTATAAGCTCTACCCGGGATCCCAGATCAATCATCTCGTTGACCAGGAGGCTTAGGGAGGCAGAGGGGTAAAAATAGGATTGATTCTCTTTCGGCAGGGTACTGGACCAGTCATTCCGGGCGGTAAGATCCAGGTAGATCATACTGTTGTAGGAAAGATTGGCCATCCCGTACACCGAGTAGATCGCCTTCTGGTACCAGCTGCTGCTGTAATCCAGTGAACCCGATTTAATATTGCTCACCGTATAGACTTCCGGAACAATCAGGCCCGTACCCGACTTGGAAGAATTACTGATGGAGGACCCTTTCCTGTAAGAGGAGTTCCCGCCTGCAGAAACGGAAAAGGCAAAGGTCTCAAGTTGTTTCGTGTAAGTGGCCAGGACATCCACATTATTTTCAAAGTTGGCTATATCAATGATCCCATAGGCCCCGTTATTGGTCTCTTTCGTATAACTGGGAGCCATCTTCGTTTCCCGTTTTTCATTATACCGGTCCAGGGAATAACGTCCCATCAGGCTCAGATCTTTGGTAATCTGCAACTCTGCTTTCAGGTTCCCGAATACCCGGTCCCGGACAAAACTATTGTTCACCTCATATGCCAGGAAGTATGGATTGTTGTATAGCCCGTTGCTGGGAGTCCGTTGCTGAACGCCCTCCTGTCCGGGTTCCCAATAATCTTCCAGGTCCAGGATATTGATATTCAGGGGAATCTTGGCCGCCCATTCAAGGGGATTGGTTCCCCGGTTGCTGGAGGGCCGGTTATTGGACCAGGACCTGTTCACATTAAAATTCGTACTGATGGTTAGTTTTTCGTGTGCTTTCACAGAACCGGCATAAGAAAGGTTATTCCGGAAGAGGTCGGAATTGGGAACAATCCCCTTGCTGCTCATATTGGTAAAGCCCAGGCGGTAGTTCACCACCTCGTTATTGCTGCTTACTGAGGCCCCGTTAGTGGTGGTGATACCATTCTGAACAAAATTGGCGAAATTATCCGGATAGGAGATCAGCGGGATGGGAACTTTATTCCCATTGGCATCCAACGGACTCTGCCATTGAATCGCAAAATATCCTTTATCACATTCAATTCCCGCACCCGCACCCTGTGCCGGATCAACGGTCATAACAGCAGCCCGGATAATTTTCAGGGGTGAATGAAAAATAGCCGGAGGCAAACTTTTTTTGAGTTGGAAAATATTTATAGGGGATATCCATCACCGTATTGGAGCTGATATTCACCGTAACGCCCCGCATCCCTTTTCCCGACTTTGTGGTGATCAGCACCACGCCGTTCCCGGCCCTTGAACCATATAAGGCTGCAGCACTGGGGCCTTTCAATACAGATACATTCGCGATATCATCCGGATTTAAATCGGAAATGGCATTCCCGTAATCCACCCGGTTATCACTTCCGAATTGAGTGATGTTATTCAAGGGTGTTGATCACCGGAACCCCGTCTATGACAAAAAGAGGTTGATTGTCACTGCTTAAGGAGGAGGCCCCCCGGATCACCATACTGACGGAAGATCCGGTACCCCCGGTGGAATTAACGGTCACACCGGAGACTTTGCCGGCCAGGGAATTAATAACATTCTCCTGGGCGACCCTGGTCAGGTTCTCTCCATCCACACTTCCCACAGAGAAACCAAGTGACTTTTCTTCCCGGGTGATCCCCAGGGCGGTAACCACCACTTCCTCCAGTTCCTGCGCACTTTCCAGCAGCACCACATCAATTACCCTCTGATTCCCGACCATCACCTCCTGGGTTTCATAGCCCACATAGGAGAATACCAGGACGGAATTATTCCCCGGCACTTCAATGCTATAGTTCCCGCTCAGATTAGTTACCCCTCCGATCTGGGTTCCCTGAACATGGACCGTCACCGCCGGGAGCCCCAGTCCATCCGCAGAGGAAGTAACTTTTCCTGTAACAGTAACAGGTTGTTGATTCGCCATAGCAGAGAAAGCAAAAAGCATCAGAATCGCAAGGATGGCAAGCACGCGATTTGTAAACTTTGACAGCAATCGGTTACATCTCATGATTATCAGATTTGGTTTGACAGGATTAGTTAGTTAAGCACTACAATTGCATTGGCAACATAAGTTATTCATTCTAGCAATAGCAGTCAACCAAATAATCCATTAATCCTGAAAAAAGCCTATCTTTGATATAGATTCTTAACCAATTAGGATAGATCAGGCAGTGAGTCATTAAGATTGAGTTAATATTCTATATACATTGGTTAAAATTCCATTGATGAGAGTCTTTCTTTTTATATCCCTGTTTTTTCTGGGCTTTACCACGCTCCATGGCCAGGTATTTAAAGCCGGTGCAGCAGTCCGGATCATTACGCCGGATCCCCTTCTGCCTGTTTCAGGGGGTGTGGGCACCCCTCAACCGGTAAGCGAAAAAAGGGGGGATCTCTTTGTGCGTGCCCTGGCTGTTGAAAAGGGAGAAACCCGCATTGCCATCGTGGGGATCGATAACCTTGGTTGGCCGGCTGTGCTTGGGGACCGATCCAGGGAGTTGATCAAAAACATCCCCCCGGAGAATGTTCTGATCGGGGTCACACATACCCACAGTGCACCCGATGCCTATGGCTTTCCGGATGAAAAGGGGAACGTGGGGGCCGATCTGGACTACCTGGACTGGTGTGTGAAACAGATTGCCGATGCCGTTAATGAAGCATATGACAATCTGGAGCCCGCCCTCCTGCGAACTGCAGTGGGAGAAGCCCGGGGCAGGATCGCCTATAACTATTACGCCCCCGAACTGTATGATCCGCGCTGTGGGGTGATGCAGGTTTTAGCTGCGGGGGGCGAAAATCAGGGAAGTCCCATTGCTACCCTGGTAAATTACGCCACCCATCCGGAGATTATCGGATCGGAGCGCGGAATACTAACGCCCGATCTCTGTGGCCCTATGTACGATCGAATTGAACAGAAGGCAGGAGGAATTGCTCTCTTTATGAACAGTGCGCAGGGGGGAATGGTAACAGCGGACAACCGCCGTGAAAACGGGAAAGAGGCCAACGACTGGGCAGAATGTATCCGGATTGGAGAGTTAATGGCTGATGAGGCCCTGAGAATTATTAAAGACGCCGCCATACAGGAAGATCCTGAGCTTTACTGCAGCTCCAGGATTGTGAATTTTCCTGTGGATTCGGAATTGATGCGTTTTATTCTGAATAACTCTCCTCTTGGCCTGGTGGCTTCAGAGGATCACAGGATCAGTACCCGTGTAAACCTGCTGAACATCGGGACTGCTCAGGCCATCACCATCCCCGGAGAAGCGCTTCCCAATATCGGATTCTATCTCAAACGAAAGATGCCTACGGATGAGCCTTTCCTGTTCGGGCTGACCAATGATGCCTTTGGATATATTCTGACGCCGGAAGATTTTTATAGTTTTAAACGCTACAACTATATCAGCCGGACCAGTCTGGGCGAGCGGACCGGAGAAATTTACATCGAGGAGGTACTTCAGTTGATCGAGAACAGTCCAAAACCAGGAAAATAGAGCCATGTCTTTTGCCAGAATTATCATTGCGCTGCTAACAGGTATCGTACTTTTTAGTTGTACGGCCCAAGAGGATCCCGGAACGGATCCTACCACCCCGGAAAATGCCCTGTTGCATTATTTAAACAACGGGGACACCAGCTACCGCTGGGAGCTTCAAAATTCCTATGACATCCTGGATGTGAAGGCCTATGACCTGCTTCTTACTTCCCAGCAGTGGCGCGAATACAGCTGGAAACATCAACTCACCATATGTATTCCGCCTGACATTCAGTATGAGGGAGCCCTGCTCTGGATTACCGGAGGCAGCCTGCAGGACGGACTTCCAAAATGGACTTCCCAGACGGATGCAGAGATCTGGGCCTTGGGAATAGCAGCCAAATCTAACAGGGCTGTGGTCGCCATCTTAAGGCAAACACCCAACCAGCCCCTGTATGATAATCTGTACGAAGATGCCCTGATTTCCTATACCCTGCATAATTGGCAAAGTGATGGAGATTATTCCTGGCCCCTGCTTTTTCCCATGGTAAAAAGCGCGGTCCGTGCCATGGACGCAGTTCAGGAATTCTCCAGGGAAACAGCCAATCATGAAATCAAGGGATTCCTGGTTTCCGGGGCCTCGAAACGCGGATGGACCACCTGGCTTAGCGCGGCAAGCGACTCCCGGGTGAAAGCCATCGCTCCTGCAGTAATAGATGTACTGAATATGCCGGTAAATCTGGATTACCAGCTGGAAGTCTGGGGAGACTACAGCCCTGAAATCGAGGATTACGTAGATCTGGGTATTCCACAGGCCATAAATACAGAACAGGGTGCTGCTCTTACCACCATGATAGATCCATACTCCTACCGGGATCTGCTTACCATGCCAAAACTGATCCTTATTGGAACCAATGACCCTTATTGGCCGGTGGATGCCATCAAGCATTATTTTAATGAGCTCAAGGGGGATAATTTCATCCGCTACACAGCCAATGCAGGACATGATCTGAATGGAGGACAGGGGGCCTTACAGAGTATAAACGCATTTTTTTGCAACACCTTTGCCCCCTTACCCTATGCGAAGTGTTCCTGGGATATTTCAGAAAGCGGTACAGGAGTGACGCTGAATGTGGAGGGTTCTGCAACTGAAATCGATGCAGCCTTTCTGTGGTCGGCCGACTCTCAGGACAGGGATTTCAGAGATGAGGCATGGAGCTCATACGAGCTTGATGTCCCGGACCATTCAACACTTTCTGCCACAATGAGCTACCCGGAAACAGGTTATCGGGCATTCTATATAGACCTGAAATACACGGACCTTTACGGACGGGAATATACCCTTAGCACTCAAATGTTTGTGATCGACCAGGATGAGATTCTTTAAAACAATTCAAACGGGGCTTTTTGTATCTTTCCTTAGCCTGTTCCTCTCCTGTGGAGGGGATAAGAACTTGCCCGTGGCCCGGTACTACGAATATGACCAGGACCTTCCGCTCCTGGATTCTGTACTTCAGCTGGCAGACAGCACAGCGTTTAGCCTGTTCTACCTGACTTATCAGAGTGTGCACGATAAAAAAGTCACTGCTTTGCTGAGCCTGCCCAAACAGGGGGAACAGCCCTATCCAACCATCATCCTGATGCACGGACTGGGCGACAGGAAAACGGTGGACTATATAGAGGCAGGCGAGCACTACCTGCTGAATGCCGGATATGCGGTTCTCAGGCTGGATATCAGCAATCACGGGGACCGCTTCAAATATGCCTATGACTTTGACCTGACAAAGGGGTACCGCTACTGGACCCGGGACCTGATCACCCAGACAGTGTTTGACCTCAGAAGGGCAGTGGATTTTATCCAGACCCGCGAAGAGCTGGATCCCGGGCGAATCGGATATTTCGGGATCAGCCTGGGAGGGATCATAGGAACCATTTTCTGCAGTGTGGAGAAGCGGGTTGGAGTCCCTGTGATTGTGCTGGCCGGGGGACAGTTGAATCTGATGTTCGGCAAGGATGCGCTCTCAGGAGATACGAAAGATTTTTTAAGCATTATTGATCCCATTAACTATGTGGCAAAGATCTCACCCAGGCCGCTACTGATGATAAATGCAGAGAATGACGACGTGGTTCCTCCCCTCACCAGCAGCTTACTCTATAAAGCTGCCAAGAAGCCAAAAGAGATCATCTGGCACCCTTCCGGGCACCATAATTTGCCCATAGACAAGGCCTACCCGGAGGGGATTCAGTGGTTTGACCAACACTTAAAATGATATTTATCAGGAACTTACGCAAATCAGGGAAAGTTACCGGGATCATCCTGGGGGCCCTCCTGGTGGCCTGTTATTTTCTATTTGCGCTTCCTTTCAGGGGGCAGCCTTTTAACGCGACAGCGGCACGGGAATCCCCCACTCACCCCTGCCTGGGCACTGGAGTGCTGGCTCTGGGAGGATGATGAGAACACCGCCCAGCGGGTAGATGAGTTGCTGGAGGGATATGCCAGCCATGACATCCCGGTCCGGACCATCCTGCTGGACAGTCCCTGGAGTCTCCGCTACAATGATTTTAAAGTGGACGAGGCGCTTTATCCCAATCCGGGGGACTGGTTCAACAAACTGCAGGAAAAGGGATACCGGGTAGTGTTGTGGATGACTCCCATGGTGAATAGCTTCAGCAAGGGTACCGCCATGGAAGACTCTGATTCGTGGTACAAAGAGGCCCTTGAAAACAACTACCTGGCCGGCTCGGGCCGGCAGATAAACTGGTGGAAAGGCACAGGAGGATTTATCGATTATACCCATCCGGAGGCCCTTCTCTGGTGGCGCGGACTGCAGCAAAAAGTATTTGACCATGGCATTGACGGATGGAAACTGGATGGATCAGCCACCCTTTTCTCCAGCAGCCTGGGTCCTGTTCCCATCCCATACATGCGCACGCACCAGGGTATCATGACCACCCGTCAGTATATGGACCACTATTACCGCCAGGAGTACCGGCATGGCCTGGAACAAAACCCGGAGTTTGTGACTCTCTCCCGTTCCATTGACCGGAAATTTCATCCCGAGGGCTTTGCTCCCATCGATGCCTCACCCGTCAACTGGGTCGGGGACCAGGAGCATCACTGGCAAGGCAACACTTCTTCGGAAGAGGAGCAGAATAAGGATATTGCCCTGAAAGGAATCCAGGGCTTTGAGTCTGCCATAGAGAGTATCCTGGAAAGTGCAAAGCTCGGTTACAGCGTCATTGGATCGGATGTGGCCGGATTCTCGGGTAGTGAAATCCCCCCGGGACTCTATATTCGCTGGGCCCAGTTCTCTGCTTTTTGCGGACTCTTTTTAAATGGCGGACATGGAGAACGGGCCCTGTGGAAACGGAGTGAGCAGGAGCTGGAAATCATTCGGGAATACTCCTGGCTCCATACCGAGCTGCTTCCTTATATCTATAGTTATGTGGTGGAAGCACACCGGGGAGGCCGGGTACTGCAAAGGCAGGTGAAAGGAAAATACCACTATATGTTCGGAGAGGAGCTCCTGGTGGCTCCCATATACAGAGACGAGTTAAGAAACAGCGTCACCCTGCCTGGGGGGAAATGGAGATACTGGTTTGATGACCGGGAGATCCTTGAAGGACCCCTGAGCTTTGAGAGGGACTTTCCTCTGGACGAGTATCCCCTCTACATTCGGGAGGGAGCCATAATTCCCATGTTTATCGAAAGGTCCTACACCGGGATCGGGGATGAACATTCCAAAGGATTCCTGACTCTGCGGATCTTTCCGGACGGGACCAGTCACTTCCAGGTGTTTTCTCCAAAGGGCGACAGCTCCACCTCTATTCGCGTGGAAGAATCCCGGGAAAGCATACGCATTTCTTTTGAAGGGGAAAAGCAGGCCCATATCCTGCAGGTGCAACTATTAACCCATCCGGACAGTGTTATGCTGGATAACAAGCCACTTTCTTCCCCTCAGGAGTATCATTATGAAAAGGAAAGAAGTAAATTGATCATCAAAACCGACAACTATTCACATGGCGTCTATGCCATTTATAAATAGTAACTCATGAAAAAACACCAAAGAATTCGCCTTTTGTTCAGCATTTCCCTGTTCGCGGCCATTAGTACCGTATTCACCTCGGAGGCACCCGGGCAGGATCAAACCCCACAAGCCGCCAAATCTGTTACCTGGGCAGAAAAACTTGGATTTCCGGCCGGAAAAAAAGTGATCATTCTGCATGCCGATGATGCCGGCATGAGCGAAGGGGCCAATATTGCCACCGCATTTTATCTGGAGAACAAGTACATACAGTCCGCCGCGATCATGGCCCCCTGCCCTGCCGCGGATGACTTTATTCAGTGGGCCATCAAGCACCCGGATGCGGATGTGGGCATGCATCTGACACATACCAGCGAATGGAAAAGCTACCGCTGGGGACCCGTTTCTGATCCGGCCCAGGTCCCCGGTTTGATTGATGCGGAGGGTATGCTGTGGAAGGAAGTCTTATCTGTGGTATTGCACGCCTCGGCCGATGAGGTTGAAAAAGAGATCAGGGCCCAGATTGACAAGGCCATATCCATGGGCTATAAACCAAACCACATCGATACCCATATGGGCACCCTCTATGGCCATCCGGCCTATGTGGAGCGCTTCTTTAAGGTGGCGGTGGAGTACGGGATCCCTGCCAATGCCATTGACCTTTCAGATCCTCTGGTGGTCGATAAATTCAAAAAGCAGGGCTATCCCATTAACGAAGATGTCATCCAGTTAATGGAGCAGTATCCCCTGCCAAAACTGGATAACTTCACCAGTGCGCCCAATGCTAAAAGTTATGAGGAGAAAATTGAGAATTTCAAAACCCTGATCAAATCCCTGCCTGCCGGTCTGACTGAGATCATTTTTCATCCCTCGGTGGAGAGTGAGGAGCTAAAATCCATCACAAATTCCTGGCAGCAACGGGTATGGGAGGCAAAGATGTTCTCGGATCCTGATCTGATCCGATTTTTTGAAAAGGAGGAGCTTATTTTTACCAACTGGATCGAGATTATGGAGCGCTTCTCGGATACTGAATCTTTAAGGATGTGAGTCCATGAGCCGAATAACTTTTATATCAAGTGTTTTACTGCTACTTATGCTTCTTCCGGCCTGTTCACAGGAAGTGGCTAAGGGAGAACGACCCTTAAAAGCGCCCCGGGGCTACCGGAGCGAAGGTTTGTTAAAAGCGGCCTACGCGCTCCGCTTCCTGAAATTGATTGAAACGGAACCGGCAGTTCCCGAAACGATTGAAGCCAGGACGGGTATCGAATATAAGCAGGCGGACAGCCTTTCCCTGCAACTGGACCTCTATAAACTGAAGAGTCTGAGTGCTGCAGCTCCGGCCCTTATTTTTATTCACGGAGGCTCCTGGTCCAAAGGGAAAAGGTCCGATTATCTGCCCTATCTTCTGGATTACGCACAGAAAGGATATGTGACCGTAAGCATTTCCTATAGATTGGCAGGAGTAGCAAAATTCCCGGCGGCCCTGCAGGACGTGCAGGATGCAATTCAGTGGATACGGGAACATGCCGCAGCCTATGGGATAAATCCTGAAAAGCTTGCCCTGGTTGGTGGCTCTGCCGGCGGCCACCTGGCCATGCTGGCAGGCTATGCGGATGAAAAACCCGGGCCGAAGGTACAGGCGATAGTGAACTTCTACGGACCCGTTGATTTGACCACGGAATATGCCCGTGAGAGGGAGGAGTGTCTCAATTTTCTGGGAAAAAGTTACCAGGAGAGCCCCGGTCTTTACCTGCAGGCCTCACCCCGGAGCCATATTAGCCAGGACGATCCGCCCACTCTGACATTTCACGGGACCATCGACTCCCTGGTACCGGTCAGCCAGTCTGATTCCTTGCAGCAGTGGCTGAATATGGCTGGTGTTCCCAACGAATACCACCGCTTAAAGGGCTGGCCACACACCATGGACCTCTCCAAAAAAGTGAATGCCTATTGTCAATTCTATATGGATGCTTTTTTAAAGCAGTATTTATGAGATTTTGATCCTCAATCGAGGAAAATGTTAGGATATTATGTAAATAAGTTAATATGACTGAGGTTACGATAGCAATAATTGCCTTAAATTGTATGCAGAACCAAAAAGATAGATCTAACAATCCTTAAACCGAAACATTATGAAGAAAACAGTAATTTCCTTACTCAGCGTTGCGGCAGTTGCCCTACTGGCTCTAACGATGTTCTCATGTGCAGAAGATCCCGCAGATCCTCCAACAGTAACTGTCTTCGCCAGCGTCGATGGCTACCAGGTAGCCTTTACTGCCACCGTTGCCAACGCGGACACCTACTCCTGGGATTTTGGAGACGGTGGGACCAGCATGGTGCAAAATCCGGTTTATACCTATACCCAGTCCGGAAGCTATACCGCTACCATCACAGTAACGGGGGATGGCGGTAACGCCGATGCATCCACGAATGTTACCATTTCAGCTTCAGAACTGGAGATGCTTACCGGAGGTCCGGCCATGACCAACGGTAAAGCCTGGGTATTCAGTCCGGCCGGAGCAGAAGGTGATGGCATCTTTAAGTGCACACAGGACTTCGAATTTGAAGATCCGATTCCGGCCGGTATTCTGGGCCTGATTGGTCTTCCCACGGAGTATGAGGATGAATTCATTTTCCATCACGACATGAGCTACACCCATGATGTCAAGAATGACAGTTCGGTGACCAACGTGATCTTTGCCATGCTGAATCAAATAGATTTCAGGCAATCAGCAGAAGATGTCATTGTACTTGCACCATTTAGCCCCGTAGCAGCTACATTCACCTATACGGAGGATACCGATTTGACCCTGACCTGTGTGGACAAGGATGATGACGAACTCACTCATGAATTGACCTGGAGTAATTCAACTGTACTTGAAATTTCAGGAGATACTGAATTTATAGGAGTCCAGGATTTCACGAGAGAATACCTGATCCTTGATATTACCGTGGATAAGCTTCAGGTTGGATTTTTTTCTTCCACTTCGGAAGGATCCTTCATGACCCTTCCCAAGCATATGCTTGTGATGACCCTGATTCCCAAAGAATAAACCTGCATACTTTAAAGTCTTTATCTTAATTAAAATGAAAAGGTTCACCCTGGTTGCCAACGGGGTGAACCTTTTTTTATGGAGTCTCACAGAAACACCTTCCGCCTGCGAGAATTATAGAGCAACTAATTTATTCATCATTCTTTGGATGATCTCCTGGCTGTAGGGGCCCATATTTGGTCCATACCAGGACATCAGCCTGGATTCATATTCATTCAGGTGATAATACTTGCCCGGGATAATATATCCCACATAGGCGCCGTTAAAACTGGTCACCAGGGCCCGGTAGCCTTCCATGTACATCTCCCGCTTAAAGGCCAGAGCCAGTTCACCACTGAAATCACTGGGGGTAGTCACCCAGATCAGATTATCGATTCTTGCCGCCTGGAAACAGACGTCCCCAATGGGAGGAAATAACTGCCCGCCCAAAGTGGGATTTAAGCGCCATCCATCCGTCAGCCTGATATGAAACTCCGGCAAATCCATCCCCAGGGTCAGATAAGACAGGGTAATGTGATCCTTAAGTTCCGTGTACTCCATATAGTGGAGGACACTATCGGCCAGGGCTTC
Organism: uncultured Bacteroidales bacterium; assembly: GCA_963792395.1. GTDB lineage: Bacteria > Bacteroidota > Bacteroidia > Bacteroidales. The sequence continues at coordinate 179,414 of CAWBWE010000025.1, forward strand.
ACCAATATACCTGGCCTCTTCAAATTCCTCCCCCTGGCTCCGGGGACTATGACTGCCGACACTTCCAGCAAAAAACAGGGCGAGGTCGATCCCTTCGCTTTCCAGCTTTCGCTGCCAGTAACCCGGGTAATCGGCGCTGATCTGCATATTCCCTCCCCCCAGAGTGGTTGCATGCGCATCAAAGGACCCCAGCAGGGCGCTTTTGCCTGTATGTTGCTTCGCTGCCAGATAGATAAATTCAGAATTCTTTTCCCCCCGGTCCCCCACAAGCCGGTTCTTAATTAAGGCAGGGGCCATAAAGCTGCCTGACCCGATCTGCCCGGCCTGCAAATCTTCCACTGCGGCTTCAACGGCAGCGCAAAACTGCTTCACCAGCCACTTTTCCACCTGGGGATTGGCCTCTCCTGCGAACTCTTTTCCCACATAGCCCTCTGACCATGCTCCCAGGCTGGAATGGGTATGCGTGGCCGAGAAAAAAAGCTGATCCCGCCGGAGACCCATCTTCTCAGTTACCACTTTGCTGACACCTTCGCTGACATTAGGCGGAACAATTAGCAAATCTGAACCGATCAGCACCAGCAATTGCCCTTCTACCCGGATGGCCACGGCTTTGATAAACAGGCTGTCATGGATCCCCTCGGCAAAACTCCCTTTCCTGCTACCGTATCCCGCCATAGGCAACTCTTTGAACCTTCCATTTTCAGGGTCATCCTCCGCTGCACCCAGGCCGGGAGTTATGCTTACCCTGCCAAAGCCCAGTTCAACTGTGCCCCTTGCCAGGGCAGTCTTCCGGGCAATGCTATCCAGGCGAAGCCTGGTGCTGCCATAATAGTCGGAATCAAAATAGGGAGAATCATCCACCCTTTCCAGGGCCCAGAGCAGCACCACAAAAAGAAGCAAAAGTATCGCACCGGATATTCTTAAAAAAGTTCGCATATTTATATTAAATGATTTGGACCACCATGATGTTCAGCAAATTTAATACTATTTATCTTTTGCTCCTGCTTTTCTCCTGCGGGACAGGGGCGGAAAAACCAACAGGCCTGATGACAGAGTTTATCCGCCATCCTGAACAGCTTAGAATTTTCGATGGCAGGCCGGAGTTTACCTGGATCGTACCGGATAAGGCCCGCGAGCAGACGGCCTATCAAATCAGGGTGGCTTCTTCCCTGAAAAAGATCAGAAGCAAACATGCGGATATCTGGGACAGCGGAAAGGTGGAGGGAAGCTGGTCCACTGAAGTGGAATTCAAGGGACCTGAATTAAAGGGGAACTCGGATTACTACTGGCAGGTCCGGATCTGGGATATAGAAAATAAAAACACGGCCTATTCCGACGTCCAGCATTTTAAAACAGGCCGGATCGGCGCATACAGAACCACCCCCAATAAATTTCAGGCCACCCTGAATAAACCGGTTAAGAGGATCCGGATAGCTGAAGGCCACTATTTTTTTGATTTCGGAAAAGCCGGATTTGGAACACTTGAACTGGATCTGGAAGCGGAACAAAGGGATACCCTGCTTATTCATCTGGGAGAGAAGCTGGCAGGTTCTAATTTCATTGACAGGAATCCCCCGGGATCTGTGCGCTACGAGAGGACTGAATTATATATCGATCCTCTGCAAAAGCACTATGAGCTGAAGCTTGCTCCCAACGCGCGAAATACGGCTCCCGGGGCCGTTCAGCTGCCCGATTCCTTTGGAGTGGTTTTGCCCTTCCGCTACTGCGAAATCGAGAATCTTCCGGCTGAAGCTGAAAAGACTCCGGTCTTTCAGAAAGTATATTCCTATGCCTTCGACGATGCGGCAAGCAGCTTTACGAGTTCCGATACCCTGTTAAACAGGATCTGGGAACTCTGTAAATACAGCATGAAAGCAAGCTCTTTTACAGGGCTCTATATCGATGGGGACCGGGAAAGGATCCCTTACGAAGGTGATGCCTATATCAATCAACTGGGACACTATTGCACCGACCGCGAGTATTCCATGGCCAGGGTGACCAACGAATATTTTATGTTTCACCCCACCTGGCCCACCGAGTGGATCCTGCATACGGTTCCCATGTTTTATATGGATTACCTCTATACCGGTAATTTTGAATCCATTGAGCACTATTACGACCTGCTCAAGACCAAAACCCTCTTTGAGCTTGCCCGGGAAGATGGCCTGATCAGTGTCCGCTCAGAAAAGCTGAATGCTGAATTTATGCGGAAACTGGGATTCAGTAATCCCGATGCCCGCCTGAGTGACCTGGTGGACTGGCCTCCCGGACAGAAAGATACCGGATGGAAACTGGCCACTCCCGAAGGGGAGAGAGATGGATACGATATGGTGGAAGTAAATACAGTGGTGAATTCCTTCTATTTCTGGAACCTGGAGTTAATGGCAGAGATAGCAGAAATCCTTGATCAGGAGAGTGACCGGATATTTTTCAGGGATCTGGCCCTGAAAGTGAAGAGCTCCATGAATGAGACGCTTTTGGATCCTGACAGAGGGATCTACGTGGATGGGGAAGGTTCTGCACACGCCTCCCTGCATGCCAATATGCTTCCCCTGGCCGTGGGTCTGGTGCCCGATCAATCCCTGCACAGCGTCCTGGAATTTATAAAATCCCGTGGAATGGCCTGCAGCGTTTACGGCGCCCAGCACCTGCTGGAGGGGCTCTATAAAGCAGGAGAGGCCGAATATGCCCTGAGCCTTTTAACGGCCACCCACGACCGGAGCTGGTGGAACATGATTAAATCCGGATCCACCATAAGCATGGAAGCCTGGGATATGAAGTACAAGCCAAACTCCGATTGGAACCATGCCTGGGGAGCTGTTCCGGCCAATATGATAGCCCGGGGACTCTGGGGAATCAACCCGGTGAAAGCGGGCTTTGAGGAAGTGAGGATCGCACCTCAGACGGGAGATCTGGAATTCAGTGAAATAAAAGTTCCCACCATCAGGGGAAGCATAGAAGCTGAATTTCGGGTTCATTCAGATAAGAGCAGGGCTTATAAAATCAAGATCCCGGCGAACATGCGTGCCACTCTGGTGTTGCCCGGGGAAGCTCCTATTTCCCTCCAGGCAGGATGGAATACCATTGACCTTCCCGGGAACTAATCCGGATTATCGCCTGGCTCTGGATTGGCAGCCATTTCAAAACGCAGGACCCCACCACCGGCAATCTCCTCATGCCTGATCCAGCTTCGGTTCAGGATCGAATCATTCAGCCAGACCTTGTTCACGTAGCAATTTTCAGGGGCATAATTATCTGCAAGGATCACCAAACTGTTTTCTCCCATCCTTACCTCTGCTCTCCTGAACAGGGGTGCCCCCAGCTGATATACCTCCGTCCCCGCTATGGGATAGAAGCCCAGGGAACTGAAAATATACCAGGACGAAAGGGTTGCCCCATCATCATTGCCATCCATCCCTTTATAACTCGTATCATATTTATGGTCCAGTATCCAGCGGACCCACTTCTGGGTAAGATCCGGACGTCCCGCTTCATTGAAGAGGTAGGCCGCGTGGATATCCGGTTCATTTCCATGCCAGTAATAAGGACCCGGGTTCCATTTACCCATGGCAGGATCGGATCTGGCGAAAAAATCATTCAATTCACTTACAAATATGTCGGGGCCCCCGAAGAGAGAGACCAGAGCAGGGGCATCAAAGGGAACGGCCCAGCGCCACTGGAGCGCACTGCCCTCCACATAATCATCGGTATATTTTCTCTTCAGATCCAGGTATGTCAAAAGCCTGGGTTTAAACGCTTCCACAAAAACCCCATTGGCCATGCGGGGGTGGAAATACCGGGTCTTTGGGTTCCAGGTATTGCGAAAATACTGCGCATGCAACGCAAAGAGGGCGGCATCCTCTTTTTTGTGGAGAGCCTCCGCCAGCAGTCCGATGGAATGGTCCGCCCACGCATATTCCAGTGTTTTGGATACGGCCTCATCCATCTCATCTGCTGCACAATAGCCGTGTTTCAGGTAGGATTCAATTCCCTGACGGCCCGAAAACGCAGCCTCCCGGGGAAGGGGTGCCAGAGCTGTACTTCGCATGGACTGATAGGCAAACTCCACGTCAAAATCGCGAATCCCTTTTAACCAGGCCTCAGAAATGGTCATGTCGGCCGGGGTGCCAAGCATGGACCCCGTATAGCCGTTGCCCGAAGGCCAGCGCGGAAGCCAGCCACCCTCTTTTGCCATCCTGACCAGAGAAACCATCATATCCCGCTGGTCGGCCGGAGCAATCAGAGTATAGAGGGGATGCAGGGTTCGAAAAGTATCCCAGAGGGAGAGATCCGTAAAGTAGCGGAATCCAGCGGCCTGGTGTACCTGCCGGTCGAAACCCGTATAGGCCCCGTTTACATCATTAAACACCGTGGGCATCTGGAAGGAGCGGTACAGAGCGGTATAAAAAACAGTGGTCTGCTCCGGGGAGCCCCCCTCTATGCGGATCAGCGATAGTTTCTCCTCCCAGGCCTCCCGGGCCCGGATCAGCAGCTCATCAAATCCTGTATTGCCGGCCTCAGCCTCCAGGTTGGCCCTGGCATTTTCAATGCTGACATAGGAAATGGCCAGTTTTAATCCGACGGCAGTTGCAGCCTCATCCATTTCAAAATCCAGACCGATCCCGATATGCTCTCCTTCCGCTTCTGATTGATCCCTGAAGAAACTTTGTCCGTCCCACGTTCCGTAACTTTTAAGCGCCCGGTCAAAACGTGCCACAAAATAGACTTTCACTCCCCCGTAGCGGCCGGAAAACGAGCCAAAGGTGCGAACATATCCTTCCGCCTCCCTTTGCCCGGGTAATATGCTAACCCGGGCTTCGCTGCAGGTTCCCTCACCCAGCGCATTGCCCACATCAATGTGGATATGGGGTTCCATGCCCCGGGGAAAGGTATAGCGGTGAATCCCCACCCGTTCGGTGGCAGTCAGTTCAACAAATATCTGTTTATGACGAAGTAAAACGGAATAATATCCGGGGAAGGCAAACTCATCGCGATGGGAGAAACGGTAGCCTGCTTCTCTGCGGCCTTGTTTTATTGAAGCAGGTGTGGAGAAGGGAACAACCAGAAAATGTCCGCCGTCGGTGGCCCCCGTGCCACTCAACCTGGTATGGCTGAAGCCTGTGATTCTGTTATCCCCATAATAATAACCCGAAGTGTTTATGGCCTGTCTGCCCCCCGGAAATGCCCGGGTATCCGGACTCAGGCGTACCATTCCAAAGGGAAGACTTGCCCCGGGATAATTATGTCCGCAAACCCAGGGATAGCCTCCCGTCCCAATAAAGGGATTCACCGCTTTTTCCAGCGGCAGAAGGGGACTGGCAGCCAGGGGTGGTTCCCCCGGTTCCGCCCGGACAATAAGCCTGTACCTGACCAGGAGCATCGCCCCCGACAGGAGAGCTGCCAGGAGCAGAAAAGCCATGCCGCGAAGCAGGATACGAAGGATTTTTTTCATCAGGCGCTTTACTTTTCCCCTCATCGTAACCATATATAAATCAATAGGGTAATCCCTGATAATACCAGCAGATGCAGCCTCCAGTCGGACAGCCCTGAAAATGGAGCCACTCTCCCGGTATAATGGATGGTTGTTTTTTCCAGTTTGGCCGGATCCGTTTTCTCCGTAAAAGCAGATACAACAAACAGAGTAGCCGTAATCAGCAGCGTGGCCCATAAGCCCCGGTATCCGAAGTTCAGTGTCAGCTTGTAATGAAGAAAGGGGAATATCCTCTCCCCCGCCTCTGCTCCTATAAACTGATCAATGACAAAGATGGTGGCAAAAATCAGACCTACGGCAACCGATACGGCGGCAGCCTTTAAAGTTACTTTCCTAGAGATGATGCCAAAAAAGATGGCCGGGAAAACCGGTAATATAAGATAAGCGGTAATGGTCTGGAGGTATTTATACAATCCCTCTTCATTCTTGTAAACCAGGTAGGCAGCACCGATACCCAGGAAGGTCACCCCCAGGATCACGGCACGGCCAACCTGCACCTGCCGTTGTTCTTTCATCTGCGGCTTTGCCTTTACCACAAAATCCCTGACCACCAGGGTGGAGACCGAATTCAGAACAGCAATGAGGGAGGTGATCAGGGCAGCCAGCAGGGAGGCCAGTACCAATCCGCGTAAGCCCGAGGGTAGAAGATTATTTAGCAGAACGATGAAGGTCTGCTTGGTCTCCTCCCCTTCCAGGCCCGGATACAGGGCAAAGGCAATAATACCCGGCAGGGCAAAGATAAAGACCGGCAGGAGTTTTAACAGTACCGCAAACATCGCTCCCCATCTGGCCTGTTTCAGATTCGGGGCCGCAAGAACACGTTGCACGTTCACCTGGTCTATGCCCCAGTAAAATATGCCCGCGTAGAAGGCAGTGGCAAGGATGCCCCAGAAGGGGTAAACAGGATCATCGTAGGGCGCAGCGATATGCATGGCATCGGGAACACGTTCCATCAGGCCACTCCAGCCACCCACTTTATCCAGACCGATAAATAGCATGATACTGGTCCCGATAATCATGATACTTGCCTGGATCGTATCGGTATAGGCCACGGCCGTGAATCCCCCGATCATGGTGAACAGTGCCACAATAAATCCAGTGAAAATGACGGTCGTCATAATGTTCCATCCCATCAGGCCATTCAGTACCAGCGCCCCGGCAAACAGGGTAAAGGCCAGCTTGGTCATCACACTGATAAGCAACATCAATCCGGAAAAAAATGTCCGGGCCTGCCTGTTGTATCTTAATTCAAGAAATTCAGGAATGGTGAAAATCTTGTTTTTCAGGTAATAGGGGAACAGAATCGCACAGGCAAAGCCCAGGGTAATGGCAGTGGTAAGCTCCACCGAACCTGCCGAAAGGCCATATCTGTATGCATCGCCGGAAAGTCCCACCAGGTGTTCGGCTCCAATGTTGGTAGCAAAAAGGGAAGCTCCTATGACCGGCCACATGATCTTCCGGCCTCCCAGAAAGAAGTTCGAAGAGTTCAGGCCGGCCTTTGCCCGGTAGGCCATAAAGAGGCCTATTGCCAGGCTGCCCAAAAGAACAACAAGACCCACAATCCAGTCTAACCCACTCAGGGAAATATTCAAGATCTTTCCATTTTAAACTGATTCACTGTCTGCCATCATCTTCAGGCGTTCTATGCATTGAACCATGGCCCTGACGGTATGGTAATTTATCTTCCAGGAGTGTCCCATATGCCTCCAGATGGGTTCTCCCTCCCGGTTCAGCAAGGGATACCATTCGCCCACCTCGTGGTTAATTACCCTGTTGAAGACGAAGGCATGTACATTTTTATAGGCATTCCAGTATTTTTCTTTTCCAAAAAGAAGGCAGGCATCCAGCAGGCCGATCATCACTTCCGCCTGTTGCCAGAATTCTTTTTCCCTGTCATAGACTCCTCCGGAATGGGGACCCTCCACAAATACACCTCCGTATTCTGTATCAATCCCGTGGTCGACAGTGTGATCATAGATGTTTGAAAACAAAGGCAGATAGTCCTTCAGGTCCTTCCCCAGGATATCTAAAGCATGTTTCAGGAGCCAGGCAAATTCGGCATTGTGCCCGTAGCAGGTGTTATCCGTAGGATTGTCCTTGGCTCCTTCTCCCGTATACCGGTCCCAGCCCCAGACGATATCGAATTTAATCTGCGGGGCGACCTGCCAGTCCGCAAAAAATTGTGGAATCCCGGTACCATATTCAGGATGCATCATCCGCTTCAGCAGGATTTCCATATCCTCCATCAGCTTCCTCCGGTGGAGCTCCTTTCCACTGCATTCGTACAGGGTGGTAAAGGCCTCCATCAGGTGCATGTGAACATCCAGGGTCTTACGGTCACCCCCTTTACTGCCCGGACCAGCCAGGGACCAGTCCCGGTCAAACATTTCAAAATATCCTCCGTGGAGGGTATCAGCAGCATGTTTCTGTATCAGGTCAAAGCTGCGTTCAGCATATTCAAGACCTCTGGGATCTCCCGTAGCCAGAGTGTATTCACTCAGGCTATAGATGGCAAAGCTATGACCGTAAAGGATCTTTTGATCCATTTTTACTCTCCCGTCCCGGTCCATCATCCAGAAAAAGCCGCCCTCCTTTTGATCCCACATCTTATGGATCAAAAAATCGACTCCAAAACTAGCCATCTTCGCCAGTTTGCCTTCCCCATAGCCAGCTCTGTGAGCCGATGAAAGGGTGTACAAGGACCTCGATTGCGCGATCAGGGATTTTTCGTCCTCTCCGCTGTCTCTCCCAAATTCATCAAAATGTGTAATATATCCTCCCTTCTCCTGGTCCAGCATCCGGCTGGTCCAGAAGGGTAAAAGCTCAGTTCGCAGATGCTTCTCTGCCTCCGACAGGAGGTTCGTAATTTCTTCCTTTTGCATGATCCAGTTTTTAGCTTAATCGTAAATTTAGAAACTATAGCAATATTATATTACTATTTGTAAAGATATCAGTTGTATCAAGCCTGAAAATTCAATTAATTGCTCTTTATATGAGATGCTTGAAATATGTTGTCCTTATCCTCCTGCTTGCTTCCTGCAAAAACCAGGCTGATCCAGACATACTACAAGGATATCCCCTTTCTCCAGGAATATCATGAGGGCTACCTGGTGGACGATAAAACTGACGGGGCCAATGATGTTCGGGCTGTTTTTGCCGACAGCAGGGACAGGATCTGGATTGCCTGCAGGGCAGGTGCTTTTGTGAAAAATCCCCACAGCCAGCATTGGGAACCGGTGATTTCAGGACCGGATCAGGGCCCCGCCTATGACGTACAAAGCGATGAACAAAATCACGTCTGGATCGCTGCCTGGGACGGGATCTATTCGAACAGCTCCGGGACCATGAAGAAGATGGAGGGGCCAGAGCCGCCCATCGCCAGGGTGGAGATTGCGGAAGAGGGAGTGTATGCACTGGGTCCGGGGGGCATCTGGCTCTATCAGGACAAGGCCTGGGTAAAACAGAACTATGTCACTGCCAGAAGTATGCGGGCTGTATTATCGGATGGTAAAGGGGGCCTCTGGATAGGAACCGATGTGGGACTCTATCATTGCGCCGGGGAAAAGACAGCTCTGTATCAGGATCAGAATGAGTTGATCAGCGCCTATGTACGCGGACTGGATTTCAGTGAAGAAGGAGACTTGTGGGTTGGTGGCCTGGGGGGAGTAAGCATCCGGAATGCAAGCGGTAAAATCGGTGAAAAACTGCCTGCGGACGGTATCACCAATTCTTATGTCAACACGGTAAAAAAAGCGCCGGATGGAACGATGTGGGTTGGAACAGACTACGGCATTACCCGCTTTACTCCAGGCAAAAAAGAATATTCCGTGCGCCTGAGCAAACGCTGGCTGATGTCGGATGAGGTCAGAGACATTTGCTTCGACCGGGAGGGAAATGCCTGGATAGCGACTGCCGGGGGGGTAAGCGCCATCAGGAAAAAGGAGATGACCCTGGCAGAAAAAGCAGATTACTTTTATGAGAAGCTGATTCCGCGTCATGTGCGGGACCCCTGGATTGTTGCAAGATTCAGACTGAATGTGCCCGGCGATACCACGAGCATAGAGGCTGAGGATGACGATAATGATGGGGAATATACCTCCATGTATCTCGCCATGGAGTCCTTTCGCTATGCAGTAACACAGGAGCCGGAAGCCAGGGAAAGAGCAGAAAAAGCCTTTGATTTTCTTCACTACCTGAGGGAAGTAACTGATAGGGATGGTTTTTTCGCACGCACCATCATCCCTGCTTCCTGGGAAAAAGCACATGACATGAACCGCAGCTATACCCCCCGGGAACTGGCCGAGGAAATAGTCCGCAATCCCAGGCAGAAAGCGGTGGAAGAGCGCTGGCATCTTTCAAAGGACAAAAAGTGGTTATGGAAAGGCGATACCAGCAGTGATGAACTTGTTGGACATCTCTTTGGGTACTACTGTTATTATAATCTTGTGGCCGGCGAAAAAGAAAAGGAAAGGGTGGCAGCTCATTTTAGCCAGATCATGGACCACCTGATCCGGAATGACTTTAATCTGATCGGCGTGGATGGAAGGCATACCAAGTGGGGCGTATGGTCTCCCAAGAATCTGAATCATGATCCTGAATGGGCCCCCGAACGGGCATTAAATTCCCTGGAAATACTCTCCTGTTTGAAATTTACCTGTCATATCACGGGGAATGAAAAATATCAGGAGGCCTATCTGAAGCTTATTCAAGAGGAGGGGTACATGGAGAATGCCCGGATGCTGAACCATCCCAATCCGGCCTTCGAGACCTATTTTGATATATACCTGGCCCTCTATGTCTTCGCTCCCCTGTTGACCTGGGAGGAAGATCCGCTCCTTCTGAAGGAATACCAGCAGCTTTTCAAGCAATGGTTTGAAAAAAATAAAGAAACAAACAGTCCCTTTGTTAATTTTACCTACAACTGGCTGGCCGGAGGGCAGGATGAACTGGTCAATTCCATCTTCTTCCTGAAAGATGCCCCGCTGGATCTGGTCGACTGGCAGATGGATAACGGCCGTCGGGAAGATCTGCAGCTGGTTCGTGAACCCATCCTGGAAGAGTTGCAGGTAAGCCCCTTAAGGCCGCCAAGCGAGTATCGCACCCTGCGCTGGGATAGAAATCCTTATGTGGCAATCGGGGGGAATCCGGCACAGGAAAGAGATCCCGTTTACTGGTTGTTGCCCTACTGGATGGGGCGTTATCTAAAGCTTATAGAATAAAAAGGGTATAAACATGAAACAACTTACTTATAGATCCCTGGCTTCGTCGGTATTTTTGCTGCTATTGCTGGCCGCCTGTTCCACCCGGCCCGAAGTTTACCCGAATCTGCACTATGTGGACCCACATATAGGCGGAGTGGCACAACTGCTGCAGCCTACCCGGCCCACGGTGCAACTTCCCAATCAGATGATCCGTATGTTTCCCTTTCGGGCCGACTACATGGATGATCAGATCAGCTTCTTTCCCCTGACCATCATCTCCCACCGGAACGGACCCCTTTTTGGCATCATGCCCTATACCGCTTCGGCAGAGGAGGAAGGATGGATGGATCGGCAAACTTATGATCATGACCTGGAGACGGTCCACCCGCACTACTACTCGACCTACTTCATTGATTCGGACATCCGTACGGAATTCACTCCGGGCAGGAAATGCGGACATTTCAGGTTCACGTTCCCGGAAAACAGTAACAAACTACTAAAGCTGCAAATCAACCAGGGCGGTGTCTGGCAGCCAATCTCCGGGAGCTCTGTTTCAGGAGAGGAGCGGTTTATGGGTATGAAAGCCTATGTCTATGGCGAATTCTCCAGGTCTGGGACAAGTAGCAGTATCCCCGAAGATTTTGTCCTCTTTGAATTCCCCTCAGAAGCAGATCACCCTATTGAGTTCAGGTACGGGATCTCCTTCATCAGTGTGGAGCAGGCTGAAGCAAACCTGAAAAATGAAATTCCCGAATGGGATTTTGAGGGGCTGAAAAAGCAAGGGGAGGCCCTTTGGTCAGACAAGCTGGGGGCCATCCAGGTTAAAGGAGGGAGCGAGGCCCAGCGTCGCACCTTCTATACCTCCCTGTACCGCTGCTACGAACGCATGGTGAATATAAGCGAGGATGGCAGGTATTATAGCGCCTACGACCATCAGGTTCATGAAAGTGACCAGCCTTTTTACGTGGACGACTGGGTCTGGGATACCTACCTGGCCCACCACCCCCTGCGTATGATCCTGGACCCCGTGGAAGAAGCCGACATGCTGCAATCCTACGTCCGCATGTACGAACAATCCGGATGGCTGCCCCAGTTCCCGGTGCTTACACAGGATTCCCCGGCCATGCACGGCTTCCACTCCAGTATCGTATTTCTGGATGCCTGGAGAAAGGGAATCCGCAATTTTGACACGGAGACAGCCTACGAAGGAATGAAGAAAAATGCCACAGAGGCGACCATGCTCCCCTGGAGGAATGGGCCAAAGACCGAGCTGGATGATTTCTACCGCAGCCATGGTTTTTACCCGGCACTTGCACCGGGCGAGGAAGAGACCGTGGAGGAAGTTCATGGCTTTGAAAAACGCCAGAGTGTGGCCATTACCCTGGCACACAGCTACGATGACTGGGCCCTGGCTGAACTGGCCCGGGAAATGGGACACCTGGAAGACCATGACTATTTCATTTCCGAGGCCGCAAACTACCGCAATTTATACCGCTCAGATAAGAAACTGATGTGGCCCAAAAATGCTGCCGGCGAATGGCTCGATATTGATCCGAAGTTCGATGGGGGTATGGGAGGTCGCGATTATTATGATGAAAATAACGGATATACCTATGCCTGGCATGTCCAGCATGATATCCAGGGATTAATCGGATTAATGGGCGGCCGTGAGGCGTTTGCCGCTAACCTGGATCAACTGTTTCGCGAAGATCTGGAAAGAAGCAAATACCAATTCTGGGCAAAATTCCCGGATGCCACCGGTTTGGTGGGCCAGTATTCCATGGGAAATGAACCCAGTTTTCATATTCCCTATCTGTATAATTATGCCGGAGAACCCTGGAAAACACAGAAACGCATCCGTTTTCTGCTGGATGTCTGGTTCCAGGACAATATTTTCGGAATTCCCGGGGATGAGGATGGCGGGGGCATGACCGCTTTTGTGGTTTTCTCTCATGATGGGATTTTACCCGGTCACTCCTGGATTGCCCATTTACAATATTGGCAGTCCGGTTTTTGAGGAGGTCTCGATCGAAACTGGACAATGGTAAAACCTTTACTATACTGGCAAAGGAATGCTCCAAAGTGAACAAGTACATCCAGTCAGCCCGCCTGAATGGAGAGACCCTGGATCGTCCCTGGTTCACCCATGAAGAACTCCTGGCGGGCAGCACCCTGGAACTGGAGATGGGCCCCCTGCCCAATAAGCTTTGGGGTTCTTCACCGGATGCGGCTCCGCCATCAATGCTGGAGGTTGAATAAGCTTAAACCCTGATAATCACATGAATCTGACGAAACTAAACCCTATACCATTCAGCATCACCCTCCTGGGGCTTCTTATCTCTGCCTGTGAGCCGGCCCCGGAGCCGGTTGATTATGTGGATCCCTTTATCGGGACCGACTTTTTCGCCCACACCTTTCCAGGACCCGGATTACCCTTCGGAATGGTACATCTCAGTCCGGATGTACATACCCGGGGGTGGACCTATGCCTCGGGTTACCAGTACGCCGACAACAGTATTATGGGATTTAGCCATACCCATTACAGCGGAGTGGGCATGGTGGCCAAGGGAGATCTCCTGATCATGCCCACGGTGGGTCAGAAGCTTCAGGTCACTCCCGGCTCCAGGGAAAATCCGGACGAAGGGTACCGTTCGCGCTTTGAGCATGCAGATGAAGCAGCCTCCCCGGGATACTACTCGGTGTATCTGAAGGACTACGATATTCTGGCAGAACTGAGTACTACTACCAGAGCAGGCATGCACAAATACACCTTTCCGGAATCGGAAGACGCTCATATTCTGCTGGACCTCGGACACATTCTGGGGGAGGCCCCTGCGGGCAAGTCACATCTGGAATTTGTAAATAATCATTGCATAGAAGGGTATAAACAATCCCGGGAAGCCATCCTCTATTTTGTTGCTGAGTTCAGCAAGGAGTTTGCTGCCTACGGAACCTGGGATGGGGCATACAGGACCCCGGAATCCGGCGCGAGTCTTTTTCCTTATAAATCCGCCGAATCTGGAAGCCATATCGGAGCCTTTGTGAATTACCGCACCAGCGCAAATGAATCTGTCTATGTGAAGGTGGGACTGTCTTATGTGAGTGTGGAAGGAGCCCGTCTTAACCTGGAGAGTGAAATTCCCGGATGGGACTTTGACCTGGTTTGCTCGGAGGCCAGGGAAGTCTGGAACAAAGAGCTGAAAAAAATCCGGGTTGCCGGTAATAATGAAAAACAGAAAGAGATTTTTTACACCGCCCTCTACCACTCCCTGCTGGCCCAGATGATCTCTTCGGATGTGGATGGGAAGTACCTGGGGATGGACGGGGAAGTACATGTGGCGGAGGATTATGACTTTTTTCCCTCCTTTTTCTGCTGGGACACCTACCGCTCCGAACATCCGCTGATGACCCTGATAGAACCGGAGCACGTAAACGACATGATCAAGTCAATCGTTTCGAAAACCCTGCACTACGGGTGGCTTCCAGCACAGCATCACCGGAATGTATTCGGACAGGGCATGGTGGGCGATCACCTGGTTTCCATCATTGTGGATGCCTATATGAAGGGCTTCAGGGAGTATGAGGTGGAGTTCATTTATGAGGCCATGAGAGAAAAGGCCACCGGAGCTCCCCCCTCCCCTCTGCCTGAATCTGCCGGCAGGTCTGGCCTGGCCTACTATATGGATCTGGGCTATGTCCCCGTGGACAGGATCGCTGAATCAGTGCCAAATACGCTGGAACTGGCCTATAACGATTGGTGCATTGCTCAGATGGCGCAGGACCTGGGCAGGGAGGAAGATTACAAACTATTTATGCAAAGGGCTTATAATTACAGGAACCTCTTTGATTCCCTCACCCATTTTATGCGCCCAAAAAACCTGGATGGTTCCTGGCTGAAATCCTGCGGAAACCAGGCAGCCGGAATAATCCAGTTTGAAGATCACAGCTACTACGGGTGCTTTGACCCTCTCCTGGTGGGGAGAAGGCCGAACCGCTACTTCACAGAATCCAATGCCTGGCAGTACCTCTGGTCCGTGCAGCACGATATCCATGGACTGGTGGATCTTTTCGGAAGCAAGGCTGCTTTTGTTTCAAAACTCGATTCACTTTTTAATATGAGTCCGGAGATCAGCGGACCAAAGTATGTGGGGGTGGTGGGAACCATAGGACAATATGTGCATGGAAACCAGCCTTCGCACCATGTGGCCTACCTGTATAATTACGCCGGTGAACCCTGGAAGACCCAGGAGAGAATCAGCCAGGTGATGGAACTGTACCGGACCGGACCGGGCGGTATCTGCGGGAATGAGGATATGGGCTCTCTCTCCTCCTGGTATGTCCTGAGTGCCCTGGGATTTTATCCGGTATGCCCCGGGCAGAATATTTATATCATCGGATCCCCTATCTTTGAGGAAGCCACCCTTACACTGAACAGCCCCTATGAACCCGCAGAGTTCACAATTAAAGCCAATCAGGTGTCGCCGAAAAACAGGTATATCCAATCGGCCAAACTAAACGGTGAGCCCATGAGCAAAAGCTGGATCTCCCACGAGGAGCTTATTGGAGGGGGAACCCTTGTTTTTGAAATGGGCCCGGAACCAAATAAGGAGTGGGGCACTGATCCGGCAGATATTCCCCCTTCCATGTCACTTGACATAAAACCTGGAAGCTAACTATTTTAATAAACGAAACTCAATTACATAAACTAAACTTAAGGAATATGGAATCAAGAAGATCCTTTATAAAGAAAACCGCTGCCGCGGGATCAGCAGCTATTGTTGCTCCAACCATAATTCCCGCCAAAGTCTTTGGAGCAAATGACCGTATCAATGCAGCTGTACTGGGCCTGAATGGCCGTGGTAAAAGCCATGTGGAAGGCCTGATGGTTCAGGACAATGTACAGGTCACCACCCTGTGCGATCCGGATATGAACATTCTGAAAAAACGCCAGAAGGAATTTAAGGAGAAATACGGTCAGGATGTGGCCCTGGAGCAGGATCTTCGCCGGGTCATGGACAACAAGGATATTGATGTGGTAAGTATTGCATCACCCAACCACTGGCATGCACTTTCAGTCATCTGGGCCTGCCAGGCAGGAAAAGATGTCTATGTGGAAAAACCGGGTTCCCATAACATCTGGGAAGGCCGCAAGATGGTTGAGGCTGCACAGAAATACGATCGTATTGTTCAGCATGGCGTGCAATTAAGAAGTTCGCCGGCTGTGAATGAGGCCATCGATTTAATGCGTGATGGATATATCGGCAGGGTCTATATGGCACGTGGTCTTGTTTTCCGCTGGAGAGGTGATATTGGAGATAAAGGATTCTCTCCTGTTCCGGAGGGACTTGATTATGATCTGTGGACCGGTCCTGCTCCAAAGCGACCCTTTACAGAAAACCTGGTTCATTACAACTGGCACTGGCACTGGGATTATGGAAATGGCGATGTGGGCAACCAGGGTATTCATGAAACCGATCTTTGCATGTGGGGACTGGATGTGGGTCTTCCCACAAAGATCACCTCCATGGGAGGAAAATTCCTCTGGGATGATTGCAAAGAGGTTCCGGAAGTACTTACCTCTGTTTATAATTATCCCGAAGAAAATAAAATCATCCAATTTGAAGTACGCCCCTGGTGCACCAACACCGAAGAGGGTGCGACCGTTGGAAATATTTTCTATGGGGATAAAGGGATCCTGGTTGTTGATGGCTATGATAAGTATAAGACCTATCTGGGACAGGAACAGGGAACCCGGTAAATCGGGAGATGATGGAGGAGAATCGGGCACAGAGATGGACAGGGGTGCCGGTGGAACAGACGGACATTTTACCAATTTCATTGAGGCAGTTCGAAAACATGATGCTTCCATGTTAAATGGTCCGGTTGAAACGGCTCACCTTTCTTCCGGATTGGCTCACCTGGGGAATATTGCCTACAGGTTGGATCGTGTATTGACCTTCAATCCTGATTCTGAGAAATTTGTAAATGATCCTGAAGCAGATAAGATGCTCACACGAAATTACCGGGAGGGCTTTGTTGTTCCTGCCAGAGTATAATATAAAAACCACAAACATGAAATACAGAGCATTTTTGTTATGGGCTGTTTTAAGCAGCAGTTTCCTCCTCTTCAGTCAATGCAGTACGGAGCCGGTGATTGATCTGAAAGTGAATGAGGCTGAAAAGAAAGTGGATGTTATGGTGGACGGCACAGCTTTTTACCTCCTACATCTATCCGGACCAGATTAAAAAACCGGTCCTGTGGCCGCTGATGTCTCCGGCAGGAAATATGCTGACGCGCAGTTTCCCCATGATCAATAAAGAAGGGGATCGTTCCGATCATCCGCATCATGTGGGGGTATGGTTAAATTATGGGGATGTGAACGGCCTTGATTTCTGGAACAATTCGGAAGCCATCGCCCCGGAAAAAAGGGAGGGCTATGGCACCATCTTATCACCGGTCCATTGATAAAGCAGAGAGTGGCAAAGGATCAGCCCTGCTGGAAACCAGTGCAGTCTGGAAATCGCCGGATCACATGGAAATGCTGGAGGAACATACAAGCTTTCCTTCCTGGTTTCGGAGCAGATGCGCATCATCGATCGCACCACCACCCTGAAGGCCCTCCTGGATGAGGTCCGGATTTCACGGACAACAAAGAAGGAATGTTTGCCATTCGCGTGGCCCGTGAACTGGAACTTCCCTCTGACGATCCAAGCAATCTTATGGACTCGCACGGCAATGTGACCAGGGTGGAGAAAATGGACAATACCCTGGTGAAAGGTAGACTATAGAAGTGCCGAGGGAGTGGAAGGATCAGGGGTATGGGGAACTCGTTGCCGGTGGATGAAACTGTCAAGCGAAATAAAAGGGGAGCAGGTGGCTTTGGTGATCATCGATCATCCCTCCAATGTTGGATACCCCACCTACTGGCATGCCAGGGGCTACGGCTTGTTTGCAGCCAACACCCTGGGCCAGAAAGTGTTTTCTGATGGAGAAAATGAACTGAATTTCGCTTTGAAAAAAGGGGAGTCCGTTACATTCAGATACCGGCTGGTGGTAGCGGCGGAAGATCTGACAGATGAACAAATTAACCAGCTGGCCGATGACTATGCCTCTGAGTGATTTAAGGCATATTCTTCCAGGCAGATAATTTACAACAAGAAAAAAAATATACGACCTCTATGACAACAAACACAAACCCATTCCCCGGAAAACTCCCGGGGACTATCGTAAGTGTGCTTCTCCTTTTAGCCTGTATTTCATGCACCACGGCCCCCGAGGCTGTGACTCCGGAGACAGCCCTGCAAAGTTATCTACAGAATGAAGATGCAAGTTTTGCCTGGAATGTGAAAGGATCCTACCTTCTGGACGATCTCACCGTATACGACCTTCGCCTCACTTCCCAGCAATGGCGGGAACATATCTGGAAGCATACCCTGACGATCATTGTGCCCGAAAAAATCAAACATGATGGCGCACTGCTTTTTATTACCGGTGGTAAAAATAAGGATGGGGAACCAATCAAGCGGGGTGGTGATGATGAGTTTATACAAAGCATGGCTAGGGTGGCAGAAAAAAACTCTGCCATGGTTGCCATTATCTGGCAAATTCCCAACCAGCCACTTTACGATGGTATGACTGAAGATGAATTGATCTCATTTACCTTGCACAACTATCAGGATGACGGGGACTTTACCTGGCCCCTCCTCTTTCCCATGGTTAAAACTGCGGTTCGTGCCATGGATGCGATTCAGGCTTTCTCCAGCGAAACGCTGGATCATGAAATTTCACGCTTTGTGGTCACAGGGGCTTCAAAACGTGGCTGGACCACCTGGCTGACCGGGGCAAATGATGCCCGCGTGGCCGCTATTGCGCCCATGGTGATCGATGTACTGAATATGCCGGTGAATCTGGATTACCAGGTGAAGGTCTGGGAAGAATACAGCATCCAGATCGAAGATTATGTAAAACTGGGAATCCCGCAGGATGTGCATACGGAGAACGGCAACGACCTCACCACAATGATCGATCCATATTCCTACCGGGATAAGCTTGGGATGCCAAAAATGATATTTATTGGGACAAACGATGAATACTGGCCCGTGGATGCCATCAAGAATTACATTGATGACATACCGGGCAAAAATTTCATTCATTATGTTCCCAATGCGGGCCACGGACTGGACGACGGGCAGCAGGCGCTCGGGGCTCTGAGTGGCTTTTTTGGCAGGACCCTGTCTAGGAGCCCCCTACCCTGTCTGCAACTGGAAAATTGAACAGAGCGAAGGGGAGCTCCTTCTTTGGGTTGAGACTTCCCCGGATCTGCTTCAGGGAGCACGCTTATGGAGTGCGGATTCAGAAGACCGGGATTTCAGGGATGAAATATGGAACAGCCAGAGTTATGAAGATCAGCTCCAAAAAGAACTTGAAGTCCGGGTGGAGCTCCCGGAATCCGGGTTCCGTGCTTTTTACCTGGATTTAAGCTACCCCGACCCCAATGGAGGGGAGTATACCCAGAGTACCAGGATGTTTGTTGCTGATGCCAGCAAGTTGCTGGTGGATTAAGAAGAAAAGGCAGTCATGGAATACAAGGGGAGGTATAAGTGTTTTGATCCGCAACAGATAGTTAGCTATCCGGTGGCCGGCAGATCCAATAAAGTGAAGCTGGAGGACCTGATGGATCCCGGCCGGGTGGCGCAAACGAAGTTCCATGTCCCCCGGGAGGTGGAACAGAACATAAGCCAGCTTGCAAAAGCTATGCTTGGTGCCAGAGAAAAGGACCAGCCCGTCGTCCTGTTTTCCGGGGCACATCTCATAAAAAACGGGCTCAGCCCCTTAATCGGGGATCTGGTAAAACGAGGGCTTTTCACCCTTCTTTCCGGAAATGCGGCAACTTCCATTCACGATTTTGAACTGGGCCTGATAGGTGAAACCAGCGAGTATGTCCCCCGGGCCCTTGAAAAAGGAGAATTCGGGATGGCCTTCGAGTTTAACTACATCAATGCTGCTCTGTCACTGGGAAACAGGGATGGGCTTGGCTATGGAGAAAGCATCGGCCGTTTATTCCTCCAAAAATCTTTTTTGGAGGAAGTAACAGAGTTCCTCAACCTGGAAGCCGGATCCATTTCTTTCAAACATCCTGAGCTAAGCCTGCAGGCCCTGTGCTATGAACTTATGGTGCCGATGACCATCCATGCGGGCATTGGCACCGACGTAATTGACCAGCATGCCACTTTCGACGGAGAGGCAAAAGGCGGCTGCTCCGGCAGGGATTTCCTGATCTACACCCAGGAAATATCCAAATTATCGGGCGGAGGGGTGGTGTTAAATATCGGAAGCGCGGTGACAGGACCGGAAGTATTTCTAAAAGCAGCCTCCATGGCTGCCAATACGGGAAAGGTACCACACAAGCTTATTACGGCTAATTTTGACCTGAGACCCTATACTCCCCAAAACTTCTCCGATGAGAATACCGTCGGCTATTATTATCGGGATCAAAAAAGCATTGTAACCCGTGTTCCCGGGGCCTATGGAGGCAAAGGCTATTACATCGAAGGGAATCAAAAAGAAACGGTGCCCCTCTTATATAATAAACTGATTGAACTGATTTGATCATGCAGATGACCCGGACCCGCATCCAAAAAATACTGGAAAAGATCAGCAGCGTGAAAATCGCCGTTTACGGGGATTTCTGTCTGGATGCTTACTGGCAAATGGATCCGGATGGCTCTGAGGTATCCGTTGAAACCGGGTTGAAAGCAGAAGCTGTAGCCAGCCACAGGTATTCCCCGGGAGGGGCAGGTAACATTGTTGCCAACCTGGCCGCGCTGAAGCCCGCTGTCATAAAAGTGATCGGGGTGCTTGGAAACGATATTTATGGCAGGGAGCTCTCCTCCCAGCTGAAAGAGCTGGGTGCCGATGTAGCTTCCCTGATCGTTCAGAAGGAGGCATTTGACACCTACACCTACACCAAAAAATACTACGGCGATAAAGAGGATCCCCGCATTGATTTTGGCTTGAAAAACAGGCGCACGGAAGCCACCGATAAGGCTTTGCTCCGTCATATAAAAGCTGCACTTGAAACCCACGATGCCCTGATCTTCAACCAGCAGGTATCAGGAAGTATCACCAACCGGGAGTTTATTGAAGGTGCCAATGAACTCTTCGCTGCCTATGCAGACAAGATTGTGGTGCTCGATTCAAGGCATTTCAACTCTGAATTCCGGAATGTATCCCGCAAGGCCAACGAAATAGAAACAGCTGCCCTGAATGGGCTCCAGCTTAATCCGCGGGATTACCTCTCCTTACCGGAAATTAAGCGGCATGCGAGGGAGGTCTATGCAAAAAGCAAAAAACCCCTTTTTGTCACCTGCGGAGCCCGCGGGATCCTTTGTTTGGATGCCTCAGGGCTTAGCGAGATACCCGGCATCCTCCTGCTTAAAAAACTGGATACGGTGGGTGCGGGCGATACCACCATCTCTGCACTGACCCTTTGCCTGGCTGCAGGCATATCCCCACCGGAGGCTGCCGGATTCGCAAATCTGGCGGCCGCTGTAAGCGTCCAAAAACTATTTACCACCGGAACTGCCTCTGGTCCGGAGATTCTGCAACTGAGCCGGGAGGCAGAGTACCTGCATCAGCCTGAGCTGGCTGAAGACCTGGCACTGGCCAGATATCTGCCTGACAGTGAGATTGAATTGTGCAGGGAAGAGGTGCTCCATCAATTGGGGAATATCCAACATGCGGTATTTGACCACGACGGCACCATCAGTACCCTGAGACAGGGCTGGGAACAGGTAATGGAACCTGTGATGATCCGGGCCATCCTGGGAGGAACAAAGGACCACGCAGAGCCTTCCCTCTTACAGGAGATTAAAAAGCGTGTTCAGGAATTCATCGACAGGTCAACCGGAATACAGACCATTGTCCAGATGGAAGGACTTGTACAGTTGGTGGATGAATTTAATCTGGTGCCCAAAGAGAAGATCCTCGATAAATTCGGGTACAAAAAGATTTACAATGAGGAGCTGATGAAGGTGGTTTCCCAGCGCCTGAAGAAACTTGAGAGCGGAGAGATAAGCACAGGTGAGTATACTATTCGGGGATCTGTTGACTTTCTGAGGGCACTTCATGAAAAAGGTGTCAGTTTATACCTGGCCAGTGGCACGGATTTAGAAGATGTGATCCATGAAGCGGAGCTGCTTGGATATGCGGATCTTTTCCATGGAAGGATTTATGGTTCGGTGGGTGATATCAGCAAGTACTCAAAAAAACAGGTGATCCAGGAGATTATAGCCAGACACCAGCTGGCCGGTAATGAACTTGCAGTTTTCGGGGATGGGCCCGTGGAGATGAAAGAATGTGTTAACTCCAGGGGGATAGCCATAGGAATAGCCAGCGATGAAATCCGAAGATCGGGACTGAATCCGGAGAAGCGTGCCCGGCTGATCCGCTCAGGTGCCCAGATCCTTCTACCCGATTTTTCACAAACAAACAGTCTGCTTAAGCTGTTATTTAATCCGGAGTAAGCATGCAAAACAGAGAGCAAGCGGAAAACTTTTATTTGGGATTTGATATTGGGGGAACCAAATGCAGTATTGTACTGGGCAGCAAGGATTTTCAGATACACGAGAAAATCGTCTTTCCTACCCTTACGGAGCGGGGATACCCGGAGATTATCGCTGAGTTCAAACAGCATAGCTATAAGCTCCTGGAGAAGTATGACAAAAATAAACTGGTCAAAATCGGGATCAGCTGTGGAGGTCCCCTGGATTCGGAAAAAGGAATGATTTATTCTCCACCCAATCTGCCCGGATGGGATTCGGTCCCCATCGTGGAAATTTTCAGGGAGGAATTTGGAGTGGAGGTGGAAGTTCAGAACGATGCCAATGCCTGTGCCCTGGCCGAATGGATGATGGGTGCCGGGGTGGGGACAAAGAACATGATATTCCTGACTTTCGGGACAGGAATGGGAGCCGGCCTTATCCTGAACGGGAGACTGTATAGCGGGACAAATGACCTTGGAGGAGAGGTGGGGCATATCAGGTTGGCGGAGGACGGACCGCTGGGCTTTGGCAAGGCTGGTTCTTTCGAAGGTTTTTGCAGCGGGGGTGGAATTGCCCAGCTGGCCAGATCCATGGTTGGCGACAAAATTAATTCAGGCGAAAAGGTCGGCTTTTGCCCGTCTAAAGAGAAAATAGCGGATCTTACGGCCAAAACAGTCTTTGAAGCTGCAAAGGGAGGCGATCCGCTTGCCCGCGAGATTGTGGGTATTTCCGCTCACTACCTGGGTCAGGGACTTGCCATTCTGATCGATATCCTGAATCCGGAGTGTATCGTGATTGGTAGTATATATGCCAGAAATGAAGCCTATTTAAAGCCCCTGATTGAAAAGGTACTGGAACGTGAAGCTATTCCGGCAGCCAGGAAGGTATGCCGGGTAAGGCCTGCGGCCCTTGGAGATAGCATTGGAGACTATGCCGCTCTGTGTGTTGCGATGCAATAAAGAGTATTTTGTGCTTGTTAACCAATAAAGAGATATAAGTGATGACAGGAGAAGAGAGAGTAGATGCGATGCTCAGGCGTTATCCCAACCTGGAGGCTTGCGAAAATGAGATTATGGAAGCCGCAGGGACAATCATCGATTGTTTTGAAAAAGGCGGGAAGCTTTTGTTATGTGGAAATGGAGGCAGTTGTGCCGATGCAGAACATATGGTCGGAGAACTCATGAAAAGTTTTGAAAAAAAGCGTCCACTACCGAAAGATCTCAAGGAGGAGCTTCAGCTGGCTTCCCCCGGAACAGGGAGACTACTTAGCAGGGAATTTGCAGAATGCCGTTCCTGCCATATCTCTTTGTTCTCAAACTTCACTGTTAAGTGCCATATCCAATGATATGGATGCGGATCTTGTTTACTCCCAGCAGATTGTGGGCTACGGAAGGACAGGTGATCTGCTGTTCGCCATCAGTACTTCGGGAAATTCACAGAACATTATGATGCGGTCATTACAGCAAAGGCCAAAGGATTGACCGTCATCGGTCTGACCGGGACAACAGGGAGGCAAGATGAAACAATACTGTGACATTGCCATCTGTGTGCCTTCAAACCGTACTCCTGAAGTACAGGAGTATCATCTGCCCGTGTATCATGCAATCTGTAAAATTGTTGAAAATAGATACTTCTAAAAAAATGCGGTATGAAAAAGATAAGTTTTATCACCGCTCTGACGGTAGTGGTTTTGCTTTTAAGTCAATGCCGTTTCGACACAGAACAGAATGATAATCTATCAAACCTCACAATTGGTCCGCAACCGGATGGAAGTATACTCGTTCCCACCAATCAACTTTTACGTCCAGCAGGATTTCAACTCCTTTTCCCCGGCCGACCGGTAGATCTTGCACTTGAGCCCGGATGGGAAATGGCTTGCTGTCCTGAATAAAAATTCCCTTGATTTAATCCGTGTATTAGACAGAACGATTATGCAAACGCTTCCCCTCAATGGTGGCGGATCATTTAATGGAGTCGCTTTCTCAGCAGACGGAAATCAAATCTATGCAAGCCAGGCCAGGGATAGAATATTTATTGCTCAGAAGGACCAAACAACATTTTGAAATGGGGAGAACCGATACAATTTCAACAACCGGAAATAGGAGGCCATCCGGTACCAGGGGGATTTTCAATCAATGATGGACGGTGACAGGATGTATGTACCGCTTAGCCGGAGCAATACCCTGGCTGTTGTAGAATTGGCAGATGCATCTGTTACAGAAATTCCGGTTGGTGTTTCTCCCTATGAAGTCATCCTGCTCTCCTCCCAAAAGGCCTACGTGAGTAATTGGGGTGGCAGACAACCAGCGTCCGGCGATCCGGTGTATACTACATCCGGCAGCGAAATAGTCGTTGACCCCGATACAGGAATTGCCAGTAGTGGTTCGGTTTCAGTAGTTGATCTGAAATCACAACAGCAAATTAAAAGTATAGAAGTTGGCCTGCATCCTAACGCTATGGTGCTGAGTCCGGATAAATCCAGGCTATACGTTGCCTGTGCCAACAGTGATGTTATTTCAATCATTGACACAAAAAGCGATGTTGTTATTGACACCATATCTGTTCGAATGGAAAAGGATCTACCATTTGGCAGTGCCCCCAACGCACTTGCCATCTCTGGTGACGGCAAACAATTGTTTGTTGCCAATGGAACTGATAATGCGCTCTGCGTCATACAACTGGATAAGAATAATGAAATCGCAGGCTTTATTCCTACGGGCTGGTACCCGGGTGCAGTTATCATGGATAAGGATGCGAAATTTCTTTTCGTAGCAAATACAAAAGGGATTGGCTCAAGAAATACGCGGTCTGACAGACCCGGGTACAATACACATCACCATATGGGTAGTATCTCCATCATTTCACTACCGGATAGGCACTACCCTCCAGACAATGACTGAGGTAGTGAAAGAGAATAATTCATTCACAAGAATGATGAAACAGCTGGTGCAGAAGCAAAAACGAGCCGCGCCGGGTGGCTGTCCCTCAATTTCCGGGTCAGGAATCTCATTTTAAGCATGTGGTCTATATCATTAAAGAGAACCGGACCTATGACCAGGTATTTGGTGATATGAAGCAGGGGAATGGTGACTCATCCCTGGTTCACTTTGGAGAGGAAGTCACTCCCAATCATCATGCCCTCGCCGAGGAGTTTGTACTGATGGATAATTATTACTGCAGTGGGGTGCTCAGTGCAGATGGTCATCAATGGACGGATGAGGCTTATGTGACCGATTATATTGAAAAGTTCTTTGGCGACTTTCCACGCAGCTATCCATATGATGGCGGTGATCCGCTGGCTTACGCTTCCATCAGGTTTTATCTGGGACAATGTGATTGAAGCACGGTTTATCCTATCGCAACTATGGTGAATTTGTGGACGCAATCATCGAGCCTGAAAATGCCACATTTACAGATATCTACCAGGATTTTCTGAGCAGGCACAAACAGGATCAGAATCCGGGCCAAATCAAATCTGCCACAGATGGAACCCTATACCTGTCCTACATTTATTGGGTTCCCCGAAAAAGTACCGGATGTATACCGGGCGGCAGAGTTCATCAAAGAGCTTTCAAGGAATTTGAAGAAAAATGACAACTTTCCGAATTTCATTATCATGCTTTTGCCCAATGATCACACCTCGGGAACAAAGCCCGGCCTGCCCACGCCCAGGGCTGCTGTTGCAGACAATGATCTGGCATTGGGACGGGTGGTGGAAGCACTTATCCCACAGCAAATTCTGGAAGGAGACATGCATTTTTGTGACTGAGGATGATCCTCAGGCTGGACTGGATCATGTGGACGGGCACCGGACCGTTGGCCTGGTCATTAGTCCCTATACAAAACGCGGAGAGGTGATCTCTACAAATTATTCCCAGATCAATATGTTTCGAACCATTGAAAATATTCTGGGCATTCCTCCACTGAACCAGTTTGATCTTGCAGCGGAACCCATGTTTGATTGCTTTACCAGCAAGACCTGATTTTTCACCCTATACTGGCCCTGCCAAATAGGATTCCTCTGGATGAATTAAATCCGGAGCTTACTAAGCCTTTCAGGCGATGCCCTGTACTGGGCACAAAAATCGATGGAGCAGAATCTGGATGAACTGGACCGCATCGATGAAGATACCTTTAACCGCATCATCTGGCATTCGGTAAAAGGATATGATGTTCCATATCCGGAGCTGACAGAGAATTCCGGGACCGGAATCAATTAATGACATCCTGGTAATGAAATGCATCCTAAACAGAATTATCTCTTACTCCGGACTGCATTGTCCTGTTTTTTGCCAGATGCTGATCCTCTCCGCTGCTTTTTCACCAACCCATACAGATCATTGATGCCTTAACTTCTGAGCCGGTTCCCGGATTTGGTATTCATATATCCGCCTGGCGGGTGCTGTTCGAACCATTTACCGGTCCCCTGCTCTTTTATCTTCGTGCCGATCAGGCCGCACTGGAATTTGCAGTTTTACTTTTCTGGATCCTGGCCCTTTCCCTGGTATTTACACTGGTACGTCTATTCCTTAAAGAATCAGACAAGGGTAAGAATAAGAGAAAGGCAAGTCCAAACTGAGTGGATTGCTCTCATGGTTAAAAACAGTTCCTCTGATCATCGCTACCTGGCTGGGTTTGTTGTGGTTGATCATCTTACATTCCGCTTGCCTGCCAATACAATCGTAAACCAGCAGGAGACATACCATCCTGATCAATACCCACAGCCACACAGAGTACAGTCATGATGGAATCATTTCTACACGAAGGACTGCAGAAATGGCATGAAAAAAATGGATTTGATGCATTCTTTATTACCGATCACAATCATCATCAGAAGACCCTGGAGGCTGTAAAGGCCCAGGAGCAGGGAATGCTCCCCGGAGAACCCTTAATGATGCGTCGGAGAGGAGTATTCGGGCAGCAACCATATGACCTTGCTGGGACTTAACCAGTAATTTTATCACCAGGGGATTAACAGATCAGCAGGTGATTGATTCTACCCACGATGACAATGGAGTCGTCATCGTGGCTCACTGGTTTGACGGAGAAAGAAAAACCATACCCTATTTCACTGGATATGGGAGTAGATGGATTTGAGATTGCAAACCAGGCTAGCGGATTGAGCTATGAGCGCACGGATATTCAACGATATTACTGAGGCTTGTACCGCAACAGGGATTCGATTATGATTGGTGCAGCAGATTACCATGGCTATGGAAGCAGCTGTTTTGTCTGGAATGCCCTGGAGATCCCAGGCTGGCATCAGATGGATACCGAGCGAAAAAGGGAATCGATCATGGAACTGTTGCGCCAGAGAGATATGACCAGGATCAGGGTACTGCTTTATACATGACCGGAATATTTTTGACCGTTCCCGTGTCCTTTTGAGTCCGCTCTACACTGTGGTAAATTATTTCCGGACACTGAACGTTTTACAACTCCTTTCCTGGCTCTTCTGGCTTGCTACTCTTGGCCATTCTCAGAAGCAGGCTGGCAAACAGAATTAAAGGAACGTGTCTCCTTCAGAACCATGCAGGCACTGGGATTAGCCAGCAGTTGTTTTTGCTCACTGAACGGAACTCTATTGAAATTAAAAGCACGGGAGCTTAGCGCATACAATGATATCTATTCCGAATACGGTAACCTCATGCTGCTGGTGTGGGGCCGGTTTCCTGGTCTATCACTCATCCTGATATTTGTTGAACTCAAGAGGAAACGATCCTTGAATTAAACAAGAAAAAAAATAAGAATGAAGAAGTGGTTATTAAGAATCGGAATCGCAGTTTTGGGAATTGTTCTTCTTTTGGCTGTGTGGGTATTCTGGAATTTGAGGGACCGTCATCCCGGATATGAAGTGGATCTGAACATCAAAGGTGCAGATACACCCGGGTACCCTAAAGGTTGGATTTGCTGCACTGCCCATTACGCCTGAGATTGATAGATACCTGGAACGATATAAATGGCGATGCCAAATTTCGGGAGAAGGATGGTGATACCTACAATGACAATAATAACAACGGAAAATTTGATGCCCATCTGGATTGCCGGATTTCAGCAATCAGCGGGCTGCAAACGGAGTACATGATGATGTATGGGCACGGGTGGTTGTTTTTGATGACGGCCAAAGCCGGCTGGCCCTGGTTTCGCTGGATGCCATTGGCTTCCGGCACGACGATGTGGTGGATATCAGAAAACAGATCCCTGAGGAGGCAGGGATTGATTATGCCGTCATCTCCAGCACCCACACCCATGAAAGCAATGATCTGATCGGTATCTGGGGTGAACACCCTTTCAAAAGCGGTGTAAATCAGGACAATATGCACTATATTAAAAGCCAGGTAGTTGAAGCCATTTCCCAGGCTATCGGACAATTTACGACCTGCAAAACTGCATATTGCACAGGATCTGACCGGGGCTGAAGAACTGGTCATGGATACCCGTGATCCCATGGTAATGGATCCGGGCCTTCGGCTGATACAGGCCATAGATGCAGAAACAGACTCTACCCTTGGTACACTTGTTGCCTGGGCCAATCATCCTGAAACCCTCTGGTCCGATAACCTCTACATCAGTTCCGATTTCCCTCATTATGTTCGGGAGTGCATCGAAAAGGGAGTGTATGACGGTGATACACTGGTTCAGACCAGGGAGTTGGCGGAGTGTCTGTATATATCAATGGGGCCATCGGGGGACTGATGACCACCCGTGCCAGCATGCCCCTGGATGATCCGTTTCTGGATACTACCTATACCGAGGCCTCCTTTGACAAGGCAAAGGCACAGGGGGCCAGGCTGGCCATGCTGGCACTCAATGCACTGGAAAATCCCGATACCGTGGTGGAGCAGGCCAATCTATCCGTCAGGGCAAAAACCATAACTCTGCCACTGGACAACAATATGTTTCGCCTGGCCTGCAATGCTGGGGGTCTTGGATTTTGGAATGACCGGATGGTTCAAAACACGATCGGAAATCGCTGCATTCACCGTTGGTCCGGCCAGCTTTTTAAGTGTTCCGGGAGAGATCTATCCTGAAATCGTCAATGGCGGTGTGGAGGCACCCGAAGGACAGGATTTTCAGATGTCATCCCGTGGAAGATCCCGCCCTGCGTGAGCTGATGCCCGGAAAATATCGCTTTGTTATTGGAATGTCAAACGATGAAATAGGATACATCCTCCCCAAAAGCCAGTGGGATGAGGAGGCACCCTTCACCTATTCAACAGAGATGATGCCCCCTACGGGGAAGAAAACTCCCTTGGGCCCTGAAACAGCTTCCATTCTGTATAAGGAATTCAAGAAGATCCTGAATGAGCTATAACGCAATTCTGCAATAAAAGGACTCCTGTGTAAGCAACGCATTGCATTTGTATCGAGTCATACATGAGAATCAAGCATTTTATTGGACCGACTACAGTCATTGCAGGAGTATTTGAAACTGGTGGAGGGTCGCTCTCAATCCGGTATACTTTATGAAAATAATCGATAGATACACAATATAACAGGAGGAATCTGCTTTATATACAGCAGTTGCCATGAGCTGGCTGTATGGGAGAAGATTTTTCTAATTAATCTAAAAAAGCCATAAAATGAAGATTAAACTAATTGTTTTTTTGATCAGCATGCTGAGTTTGGGAGCATTTGCCTCTCCCCGGATGGTGACAAAAGAGGAGCTAGGAATGTTTAAGAATTCAACAACATGCGTTGTACTTGACAATGGGGGCATTCTTTATAATGCGCTCCTGAAGGATGCCATAGAGAAATCCTGGAAAATAACGCCATTTGAGTTTATCAGTCAAAAAGATTTTGAGAAACGGAGGACTGATTCCAGGTACTCTTTCCTGGTTCTTATGAAAGGTGTTCACGATAAGGATCCGGGTGGGGTAAGCTATGATTATTTAAGTCTTGTCCTGGGAGGTCCGGAAAGGATAGTGACTGATATGCCTGAAATTTGCAGTATTCCGGTTTCCTATTCATTGGTCAATAGTGATAATTACGGATATGTTTTGTCCCCTGCAATTAAGTTCATGCAGAGACATGCCAAGACCCTGGAAAGTAAAAGGGTCCTTATCATGTTAAATGGATTGAAATACTACAACGGCACAAAGCGTTTTACCGACAATGCATTGCTTTTAGACAAAAGCATGATGGCCTCAAATGCCAATACCGAAGGAAGAATCAGAAATGTGTACCCTTATTATTTTAAACTGCTCAATACAAAGGAATTCCAGGAGGAACTCAGCTTAAATCCGAAAAATACCATGTTTGTTTTTCATGTGGGGCCAAATCATCAAACTGGATCAGGTAAGTGTTTTGAAATGATTTTTGATATGGAAGGGAACCTGTATTACTATAACTCCCGAAGCATTACCAACGACAATGAAGATGGATTTAACCTGAATGATTTTAAGCAACTCCGGTAAACCCTGAACATGCATTAATTAGCACGCTCACTCGCTCATACTCTCATGCTCGGTACGCCGGATGATCTCCTCCTGCAGTTCCGGTCCCAGATCGTTGAAATAGTCGCTGTACCCCGCCACCCGGACGATCAGGTCCTGGTACTTCTCCGGATGTTTCTGGGCATCTCGGAGGGTATCGGCCGATACCACATTGAACTGGATGTGATGTCCGTCCATGCGGAAGTAGGCCCTGATCAGCTGCGTAACTTTCGCGTATGCTCCGTTCATCCTTGAAAAAATCAGGAGTGAACTTCTGATTCAAGCAGGGTGCCCCCGGTTTTCAGGTGATCGATCTTCAAGGCCGAATTGAGTACCGCCGTGGGTCCCTTTCGGTCCATTCCCTGGAAGGGTGAGATCCCTTCGGACAGGGGCTCCTGGGCCAGTCGGCCATCGGGAGTGGCTCCCAGCACCTTTCCAAAATAGACATGGACTGGTGGTGGGCAGCATATTGATCCGGTAGGTGGCACCGCGCGGACTCTTTCTTCCGTTTACTGCCTCATAAAAGGCATCAAAGACCCAGCGTGGCATGCTGGTCGGCCTGCTCGTCGTCGTTCCCATACTTGGGAGTCTCGTAGAGCAGGGCCGCCCGCAACTCATCGTGTCCCTCAAAATTATCGGCCAGCACCTTCAGATAGGTCTCCATGCTGATGGCTGCCTTTCTCAAATACATGCTGATCTGAGGGCCGCAAACATATCGGTGATGGAACCCAGTCCCACCCCCTGGATGTAGGTGGTATTGTAGCGGGCACCACCGGCATTGTAGTCCTTCCCATTGCTGATACAATCATCGATCAGCAGAGACAGAAAGGGAGCGGGCAAGATGTGTGCGTGAAGATTCGCTCGATCATGTTGTTCCCGGCAATCTTGATATCGATAAAGTGTTGCAACTGCCTCCGGAAGGCTGCACGCAGATCCTCGAACGATTCAAAGGACTGCGGGATCGCCACGTCTCAATCCCGATCTGTCTTCCCGGTCTGAGGATCCACCCCATTATGCAGGGTAAGCTCCAGCACCTTCACCAGGTTGAAATAGCCGGTCAGAATATAGGCTTCTGTCCCGAAGGCCCCGCTCTCCACGCAGCCGGAGGCTCCGCCGTTGCGGGCATCCTCCAGGCTTTTCCCCTGCCGGACCAGCTCCTGGACAATGGCATCGGTGTTGAAGATGGAGGGCTGACCAAAGCCGGTTTTGACAATCTTTACGGCCCGGTCCACAAAACTATCGGGATTCTTCTTGCTGACCTGCACCATGGAGGAGGGCTGCAGAAGGCGCATCTCCTCGATCACATCCAGCAGGATATAAGCTCAGTTCGTTCACCGCATTCGACCCGTCGGGCTTCAGTCCCCCGGTATTGATCAGGCAGAAATCGGTATAGGTATTGCTCTCTTCGGCGGTCACCCCCACCTTGGGAGGGGAAGGATGGTTGTTGAACTTGATCCAGAAAGACTGAAGCAGTTCCACGGCCGATTCTTTGTCCAGCTGCCCCGATTCCAGATCGGCCCGGTAAAAGGGTAAGAGGTGCTGATCCAGCCGGCCCGGATTGAAGGAGTCCCAGGGATTCAGCTCCGTGATGACTCCCAGGTGCACAAACCAGTAGTACTGCAGGGCTTCATGCATGGTCCGTGGGTGCTTTTGCCGGAACGCGGCGACAGATCTCTGCCATCTGCTTCAGCTCCTTCCTGCGCTCCGGATCCCCCTCTTCTTCAGCAAGCAGGTCCAGAGCCTCCGCATGACGCTCCGCAAACATAATCACTGCTCCTGGCTGCAATCTCCATGGCCCTGAGTTCTTCGCGCTTTTCATAGGCGTCCGGATCTTTGGTTTAGATCGAGCTGCTCCCTGGCAGCTCTTACCTCCTCGATCAGGTCTTCCATCCCCTGGCTGTAGATCTTGCTTCCCAGAACGGTGTGCCCGGGGGCCCGCTGCTCCTGGAATTCCGTGAATACCCCTGCCTGGTATGCCTCGATCCAGGCCGCATCCATCATCCTGAAGATGCGCTCCCTGTTGGTCCTGCCGGTCCAGTAAGGGATAATAACCTCCTCAAAGGCCCTGCGGGTCTCCTCGTCCACTTTGAACCCTACCTTTTCCCTGCTGTTCAGGATATCCAGGTCCTTCAGGGAGTGCAGGTTTATCTCGGGATAGGTGGGGGTGGACTTGGGAGCGGGTCCCCGCTCCCCCACGATCAGTTCCCCTTCGTTGATACAAATGGACTTGTGACGGAGTATATATTCAAAGGCTTTTGCCCGTTGAACCGGCACCGCTTCCTCTGCCGCACTCTGCTTATAGAACTGCGTCACCAGCAGTCCACGCTCTGCCGACAACCGGTTTACCGCCTGGAGGCTCTCTTTTCTTAATTTTTTTATCCTGCGATTCATAGTTTATATTTTGCAGGCCGGCAGCTCCTCAGGATCACCCCCCGATGATGACCTCCAGGCCTGTTTGCTTAAACGCTTCTTTTAACTGGTGCATCATGGCCTGATCTGGTTCAGATACATCCGCAAAATGCTCCTTCTTATGCAACTTCTGGTATTTGTTCCAGGCAATGCGGTGATAAGGCAACAGATGCACCTCTGTCATCTTCTCTGCATGCTTCTTCAGGAAGTGTATCAAAGCGGAAACCTCGCTTTCCGAGGTATTGATCCCCGGAATAACAGGAATCCTGAAGATCAGTCTGGCTCCATTCTCCAGAAGCCTGTCCGCATTGGAAAGGATGAGTGCATTGTCCACGCCGGTATACTTTTTATGGAGCTCCGGGTCCATATTCTTCAGATCGAAAAGGAAAAGATCGGTGAAAGCCAAAATCTTTTCAAACTGCTCCCAGCCGGCATAGCCGGAGGTATCCACACAGGTATGCAGGCCATGCATTTTGCAAAACTCCAGCAGCTGCAGGAGCCCTTCCGGCTGCATGAGTGGCTCCCCGCCAGAGAAAGTGACTCCCCCCCCTGACTCTTCGT
This sequence comes from uncultured Bacteroidales bacterium, assembly GCA_963792395.1. Taxonomy (GTDB): domain Bacteria; phylum Bacteroidota; class Bacteroidia; order Bacteroidales. The sequence goes on from CAWBWE010000025.1 coordinate 213,055, forward strand.
AGTAGGGTTTGTCCCTCAGCAGTTTATCCCCCAGCTGATCCACCTCCATACGCTCCCCGTATACTTTCTTCCCCGGAATGCTCTTCCCATCCAGCTTTCTCTGGATATCCACGCTGACGGGCTCACGCTCCTGACTCTCCGGGTTGTGGCACCAGGCGCAACGAAGGGGACAGCCCTTCAGAAATACGGTGGTCCGGATCCCGGGCCCGTCATGTACAGCAAAACGTTTGATATCAAAAATGGTCACCATAAAACAGTTTATATAAAAGTGGTAAAACAGCGAAAGCTAGAGGAAAAAGGGGAGCCGGAGTGGCCTTCCCGGTTCAATGATAGAACATCCAGCACTCGTAAAGAGCCTTCCCGAAGTTATGGTAAAGGTTGGTATAAACAATTACTCTGTTCATATCCCCCAAAGTTACAAAATTTCGCTCAGACTTCTTTCAGCTTCCATTTCCCTCTTCGGAACACAGCCAGGGCGATCAGGGCCAGCGCGCTTTCTCCAATCAAAATGGCGTAACTGACCCCGTGTATATTCAGGTCCAGTACCTTGGTAAAAAGGAAGGCCAGGGGGATCTCCATGAGCCAGAAGGCTATGAAATTGATCCAGATGGGGGTAGCGGTATCCCCCGCACCGTTGATGGCATTCACCATGACATGTCCCAGGGCATAGACAAAAAATCCGAAACTGACCACCCGCAGGCAGGTAACCCCGCTTTGCATGATCACCGGTTCAATCGCCGGGTTGATAAAAGCCCCGATAAAGGCATCCGGGATGGCGATAAACAGGATCGATATCAGACCCAGGAATATCATATTGGCGATCCCAACCACCCAGGCAGAACGTTCTGCCCGGTCGGGCTGATTGGCCCCCAGGTTCTGGCCAACCAGGGTGGCTGCTGCATTGGAAAGGCCCCAGGCTGGCAGAAGTGCAAAGAGCAGGATCCGGATGGCAATGGTGTAGCCGGCCACCACCTCCTCACCCAGGCTGGTTACCACCCACACCATGACGATCCAGGAAGAGGTGGCAATGATATACTGCCCGATGGCTCCCAGTGAAAGCTTCACCAGTTGTGCCATTTCCCTGAACCGGATCACGATCTGGTTGGCCCTGACCTTTACCCGGTGGTTCCCCTTACCCAGCAGGTAGAGCTGATAGAGGACCGCCGCTCCCCTTCCTATATTGGTGGCTACAGCAGCCCCTTTCACTCCCAGTTCGGGAAAGGGGCCGATTCCGAAGATCAACAAAGGATCCAGGATAATATTCAGAATATTTGCAAACCAGAGGACCCGCATGGAAATGGCGGCGTCGCCACTGCTACGGAAAACGGCGTTAATTATGAAGAGGAGCATGATCACCATGTTCCCTCCCAGCATTATGGCCGGGTACATGTAGCCCATCTGAACAGTCTCCTCCGAGGCGCCCATAATACGCAGCAGATCCTTGGCGTAGAAGATTCCAACCAGGGAGAAAACCAGGGAGAAAACGATGCCCGTAATAATTGCCTGTACCGCAGAAACAGCAGCCTCTTCGGGACGTTTCTCACCGATTCTCCTGGCAACCAGCGCAGTGGTTCCCACGCTGAGGCCGATCCCGATGGCATATATAATGGTCATCAGGGATTCCGTGATCCCCACCGTAGCCACAGCTTCGGCCCCCAGACGGGAGACAAAGAAAATATCCACCAGGGCAAATACCGACTCCATGAGCATCTCCAGAACCATGGGAATACTGAGTAGCAATATGGCTTTGCTCAGGGGGATCTTAGTGAAATCCCGTTCCGATCCGGAAAGTGATTCACGCAGATCACGAAAGAATTCACGAAAAAATGCTCTTGAAAAAAGTGTTTTGAATATTAAGTGTAACATGGATTAAGAATTATTGGATGGAAATAAAGATAGCTGTGACTGGCCCGCCTTAGGAGAGCAGCGGGTTGGTGGTCACAGTAATATTTCCAATAATCCTCATGTTTTTCTTTGAATGAACTTCAAAAGTAAAGCATTCAGTCTATTAATCAAAATCTATTTTTAGTTTTAGTACCCTGTATCCCTGTATGCATCCGGATACCAATCCCGGATTGCTCCGGCAACATTCTTTGCCACGGTCTTCCTTCCCCTTTCAGCATAGTGTTCCGTGGTCCATTCCTGATCAATAAAGAGCCCGTCTTCCACGGAGGAGAGATTATCAACGACGCTCACTCCCCTGGATCCGTAGTATTTTTTCAGGAGCTCCCGGTTCTCATTCATCAGGAAGACCAGATCCTTTCCGACCAGCTGTCCGGCTCTCTCCATATTTTCGGCCATCAGGTTAAACACCAGCTTCCATCCCCGCTTCCTGGCCAGCTCCACGATATCATCAAAGTCGGCTATCCTGGGATTCTGAAGGGTGTCAATCTGGAATCCGTAGGCTTTGATATAATGACAGGCCAGTTCTGTCTGTGCCCTGTTTATCTCCCCGGATTCATCCCTGATCCCCTCATAGGCCATCCAGCGATCCCAAAGCCTGACATTTTCGTGGGGGAACTCATAGGGAAAGTGTAACTTATCCCGCTCCCACTGTTTAATAAAATCATACTCCCGTTCCTCCTTTGTTTTTATCTCGTAAGCCTTGAAAGACAATAAGAAACGGTTTACCAGGGGGGGATAGGGCCTCAGCAGCACCAGGCTACGCTGAAGGGAAGTTTCCAAAGGTGAATGGATCCACTGGGCATTAAAGGAGCGCAGGGTCAGGGTTACAATAACAGTCTCCACCTCACTCTCGTCAGGCATATGCGCAAGCAATACTTTGAAGATACCTGCATGAGCTGCGGGCCTGGTCAGATCATACAGGTCCAGACCGGGAAAATAATCAGCAACAAAATCGGAGATCTTTCGTGGATCCAGATCCTCCTCGCGGGCCGTATTATTGGACGACTCTCCCAGGTAAATGATATCTGCCTCCAGCGGTACCTCCCGGACCAGGTTGATAATGGAGGAATACTTCTGCAGGTCCTTTTCAAAAAACAGCCTGGTGTACAGCAGGTTCATTCCCAGAAGAAGGACCAGCAGGGATACCAGGCTAAGGGCGATATGTTTCCGGCTCTCTCGCTTCATGTCTAAAATTGAAAATAGATAAAAGGGAAATTCTCCACACCGGCAAAGGCAATAATCCCGAATAATAGCACCCCGTAGATGGCCCATCGGAGCAGATAGGGCAATTCACCCACCCAGCTGTCGAAGCGCCTGTTAAAGAGGATTACATCACTGGCAATAAAAAGCAGAAGGAAAATCCAGGTACTTCCCGGAATGACCAGTACCCCGGGACTCCCTGCTCCATTGTGAATTAAGCTGCCAAACAAAATCATGGCACTATCCAAACTCTGACTGCGGAAAAAGATCCATAGGATGGTCACCAGCAAAAAGGTCTTCAGGGCCAGCAACAGGTGTCCTGCCGAGTAGTCTGAAAATGCTCTCTGAAGTTTCAGGGCCCTGTTCAAAAGTTGTTCCAGAAGATAAAACAGAGCGAATAAGAGGCCCCAGATAAGGAAGGTCCAGTTGGCTCCATGCCATAGTCCGCTGATTAAAAACACCAGCAGGATATTTAATACCCAGCGCTGTCTGGAGACCCGGTTTCCCCCCAGGGGAAAGTAAAGATAATCTCTGAACCAGGTGGACAGGGAGATATGCCAGCGCTGCCAGAATTCTGAAATATTCCTGGCCAGGTAGGGGGACCTGAAATTATCCATAATCCGAATCCCAAGGAGCAGGGCACTACCAATGGCTATGGTGGAGTATCCGTAGAAATCGCTGTAAATCTGGAAAGAATAAAGCACCACCCCCTTCAGGATATCCAGTGAAGCAAAATCTTCCGGATGGGCATAGACCTGATCCACGATCCCTGAAATATTATCGGCAATCACCATCTTAATAAAGAGCCCGTAAAGAATCAGCCTCAGACCATTGGTCAGGTTAGCAAAAGTGAGGATCTGCCTGCTCCTGAACTGGGGGCTAACCTGGAATAGCGCTCGATGGGACCGGCCACCAGTTGAGGAAAAAAGGAGACATAGAGGGCAAAATACCCCAGGTGCTTCTCCGCTTTTTGATTCCCGAAATAGACATCAATGGAATAGCTCAGAGTTTGAAAAGTATAAAACGAGATCCCCACGGGAAGCAAAAGGTTCATCAGGGGAAGTTCCCTGGAGAGGCCCACTTTCTGGAAAAGGAAGTTGAGATTTTCCGTGGTGAAATTGAAGTATTTAAAGGAGAAGAGCAGACCCAGGTTTACACTGAGGCTCAGGATCAACCAGGGTAGCCGGGATCTTCTGTTTGCCAGCTTTCCCATCCGGAGTCCGCTGATATAGTCCACCAGGGTCGAGGCGATAATCAGAAAAATATACTCCACCTTCCAGCTCATATAGAAGTAGTAGCTGGCTGCCAGCAAGAGGGTCCATCTGTATTTGTGCGGGATCAGATAGTAGAACACAACTACCAGGGGAAGAAAAATGGCAAAATCGATCGTATTAAACAGCATCTATCCTGCTCTTAGTATTTTTAGCCACAGGGAGTTAAAAGCATGGCCGCCTTTAGGGCTTGCTCCCTGACGCCATCTGCATGCACCTTCCTGCTGCTTTGGGCCAGTGCCTTTCCATATACCCGGTATCTTTTGTAAACCTTACCGCCCATATATTCCATCTCGGCTCTTACCTTCACATTACTCTCCATCTCCAGGTGACTGTCAATGTATTCCATTCTCTGCTTTCTGGCCGAGTCCAGCATGGCCGAGCCCATAATCGTGTCGAGCCCTCTGTTTTGATAGTCAGGATGGACAGCCCCCAGCAGCAGGTTCAGCTGTCTGGTACGTCGACCGGCCATCAGGATATGCAGGATTCCAATGGGTATCAGATATCCTCTGGACTTTTTGATTCCCCTGCTGATATCAGGCATGCCAATCACAAAAGCCACGGTTTCTCTTCTTTCATTCACCACCACCTTGATCAGGCGGGGATCCATAATCATGAGATAGCGGTTGGCAAAATCGTCCATCTCCTCCAGGGTAAATGGCATAAATCCATAGATTTCCGTGAAGGTATCGTTGATCAGGGTAAAGATGGGCCTGATCCATGGCTTCAGATCCTTGCGCCTGGTGAACTCCAGCAGTTCAATCCCGGGAATGTTCCGACGGGCCCGTTCCGCCACTTTTGTATATAGTTCCGGGGTCTTCTCCGGTATTTTAATCTTATAGACCACCAGATCGATGTCCTTTTCATATCCCAGTGTTTTCAGATGATCCACCAGATACTCGTAGTTGCAGTGGGTGGCAATGGATATGGGCTCATCAAAACCTTCAATCAGGTAGCCCTGCGGATCCTTATCAGAGAAGGCAAGAGGACCCACCAGCTTCCTCATCCCCTTCAGCCTGGCCCACTCTTCCACATGATAAAGCAACACCCTGCTCACCTCCAGATCGTCCCAGGTCTCCAGGTAATTAAAGCGTGCATTTCTCTCCCTGTTCAGCTCGTTGTATTTATAATTGATGAGGCCCATGATCCTTCCTGCCAGCTTTTTTCCTTTGAAGGCAAGGAGTAAAATCACATCGCTGTATTCATAGGACTTGTTCTTTTTTTCATTGAAGAACTCCCATTCATCGGAGTAGAGGGGAGGGATCCAGTTGGAGTGCTTCTTATGGATCTTAGCGGGCAAATGGATAAATTTCCTGAGGTCGCCTTTTGAGCATACCGGTCTGACAACAATCTCCATCCGTGCTGGTTTAGGGATAGTTTAGGAGGACAAAATAAGGTTTTTTCCTGATTGTCAATGCCTGCTGGCAAGTTTTACCAGACTCTCTCCGGTCATCCTGTTTACGATCCACTCATCCATCATCCTGGCTCCAAGTGACTTATAAAACTCAATGGAGGGTTCGTTCCAGTCCAGAACTGCCCACTCCAGCCTGCCGCAGTCCCGTTCCAGGGCCAGGCTGGCCAGGCTGGCCAGCAAAAGTTTCCCATAGCCCCTGCCCCGGTGACTCTCCAGCACAAACAGATCCTCCAGGTAGATTCCCGGTTTGCCCAGGAAGGTGGAGAAATTATGAAAAAACAGGGCAAAGCCCACCGGCAGCTTCCCTTCGTAGCCGAGGATAACTTCCGCCACCTTCTTTTCTCCAAAAAGGTAGGTCTCCAGGTCAGCCTCCGTGGCAACCACCTCATGGGAAAGCCGCTCATATTCAGCCAGTTGTTTTATAAAGCCGAGAATTAACGGAACATCCTTTTTTTGAGCTTTCCGGATGGTAAAGGCTTGTTTGTTTTCAGATGGTATCATAATAGCATCAGGAGTTATCGTAAGTAGGGATGTAGGTAGGCCGCTTATAAAACTCTTGCTTTACCTCCTCGGGAATATGGATAAACCTCACCCTGATATCGGCATGGTGGGTACCCATTACTTTATGAAGCAGGCCCAGTTTTTTATGCTCCTTGAATAAGCGGTATAGTCCCGATTCCAGGTCCATCATCATCATAGCTATATAATGCCCGCTTCGTTCAAGCACCCCCTCCATCAATTCATAGAGTGCCTTCTCAGAACCGGACCGGCAGTAGATGGCATCAAAGGCCAGAAAACTGAGCTCCTTTTTATTCGCCCTTTTCTTCAGACCGGGGATCAGGGAAAGCAAGCCCGATGCCCGGTTGGCGAGTCTGCTTCCAAAATCCACGATCTTCCAGCTTACCTCATAGATCTGTAATCCTGCCACCATGTTTCCCCCTTCTTTAATTACATAGTAATCGTTGTTCTTAAAAATGGAATCTGTGTAAAACAGCGTGTAATCCTTATAGTACTCTGAAATCTGATCCAGGATTTTTCCCCGCTCACTCTCCTTCACAGGTTCGATCCGGGCAGACCGGCGGGGAGACAATCTGCTAAAACTGAACCCAGCCATGGAACCAATCGTTTCAAGACCCATCTGGGCACTAAAATTCATGGAACGAAGGTTGGTCTGATCAATAATGGCAAAAACTATGGATGGCGGATTCTTCCGTGTTTCTGCTTCCCTCAACTGGTGAGGCTCAGCCATTACAGGTTGTATAAATCTCCCCAGTACAGTGGTTCGCTTGTTTTCATCCTGTAACTCTGTCCTGGTTTTTTTCTTTTTGGGGATCCCTTTTATGGGGGCCTTGATGGAGAAATAACGGATCAGCCAGCTGTCATGCGCCATCCCTCCTGTAACAGTTGGTTTGCCAACAAATCCTACCGATCCCAACATTTTGCCTGACTTCCGGAGATACATAAAATAGTTCTCATCTCCAGAGTTCATCCGGTCCTCCAGATCCGTGTGATGGTACTGCAGGCCTCCCGGCTGACCCATCACGGTTTGCTGCATATGTTCCAGCAGCTCTTTCCCCGGGGTGGTCTCCACCTCCACGGACAGATCGTGATAAGTGAGCAAAGTGCGACAGTTTTTCATTCCCCAAATATAGGAAGAGTGAGCCCTAAGTTGAAATCAGGGATAAATCCCCGCCTCTTCCAGTGAGGTCTTGATGATTCTTGTCCAAAGCTGGTAACCAAAGGTATTCAAATGAAGGCTATCCTCTCTGAAATAGGCTGGATTCGGCAAGCCCTCCGAAGTCACGAAAAAATCATAGGTGCTTATGAAATGGAGGTCACTGTTATATTCACAATATTTCTTTATCAGCTCGTTGGCCTCCCGGATCTCCTGCGACACCTGCCAGCGTTTGGGGGTTGGAGTTACCTCCACCCAGCACACCGGAGTGCCTGGATTTCTTCTCCGTACCTGCTTCACCAGAGCCTGAAAAAGCTTTTTTACCTCCTTGGGGCTTTTATCGCTCTCCACTCCTGCTATATCATTGGCCACAAAAACCACGATGGCCTTAAAGGGATGTGGTTTAATGATCCGCTCCACATAGTAGTTATAATCTGACAGCTTGGCACCACCATATCCCCTTTGCATGACCTGGTAGGGAGCCAGGTCCCCGTGGATGGAGTTCCACAGACGAACACTGGAACTTCCGGTCACCAGCAGGGTGCTGGCATCGGATGTCTCCATTAGATTAAGTGAATCGAATATCGCGATCTCACTCTCCCACTGGAGGATCTCCTCTGTGGGATTTTTTTGAGCAAAGGAAGTATAAGAAGTGAAGAGGAGCAGCAGGAAAACCAGCGCTGCACTGCTTCGGTAAGAAGATTTAATCATGGGGCAATGAGTTATATGCCAAAAATAGATCAAAATTTCAATTGCCCCGTTTGGTTTCGATTAAAATAACCCCATTGGAACCCCGGGTCCCGTACATGGCCGTCATGCCATCCTTGATTACATCAATGGATTTGATATTACACGGATAAAGTCCACTTACATTTACCCCGGGCGATCCATCCACCACAAAGAGTACCTCGCTGGAACTGTTGATCGATTGAGCTCCCCGTATAAATACCCGGTAGGAACCAGCAGCTCCATCCACGGTCACCCCAGGGAACCTTCCCTTGAGCAATTCATAAATATTGGGAAAATTACAATATTCATTGTTCTCCTGCTGCATATGTTCTGCGGCAAAGGTCAGATCTTCCTTCTTCATATATCCGTATCCGACGGCAAGTTCCCTGTTCTTCTTGGAGTCCATAAAAACCAGGTTTATCTGCAGGGTATCGGTATCCTTTCCTACGCTTCGGCTAACCATTTTAAAAGTCTCCGGTTTGATTCTAATCTGGTCCTTTTCCTTGCACACTATGGAAAAGTTACCCAGGCTATCTGTCATGGTGGAAGCTTTACTCTTCTTTGCCGTAACCTCGATATTGGCAACCGGGTATTGGTTATAAGCCGTCAGCACTCCGTGAACCACCCTGGTCTGGGATATGGCCAGCGTGGAGATTAGCAGAAAGCTTACGATTGGAAATATAGTTTTCATTTGATGGGGAAATTGGTTTAATTATAAGACTGATTTCCGGCTTGTTAGTTTAAGAGGTCTGCAGGTTTCTGGGTTAATAGTGCATAATATACGGCTTTCAAGGAGAAGAGCCGTGAGGATTTCTTTATATTGAAAGGAAAAAACATTCCCATGAGAAAGTTAGTTGTTTTTGCCACCATCGTGTTGCCCCTGTGCTGTGGTGCACAGAATACCAGTGAGACTCTGAAGCTCTGGTACGATCATCCGGCCGAATCATGGAACGAAGCCCTGCCAGTGGGGAACGGGACCCTTGGGGCCATGATCTTTGGTGGTATTGTCCATGAACACATCCAGTTTAATGAGGAAACCCTCTGGACGGGAGCGCCCCATGACTACGCCCATAAAGGAGCCATGCACTACCTGGATACCCTCCGCCTGCTTCTCAACCAGGGCAAGCAGGAAGAAGCCCATGAACTGGCCATGGACAAGTTTATGAGCACTCCTTTAACCCAGAAGGAATACCAGCCTTTCGGGGATCTGTACCTGGATTTCCCCGATCATCAAACTTTTTCGGACTACCGGCGGGAACTGGATATTGCCTCTGCCATTTGCAGAACTTCCTACCGGGTGGACGACATTTGCTTTACCAGGGAAGTAATCGCAAGCTTTCCCTCAAAGGTCATTGCTATCCAGCTGAATACAGATCGGCCCGGTTCCTTGAACTTTGACCTTTGGCTCGGTTCAGAGCATAAGGAGCATTCCCTGAAAACCATGCAAAGGAAAACAGGTTTTAAATGTGGCCGTGAAAGATGGATCCCTTAAAGGAACAGCCGGAATTAAGGTGGAATCGGATGGAAAGATCCAGGTGAAAAAGGATAGGATCCGGATACGCGGAGCCGGTACAGCTACTATTTTCCTAAGTGCCGCCACGAACTTTGTCTCCTATAAAGATATCAGCGGAGATCCCCTTTCCGGGATGGAAAAGAACCTGGATGGGATTCTGGGAAGATCCTATGAAGAGATCAAAGCCGAACACCTGGCCGATTACCAGGAACTGTTCCAGCGTTTTTCGCTGGACCTGGGAAGTAATGGCAGGGAGGCCCTTCCCACCAACCAGAGACTCCTTAAGTTTCAGGAATCCCCGGAAGATCCCTCCCTGATCTCCCTGTATACCCAGTTTGGCCGCTACCTGATGATCTCGGCCAGCCGCCCGGGAACACAGCCATCCAACCTGCAGGGAATCTGGAACCAGGACCTGCAGCCCGCCTGGGGCAGCAAGTATACGGTCAATATCAATACAGAAATGAATTACTGGCCCGCTGAGCTCACCAACCTGTCGGAATGCCACGAACCCCTGTTTAAGCTGGTGGAAGAGTGTGCGGTAAGCGGAAGAGAGGTGGCCAGGGAGCACTATGGCGCTGAAGGCTGGGTGCTTCATCACAACACCGACCTCTGGAGAGGGTGCGCCCCCATCAATCATTCGAACCACGGGATGTGGGTGGGAGGAAGCGGCTGGTTGTCCCACCATCTTTGGGAACATTTTCTATTTACCAGGGATCTTGAATTTCTCAGGCAACGGGCCTACCCGGTAATGAAAGAGGCTGCTGTCTTTTATTCCCAGTATCTGGTGAAGGACCCCACCACCGGATGGCTCATCTCCACCCCCTCCAATTCTCCCGAAATAGGGGGAATGGTTGCAGGCCCGACGATGGACCACCAGATAATCCGCTCTTTGTACCTGGCGTGTCTGGAGGCTACGGAACTATTAAATGTGGATCGTGATTTTGCGGGATTACTCCGCAGCCAGGTGCCGCAGATAGCCCCCAACCAGGTGGGCCAGTATGGTCAGCTGCAGGAGTGGCTGCAGGACCTGGATGATCCGGAGGTCAAGCACCGTCATGTTTCCCATTTGTGGGGAATGCACCCGGGCAAAGATATCAACTGGGAGAGCAGCCCTGAGCTCATGAAGGCTGCCAGGCAGTCCCTTCTTTTCAGGGGAGATGAAGGTACGGGCTGGAGCCTGGCCTGGAAAATAAATTTCTGGGCGCGGCTCCTTGAGGGGGATCATGCCTACGAATTGATCAAACTGCAATTCAGGATGGTTTCTCCTGACAATACCAACCACATGGGAGGAGGGGGGTCCTACCCCAACCTTTTTGATGCCCACCCGCCATTCCAGATCGACGGGAATTTCGGGGCTCCTGCCGGGATTGTCGAATTGCTTGTGCAATCGCATTTAAGTGGCATAGACCTTCTTCCCGCCCTGCCATCCGCCCTGCCGGAGGGTAAGATCTCCGGAGTTTGCGCCAGAGGTGGCTTTGAATTAAGCTTCCGCTGGAAGGATGGAGTTCTCCAGGAAATGGAGGTGCTATCCAGGGCCGGAGAGGATTGTTGCCTGCGTTACCGGGAACAAAAAATCACCTTCAAAACGGAAAAAGGGAAGCGCTATAAGCTGGATGCTCACTTAAATTTGCTTTCCAGGGCAGAACCTTAACCTTTTCAGGTCTTTTTCAAATCGGCAGTTTCAAAATCCATAAAATATAGAATAATTATAGATTATGCTTTTTTGGTTTGAGATTGGTAGCGAATACTATCTTTAGCCTTCATTTTCTAATTCTATTCAATTTAAACATGGATCAAGACATTAAATTTTACAGCAGACCCAGCGTTCCCGTGGAACTACACAAAGTAAGGATTGTACAGAAACTTCATTTGAAAACGGTCGATGAGCGACTGAAGGCCATTCGGGAAGGGGGCTTTAATACCTTTCTACTGAATACCAAAGACATATTTCTGGATATGCTTACTGACAGCGGCACCAATGCCATGAGTGACAACCAGATTTCTTCGATGCTGCAGGCAGATGATGCCTACTCGGGCTCCCAGAGTTTTTACCGTATGGAGGAGGCCCTCCGGGAGGTTTTTGGAAAGCATTACGTGCTCCCCGTACACCAGGGAAGAGCTGCTGAGAATGTGATTTCCCAGGTTTTTATCAATGAAGGTGATGTGATCCCAATGAATTATCATTTCACCACCACCAAGGCCCATTTGGAAATTAATGGAGGAAAAGTATTGGAGATATATACGGATGAGGCACTGAAGATAAAAAGTACAAATCCTTTCAAAGGTAATATCGATATCCAGCAACTGCGCAATGTGATTAATGAGTATGGAGTAGAACATGTGCCTTTTATCAGAATGGAAGCTTCCACCAACCTGATTGGCGGGCAGCCCTACTCCATGCAAAACATGAAAGATGTAAAGGCTATTGCCGATGAATACGGGATCATGATCGTTCTGGATGCCAGTCTTATCGGAGAGAACGCCTACTTTATCAAAAAGCGGGAGGCCGAATACAAGGAAGCATCCATCAAAGACATCCTGAACGAGATGTGTGGAATGGCCGATATTGTATACTTCTCCAGCCGGAAGGTAAGTTCCACCAGGGGTGGCGGGATCTGTACCGATAGTGAGGAGTTGATGCTGAAAATGAGGGACCTGATCCCCCTCTATGAAGGATTTATGACCTACGGGGGAATGTCTGTTCGTGAAATTGAAGCCATGGCAGTTGGATTAAGAGAAACCCTGGATGAAACAGTGATTGGGCAGTCTCCCGCCTTCATAGAATATGCGGTAAATGAACTTGATGCCATGGGCATTCCTGTGGTTATGCCTGCCGGCGCTCTGGGTTGCCACATTGATGCCCTGCAGTTTCTTCCCCATGTACCCCAACTGGAGTATTCGGCCGGCGCCCTGGCTGCAGCACTTTTTATTGTATCCGGTTGCAGGGGGATGGAACGGGGAACTATTTCCATGGACAGGGATGCGGAGGGGAATGATGTTCCTTCAGATATGGAGCTGTTGCGTCTGGCATTTCCGAGGAGAGTTTTTACCCTCTCGCAAACCAACTTTCTGCTGGACAGGATCAAGTGGCTATATGAGAACAGGGAGCTGATAGGAGGACTCAAATTCACCGAAGAGCCTGCCGTATTGCGATTCTTCATGGGCCGCCTGGATGCAGTCTCTGACTGGCCAGAGAAACTGGTGGCCAAATTTAAAGCTGACTTCGGGGATAGTTTGTAGTTAAGGAACATAAATTAACCCTGTCATATATGGCGGAGGAACAGGATGTATAAGTGCACCCTGCCTCCGCCATTTATTTTATAAGAAAACTGAAAACACAGGTAGGGTATTTCGTCGTGAATGCGGTATAGGAATAAAGTCTATTGAATTTCTAACAAAAAAGCATAAACGATGAAAAAAACATGGATGATAGCCGCAGGAATGATTGCAGCTTTCTTTATAGCTGGATGTGAACAGTCAGACAGCAATTTTGATCTGCTGGACGAAAACGTAACCATGGCCGAAGAGGAAGTCGCTGACCTGAAATCAGCAGAAGCCATCGAAAGTGATGTATCTTCAGCCAGGTTTGGTGGACATTTGCTTCAGGGCGGCATGATGGTGGGTGGCTCACAGCTTTTCCTGGGCAGAGGATTCCCTCCCTGCGCTACCGTCAGCGTAGACAGTGACGAATTTCCCAAAACCGTTACCATAGACTATAGCGACGGTTGTACAGGAAGAATGGGACTGGAGAAAAAAGGAGTGCTTACCCTGTATATGACCGACACCATACTGAACGAAGGAGCAGTTTATACTGTTACTATTGAGAACCTGACCATGGGCCACAGGGAGATCTCCAAAACAGCCACCTATACCAACGAAGGCCTTAATGAATCAGATCACTGGGTGATCTCCTTCGAATCACTTTCCACCACTACCTTTGAAAAACAGGACGAACTTTATACCATCGTTCGTGAATTTTCCGGGGAACAGGAGTGGCTCGAAGGATTTGATACACCTGAAGTAACAGATGACATTCTCCTGTTAAGCCGCAATGGCAGCATCACCGTAAACGAGGAGCTGAAGATTCGAAAAAACCACCATTGAGCCCCTGCTGATCGACCGCAGCTGCAAGTATCCTTTAAGCGGAATTGTTGAGATCACCAGGGCCGGTGAGACCATGAGCATTGATTATGGGACCGGCGAATGTGATAACATTGCCCAGGTCACCAAAGATGGAGTGAGCGAAGAGATTGAATTGAACAGTGGCCAATTCAGGAAAGGATTCCAGCGCCAAAACAAACATATGAAGCAGAATAAGGGTTGGTGGTAGACCCCTTGGTTTGGTTAATGGTGGGAGCCGGGATTCTTCTTGAAAACCGGTCTCCTTTCCAGAGAAGTTCGTTGACATTGTTTAGTTTTGTATAGCATTCAGAAGCAGGAGCCGTGACCAAGGAGCAGTTTAAAACCCTATTCGATCTCTACTTTGAGGATATCAGAAGATATCTCTATTATCGCAGCGGGGATAAAACTGTCTCCACGGATCTGGCACAGGACACCTTCATGAGGGTCTGGGAAAAACAGATGGATCTGCAGGTGGAGAAAGACACGGGTCTGCTCTATAAAATAGCCGGCGACCTGTTTGTCAGTCATACCCGGAGAGAACGACTCCGGAGAGAAGCTCCGGAAAGGATCCGCTTCGGCCAGAGAGCAGCACTCCGGAAGAAGAGTTACAGTATAAGGAGCTGGAGGAGAAATATGAAAAAGCGCTAATGAAACTTCCCGAGAACCAGCGGATCACTTTTCTGATGAGCAGGATCGAGGAACTAAGCTACCAGGAGATTGCGACAAGACTATCCATAAGTGTCAAAGCAGTTGAAAAAAGAATGACCGGGGCACTTGCCCGCTTAAGAAAAGAGTTACAAACCTGATGAACCAGGAAAACAGACATAGCAACAAAAAGAATGATCCGGCAGGACTTACCGGTCTGTTTCTTTCCGACTCGGAGATACCATGGGAAAAGAGCAAAGGGAGAGGTCTGGAACGATCTGGAGGATCTAATGGCAAAGGAGGACCAGCCGCCGGTGCGTGTACGGCACTTGCACCCCAACAGGCAATGGTTGGCACTGGCAGCATCTCTGGTTCTCCTTCTTTCCGTGTCAGCATTCATGAGGTTTTATACGGTGAAGTCTTACAGTCCCCAGGGAGTCCATGCTTCCCTGCATCTTCCCGATGGCTCTGAGGTGGAGCTCAATGCCTCCACGCATCTTTCTTATCACCCTTACTGGTGGTTTGTCTCCAGGGAGGTAAAACTGGATGGAGAGGCTTTTTTCAACGTTGAAAAGGGAAAAAACTTCCAGGTGGTTTCCCCCCTGGGCAGTACCGAAGTTCTGGGAACCACCTTTAATGTGTTTGCACGGGGAAGGGATTATATGGTAACCTGCCATTCGGGGAGCGTAAGGGTCAGCGAAGATCTGACAGGAAGCTCTGTAATCCTTTCACCCAATGAAAGAAGTATGCTGGAAACTTCAGGTGGGTTTAGAGTTTCGCAATTGGAAAACACCCCGGACTCTCCCGGATGGACCGGGAGTATGCTCATGTTTGCCTCAACTCCCCTGAGACTTGTTTTTGAAGAGATCGAACGTCAGTTTGGCATTGTTATTGAGACACCTGCAGAGATGCAGCAGGTCTACTCGGGGAACTTCTCCCTCGATCAATCGGTAGAGAATATTTTATCTTTGCTCTGCCTGCCATTTGATCTGGAATATGAACAACAAGCCGGGAACAAATATTTGGTCTACCCTTCAAGTGACTAGAATCACAGGGATCCTGCTGATCCTCTTATTTGTTTTTTCCTGCCCGCATACATGGACAATCCATAAAAATTCATGCCTCAGAAGAAGCGCTAAACCAGGTATTGCTGACTCTGGTACAGGACTATGGCATACAGCTATCCTTCGACGACCAGCTGCTTTCCACTTATCAAATTACAGTAGATGAGAGCTTTGACAGTGCCAAGGAAGCCATCACCTTCCTGATCAAGGACTACCCCCTGGAATTCAAACAAATCGGAGAAGTATTCACCATTTATTATAAGCCTCCCCCTGAGCTTAAGAAAAGTTACCGCCTGGCGGGCCGTGTGGTCGATTCGGAAAGCGGAGAAAGCCTTCCCTATTCCCATGTCCTCATCAATGAATCTGGAACGGTAACTGATTTTAATGGGAATTTCTCCTATGTATCGAGCGATTCCCTGTTCCAGCTAACCATCTCCTACCTGGGATATTATATCAAGGACACTACACTGGCCCAGGGAACTGAGCACAACCTGGCGCTTACACCCTCCATCATCGGACTAAGAGAGGTGGTGATAGAAGGAAGTATGGTGGAGAGATCCGGACAGTCCTGGGAAGAGGCAGGCACCCTCAGGCTGAATCACAAGATCGCCTACCGGCTGCCGGGAAATGGCGACAACGCGGTCTTTAATTTCCTGAGGCTCCAGCCCGGAATCCTGGCAGCAGGGGAGCGCTCCTCGGAACTGATCATATGGGGCTCTTACTCGGGGCATAGCAAGATCATGTTCGATGGCTATACCATCTTCGGGCTGAAGAATTTCAACGACAACATCAGTTTTGTAAATCCTTATCTGGCCAAGGACATCAAAGTCCTTAAAGGGGGCTTCTCTTCCGAATATGATAACCGCATGGGGGGCATCGTGGATATATCAGGAATCAACGGGAACACCCAGAAGCCCTCCATCAATCTGAATATAAATAATATGACAGCCAATGGAATGGCTTCCATTCCAATTGCAGAACGATCAGCCCTCACCTTTGCCTACCGGCAGACCTATTACAATCTATACGATGCAGAGGATCTGAACATTGTTTCCCGAAGTTCAGGAAGAGGGCGCTCGAGCCAGGTGGATGTGAATGTCTTTCCGGACTATGTGTTTCGGGATGTGAATCTGAAATATGCCGGAACCTTTAGATCGGGCGATAACTATTACCTCAGTCTCTATGAGGGACGTGACAAGTTCTCCTATTCCTTCGACCAGGAACGGAACAATGCTCAGATTCTCCAGGAGTCTGACGAAGCGAACCGACAACTCGGTGGAACGGCTTTTCTGGGAAAAACCTGGAAGAATGGGTGGAACAGTCACTTTTCCCTGAGTGTCTCCGGACTGGAACGGGATATATCCGAAAATCAGCAGATCACCCGGAACACCGGAAACTGGACCATCTCGGACAGGGAGCTATACTATTACAACAGCATTCTTGATCTCACCCTGAAGAACAAGAACCATATTCCCCTCACCGAAAAGCAAACCCTGGAGGCCGGCTGGAGCTACACCCATGAGGCTTTACGCTTCGGCGAAAGCAGTGAGGAAGAGAGCATGGAAATTGGTGAAGATGCCTCGCACAGGATCGGCCTCTTTGTGCAGGATGTGATTCGTCTGACACCCCGGCTCCAGGTGAAACCCGGAATCAGGGCCGACTACTCTTTCTTTCTGAAAAAGGCTTATTTCCAGCCCCGGATCCAGGCATCCCTGGATCTGAGTGAACGATGGAGGATAAATGCTGCCACGGGAATCTACAGGCAGTTTATATCCGAGACCTCCATCATCGATGAGCTGGGGAATTACCGACATTTCTGGTCCCTTTGCGACAACCTCGCCGTACCGGTGCTAAAGGCCATCCATCTGGTGGGAGGGATAAACTACCATATCCCGGGATTCTCGGCAGGGTTGGAGAGCTTTTATAAAACTACCGAAGGGATCAGCCGGTATAAATGGGTGGAAGGAACCCTGGAAGTGGCACAGGGAGATGCCAGGACCTATGGGATGGATCTGCTGGTAAAAAAATACATAAAAAAACACGAAGTCTGGGCCTCCTATACCCTGAGCCTTACCGAAGAACATTTCAACAGCATGCCGGAAGATTTCTATACCTATGCACCTCAGGATCAACGTCACGAGATCAAAGGGGCCCTGCTGCTCAACTTCAAACCCATCTTCCTTTCAGCCAACTATGTCTATGGATCGGGATTCAGGACCTCCAGTTCCATCCTCTACAACCTGGATGAGCGCTATCCTTACAGCCGTCTTGATATGGCTGTGTTCTACCGACATCAAATCAATAATTACCACTTCGAAGCCGGGATCTCCGTGCTGAATGTCCTGAATCACGAGAATATTAAATCCTCCAATGTGATCTATATTCCCGACACCCCCAACAGCAGCATCAGCATTCACGCCGAGGCGGTCCCCTTCACCCCCACTCTTTACCTGAACATGGCCTTTTAATTTATGATTTCTGGAGAAATGAGCTGAAGAAATAGCTAGTTAAGGGTTTTTATGACCCGAACGATTTGCCGGATATGTTCCGGAGTGGTTCCGCAGCATCCGCCCACGATACTGGCCCCGGCTGCCACCAGCTCCCTGATCTGTGAGGCCATCTCTTCGGCCGACTCGGGAAATACCGTCTTGCCATCCCGGTAAATGGGCAGTCCCGCATTGGCATGCACCAGAACCGGAATGTCCGGATCCAGGCTCCTGAGCTCCCTGACAATCTCTATCATACCGGCGGTCCCGTTTCCACAGTTGGCCCCAATAATAGCTGCCCCGGCCGACTTTGCCATATCCAGGTAGGCGCCCAGATCGGTCCCCATCATGGTCCGGTAGACCCCATCCTGATTCTTGGAAAAGGTAAAGGTGCAGGCAATATCCAGGTCCGTAGTCTCTCTTGCCGCCTCAATGGCCAGCCTGGCCTCCTCCGGATCGCTCATGGTCTCAATCACGATCCCATCGGCACCTCCATCTGCCAAACCCCGGGCCTGCTCCATATATCCTTTATACACCTCCTGGGGGGCTACCTCCCCCATCATCACCATCTTTCCGGTGGGCCCCATGGATCCCAGTACAAGAACCCTCTCCCCGGCAGCCCTACGGGATATTTCTGCGGCACTTTTGTTTAATTCGAAGGTCTGCTTTTCCAGTCCGTATCCCTCCAGCTTCAGTGGACTGGCCCCAAAACTATTGGTCAGGATCATATCGGCACCTGCCTCCACATAGCTGGCGGCAATCTCCAGTACATCCTCCGGCCGGCTCAGGTTCCACAGTTCCGGGCACTCATCCGCCTTCAATCCCTTCTGGTGAAGGAAAGTCCCCCAGGCACCATCCGATACCAGGACTCTTCCGTCCATAACTCTGTCTAATACTCTTCCCATGTTTATAATTAGTTAATCTGTGGATTCCTGTTCCTCCTTCTCCCCTGTCCCGGGTACCACCAGGATGGACCCTGTGATACCACTGGGTTTCCCTGAAGCCAGTACGGATCCACTTACCACCCTGATGGATAAATGGTTATCCCGGACATAAAAGATGCTTTCTGAAACATCCAGCTCAAAGGTACCATCCTCACCCTGGAAGGATCCTGCCTTTTTCTCGTTTAAAAATACCTCTAAAAACGGCCCGGCCTGTTCAAAAACCAGAGAAATAGGCCTATGCTCCCATTGTTCAGGCAGAGTAAACCGGCAGTGGTACCAGTAAACGGAACCACCTGCCTGGCCCGGAAAATGCTCCTCCAGGGCAGCCGGGATCCTGACCAGCTTTCCTTTCCCCCGGTGAAGATCCTCCCAACCGCAGCTGGGTAATCCATCTTTCTGATCCGCCCCTGCATCCATCCAAAGGTTCCACTGGTAAAAGTTCAAATCCTGAACCTCTGCATTAAACTTGTGGCTGCAGGAGGTCCCCAGGACCATTGGAAGGATTAAAAGCAGGTAGTGAGCGATTTTCATAAATTAATAGCCTTGTAAATTGAGTCTGACTTCATCCAGACTCAAGTTTGAACCTACCATGGTCACCACATCGCCCAATCGCAATCGTGTGTAACCATGGGAAATAATCGGGTGATCCCCCCGGGTCACCGATAAAATAATCACATCGGAAGGGAGTCGAAGGTCTCTGAGGGTCAGCCCGTGAAAATCCGAATTTCTTAATTCGATATCTATGGAATCCTGGCCCTCATCCATGCCCAGCAACAGAGAGGTGGCAATGGGCGATCTCACAAAATGCTCCATCAGGGAGACCATGGCCGTGGCGGGATCGATCACCATCACCCCGATGTTATGGAAGCGCTTATAGTACTCCCGGTCTGTTAATCTGACTATCAGGTGCTTGGTTCCAAAATGCTCAAAGGCGGTTTCACAGATGGCATAGTTCAATTCATCAGACATAAGACAAAGAATAGTATCGGCATTCTCCGCGCTGAACTTCCTTAAGGCAAGATGATCTGAACCCTGGTATTCATGAACTGTAAAATCATTATTTTCAAGCGCCTCAACGGAAGGATCAGGTACCACGAACTCCACCTCCCACTTCTGGCTTTTCAACTGATTAGCCAATGCCAGCGCCTGGTTTTCCCAGCCGAAAATCAGGACCTTTTGCTCTACCTCATAGCTCCCGTCAGATCTCACGTGCACCTCTCCGACCAGGTGAAGCGCCCATTTGAACAGGGGAGGTCCCACAAACTGGTTCAGTACAATTACGGAGATCATTATGGTTGCAAATTCTGTTCCCCATCCAGGGTATTCAGTGGCAATGATGGTGGCCAATCCCACTCCCACCCCGGCCTGAGTCACATAAGGCATCCAGGATACTTTTCTGAAAATGGGCGAATCCCCGGCCAGGGCGCTTCCGCTGTATCCGGCCAGGAAGAGGGAGAAAATCCGCACCCCAAAAAGACTCAGGGCAATAAACCACATGGCTGCCACCACCTCCAGGGAAATCATGGCACCGGTGAGGGTGAAAAACAGAATATAAACATAAAGACCCAGTTCCTTGACTATCTTGGTGAAATCGTTCCGGAATACGGAATAGTTGGTCACCATGAAACTACCAATAATGCAGATCAGCAAAGGCTCAATATGAAGCTCCATTCCAAGGTAGCTGCTGGAGTGCTGCCCTATCATGTTGGTAAACAAATAGACCAGGAAGCCGCTAAGCAGCACCAGTCCTTTTTTCACCGGAAGCATCCCCTTTATGGAAAGGATCGCACTGAGAATCTGCCAGATAACAAAGCCCAGGCCAAATGCAGCCAGCAGTTCAACCAGAACCTGAAGGATATAAACAGGTTTAAATGCAGTTTCCTGGATCAGGGATTTGGAAAGCGTGAAGATGATGGCAAAAAAAACTATCACTCCAAAGTCCTTTACCACCGTCACTCCAAGGGCCGTCTGGGTAAAAGGACCCCTGGCACGTAGTTCATTGATAATGGCAATGGCCGATGCGGGCGACCGGGCTATGGCAATGGTCCCGGCCAGCATGGAAATGGAGATTCTGGCTGCCAGCTTCATCTCATGGGCAAAAGGGATAAACTCAAGCAGAAGGAACATGGAAACACTAATCAGCAAGAAAGTAACAATCACCTGAGTGAAAACCATGTAAATGATGCTTCTCATCCTGCTCCGAAGCTCCTTAAGATATAGTTCGGAGCCCACTGCGAAAGCGATAAATGCCAAAGCGATATCATTTACAAAAGTAAGTTCAGACAGGGCCTCTGTCTTAATCAATCCGAGTACCTCCGGGCCGGAGACCAGCCCTATAACCAGGAATCCGGTGATCAGTGGCAGCCTGATCTTCTGGAACACTCCCGCCACATTGGCGGCGGCCACAGCCACGATCCCGAAGGCTCCCAGGTAAAGGATCAATTGCCATACCACACTCAGATCATCCATACCACTTCCCATAATTGACTTTCTCTCATGCTTGCAAAGGTAATATACAAAAACAAAGGGATTAACTCACCCTGTAAATCCCTTTGCCGTAATCCCAAAAAATTATATATTTGCAGCCCGAAAGTGCCCCGTGCACTTACAGGTTCTGAAGAGATGATGGCGAGGTAGCTCAGGTGGTTAGAGCGCATGATTCATAATCATGAGGTCGGGAGTTCAAGTCTCCCTCTCGCTACAAAAGAAAAGCCCACAGACGCAGTCTGGCGGGCTTTTTTTCTTTAATAGATATTTCTTTTGTTATTCCATCCGATATTTCCATAATCCATCACATTGACAAGTGTTATGGAAAGTAATAACCAGGTTCTTGAATCAAGCTTTAAGCAGAAACATCGTCACTATCAGAAAAGTAGCATAATTAAACATTTTATGTGGCGAGGTGTTGTAAGGAAAAGGTTCAAAACTTTTTATTTCTATGACCGAAGCTACCATCGCTGTACTACCCTTTTTGAACATCAGCGCTGACAAGGACAATGAATACTTCAGTGACGGCATCACGGAAGAGATCATCAATGCACTGGCTAAAATTGCAGAGTTAAAAGTTACTTCCCGTACATCTTCGTTTTTTTACAAAGGCCAGAATAAACCCATAAAAGAAATAGGGGATGAACTCAATGTTTCAACCATCCTCGAAGGCAGTGTTCGGCTGGCCGGAAGCCAGGTCCGGATCACAGCCCAGCTGATTGATGTGGCAGAGGATTATCACTTCTGGTCGGAGACCTGGGATAAAGCACTTGACAATATTTTTGAGATTCAGGATGAAGTCAGCCTGATGATTGCGGATAAACTAAGAGAGCATCTCGGGCACTTTGAAATACAGGAACAACTGGTGGAAAAGCAAACCGATAACATCGATGCTTACTCCTATTCCTTAAAGGGGAAATTTCTTCGGAATAAATGGAACCCCGAAGATGTGAAAACAGCCATCGGCCTGTTTAAAAAGGCCCTGGAACTGGACCCAGACCATGATGAATCCTATGTGGGCTTGGCCGATTGTTATAGTTTCCTGGGAACTACCGGATTCATGCCCTTCGAGGAAGCATGGCAATTGTGTGCCAAATATACCAGGAAGGCACTAAAGTTAAACAGTGCCTCTTCAGGCGCTTACTATCAATTATCAAATCAGTCCTTTTTTGTTGAGGCCAATTATGGAAAATCGCTCAGGGAAATGTATAAAGCAATCGAGCTGAATCCAAATAATGCCGAAGCACACGAATTCCTTTCCTTCCTGTTTATCATTGCGGAAGACAGGGAGAAGGCGCTTGAACATCTGGGAATTGCCCTATGTCTGAATCCGCTTTCGGAAGAAAGCAAGTTCTTCAAAGGCTATTTTCACTATATGGTTGAAGATTATTCCGAATCTCTTGATCTTCTAAATAATTGCCTGGCTGTCAACGATAAAAACATCCCTGCCCATTCCATCAAAGCTCTCTGCCTGCTGAAAATGGGACAGTACGATGAAGTCATTTCCTATTTTGATCATATTCCTGCCGATGTGGTGATTGAGGGCGAAAAAACGGGTGCTCTCGCACTGGCCTATGCCATGAAAAAGGATAGGGCAAATACTTCCCTTTATGTAAACAAATTAAAAGAACAGGCTGCCGGGCCCCATGGCCATACAGCTGATTCCTATCTTTTCCTGGTAAGTGCAGTCACAGGAGATGCCGACAGGGCCTTTGACTGGGTGGTGAATGCCCTTGATCATTCTTCCTCCCTCTTGCTACTCAGGTATACCGATCCCCTGGTAGCTCCAATCACCAAGGACCCCCGGTACAAGGCCTTTTTGCAGACCATATATGAAACGGAACCCGGGAAGGAAGGTGAAAAGGAAAAAGAGGCCCTGCTCGACGCCCCGACTACCGAAGAATATTCAGCACGATTGATGGAGCATATTACTGCAAATAAACCCTTTTTAGATCCGGATCTGTCTTTGCGGGAACTGGCCAGGCAAATCGATATTCACCCGAATCAACTTTCCTGGATGCTCAATCAGAATTTCGGGATGAACTTTAATGTGTTCATCAACAAATACAGGATTGAATCGTTTATGTCAAATGCCAGAGCACAGGAAAACAAAAAGCTTACCATTGAAGGCCTGGCGTACGAGAGTGGTTTCAATTCGAAGACCGTCTTCAATACCTGTTTCAAAAAAGAAACCGGCCTTACACCCAGCCAGTACCTGAAACAAACGGTTTAGTTTACCTGATTCTCTACCATTTCGTTCGGAATTACATTTCCGAACGTTCTGCTTAACATTCAGAACGGTCACCCGCTCCGATTGCCTCACCTTTGGTTCAAAATCACAAACAAATAAATCAAAAACTATGAAAGCAATTGTATGCACAAGTTATGGAGCACCTGAAGTCCTTCAAATGAAAGAAGTTGAAAAGCCTGTTCCCGGAGACAATGAGATCCTGATTAAAATCCATGCCTCCTCGGTAAGTTCAGGAGATGCCAGGATGAGAAGAGCCGATCCCTTTGTGATCAGGCTGATCTTCGGATTCAGTAAACCCAAGAAAGCAATTCTGGGGGTCGTAGTCGCTGGCGAAGTTGTGGAGGTTGGCAAAGCAGTATCAAACTATAAAAACGGGGATCAGGTGTTTGG
>CAWBWE010000026.1:0-307089 GCA_963792395.1 uncultured Bacteroidales bacterium
CGGGCGGGTTGGCCCACGCCTGGTTGGGGAACGGTTTCACCGAGCCGTCGTCGAATACCTCAACGACTTTGATCGTTGTGGGGTAGAACTGGTGCAGGCTCATGATGATCCTGCCCTGGGGGGTGACCGCGACGTTGCCGGGTGGGGTTGAGCGGTCAAATCGAGCCAGGGTTTCCAATTCGGCGTGTAGCGGTTGGAGGCTGCACAGGGCGAGTGCGGTTATCTTGGCGCAAAGGAACAGGAGCTTGGTATTCATAATTCCGATTATAGCGGAGGCGATGATCTTAAAAGCGGCGTTTCTCGCGCAGAGACGCGCAGACGCAGGGAACAGTTTCGGTGTTTTCCCGGCGCCTCTGCGCGAAAAGGGCACGGATCTGTCGCGGATTTGCCCCGGGTGTTAATGGGTCATGGGTTTTTCCCTGGACCCGAGGTCGTTCGCCAGTGTCGCCAGCAGCAGGTCCCTCCTTTCAGCGATGCCGACGCTTTCCACCAGGGCCTGTTTGGAGTCGCTGCTAAGTGGGAGGTTGGTGATCAGTGCGTTGACCAGTGTCTCCGGGTCGAGGCCGGACAGGGACTTCCAGTCCACATCGAGTCGGTGATACCCGGCATAGCGGCGCAATACCTCGAGCAGTTGGTCTTTATCCAGATGCTGCGCGGGATCCTGGCGATAATCCACGCTGAATCGCTGCCAGTCCGCCACTGCCGTCGAATAGCTTCCTGTGGTGTGCAGGCGTTCGATCACATCGAAGCGGCAAACCCCGGTCAGGATTATGAGAAATCGCCCGTCGCCGGTCTCGCTGAAAGAAGTGATGCGCCCGGCGCCGCCGGTGCGGTGAATCTCCGGCTCCGCCCCGGCCTCCGCCGGGTTCGCGGGCTGGACCATGCCGATCATGCGGTGCTGTCCCAGAACGTCGTTAACCATGTTAAGGTAACGGGGCTCGAAGATGTTCAGGGGAAGCTGCGCATGGGGCAGTACGACAGCCCCGGCCAACGGGAAGATGGGAAGGGTACGCGGCAGTTTCTCGAATTTCAGGGTGAACGGGTTGTTATGCATTTTGAGTCTCAGCCACCCAAGCGTTTTGTACAGGGCAGAAAACCTCAGACAACAGGAGCACCCAATGAGTTCAGAAGAAGGCATTCGACTTTCCGCCGACCTGATGAAGGGCATGATCGATGTGATCGCCGCCCACGATGAGCGAGCGCGGCAGGACCAGATCGTCAGTGTGCAGTACCTGGTTGCCGTTGCGGGCTACCTGATCGGAAGCTACCCCGGTCCCGACAGCGAGCGGGAAGAGTTGCTCGAGCACCTCAGCGCGCTGATGAAGCATGTGGCGGATGATCGTGTGCGGACCGGTGCGCAGCAACAGAGCGGGCAGGTCGAGCGGCGCGGTCGAGAGGTCCCGAGCGATGATCCTGCGATGGGCATTTGGCGACCCGATTGACAACTCGAATTCTACGGAGACCGAGGAGCCAAAGCTGTGAACCACCTGATCCTCTTGGCGCTGATGTTCGTGGCTGTACCAGATTTGGCCGCCGGCGTGCAGGAACGTCGCGATGCAGAGACCGGCTTATTGTCCTGGAAGGTTGAAGATCAGGGCCTCAGTCTGGGGCTGATTCAGCTATTGCCAGACTACGTGCGGGCGCTGTACGCCGCCCGGGGTCTCCCGAAGGAAGTCGTCGAGGGCGTAACGGCTTACTGTACCTCGTCACCAATCCTGTAACGTTCAGCGAGCCAGGAAGCTCAGCCGCAAGGCATGCCTCGCAGGGAATGGCCCATCCCTTTCCAAGAGGCATAACGCCGCGGATGACCTGATCCTCTTGGCGCGCCCCAAGGGAGCGCGCCTGTGCCGCCATTGCGGCGTTGCGCTACTGGTAAAGGGCTGGCCATTCACTGCGCAGCGCGCCTTGCACTGGCGGCACAGGCGCGCTCTGAATGTCACAGGATTGGTGACGAGGTACACTAGCCGGGCTTGAGAATATCCGGTGAGGAAAAGGATAAGATGATCACCGCTGACTTGCTGGAAAAGGCCATTGAGGCGTCGAGCGAAGGTTTCGTCATAGCCGACGCCAGAAGGAAGGACAACCCTCTCATCTACGTGAATCCCGGCTTCGAACGGATAACCGGATACCGGTCGGATGAGGTGCTGAACAAAAACTGTCGCTTTCTGCAGGGCGGCGACCTGCAGCAACCGGAACTCGAGACCCTGCGAAAAGCCATCTGCGACGGCCAGTCGTGCCTGGTCAAACTGCGCAATTATCGAAAAGACGGCTCGTTGTTCTGGAATGAACTGAGCCTGTCTACAGTCCAGGATGAAACGGGTGCTATCACTCACTTCATAGGTGTTCAAAAAGACATCACCGCGCGGGTGATTGCCGAGACGGAGCTGCAGGAAAGTCGTCAACGTCTGAAGAAGGCTATGAGTTTCATTGAAGAAACTAACCGGAGCCTGGCGCAACGTGTTGCCGACGATACCGAAGAGTTGCGACAGGTGCACGAGGCGCTGATAGAGTCGGAAAAGCTCGCGGCGATCGGTCAATTTGCCGCGGGAATCGTCCACGAGATCCGCAGTCCCTTGAGCACCCTGGGGATGGTCCTGGAATACATGCAGGAGCTTGACCTCCCCGGCAGCGCTGACAAGCGTCTGCGCCTGGCGCTGGACGAGCACGCCAGACTCGGGCGTCTGTTGAACGAGATGCTCCTTTACGCCAAGCCGCAGCACCTCGAAATGATGGAAGTGGACCTTTGTGAGCTCGTCAGAACCGTGCTGGAGGTGGCGCGGGAGACGCCGGCGTGCAGAAGCCGCGAGGTGCGATTCGAAGCATGCTCCCTTACCAGCCCTGTGCTGGGCGATCGGGATAAATTGCATGAAGCACTGCTGAATCTGATCTGCAATGCCTGTGAGGCCTCCGGCGAGGCAGACATCATCGATATCCTGGTCGAGGGTACGCAGCATAACGACAGGGCCAGCATTGCCGTTCACAACCGCGGGGGAGGTCATACCCAGGGAGAATCTATCCCGGCTCACGGAGCAAATATATCAATCCCGAAAAATGTTTTCAGGACCACGGCCCCGGCGTACAGGCTGACCCCAATGTGGGAAAAGAGGGCGGTAACGATCACGATAAATGCAAAAAACGATCTTGATTTGGGTCCATATCTTTTTTCCAGGAATTCAGGTAGGGTGGAAATCTTGTTTCTGAAGTAGAAGGGAGCGAAAAACAGGGCCAGAATAATCAGGAGAAAGGTGGCCATCCATTCAAAATTCCCCCACACCAGTCCATCTTTGAATCCATTGGCCGCCAGCCCGACCATATGAATGGTGGAGATATTAGCAGCAAAAAGCGCGGCCCCTATCATGCCCCACCTTAAGGAACGCCCGGCCAGAAAAAACCCTTCGCTGCTGACTTTTTTTCTCCTTGCTGTTAAAATACCAATGGCAATAATGATCAGCAGGTAAGCAAGAATAATGATCAGATCCAGGGCGGGTATGGCAATCTCTTTCATTTCCTGTTTGATCTCAGCTATTTAGTCCTGAATAAACTTACCTCTTCCATACAGATCTTTTCCCATTCCCATAAGCGCCGCGGATCGTATCGTACCGTCGAAATGTCCTTCATGACAAATTCCACGTGACATTCCCCTCCGGTTTGTTCCAGGAATTCCCGGATCTCCCTTCTGGCCTGAACGGAATCGAATGATTCCTGAGCAAATATGGCGGGACTGGGTTTACGGCTGATCACGTAGTCACTGCCCAGTTCTGTAATGGCCTGACGGGTATCATTCCAGGGACTGCAGCTTACCTTCCTGAGATTGGGTATCTTTCTCAGCAGGTGGACTTTCCCTGCAAGCGGTTCGCAGCACCCGTAATAGGTCAGGCCCCAGCGTTCAAGCCACTGCAGGTCGTGCTCCAAAGCAAACTCCCAGTGCATCTCCGGCGATACCTCGGAAAATATCTGTGCATTGGAACAGCCCCACATATTGTGAGGCCGGATCCAGTCCGGATCAAAAGGATCCCCGGGCAGTTCCCCGGTAAAGCCATAAGCCCCGGAGCCAATCCGGGTGTTGTTGTTATCCAGGGACAAGAGGTTCTGAGCTTCAAACTGGTCCAGCTCGCTCATCCAGGCCTGCACCATCCTTTCATAAAAGGCGTGTACCATATCCGGTCTCAGGATCAGATCCATCATGGCTTCCTGAATGCCCCACCAGCGAATCAGGTAATCCCAGGGAGTAAACCAGATATGTGTTTGCCCCTGTTTCCTGACAGGTAGTATCTCTCCGAATATATCGTTCATCAACTGAAATCTGAGCTCCGTTGCTTTTTTATTAAAAGTGATAACAGGGAGCTTAATCTTTTCCAGATCATCCATATCCCTGATCTGGATCTTGAAATGCCTGGAAACGATATCACTGCTGGGATCGGTGACTGCCAGATCAACATCTTCCATAATGCCAAAATCGCTGCTGTGTATCGAAAGGGGGCAGTCCAGCCAGGGATTCAGGATCATATCTCCCGGCATATGCTTCCACTGGTAAATGCTTTTACGCATTAAATCTTCCTGGGACCGGGCCCAGGAAGATTCACATTGAAGGGTCAATTCTTCATTGAAATTCATTTCGTGCCAGGGAATCTCATTTATCCAGACCATCGGCCGTTCCGATTCCAGGTCATTGAGCTTCTGCCATAGACGGGCTTTTTCCTGGTGATCGGGCAGCATTGATATCTCGGCCCATTCATGGGCCAGCCTCCTCAATACCTCTATCTCCTGCTGATCCAGCTTGATTTCCCTTGGGATTTCAGGGGTGGACTTATGGCTTGGGTCATGCAACATAAGAGGATAAAGTAAACAATTATCCTTAAAACAGATGTGTATCTTATGCTTGTTTATTGCTGATCCATTCCTTCATGCCCTGTCCCAGGGTAAGCATGGAAGAGTACCCCTGCTCCATGGGCAGCTCAGACACCTGAAGCCCCGCCTTTTTCAACCAGGCCACAAAGCCCTCGTTCATCATGCGGCCTGCACGAAGCGGAAAATCGAACAGTCCCGGAAAACTTCTTTTCTCACTGGGGTGTTCGTATTCTTTCTTGCAGGAAGAGACTGAAGCGGACAGGTAGATCCGGCAGGCCATGGGCCTTGCCTCATAGACCAGGCAGCTGTTTGATTCCAGGAAGGGGCAGGCCGAGCGGATGTTTAGCTGCTCCTCGAGGGATTTATCCAGGCTAAGTTCCATTTTCTTTCTGGCACGCTCCAGAACCTGATTCTGCTCTGTTTCGGACAGCTTCCTCTGAACAAACTCATGCAGATAAAGGAACTCATGGGTGACGGCAAAAACTTCCTGGTGGCAGCACCAGGCACAACCTTTCTTGCAGTGCACCGGCTGCCCTTCCTCACCGGCGCGGTGAATGAAGGCATCCAGGAGTTCATCGATGGCAAGGTAAAGGGCCCGGATGGCCTCCTGCATCTGGACCGGACTCAATTCCTGGTCCAGATAGCTCTGAGCGATCCGGTAGCCATCCCGGTAAAAAATTTTGTCGATCTCCTGCTGATCCATCTATTTAAGCGGAAATGCAATCAGAGTCTGCCAGAGTGCAGGATCCGACTCTGTCTGCATCCCCACCTGGTAGTGCTCGAACGCTTCCCCGCTAATCTCCATCTCATTGGTTTCAACATAAGCCCCCAATAGCTCATAAGAGGAAATAAACTCCTCATAAGGGCCTGTATGCAGGGCCTGGACCACCTCCATCTCGGGATAGGCCAGAGCTTTCACCTGACCCGCATCCTTTCCCATCTGATCCACCGGTATCCCGGCCCGGTAATTGGAGAACCCCGTGGATTCATCATAATCCAGGTAATGTACAAATGCAGCCCCAAGCATCTCCAGTTGCTGCTTCCCGGCCTCCATAAAAAGCAGTCCGTAAAGTTCTCCAAGCTGCTCTCCAATGGTCTCCATGGTCCCTGCACCATCGACCACCAGGCTGAACATCGCCGGCATGGTTTCCACGGTGATGGCACCAAGAGCACTGGTTTCAGCAGGCATTGCTTCCATCCACTCCTTCAGATTAGCCAGACCCAGTTCAAAACTCTGATTCAGGAAGATTTTTCCGAACATCATTCCCAGTCGCCCAATGGGATAGGCGGTCTCCTGGCTGAAGGACCAGGTCACATGGGTCCCCCCGTCCACCGGTTCGAAACGCCATTCTACCAGGGCAGGCTCCTCCACCTCGCCAAACCAAAGGTGGGATTCAATATATTCGTTTTCTTTTACTGAGATCACTTCCATACGGCCCGTGCCTACTTTATCCCCGCTCCAGGCATAGGTCGATCCAATATATGCAGCACTGGATTCAATCGTTGCCTCAGCGGTGCTGTCCTGGGTTAACCAGGGATCCCACTGATCCCGGTCCATAAAAGAGGCGACCCTGGGAAAGATTCTGTCCGCTTCAAGGTTTATGGTAGTTTCCGCGCTCACTTCTGCCATAGCGGGTGAGAAGAGGGGAACAATCAGAATGGCTGCCACCAGGACAAGAACAATGATCAGAATAACTCGTAATGCTTTCATTTGAAATAGGATTAGTTAGTACTTAACTACTATAACAAGAGTTCCCGGGCAGATGTTCTGTCGGGTTTCATGGATGCGTTCCTGGGAAGGGAGGCTGTGGTAAGAATCCGCTTTGGGAGTTCATAGCCGGATAGCCTTCCCCTGAGCAATTCCATCCATTGATCCAGGGGGGGATCCTCCCCCTCGTGCTCGACCACCAGGACCAGCCTGTGTCCCAGTTTTCTGTCTGCTTCAGACAGAACCAGGACCTCATACCCCAGACATTCCCGGATGTTCTCCTCCAGCAATTCCGGAATGATTTTGATCCCCCCGGAGTTTATCATATTATCGAATCTACCCAGCCAGGTGAAGCCATCTCCCGTTTCATTGATCTCCACCAGGTCATTGGTCACCAGAGGACCGGCTGTGATGCCGGGGACTTCCACCTCCAGGCAGGCGCGTTCATCCAGTCCAATGGACACCCCTTTCAGTACTTTAAAACAGGTGCCGGGCCCTGGTCCATTAATCCGCTTTAAAGCGAAATGCGTATAGGTCTCCGTCATCCCAAAGCTCTCATACACTTCCGGAGCAGCCATCCGGGAGAGTTTTTCCCGGGTGGCGGGATGAAGCTCTCCCCCTCCGATAAGCAGCTTGGAAATCCTTTCCAGGGGATCTCCGAAATGCAGGGACTCCTCCACCTGCAAGGGCACCATTGCTGTAAAAGCAATGGATCCGCTTAGTTTACTCAGGGGCCGGGAAGAGGGCTCCCTGAGCAACAGGTCGAGCCCTCCCAGCAGGGCCCTGACCACCATCATTTTCCCAGCGACATAATGAACCGGTAAAGCAAGCAGCACCTGCTCTCCTCTCCGCAGCCCGAAAAACTCCAGGGTTCTATTCGCACTGAGTAACATGGCTTCCCTGGAAAGTGTAAAAGATTTCGGATCACCGGTGGATCCACTGCTGCTTTGAACGATCGGGGCATGCGCCGGATCCAGAAACAGGGCAATAAAGGCAAATACCTCTCTTTTCCACGGGGGCACCTGGAGATTTCCGGCCTGCCCGGAAGAATAGTCAAGCAAGCCTTTTTTGCTGAAATAATCACCCTCGAGAAGCAGGGGCTCCTGTATATCTGGTCCGCCTGTCACTGTCCGATGTAATTCAGGTCCCACTTCTCGTGGGGCCGGTACCACAGATGCTGGCCACCTAATTGCAGTGGGGAGGGAATGTTATTGGTATAGAGGGCCCCGGTACCCAGTCCCTGGGGTCTGCTGGTATTCTGTTTCCAGGTCCATTGCGCGATGGCATTAAGTCCCACATTTGATTCCAGGGCGGAGGTAAGCCACCAGCCAACCCCGTATTTTCCGGCCAGGGCAATCCAATCAGCCACCACTGAAAATCCTCCCAGCAGGCCGGGTTTCAGTATAATATAGGCCGGACGTACCTGATCCAGCAATTCGCTCCTTCTGTGTGAATCTCTTATTCCGATCAGCTCCTCATCCAGGGCCACCGGAATGGCGGAATCACTGACAGAGCTGCCCCAAAAGCTCCGGCTGACCCGGTGCAATGGGTTGTTCGATGGAATGAATCCAGTATTCTGATAGCTCTTCCATCTTCTCCCGGGCTTCCTCCGGGGTCCAGGCACCATTGGCATCCAGGCGAATCTCCAGGTCTGCCGTTCCAAATTCAGAACGTACCCACCTCAATAAATCCAGTTCTTCTGAAAAGTTAAGTGCACCCACCTTTAACTTCAGCACTCGGAATCCCAGCTTAATCTTTTCCCTGATCTGACTGATCATAAAAGGCCTGGTTCCCATCCAGATCAGGCCATTGGTGGGAATTCCTGCCTTTCCCTCCGTGAACTCCGAGGGATAGAGGAGGCATTTCCCCCCGGTTTCCAGATCCCGGTAAGCTGTTTCCAGGGCAAATTGCACACCCGGTAGTGCAGGCAGCTGCTGTCCCGGGCCCATCTCTCCACGGCTTATCAGCTTGCAGATATGATCCACCTGGATCTCCAGCTCTTCCTGCTTCTCCACACTCAGTCCGGGTATAAACGAGACCTCGCCAATCCCCCTTGCCCCTTCGCCGTTCTTTAAAATGATAAAAAAACAGGGCTTATCTTCCAGAATGCCGCGGGAGGTTCCTGCGGGCCTGACAAAGATCAGGGGATGGGTGATATAAGTAGCCCGGACCATTTAAAGCACCAGTCCGATTCCAAAAGAGATGGAGAAGAGAAGTGTGGCCATGGCCAGTCGTTTCAGCTCCCGGTTCAGTTCCACCGGAACCGTATTGGTGATTACGGTATTGATATCCGAGATCAAAAGAGGTACCGGAAGCAGAAAAATCAGCTGGTAATAGGATTCGAAATGCAGAATGGTATAGACTACTGCCAGCACCAGTGCTGTCAGAAGCAAAATAACATGGTAGGTTTTCGCCCAGCGTACCCCCATACGTACCACCAGGGTATTTTTTCCATTGAGGGCATCGTTTTCGTGGTCCCTCAGATTATTCAGATTCAGCACGCCCATACTGAATAAGCCCACCGAGGAAGCGGGCAGCAGAATCGTCGGGTGCAGGGAATGGGTATGAAGAAAATAGGTCCCTACCACTCCAAGGATACCGAAATAGATGAAGACCATGATGTCCCCAAACCCCTGATAACCATAGGGTCGTTTGCCTATGGTGTACTTGATGGCCGCATAGATGGCGGAGAATCCAAACAGGAAAAAGAGGACATAGAGCAGCATATCGTCCCCTCGCAGACCAAACCAGATCAGTAAGGAGCCGGAGACCAGGCTTAAAAACACAAAAACACCAATCATCCAGCGAATCTGGGAAAGGCTTACCAGTCCCCTTTGTGTGACCCTCAGGGGTCCGAGCCGCTGTTCATTGTCGGTCCCTTTGCGGGCATCCCCGTAGTCGTTGGCCAGGTTAGAGAGTATCTGAAGAAAGAGGGTGGTCAGACTTCCAAAAATAAATACACCCCACCTGAACCGGTTATCGGCATAGGCAAGCAGACTTCCCAGAACCGTAGCTGAAACAGCCAGCGGAAGGGTTCGCAGTCTGAATGCCTTGAGCCATATTTGGGCAGTATTCATCCGGGGTAAAATTAATGAAAATCTTTGAGTTAAGGGCTCAGGGCAATTTGGGAAACTGATCCCAGTCCGGATCCCTCTTCTCCAGGAAGGCATTCTTACCCTCCTGTGCTTCTTCCGTCATATAGTAGAGCATGGTTGCATTCCCCGCCAGCTCCTGGATCCCCGCCTGTCCGTCCAGCTCTGCATTAAGCCCGGCTTTGATCATTCTCAGAGCGATGGGACTGTGCTTCATGATCTTATTGCACCATTCCACGGTGGTATCCTCCAGCTGTTCCAGGGGGACCACCTTGTTGACGAGCCCCATTTCCAGGGCTTCGGCTGCAGAGTATTGTTCACAGAGAAACCAGATCTCCCGCGCCTTCTTCTGCCCCACATGCCTGGCCAGGTAGGAGGAGCCAAATCCTGCGTCAAAACTGCCCACTTTCGGTCCTGTCTGACCAAAGCGGGCATTTTCAGAAGCAATAGAGAGATCGCAGACCACATGCAGGACATGTCCACCCCCGATGGCATAGCCGTTCACCATGGCGATCACCGGTTTGGGCAGGCTTCGGATCTGCCGCTGAACATCCAGCACATTAAGCCGGGGCACCCCGTCTTTTCCCACATAGCCTGCAAAACTCTTCACATTCTGATCCCCTCCGCTACAAAAGGCCTTCTCCCCCTCTCCTGTCAGAACGACCACTCTGATCTCGGCTTTTTCCCTGCACATAACCAGGGCTTCGCTGATCTCCCGTGTGGTGTCGGGAGTGAATGCGTTATAGTACCGGGGGCGGTTTATGGTGATCTTGGCGATCCCCTCGAAAAACTCAAACCTGATCTCCTCAAAATCCCTGAGTTTAATCCATTTTCTTTTCTCCATTTCTGACTCCTGTTAACTGAATAATTCTTTAAAAATACGACTATTATCACTGGCTGTGGTATCCACCTCAAGCACCGATAAGCCTGCGCCAGGGGCAAACAGGGCCCTTGCCTGGCGCTCCAGCTCCGCATAGCTGGTGGCACGCCCGAAATTTCTGCCGAAAGCCCCGGAGAGCAACTCCAGCGATACCGGGTGATGTGTCACACTGTACTCCTCGAAAAAGCTCATCTGATCGGGTCCTTCCAACAGTCGGAAGATACCTCCCCCGCCGTCATTAATCACAACGATCTTCAGATTTTCCGGAAAATCCTTATTCCACATCCCATTGGAATCATAAACGAAACTGAGGTCTCCCAGCATGAGCAGGTGTTGCTGATCCGAAACGATAGCGGCTCCAACAGCCGTAGAGAGCGATCCATCAATTCCCGAGGTCCCCCTGTTGGAAAAGTATTCCAGGTCGGACCGGGCAGGCAGCAGCTGTGAATTCCTGATGGAACTGCTGTTTCCCAGGTGTACCACGGTAGAAGGGGGTACCGCTTCCAGGAGCCTGGCCATGGCAGTGAGGTTTCCGAATGGGGCCTCCAGGAGATACGCCGCGGCACGTTTACGCTCCCTTTTCTCGATCTCCTTCCATAAGCCAGGATAGGAATTATCCGGCTCCTTCAGGGCTGCCAGCTTTTGAAAAAGAGCCTGCTCTTCCGGCTTCCCATCCAGTTCCACAAGCTCCACATTATCAAGAGATTGCACAAATAATTTCATTTGTTTGGAGACAAGCTGCTTCCCGAATGCGACCACCAGGTCGGGCGCAAGAGCCGCCCGTTCTTCCTCAGAAGCGCATCCCAGAACCAGTTCGGGCATCGAAATAAACTGGTCCGAGTTCAGATTGGAGATATTCTCTGCCACAACCACCGACTGGCTATGAAGCACCGCCTGTTCCAGTTCTTTCTGTAAGGGGAGATTCCCAGTTCCCATTCCGGCCAGGATCAGCACCTTCCGGCCTGCAAGATCAGGGACCGGAGGAGATGCTGGTTCGGATATCCGGGAATAGGGATCGGGCCCGGCCCCACTCCCCGCAAGTAAGGAGGGGGGAAGCGTTTCATAAAGTGGTTCCAGGAGAGGCAGGTTCACATGCACAGGACCCGCAGGATAAGAGAGAGCCTCCTGGAATAAATCCTCCACCATCCGCATAGCACTCTTCAGGTCCTGCTCTTCTCTGAGCTGTGGTGGAAATTCAAAAAAACCCTTTGAAAAGTTGAAATAGGGTGCACGCTGATCAATAACCTGGTTATTAAACTGTTTAAGGATCTCCCGGGGACGGTCGGCCGTGAGTACCAGCAGGGGAAGCTCTTGCTGGAAAGCCTCCGCTACTGCCGGGCCAAGATTCAAAACTGCGGTCCCGGAGGTGCTTACCACAAGCACGGGTTCATCCAGCTGCCGGGCCATTCCCAGGGCCACATAAGCGGCCGCACGCTCATCTACCACCGAATGACAGCTAAAGCTCTTATCCGAGGTGAACAACTGGATCAGAGGCGCATTCCGGCTTCCGGGAGCCAGAATAACATGCCTGGCTCCAAGTCCGGTCAACAGAGGGCCCAGTTCAGCAATATGTTGCAGATGATGCATGGAGCTCACTCTTCCAGTTTAATAAAGGTGCCCATAATCTTCAGGAGAGACTGAGCCTTCAGCTGTGTCTCGTTCCACTCCTCAGCCGGATCCGATTCCAGAGTGATGCCCCCTCCCACGTATAGCGATATATATTCCGGGCATATCTTCATGCAGCGAAGATTCACAAACAGGTCCGTCTCCCCGTGCGGCCGAATAGGGCCCAGAAACCCAGTATAGTAGTCCCGGTCGTGAGGCTCCAGTTGCTTAATATAGCAAATGGCTTCCTCCTTGGGCTGACCTGCCACAGCAGGCGTAGGGTGCATGGCATCCACAAATTCCCACAGGCTGCCATTTAAACGGGCAAAGTCCAGAGAAAAATCGGTCCGGAGATGCAGCAGGTTCCCGGCCTTTTTCACATAGGAGGAGCTGACCCGGTAATCTTTCACCTTAAATGCCCTAAGAACATCATGAATGTAACGGGTGACGTACTCCTGTTCCAGGACCTCCTTGGCGGTCCACTTATTAATATCAAGGTGCTTCTCCGCATAAGGCCTGGTTCCGGCCAGAGAGACGGTGGATACTTTTTCTATCCCGGAGCCTCAGCAGAGGTTCCGGAGATGCTCCCAGCCAGAAGTGTTCATCGCTTTTAAAGAGGTAGGTAAAGGCATTGGGGTGCTTTTTGCATATGGCCTGGTAAAGCCTGGGAACAATAGCCATGTGCTCCCCCTCCACCACTCTGATACGGGATAACACTGCCTTTTGGAAGGCGCCGGTGGCAATGGACGATTTAATGGCATCCACCTGCTCCATATAGGCATCTCTTCCGGTCACAACTGGAGCGGCCCGGTTCCATTGAGGCCGGGGTCGTGGGGCCAGCTCTTCCACCAGGCGGATGGTCTCCCTGGAGATCTCCTTCTCCTGAATCTCCAGGTCAGGTTTAATGAGGATATACCGGTGACCGTTCCGGGTATCAAAAGGAGCCATCAGGAAGCCAGTTTCCCCGGAAATATCGGTGATACTTAGCCACTCCACGTTCTCCGGAGTGGTCTGGATATAGGTGGTGGAATGCTCCTGCAGGGGCAGGCGAAAGGTTACAAAAGGGAGATTTTTGGAAATGCAGGCGTTATGGATAGCTATAAGACCTTTGTTCATAGTGCATGCTCAGCGTACTGTTTCCGGCTTTTTTGGTTTAATACTATTGGTAACACGGCTGATGGAAATAAGTTTGCCCTTTTCGTCCTTAATTGTCACATCCCAGATATGTTTAAAATCAGCTTTTAACAGAAGGGTGGCTTTTGCAAAAAGGGTGCCCGTCCTGGCCGGTGCTATATGCTGACTATTGACCACACTGCCCAGAACATTAAACTGGTCCGGATCCACCAGCAGGTAAGAGGCCGCACTTCCCACGCTTTCCGCCAGGGAGATCAGGGCCCCGCCATGAACCACCTCTATGGGCTGATAAAGCTTTGGAGTAATGGGCATCCTGGCCTCCAGGCTATTCTCAGTAGCCCGGGTGAATACAATGCCAAGCAGCTCCATAAAGGTATTCCTGCAGGCACTGTTTATTTCTTCAATAGTCATCCGTTTAAGTCTTGGTCCAAAGATACAATTTCCTGTTATCTCTTTTCCACTACCAGTAACATCACTGATCCAAGAAAGAGCGATCTGCTGCGGAGTTTAAAAAATCCGGCCTGCTCCAGTATCTTTTCCATCTCCTCCATGGTATAATAGTTCTTGGAAGAACTGGCCAGGTATTGATAGGCTTTCAGGTTACCCGATATCAAAGCTCCAAGGTAGGGCAGGAAAAACCGCAGATAGAGGTTGTTGAATACTCTCCAGAGAGGGCTCCGTGGCTTGCTGCTTTCCAGTACCACCAGCTGTCCGCCCCTGCGCAGTACCCTGTTCATCTCTGAAAGATGCTTTTTCGCATTGGAATTCTCATACACCAGGTTCCTGAGTCCAAAGGTGATCCCCATGGAATCAAAACGCCCCTCTTCAAAGGGCATCTCCCCGGCATCACCCTCCAAAAACCGGATTTGTGGAAGCTCCATCCTTTGCTGAAGCTTTTCCTGCTTTCGCCGGGCTACCCGGAGCATCTCAGCACTGAAATCAAAGCCCTCCAGGATCACTTCTCCGGAGCTGTTAAGCGACTGCCGCGCCAACTCCAATACAAAATCTCCGGTGCCCGTGCAGAGATCCAGCACTCTTCCCGGTTTGCTCTGCAGAAGTTCCCGGGCTGCTCTCCTTCGCCACGAGCGGTCTCTGC
This sequence comes from uncultured Bacteroidales bacterium, assembly GCA_963792395.1. Taxonomy (GTDB): domain Bacteria; phylum Bacteroidota; class Bacteroidia; order Bacteroidales. The sequence goes on from CAWBWE010000026.1 coordinate 14,364, forward strand.
CAAAGGTAAATATCCGGTTTACCCGGTCATAGGTCCCGTATATATCTCCATAAAAATCGTGAAGTGGAAAATCTTTCTGCTGCGCCTCCATAAATCCTGTTGAAGCTGCAAAGATATTGAAATTTGGGTGCACTACTCCACCAGGAACAGGGAAGAAGCTGAGAATACCTCCCCTCCGGTTAAGACACCCCTTACATGGATGACATATTTCCCCGGCTGATCGGGGGCCTGGAAAACCAGTTCAGTTGGCTGGTCCCTATCCAGGCGGACATCCCCTGCCCAGAAGAAAGTGTTCCGGGTATCAGGCACCCGTTCTCCCGTGACCACCAAGGGCTTTAAAGCAGGAGCTTCCAGATGAAATGACTGATAATCAAAGAAATAAGATCCCAATGGAAGATCTATTCCAGCCATATCTCCCTTCCTGGAGTGGATGGCCAGGACTCCGCCAAAAGCCACATTCCCCTTTAGGTAGATCTCATTGATCAGGTCTACCCGCTCGATCTTATCCGGGGACAGGGCCAGCAGTGCCGCATGATCAAATACGGAGATATGATCAATCATTATCAGGGGATTATACACCCCGATGGATTCATTATCGCTAATAATCCGGATCCTGGTCTCTCCCCTTTTCTTGTAAAACTGTATTTCCGGAACCAGATTGAGAAAGACCTCCTCCAGGTTGGGTAATCGAACATAATCATCTATGAGCAGACGTTTGACCCTGGTCCCGTAAAAGGGAATTCGCTGCCCCTCTGATATGGTTTTCTGAAAAGGCAGCTCGCTGGCTGCAGGGGCCGGCAAAAATGCTTTCGATATCTGCGTATTCAGAGCAATTTTCCTGGCTACCTCCTTTTCTTGCTCCGGAAGCCTGAATGGTTCTGCCGGGAAGGCCACGGTCCTGGAGTCAAACTCCTGGTCAATCCGCACTTCCAGACCGCTCTCTTCCTGCTCCGGTGTTACAAAAAATTCCAGCCGGTCGCCCGCTGCACTGGGTACAGTCAGAATAAACCTTCCATTTATGTCCGACATGGTAGCGAAAAAGTCCGGCTCAATTCCAAGCAAGGCAAAATGCAGGGTGGCATAGGCAACCGGATTCAGATCCGGACCCACCACTGTACCCGAAATGGAGATATCACTGTTCAGATCAGGAAGGTATTTAACCTGGAAGGAGTCTGGCTCCAGGGTGGCTGTTGTTAAAAAAGTCCCCGCTTCCAAATCAATGGCACCTTCCGGAACTACTGTAAGACAACAGCTTAACTGATCCAGTAATATGGTGGGGGCGCCTTGTAATTGTATCAGCACCTCCTCTCCTCCCCGGTAAATGGAAGACGCTGTGGTACATACCAGAATCCCTTCCTTGGGGGCCATCCGCCTTGCACCAGGGGAGCCGGACCCATTCTCTGAGTGCTCAGCCACCTCGGTCCGATGGGGATTTATAATCTTCAGGGCCGTATAGCTAAAACTTTGAGGCCCCCGGTTCCTCATCCAACGGGTATAGGCCTTCAGATAGTAGTTGCCCGTCAGAGATTCGGGAGGGATATGCAGTGTTCCCTCTGACTTCCCTTCTGAAATCCGGTACTTGCCCTGGGCCAGCGGAGTGCCGTTGCCAGCGATTAATTCCACATAAAGCACACTGCTCCAGGTGTTTGAGAAAATAGGGCCACTAAACGAATAATCAGCCACAAAACGTATGGTTTCATTCACCGAATAGATAGAACGGTCGGCAAAGAGCTGTAGCTTTTCATCAATATTAATGGCCTCCTCCCGGTAAACCGCATCATAGGGCGTTTGGGCCAGAACCGGCACAGCTGTCCATCCTGCCAGTACCGCAAAAAGTAATCGTTGATATGTAGCTCTAATACACTTCATCTACCAGAAATCGGGCGTTATATTGGATCCTCCCAGCAGGGTGCAATCGAAACATTGTTTCGGGGCCCCGAGCCATGGCGGGCCCGGACCAATAAGCGCCAGGGAGAAGAGGTAATAATAATTGTCGTATATGAAGGTGCTGTTGTCCACCAGGGTATCCAGCTTGCAGGTATATCCGTACACCGGAAAACTCAGGTCGGTCTTATCCACCACAATGCGGTCCTCCTGAATCTGTGTGGCATAAAAGCAGCCCAGCACCTTTTCGTAGGACTGGTCCACATTGTAGATATTCCCAAGGCTGCTGGAAGGCTGGGTCTCATAGAGGCTGGCCGAGTTTGCCGACTGCGCTGCCAGCTTTTCCCAGTAGGCGTAAGCCTGATCGGTGAGAGAATGCTGTTCCACCAGCAGGTTATATCGTTCAGTCAACCTGGGGGTCTGGGTGGATACATAATGCAGCTTATTCTGATAGATATTGTTCTCAGAAAGCAACTGCGTCGAGGCCGCATAGACCGTGGTAATGGTCTCCGTCAGGTAGCAGGTGGAAACCGTATCCCTGATATAAGGAATGTTTTCTCCCTTATAGCGGACGTATGTTGCCGTGTAGGGAGAATGGTACTCCCAGGTGGCAATGGCTTTCCACCGGTAGTTGCGGGTGCCTCCCCTGTGACCCCTGACATCATTAAAGAACTGTAGCCCGTGCCAGCTTTGGTCCGGATTATCTCCGCTGGTAAGCTTCTCTATATAGTACAAAGAGTCGATGGGGGGACAGGCCAGAAGTGAATCGTAATCGGAGGCATATACCTGATTTCCGGGAGTAATCACCTGTAAAGCGTAAGCCTTGTCAACGGCCAGGAAAGGCTCCTCCAGCCAGGCCTCATAGATCCCGTCCTGTTCCATGCTTTCATAATATATTTCTGTATTTCCCAGATTATCCTGAACCGAGACCACACATCCTTTAACAGGCCGGTAGGAGGGATCGTTATAGGGGGTGGACACGGAAACGGCCACCTTGTGAATGCCCGGCCTGTCACTTATCATCCCCTCAATCACCATCACCTCCTGGGTCTCGTTGATCACAGGATCATAGGACTCTATGCAGGAGTGACCCAGCAACACCATCAGCCCGATTATAATAAATCTATTCACTGGCATAATTCCCTAATTTAAAGTTCCAGGAGAGGGTGACCACCATCTGCCCGAAGATGGAGAGCTTATACCCGTTTATGCTTCCCTCGTCGTTCTGAAAATAAACCGAATAGGCATTCTTTCTTCCGGTCGCATTGTAGAAATTTAGCATCCAGTAAGAATGGAACAGCTTTCTCTCCTTCAGGTTTCCCTCCAGGTTAATGGAGAAGTCTACCCGGAAATAATCCGGAATCCGGTAGCTGTTCCGGCTGGCATAGTCCACAAATTGCATCCCATCCACATAGTAGATGGAGACCGGGTAGGTAACCGGCCTTCCGGTGGTGTATACCATGTTGGCAGAAAAACTGAGCCTGCGGTTCAATTTCACATTAGTGACCACACTCAGATTATGCGGACGGTCGAAATTGGATGGATAGGGATCTCCAAAATTGATTCGTTCAGTGGGCAGGGGAGAATCCACTTCCATGATGGAACGGGAGTAGCTGTAGGCCACCCATCCGCTCAGTTTACCAATGTTCTTTTTAAACAGGGCCTCGAAGCCATAGGCCTCCTGCTGCCCCTGCAGGGTTGCTGTTTCCACGTGTGGTGTACTGATAAAACTGGCACCGTCGCGATAATCCACCACATCATGGATCTTTTTGTAATAGACCTCCAGCGAAGTGTTCAGTCCGCCCCGTGGAAAATCCTGGTAGAATCCAAGAGATACCTGATCCACATAGGGAGGCGAGATGTTGTAATCGCAAAGTTTCCATTGATCCGTTGGAGAAATGGCAACCGTGTTGCTGAGCATAAACAGAAACTGGTTCACCCGGTTGTAGGAGAACTTAAGAGAGTTATTGGCTCCGAGCATAAAATTCAAGGATACCCTGGGCTCCAGTCCCGTATAGGTTTTCAACAGCTCATAGGGCCCGGCATTTATGACATCCACCACGCTTCCCGGCTGAAGAGGCAGTCCCTCTCCATAGACCTGGGCCTGATCCGGACCAAGGGACAGGTAGGTGGCAAAGCGGAGCCCTCCGTACAGGGTCAGTCGGGGCGTTAGTGTGATCTCATCGGCCAGGTAAACCGCAGTCTCCAGGCCTTTTTCCAATCCAAGTTCGACGGGCACCCGCATGGAGATATCCCCATAGGGAATTACGTCTCCCCTGTCCAGGTTATACAGGATGGCATTTCCCCCAAAAGTCAGCTTGTGTTTACCCAGGGAGAGCCAGGCCATATCCACCTTGGCTTCATAGTGCTCAATGCGGTAGGACTGGGTCCATGATTCTGAGGCCACCTGTTCATCGACGGTTGTAAAATCGTAGGTGCCATACACCAGGGCCAGGTCGCCGTTAAGACGGGAACTTAACCTCCTGTTGATATTAATGGATCCCCCAGCATTGTTATATTCATACTGGTTCGTGGTGCCCAGTCTGAAAAAGTCGTGGCTGTAGTATCCAAATGCCTTGATCAGCGTTTTTTCGCCTGGTTCCCAGGTCAGCATTCCCGAAAGATCGTTGAAATTGGCCTTGCTCTCCCTTAACTCCTGATCCTCCAGCCTGCCAAGGATCCAGTCCGAATAGGTGGAGCGTCCAGCAAGTATAAAGGAGCTTTTTCCTTTTTGGATGGGGCCCTCCAGGGAGAGGCGTGCGGTAACCGGACTGACTCCTCCCCTGGCCGTATATTTGTTCAGATTGCCCTGGCGCGCAGTAATATCAAAAAAGGAAGCCAGTCGTCCACCGTAGGAAGCGGGCAGATTGCTCTTATAGAGCGTGAAGTCCTTCACAATATCGGGACTGAATGAGGTGAAGAAACCAAACAGGTGCGAGCTGTTATAGACCGGTACCTTGTTCACGTAGATCATGTTCTGGTCCGCTGCACTGCCCCTTACATTAAATCCGGCGGCTCCTTCTCCCACGGTTTGTACACCGGGCAACATCTGGATCACCTTCAAAATATCCTTCTCGCCCATCACCACAGGAACTTCCTTTAAAACCTTGTAATTGAGACGGTCAAATCCCATCTGGGTTCCCCTCACATTGTGGTACCTGTTGGCATGAACAACCACCTCTGTGAGTGCTATGATACTTTTTTCCATGGCAATGGCCAGATCACCGTCTGAGAGGACTTCCAGGTAATTATGCCGGTCCTCCATCCCCATGCATTTAAATTCAACGGTATATTTACCCGGTCTGACCACCATATTAAAACGGCCATTCACATCCGTGGCGGTACCCTTTTGCAGCTCTTCAAAATATATCGTTGCTCCAATCAGAGGATCCCCGGTCTCACGGTCTGAGATCTTTCCATGCAGGACGGCCACATTCTTGCCTCCTCCTTCTTCCCTGTCTCCAACCGTCAGAGTCTCCAGCCTTCCGGCCTTTCTGCCATCAATATAGCGTTGCTCGGTGGAAGTCAGGCCCCTGGAGTCGTCCTCCGGCTGACCCGGACGGCCCGCTGACCCTGAGTAATCCGGTAGTTGTGGCACAAAGGCCTGCCGGTTGGATAAGTAAATCTGCCGCCCCCCCTCCAGATGGTAGTAAAGGCCAGCCGGGAGCAGTGTTTTATCGAGGGTACGGCGGAGTGAAAGCGCTTCCCCTGAGGCAGTAACCCGCACGCCTTTGATCCAGGTCTCCAGAAAAAAGAAACGAACTCCGGTTTGCTGTTCCACGTCCCTTACAAACTCCCCGAAGGGAACATCCTGAAAGGTCCCCTTAAAAATGATATCTGGATCCTGGGCCTGCAGGGAGCAGGGCAACAAGAGTAAAATCAGCAGAATTATTTGAAGACTCCTGACCATCAATCCCCTCCATTTAAAAGATTTCCGACGGCCAGAAGAAAGAGTCCCAGCTGTTCAGTAGTAGCGCTCCTGATCTGAATATAATTGCTTTTTATGATTTTCTTCAGATCCTTCTGAATGGCCTTGGGGAAAAGCTTCACAAAGCTGCTCTTGTTGCTAAAGGGATAGATCTTGCCTTCCAGTTCCAGGAAGTAATTTCTTTTAGGAGCCGTATACTCTTCAATAAACCTGGAATCGCCACTGACCGGCACCAGTATTTTCTCCCACTGAATATAAAGAACCAGAGCTCCCTCCCCGATTACCTGGTAAAACTGGTCCCCGGACTCCTCCAGATTCAGCCTCCTGAAATAATCCTTTTCGATGGTGAATTCATCCAGCCGGTCCCCAACCAGGATCACCATGTTCTCCGCCCCGTTTATGGTCCTGTACGCCACCTCCACCTGTTGGGCATGAATATCATACTTCAGCCAGATCTGGCTGTAAAGTCTGCCGCGTATGGTCACGGAACCCTGGTGCGACCATCCCTGCAGAAGATAGGGATGGCCCATGCTGCGGGGGTGTTTATTGTAATACTGCATGCCATTCACCAGCTCCTGGTCCTGACCGAAGGCCCAAACCACCAGATCCTCAAAAGCCGCGGAAGAGTCTCCGGCATGCTGCTGCCCCTGCAGTGGTGCATATATCAAACAGAAGCCACAGACCACTGAGATAAATAGCCTGTGCAGATCAGTTCCCATTTGAAGAATAACTCATATTTATTTCAGGTCAGTTCTCACTTTGACTAATCCAAAGGGTGAACGTTTAATTACTTTTCTCTTTCAGGTACTCTACCACCTGCAAATGTCCGGCCTGAGCCGCAAAAAAACTCGCATCGTCGCCATCTACATCTTTTAGCGCTTTATCCGCCCCGTGGTTCAGAAGCACCTTGACTACCTCCAGGTTCCCCTCTGCTGCCGCATGCATGAGCGGCGAAAAATGTTCTTCAGAATCTACCTGATTGGGATTGGCCCCGTGATCCAGAAGGATCTTTACAGTTTCAGGAAAGGGACCGGTGGCCCCATACAGAAGTGCCGTCCGATCCATCAGGTCCCTTTGATCCACTTCTGCTCCTGCATGAATAAGAGCCAGCACAATCTCAGAATGTCCGTTATAGGCTGCAAACATTAAAGCGGTATGTCCATCCTGGTCCGTGGTATGGCAACTCACTCCCTGCTTCAGCAGCAGCTCGACCTGCTCCAGGTCCCCGTCAAAGGCTGCCTGCCGGAAGGATTCCTCTTCCTTTGGCCCCATCTGAATTCCGGAAAGATCGTCGGTAATGTGCCATTCCTTCGACTGATTCTCTCCCTGCTTATCCTCTGATTGGGATCTTCCCCCACAGCCCATCAGGAGTAGGGCCAATAGCAAACAGGGGAGGATATAAATAAAGGGGCGCCGCATCATTTATGGGGATTTTTTAACAGGGTCGAAGATATAAAAGAATTTCAGGCTTCGTATCTTGCAAGGCAACTTTTTATTTTCTCCTGTTCATGATCATACAGTTCCAGTCGCTACTGGCAATTTTCAAGGAGATCCTTCTTCGAAACGGATTCTCTCCCCTACAGTCCTCCGAGCTGGCAAAGGTCTTCGCGGAAACCACCGTGGATGGAGTATTTTCCCACGGGATCAATCGTTTTCCAAGGTTTATAGAGGACGTGAAACAGGGGACCGTAGTGGCTGGAACAGAACCCGAACTACTTAACAGCTATCCTGCCATGGAACAGTGGGATGGGCGGCAGGGAGCCGGTATTTCAAATGCTCTGTTCTGCACAAACAGATGTTTGGAGCTGGCTTCCTCTCAAGGGATCGGTGCAGTGGGACTCCGGAACACCAATCACTGGATGCGGGGAGGAACCTACGGGTGGAGAGCGGCTGAACAGGGGTTCCTCTTCATCGGGTGGACCAATACCATGCCAAATATGCCCCCCTGGGGAGCTTCCAGTCCAGGACTGGGCAACAATCCCTTTGTCCTGGCCATTCCACGGGGTAAAGAACACCTGGTTCTGGACATGGCCATGAGTCAATACTCCTACGGAAAACTGGAATGGCAAAAGAGAAAGGGCCTGGAACTTTCCGAATACGGAGGGTATAATCTGGATAAGAAACTGACCAGGGATCCAGGCGAAATCCTGGAATCAAAGCGGATCCTTCCTGCCGGTCTCTGGAAGGGAAGTGGCCTGGCTCTGGTACTGGACCTGGCAGCAGCCATGATTGCAGGCGGAAACACAACGAAAAAGGTCGGGGAGCTTCCGGCAGAAACTGAGCTTTCCCAGGTTTTTATAGCCATGGACCTTAAACGGCAGCTTACTGAAAAGGAAAGGGAAAGTATGATAGAGGAAACCCTGGAATACCTGCAGGGCCTCCATGAGCAGGTGCGCTACCCGGGGCAGCGGGCACTCCGGGACCGAAGAAGACATATGGCCCATGGGGTGGATATTCCGGAGGAGCTCTGGAACGAACTATTGAAATTAAATTCCTGACTCAGGTTCTAAAACCACCTTCGCCCGTTGCCAAAACGGGGATTCACGATATTGTTGTAAATGGAGCCAAAAGTGTAGGTCAGGCCGAGCTCTCCCTCCAGGTTGTAACTGGTCTCAAGTTCCTGCAATTGAAGAAGGATTTCCGCTTCAGAGGCCTCCCCTCTGACCAGGGATAACTGGTCATTGATACGCGCTGCTGCCCCTCCTATCCGCAGCGACAAGCCCTTCAGGATCCGGATATTCACATAGCCGTTCAGCTCGAGCCTGTTCTTGCTGAGGTCATGAAAAAAATGGGATCCCTCCAGGGCCACGTTGATGGAACCCCATTTCTCCTGCACCTGGTAGGCCACCTGCAATTGCTGCTGCCACAACAACTCCTCCAATTTATCGAAAATGGTGGAATCCGTGTAAATCCGGTAGGAACTTCCAAGGCCATAAAGGAACCTCAACTGACGGTGCGTGGACTTGGCATAGGGGAAGATATTGTATTCAATGGAGGGTAAAATGTCTAACGAGAAGTTGGTATTGTTAAATGAAGAAGAGAGCAGGTTAGTCCTTAAACCCGCTGACCAGTGTTCCCCAAAGCTTTTTACGATCAGCACATCGAGCCCCTGGTAGCTCTTATCATTGGTATAGATGGTATCATCGTAGGTATATTTTGTCCGGGTATACCGGTGGTCGAAATCCAGCTCCAATTTCCAGTCGTGCGTAATTTTGGTGGCAGAAACCGAACTTCGAAGAGATAGCTCTTTGAAGGACTCCTCTCCCTCAAAATCAGGTTCAGCCTCCAGTTCGAATACCCAGTTGTTCCACCTGTCCTCAACTACCTGGCGCTCCACCCGGTCGGTGGGGTTAATCAAGACCTCGCTGTACAGGGGTGTTTTCGCCACATAGGGCATCAGTCCCATCTTCAGCATCTGGGTTCTCCAGATTCTCTGGTAATCCCTGGAATCATCAGGTCTGCTGGAATAAACCAGGGTATCATTTATTCCACTGAACTCCTGCTGCCCGATAAAGGCATAGGTGTATTTTCTTCCGCCGCTTCCGGTGATCTCCCTGGTTTCCAGGATATATAACTGTGCTTCTTTCACCTCCCTCACATAATTCACATAGGGGATCTCATCACGGATGAAATTCATATCACAGCGGGCACAGTCTATAAAAATCCGGAGGCCATCCTCTCTCTGCACCGAAGAATCTGCTTCAAGCTCCTGTCCCGTCAAAGACAGAGAAAAAAAAAGGCAGACCAAAATGGAGGCAATACCGGTTCTGGCTGTCTTAGTCATAGTATTTGAGTTAGTTAGTGCTTTAACTTGGACCCTGAAAAATTTTGATGGTTTAACAGAGCCCCCCTGTATTTTCATTCCTCCAGGCATAGTGCCTGGTTCAGTGCCCTGATAGCCGTGTGGTAGTCCTTCCTGCCAATCACAAACTGCATATTCACCTGCATCAGTGACTGGGATACCGCCTCCACATTCACTCCGGCCTCGAACAGCGCAGTGCTGGCTTTGGCCAGGGATCCGGGATAGGTGATATTGGTTCCCATGGCACACACCAGGGCCGCCTCTTTCACGGTCACTTTGAAATAGAGCCCTTTAAGCTCAGTAAGCAAAGCATCTGACAGATCCTTTTCCCAGAAGACCATGGTAATGCTGTTGGCATTGGTGGCTTTCAGGATATAAGAGATATGGTGCCGTTGTATCACTTTCATCAGGTTCAGGTCATAACCCACCTGCCCCACCATATGGGGATCATGCACTTCAATGGCCTTCACCCGGTCGGTTCCCGAAATGATCTCCACCCGGGATACTTTCCCCCTGTATTCATTGGATATCAGGGTGCCGGGATGATCGGGCTCAAAGGTGTTTTTGATGCGTATATTGATCCCCGCCACCTCCAGCGGTTTGGAAGCCTTGGGGTGAATCGCTTCCATTCCGATATCTGCCAGCTGGTCCGCCACATTGAAGTTGGTGGCCCCCACGGGTCTGGAATTCTCCACCCCCACAATGGCCGGATCGGCGCTTGAAAGATGATATTCCTTATGGATTACTGCTTCGTCAGCCCTCACTGCCACTGCGATCTTGCTGAAAGTTACTTCCGAATAGCCACGGTCAAACTCCCGCATAATCCCTTCGGTCCCCTTGGTATACCCCGTGGCAACAGGGACGCTCCTGGAAAAATCTATCTCTGAGAAGGCCTGTTTGATCCGCTCATCAATGCTCAGGTACTCCGCATCGTGAAAACCACAGAGATCTACGAATATGGAATCTATCCCATTGTTCTGCAGGATATTAACAGAATTAAAGGCAGAATGCGCTTCCCCGATGGAGGCCAGGATCTCTCTGGCTGCCAGCAGAATATTCTGTTTATCCACATATCCGGAAGCCCTCACCTCCTCCAGGCTTCCCAGGTAGTTCCTGCACTGCTCCACCCGGTCCCGGATAAAGGCATCGGCCACCTCCAGGTCCAGTCCTATCCCCTCCATCTGGTGATTGATGTGTATCAGCTTATCCAGGAGATCCTCCAGTGCCTGCCTGTAATCCTTGTTCTTCACAAACAGGTCATACACTCCGGGCTTCCCGCTTTTTTTATGCTCAAGCAACCAGTTGGTCACATGCATATAGGCCGATACCACAAAAATCCGGTTGTAGTAAAATCCCTCCGGGGCCTGCCCCTTCACAATATTTTCCAGTACGTCCCCAAATTTGGACATGGAACTTCCACCAATCTTATGAACTGTTAGCATATTCCAATAATTAGTTTCAATTCGTTAAAAATACGCAGAAATTTCAGGAAGATCCTAAACATAAATCTCAACGACAGGTTTTTTGAAGCGAGTATATGAGTGCCTTGTGATGCTCAGAGAGGTCAAAATAATCCTCCAGATAGGACAGTACACTTTTTTTGTATTTGGGCTCCAGGTACTCAAACTCATGCACCACCTGGAGAATCTTCTCCTGGTAAAGATTGAGGTTTTCAATGGAAGGTATATAATCCCTGTCCTCCCTGCAGGGTCCGAGATAATAACGCTCCCTGACCGAACTGATCCCCAGGTCATCATCTCGGAATCGCATAGTGGGCATTCACCAGGCCCGTGTAATCAAAATCGTATGGGACAGGGGTAAACCCTGTAGCTCCGTTTCCTGGCAGATCCAGGATCTTCACATTGTGCCGGTTGGGTATTGAATAATCAACGTTCCCGATCATATACTGGAAAAGCGCCAGTCTGCTAATATCTTCCGTGCGAAACAGTCTGCCAGTTAAATTATCCTGTTTCACCATGGTGGCAATATGCCGCTCGGCCAGCAGGGCTTCAGGTTCGATCATAAAGGCCCAGCCCTCTGTTACTTTGTTTTTTCTCCCGGTATCCACATAGGTCATCCGGACCAGTCTTACCCTGAAACTAAGCGGTGTGAGAAGGTTATACAGCTTATAACAGAGATACTCCTTTAACACATACTCCTCATAGGACTGTGAACCCTTGCAGTGAGTAACCACCTTGATCCGGTTTATTTCCCCGGGTTCTTCATTTTCTTCATTTGTTTTTCCTAAATCCAACCAGAAAGGTGCCAGGCTGCAATGAGTTCTTCTGAATTTACCCCGGGCCGTCAAACTCACCTCTCTCCCCACCTGTAGCGTATCATTTATCTGGTACAAAAAATAAACCGGCATAGATTCCCCTTTAAATTTTTCCCGCTGGTAGCGCTTTAAATCAAGAGTAAGCGTGATATTCATGGGAGTTGTTTCGTTAAAGATATCCAGAGAGGTAACCAGGGTATCCACCTGTCGCACATGCAACTGCTCCAGCTGAGAATAAAGGGAACCCGGTAAAAGCAAGCAGAAGCTCCAGATTAGCAGGTTCAGACGGAGGTGAGGGCTCAGTAAGGGCATACTCAAATTTAAAAAAAATACAGCTTCAGCAAAAGTTCCCGACCAAAGAGCTGAATTTTGCAGACACAAGTGACAATCTGATATTAAAACGGCCCTTTTTTTGTCAATTTGCAGCAGAAGTTTCTTACATTTGCGACTTACGTTACATTTTGACACAAAATGGCTGGAAAAACATTATTTGACAAGATTTGGGATGCGCATGTGGTGGAAGAGATCGAAGGAGGCCCCGCGGTACTATATATTGATAAGCATTTAGTTCACGAAGTAACAAGTCCACAGGCTTTTGCGGGCATCGAAAGGCGAGGAATCAGCCTGTTTCGCCCGGAAAATACGGTTGCCACTCCCGATCATAATGTCCCCACGATGGATCAGCACCTCTCCATTAAAGATCGAGCTATCGCGTTTCCAGGTAGATAAACTGACCGAGAATTGTGAGAAACATGGATCACCCTCTATGGTCTGAACCATCCCTACCAGGGCATTGTGCATGTCATCGGTCCTGAGCTGGGCATTACCCAGCCAGGTATGACCATGGTTTGCGGAGACAGCCATACCTCCACGCATGGAGCCTTTGGAAGCGTGGCTTTCGGAATTGGGACCTCTGAGGTTGAAATGGTACTGGCCACCCAGTGCATTCTGCAGCCAAAACCGAAGAAAATGCGCATTACTGTGGAAGGTGAACTTACAAAAGGGGTTACCGCCAAAGACATCATTCTCTATATCATTTCCAAGATCTCCGCCAGCGGTGGAACCGGATATTTTATTGAATATGCCGGTTCAGCCATCAGGAGCCTCTCCATGGAAGGAAGAATGACCGTATGCAATATGAGCATTGAAAGTGGAGCACGGGGAGGATTGATTGCCCCGGATGAGACTACCTTCGAATATATAAAAGGCCGGGAATTTGCCCCAGAAGGGAAAGAATTTGATCAGGCGGTCGAGAAATGGAGGCTGCTTAAAAGCGACAAGGATGCAGTCTTTGATAAAGAGCTCCACTTTGATGCCGCGGATATTGAACCCATGATCACCTACGGCACCAACCCGGGTATGGGGGCTAAAATCAGTGGACCATATTCCCGCCGTGGAGGAGATTGAGATCCTGCCCCAGGGAATCTTATAAAAAATCCCTGGCGTACATGGGATTTTGAAGCCGGCGCTCCCATTGCCGGGAGAGCAGGTGGATTATGTTTTTGTTGGCAGCTGTACCAATGGCAGAATTGAAGACTTCGGGAGGTAGCAGAGTTTGTGAAAGGAAAAAAAAGGCTGAACATGTGACTGCATGGATCGTCCCCGGATCAAAGCAAGTGGAAGAACAGGCCATAAAGAGGGGATTACTGCAACCCTTGGAGGCTGCCGGTTTCAAACTCAGGCAACCGGGTTGCTCAGCCTGCCTGGCCATGAATGATGATAAGATTCCGGAAGGAAAGCTGGCTGTTGCCACCTCGAACCGAAATTTTGAAGGTCGACAGGGCCCAGGTGCACGCACCATGCTGGCCAGTCCCCTGACTGCAGCTGCAGCTGCTGTTACAGGTAAAGTTACCGATCCAAGAATCCTGCTTTGATGAAAAATCATTCTGAATTTAATAATCTAAAGGATTCCGATGTCCATAGATAAATTTCAGACCATCGAATCTCCGGCAGTTCCCCTGCCCATCGAAAATGTGGATACCGACCAGATCATTCCGGCCCGGTTTCTGAAAGCCACCACCCGGGAGGGTTTTGGTGAGAACCTGTTCCGGGACTGGAGCTATTGATAAAAAGGAGAGCCCTAAAAGCCGATTTTGTACTGAACCAGCCTGACCTATCGGGAAATATCCTGGTAGCCGGTAAAAACTTTGGCAGCGGATCGAGCCGGGAACACGCTGCCTGGGCTATTCATGATTATGGATTCAAGGTGGTGGTTTCCAGCTTTTTTGCTGACATCTTCAAAAACAATGCACTGAACAACGGGCTGCTTCCAGTCCAGGTTTCAGAAGTGCTTCCTCGCTGTTCTTTTCAGGCCATTGAAAAGGATGCCGGCAGCTCTGATTAGCGTGGACCTGGAGAAGCAGAGCATTACCCTGCCGGCTACAGGCGACAAACGGAAAGTTTCGATATTAATCCGTATAAGAAAGAGTGCCTTCTCAATGGCTATGACGATATCGATTACCTCATGAGCATTAAGGAGAAGATCAGTTCGAATTCGAGAAATCAAGAATCTAATTCAATCAGCTCATGAAAATCACCATCATGGATACCACCCTACGGGACGGCGAACAGACCTCCGGGGTATCCTTTACAGCCACGGAAAAGCTCAATATAGCCAAAGTGTTGCTGGGGGACCTGAAGGTGGACCGCATTGAAGTGGCCTCGGCCCGGGTTTCTGAAGGTGAATACCAGGGTGCCAGAAAAATATTCACCTGGGCCAAAGAAAAAGGATATATTGATAAAGTAGAGGTGCTCGGGTTTATTGATGGGGATATTTCACTCAAGTGGATCAAGGATGCCGGGGGCAAGGTAGACAATCTGTTAACCAAGGGCTCCCTGAAGCACTGTCAGAACTCAGTTAAGAAAAACTCCCGAGCAGCATATTGCCGATATTAAAGAGGTGCTCAGGCTGGCCAGGGAGATGGGTATCCGGATGAATATCTATTTCGAGGACTGGTCCAATGGCATGCGCAATTCCCCCGAGTACATGTACCAGATGCTGGATGCCCTGAAGGATGAAAGCATAGAGCGTTTTATGCTTCCCGATACCCTGGGAATTCTGAACCAGCAGGAGACCTACGATTTTTGCCTGGATATGGTCACCCGCTACCCGGAACTGAATTTCGATTTCCATGCACATAACGATTACGACCTGGCAACGGCCAATGTTTTTTCGGCCATCAAAGCAGGGATCAGCGGTATTCATACCACCCTGAACGGACTGGGAGAACGGGCCGGAAATGTTCCGCTCTCCAGTGTCATCGGGGTGGTAAAGGATCATTTCAAATATGAGATGAATGTGAAAGAGGAGCGCCTCTATCATGCCAGCAAAATGCTGGAGTCCTTCTCCGGCATCAGGATTCCTGCCAACAAACCCCTGATCGGCGAAAATGTATTTACCCAGACCAGTGGCATACATGCGGATGGCGATCAGAAGGATGATCTCTATTTCAACGACCTGCTTCCGGAACGATTTGGAAGAAAGAGGAGCTACGCCCTGGGAAAAATGTCGGGCAAGGCCAGCATTTTAAAGAACCTGGAAGAGCTGGGAATTGAATTAAGCAAAGAGGATGCGAGACTGGTTACGGAGCGGGTTATTGAGCTGGGGGATAAGAAAGGAGATAATCACCAAAGATGATCTGCCTTATATTATCTCCGATGTACTGCGGGGAAAACGGGTCGAGGAACGGATCAAGATCAAAAACTTCCAGCTCTCGGTGGCACGCGGACTACGCTCCGTGGCCACGGTGGCCATTGAAATCGATTGTTATTTGTACGAAGAGACCGCTTCGGGGGACGGGCAATATGATGCCTTTATGAAGGCCCTCTGGAAAATCTATGACAAGCTGAAGAAGAAACATCCTGTTCTGACCGATTACGTGGTCACCATCCCCCCCGGAGGAAAAACTGATGCCCTGGTGGAATGTATGATCACCTGGGATTACGATGGCAATCTCATTAAGACCCGTGCGCTGGATCCGGACCAGACCGTTGCAGCCATTAAATGCACCACCAGAATGCTAAACATTATAGAAACAGACAAATAAATGGATTTTAATATTGCCGTACTGGCAGGGGACGGCATAGGTCCCGAGATCGTTGAACAGGCCATCAAAGTATTAAAGGCCGTGGGCCGAAAATTCAAGCACAACTTTAAATTTACAGAAGCCCTTGTGGGCGCCACCGCCATCGACCAGGTGGGCGATCCTTTCCCGGAGGAAACTTTCCAGCTCTGCATGAATTCAGATGCCGTGCTCTTTGGAGCCATTGGCGATCCCAAGTATGATAACGATCCGAAAGCGAAAGTGAGGCCCGAACAGGGACTGCTGGCCATGCGGAAAAAACTGGGACTCTATGCCAATATCCGTCCGGTAACCACCTTTAGCTCCCTGATCCATAAATCACCCCTGCGCAAGGAACTGGTGGAGGGTGCCGATTTTGTGGTGATCCGGGAACTGACCGGAGGCATCTATTTTGGAGACAAGGGCCGCTCTGAGGACCTGAATACGGCCTTCGATAACTGTGTCTATACCCGGTCCGAAATAGAGCGGATCCTGGACCTGGGATTTGAATATGCAGCCAAACGGAATAAACGCCTTACCGTGGTTGACAAGGCCAATGTACTTGCCACCTCGAGACTATGGAGAGAAATCGCCCAGGATATGGCTCCCGCTTTTCCGGAAATTGAGGTGGATTATATGTTTGTGGATAATGCAGCCATGCAGATCATCCAGTGGCCAAAGAAATTCGATGTGATGGTCACCGAAAATATGTTCGGAGATATCCTTTCCGACGAAGCCAGCGTGATCACAGGATCGCTGGGACTGCTGCCCTCTGCATCGGTTGGGATCCATACCTCGGTATTTGAGCCCATCCATGGCTCCTACCCCCAGGCTGCCGGCAAGGACATTGCCAATCCGCTGGCCACGGTTCTTTCAGCCGCCATGCTGCTGGAACTTGCCCTGGACCTCACAGATGAGGCACAGGCCATCAGGAGAAGTAGTGGACCGTTCCATGGAGGAAGGAGTGGTCACCGAGGATATTGCTGAAGGAAAGGCCTATCGTACTTCTGAAGTGGGTGACTGGCTGGCTGACCATCTGTAGTCTAATTCAGGCCCGCCGGGGCGGATTGACTTTTCGTTCCAGGAACCAGACATCGATCTCGGCTTCTTTATCCTCCCATTTGTGGTATTCTTCAAAGCCCACATAGTGGTAAAGCTTCCGGACTTTCTCCACGGTCGTCTCAATCAGAATGGGCAGACTGAAGTTTCTCTGACAGGCCAAAGAGATGATCCCTGATATCGGCCAGTCCTTCAGAGCTTCTGTTATTGGGGACAGATGCCCAGGACCCAGACATAGATATAATCTTCATAATCGGGGCGCAGACTGGCAATATATTTCTCCCGCTTCAGGGTGGGGAATAGCTGAGAGGACCGGATGGCCTGGCAGGAACATTTTCCCATAACGGAGGTAATCCATTAGGCCTCTTTTATACTGGCTTTTCTTGTAGTAAAAAAGTACGGTGGTTTTATCTTTTGAAAGATAGATGCCGTTAAATTTTTCCACCAGGGTAAAGGCGTATTCTGTCATCAGCCGAACACTCCGGGAGGGATTTTTCTTTTTCATCATCGCCACGGCACGAGGATTCTGCTTAAAAGCCTTGGAGACTATCGAAATGATAATCTCCCTGTCAGAGGGATTCATTCTGTAGAGTATTGAGATTATTCAGATTCCATCAATGATCACTAATTTGTGGAAAATTTCTGTATTCTCGTATACCCCGATGAACTTTTCTGCACCGGGACCAAAGGCAAAAACGGGCACCAGGGCTGCCGAATGGTTGGTGGAAGCAAAAGTCGGAGTGATTACGGAGTAATCGGCAGTCCCGTAGCCGTTGTGTCCTGCTGCCCCCAGTGTAAACCCACCGGTTTCATGATCGGCGGTTACGATCACCAGGGTCTCCCCATCCTCCTCCGCATAGTCCAGGACGTCCCCTACGGTCCGTTCAAAATCATTGACTTCGGCTTTCATATATTCCACGTTGTTCCCATGCCCGGCCCAGTCAATCTGCGATCCTTCCACCATCAGGAAATACCCGTGCTCCCCTGTAGAAAGATAGTCCACCGCTATGGAGGTTGCCTTGGCCAGAAAATCTTCCCGGCCATGCAGCATGGAGGGCATACGTTCCTCGTCCAGCAAAAATCCATACCGGGTCCCTTCTACTGGTTTCCTGATTTTTTTCAGCTTCTTAAAATTTATATCAATGCCATGCTCCTCAAAGGGGAAGGCTCCGGTAGAATCCCTGAAGTATTTTGAACCGCCTCCCGCAAAAAAATCAATTTTTGAGTTTAGCAGGTCGATTGCAATTTCCTCTTGCATATACCGGTCGGCCTGATGGGCATAGAACCCTGCCGGGGTGGCATCGGTCATGTGGGAGGTGACAACGATCCCGCTTTTATATCCCCTGCGGGAAAGGATCTCCACAATATTCTCACGCACCGCCGTATCCAGGTCCACACCCACCGCCAGGTTATAGGTTTTAAACCCGGTAGCCAGAGCCGTGGCCGCGGCAGAGGACTGGGTAACCACTTCCCTACCGGAAGAGGTCTTGGCCAGTCCGATATACTTAAAGCGGCTAAAAGCCGGCTCATGTTCTTTTTCTTTCTGATCCGGGAAGTAGTAGGCGGAAGAGAGCTGAGAAATCCCCATGCCATCCCCGATCATCAGGATCACATTTTTAGGTGACCCGGCCTTGCCTGATTCATTCTGCCCCTTTAAGGGCAGCCATAGAAGCATGCTTATTCCCAAGATTACCAGGAATGCAAATTGCTTGATTTTCTTTGCTTGTTTCATTATACACCTCATAATACAATAACCACACCAAAACAAAAATGTTTTTTTTGCAGGATGCAACTAGCGGCAGGTAGGAGTGATATATCTCTGGATAAAATTTTTATGCTCGCTCGTCTCGTAATAGCTTTCAATATAGTTAACCATATCCACTTTCTCCTCTTCATCCAGGTACTCAAAATCCATGATCAGATTAATGATTTCCTCCCGGTAGGAGGCAAGCCAGTCGATGGTCTTCTGATGAACCTCCTCACTTCGACAGGCCCCCAGATAATAGCGTTCCCTCACGCTGGTTATTCCCAGATCCGGACCAGGGGTGGCATAGTTTGTATTGACCAGGCCCGTGTAATCAAAATCATAAGGTATTATAATAAACCCGGTGGGGCCATACTCCTTCAAGGTGACTACTTTCAGGTTATGCCTTCCGGTAACCGAATAGTCGGCCTGCCCGATCATATAATGAAAGTAGGCCACCTTATCCATCCACTCCTTGTTGACGGTCCGGATGGAAAGCTTGTCACTCTTTATGGCCATGGCCTTATTCCTTTCTGCCATCATAGACTCCGGCTCAATGATGAAGCCCCAGTCTTCGGACACTTTATTTTTTCTGCCCGTATCGATGTACCTGAGTCTGACCAGCCTGGTATTGAAACTATAGGGGGAGAGCAAATTGTATATCTGGTAGACCAGGTACTCCCGGAGCACGTAGTCCTTATAGATACTTGCAGGACGACAACGGGTCACAACCTTCATCTTTGTAAGCTCGCGCAGATCCTCTGCCTCAATGCCTGCATATCGGATATTCATCCAGAATGGAGGCATATTGCAGACATCCATTCTGTTGTTTCCCCGTGCCTTAACCCTCACGGTATGGTTCACCTCAAATGAATCTCTCACATGGCAGGTCAGACTGGCCTGGTGGTATTTCTCTTTTCGCTTTGATTTCTGAAACTCCTTGATATTAAACTCCAGGGTCAGGTGTAAAGGTTCCCTGATACCAAACAAATCCTCGTAGACTTCCAGGGTATCTTCAAAGGTCGGGATATGATCCTCTTGCGAGAAAAGCGGTGTGGAAATGAGTAAAACGAATGCGGCAAGAGCGAAAAGACTACGCATGAAATCTAATTTATTAAATATAACCGGGTGTTCCCGGAAATGTTTTCCACCTACATCTGCTGAAGAAATAAAAATACAATTTAGTCATTGATTCGCAATCCGTAAACTTTATTAAATTAGAGCTCTATTATTTACACCAAACAGAACAGAACTCATGAAAAAAATTGTTGCCCTAATAAGCCTTTGTGGCCTGCTGCTGAATGTTCAGGGACAGAAACCTGAAGAGACAGAAGATTGGTCCAGAAAACCTGAAGTTGTAACTCCGGGAAAAGGTACCCTCCCCCCCTCAGATGCCATTATTCTGTATGGAGGAGCTGGCGACCTGGATAAGTGGGAGAGCGAGAGAGAAGGGCCCGCCACCTGGATTGCAGGCGAGGCACTGACAGTGGCACCCAGGGCAGGAGGAATTAAAAGCAAAGAGAGCTTTGGGGACATGCAGCTCCATATCGAATGGCGCTCCCCTGCTGAGGTAAAGGGAGATGGACAGGGCCGCGGCAACAGCGGCATTTTCCTGATGGGCAAATATGAGGTCCAGGTACTGGATTCCTACGATAATGAAACCTACTATAACGGACAGGCCGGAAGTATCTATAAACAGACCATCCCCCTGGTGAATGCCAGCCTGCCACCCGGTGAATGGCAGGCCTACGATATTATTTTCCAGGCACCGGTATTTGCCGAAGATGGATCGAAAATCTCCTCCCCCTGTGTCACCGTGATCCATAACGGAGTTTTGATTCAGAATCATGTGGAAATTCTTGGAACCACCGAATATATCGGGAAGCCAAAAAATGATCCGCACCCGGAGAAGTTACCCATCCACCTGCAGGACCATGGAAATCCCGTCTCCTACCGGAATATCTGGGTACGCCCTCTTTAGTCTAACTTTTTAAGCTTATCAGCATATGTCACGACCAGTTACACTTTTCACGGGCCAATGGGCCGACCTTCCCCTGGAAACTCTGTGTGAAAAAGCGAAGTCTTTTGGATATGACGGACTTGAGCTGGCCTGCTGGGGGGATCATTTTGAAGTAGATCAAGCCGACGAGCATTATTGCTACGAAAAACTGGCCCTCCTGGGCAAATACGGATTAAAGGTATTCGCCCTCTCCACCCACCTGGTGGGTCAGGCTGTTTCGGACCGCATCGACGAACGCCATAAAAGCATTTTACCTGACTACGTCTGGGGTGATGGAGATCCCGATGGCGTGAACAGTCGTGCAGCCGAGGAGATCATCAGGACCGGAGAGGCCGCCGAACGTATGGGGCTTAAGGTAGTAAACGGCTTTACCGGCAGTCCCATCTGGCACATGCTCTACAGTTTTCCTCCCACTCCTGCTGCTATGATAGAGGAGGGATTTGAGAAATTTGCAGCTCAATGGAAACCCATCCTTGACAGGTACCAGGAACTGGATGTAAAATTCGCTCTGGAGGTGCATCCCACCGAGATCGCTTTCGATATCGCTTCTGCACGGAAAGCGCTGGAAGCCCTGAATCACCACCCGGCCTTTGGATTTAACTACGATCCCTCCCATCTGGGCTACCAGGGAGTCGATTACGTCAAATTTATCTCCACCTTCAGCGATCGCATATTCCATGTGCATATGAAAGATGTCGGCTGGTCGGATGTCCCGGTGGAAGCCGGGGTATTCGGGGGACATACTGAGTTTGGCGCTCCCGGCAGATTCTGGGATTTCAGGTCCCTGGGGCGTGGCAAGATCAATTTCGAAGAGATCATCAGGGCCCTCAACCGGATTGACTATCAGGGTCCACTTTCCGTGGAATGGGAAGATAGCGGAATGGACCGCGAGCATGGTGCCACCGAGGCGGCCGCTTTCGTGAAAAAGGTGGATTTTCCACCCTCTAATATTGATTTTGATGCAGCCTTTGAAGAATAAAAGAATTTTTGGAATACTCTTAAGCCTGATTCTGCTTTGCAGCGGAATATGGGCTCAGGACCCCGCTAACTGGTCCCACTTTCGCGGATCGGAATTAAATGGGATCTCCCGGGAAAAGGGCTTTCCCACCCTCTGGAGCGACTCCGTGAACATCGCATGGAGAATTACCGAATCAGGGAAAGGCTGGTCCTCCCCGGTGGTCTGGGGAGACCAGGTCTGGTTCACCACCGCCAACAGCGAGAGCAGAGAGATGCGTGCCCTGTGTGTGGACCTGAAGACAGGAGAGAAGCTGCACGACCGGCTTGTTTTTCATCCGGATAAACTCTTCAGGATCCATGCGGTGAACAGCTACGCCACCCCCACTCCGGCCATCGAAGAGGGATTTGTCTACCTGCACTTCGGGCGCTATGGAACCGTCTGCCTGAACAGTGCCACCGGGGAGACCGTATGGGAGCGCAAGGACCTGCAGTGCGAACATATTCAGGGGCCCGGGTCCTCCCTCCTCCTATGGAAGGATAAGCTTTTTGTTCACATGGAGGGTACAGATGTGCAACAGATTCTGGCCCTGGATAAAGGCAGTGGAAAAACCCTCTGGATCGCTGAACGTCCCGCCGATATCTATGATGACATGCCACAGATTGGCAAGAAAGCATACGTCACCCCCATTATAATAAACCTAAAGGGGCGCGATCTGCTGATCAGCAATGGATCAAGGACCTGTATGGCTATGGATCCGGAAACCGGAAAGGAAGTCTGGCGGGTGAATCAGGGTGATGATTCCACCATCTCCATGCCTGTGGAGGGGGATGGCCTGGTCTACTTTTATACCAGCTTTGTCACAGGGGAAGATGGGGTAAAGTATGCCGAATTATTTGCGGTAGATCCGGAGGGCAGCGGTGATATCGGCCCAACCCATTTGCGCTGGCGAATGAAAGCCCCCATCCTTCAACTCTCCACCCCCGTTTATGTGGATGGACTGCTCTACACAGTCGATTCAAAAGGTGTTTTCTATTGCCTGGATGGAAAAAGTGGCGAGATACTCTGGTCTGAGAATCTGAAAGGTAAATACCATTCCTCCCCGGTATACGCGAACGGACTGCTCTATATCAGTTCCACACGGGGGGAGACCTTTGTATACAGGGCCGGGCCGGAACCTGAACTGATTTCAAAAAACTTTCTGGAAGGGGAGATCTGGGCTACCCCGGCATTCACCGGGGGTGCCATTCTGATGCGCACCAGCGAATATCTCTATAAGATTGTATCGGATTAACTTCCTCAAGAAAGCATGCTATAAGCCCATAAACTGCATCCCGGCTCCTGCCAGCAGGATAATCAGACCGGCGAAAAGATGCAACTGGTGCTCCCTCCCTTTGAACCTCACCAGCGAAAGCCCCTGGTAACCCAGCAGGACCACCAGCATCATGGTTCCCACCGTGGCTATTCCAAATACCAGCGCAACCAGGAAAACCCCCAGCCCACTCTGGTTGGCAGCCGGATAGATAAGCATGGGGATCAGAACCTCACAGGGCCCAAACACAAAAATCAAAAAGAGGATCCACGGAGTCAGGCTTCCAGCCTTATCCTCCTTCATTTCATTGACATCCAGGTGCAGATCCGCATGCCGGATGGATTTGGGACGCAGAAAGGCAGGAACATGCATATGTGCGCCCCTTTTGAGGTATTTATAAAGCCCGTAGGCGGTATAGAGGATCCCGAATGCAATCAGCATCCAGCCCTACGAGGCTGCCCCGGCTGGCTTCAAAGGCCTCCAGTTTACTCAGACTGATACCCATGGCGATCCCGATCATCCCCAGGATCACTGAACCGGTCACATGACCCACCCCGGAAATAAAAGTAATCCATAGAGTTCGGGTACGTGTCCATTTACGTGCCTTGCTCAATACAATAAAGGGAAGGTAGTGGTCAGGACCCAGCAGGGTATGAACCACCCCCAGGGTTGCAGCCGATATCAAAAGGACCATCATTTCACTCATAATCCGAAAAAAACTTTAGCAAGAATTAATAACTGATTTCTTTTGCAATTAGGTGAGCCTGGCAGGCTGCCCCAAATCCATTATCTATGTTTACCACGCTGACTCCGGCTGCACAGCTGTTTAGCATGGCGAGCAGGGCCGATACTCCACCAAAATTGGCCCCGTATCCTGCACTGCAGGGCACTCCTATTACCGGTTTATCTACCAGTCCCCCGACCACACTGGCCAGTGCCCCTTCCATGCCGGCAACCACAATCACCACGGCCGCATTCCTGATCAGGTCCATCCGGTTAAAGAGCCTGTGAATCCCTGCCACTCCGACATCGTAGATGCGTTCCACCCGGCTCCCCAGAAATTCAGCGGTCATAGCAGCCTCTTCCGAAACAGGTATATCAGAAGTGCCTGCTGATACCACCGCGATATATTTTTCCGAAGGTTTGTGTTCTTCCGTCCGATAGACGATGGCCCTGGCCATGTTCATGGTAGATGGCCCCCGGGACCTGCTCCAGAACTGCCTCATATATCTCACGGGTGGCCCTGGTGGCCAGAATCGGGATGCCTTTTTCATTCATCCGCCCGGCAATATCAGCCAGTTGTTGCGGCGTTTTCCCTTCAGAATAGATTACCTCGGGAATCCCGGTCCTGTTGTGACGGTCCGTATCCAGAGTGGCAAATCCCATCTCTTCCAGGCCTCTCACCGAGAGCTGTTCTGCCGTCTCCTCCAGTTTAAGTTCGCCCCTGCTGTACTGTTCCAGAAGCCTGATGATTTCAGTTTTATCCATTATAAGTTCTTAAATACCTCCTTGCGAATCTCCTCCAGGGTGACTCCATGCACCCTGGCCAGTTTGCGACATTGTTCAAATTCCGGTTTCTCATTGACTACCCGTCCATTCCAGAAACTGCGCTTGACCTCCACCTCCCCGTATTTGGTGCCCACTTTTAGCTGCTCTCTGCGTAACACACTTTTTTTCACCAGGTTCTCCCTCAAACCGATGCTTGTAGTTTCCGTGAAGAGGATCTCCTTGATTGGCTTCACCGTATCCTCGGCGCAGAGGACACTGAGCATGTGCCCGGGCCTTGATTTCTTCATCACCAGGGGAATAATAAATACATCGGCTGCCCCCGCGTCAAAGAGCAGGTCCATCACATGGGTATACCTTTCCGGATTCATATCATCCAGGTTGCATTCCAGCATCACGGCCTCTTCCTCCTGACATCTCCCGACTCCCCTCCTGGATTTCAGCCAGGTATACCCGAAGCACATTGGGAATATCCCCATCACGCTGCCCGATTCCATAGCCGGTCTTTTTTATGCTCAGGTCCATTGTCTCTGAAAACCTGTCCACGGTGGCTGCCAGAATGGCTGCCCCGGTGGGGGTGGTGGCCTCGTAGTCCACCAGTCCGGATTTCACCGGAATGTCCTTCAACAATCTCAGCGGTGGCCGGTGCCGGTACCGGCATCAGGCCATGGGCACACTGTACCAATCCCTCCTCCCAGTTGTACCGGGGAGGCATGAATCTCATCCACCTCCAGGAACTCCTGGCAGATGGCTGCCCCCACGATGTCGGCAATGGAATCCAGTGCCCCCACTTCATGAAAATGGACCTTCTCCTTGGATATGTTGTGGACTTTAGCCTCTGCTTCGGCCATCAGGTCAAAAATGGCCAGAGACTTCTCTTAATTCGGTCCGAAAGCGTGCTCTTGTTTATCAACTCTTCTATATGACTCAGGTGCCTGTGCTTTTCATTCTCCGGATTATCCACCACCACGGTGACCTTGGTCCCGCTGATCCCCTTTCGCATATCCGGTTTCACCTCCAGTCTGAATCCCTTAATATTCAGTTTTCCCAGTTCCTTCTCCAGATAGGCAGCATCCACGCCCAGGTCCACCAGGGCACCCAGGTTCATATCCCCGCTGATCCCGGCAAAACAATCGTAGTATAATATCCTTTTCATTCCTGACTTCATAGCTATATATTCTATACCTATTACTTTCCAATACTCCGGTTTAACTTTCCGCTCACCAGCCCCTCCTCATCGATCACCACCTCGGGGAATCCGATCTCCCGGATCTTCTCCACCACCGAATCCTTCATCTCCAGCAAGCTGGGGGACCTCCTCCCTGGGAACCTCTATTTTCCCATGATCACCGTAGTGGCGTACCCGCACATCCTCAAATCCAAAACTATTCAGCAGATCCTCGGCCTGTTCTATCTCCACCAGTTTCTTCCTGGTAATGGAATGGGTATAGGGAATCCTGGAACTGAGGCAGGGACTGGCCGGCTTGTTCCAGTTGGGAAGTTCAAAATGCCTGGCAATCTCCCGGATCTCCTCCTTGGTTATCCCACAATCAGCCAGGGGAGAAAGCACCTGATATTCAGCGGCAGCTTTCATGCCCGGACGGTAATCGCCGTGATCATCCACATTGGTGCCATTTAACACCGGAAAACCGGGATATTTTCACTGATCTTCTGCAGGTCTGTATAAAGATGATCCTTGCAGAAATAACAACGGTCCACGGGATTCTCGTTATAACGTTCATCCTCCAGTTCGCGGGTTTCAATCACCTCCAGGATGATATCAAACTGTTTGCTGAACGATTGCGCCAGCTGAAAATCCTTTCTTTTCAGGCTTTCTGAATCTGAAATCACCCCGATGGCCACTTCCCTGCCCTGCCACTTCCTGGCCAGAAAGAGCAAGAGTGAGGAGTCAATCCCCCCGGAGAATGCCACAATGGATCCCGGCTGCTCCTTAAACCACTTCTCAAGCTTCAACAGCTTCATCTTCCGTATCTCTTTTCATTCCTTCCATATCTAATCAAACCTGCTCATGGTCAGTTTACCATGCTGAATTCCCTTTTCTGAAATCAGCTTTTCGGCCAATTCGGTGAGCCGGGCAGAGATTCCGTTCAGGGCAATCACCTCCATGCTGTACTGTTCGTTCAGCGTAAAACGCTGTACAGACAGGATCTCTTCGCGAATACTGCAGTTGAATTTCTCCCAGGTGATTGGCAATGTCACGCCGGTGATGATCATAGACCAGGGTAACCGCTCCGGCCACCCGGTTATTGCACTGCCACTTCTTCTCCACGATATGCCGATTCACCAGCTGACGCAGGGCCTGGGAACGGTTGGAAAATTTATTCTCCTGCACATATTCGTCCAGTGCATCCAGCACTTCCTTTTCAAATGATACCCCAAATCGAACTACCGACATCGTGTTACTTTTTTACATAAAGGTGTTATTAATGGCAATATAGATAATTTTTCTGAAGCTCAAAATCCCTCAGGGACCTGCGCATTGCAAAGGTAGTTGGCCAGGATTAATGGATTACTCGTATCGGAGACTGTCAACCGGATTGGCCCTGGCGGTTTTCAAGGCATGATAAATGACAGTAACCAGGGAAAAGAGAACGGAAAATACCAATACAATAACAAAGACCAGGATTTTCAGCTCGATGGAGTAGCTGAAAAACTGGAAGAGTTTCCAAAGACCCAGGTAGGCCAGTGGAAGGGCCACCAGGTTGGACAGGATCACCAGTTTCAAAAATTCGGAAAGGAGCAGGTTCAATATGGAACCTGTATGAGCCCCCATCACCTTGCGTATCCCCACCTCCTTGGTCCGGCGGTTGTTGTTGAACAGGGAAAGCCCGATAAGTCCCATGACCGCAATGAATATGGCTATGGCCGAGAATACCTTGAAAATAAGCTTAGATCCCCTCTGCATTCTCCAGGACCCCGTATTTATAATTGCTGACAAAGTCATGCTCCAGCTCATACCCCGGATTGTGTTTGCGGAACACCTCTTCGATGGCTCCCAGTTGTTCGGCGTAGATCCCGGATGTCACCCTGACAAAGAGGTACTGCTGGACAGGTTCATATACATAGATCAGGCCTCGTTGCCAAAAACTCCCAGCTTTACTGGAAAGAACTTAATATCCTCAACCACACCCAGGACAATGCGCTCACCCCCCCAAATGTACATTTCACGGCCCACCGGGTCCTCCCATCCCATATAATCGACCAGTCCCCGGTTTACCACCACATATTCGTAGTTCAGGGTATCACGTTCCGTGGTAAAATACTCCCCCTGCTGCAGGTCAATTTCAAAGGTGGAAAGGAAATCAGCATTGGTCCGGATCACACGGGCAAATTTATTGCGATCTCCGTCCATATCTCCCCAATCAATCTCCCCGAAGTCGACCTGAACAGGAATATCAGAGGCGGAAGTGACCCCATTTACAAACGAAAGCTGCTCCAGCTCTTGCTTTATTACAGAATATTTATCCCATACCCTTCCCTTGGTCCGGATATAAAGTACATCTTCCCGGTTAAATCCCAGCTCCGCTTCCCTGAGGTGGGTAAACTGACGGATGATAAACAGGGAAGCTGTAATGAAGAAAATGGAAAAGGCAAACTGAGTCACAATCAGCACCCGCCGGGACCTTCTGCCAGAACGAAGGTTCTGGCTAACCTTAGCTGTAAAAAAAGGCCAGGGGTTTAAAATTTGAAATTTTCAATGAAGGATAGAGACCGGCCAGCAAGCCGGTAAACAGGTAAATCGCCAGAATCAACAGCCAGTATCCAGGCCCCCTTGGTACCTTTTCTGACTAAACATCAAACCAGCGAAAGACATTGGATGAGCAGTTGTTCAGAGATGAAGAAACCTAGGTAGAAAGCCAGAAGCAGAAGAGATAAGGTTCACTCAGGAACTGAATGACCAGTTGCCGTTTGCTTGCCCCGGCACTTTTCCTGATCGCTATTTCCTTAATTCTCAATGAAGAGCCTGCAGTGGTGAGATTGATGAAGTTGATGCAGGCGATCAACATGATCACCACCGCCATGACCAGGTTCAGCATGTACCCTATAATGCCCTTGTTTTCACCGTGCAGGTGCAGGCGGTCAAAACGGTCCATGAACCACCAGGATCTAAACTCTTCCTCGAAATTTTCCTTACGTGCTCATTAATGGCTTTGTTCAAAGCCAGCAGGTCGGTCCCTTCAGCCAGTTTAAAATGATTATAATACATGGTACCCCCGTACTGTTGAGGGGGTAACCCAATTCCTCCAGAACATGGAATCCCAGCAGGGCTTTGAACTGATGGGTAGAGCCCACCGGCGGATCTTCAGCCACAGCCACAACAGTGAAATAGCCCACCTTCCCCGATTTTTATTTGCCTGTTCAGGGCCTCCTTTTCGCCAAAGAGTCTTTCGGCCAGGCTCTCCGTGATTACAATTTGATCCCTGGCAGTAAAAACCTTCTCGGGATTGCCTTTAAGCAGGGGAAAGGTGAAATAATCGAAGAAGTTGCTGTCCACCATCACCACCTGGCTTTCATCGAAGTATTTCATGGGTACATCGGCATCTGCATCTTCCCTCAGGAATTCCCAGTTCGAATTCTCTGGGCTGACTCACCCGGCAAGAACTTTCCACCTGGGGAAACAGCTCCTCAGGACCCGGGAATATATCCCGCCGGTCCGCTGGGCAGTATATTCCGAACCGTTCATGGTCAGCCTGATATTCAGTACATACATCTTTTCAATATCCTCGTGAAATTTGTCGAAGCGGGCATCGAAGCGGATCCAGGTCAGCAGGGTCAGGAAAATCCCGAAGCCAATGGCCATGCCCACCAGGTTAATGAGGGTGATCAGTTTGTTTCTCCAGAGATTCCGGAGCGCTATAAGAAGGTAGTTACGAATCATCTGTATCTATTTTCCCAACTATATGTCAATATTCATGCCATATACTATAATTACCTGTATTACTGACGTTTATGCTCTTTATAAGTCGGTAAGAGTGTTGGATTTTCCAACACACGGTGTGGATGAATCCAACAATCCCCTAAATTTACATCCTCAGACCATAGTAAGACACATGCCCAGGAAAGAAGGATCCATACTGATTGTTGACGACAACAACGACCTGCTCATTGCCCTGAAGCTTATCCTGGCCAGGAACTTTGAACGTATCGATACCCTGCGCAATCCCAACCTGATTCTTTCTACCCTGGAAAAGCAGGCCTACGATCTCATTCTTCTGGATATGAATTTTAAGGCCGGACAGGTGACCGGGAACGAAGGGATATTCTGGATGAATAAGATCCGGGAGAAGGATCCCGATGCGTCCGTGGTATTTATCACCGCCTATGGCGATGTGGAACTGGCCATCCGGTCGCTGAAAGAAGGGGCCATTGATTTTATCATGAAGTCCTGGGATGAGCAGAAGATCCTTTCCACCCTGCATCGGCGCCTATGAGCTGAGGAAAAGCCGCATGGAGGTAAGCCTGCTGAAAAAGAAACAGGCCCACCTTACACAGGGAACTGGAAAAGGATCTGAACATTTGCCACTGCCAGTCCTCCGCCATGAAAGAGGTGGATCAAATGGTGGCTAAGATTGCTGAAACCGATGCCATCTGTACTCATTCTGGGCGAAAATGGGACAGGTAAAGAGGTAGTGGCCAGGGAGATTCATCGCTTATCTGAGCGCAGGAATGAAATATTTATGAAAACGGACCTGGGTGCCCTGCCGGAAACTCTTTTTGAAAGTGAATTGTTTGGCCACACACAGGGGAGCCTTTACCGACGCCAAAGGAGGAAAGGGATGGCCGCTTTGTGATTGCCTCCGGAGGGACCCTCTTCCTGGATGAGACTCGGAAATCTTCCCCTTGCTCTTCAGAGCAAACTTCTATCGGCCTTGCAAAACAATGAAGTATACCCAGTGGGGTCCTCCGTGCCCAAAGCCGTGGACGTAAGGGTGATCTCTGCCACCAACATGCCTCTTCAGGAAATGATTGCAGAGAAAACTTCCGGGAGGATCTCTATTACCGGATCAATGCCATTGAGATGGAAATCCCTCCCCTTCGCAAGCGGCAAAGAGGATATTCCCGTACTGGCAGCCTTCTTTTTGAAAAAATACAGTGAACAATACAGAAAGAGTGGACTGAAACTATCCGATGCGGCCATGGACCAACTTAAGCAGCACCCCTGGCCCGGGAACATCCGGGAATTGGAACACACCATCGAGAAAGCGGTGATCCTTTCCGAAAAAGAGGTGATTACTATTATTTCCCTTTCGCCGGGATCCGCTCAGCGGCACGAAGCAAGGCCTTGCAGCCGGCACCCTGAACCTGGAAGAACATGAAAAGATCGGTGATAGCCCAGGCCCTCAGGGAAGAACAGGGCAATATCAGTGCCACAGCAAAAATCCTGGGCATCAACCGTTCCACCCTGTACCAGAAAATGAAGAAATATGGTCTTTAGCCGCTTCATATGGTCCATCCTGGCCTTTGTGGCAGCCATTGTGGGAACCTCTATTCTGCTGGGCATCTATTTGCAGAAACCGGAATTTCCTGTGACCACCTCCTTGCTGGTGGTGGCCCTTGTCCTGGAAACCATCGCTACTGGTCTGGTACCTGACCCGCATCAGACGCGATCTTTTGAAACTGATCACTGCCATGAGCAACGACGATCCCACCATGCAGTTTTCCAGGGTGCGTCGCGATCCCTATTTTAGTGCCATCCACAAAGGATTTAATGCCCTGATCAAGCGATTTCAGGCTGGTGCGGCTGGACAGGGAGGCCGAACAGCGTTTCTTTGAGGAAACCGTCAACCATGTGCAGTTCGGACTGGTGGCATTCAATGCTAAGGGAGAGGTGAAGATGATCAATCAGGCCTTCCTGGAGCTCTTCGGACTCTTATCCCTGGTTCAGCTTGACGGAGCTGGCACCTGTCTCGGAGGATCTGCCGGAATTCTTCCGAGAGCTTTACGCCGGGAAAAGAAACCCTGAAAAAAATGGAGCTTGAGGGACAGTCCCACCACCTGATCTTTCTTTCCTCGGGATTTATTCTGAAAGATGAAGAAATCACCCTGGTCTCGGTGCGCGATATCAGCCGGGAAATGGATCAGAATGAGACTGGAAGCCTGGCAGAAACTGCTTACGGGTTCTGCAGACACGAGATCCTTAACTCCATCAGTCCCATTAAACTGATTGCCGGCAATCTCTCTGAACGCTTGCAGAAAGAGGGTAAACTGATTGACATGGACCGCTTGAAAGAAGGATGAGGTGGAGGAATTCTAACCGGATTGGATACCATCCACCGAAGGGCCAGTGGACTTTCTGTTTTCCTGGATGCCTATACCAACCTTTACAGGACCCCGGAGTTCAAAGCAGAAAATACGGAGGTCCCGGCCCTGCTGGAACGGATCTTCAGGCTTTTCAAAGAAGAGGCCGAACAGCAGGAAACCCGATTGAAAATTAGCTGTCCGGACTCCAGCCTGCGAGCTGCTGATGGACACCAGGATGATCGAACAGGTTCTTATCAACCTGGTCAAGAATGCCATGGAGGCAGTCAACACTCCAAGACACCCAGGGAACATCAAGCTCTCGGCCTCGAAACAAGCACAGGAGTGGACAATTTCAGTGGAGGACACCGGAACCGGCATACCGGCCGAGCAGATGGAAAGCATATTTATGCCCTTCTTTTCCACCAAGGAAACCGGGACGGGGTAGGACTCAGTTTCTCCCAGCACGTCATGCGACTGCACAAGGGATATATCCGGGTAAGTTCCTCCCCGGAAAGGGAAGTGTTTTCGTTCTGGTTTTCGGAAAGAGATAAGCTTAGTGACTTGAGAACAAAAGTCAGAAATTAGAAGTTATTTAATGAAATAGTCCATCATGCCAATCAACGTACCTACCAATCTTCCTGCCATCGAGGAGCTGAAAAGAGAGAATATTTTCATCATGGAGGAGAGCCGCGCCATCCAACAGGACATCCGTCCCCTGCGGGTAGCCCTGCTGAACCTGATGCCGGTAAAAATGGTCACCGAAACCGATCTGCTACGTTCCCTTGCCAACACCCCGCTTCAGGTGGAACTGGACCTGCTCTATATGGATGAGCATGTATCGAAGAACACTCCACGGGAACACATGGAGGTGTTTTACAAGACCTTCGATGAGATTAAAGAGCATAAATACGACGGTCTGATCATCACCGGGGCGCCCGTGGAGCTCATTGAATTCGAAGAGGTTGATTACTGGAAATCTTTGTGTGAGGTGATGGAATGGAGCAAAAGCAATGTAAGCAGCACCATGCATATTTGCTGGGGAGCCCAGGCCGGACTATACTATCACTACGGCATTCAAAAATATCCCCTGCCGGCCAAAGCTTTCGGGATCTTTGACCATCAGATCACAGACCGGAAGCATCCCCTGGTGCGAGGGTTCGATGATCTTTTTCCCGCCCCGCACTCCAGGTATACGGAAAACCGGCTGAAGGATATTAAAAAACATCCCGACCTGATCCCCCTGGCCTGGTCCCCCGAGGTGGGCTCCAACATTGTGCTTTCCAGGGATAACCGCCAGATCTTTATCTCAGGTCACCTGGAATACAATCCCCTTACCCTGAAAAATGAGTTTGAGAGGGACCGTGCAAAAGGCTTGAGTACAGCCGTACCGGAGAACTATTTTCCGGATGATGATCCTTCCAAAGATCCGGTGATCCGCTGGAGGGCCCATGCCAGCCTGCTTTTCTCCAACTGGCTCAATTACTATGTCTACCAGGTTACGCCCTTCGACTGGAAGTAAATTTTCGACGGCTACGATTCATTCAATCCTCAAATATGAGGGGATAATAATTAGTAACTGATTTTTGGCTGACGCTCTGGATTAATAAATATTGCTGGATTAATAAATATTGATTATACCTTTATGTCAGAACCAAGCTAACTGAAAAAATAAACAGAAACATGAAAAAAGTTCCCCTGATCCTTGCGATCCTGACCCTGGCT
Organism: uncultured Bacteroidales bacterium; assembly: GCA_963792395.1. Taxonomy (GTDB): domain Bacteria; phylum Bacteroidota; class Bacteroidia; order Bacteroidales. Next base: position 47,895 of record CAWBWE010000026.1, read on the forward strand.
CTGATGGTATCCGCCCAGACCGGCAAAGTGTATGACCTGCTTACCATGGATAGTAAGATCCTGGATATGGAGCGCAAGTATGCCATCTACCTGCCCCCCGACTACGAAAGCTCGGAGCGCAGTTACCCCGTGCTCTACCTGCTCCATGGGGCAGGTGACGACCAGACCGGATGGGTACAGTTCGGCGAGGTCCTGCATATTGCCGACAAAGCCATTTTAGAAGGTTCGGCCACCCCCATGATCATTGTGATGCCGGATGGGAATGCCAAACAACGGGGGTACTTTAACGATCCAAAGAATGAATGGCGCTACGAGGACTTCTTTTTTGAAGAATTTATGCCCTACGTGGAATCAAAGTATCGCATCAAAGGAGAGAAAAGATACCGGGCCATCGCAGGCCTCTCCATGGGAGGAGGAGGCACCTTTATGTATGCCCTGCATCACCCGGAGCTCTTTTCCTCTGCCTGTCCGCTCAGTGCCTATTGCGGCCCTCTGAGCATGGAGGAGCTGGAAAGCCGGACGCGTCGGCAAGGCGGGGAACCGGGAAGCAAGGAGCAAATGGAGAACTGGTATAAGCGTCACAGCGCGCTGGAGCTGATAAATGCCATTGATGCTGAAGAACTGAAAAAGAATAGGGAACAACAGGTCCGCTGGTATATAGACTGTGGGGATGATGATTTCCTTTTCGAAGGAAATTCCCTGGTCCATATTGCCCTGCGTAAAAAGGAGATCCCCCACGAGTTCCGGATCCGTGACGGTGGCCATTCCTGGACCTACTGGAGAGAATCACTTCCGGAAGTGCTAACCTTTGTTTCCGCGGCCTTCCACCAGCATTAGGACTCCCATGATACAGGTTAAGGACCTGAGCTACACTTACCCGGGTACCGGAAAGCTGGTATTGAAAGATATTAGTTTTGAAATTAAGCGAGGGAGAAATATTTGGTTTTCTGGGACCTTCCGGTGCCGGTAAAAGCACCACCAGAAGGTATTGAATGGATTGTTAAGAGGCTTCGAAGGATCGGTCAAGTGAATGGGACTGATCTCTGCAAAAATGGACCGCTCCTTTTATGAAAAGATCGGGGTGGCCTTTGAATTCCCCAACCTCTACCTGAAACTGACCGCCCTGGAAAACCTCCAGCTCTTTGCCTCCTTTTTCAAATCAGCTACCCGCGATCCGGATGAGCTGCTGGAGATGGTCGATCTGGAGGGTGACCGGGATACCCGGGTGGAAGCTTTTTCCAAGGGAATGAAAATGCGTCTCAATTTTATCCGCGCCCTGCTGAACCGGCCTGAAATCCTGTTCCTGGATGAACCAACCGCCGGACTGGATCCCGGCAATGCACGCATCATGAAGGATATCATCCTGGACTTACAGCAAGCAGGGAGTAACCATCTTCCTTACCACCCACCATATGGACGATGCCGGTGAACTTTGCAACCGGCTGGCTTTTATGGTGGAAGGCACCCTTCCGGTGATCGACTCTACATCAGGAACTTGAAGCTGAAACATGGCAAGAAAACGGTCAGGGTGGAGTACAGGGAGAAGGTAAATATCTATCCGGATGATTTCCCCATGGACCAACTGGGGTACAACCAGGTCTTCCAGGAGATTCTGCAGAACCAGGGAAATTCTGACCATCCATACACAGGAAGCTTCCCTGGAGGATATTTTCATCAAGGTGACCGGTCAAGCAACTCAAGCAATAAGTATCCAGCTAAAGGAATGAATCTGCTGCTGAAAAACAGAGATCACGCTGCAGTGGAGACAGGGCTTCTGGCTGGTCTATTTTGTGGTTCACAGCCACTTTACGTCAGCTGTCCTTTTCAATGTTCCGGAAGAGAACAGGTATGATGGTGAGCCTGATCATGATTCTCACCGACACCACCATGCTGGGGGTCCTTTTCATGGGAGCACTGGTCCTGCTGGAAAAACAACAGGCAGTGACCCACAGTCTTTTTGTGACCCCCCTGGAACCCTCACAGCTACATCTGGTCCAAAACCCTCTCGCTCTCGCTTGATTGCAGCATGCGATGAGTATCCTGGTATACCTGCCTGTATGGGACATTCAATGCATATACTCCTACTCCTGCTGCTTACAGTTGCCTTTACAGCCGGCACCTTTGCGCATGCTTGGTCTGGGACTGGCGGCAGGAGTGGACACCATCAACCAGTATTTTGGACTGCAGATGGGGGTTTCCATGCTATTGATGCCTGCCGGTGATCCCTTACCTGCTGCTTGACCAACATCCCATCTTCCTCTTCCTGCCCTACATGGCCTCACTGGATATGATGCTGGGTGCCAGGGATCCGCTTCCCTGCCTGGAGGATGCTTTTGGACTGTTATCCTCTTGGTGGCTTGGGGATATGTTGGCTTACAGATATGCTCTAAGCGCAGGGTTACCAGCGACCTTGGTTTATAAATAAACATTATGAACCTGCGCGCCATTCACATATGATTTTAAACTGCTAAAAGGGGATCCCATGCTGATTCTGAGTCATGATGGTACCTTTTATCCTGTGGGCGCTGATGCAGTTCCTGGTCCCCTGGTCATTGAGAAGGTGGTTATGGACCAGTGGAGTGTGGATCTCTCCCCGCATTACCGGCAGGCAGGGACCTTCTTCCTGATGCTGATCCCCATGATGATGGGAATGGTATATGGCTTTATTCTGCTGGATGAAAGGGATGGGGGGATGATCACTGCCATTTCGGTTACCCCCACCGGAAAAGCAGGGTATCTGAAACATGAGATTGGGAATCCCAATGGTTCTCAGCTTTATAGCCATCATGCTGTTTCCTGCTAGTTGCTTCGGCCTCACGGGCAACCTGGACATTCTGCAGTTAATTGTGATCTACTGCCTTAGTTTCGAGCCAGTCCCTGATCCTGCTGCTCGTACTGGGTGCTTTTGCCGATAACAAGGTGATGGGATTGGCCATTTCCAAGGGATTTGGGATTCTTCTGATGGGACCACTGCTGGACTATATCTTCCCCACACCCTTTAACTGGACAGGGTGCTTACTAGTCCGCTTTTCTGGGCCAGCCGATGCCCTGATGGCAGACACCAATGGACAGTTTCTGGCTCTATGCAGGTATCACCATCCTGTTTCAAAGCCTGCTCCTACTGGATCCTATTTCGTAAATTCACGGCCCGAAGTGATTAACTTAAACCTGCATAGAACACCATGAAGAATGCGATTTTACTCTTGTCCCTGCTGCTTATCTATGGCCTTACCAACTGCTTGCAGATCAACAGCTGTCAGCAGCACCCGAATCCGGACTGCCGGTATTCCTGTGATCTTTGATACGGATGCCAATAACGAACTGGACGACCAGCATGCCCTGGCCTACCTGCTTTTGAATGACCAGACCTTTGATGTCCTGGGAATTACCGTCAATGCCACCTCGAATGGAGGTGAGATCGGGGAACATATGAAAGAGGCCCAGCGGGTGGTGGACCTGGTGGGCTGGAATGATAAGGTAGCAGTTATCCAGGGAGCCAATGGCGATTTTCGAGGAGATCAGGTCGCAGCTGAACCAGGAGGTATATGATGGATCGGAAGCGGTGGACTTCATTATCCGGGAAGCCATGAAAAAAAGGAAAGTGCCCCTGGTATTGCTGCCGGTGGGAAAACTGACCAATGTGGCACTGGCCCTGGAAAAAGAACCTTCCATTGCCAGAAACATCCGGATTGTCTGGCTGGGAGCCAATTATCCCGCCCCGGGCGAATACAACCTGGACAACGATATCGCCTCCATGAACTATATCCTGGAACAAGAGGTTCCCTTTGAGATGGTTACGGTACGTTACGGTCAATCCTCCGGTACCGCAGCAGTAAAGGCCAAAACGGAAAAATATTTATGTTCGAATGCCTGGACTGGGACCGATGGTGTGAAGAAGCGGTAACCGGCAGGCATGGGGGTAGTTTCACCTGTTTTGGAGACTATTCAGTGGACCTGTTCAGGCATATAGCTCACCTGGAAGATGGTTGTTTCCGATCCCTTTTTGATATGGCTGCCGTAGCCATTGTCAAAGATCCATCCTGGGCCGAAGCAGTGGAGATTCCCTGCCCCAGATACACGAATGAGGTGTGGGTGGAACAGCCCGAAAACAACAGGATAATCATCGTGTGGGAGAACTTCAACGCGGAGGCCATTATGAATGACTTTTATTCAACCCTTGAGGCGGCAACAGTAGCTGTAAGTTCTGGTGAATGACTTGACATAGAGAATTTGAATCCTTATCTTGGCATAAAACCATCGAGCCATGAAAAGAAGAAAATTCATTGAAACCACAGCCATGACCGTACCCCTGATCAGCATGTTCCCCGCCAATCTTTCAGCCATTGTCCGAGAGATGGGGAAGGGGAAAATTGAAAAACGCGCCCTGGGAAAAACAGGGGAAATGATTTCGATGATCGGTTTCGGGGGCATCGTGGTTGACAAAGCGACCACCGAACAGGCAGCCAGCCGGGTGAAGGAGGCCATCGATTCTGGAATCAACTACTTTGATGTGGCGCCCTCCTACGGCAATGCTGAGGAGATGCTGGGCCCGGCCCTGGAACCCTATAGAAAAGATGTATTCCTGGCCTGCAAGACCACAGAACGAAAAAAAGAGGGTGCCCGAAAGGAGCTGGAGCAGTCTTTGAAGATACTTGCGTACCGATCATTTCGATCTCTACCAGTTGCATGCGGTCACCACCCTGGAAGATGTGGATACGATATTTGGCAAGGGTGGAGCCATGGAAACCTTTGTGCAGGCGCGGGAGGAAGGCAAGGTGAAATACCTGGGATTTTCAGCCCACTCGGTGGAAGCGGCCCTGGCACTTATGAAGGGATATGAGTTCGACACCATCCTCTTTCCCTTTAACTTTGCTGCCTGGTACAATGGCAACTTTGGTCCCCAGGTCATGGAGGAGGCTCAAAAGCAAGGAATGGGAATTCTTGCCCTCAAGGCGATGGCCTGGAGAAGATGGGAAGAGGGAGAAGAGCGAAACATTGATAAAACCTGGTACAAACCATTTACTGAAAAAGAGCAAGCCCGCACGGGTCTCCGCTTTACCCTGTCACACCCGGTCACAGCGGCCATCCCTCCCGGCCATGAGGATCTGTTCTCCATGGCACTTGAACTGGCCACTGAGTTCAAACCTATGGATAAAGAGGAGATTATAGCCATCAAGGAGAAGGCGCTGAAAACCGATCCCATCTTCCGCTATCCCATGGATGCTTAAGGGGCCGCGGGATTAATCGGATAATACAAAAGAATAGCTTGAATTATACTCGGGATGTCCTTCAACTTCCAGAAGAAGGACAAAGCCATTGCTATCCCAGCGAGGCAAGAGCTTTTTCAAAACAGGACCTTCCAGATTGGTATTGGGCTCCACCCTGCCAAATTCCCAGGTGCCCAGGTCTTTGACTTTGTTTCCTGACAACAGGGTAGCCCTTACCACCCCGGATTCTATGGCCTGATAGCTGTCATTGAGGATCCAGAGCTGGGTGGAAAAGTTTTCTTCACGCTTCCATTTCAGCTGATAGTTTCTGGCACTGGCAAGCACCGGCCGGCAGGCATTCCTCACCGCAGAGAATGCAGGTTTGGGCCAGTTGGGCCAGCTGATAAGGCTGTTATTGGCCGCCGCGGGCCACGGTTCGTTAAAACACCAGTTGAGTGCCATGGAGCAATAAGGCTTCTGTCTCCGGGCTTCCTCATAGATCGCTTTATATCCTTCACTTTGCAGCAGCTGCCCCATTTCAACCAGTATTTCCAGGCTTTTCGCTCTGCCAAAGTAGTCTTCAATCATATCCTTCATCAGCCAGGTATCCCCTACCCAGGCATTGTAGGCATGATGGCTTTCCCAGGCTGTTCCTGGTAAAGGGGGCCAGAGTTCTTCAGGAGGAATAATGGTCGCCAGGATGGCCACTGAGGAGGGTCCCGGGATGCCAAACTCGGTATAGGCCGTATTCTGTGCCTTATTCATGATTGAATAGACCTCTTCGCCGGTGTCCGGATCGCGAAACACATAGTGCCCGTGTCCCATACCCATCAAGGGAGAGGTGCTGATAAACGGGGTGTTTGGATCCAGCCTCAGGCACTGGCTGTTCAGCATCCGTATGGCCAGGGATTGATTGGTCATCCCACTCCACGAATTAAAGAGCTCATTTCCCCCGGACCAGATAGCCAGTGAAGGATGCCTGCGTATACGCCTGATGATCGATTCCGACTCCTGCCTCAGGACCTCCAGATATTCGGGGCTATCCTCATAATTGTTACAGGCCAGCGGAAACTCCTGCCATACCAGGATCCCTTTTTCATCACACAAATCATAAAAGACCTCCTTGTTCACAATGCCTCCTCCCCAGACCCTCAGGATATTAAAGTTGGCCTCCAGGGCAAGATCAATCAGTTCAGCATACCTGGCAGGCCTGATGGTACCGGGAAATATCTCCGGATTTACCCAGTTACTCCCCTTGCAAAAAATATTTCTCCCGTTTATCTCCAGCTGTATGGGAGCCACGCTCCTGGTCTTCGGAAAGCCCCGGGGCTCCTCCCATGCCCCCTCGTTCATCACCAGTTTCACACGCCGGAACCCTATATGGCCTGTGTATGTCTGCAGCACTTTTCCGGAGGAACTGATCAGTTCCAGGGCATAGGAGTAGAGATTGGGCTCGCCATGGTCATGGGGCCACCACAACTCCGGATCGGCCAGTTCACTGTATAACACTCCCTGATCCTGGTAGGTGCTCAAATAGCCCATATCTATCTTTTGACCTTTTGAATCGGAAAGATTCCATGCTATTTTGCATGGTCCGAGATTTTTCCCGCTAACGTCCACCCTGAGAAACGCTCTGTCCAGTTCCTCGGTCAGGCTATACTGCACGGAGGCCTCTTCCAGGTGCGATTCCGGCAGGATTTCCAACCAGGTATCGTCCCAGATACCACTGGGAACCAGACGGGGATGCCAGTCCCACCCGTAACTGACTGCCGGTTTTACGGAAGCTGCTGCCTGGCTGCGGTCAGCAGGCTCGGAATGTTTTTTAGGAACCGGAAATATCCTGATTTTGAGTTCATTATTTACACTTAGCTGCGATGTAAGATCCAGTCTGACGGGAGTAAACATCCCCTCCTGATGAAGCAGTATTTTCCCGTTGAAATAAACTTCAAATTCATAATCAATCCCCAGGGAACGGAACACCAGGCGCTCGCCCGGCTCCAATCTGGGTTTAATAAAATGGGTCACATAAAAGAATTCATGATCCTCCATCCACAGGTAATCCCTCCAGTTATCTGCATAGTAGTAGGGTCCATAGGCCTCTGCGCTTGCAATATCCAGTTGAACAGCCCCTGGCACATTGGCCGGTGCCCGGAACAGCTCCTCCGACGCAGTATCCTTTTTATATTCCACCCACCATTCCAGCTCCATTTGATTTTGTGCAGAAAGAGCTCCGGAAAGAAAAACATAAAGGAAGAGAAGGAAGAAATAGCGCATAGGGAATAGCTTAAGTGGATCTGCCGGTACTCACGTTCCTGAGCAGGAGCAGACTGAACATAATGCTGGTAAGGGACAGGACTCCAAAGACTATGGCAACCGTATAATCTTCAGAGATTCCTCTGATCACCAGCATCAATACCATGGCGGCCAGTGCCAGGGTCAGGAGCACCATAAATACCAGGGAAAAGGCTGCGATGAGGTATCCTAATCCATCTTTACGTCTGAGCAACAGTGCCCCGATTACCAATGCCGGCAATGCAAACACCAGGTCAATCACATGGACGGGATTCACCAGTAGATTATATGCCGAAACATCTTCAGGAACCTGGTTTTGTAAAATAGCAGGAACAATGGATTTCAGCCATAAAAAATAAAATATAAATGCCACCACGATCAGGTAGATCGAAACCCATTTCACCGGTGCCTTTTCAAACCACTCCTCCACCTGCTGCTGTCTGAGCGCCGAAAAAAGCAAGATAAAGGAGTAGAGGGAGAGGGAGAGCGTTAAACAATAGAAGAGGAAGAAGCGGTTAAAGTTGATCCCGAAACAATAGATAATAAAAGAATACATGATGTAGAAGAGGGTCCCACCATAGATCAGGGAGGCGACCCGGCTCCCCCTGCTGGTAAAATGAAAAGAGAGCAGGAGAAGAGGGACTCCTACAAACAAATCCACCAGATCCTGCCCTACTCCCTGGGCCCCCAGGGAGGGGCTGTCACGTGCATAGGTCTCCGGGAAAAAAGCACCCGCTACAGAAACAATCGCGAGAGAAATAGAGAGCAGGATCGTCAGAATCCTGAGGATTTTTATATTTTTCATTTATTTAAAATAATAAAAATCCTCAAGATTGCCAGATTCAGCCGCTAACTCCTAGCCTGCTGTCCAGGAACCTGACTCCTCATAGCCACCTAAATAGTAGAACCAGGATCCATTGCCGGCGGCATCCCACTCCATATGATAGTAGAGTTCATCCATAAGGTAGTAGTCCAGCTCCCCGGAACCATCTGCATAAATGACGATTTCGTAATTCATGTAGTAGTCATACTCGATGCCGTCCGCATCATAACTCCAGGAAAAGTAATAGTTCCCCATGGAATCCAGGTTCCAGGTATAGGTCCAGTGAAGGTCCACATAATCCTCATAATCCTCCTCGTAGATCTGCACCCAGTTAAAACTGTAGACCACCTCTCCACCGGTGCCATCCTTCATCTCCCAGGCGGTGATGTAGTCAAACCTGGGGCCCTCGCCAAACTGGATTTCCATGGTCCAGTATCGCTTGGTATTGTCTTCATCATAGGTCCAGTAGAAAGTCCATGTTCCCCCCACATAGGAGAAGGTCCACGACCAGGTCTCCCCCGAAGCCTTTTTAGCGGAGCGCTGTGCATTGTCAGGCACCTCCAGATTTTCCATAAAAGCGGACATATCCAGGGCCTCCTCGATCATATCCACGCACTCCTGTGCTTTGGAATCATCGGAAGTCAGCAAACCGTCCGGTAAACGCTCCAGAACCGCCTGGTCATCGAAGGAGAACTCCGCCAGCTGGGGAGGTCCCTCATTTTCCTCTTTGTTACATCCTGCAACAAGTATGGCGAACAGAAAAATGACTGTCCATCCTCTAAATAAATAGTTTTTATTCATGACGTTTTATTTTTATGGGTTAAGAAAATGCGCAATAGAAATGCATACATCAAAATTAGCCCATAAGAAGCTGACTTTCAATAAGCGGCCCATACCATGAAGATGGTATATTTTACTCTTTTTCATCGGCCTTCAGGAGCTTCCATCCGGCGATCCGGAGCTCAGCGAGCCTCCTTTTTCCGGATGCTTTCCTGGATTCTCCGCAGCAGAACCAACATCAGGGTCCGAGGCAGAATTCGTGGAGCAAGAGCAAGTAATTTATTGGAAAATCCGGGGATGACCCGGATTCTTCCTTTTTTCATCCCGCTCAGAGCTTTGCGGGCCACCTGGTCCACCGTGGTCGTGACGAGCTTCTCCTTTTTTTCCGGTGATCCGGAATACCTGGCCGCAGAGCGGGCGAAATTGGTATTAAACAGTCCGGGCAACAAGACCGTAATGGTCACACCGGTTCCTTTCACCTCGTTGGCCAGTGCCTCGGAGAAAAAATGGATATAGGACTTGGACGCATAGTAAATATTCATCAGGGGGCCGGGTTGAAAAGCGGCCAGGGAAGAGACATTCATGATCCTGCCCGATCCCCTCGCGATCATCTTCTGAACTACCAGCTTGGTCAGGTGGGTCAGGTTTAATACATGTAGCTGCAGCATGCGCTCCTCCATGGTCCAGTCCGTTTCAGCAAAAAAACCGAAGAGGCCGAACCCTGCACTATTGATCAAAATATCAAACTCGTACTGCTCCACTTCCCCGAACAGCTCTTCTGCCGCCCTGTTTTCTCCCAGGTCCCTGACGATGGCCTTAACCTCCACCCCATAGGTTTGCCGGATCGTTTGTGCAGCCCGATCAAGGCCCCCACCATCCTTATCCACCATCACCAGCTCATAAGAGTCTGCTGCCAGGTGCCTGCAGAATTCAAGCCCCAGTCCCGATGCGGCTCCTGTAATTAAAGCATGTTTCCGCTTCATATCATGTGAAAGTTAAGCACTATAATTTATATACCATAATATAGGTACAATGGTAAAATATCTCTTTCCCCTCCTGCATCCCGCGAAGCTCCTATGGCTGAAGACTATAAAGCCAGGATGTTCAAGGACATTTACGCAGTCAGGTGATTTGATGCATTCCGATCGGTTTACTCCCCTCAATTCTTCCTACATTTATGCCTTAGATAAATCTGAAACTCATGAAAAAGACTCTTATTCTTCTTTCCATCCTTGCTTTACTCATTCCCTGCCAGGCACAGAAAGAGGCCGACGCTCCCCTGATTACCAAAAACCTGCTAACGCTAAGTTCCGACCTTATGACTCCGGAGGTGCTCTGGTCCTTTGGCCGACTGGGGGATGTCCAGGTATCCCCGGATGGAAAAAAGATCCTTTACGGAGTAAGCTATTACAGCATTGAGCAAAATCGCAGCAACCGGGAGCTCTTCTGTAATGAACAGCGATGGATCGGGAAAACTGCAGCTTACCAAAACACCACAAAATGAATTTAATGCTGTCTGGCACCCCGACGGAAAGCGGATCGTCTATCTTTCTTCAGCTTCAGGTGATATTCAGGCCTGGGTCATGAACAGAGATGGCAACGGAAAGAGCCAGATCTCAGAAGTAGAGGGAGGAATTACCGGGCTGGCTTTTTCGCCAGATGGAAACAAGGTGCTCTATACCCGGGAAGTGAAGGTGAACCAGAATACTCAGGACCTTCACCCTGACCTCCAAATGACGCGACGGACGTGTTATCAACGACCTGATGTACCGGCACTGGGACACCTGGGAAGACGGGGCATACAGTCACGTGTTCGTGTCCGATTTCGATGGCAGGTTCAGCGACGGGACCGATCTTATGCCGGAAGAACCCTATGATTCGCCCATGAAGCCCTTCGGCGGACTGGAGGAGGTGGCCTGGTCGCCGGACAGCAGAAGCATTGCCTATACCTGCAAGAAAGTGACAGGATTGGAGTATACCTTCAGTACCGATTCGGATATCTACCTGTACGACCTGGAAAGCGGAGAAACCAGCTAACCTGACAGAGGGAATGCCCGGATATGACCGAGTGCCGTTTTTCTCACCGGATGGCAGTAAGATCTACTGGCACAGCATGGAACGGGCAGGATACGAAGCGGACAAGGAACGACTATTCGAAATGGATCTGAGCAGCAGGAGAAAACGCTATCTCACCCCTGACTTTGACTACTCACCCTTCGGAGAAATCTGGACCGATGAAGGGGAGACATCTTTATTTTGTTTGTGCCGTAAATTCGGAACAGCAGATCTTTAAAATGAATGTGAAGACGATGGAGATCCAGGCAGTTACCGAGGGCATGCATGATTACCACAGTGTGGCCATAGCCGGAGACAGGCTCATATGCCACCCGGGTGGATATGACCAAGCCAGAGGAGATCTACAGCGTGGATCCGGCCACCGGAGAGGCCACCGAACTGAGCTTCGAAAACAAACACCTGCTGGACCAGCTGACCATGCCGAAAGTGGAGAAGCGCTGGGTTACCACGGTGGACAACAAGCAGATGCTGGTCTGGGCCATTTATCCGCCCCATTTCGACAAAAACAAAAATATCCTGCTGTGATGTTCTGTACCGGGGGACCACAGGGAGTACTGGGCCAGTTCTGGAGTTATCGCTGGAACATGAGCCAGATGGCCTCCTTCGACTATGTGGTTATTGCTCCCGCCCGCAGGGGAGTCAGCAGTCACGGTCAGCTCTGGACCGACCAGGTGAGCAAGGATAACAGCGGACTGGCCATGCAGGATCTGCTGGCTGCAGCCGATGATATTGCTGCCGAACCCTATGTGGACGAGGAACGTTTGGGTGCCGTGGGAGCCAGCTTCGGTGGATTTTCTGTCAACTGGCTGGCCGGTAATCACGAGGGACGCTTTAAGGCCTTTATTTCTCATTGCGGGGTTTTCCAGGAGGAGATGATGTACTATACCACCGAGGAGATGTTCTTCCAGCACTGGGAAACAGGGGGAGCCCCCTGGGAAAAGGATAATCCGGTAGCCATGAATTCCTATGCCGGTTCACCTCACCATTTCGTGAGGAACTGGGATACTCCCATTATGTTTATGCAGGGAGAACATGATTACCGCATTCCCTATACCCAGGGAATGGCCGGCTTTAATGCTGCACAGATGCTGGGCGTCCCCAGCCGCATGCTTTTCTTCCCCTCCGAAACCCACTTTGTGCTGAGTCCGCAGAATGGCATTCTCTGGCAGCGGGAATTTAAAAACTGGCTGGACCAGTGGTTAAAGGAATAGCTGCTTACAGTGAATGAAGGGATGGTCGTATACCAGGGTGTGGAAAGAACAATATGTGAACAGGGAATAAGATGCTGAAACAACTCTTACTGATCGGTACCGGGGGATTTATCGGAAGTGTGGCCCGCTTCCTGGTATCACGACTCAACACCCGGGTGGAGTGGTTTTCCATCCCCATCGGGACACTCACTGTGAATGTAGTGGGGAGCCTTCTGATCGGATTCCTGATCGGGATCTCAGAAAAGAGCCCCATCCTGACCGTGGAATGGAGGATGTTCCTGATGGTTGGACTCTGCGGCGGATTCACCACCTTTTCCTCTTTCTCCGGCGAGAACCTGGTCCTGTTGAAAAACGGACAGATCCTGCCCCTGCTGCTATACACCGGATTAAGCATCTTCCTGGGATTCTTAGCAGTGTACCTGGGTTATATTTCCACCAAATTAATGGGATAGACATGGCACTGAAAGATTCCGAATACAGCCGGCTGAAGATCAAAGCCAGCACCACCGATAAGATAGGCAGCAAGCTACTTTACCAGTACCTCGTTGAAAAAGCCAAAGAAAAGGGGATTGGCGGAGCTACGGTGTTCCGCGGAATCATGGGCTATGGAAGCAGCAGCAAGATCCACTCTTCCCGCTTCTGGGAACTTACTGAAAAGCTGCCTGTAGTCATCGAACTGGTGGACAGGACTGCTAAACTGGAGGAGTTTTTTAAGGAAATTAAAGAGGAATTGCTGAAAATGCCCAAAGGCTGCCTGGTCACCCTGGAACCCACGGATATCCTCTTACAGAAAAAAGGCAGCTAGCCCCCTTGTTCGGTTCCCGGCCCTACTGGCTGCCAAAATGGGTCATCATAAGAATGGCCCCCGCAGTTCCGTCCATAGTAGGTTCATTGGTAGAATAATCCCCCATATCATCATGGTAAACCACAAAGGGATTCTGTACCGCCGCAAATTCATCAGGATCATTCAGAAGCAAGCCTTTCAGATTCCGGTAGATACTTCCGTACACGGGGCCATCAATCAAGCCTCCGCGAACCTCCAGACCTCCCAGAGCATAGACACTGGTATGGACATCCACCGGGTACTCCCCCCCTTCCGGGATCCCGGTGAACATGGAAGTCCCCCAGGGATTTCTACCAAACAGCCAATCGCGCTGCTGTACCAGAAAATTGGCATAGCGATTATCACCCGTCATATGCTCGTACAGGATTATCTGTGCGATCAAACTGGTAAGCAGGTTATTGGAGCACCAGATAAAAGGAACCCCGATCCCGTAGGGATTTTTTCCGGCCCTGGCCAGGCAGCTCTCGATCCCGGCCCGGTAATAGGCCGCCAGGCTGTCCTTTAATGCCGGGTCCACCACATCGTACAGGGCATAGTGTCCCACATTAATAAAAGGGTAGTACTGGTAATGTTTGGCCGTATCCAGGGGCATCCAGGAGACGGTCCCGGCCATCCGGGCATATTTTTTAGCCTCTTCCAGGTAACTTTCCTCCCCGGTTGTCTTATAAAGCTCCGCGGCTCCCCATTCCATATCATCGGCCCAGGTTTCCTCTCCGTAACGGTAGGGTGCTCCATAGGAATTTCCCTGCTGAAATCCTTCCTTTGCCTTTCCCAGGCTGTAGAGGCTTCTGGAAGCTTCCAGGCATTTGCCTGCAAAATAGGGATCGTCCAGCTCTTCCTTCCAAATGCGCGCGGCACGGGCCATGGCTGCAGCCGACCGGCCGGCCAGGTTGGAAACCCCGGTGGCCTCGCTCTTGTACAGATGCAGTCCCTGGGGCTTCCCATCGGCAAAATAGGCCGCGCGGTAGGAGTTTGCCCCCCATCCATAATCGGAAGAGTCCTGGTCGGGCATCTTCCATCCCCTGTGATCCCGGTCGTCGGCCACCTGGTGCACCAGCTGATCAGGTCCCGGATGCAGCTTAAAAATCCAGTCCAGTCCCCATTTGGCTTCATCCAGCACATCGGGGATCCCATTGGCTCCGGGCTGACCCAGGGCATTGGTGAAATCCTCAAAACGGTCCGGATACAGGGAATAGCTCAGCAGCATATGGGCCGTGGCATAGGACCCCGTGATCAGGTACTTTAACTGGTCCCCGGCATCATGCCATCCCCCGCTTACATCCACATAGGTGGAATCGGGCATGGGTCCGTAAAAAGAGCGGCCGTCGCGCTGGTGACAAACCATATCCAGTGTGGGGTTATATCCGCAACGCTGTTGCCGCATGAATTCAAGCAGTATTTCCTGCAGGTGGTCATAGGCCTGATCCGATATTTGAAAAACCCCGCTGCTGGTTCCCGTTCGCTCCCCCTTCAGATAATAACTTCCGGGCCGGGTCACCTGACTGAAATCGCAGAGATAATAATAGTCAAAGGCGCCCCAGGGTTCAGCCTTGCTCCGTAAGGGCTTCAGCCAGAGCTCCACCTCCTCCGATTCAGAATCGACCAGGGCATACTTCTCCCGTACCGGTCTGTTGGAGAAAAGTATGGCCGATTTCTCTTCAGAAAGCAGGTAACCCACCTGGTTCACACGGATATATATCTTTTGGGGGACATCCCCTGCTCCTGCACCCAAGCCCAGGGGAATTAAAAGGAGCCAGAATTGAAGTAAAATAGATAGCATAGTTCCTAAAGTTATGCATTTTTCATGCTAAATTGCATGTGCGCAAAAGACTTTCCCATGAAACAATTTAGCGGAGTTTTATTCCTCTTGCTGTGGCCCATGATCGCAGCGGCCCAGTTTTCAGGCGGAGGAGAGTTGAATCCTGAGCTGCAAACCAATCAGGAATCATTGAAAGAATTCCTGGACCTGCGTTTTGGCATGTTCATTCACTGGGGCCCGGTTGCCCTGAAGGGAAAGGAAATATCCTGGTCAAGAGGCAGGGAGATCCCCATAGAGGAATATGACAAACTTTACCTGGACTTCAATCCGGAATTGTTTTCTGCCAGGGACTGGGTGGGAGCGGCCAAAGCAGCCGGGATGAAATACCTGATTATCACCAGCCGGCATCATGATGGCTTCAGTCTGTGGGACAGTCAATATACAGAATACGATATGGTGGCCACTCCCTATGGCAAAGGGATCCTGAAAGAACTTTCAGAAGAGTGTGCCAGGCAGGGCATCAGATTCGGGACCTATTACTCCATTTGTGACTGGTACCGGGACGATTATCCCGTGGATTACCCGGCACCCGACTACAGTTTTGATGAGGTCAGGGAACTGGATTCTGCAAGAATGATAGAGATGAACCACTACATCACCTTCATGAAAAATCAGCTGACAGAGCTTGTTAAGGATTACAACAGCTTCCTGATCTGGTTCGACGGTGAGTGGGAATGGGCCTGGACCCATGAGATGGGTTCGGAACTGTATGCCTTCCTCAGGGGACTGGATGAAACGCTGCTGATCAATAACCGGGTGGACAAGGGAAGAGAGGGCATGGAAGATCAGTCAAGAAGTGCTGCCTTTGCAGGTGATTTTGCCACTCCGGAACAGCAGGTAGGCGCCTTTGATAATCAATATGCCTGGGAAACCTGCATGACCATTGGAGAACAGTGGGCCTGGAAACCCGGTGATAAACTAAAATCCACCTCGGAATGCATCCACACGCTTCTGCAAACCATCGGGGGAGACGGAAATCTGCTGTTTAATGTAGGCCCCATGCCCGATGGCCGTATGGAACAAAGGCAGGTGGAGCGCCTCGCGGAAATAGGCCAATGGCTATCGATCAATGGGGAAGCTGTTTATGGTACTAGAGGGGGGCCCTATCTGCCTGGTCCTGGAATGGTCAGTACCCATAAGGGGGACAGGATATTTCTCCACCTGCTAAGCAGTCCCGGCAAAAAGCTGGTTCTGCCGCTGAAGGAGGGAGTTACGGTAAAGAGTGTAGCTTTCCTGCAGGATAAATCACCCCTGGAGTTTGCCCGTAAGAAAGATACTGTCATCCTAAAGCTGCCAGGAACGCTTCCCGATGAGGTGGCCACTGTTATCGTCCTTACCCTGGACAGCCCAGCTTCAGATTTAGATTTAATAAAACTATAGAACCCAGCTAACAAACTGACAAAATGAAAACAAGCCTGAAACCAATCCGATTATTGCTGCCCGTGTTTTTTCTTATGATCCTTCTGGGAGCCTGTGCTACTTCTGATAAACCGAGCGAGGAGAGCCTGTTTAAGGCCAGAGAATTGTTCCCGGAACCTCCCAGGCCGGAAGGGCAGTCCGATGTGATAGAGCTACGCTGCGATCCCATTGATACGGTCCACGTAGCGTTTATAGGCTTGGGTTCCAGGGGCAAAGGAGCCGTACGACGCTATACCTTCCTGGAAGGGGTTGAGATTGTGGCCCTCTGTGATGTGGTGCAGGAAAACCTGGACAAGGCCCAGGAAATACTGGAGGGAGCCGGGCTACCCAAGGCTGCCGTCTATTCCGGGCCGGAGGACTGGAAGAAAGTATGTGAACGGGAAGATGTGGACCTGGTCTATGTGTGTACGCACTGGGACCTGCATACCCCTGTTGCCGTCTATGCCATGGAGCAGGGGAAACATGTGGCCAGCGAGGTGCCCATAGCCGTTTCCATCGAGGAGTGCTGGCAACTTGTGAATACCGCGGAAAAAACCAGGCGGCACTGCATGCAGCTGGAAAATTGCAACTATGACTTCTTCGAGCTGGCAACGCTGAATATGGTCAGACAGGGACTTCTGGGAGAAATTGTACATGCCGAAGGGGCCTATATTCATGATCTCAGGGAAGGCATCTTCAATGAAAAGGACGGGTACTGGAATATGTGGCGGCTGAGGCACAATGAGACCCGCAATGCCAATCTGTATCCCACCCACGGGTTTGGCCCCATCTGCCATGTCCTGAACATCCACAGGGGCGATAAAATGGAATACCTGGTCTCTGTGGCCAGCGATCAGTTTGGCATGACCGAATTTGCGAAAAAGAAATACGGGGAAGAGTCAGATTATGCAAAAAGGGATTATGCACGCGGAGATATGAACACCACCCTCATTAAAACCGCAAAGGGTAAAAGCATTATGATCCAGCACGATGTGACCAGTCCGCGTCCCTACAGCAGGATCCACCTGCTCAGCGGAACCAAAGGCTTTGTCCAGAAATGGCCCGTTCAGGGAATAGCGCTGGAGCCCTTTGCGCATGAATTTATGGGACAGGAGGAGATGGAAAAACTTCTGGCAGAGTATGAACACCCCATCACCAAAGAGGTGGGAGAGTTGGCCAGGAAGGTAGGCGGACACGGAGGGATGGATTTCACCATGGATTACCGTTTGATCCATTGCCTCAGGAACGGACTGCCCCTGGATCAGGATGTCTACGATGCTGCCGAATGGTCCTCCATTATTGAGCTATCCGAGAAGTCCATTGAGAACCAGGGCATGCCGGTAAAAATTCCGGATTTCACCAGGGGTGCCTGGAACAAGGTAAATGTAGTCACCTATCACTGAGCTTCGCCGGGACCTATTTTTGTGCCGCTATTTCAATCAGGAACTGGAGATTCCGGTCATTGGCGGGGATCTGCATAAGAATATGCGGGGTCTGATCAGCAGGGAGCACATGGCATTGTTTAAGGAATGGCTCGACAGCCAGGATTTCCGTTAAAAATATTTCTTTTCCAGGCTGGCCTTAATTACTTTTAAGGGAAGAAAGTACAAAAAGGCCATGGATTCAGCCATTAAACAGATGAATGAGTCAAGCGATCCGGTCTCGGAGCTTGAACTGGTTCCCGGTTTTGAGGAAATTGCCGAGGCCTATCCGGATCAGTGGCTCCCTGCCTATCATGCTTCCAGAATACTTATTATAAGCAGCTTTTCGAATCCGGTAGCTGATGAAAAAGATCTCTTGCTGGAGCAGGCCAAAAAACTACTGGACAGGGCCTTTAATCTGGCCCCTGAAGAATCGGAGCTGTTTGTGCTGGATGCCATGTATTACATCGGGATGATGAGTGTTGAACCGGAAACCCGGGGGCCCATGTATTATATGGATGCCACGGAAGCCATCGATAAGTCAAAGAGCCTGAACCCGGAAAATCCAAGAGCCTGCTATCTGGATGGAATGATGACCCTGAATATGCCTGATTTCATGGGAGGTGGTCCCGAGCCCGCCAGGCCCATCTTCCTGGAAGCCGCCGAAAAATTCAAGAACTTTCAGAGCGAAGATCCCTTCTGGCCTGCATGGGGAGAAGATCTGGTCCAGGCCGAGCTTGACCGTATGGAAGAATAGCCGGAACCTTGCAATGAAGATTATAGAAAGATTCCGTATTTTGAGGCTATGAAAATAGCCCAACAAATCAGAAGAGCCTCTCTTCTTTTCCTGGGGGCACTGACTCTGCTTGCCCCGGGATGCAAAAAAGAAACGGTCCAACAAGCCAATATCCTCTTTGCCATTGCCGACGACTGGGGATGGCCCCACGCCGGGGCCTATGGAGACCCGGTGGTCCAGACGCCGGCTTTTGATCGCCTGGCCCGGGAGGGAGTTCTCTTTAATCATGCTTACATCTCCTCTCCCTCCTGTACCCCGTCCAGGAATGCCATCCTCACAGGACAGTATCACTGGAGGCTGGGACCCGGAGCCAATCTTTGGAGTACCCTGGATCCGGCTACACCTGTTTATCCCCTGCTCCTGGAGGATGCCGGCTATAAGATCGGTCGCTTCAGGAAAAGCTGGGGACCCGGCGATATCAGCGACTGGAAACGCCACCCTGCAGGTCACGACTATACAGATACAGGTTTTGCAGCATTTATGGCTGAACGAAACGAAACCCAGAGCGGCCAGCCCTTTTGTTTTTTCCTGGGCACCTCGGATCCCCACAGACCCTACGACCAGGGAAGCGGGGTGCAGAGCGGAATAAACCTGGATGAAATCCGCCTCTTCGAATGTTTGCCCGATACAGAGATAGTCAGAAGCGATGTGGCCGATTACTATTACGAGGTGCAGCGTTTCGACACCCTGGTAGCCAGTGCCATCCGAATCCTGGAAGAATATGGCGAACTGGAGAATACCATTATCGTGATGACCGGTGATCATGGAATGCCCTTCCCCCGTTGCAAATCCAACAACTATGATTCAGGTGCCAGAATTCCCCTGGCAGTGCGCTGGGGATCGGGGGTAAAAAAGCCTGGTCGTGTGCTGGACGATTTCATCAGTACCACCGACCTGGCCCCCACCTTCCTGGAGCTGGCAGGTGTTGAGATCCCAGCTGTCATAACGGGTCAGAGTTTCGTAAATCTGCTTCTTACTGAGGAAGAAGGCTTTGTGGACAGGGAGAAGCGAAGCTACGTCCTGCATGGAAAAGAGCGGCATGTGCCGGGACAGGAAGAAGACATGGGAGGCTATCCCGTGCGCGCCATACGCAGCCATGATTACCTCTATATTCGAAATTTCAAAGAGGAGCGCTGGCCCTCGGGAACACCCAACTACCTGGAAGCAGCCATCCCCTACTGCTGGCTGGGCGATTGTGATAACGGTCCCACCAAAAGCTATATGGTAGAGAACCGGGAAAAGGATGAGCATCACCAGGAACTCTATGAACTGGCCTTTGGGAAACGGCCCTCTGAAGAACTGTACGACTGCAGGCAGGATCCGGAGCAACTGGTAAATCTGGCGGAAGATCCCGTCTATGCCGAAATCAAGGCGAAACTATCCAAACAACTGATGGAACAGTTACTGGCTACCGGCGATCCCAGGGCCACCGGAGGTGGAGATGAGTTTGATGTGGTTCCCTACCTGGGCCAGGGTCCGAGACATCCAAGTTACAAAGCAGAGTAAGTAAAACAGGGAGCCCCTCGGATTAATCCCCGAAACTGGTGGCCAGTTCCCTGGCAGCGATCACCCAGGAATGATCCGGTGGTACGTAATTAATTTTCCCCACCACATCCTCCAGAGGTACGGCCTTTGTTTTTTCACCATCCACAGCAACCATTATTCCATACTGTTCCTCCCTAATATAATCAATGGCAGCGGTTCCCAGCCTGGTGGCCAGCATCCGGTCAAGAGCCGAAGGGTGTTCCCCCGCGTTGCAGATGCCCCAGGATGGTCACCCGGGTTTCCAGTCCGGTAATTTTCTGAAGTTCCTCCGCCATTTCCATGGTAGATCCCCTGTATTTTTTGTCCAGCCGCTTCACTTCCTTCTTTAGTTTTTCCCGTTCCTCCCCCTCTGACTCCTCCATTTTTTTCTCAACAGCCCTGATCTTTTTGGCGGCCTCCACTGTGATGGCCCCTTCTGCGACGGCTACGATGCTAAACCGTTTTCCACGGCTTACTCGTTCCAGGATGCTTTCAGCCAGTTTATCTATGGTGTAGGGGATCTCAGGGATCAGGATAGCATCTGCTCCACCCGCCATTCCAGCTCCCAGGGCAAGCCATCCTACCCGGTGCCCCATGATCTCTGCGATGATGATCCTGTGATGACTCGATGCGGTACTGTGCAAACGGTCGATGGCATCTACCGCAATGCCCAGGGCTGTATCAAATCCAAAAGTCACATCGGTACCAACGATATCGTTGTCTATGGTTTTGGGAAGTGTAATGATATTACACCCGGCCTGAGAAAGTCTAAAGGCATTTTTCAGGGTGCCCCCACCCCCCAGACATACCAGCACATTCAGATGATTTTTGTGATAATTCTCCACGATCACATCGGTCATATCCACATTTTTTCCCCCCATGGGCATTTTATGGGGTTTATCCCTGCTGGTTCCAAGGATGGTCCCCCCCAGGGTTAGAATTCCCGATAGCATGTTATTGTCAAGTCGCACGGTTCGGTTCTCCATCAAGCCGCGAAAACCGTCCCTGAATCCAATGACCTGCATGGCACCACCTTTGGAAGCGGTCTTTCCGATCCCCCTGATCGCTGCATTTAAGCCCGGGGTATCTCCTCCCGATGTTAGGATTCCAATGTGTCCTGATCGCACTATTTTACTCATGTCTTCAATGATTATATATATGACAAGTTAAGAATTTCTTCTTCCAGACGACAAAAATAGTGGATCTTCCCTTATTGCTGGTGGAGTCAGATCTGAATAAGCTACAGTACCCTCAGTACATCTTCGAGGGTGATCTCCTGGCCTGCGTAGGTTGCAAGTGAAGCCTCACTGGTCGCAAAGCGTAGTTCCAGGACATTTCCCAGTTTGGAAAGAATCAGCAATTCCGTCAGCTCTCCATCCAGCCATGCCATATCCACCTGGAAGCCTCCCCGTGCCATTAGTCCGCTTACGCTGCCGTTCTTCCAATCTTTCGGAAGAGCAGGGAGCAGTTCCATATAGCCGGCGTGCGACTGAATCAGCATTTCTGCAATACCGGCAGTTCCGCCAAAGTTCCCATCAATCTGGAAGGGCGGATGATTGTCAAAAAGATTGGGAAGCGTAGATAGTTCAAAGAGCTTTTGAACATGATGGTGAGCCTGTTCTGCATCCTTCAGGCGGGCATAGAAATTGATGATCCAGGCCCTGCTCCAACCCGTATGTCCCCCCCCGTGTTTCAGGCGATAGTCAAGAACCTTTTCAGCTGCCTCCATATACTCGGGACTATCGGCCCAGTTATACTGGGAAGAGGGGTAAAGTCCGTATAAATGGCTGATGTGCCTGTGCCCGGGTTCCAGCTCCACCAATCCTTCCTCGGACCACTCCAGGATCCGGCCATCCCTTCCGATTTCCACCGGCGCCAGTTGCTCCAGCTGACTTTCCAGCAGGGCCCTGAACTCAGCATCCCGGTTAAGTACTTTGCTGGCTTCGATCACGGAAGTAAACAGATGCCAGATGATCTGAAGGTCCATGGCAGGACCCATGCTGATGGCTGCTGTATCCCCTGCAGGTGTGATAAAGCGGTTCTCAGGAGAAATTGAGGGCCCGCTTACCAGCTTTCCTGTACGCGGGTGCTCCACCAGGAAGTCGGACATGAAGAGAGCCGCCTCACGCATCAGGTCGTAGCCATAGTTTTGCAGAAAGGCATAATCGCCGGTAAAAAGATAATGCTCCCAGACATGGGTAGCCGACCAGGCAGCTCCCATAGGCCACATGCCCCAGTTCGGGGAACCAAAAAGCTGGGTCTGATGCCAGACATCGGTGGTGTGATGGGCCACAAATCCCCTGCAATCATAGGTCTTCCGTGCCGTCTCCCGTCCGTTCTCCCGCAAGTCTCCCAGGAATTTCAAATAGGGAAGATGACATTCCGACAGGTTGGTAACCTCGGCAGGCCAGTAATTCATCTGCAGGTTGATGTTGATATGGTAATCTGAATTCCAGGGAGGCGCCAGATGTTCGTTCCAGATCCCCTGGAGGTTGGCAGGCAGATCATCTGGCCGTGAACTGCTGATCAACAGGTAACGGCCATAATTGAAGTATAGCGCCGCCAGGCCGGGATCACTTTTTCCCTTCGAAACCAGATCCAATCGCTCATTGGTGGGAAGATCCTGATAGGGTGAAGCACCCAGATCTATGGAAACTCTGTCAAACAATCCCCGGTACTCCTGAATATGTTCTTTTAATACACGATTGTAATTGCATTTCATGGAATGGTTCATACATTCCTCACACTCTTCCCATTTCGCATCACCAAAATAATCTGAAGCTGCAAATATCCTGATCTCCAGGTCTGTGGTTCCATGCACCTCCATGCCATTTCCATCGGATAGGATATAACCATCCTTGAGGATAAGCTTCACTCTGGTTTCGAAGAGCAATCCCTGACCATTATCCACATATTGTTTCATAATGATCATATCCTCCTTGTACATAACCACCTCCCCTTCCCCGGGTCTGGAAAGCTTTATGGTACAATCGATTGTCCCTCCTTCTCCGGCTCTCTCCCGAAAGACAATGACGTTGTCAAAGGCGGTAGCGAATATCCGGCGCTGGTAATCGATCCCACTCCTGGTATAGTCTACCTGAACAAGGGCGCTGTCGAGCCGAAGTGTTCTTTTGTAGTTTGAAACAGCAGAGGTATCTTCATAGGTAATCATCAGATCCCCCAGCGTTTGATAGGCATTTGTCCCGGTTGGAAGCCGTTCCTGCAACAACTCTTTTACTGCAAGATCCTCTGCTTCCCGGTACTTTCCATCAAATAAAAGTTTACGAACTGCCGGAATGGCCTGACTGCCATCGCGGTTCTCGTAGGAGCCCTGTCTGCTCCAGATCGACTCTTCGTTCAATTGGATACGTTCCACATCTGTCCGGCCAAAAACCATGGCCCCCAGCCTTCCATTTCCAATGGGTAAAGCTTCGTTCCAGTTGTCAGCTGGCTCATTGTACCACAGAACCACCTCAGGTCCAGCCGCTTGAGGCGCCTCCGTTGAGCAGGAATAAAAGAATGCCGGCATCATCAATCCGGTCAATAGAACTACTTTTAGAAATGATCTATCCATGGCCGATTTGGAATTATGGAGGAGTGTTCTGCCAATATACGCTCTTTTGGGAAATAACACAGCAATCGGCCATGAATTAGAAGCTTTCTGAATAGCCGCTAATCTGCCCTGAATTCAATCCTGACTATTTAAAAGTAGATTGTTACATTTACTGCAAAATAATTGTTCCCTCATGAGTGCTTCTCCTGTCCGATTCATTCCCGTCCCAGCCCTTCTGCTTCTGAAAGAAAATTTCGAAGTGATTGAGGGGAACAGCCTGGCATCGGCTTCTTTGGGAATCCAGTTGGAGGAATTGCGCGGCATGGACGGAGCCAGTTTATTCCCCGGCATATCGCTGGAACCCGGAGCTTTTGAAGGAGTGCTTCTTCAGGTATCCAGGGATCACCAATTCGTGGTGGATTTGGCCGTAAACTTCCTGGAAGAGGGAGAGCAATCCTCCTTCCTGCTCACTTTTACAGAGAGACATGGTCAGTTTCAGGACCTGATGGAGGGGACACTGGAAGGGATTGTGATCACAGATAAAGAACTCAATATCCTGGATGTAAACCCCACTTTCTGTTCTATCACCGAGCTAAGGCGGGAGGAAGTTGTTGGAAGTAACGGTTTTGAACTCGTTAAAAGATTTGTCTTCCCTCCTGCATTGGAGGCTGTCAATGAAGCACTAAAAAAGATGGCTTCCGGGCAGTCGGTGGTCCCTTTTGAAATTGAATACAAGGATACGGCACTGGCCATTTCCGCCAATATCCGGAAAGAGTCCTCTTCCCATATTATCTTTTTCAGAGATATCTCCAGGGAGAAACACGGACAAAAAGCATTGCTGGAGAGCGAAGAAAAATTCAGGTTTTTTGCGGAATCCACTTTCGAGGGCATTGTGGTGCACAGCAGGGGCATCGTCCTGGATGCCAATGAAGCATTTCTCAAAATGACCGGATACAGTCGCAGGGAAGCCATAGGCAAGAACTTGATGGACTATATTCCCAAAGCCGCAGACAGGGCCAAGGCTCTGGCCAAGATGCTGAATAAAATATCCAAACCTTATCATGTTACCGGCAAAAAGAAGGATGGGAGCCTCTTGATTGTTGAACTGCAATCAAAGGAAGTTACTTACCAGGGAAAAAGGGCCAGAATCTCAGCCGTCAGAGATGTTACCAAACAAATCACCCTGCAGGAACAGGTGAAAAAGAGCGAGGAAAGATACCGGACCGTATTTGAAAAAACAGGGACCGCCACGGTTATCCTTGAAAAAGACCAGACCATCTCACTGGCGAATACAAAATTCAGCATGCTGGTGGGATACCCGGTTAAGGAGATTGTAAACCGGATGAAATGGACCGATTTCGTTTTCCAGGAGGATCTGGAAAAAATGACTCACTGGCACGCTCTTCGCAGAGAAGATCCTGAGAAAGCCCCAACCGAATATGAGTTCAGATTAGTGGATCGCTACCATAATATCAAATACATTAGTCTGGTAGTGGACCTGGTACCCGGCACCCTCCAGAGTATAGCCTCCCTGATAGATATCACCGCAAGAAAGAAGGCCGAGTTGCAGATTCTGGAGAGTGAAGCCAGTCTGAGGAAGGCCCAATCTATTGCCAGGATGGGTTACTGGAACATAAATATGAATACCCGGGAAGTTCATGGGTCCGAGGAAGCCAGGAATATATATGGAATTTCGGGATCAGGCTTTAGCCTGGAAAGGATCCAGGAAATACCCCTTCCCCAGTACAGGGAAATGCTGGATAAGGCACTGCTTGACCTGATAGCAGGGAAAACTATATATGATGTTGAGTTTAAACTGAAGAATCAAATCACAGATCAGATCATTGATGTTCGCTCCATGGCTGAATACAATCCGGAGGACGACACTGTTACCGGGATCATCCAGGATATCACCAGGATTAAAGAGGCCGAATCCCTGGTTCAGCAGAGTGAACAATACCTCAAGAGTATCTTTCGTGCAGCGCCGGTGGGAATCGGGGTGATGGTCAATGGCCAAATCACCGGAGTAAATGAGAAACTTTGTGAGCTCACAGGCTACCAGGAGAAGGAGCTCCTTAACCAGTCTTCCAGAATGCTCTATCATTCTGAAGTGGATTTTGAACGGGTGGGCTTGGTGAATCAGGGGGATATCAAGGAGATGGGCACACTCACCATTGAAACTGTCTGGAGGTGCAAGGATGGTAGCAGCATGGACATATTGCTCAGCTACACAAGCATGGATGCAGAAGATCTTCAGAAAGGAATCACATTTACAGCCATGGATATTACGGAACGGAAAAAGGCCGAACAGGATATGATATCGACCAACCGGGAATTGCGATATGCCAAAGAGAAAGCTGAAGAAAGTGATCGCCTGAAAACAGCCTTTCTGGCCAATATGAGTCACGAGTTAAGAACTCCCATGAATGGAATCATTGGCTTTACCAACCTCCTGGCAAAACCATCTCTATCCGAAGATTCTAAGCAAGTTTACATCGATATTATCAATAAGAGTGGAGAACGTTTACTTGACACGGTAAATGATTTGATCGATATCTCCAAACTGGAAACAGGACAGGTCAATATAGATATTGACAATACCCCTATCAATGAACTGCTGGACACCCTGTATCACTTTTTTCAACAGGAGGCCAGTGAGAAGGGGCTGAAACTAAGCTGCAACAAAGGGATCTCCGACGATAAACTGATCATTCGAACGGATGAACAAAAGTTGCATTCGGTGCTCACAAATCTGATAAAAAATGCCGTTAAATATACCCGCGAGGGATCGATTGAATTCGGCTACACCCTGGAATCTGCAGCGCAAACCAAACTGCTGCAGTTCTTTATAAAGGACACCGGCATAGGCATTCCTCCAGACCGGCAGGAAGCGGTATTCAACCGCTTTGAGCAGGCTGATATTGACGACCGGAATGCCTACGAAGGATCTGGTCTGGGTCTCGCCATTGCTAAAAACCTGGTTGAGATGCTGGGCGGAAAGATATGGCTGGAATCATCCCTTGGCAGCGGATCCACCTTCTTTTTTACCCTTCCCCTGGTAATCTCGGAATGGCAAGACACCGTAAATATTGAAGCAAAGCCTGTCAACAAAGACCCCAAGCTGCAAGGACTTCTGAAAATACTGATTGCTGAGGATGACATTGCCTCCTATCTGCACCTCTCCATTTTGCTGAAGGAGCTGACACGGGAGTTATTGCATGTCACATCGGGAAAGGAGGCCGTGGAAGTGTGCAGGAATCATCCCGATATCGACCTGGTCATGATGGATTTGAAGATGCCCCACCTGAATGGTCTTGAAGCCACCCGAAAAATCAGGGAATTCAATCAGTCCGTTCCCATTATCGCACAAACCGCCTATGCCCTGGTTGGGGACAGGAATAAAGCTCTGGAGGCCGGATGCAGTGAGTACCTCAGCAAACCCATTATAGTGGAAGAATTAATGGAAAAGCTAAGCCTGGTCCTTGATCTGCCCTAAGTCCTTTTTTCATGTGAAACTTTCAGGTCCGGCCGTCATAATCCTTTCTGTTTTCAGGATTCAGTGGCCACTTCACAGCTGTGCCATCTCGTGTGGAACGATAGATGGCGGTGAAGATCTCAACGGTAACCCGGCCCTCCTCCCCGCTGATCATGGGCTCCCTTCTCTCCAGGACAGACTGCAGGAAATCCTCAATATTTCGCTCATGAAAATAGTCCATCGGATGGGGCAGATTATTGAAAAACTCTGAGTCTTCTTTCACCCACTGCTGTAACAGCTGCTCCTCTCCCGGCACGGTCCAGAGATCATTGACCGGCGGCTCCAGGATGGCCGACATCCCGGCCACAAACATGGCACCCCCATCGGTTTGCACCCCCACAGAAGCTCCATTCTCTCCATGCACCTGGACTTTTCCGAAAATGCCGGGTTTTTGTGAGTTTGAGACGATAATATTGGCCACCGCCCCATTTTTGAACTTCAGGATGGCATTGGCCGTGTCTTCCACCTCAATATAAGGATGGTTCAAATTGGACCACTGACCATAGAGTTCATCGATTTCGCCCAAAAACCACTGTAGCATATCCAGCTGGTGGGGTGCCTGATTCACCAGCACACCTCCTCCTTCACCCTTCCAGGTTCCCCGCCAGGGATCACTTTCATAATAGGCCTTATCCCGCCAGCCCAGCATATTTATGGTAGCGAAAACAGGTTTGCCAATTTTTCCGGCATCAATGGCCATCTTGACCCGCATGGCCGGAGGATACCAGCGCCGCTGACATACGACCCCGATCTGCTTTCCACAACGCCTGGAAGCTTCGATCATGGCATCACAATCCTCCAGGGAGGAAGCAAGGGGTTTTTCAATCAGGACGTTGGCTCCTGCCTCCAGAGCTGCAATAGCTGGTTCCCTGTGGTTAGGATGAGGAGTACAGATAATCACCACATCGATCTTCTCCCTGTTTACCATTTCGGTCACATCTGTATAGGCTTTCACCCCATAGCCTGCAGCATAGGTTTCGGT
Organism: uncultured Bacteroidales bacterium; assembly: GCA_963792395.1. Taxonomy (GTDB): domain Bacteria; phylum Bacteroidota; class Bacteroidia; order Bacteroidales. Next base: position 76,156 of record CAWBWE010000026.1, read on the forward strand.
CTTTTCCCTGCTTCTGCCACAAACCGCTGTAAAATGCGACTCCTTGAGATTAACAAGGGCACGGGCATGCATATCGGTGACTTTTCCCATACCAACCAGGGCCGTCTTCAATTGTTTAGTCATTGATATCAGGGGTTTAATACGACTTTAATCAGGCCGGGCTCCTTGTCATAGAGCCTCCGGAACCAGGATGCACCCTCAGATAAAGGGGCTTCTGCGCTCAGGATCGCTTCCACATTCACCTCACCACGTGCAATCATATCCAGTACGGCCGGATATTCCCCGCAGATGGCACAGCTGCCCTGCAACCGGATCTGCTGGGTGACCACTGCCTGGAGAGGGATCTCCGCAAGCGGTGAAAGGTTTCCAACCAGGCAAACCGTAGCTCCCCTTCGTACCGAATTTATGGCAGTCTTCAGGGATTCGCTGAGACCCACCACTTCAAAGGCCACATCTGCACCCCGCCCTTCGGTGAGTTCCCGAACTTCCTGCCGGATATTATCCTTTGCGGGATTAAGACCTGTATCGGCTCCAAGTTCCGTGGCAAGCTGCAGCTTCTTCTCGTCCAGATCCATGGCGATTATTTTTCCACATCCCCTGGCCCTCAGGACCTGGATCACAAACAGTCCGATCATCCCGCAGCCCACTACCACTGCAGTATCGTTCCACTGAAGGGGAGTCAGTTCCACCGCATGGGCTGCCACGGCCACCGGCTCCACCATGGAAGCCTGGGTAAAACTTACCTCTTCGGGGATCCTGTACAGGATGTGCTGCGGGACATTCACGTATTCCGCAAAGGCCCCATGCCTGCGATATTCTTCGGGAGAAACCCCCAGGACCATACGGCCATCACTCAGGTTGTACAGGCCCTTTCGGGTATACCAGTCATCCAGTTTATAGATGGTGGAATCAAAGGTCACGCGATCCCCCTCCCTCCAGCCGGACACCTGGTTTCCAACAGCTGTTATGCTACCGGCTGCTTCATGTCCCATCACCAGGGGCGGGATTCTCCTGCCTGTGCTCCCGTCCATTCCATGCACATCCGAACCACAGATCCCCACTGCTTTCACCCTCACCAGGACTTCATCTTCTGCCAGAACAGGATCCGGAAAGTCCTTATATACCAGCTTGTTGTATTCCTCTAATACCAGTGCTTTCATAGCTCTTGAATCTCAGTATAAAGTAAATATACACAATCGGATGGCGAATTTGTAATCCCTTATATTTATGTATAATTTGGAGCACCAAATACAATGCAAACTAGTATATCATGAAAGCAAGAAGAAAATTTATCAGGAATCTGGGTGGAATGGCCGCGTTGCTGGCTCTGAGTTCCTCAAGCAGGGCCAATAAGCCGGACAGGACAACGAATATTCAAGGGTATAGCAAGGAGCTCGAAGGGGGCTTTTTCCATATAGTGTTTTTCTGGCTGATCAACGATACCCCGGAAGTAAAAGATAAATTCCTCCGTGAGCTGAAGGACTTCGTCGGCCAGGTAGAGGAAATTAAGAAAGTCCATATTGGTCCCCCTGCCAATACCAATCGCGAGGTCATAGACAACACCTACTCCTACAACCTGGTGGTCACCTTCGATTCAAAGAAGGAGCATGATATTTACCAGGATCATGCAGCCCATAAAAAGTTCATTGAAAATGCCTCCTCCCTGTGGGAGAAAGTCCTGGTATATGATAGCGTAAAAGTCAAATAAAACAATCTCCAAACAATCCTGAGCCCATGAAGAAACTAAGCGTCTTTTTAATCATCACAGTACTAACAATCTTAAGCTGTAAGACCATGGCACAGAGCGAATTTTCCAGCGGTCTCATCGGTGTCGGTTTAGTCACCAGTGACCTGCAGAAATCTCTTGATTTCTATCTCAAGGTGATAGGTATGACGAAGGTGAGTGAATTTGATGTGGACGGCGAATTCGGAAAGTCTTCCGGTCTCACTGACCGACTGGCCTTCCATGTGGATGTGCTGAAACTGCAGGACAGTCCGGATGCCAACCAGTGGAAACTGATGAGCTTCAAGAAGGAGGGATCACACCCCATGCCCAAATACATTGAGGATGATACGGGCATGCAGTACATCACGATCCATGTACACAGCCTGGAGCCCTTTCTGGAAAGGATTAAAAAACACAAAGTCAAGTTACTGGGAGACACCCCCGTCCCTCTGAACGAGACTGACCACTTCGTACTCGTTCAGGATCCGGATGGCACCATTATAGAACTGATTGGGCCTCTCAAATAGAGATAGTTAAAAGTCCATTTAAAAATCAGCCGGAAAACTAATTCCGCTTCTTTTCCAGGTAATAGCCCTCCCGGGTCAGCTTATGGTCCAGCATGGCCAGGCCATATACCAGCACAGCGGTTGCGGTGGCCGTATGCTCCTGGTATTCGGGGATGCTTTTGTTGTAAAGATCGCGTTCTGTATGCCAGATCTCCCTATAATTAAAATTATATCCCTTGGGATCGGCACAATCAAAGGTGATGGTAGGCACTCCTTTCACCGCAAAGGGCCCACTGTCGGTTCCCCAGGGTTTTAAAGGCCTGGGCCGGGGTTCACGCTCCTTTAGCTCCAGGGGGAATTCAGGATTGATCGTATTGATGACCTTTGCGATCTCTTTAAAATCTTCCATCTGTTCAGCCGAAACCGTTAAACTGACAGGTACGGTGGGACCCCCATCCCGGTTGACCATATTGGATACCTTTGCCAGATCTGCTTCAAATCGCTCTACCCAGCTGGTGGAGCCATACAATCCGAACTCCTCTCCTGCCCAGAGAATAACCAGGATGGTACGCCTGGGCTTTCCTCCTGCTTCCATGATCAGCCGGGCAGCTTCCATGGAGGGCGTTACCCCCGATCCATCGTCCACCCCCCCGGTGGCCACATCGTAGGCATCCAGGTGTGCTCCCACGATCACATATTCATCCGGGAATTCGGTTCCGGGTATGACGCCGATCACATTGTGGTATTTTACCGGTCCCATCTTAAAATGGTTGCGGATATCAAATTCCAGCTGAAAGTAGCGACGCTCCTTTGCCATTTGATAGATCTCTTTATACTGGTGTTCATCCAGTTTGATATCGGGAACGGTGGGAAGAGTTTCAAAGGTCATATCATGCAGGTTCTGCCGGTCATAAAGCACCCTGATGGGGATCGCGGCCGACTGGATGATACCCAGAATCCCTGCTTCAACCATCTCCCTGTAAAAAAGAGCAGGCTCCTCATTCAGCGGCAACAACTCTTTTTGAGGCTTATCGCTTCCCTGCCTGTCCCTGTTTTCCTTCCTGATCTGACTGTTTATTTTATCGGTTTCCAGGTTGACCCGTTTGATGGAGTCCCGCAGACTGTCAGCCTCCACCGAAAAATCAACAGGCCATCCCTGGTTCTCTCCTCCTATTAGCACCCAGGCACCTTTCAGAGCGCCTTTCATCCGATTGAATTCAGCCTCCGTCCTGGGCTCAATAAGCACAGGTCCGCGCTGCACCCCCCTGGTTCCCGAGGTATAAGAGGGCGTTGCAAAATGAAGGGTTTTTCCCTCTTCCCCGATCAGCCTTCCAAACCAGGGGCCCCGGTTAAATCCCACCGGTAACTCCCCGACCTCGTCCATCACCACCTCCAGGCCCCACTCGGCAAACTTGCTGGCTGCCCAGATGGATGCGTTTTCATAGGCATCCGAACCAATAAGCCTTCCTCCGAAACGGTTGCAGAGGATATCCAGGTGCTCCATGCTCCGGTTATCTTTCTGACCGATCTCTACGATCTTCTCCATGACAGGATCAGATTGTGCATAAGTGCTTCCATTAATAGCAATACCTGCCAGGAGCAGGAAGAGAGTACTAAGTTTCATCTGTGCGGGTTTACGGAATTATTAGAAGCTTCAAATATAAGAGATAAAATCTTTTTAAGTAACTTATGGTGCCTCAATGGGAGAATCCGATGATTGAGAACAGACCCGGAAGGGCCCATCTGAAAATCGTTATCAGCACCCTCGCACTTATTGCTGCCGTGGTACTGACGATCCAGTATATATCCCTGGCCAGGCAGAACCAACAGTTAAAAACTGACCTGGCGGAGATCAATCACATCCGCTATGGCCTGTTGAATGTGGATGAATGGAGCAATCAGTTATCGACCATTCTGAGCATAAAGATTCTGGAGTTCCAGCTGACCCCTGACAGCAGGGAGAAAGTGGTCCGGAATCTGGAAAATATACTATATCTGCTTATTGATGATGTGGAGCTGATGATGAAATCCAGAAGCTCTGGAAGGCTCTCAGGTATAAAAAGCTGGTTCTCCGGGTTTACCCTCAACCTGGATCCCCTCCGGGACAGTGTCCCCTCCTATGCCAACCAGCTCATAGACGAACTGAATAAACCGGAAAACAAGGCCTTCCTTCAACAGTTTCTCACCAATAAACTAAATGCTCTGACTGCCTCCACCTATAACCTGGATCACATGGATCCTCTGCTTGCCTTGCTGGAGAAATATAACTGCATGGATGAAGAAGTATGCAAGGAAGTGATACAGCAAGAGATTGATCTGAAAAACAGGGCCATCCAGCTCCGGGTAATCCTGATCATGTCCCTGGTCACCTTGACCTTCCTGGTCAACCTGATCACAAAACGAAAACTGAATCACCTGCAGTCCACCCTGTTGATTATTGGCTCCTTCTGCCTGCTGCTGGGCGGGATCACCACCCCCATGATAGACCTGGAAGCGAGGATAGACCAGCTGTTGTTCCTGCTGATGGGAGAACGGATCACCTTTACCGACAACATCATCTTCTTCCAGAGCAAAAGCATCACCGATGTGGTTCGCATCCTGATGGAGGAGGGAACGCTGCCCATGGTCTTTGTGGGCATCCTGGTATTCACCTTCAGTATCATTTTCCCCTCTTTGAAACTGATCTCTTCCCTGCTTTACTCTTACCGGGTCAATAAGCTGAGGGAAAACTGGCTGATCCGCTTTTTTGTAATCAGATCGGGAAAATGGTCCATGGCCGATGTGCTGGTAGTGGCTCTGTTTATGGCCTATGTGGGATTCAACGGGATCATAGGCTCGCAGCTGGATCAGCTAAGAGAGTCGACTGAAGCGGTGGAGATCCTCACCACCAACGGAACACGGCTACTGGAAGGATTCTACCTCTTCCTCCTCTTCTGCATCTCCAGTCTTATCCTTTCAGAAATAATCACACGTAAAACATGATGGGGAACGAACAGAACCCTGAATAATCCCGTAAAATATGCCAAAACTCCTGCTGGATAAAGAGAAGTGCCTGCGGAACATGGAAAAGATGGCCCAAAAAGCTGCGGGCCAAAATCTTTCATTCAGGCCACATTGCAAAACGCACCAGAGTGTCGAAATTGCTGCCTGGCTCAGAGACTTCGGAGTGAAAACCATCACCGTATCTTCTTTCCCGATGGCCGCCTATTTTGCGGAAGCAGACTGGAAGGATATCCTGGTGGCTTTCCCCTACCAGCCGGGTGAAAAGGAGAACCTGATCTCTTTATCGGAGCAATGCAAGCTCTCCATCCTGATGGATAGTCCGGCCGCTCTCCCTTTTCTGAATCATATTCCCAGGCCGGTAGGCTTTTACCTGGATATTGATACCGGCTACGGCAGGACCGGGATCAAAACGGAGAACACCGATTTAATGGAACAGATCATCGTCAAGGCCAAAGCAAATCCCCGCCTGGAATTCCGTGGATTCTACTGTCATGCCGGCCACTCCTATAAAGCCTTAACCACAATAGAGCGAGATGCGATACACCAGAAGGCCATCCGTGACCTGGCAGGTCTGAAGGAGCAGTTTGGGATCTATCATCCAAAACTCCTCTATGGCGACACCCCCAACTGCAGTATCCAGGAAGAATTCGGGGAGCTTGACGAGCTCACTCCCGGAAACTTTGTGTTTTACGATCTGGTCCAATATGCCCTGGGTGCCTGCCGTTTGGATGAGATTGCCGTGTCCATGGAGTGCCCGGTGGCCGGAAGATACCCGGCGGATGACAGGATCCTGGTCCATGGAGGGGCCGTGCACTTTTCCAAAGAGTCCATGCTTATACACGGGAGATCCATTTTTGGCCTACTGGTGCAGCAAACAGATTCGGGTTGGACAGAAAACTCCCGGGAGATCTATCTTACCAGCCTCTCCCAGGAACACGGATTGGTGGAACCCTGTGGAGATCTGATCGACCAGGTTCATATTGGAGAAAAGCTCCTGTTCCTGCCGGTCCATTCCTGTCTCACCGCCCATCTGATGCGCGGATACCTCACCCTGGATAAGCAGGAAATAACTACCCTGAACTCCTGAGAAAAAGTCAGGTCCTTGGCTTCCCGTAAACATGGTCCCCGATGCGGCGGATCCGCTCCATCTCTTCCGGGCTTAAGGGCCCCGTTTCCAGAGTTTCCAGGTTCTCCTGCATCATTTTTTGGGTGCGGGCCCCGGTCATGCAGATATCCACTGCCGGATTGCTTAACACAAAGCGGTAGCAATCCTTTGCGGTCAATGGCTTTTCGCCGGGAGGCATTTTGCTCTCTTTAAGCAATTGCCCCCACCGGGTGGCCGTAAAAGAGATCATTCCCGGTCGCTTCTCCCCCCCGCAAAAGGGAAACACATCTTTTTCGGCCCCGCTGTTTGCCGCATTATATCGGACCTGGAATATATCGATGGGACTCTCCAGCAATCTGGGGAAGAGCTTTCGATTATGCCCGGATAGTGCGAGGTGCCGCACCACCCCTTTCGCTTTAAGGTCCAGACCAAGATCCATCACCTGTTCCCGGGGTTTTTTGGGATAATAGCCCAGCATCAGAACATCCGCATACTCAAGTCCCAGCTGCTTCAGTCCCTTAAAAAAATGGCGCTTCCCTATGATATAAGAGTGGGTATACTCCATCAGGCAAACAACGAGCTTATCCCGGTCCCCCCTTTTTGTGATGTTTTGAATGGCCCGGATCATTTCTTTGGACCGCCCCTTCATAAAACTGCCCATGACAAAATAGTTGCAGCCCCGCTCAAAAGCCTCTTCAAAGGCTGCTGCCGGGGCGCCATAGCTGGAGGAAATCCCAAGGCGTCCGGTACTTAGTCCGGTCCTTCCAAGGAGAACAGCTTCGTTGAATGTCATAGCACGGATGGTTTAGTTGAAAGCTTAAGATAGCAAATATAAAGATCAACCTGTGGTACCCATGGCATTGGCGATGGCGTTTACAGAACGTAGCAGGTCCGGCAGGAGCTTCTCTTCCAGGATCTTATCCCCATTTTTCCTGGCCTGGCGCCAGGCGCGCAGCAGTTCGATCTGTTCCTGATGCAGGGGAAGCAGCGCTTCAGCCCTTAAGCGGGTGGACAGGTGGTGATTGACCCGCCGGGTGGCCAGCGGACTACCCAGTAAATCAGCCATCATCTCCCGGGTAAGTTCCAGCTCCCGCAGCAACAGGCCAAGAATATCCTGCTTCACCTGTTTTTCTTCCACCAGTCCGGCGTACATACTCATAATCGCCTCATCGGTGGCCGCCAGGCTGGTATCCACATTGGTCAAGACATAACGTACAAAATTATCTCCCTTTGCCAGCTCCTTCAGTTGTATGAATTTCTCCTTCTCTTCCTGTTTCATTTTCTTCAGCGTGGTGCCCACCCCATACCAGCTGGAGATATGCATTCTGGATTGGGTCCAGCTGAAGACCCAGGGAATGGCCCTGAGGTCCTCCAGACTTCTTTTTCCTCTTCTCCGGGATGGTCTGGAACCAATCTTGCTGGACTCGATCACATCAATGGGGGTAGCCTGCTCGTAAAAGCGGATAAATGATGGATGAAGGGTCAGCTGTTTAAAGGCCTTGTAGCTCTCGTCAGCCATATAGGAAAAAAGGGCCTCCCTCAGGGGATCACTTACCGGCTGTCTCAGCCGGTTTAACACTGTCTGGTGGGCCGTCCCGGCCAGAAGCAACTCCAGGTTGTAGGCCGCATTTCCTTTGTTGGCATATTTCCGTTCGATGGTCTCCCCCTGCTCTGTGACGCGGATCTGGCCCGTCAGCGTGCCATCAGGAAGCGCCTTCAGGAACCAGTGTGTGGGTCCTGCCCCACGGCTGATGGTTCCCCCTTTTCCATGAAAAAAGCGGATATCAATATGGTGCTTTTTCCCCACAGCTGCCAGCTTCACCTGTGCATCGTAAAGGTGCCAGGTACTGGCCAGGATGCCCCCGTCCTTGTTGCTGTCGCTGTAGCCGATCATCACATCCTGAACCGGACGGGCCCAATTGCGTTTTTGCCTCACATACTCCAGGCTGCTGATGGTGACTTTGTGAGAAAGGAACTCATCCAGAATACGCGGACTTTCCTTCAGATCCTCAATGGTCTCAAAAAGCGGGACCACCGGCATGGGACAAAGCAATCCCTCGGGGCTCATTTTCGATAATCCGGCTTCCCGGACAAAAAGAAACACCGTATACAGATCCGTCGCGCTTCGTGTCATACTCACAATCAGGGAACCAAGTGCACGCTCTGAATAATTCCGGGTATGCCTTCGCAGGGAATGAAAAGTTTCCACGGCTTCTCTTGCCTGATCTGAGCTTAAAAATTCAGTTCGCGTCAGGAAGGGCCGGTTGTGGACAAGCTCTTGCCGTATGAATGCAGCCAGGGTCCCTTTATTCTTTAGAATACCTTTGCTCCTGTCAGGGATGCCAGTACTAATGATCTCCTTCAGGGCTTCCTCATAAAACTGGCTGTTCTGCCGGACATCGAGACGGGCCAGGTGAAAGCCGAAGATATCCAGGTGCCGCACCACCTTTTGCACATCATACTCAGCCAGAGACCAGGCGCCGTAGTGGACCAGTGCTGATTTCAGCAGGTTCAGGTCCCTGACCAGTTCATCGGAATGCTTGTAAGTATATTCGGTATCGACCAGCTCCACACCCCCTCCCTGACGCTCCGTCACCGGTAATTTCAACTTTAACAATCCGATGAAGTAGCGGAAGGGTTCATTTTGATCGTTGACCGGGGTGGAATCCAGTTCCGCTTCAAGTTTCTTCAGGCGCTTGCTGAATTCCTGGGTCAGGCATTCATGTTCGCAATAAATGCTGAGCTTGTCCGACAGATCGTCCAGTCTGGCAAGGGCCAGTCTTAGTCCATGGATCCTGAATTTCTGCAGGGTGAAGGTCGTTACCTCGGCAGTAACCAGCGGGTGCCCGTCCCGGTCACCTCCCACCCAGTTTCCAAAGGTTATGGAAGGAAATTGCGTGGAATCCTGCAACATTTCAGGGTCATAACCAGCATCCGCCCAGGCCTGCCGGAGCCGGTAATCAAGAAAAGGCAGCACCTCGGGAAATACCTTGTAAAAGTAGTGGAGCACATTTTCAAGTTCTGACTCCAGAGCCGGTTTTTCAATAAAGATCTCCCCAATAAACCATAGTTTGTGAAGAATCCGCTTGATGTCGTGTTTGATCTCCGCCTGTTCAAAACGGTTGTACATGGAGTTTTCCCGCTTCAGCAGGAGCAGGTACAACTGGCGATAGAGAGAAAGCACCACGGGCCTTTTGGCTTCAGTGGGATGGGCAGTTAGCACCGGCTCGGCTTCAATGTGCCGGAACTCCTCCATGATTTCCGCCCCGCTTACCCCCCTCCTCTTCAAATCAGACAATACCCTTCCCCAAAGGCCATTCACACTGGCCAGTCCTTCCTTGTCTATGGTCTTCCTGCGCTTCTGTACAGCGCCGTTGACTTCCGAAAGATTCAGGAGCTGGAAGGCGATGGAGTAAAGCTGCAAAAGTTTATGCTTGTTATCACCGGAGAAATCAGGAGCCTTTTCGGTGATCCAGGGAAGCTGGGCGGCCAGTTCTGATTCGCCATTCTCAATCAGTACCTCGGAAAAACAGCTTAGCAGGAACTCCAGATCCAGATAGGGTTTCCCCAGGAGTTTCTTTATTTCGTTGAAACGGGAACTTGTTTTGCTCATGGACTAAAAATACAAAACAATCCTGATAGCACGCTTTATAAGTTAGAATTAGTATAAATAAACTTTTCCGGATAAATACCCTGATGTAAGTATATACGCATTGCTTGAAATCCTGTTATTTTGCAGGGATGAGCAGCAGAAGCAGACACTGGCTGAAGCAAACCGGGACGGGCCTGATGATCCTGGTTATGGGAATTATGCTGCTAAACAAGGCAGCTTATACCCATGTGCATATTCTGCCGGACGGCTCCCTTCACACACACGCCCACCCCTTTTCGAATCACGCTGATGGCAAAAAGACTGCTTCCCACCAACATTCCTCCCTGGAAATCTTACTGTTGGATTTGCAGGATGTGCTGCTTCTATCTGCCCTGACCGTATCTGTCCTGAGCTTCTCCGGTTCAGGCACTCTTTTCAGAGAAACCTACAGGAGCAGTTTACTCCCGGCCCTGGTCCCGGTCTCTCCCGGAAGAGCCCCTCCCACCTGCATGTAAGTATCAGAACCAGGAATCCTGACGGGATCCCTGTCCTATTGCGCCTGTTTCAGGTTATTATTACATGCAAAAATCAACCATGAAAAAGATACATATTTTTACCAGCCTTTTCTTTTTTTCTCTTTTCCAGCTCGGCATGGGCCAGAAGCTTGATAGCGATGCCAATATCGTGGGACATGTGGTTTGCCGGGGTAAGCACATCCCCTTTGCCAACGTATCCCTGAAAGGAACCACCATCGGCACCTCCACCGATGAAACGGGGCACTTCCAGTTGATCAACCTCCCTGAGGGAGAGCAGATTATCGTGGTCACCAACATAGGCTTCAAAAGCCAGGAAAGAATCATCATCCTCCGTCAGCATACAACCATCGAGATTAAATTTGAGCTGGAAGAGGACATACTGAACCTGGAAGAGGTAGTGGTTTCGGCCGATCGAAGCCAGCAGAAACGGACCGAAGCCCCGGTTATTGTAAATACCATAGGCAGGCAGATCTTCCACACCTCCCAGTCCCAGACCCTGGGAGAAGGACTGAATTTTTCGCCCGGGCTGCGACTGGAAAACAACTGCCAGAACTGTGGCTTCTCCCAGGTGCGAATGAACGGTATGCAGGGACCCTACTCGCAGATCCTGATTAACAGCCGTCCCATCTTCAGCGGTCTGGCCGGAGTATACGGATTGGAGCTGATCCCCTCCAACATGGTGGAAAAGGTGGAAGTAGTCCGCGGTGGCGGATCAGCTTTGTTCGGCAGCAACGCCATTGCCGGAACCATCAACATTATCCTTAAGGATCCCACCACGAATAGTTACGAAGGCGGAGCCACCTACGCCCTGACAGGGCTAGGCATGGACAACTCGGGAACTCCGGCTGCCGATTTTTCATTAAACCTGAATACCTCGGTCGTTTCGGACGATCACAAATCAGGTCTTTCTCTGTATGGGTACACCCGGAAGCGGGAGCTGTTTGATGCCAACGGCGACAGCTTTTCTGAACTGGCCCCATTGGATAATATCACCTTTGGAACCAGGGTTTTCCACCGTTTCAGCAGCAAAGACAGACTGAGCTTTGATTTCTTCGCCATCCAGGAAGAGCGCAACGGAGGCAATATGCAGGACTATCCCCTGCATGAACGTGATATTGCCGAGGCCCTCACCCACCGAATGAAGGTGGCCGGTCTGACTTACGAACGCTATTTCCGGGATTACGATATGCTGTCACTCTATGTCTCCGGACAATTCCTGAACAGAGATTCCTACTACGGGGCAGCACAATCCCTGAGTGATTACGGTAACACCCGGGACAGGTCATACAACATGGGGCTGCAGTACAAGGCGGTTTTCGATGGATCCTCCCTGGTCTGGGGGGTGGAGAACACCAGTGGATTTCTGCTGGATCAGAAACTGGGCTTCCCCGATCTGGACAATGCCACAGTGGTGGACAATGTCATCACCGATATCCCCCATACGGCCAATACCCTCGTAAGCGACCAGTCCTCCGTCACCACCGGAACCTTTGCCCAGTATGAACTGAGACTATCTCGCTTCAAAGCAGCCCTGGGTGCCCGCTTCGATCATTACCGGATCAGTGATCTGGCCCTGGATTCCGAAGCAGCAAAAAACGGCAAGGTGTTCAGTCCCCGTATCAGTCTGATGTATGAACTGTTGGAAAATCTGCAGGCAAGAGTCAGCTATTCACAGGGATATCGGGCCCCCCAGATCTTCGATGAGGACCTGCACATCGAGACTTCAGGGTCCCGGCAGGTCCTGCACAGGAATGACCCGGATCTGAAGCAGGAAACCTCACACAGCCTGATGGCCTCCCTGGACTTCAACAGGCAAATTGGATCTGTCTATACGGGTCTGCTGATGGAAGCATTCTATACCAGGCTGGTGGATGCCTTTGCCAACGAAATTGGGCAAGCCGATGAAGAAGGAACAGTAATCTACACCCGGGTTAATTCTCAAGGGGGCGCCACCGTTCAGGGCATAAACCTGGAGTTCAAGCTTCGCCCGGTAAGGGATTTTTTTATGACTTCCGGGCTCACCCTTCAAAACAGTGAATTTGATGAAACACAGGTCTTCGGTGAAACGCACTTCTTCCGGGCCCCAAATACTTATGGATTCCTCGCCCTGGACTGGGACTTCAGCAGAAGATTCTGCCTGTCGGGAACCGGTAACTATACAGGAAGCATGCTGGTGCCCTATTTTGGCACAGAGAATCAGGGCGGGGAACTGCGCAGCTCAGATAACTTTTTCGATCTGGGTCTGAAGCTGAGATATACTATAAAACTAAATGGGGCCTCCATGGAATTATCCGGTGGTATCAAGAATATACTGAACTCCTACCAGGAGGATTTCGATTTGGGCATAGACCGCGATCCGGCCTATGTCTATGGTCCGACTGCCCCGCGTACCATATATGTGGGTATCCGTTTCGGGAACCTGCTGAGCAAGGAAAGCGGAACTTCGGTCGCTTCCAACAGAGGCCGCGGACTTGGCAGGGGCAGATCGGCAGACCCGGACCGAAAAAGGCAGCATCGTAACCGGCAACAATAGCAGGCCATTAAGCGGTTTAGCCGTAGAGGTCCTGAACCCGGTTCAATTCTGCCCTGCAGCGATAACAGAACTGTTTATTTTTCTGATCCAGGTCCTCCACATAAGTACTGGAACGCATCACACAGACAGGATTGCTGCAGTGGATAAGACCGAAGGTGTGCCCCAGCTCATGGATGATCACCTTGCTAAAACGATCGATGAGCAGCTCATAGTCGGGCTCCAGACCGTAGTGTTCATTGCGCAGGCGGTAAAGGGAGACCACGCCGGTGTAGCCGCCCAGGCTGGCCTGTCCAAAAATATAGGTCAGAATGGGAATATAGAGGTCCACCCGCACCAAACCCATTACTTTCACAGCACCGGATGGGGCCCGCTGGGTGATCATCTTCAGCAGCTTGTTGGCATCATACTGCCGGCGCCCCGGATTATAGAAATGACTGATATCCAAACTGCAGTCTTTTAACTCCACGGGATTTTGAAACTCCCGGGACACATCAGCCGCGACCCTTCCTGTCAGTTTTTTCTCGAAAAGTCCGCACGACACCAGTATTATGCTCCTGGCCTCCAATCGGATTAGTCCTGTTTAAAATTGTATTTTTTTATCTTGTTGTAGAGCGTTGCCCGGTCCACGCGAAGTGCTTTGGCAGACCGGGAGATATTCCAGCTGTATTTTTCCAGGATCTTAGCGATATGCTTTCGCTCCAGGTCATCCAGGCTTTCGATGGAAGAACTGATCACTTCCTTACCCATGGGCAGGTCCTTTAATTTGATCACTTTCCCATTACCCACCACAATGGCGCGTTCGATCATGTTCTCCAGCTCACGAACATTCCCAGGATACTCGAAGGACTCCAGATGCTTCATGGCTGCAGAATCGATGGAAATCATGTCTCTGCTCATGGAAGTGCAGTACTTTTTTATAAAATGGTTTACCAGACCAGGGATATCATCAGGTCTTTCACGCAAGGGAGGGATCTTGATATTCACCACATTAAGCCGGTAATAAAGATCCTCCCGGAAAGTGCCGCTGGCTACCATCTCCTTCAGATCCCGGTTGGTGGCACAGATCACCCTGAAATCGGAGGAGATCTCCTTATTTCCACCCACACGTACAAATGTTTTGGATTCCAGAACGCGCAACAATTCTACCTGCATCTTGGAAGAGATGGTTCCTATCTCATCCAGAAAGATGGTTCCGCCATCGGCCATTTCAAAGCGCCCTTTCCGATTAAAGACTGCCCCGGTAAATGCTCCTTTTTCATGTCCGAACAGCTCACTTTCCAGCAGACTTTCTGAAAGAGCCCCGCAATGAACACTGATCAGTGGAAAATATTTCCTGGGGGAGTTCGAGTGAATGGCTCTGGCCACCAGCTCCTTTCCGGTACCACTTTCGCCGGTAATGATCACTGACGAATCGGCTGGCGCCACTTTTTCCACCTCCTTCAGTACTTTCTTCAGCGCGTCACTTTCGCCCACAATATCCTCCACATCCACCAAATTGGTCATATTCTCCTTCAGGTTCTCATTCTCGGCTTTCAGGGCCACCTGTGTGGCCGCATTACGGATCAGGTGAGAGAGATCGTCCGGATCAAAAGGTTTGGTCACATAATCGAAGGCACCCTCTTTCAAGGCCTGCACGGCTGTATCGACCGATGCAAATGCAGTCATGATGATCACAATGGGAACGTGGGGAAGCGCACTGATCCTGCCGGTGCATCTCCATGCCATCCATCCCCGGCATCTTAATATCAGCCAGGACAATATCAAATTCTTTTTCGTGGAGCAGAGCCAGTGCTTTCTTGGCATTTTCAGCACATTCAACCCGATAACCGTCATCGATAAACCAGTTGTAGAGGGAATCCCTCACGGACTCCTCATCATCTACGATCAGAATGGATATTCGATTAGGCATGATTCTCTATTTTAATCTTCCGTCAGAGGAAGTGTAATTTCAATGCTTGTTCCCTGTCCAGGTTCAGATTCTACCTCAATCTGCCCCTTGTGATTCTCCACAATCCCATGCACAATGGACAAGTCCAAGTCCGATTCCACTGGTTTCTCTCTTGGTGGAGAAGAAAGGTTCAAAAATATGAGGAAAATCCTCCTTGGAAATTCCCGTGCCATTATCAGAAACACGAAGGGTAATGATGCTCCGGATCCGGATTGACTGTGCCAATAATGATTTCGCCATGCTCCTGTACTGCCTCAGAGGCATTCACCACCAGGGCTACACAGGCCTGTTTAATTTGATTGGGACTGCAGATTACCCGGTCGTTTCCAGCCCTGTAATCTGTTTTAAAACTGATATCAGCAATTTTGATGGAGTGGGTCATGAGCCTGTAGGTCTCATCCAGCAAGGGATGAATATGAACCGGTTCAAAATCTTCCTGCTCTTTCCTGGAGAAATCCAGTAAGCCACTTACAATATCCCCGCAGCGCTTGGTTTCGGTTTCAATCAGCTTCAGGTTTTTCAGGATGGACTTCTTTCTTGGGATGATAGAATTCCTCACTGTTCAGCTGCTTATATATCAATTTGTTATACACGAGAATGCCAGACAGGGGATTGTTGATTTCATGAGCCACCGAGGAGGATAGTTTACCCAGAGAAGCGATCCGCTCCACATGAATCAACTCATTCTGTGCCTCGGACAGTTCCTCGGATTTCTTTTGCACTTTATATTCCAGCTGCTGTGACCAGTTTTGCAGTTCGTTGGTGGCCGCATCCATCTTATCCAGCATATTGTTAAAGGCCAGGGAGACCATCCGCATATCATCCAGCAGGTTTGGCTCAATTTCCAGGCGAATACTGGTATCTCCCGATGAGACCGCCTCGCTGGCCTGAATAAGAGAATTGAGCGGATCTTTGATCCGTTTCCTTGTAAAGACCACCAGGAAGGTAACCAGCACGGCAATGATCAGAAGTGCCAGCAGCATGAAGTCGGTGGAGGACTCCACGGAAAAGGCATCCAGGTCCTCCAGAGGCATGGAAACCAGCAAAGAACCAAGCACCCTGTCATTTTCATTATGCGCGTGACAGGCCGCTGTATAGCAGGATGGTTCGTTGAGTATGGGCTGCCGGATCAACAGGTGCCTGATCCCTTCCACATTCTGGTGAATCCCGCATTCAGGCTGATCACCCACCACCATATAGGATTTTTCCGAACTGGAAAAGCGTGACGACATCCCGGGATGACAGGAGATGCAGTTGGGATTGCAATGGCAGTCCTCCTCCCGGTGTACCGAAGAGTAGGCTGGCTGGTTCTGATCGTCGTACAGGTTCACCTCATCAATGCCTGACATGGTACTGATAATATCCAGGGTGCGCTGCAGCATCGCCTTGTCATTCTCCAGCATGGAGTAATATAGCGCCCCTTCGATAATGGAACTTATGTTGTCCCCGTTCTGGCTGATGGTCCGGTTATAAAAATCCATATAGACCGATCTGAAGACCACATTGAAAAGAACAAAAACAATGATCAGTGACCCGGTAATGATGAAGACCACCCTGCCATAAATGGAGGACCTGAAGCGGATGAAATTACGGACCACTCTGCTACTGCCTCTCCTGTGAATAAGATTTCTCAACGGAATATTAAATGAAAAGCCTCCCGGCTCTATGGCCGGGAAACTTTAAAATTACTAAAAAGGATCCTATCCTCATGTGTCCAGTTGAAGAAACTTCTCCTGAAAGTCTTTCCAGGCGCCCTGGTCCATCTCACTGAGCGGGTGGCCTGTCAATTCGCCACCTTCCTGCAGCACCAGGTCGGCACCGGAAGACCTGGCGACCGTTTCTGCCAGATAATCACGAAAACGTTCCAGTTCCCTCCCGGCCCATTGTGAGGCCCGGTCGGCCATCAAAGCATTTCCGGTCTCCTCCTGCCATTTTTCTGGTTTGATCCTGTATAGCCAGGAGCTGTATGGATCAAGCTGAATTTCTTCCGAATGATCCTCCAGGGATTTATGCACCCGGTCGATGGTCCCTGTTACGGGTGAAGTGATCACCAGCTCCTTTCCCTTCTGGGAAATCCTGGCGATGGGTTCACCCCGTTTGACCTTTTCCTGCCGCTCCTTCAGGTAATTCAACTCTACTCCGCCGGTCAGGTGCACCAGCAGATCGTCCATCCCCACACTGGCCAGACCCGATTTCTCCAGGTGGCTCCAGGTATGGTTCCGGTTAAACAATAAGCCCTGCGGGATTCGCAATGCCTGCAGATTAAGCGCCTGAATCGCACCTTTTTTAGTCTCCTGCAGATTCCCCGGTTTGTTAAGCATTCTCCAGAAAGGGATGAGTAGCGTAAAGAATAAGATCACTATGATATATTCAATGCCCTTGGTATCGAAAATATCGGAATAAACAAACTGTTCCATGAGTATATATTTACGGTTAATTTTTTGAATGATTAATGATCGTCCCCGGGAACCCAGGAGGGTGACTCCCTGAGAACAGGCAGGCGTCTCACCAGCCAGCGGAAGATCCATATCTCAATGGAAAGTACCGTCAGGGTTACCACAATCTCCTGCCAGGAAGGCACATAGTGTGTGGGAGCATCCCATTTAAATGCGATCACCGTAACATTCAGCCGGTTAATAATAACACCCAGCATGGTCACCAGGGAAGAGATTTTCACCAGGGTAATGTTCCGGGTCCGGTAACTTAAAAAATATAAGATCATGGGCAGGATAACAAATCCCACGATCTCCACCAGATACCAGGTCCCCAGTCGCGAGTTCAGGTACATCCAGTGTTTGCCATGAAAAAAGACCACAATCTGCAGGAAGAAATAGATCAACAGAGTAAAGGCACAGATTTTGGAAAGCCCCTGGATGATACCGTCGTGGGCCATATGATCCTTTTCACTAATCTGGTCAGAAAACACCCGTTGACTGATGGACCCCTCGAATATTACCATGGAAAGTCCGGCAAAAATACTGGATACAAAAAAGAGGATGGGGATAAATTCCGAGTACCAGAGGGGATGAATCTTCTCGCTGGCCATCAGGTAGAGTGCTCCGAGTCCCGACTGGTGCAGGGTAGACAGAGTAATTCCGAAGATCACTGCTCCCAGGGTCATCCAGGAGAGTATTTTCCGGGCCTTCCTGGCTCCGAGCCACTCGGCAATGGCGGGAGAAAACTCAATCAGCTGGGCAACCATATAAAGCAGGAAGTGCCAGGCCACCAGAAAGAGTACTGAGCTTACCCCAAAATTGTTCCCAATTATCGGATTAACTACATTCCAGGGTTTCCCAAGGTCCAGCAGCAGTGCCCCGGCATAAAACACATAGGCCAGGAAGCCATTCAAAACGGTAACCCTCACGATGGGTTTGTACTTCTGAATATTCAGGATATAGACCATGAAGGTGACTACGTAGGCACCCCCTGCAAAGGCCACACCGGTAACCACATCAAATCCTATCCAGAGTCCCCAGGGGACCTCCTGCGTCAGATTGGTAATGGAACCTATTCCGTTCACAAAACGAAGGACAATCAAAACGATTCCCAGGGTAATGATCGGTACGGAGATAACATTGAACGGGGTAAAAATCCCTCCATGAGGCCTGAGGGTGGAAAGTACAAATTTCACAAACGGTTGGCCGTCGTTATCTTTGGGTATAATCTTTTCTGAATTATTCATGGTCCTCGGCGGTTTTAGCATTATTCTTGGTAGCATTATGGATTCCCAGTAGCATGGCGGGCCAAAGGATGAATATGGACGGTACAGCATAAAGGAATCCTTTACTCAATTCGGGATAGGATTTTTTCTGAATTTTCGTATTAAATCCCAGCTCTTCGAAGGGAAGCGGGGACAAATAGAGGTAGCCGGTTCCACCAGCCTCGTGTTCTCCGTAGATGCCATCATAGTACAAATCAGGATTTTCATGAATCCGGCGTCGAGCTTCAGCAATCAGCTCCCTGCGGTTGCCAAAAGTGAGGGCTTCTGCCGGACAATCGCTCACACAGGCTGGCAACTCACCCTCCTTCAAACGGTCAAAACACATATCGCATTTTACAATGTCCGGGTTAGAACTGTGGTACTCAAATTTTGGAACATCAAAGGGACAGGATACCATGCAGTAGCGACAACCCATACATTTTTTGTCGCGCCATATCACCGGTCCTTCCTCCGTTTTATGCATGGCCTGTGTCAGGCAGGCTGAAGCGCAGGCCGGCGTACAGCAATGCATGCACTGGGTCTTCACATAAATCTCTCCCAGCTCTTCATGTTCATAAGCATTAATGACCGTACGCCTGTTTTCATTGGTTTCCCGGTGAACTCCCGGAATAGGATAATCTTCAGGATCGGGTTCCGGAAGTCCATGTGCCAGGGCACAGGCCACTTCACAACTCTGGCAACCCACGCAGCGGGTAGAGTCGTACAGGATTCCATAAAATTCTTTTTCGTCTCCTTTTTCAGGAACAGCATTCAGCTTTTTACCGCTGCCAAGGGCAAGCCCGGTAATCCCTAAAGCCCTGAAAAAATTACGTCTGTCAATAGCCATATCATTTAAATTAGTTGGATTTGCTTGATTATTTTGCAGTGTTAATAAAACCTTCCTGGAACTCCTGCCAGAGCTCGGGCCCGAAGGACTCCAGGACCCCGTCTCTGATTTCGCCTCCATCCTGAAGGACCAGCTCGGGATTTGCTGTATTCTCCAGCTTCAGGGCTGAAGTGAAGAAAGCTTTAAGTCTGATTCCCTCTTTTTTCAACCAGTCCGTATAGGTCTGTCCCATGAGAAAAGACTTTAGTTCAGCAAGCCAGTTGAGGGGTTCCAACATCAGGACCCAGCCTGTGGCATAGGGATCACTGTTAAGAAGTGATGCATCCTCAAGCAGATCCTCATTTTGCTCCCTGATGATTCCGCTCAGGGGCGATTTTATCTCCAGTCGCTTACCTTTCTGGATCAGTGTGAGGAAATGTTCGCCCCGTTTAATCCGCTCTCCCGGCTGCTTTATAACTACCCGGGTTACAGGACCGCTGATATGGGGCAGGAAATTATCCAGTCCAATTCTAACCCATCCATTCTTTTCCATGAAGGCCCAGGTATGTGAGCGGTCAAAAAAGAGACCGTCGGGAAAAGGTTTGGTCCCGTCACCCTTTGGGAAGCTGGCTTCCGGTATCAGCCTGCTTCTCCCTGTTATCCTGGCCAGCGCATAGACCAAAAAACCCAGAAGGATAAGAACCCCACCTACCACCAGGTAGATCCTGGCAGGAGAGGTTTTCGCCTGGACGTTTGCCACGGCCCTTTCCTGGCCAGACAATTGTTCCATCCTTGAATTCCGTTCTGCGTATCCAAGCTCCATTATTCCGGAGGGGACCAGTACCTCCTGCCCGTCATTTACCAGCCATTCCAAAAAAGCCCGTTCCGGTTCATGAACCGGCTGAGTTTTAGAAAGGGCGTAAATGGAGCTGTAGAGCTTGCGTGGAAAGCGCCCAACAAATATGGAATGCGACAGCATGGAGCTGGAAGTATAGATATTTTCAAAGGTCCCAATATGTCCATCTCCGTCAGCATCCACCGGGACCAAACCGACGGCCCGGTCCAGCTCCTCGTCCCCTGCGTTCATCAGACTTGCCAGGCTACAAAACCCAAGAGCATAGGGATCCCCGGCTATCGCAGTCAACATCTCATCCGCTTCCAACCTCCCACTTCCACTCAGGTTTCCGGATTCGGTGCTAATAAACTCGGCCAGATAAGTTCTGGCACAGGCTCCTCCGGGAGTATATGCATGTACTGGATTGACATCTGAATTTCCAAGGACTTCCCCCCAGCTTATGATGCCCTGGCTGGTGAAAATTCTTCTAAATGCTTCGGGTGAGATACCCTGTTTGAGTATCAGATCTCTTTGTGGGTGACCAGCATTCATAATTGGAATAATGGCTTCTCGGCCCACCACCAATTTGAAACAGCTCTCAGCATTATTACCCGTCAAACAATTTTTATTGACCAGGGCGATGGTTCCCTGCTCAAGGGCACCATGAACCTGGATATCCGGTATCGGTATTACCTTTATCCGGAGCTCGCTGTTTTCATTCATATACGCACTCGCCAGCTGATTGGCAAGGCCTTCAAGTTCGGGGCTACACAGCACCTGTAGTTCACCATTACCAGAATCACCCCTCTCTTCAGGTGCCCCCTGGATGGACGTGATGGAGAAAAACAGGATCCCCATCAGGATTGTCATTGTTTTTGCAGCTTTCATTGCGTTCGGTTTAAATTTTGTTTTGAATAGCGCCATAGTACTGCAAAAGCTCCTATCAATCTCCATGCCAATACAATATATCTTCCTGATATTAAGATGATTAAGTAGAATTTGCACCTAAGAGCATTGGGTGATAACTGTGGAATTATTCAACACCTGACAGAACAGAGAGGTGTGAAGTCTCTCTTTTTTAACTCTTTAGCATAGGTGTCGTATTTTTCATCACCTGTGGATTTATTATACAGTAGTATGGTTAACTCCTTAATTTTCAATGGTTAAAAACGATTATCCCAGTAGGTGCGAACCTCCTTAAGACTCATTTTAAATAAAGGCTAAACTACTCTGAGACAACTCTGATCCTGAGCGGATATCCAATTTTCATGTAAATTCACTCCCTTTAAACCAGTAATCCCCCAAAAATCACCTATCATGAAAATAGCTGCACAATTTATCCTGATTTTATCCCTAGCTCCTTTAATCGCTCCTGCGAATGGCCAGGATGCCAAGCAAAAAGGGCTGGATGCCATCACCCTTCCGGCGGTGCAAGCACAACTGGAGTTTCTTGCCTCTGACTGGACTGAGGGGAGGGCGACCGGAACGCCGGGGGCCTATATGGCTGCTGATTATATTGCCAGTCTGTTCAAGGTGTACGGGCTTTCACCCGGAGGAGATATGGTCTCTGTAAGACCCACCAGAGCTGAACGGATGGCCGGGAAGCGTCCCACACAATACAGAACCTTCTACCAGAATTTCAACCTGATAGAGACCAGGGCAGGCGGGAATCATGAACTTTCCCTGACCGAAGTTACGGCGGGAGGCTCGCGTACTCTTAGCTTTGCCTATCATACAGACTTTTCAGTTCAGGCCTCGGGAGTTTCAACCGAAATTGACATGCCCATTGTTTTCGTGGGCTATGGCCTGAGCGATGAAAAGAACGGGTACGATGATTATAAAGGAATCGATGTAAAGGATAAGATCATCCTCAGGTTAAGCGGATACCCTGGCCACCGGGATACGGAATCCAAAGCATACCAGAACTTCTCAAAAGAATGGGCCCGTGGAAGGTGGACCCTGATGCGTGCCAAAAACAACCGTGCCTCGGAGTTGGGCGCGGCCGCCATCATTGAGATGGATCCCGGGATGGATCTTACAGAAAACTGGGCGCGAACCTTCCCTTCCGTATTAATTCAGAAAACTACGAAGGCGAAAAACCAAGGGCCTCCTATTATGATACCCGGATGAGCCTTCCCGGAAATGAACTGAGTGACAATACGATCCGGATATCGGTTTCCCAACGGGTGATGAATGAACTGCTTGAGGGTACAGGAGTGGACCTGGATGCCTTCCAGGAAAAGGTACAGAGCTCCCTGAAGCCGGAATCGAAAGTACTGGCAGGGAAAAAGCTCAGGGTCAAAACTACCGTAGATTCCAAACTAATCCGCGCCAGGAACGTGGTGGGGGTTCTTCCCGGTAAGGATACCACTGAGATCATAGTGATCGGTGCCCATTACGACCATCTGGGCATCCATGATGGCTGGATCTGGAATGGTGCCGACGATAATGCCTCTGGTACAGTCGGGGTCATGAGCATTGCCAAAGCATGCATGGCCACCGGGGAACAGCCGGAGAAAACTATTGTATTCTGTGCCTGGACTGGAGAAGAGAAGGGACTGCTGGGATCCAGGTACTTCGCCGACCATCCCTATGACGATGCAAAGATGATTTTGAACCTCAACTACGACATGATCTCCCGGGACAATTCAAATGACAGCCTCAAGAACATGTGCACCATGAACTATACCAGGGCCTATTCAGTACTTAAGGAGCTGACCGAAAATAATATTGAACAGTTCAAACTGAACCTGGATGTTGCATTCAGGGCTTCTGAGCGTCCGCGCGGGGGCAGCGACCATTCCTCTTTTTCGCAAAAGGATGTACCCATCATGTATTTTATGGCAGGCTTTCCTCCCGAGTACCATCAGCCTGACGATCATATTGATCTGGTCAACTGGGATAAGATGCTTAACATTATCAGGCTTGGCTACCTGGACATCTGGGACCTGGCTAATACGGATTGGGGACCTGCTGAATAGCTAAACTGGAAGTGGACTGCCGGACTACTTAAAAAGCCGGGGGACAAATTCTGAAAGATAGGTCCTCCAGTTTTTCCAGATATGTCCGCCCTCACTCTCCCGATAGATGTGAGTCATCCCCATCTGATCCAGTTTATTCTTGTACCTGAGCACATTATTATAGAGAAAATCAGTTTTCCCGATCCCGATCCAGTACAGTTCATATCCATTCGCCATCTGGACTTTCAAAGTCCCGTCTACATCCTTGTAGACCTCTGAACTGGTGGTTTGGTTAGGCAAAATTGCCGGTGAAAACAGCCCCACGTAATCAAAGGTATTGGGATAGTACCTGGAGATGTGCAGGGAGTGGTAGCCTCCCATGGACAGCCCGGCCACTGCACGAAAATGCTTGTCTGCTTTCACCCGGTATCTGCTTTCCACAAAATTCACAATATCCATAAAGCTTCCCTCAAAGGTCCCATCCATGGTTCCGGGCTCCATAAACTGAGGTTTGTAGTAGCCCCTGATCCCTTCCCCCGGTGCCGCCTGCTGAAAGACATTGGCGTTGGGCATCACCACGATCATCGGTTCGGCCTTACCCTGGGCAATCAGATTATCCATGATCTGTGTAAGCCGGCCCAGTTCAACCCAGGCCTCTTCATCCCCGCCGGCCCCGTGCAGAAGGTAAAGGACGGGGTAGCTGTCCTGGCTGCTTTCATAAGCAGGAGGAGTATAGATGGTGATCCGGCGGTTCATTTGGAGACCCGGTGAAGAGTACCAGCAACGGGTCAGTGTCCCATGGGGTACCTCCTGCACCTGGTACAGATCCGCCTTTCCGCCTTCCACCAGCAGTAAATTGGTATTGGTGGCTATATCGCGGCTCACGAAAACATTAGCGGGATCGTTGGTCCGGACTCCGTCAACAATAAACACATATCCGTAGAGTTCCGGCTCCAGCGCAGCTGTCGTATAAGTCCACAGCCCGTTCTCGTCCTTCTCCATGAGAACCGATCCGGGGACCCACCCTTCAGCCGGCATCCAGTCACCCGACAGCTTCACCTCGTCCGCCCCGGGTGCCATGATCCGGAAGGTCACCCGATGGTCCTTGTGGACCTCAGGCGACAACGGTTCTCCCCCTCCGGACAGCGCCTGTTGTGACTGAACGGGAGCGCTTAGAGCTGCCAGAAGCGCGGATGCCGAAATTAGTTGCTTCCATATTTTCATATCCAAAGATTTTAAAAAACCGACAACAATTTAAGTAATTTCCTTGTCTAAGGAAGGGGTAATACGGATGCCAGCGGAACATTCCTACGCAGAGCATCCTAGGATTGTTTGAAGAGGAAGCTTAATTTTATCTGAGATGTACAGATTCTTCATCATTCTTTTTCTACTGCTTCCTCTGCAGCAACGGACCGACTACCCGTTAAAAAACGGGCGGCCCACCAGCAAGGGGATCGATCGCTACGTGGAGGAGAATGGGTACGCGCTGATCCTCGAGTTCCAGGAGTTCATTGGAGATACCCTGCACAATGCCAACCTCTACACGGAGGATCTTAGCAAAAGCATCGATCAGAATCCACTGGAACTGGGTAACTACTACCCAAACGAAATCTTTATAAGCAATGCCGAGGTATTTATTGCCTATGAGCTGGCGGACCTTTCAAAGTACAGTCAGGACACCATACTCAGCACCAACCTCTTTGTAAAAGCAGCGGTGTTTCATGAGCTAAGCCACCATTACATTTATCAGCTCAGTATTGAGATGTTGCGGCGGGATCAAATAAGTGTGGACCGGGCCTATCAGTCCTTTTTCAGGATTTACAGTGACCGGCAGGATCCGGGTTCACGCTTTATTGAAGAGGGAATCTGTGAATATATCACCTCCAAAATGAAGGAGACTATTACGCGAAGACGGCCCTATATTCCCAGGAAAATATCTGACCTGGAGAAGCCGGAGAAGGCCTACCATATATTTTATAAATACGCTGCATATTGCCTGACAGATTTCCTGGATACTACCGGCTTAAAACAGGGGATTAAAATACTCCTGCACAACCGCCCTCCTTCAGAGGAAGAGATACTGAAACCCGATCTCTTTTTTGCCAGGCTGGAGGGTATAGAAAAGGGGGCAGGTAGCTAGAAGTGTGTTTTTTTATGCTTACCGAGACTGAAATTCCGGAAATAGGACACATTGATTAAATCATCCTCTTCTGTTTTTATCCATTTTTCCATCTCATCTGAGGTATACTGGCTCTTGTAACAACGAATAGAATTCATAGCCTTATCTTCGTCCTCCTGAGCAAACCGGATCTCGGTATCCATAGCCTCCCGGTCCATATAATTCAGTCCCCACCAGTTGTATTTTTCTGCTTGATCCCTGGTCCAGCCAAAAAAATACAGATCGATCTGATTCGTTAATCCTTCCCTTAGAAGAAGTTCCGTGGTAATGGCTCCCAGTAAACGGTGGTCGGGATGACCTGTATCCCCATCCGGGCCAAAGGTTATGATGGTAGCCGGCTGAATCCGCTGAATGGCCTCCAGTAGTCTGGATTTAAGCACTGGTTCCAGTTCATAAAAATTACCGTGCCCGTTTAATCCCAGTCCGTCCTGAAGACCCAGAAATATAGGTGCCTTGATTCCAAGACAGTCACAGGAACATTGGGCTTCTTTCTGTCGAAGCATCACAAGAGAATCCCCCGGAGGAATGCCCATATGCTCTGTCACACCAAATCGGCCATCAGTTGCAAACAGCAGATACACTTCCCGCTCCCGGGCCAAATTAGCCAGAACTGCACCCATCGTGGTCTCATCATCGGGATGGGCAAAAATAGTAAGCACAGGACCCTGAGCAGGCTTATCAGAACAGGAGGCCATAAAAAGCGCCAGAAGCAGTGAAAGACATATATTGATTCGCATGCTATTCGTTTTTACATTACATGATTCTAAAGTTACAAATATTACCTGCGAGAAAGTCGAATAGAGCTCCCCGGATCAACAGGATCATAACTACTCAAATTTATCAAACAGAAGCAGCTGGATGCTCAGCTTTTATCTCCTGACTTTCTAAGTGTGGCATTGCTAACCAGAGGCTTGGCCCAGAACGCTATGCTCAGGATATAAACCAATGGAAGGTAGAGCAGAACCATTCCCAGCTGCAGGCCGACCATGTCTTTCAATCGCCCGATAAGCAGGGAGAATATGGCCCCACCGGCAATAGCCGTACAAAGAATTCCGGCAAAAGAGCCATGATACCGGGTAACGCTGTTTAGCGCCAGAGAGAAAATGATCGCATACATAACCGAAAGACAGAATCCCAGCGCAGCAAACCCAAAAAGGGCAAATTTCACACTCCCAAACAGGGTGAGGGTTAAGATAATCAGAGCAGCAGCGGAAAAAATCCCCAGCACCAGTTTGCTATCCAGGAGTTTTAATAATCCCAATCCCAGGAAACAACCCACAGTCATCATACCCCAGAACATACCCACGGTCCTGGCACCCTCAAGCTCCGGAGCAAGCCCGTGATAGGTTCGCAGAAATTCAGAGATCCAGTTGGCGATCCCCTGCTCAGTACCCACGTAAGCAAAAATTCCCAGGAAGAAAAGGATGACGGTCCGGCTTCTGAATAACTCCAGATGAGTGGCCCAGGCACCTACAATTTCATCCTCCTTGCGAACTACCAGTGGAAATCTTGTGGAAAGAATGATTAGCAGCATCAAGAAACTAACCAGGGAAAAAACCAGGTAAATAGAGACCCAGGGAAGCTGAAGCGGAGTCAGCTTTGAAATCAGGTCCAGAAAGAATCCCCCTTCGGAAGCCGGGTTTCCCAGGTTCGTGACCAGGTAGGAGTATACAAACGGGCTTAAAAAGGAGGCAGCTCCAAATACCAGCTGGGCAATGACCGAATTAAAGGCGAAGTGTTCCTCCCCTCCCACCACCCTCAGCAACGGATAAAGGGCGACCTGCAGCAGGGCCATGCCGCTTCCAATTAAAAACAGCGATCCCAGAAACACAGGAAACTTCGGGAAGGTGGTAAAGATCAAAGCCCCTGCAAAGGCCAAAATCCAGGCCAGGATCAGGCTCTTTTTCTCTCCGTACCTCTGCACGAACATACCTGAAGGAATCGACATGATTGCATAAGCAATGAAAAAGGAAAAGGGCAACATGCCCGTCAGAGTTCCAGACAACGCAAAACTATCTGTTACATTTGGATTGATGGAACCCAGGATATTGGTCAGAAAGGAAATAGCAAAAAAGACCAGGAAGATCAGGATAAGAAGGTAGAATGAGCGTTTCATATGTGTTTATTTTACAGTATTATTATGGCAATTTACGGGCAACACCCGATTCCAAAAGGACCAGTTCAACTTTGCCGTTCAGACCCGAGGGGAGAAGGTCCCATTGGGAGGCATCAAAGGGTTTATAATCCAGATTCACAAAATTAATGTCGTGAAATTTCTTCCAGTTCACCCGGCGCCGGTCCAGGTCACGAATGGCATTTGCCCCCAGATTGGACACCTGGATACGAAGTTCGTTTTTACCCTCTTTCAACAGGGGACCGACCTGCACTTCAAAGGGAAAGCTCCAGAGTACCCCGGCATCCTGCCCATTCACGGACACCCTGGCCGAGGCCTCCACCCGTTCAAAGCGCAGCAGGTAATTATCCCCGGATACCCTGTTGAGGCTAAAGGAAGTTGAATATTCACAGGTTCCTGCGAAGCGCTTAAAGGGATCACCTGAAATCCCGGTCCAGAAAACGGGCTTCGCAAGCAGGGTATCCGGTGGCAGGACCGGATAGCCCCGGATGGCTTTTATCGCCCAGGGACCGGAAAGCTCCTGTTTATCCATCTCCAGGTAATATGGATTCGGATCTACGCCCCTTATTTCATTGTCGGTAAAGTGAAGGATCGTAGATGCCCCGGGTTCCAAAACCACATGAACTTTCCCCCTGTTCCCCTGAAAAGTGGACTCGGCCAGGCTAAGCTTGCCGTTCATGGGATCCATAAACAGTGCATACCTGCCTCCATGCTTAAATTCTACCCACTCATCGATCCGGGTCTTGTGGTGGTTAACCACAAAATAATAGCTTCCATTCCGGGTTTTCCTGGATATGCTTTTCAGGTGAAAATCACTCAGACTCTCCCGGACGATCCCCAGATAATCCAATACCTGCGGGACGTCTCCCTGAAAGATAGCGCCTTTCCCAAGGGAGGTCCTTTTGAATCCCTGGTACTCTTTAAACTCTAAAGCAGCCACAAGACTTGCCAGTTCCTCCTCCTGCCTGTCATAATCCAGGAATCCGCTTACCAGTTCAGGCATAGAGCTGAAAACGATCCTGCCCCCGTCCCGGGCAAGCTGAAGGAGCTTTTTAAAGGTAGTCAGCTTTATCCGCCTGACCGGTGGGAGTATAATGGCCTCGTAGGGCACTTTTCCATAAGTGAAAATCCTCCCTTCCCTGACCTCACTCTCAGCAATGATTCTGTCGGAAATAAAATCGAACTGGTATCCTTTTGCATACAGGCTATCCATCCCGGGCATCCGGATCCAGCTTTCGGCGTTATGCAGAGAAAGTCCCAGCTCCAGGCCCTCCGCCTGGTGATAGTATTCATCGGGAGACCAGTAAACAAGCAGATCGTTGGTGTGCTCTCCCATCTGGAGAATGGACTGACAGCGTGTAATGTACTGATTCATAGCTGATACATCTTCCCACTGCGGATTGTTGGGCTCCATGTGAACCGAAGCATAAAACAGCCAGCCCGGCCATTCCGCCGACTCCGGAGAGTAGGCCGTGCCATGAAAAAACAGATGATTGATCCCCTCGGTAAAGAGATTGTCAATTTCAGGTTTACACTGGTACAGGGGCGTATTAAAATGTTCGTTCAGCCAGGTAAATGTTTCACAGGAGACCAGGGTTCCCCCTTTCAAGTGAGTCGCCGAAGAGGCTAGCTTCCGGAACAAGCGATTACTCTCGGTATCCCTGTGCCCGCTCCCCACCAGGTACTCTTCCAGAAAGGGGAAGTAAGTGGCATGAAAGGTCTCCACTTCCGGGATATCCACGCTGGAATAGAGGTCGATCAGGTTAGCCGGAGATCCGTGCGCCTGATTTCTGGTCCGGATTCCATAGCGGTGCGCCCAGGAGGTCCAGCTTCCGGTGAAGTTCTCCAGGAGCAAAGCCCCGAGTAACCTCCCGGTAATCTGATTTTATCCGGCCGGTAAGCTCAGGCTCCCCCTGTCCCGAAAGCTCCTGCAAATAGAGGGCAAGGTCATAGCCTTTCCTGCTCTGAAATGCCTCAAACAGATCTGAGGTACTGCTGGCCCTGCTGAGTTCATAGCTATCATTAAACAGGGAGCGGATCCCGGGATTCTTTCCCTTCATCGCAGACTGAAACCGTTCCAGGTAATGCAGTGTGGCTTCTTTTGAGAAATGATTGAACACAAGACCTTCGCCACCCGGGGCTGCCCGCTTGACCATCTGACCTGTATTCTGCTGTGTTGCGGCGTACACCGTCCATTTTTTCGCAGCCAGGTCCTCCCCGGCTGTTTCATCCCTCAGAAAGTTTACCCGCTCCCCGCATTCGCTGACTACCGGAAAGGGCCAGAAGCGTCTCTTCGTCCAGGGCATCAAAATTGTGTATGAAAGAGTGGACAGAGTCATGGCTGACTCTCTCCAGGGTATGGAATCGGAGCATCTTTGCCGCATTTTCCGAAGCGATGGAAGGCCCTCCAAAAGGCCATCCGGTTCCGGTATTCATATCCACTCCCATCCGGACCCGGGTAGCTTCGTCAATGCTAACGGAGAGCATCTCCATCCAGTCCTCAGACAGAAAGTCTATATAATTGCTCTCTTCGCCTTTAACCCCGTAGATGGGTGTGATCTCCACACCTCCGAAACCCTTTGCGGCATACTCCTGCAGCAAGCGCCTTAGCTGCTACTTCGTTCACCGCACTTCCCATCCACCACCAACGGGTCCATGGTTTATTTTCCTCTGTAACAACAGGCCAGATATTATTGTCCGGGGATTGAACAACTCCCTGGGCGCTAACAGCTTGAATAGCAAGAGAAAGAAAGATTATTAAGGACAATCGTTTCATCTTAGCTTCTGGATCGTCGATCGAAGGGTGGATCCCGATAAAAGTACACTTTTTCCTTTATTATTTTTATTCCGGGCTGGAAGCCGAGACCACCACCACCCAATCAAGCTCAGGATCCGAGGGGGGAGGACCCAGGGACCGGAATCCGCTCCCACTGACGGAGCTCACACTTCCTGGCTGCATTTCACCACCCGAACGGGGATTAAACCAAAATACATGAAGGGGGCCAGACTGGTTTAGACTGCAGCTCCGCCCCGGCCCAGCCAGCCGGCAGATAGACCAGGTAGAGCTCCCCTTCTTTTGCCAGACAGTATGCACCCTGGGACATCAACAAGTTCATCCCTACAACTCATCTCTTCCAGGGGGAACTGACTTATAAAACGCGTGGCCAGGGTGGATTGCCTCCACCAGTTACTCACGGCTCCTGAAGTCCTCCAGGCCCAGGTCATTGTGAGCAAATCGATAGCCAAAATACCATTCCACTCCGGCCCCTCCGGCCATCAGGGAACCCCAGAGGCAGTGCGTCCTGACCGTATCGTGATCGGGATCGTCCGCATCGGGCATTACTCCCTGCCAGTGAGGACCTATCTCATCCAGGCAAACCACCCAGCGCTCCCCTGCCTCCTCCGAGGCATCCACCCAGTGTAGCACCCGCTCATGCACCCTGGCAGGATTTGCGATCTGCATGGAGGGACCATCGATGGTGCCGGTTCCCAGCATGGGCTCCAGGTACTTATCCTGGTACTCATCATCGGAATGGGTATGCAAAACGATATTCGCATGACCAGGGGATCAGGGCTCTCAGATATCCGGCCATATCCTTCTTCTGTTGATCGGTCTGCCCGACAGGTGTCCAGTGATGAGGTCCGTTTTCCTCTCCGATATTCCAGATCACGCCCAGGTGATGCCCAAAACGTGCAGCCAGCTCCCGCAGGTATACCCGCCGTTGCATATCGGTATAACCGGCATCAAGCAGGACCTCGTTCTCGGTTTCCTGCAGAACAAAATGTGCCAGGATACCAAGGCTTTCCATATGATCCAGGACCGTCTCCCACTGGTCCAGCTTGCTGCAGTCGAAGCGGTAGCGCTCGTTGTAATCACTGTAAGGCCAGACATCTTTCCCATCGCCCAGGATATTCATAGTTAGCATGTAGATGGAGTTAATACCCGCTGAATGAAGGTAGTTGACTGCTCCGATGATTCCCTTCCCCTTTCCGTTCTGCCAGCCGGGATCTCCTTCCTTCCAGTCGCTGACATGGGGCCCGTAGCTGTGTATCTGTTTTTCAGGATCAGCCTCCCCTTCGCGGATCTCTGTTTTCAAGCTAAAGCGATAGGTCTGATCAAAGTCCTCATAGGCCAGGAAATTCTCCGGACTATCGGCTCCGTTCTTGATCCAGAGCTGCTCCGTTCCCTGGAACTTCAAATAACCCTTCCCCCCGTTAATGATTCTGCCCTGAGCCCGGAAATCGGGTGGCGTCTTATCTGAGGGCCCTATTTCCAGACTGCCGTCCACCCCATCTGCTCCCACCGGCTCCCCTTCGGAAGCCTCGTCAAGCACCGCAATATTCTTGCCTTTCAGAAAGGAGATACTATAGGTCCAGGTCCCGGTAGTTTCGGGCCGAAAATGTACTTTCCAGATGGCTCCTTCCCGGGCCGAGCTTTCCCCCGCCTGTCCGTCCGCGGCATAATAGCCCGGAACCCTGTAGGAAATGGTTCCATTTGTAAAGGTAACCTCCAGCTTATAGTCGAGAAAGGGATTTTCATCGGCATACTCAGAGCTTAGAGGTCCTGGGATCAAGAGGCTGACTTTATGCCATTGTTTTAGATCCCCTTGAACAGAAACATCTGATTTTGAATCTGTTTGACATGAAAATCCAAACAGAGCAAGGACAAAAATAGCGGGGTATTTCATAAGCGGATTTATAGAACTGCTTGCAAGATTCTTGACTACTCATAAAAATATATAAAATATCTGTGGAAGCTCAATTTAGACAGAGCAATCACCTTGCATGCTGATCCACCTCTAGATACCAGGGTACTACACCATCGCCATGGAGATAACCCCGGGGAAGGGCTAAGAAATTGGATTTCAGTGGCTACTCAAGCTTTCGGGCCTCATGCTCCCCATTCTGATATAGAGTTAAGCCCTCGATCACATCGTCCGCATTCCTGTTGAATTTTATTTTAGCGTCGACGCCCGACACTTTGAATTCATCTTTTCCTACCGGGATAACTTCAACTTTTGCCTGACCGGTAGCCTGGGTAAACAATTTCCCTTCCTCCAGAAAGAATTTTAAAATAAACTCAGGGGCCAGTTCAAAGTTACCCACATACTGCATCAGGGCTGATTCCTCAAGTTCCAAAGCTTCCATTCTGGGGATCGCTTTATCGGTTCTCTTCCATTCAACGTCATACCCGGTGCCTTTGGTGATCACAGACCTGATGGTATTGCCTTTCCCCCTTACAAAGTGAAACGTGGAGGTGCCATTTTTGACGAAAAACTTATCCTTCTTGAAAGGGATCAGAACCGTTTCCGAGCCACCTGTTCTATTGGCAACAAGCTTTCCATCCTCGTAAGAAATTATCAGATCCCCATCATATTCCGAGATGTAGACTGCCTCGTAGGATTTCAACAGAGCATCATCCAGGGAAATGCTGTCCCATTCATAGGGTAAGCCCAGGGCGATTGCAGCCATTTTAACTGCCAGATCGCTGGGATCCTTGCTGGTAGAGTTTGAAAACAGGGCCACAAACAATTGTTCCTCCGGGAGGAACAGGGAGGCTGTCAGATACCCGTTAATGCCTCCCCCATGGTATATACTGGGGCTCCCCTGAATGTTACCGAGAAACCATCCGTACCCATACCCGGTAGGCTTTCCATTGTTTAATACATATGAGGTAGTTGCCTGGTCTAAACTCGATCCGGAGATTACCTCCTTATTCATGACGGCTCTGTACCAGGTGAAGAGATCATCTACGGTAGACAGAAGGGATCCTGCACTATAGGGCTGGGTCATGCTAAGAAAGTCTGCATTTTTAAATCCATCCCCGTCCCTGGCATACCCATCTGCCCGCATGGGGATGATCCTGGAAGTGGAGCCGTAGTAAGAGTTGTTCATCCCCAGGGGTTTAAAAAAAGTCTCCTCCATATAGCTCGCATAACTCTTACCCGATACAATCTCTATGATATAACCCAGCAGGAAATAGGCCGAATTGTTATACCTGAACTCTTCCCCGGGGGCAAAATCCATGGGTTGATTCTTGAAAAAGTCCACCAGTTCGGCGGGGGTGAAATCTTTCTTTCTCAGTTCAGAAGTCCACTCCTCCATCCCGGTATAGCTTTTAATCCCTGAACTGTGCGTAAGCAGATGTTCGATGGTGATGGTATGCCCATGGGTGGGGTACTCCTTAATATATTTGGTGAGATCATCCTGCAGGTCCAGCTTCCCCTCCTCTGCCAGTTTCATTATGGCACAGGCGGTGAACTGCTTGGTGATGGATCCGATCCTGAAAACATGTTCAGGTTTCATTTCCACGTCCAGCTCCAGGTTGGCCATCCCAAAGCCTTTTCGATATAGTACCTCTCCCTCTTTGGCTATGAGCGCCACACCCCCCGGACCATCGCCGGCAAACATCTCGCTCATCAGTTGATCGTATTGTTTCTCACTATCCTGACAGCTGGCCTGGCATACTACCGCCAGAAGAACCAGCAATAAAGCGCTTATTCTTTTCATGTATTCATTTTTTAATATGATACAAGATAAAGCTCTGATTCTTACGGAGCAAATGGCTTCTGGACCAAGACTAAAACATCAGGTTATTAAGATACGTTTCCCAGGAACGGATTCCGGGGAATGATGGACCCTATTGCTTCGATAAATTAAGTTCGATGACCAGGGTGGCGGTAAAATCGCTGGAGCCATCCTCCGTGATATCCACCTCCTGGTCCTTTCCCAGGAGATCAATGCAGTGGAGCTATCCAGACTTTCAACGGTCAGGGGATCGTCATCCTGCATTTCACCAGTAATGGTCATGTACAATTTTTCCTCATCCAGTTCCCAGGTCCCGTTCTCTCCAAAATCACCATTTAGCATTTGATAGGAGTAATCGGCATTGAAGGTAATGGTTCCGCCAAACTCGTCAAATTCGGAGACAAGGTTATCCACAATGGCCTGTGCTTCCTGGTCTCCCAGCTGGAATGTGGTCTTAAGAAACTGGAACAGGCTTATGGGACCGACCTTGACATCCAGAGAGGCCTGTCCGATATCCCAGGTCCCGATCAGGTCCGCTTCAAGGATATCTCCGCCTTTATTACAAGAAGTGAAAAATAAAGTGGCAGCAAAAAGAGTCAATAGAATTACGGGCTTAACTAAGATTTTTTTCATGGCTTTTTCTTTAGGTTTACTATAAGAAACGCAAACATGGCGTCTGTTATGATATTAATGACCCTGAAAAAAGAAGATCCGTTGCTTCTCCACCTTATTGTATCCGTAAAACTATTTGGCCCTCAACTTTTCGCATGGATTCGTTGTTTAAGTCTACAATATGACGAATCAGGAATCCAACAGCCAGCAGGCCGCCCGGGTCAGGACCATCAGGGACCTGGTAAACACCCCCTTTAAAAAGGCCATGCTGGTGGTTCAATTAATCAGTTATGTGCTGATCGTGGGATCCCCGCTTATCGGAGGAATTATTGGCCGCTCCCTGGGATTGAAGGCCGCACAAACAGGCGGAGTTATCCTGGGCATTTTTATTGCCGGGGAAGTTCTGTTCTACGCATCTCTGGCCTTCCTGGGGAAAGAGCTGGTGCTTTTACTGCGGGATAAAATAAAAGGGTGGTTCAAAAAACGGAAGAGGCATAGGGAGTAGATCAAGCAACCCGGGGATTCATTTACCCTGCCATAAGGGTCATTTACTGAAATCCAATGGCCGTTCTGCAAAGTTTCCTTAGATTTATGGGACCATGAAAAACACAATGATCCTCATTTCGATTCTCCTGTTTGGGCTGACCCAGGGTTGCCGGTTGGAGGAAGTAGAAGAGAGTGCGCAATGGCGCGGAGCCAACCGGGATGGCATATTTCACGAAACGGAACTATTAGACCAGTGGCCCGAGGAAGGCCCCGAGCTGCTCTGGACCTATAAAGGACTGGGCAGGGGATTTGCCGCTCCTGCTGTGACTTCATCCGGGCTCTTTATAAACGGTGAACAGGAAGGAAACAGCTACCTCTTTGCCCTGGATCTGGATGGCAAACTGCTCTGGAAATCGCCCAACGGAAAAGAGTTCCTGGGAGAGGGCTTTTCAAGCACTTACCCAGGCGCCAGGTCCACCCCCACCGTATATGGTAAGCTGGTCTACACCTCCTCCGGTCAAGGACAAATTGGCTGTTTCGAGGCCTCCTCCGGTAAGGAACGCTGGTCGGTCAATATCACAGACTACCTGGATGGAATACTGGGATATTTTGGCTATTCTGAATCGGTGGCCGTAGATGAAAAGCATGTCTATTGCTACCCTGGAGGGGCCAGCACCAATCTGGCCGCCCTGGACCGGTTTACCGGGAAGATTTCCTGGACTCAGTCGGCACACCGGGACACCTTTGCCTATGGCTCGCCTGTGCTGATTGACCTGGAGGAGCGCCAGATCCTGATGACCACCTCCCGGCACCACCTGTTCACGGTGGACCGCAACAACGGGGAATTGCTTGCTTCCTATACACTGGAAGGATATGAGTATGATGGAGAACACTGCAACACCCCGGTATACGACGATGGCCTGATCTACTACGTGGCCAACGATATGCCCGGACAGGGTGCCATAAAGCTGAGTTTGTCCGATGACGGGGAAAGCATCAGGGAGCTATGGCGCAACAATAAGATCCTGAATAATTTCGGGGGACTGGTAGCTGTGGATGGTCACCTCGTTACCACGGTGAAGGGAAACAAACTGGTGGCGCTGGACCCGGAGAGCGGCAGCGTGGTCGATACCCTCAGGGTGGCCACGGGAAGCATTATTTTCACCGATAACAAATTCATCATCTATGGGAATAACGGAACGGTCAACCTGGTAAATTATGAGCAACAGCGATTTGAACCGGCCGGTCAGCTGAAAGTGAAAGAGGGAAAGGGCCATCACTTCTCACACCCGGTGGCGGCTGACGGCGTACTCTATATCAGGCACGGTGATGCCCTGATGGCCTACCGCATAAAATAAAGGATGATGCCATCGGGAATTTCCATCCGAGGCACCATCCTCATTCAGGTACGGATCTACCTAAACTTTAAGAAGCTTTGCCTTTAACCTATTAATCCAGTACCAGTCCTTAAAAGTAATTGCAGGGTGTTGTCCTATATTTTTACAAACTCCACTCTGCGGTTGTTGGCCCGACCTTCAGGCACATTATTGTCATCCATGGGCATGCTCTCCCCCAGTCCCTTTGAAGTAAGCCGGTCTTTAGCAATCCCCATATCTGCCAGGGTCTTCATCACTGTCTTTGCCCTTTCGGCCGACAGTGTCATATTGCTGCCATCATCGCCCACATTATCAGTATGCCCCTCCACACTGAACTTCAGGTCCGGGTTCTTATCCATCAACTCATAGATCTCGTTGATGATCCCCATGGATTCAGGCTTTAGTGAGGATTTCCCGGTATCGAAGCGGATTCCATTGGCTATAATTTTACCATCCTGCATCACCCGGTCATAGTATTTCACCCCTCCTTCAGCGATCCTTACATTCTTCACATAAAAAAGACGGTCATTATTGGCATGATAGGTGTAAAGGGTAATCCCCTTGGGGTCAAAGTCAATCCGGGGAATATTGATAAGCCGTGTCTCATCCATATAGGCTTTCAGCTTGCCGTTGGTATAGGCCACTGCCACATGGATCCACCTGCTCTTTGCCAGCTTATCCTTGTCCGGAGGAGTACTATAGGATTGTGCAAACTCCATTGATTGATAGTCAATCGAAATATTGGTATACCCGGTGGGACTGCCCGATTTCTGGTTCTTTCTGTCGTAGAGATAGAGTTCAAAATCACTGTTATGACAATAGAGATCAAACTCTACCGTAAATACATCGGGTAAATAGTCCTCTTTAACTTCCTTGAAATAGGGCATAATGGCCGGTGCTCCTTCCCTGAACATGATCACATTCTCTCCGCCAAACTCAGCCACCTCCACAATTCCCCTGTCCAGGTCCCATCGGGAAGGAAACTCTCCGTTCTCCTCCCCGAGCAGATTGTCTTCAAAGATCACACGATCGCCCGGCACAAAATCATATTTGGCCCATTTAAGCTCAGGTTTGGCTTCCTCGGCTGCGGCTCCTGCCTGCTGAGCCTGATCAGAGGCCTGGCCCTGCTCTTGCTGTTGCTGCGCCGGTTGCTGAGTGGTTTGCTGAGCAGTTTGCTCTTCTTTCTTTTTCTTTTTCCCAAAGAGCTTATCTATGCCCTCGTTAATTGCCTTATGGCTCTCCTTCTTAATCTTCTGGGCTGGATTCTCCTGGCCCAGGGCCGGCTGGAATCCCAGGAGGAAAACCAAAACAATCGTCCATAAAAATGCGTTCGTTTTCATGATAGATCCGTTTTGAAATTTCCATCAAGTTAGGGGATCCATAAAGGCGGGGGTATCCCATGTTTGTGGGATTTGGAAGCCGGTCTATATTTCTCCGCTGAGCGATTTGCGGATCACATCCGCCTTCGAGTGCACATGGAGTTTCTTATAGATATTCTTGATGTGGCTTCTTACGGTTTCGATGGAGATAGAGGCACTATCCGCAATCATCTTATAGCTCAGGCCATCCACCAATCCCTGTACAATCTCCTTCTCCTTGTCTGTTAGAGGGGAGACAACCTGCCTTTTTTTTCCGGCATGAAAATGTTCCATCACCTTTCTTGCAATGGGTGGGGACATCATCGAACCTCCGGCATGAATGACCTCAATGGCGTGTTTCATATCCGGAAAGGTGGTATTCTTCAATAAGTATCCTGAGGCTCCTGCACAGAGGGACTCAAAGATTTTGTGTGAATCGATATATACCGTAAACATAATAATGCTTACCACTGGATATCTTTCATTGATCAGTTTCATCCCGCTGATCCCGGACATTCCGGGCAGCCCGATATCCATCAGAATCACATCAGGCAGGGTATCCTCATTTAGAATAGCCAGAAAATGTTCGACCGACGATTTAGCTGCTGTACAGAACATGTTATCCTGGCTGTTCAGATACTCCTGCACCCCTTCGCGGATCACCTGGTCATCCTCTACAATGGCTACGCTAATCATAAGTGCAGTTTATATAAGTTTCTTCTGAATCCAAATACCATATTTATGTGATATTGCTTCTAGAGTCCATTCATTCTTAGCTTTATAGAGCAGCCTCCGGAACCTGAGATTTCCAGAGCCGCCCCGATTCTTTCCGCCCTCATCTTCATATTCCTGAGTCCATTACCTTTTTTGGAAGAAGATGAATCGAACCCGGAGCCATTGTCGGACACCCACATTTGGAATCCATAGTCACTGTTATCTACCCGGATCTCGACTGCGTCTGCACCGGAATGCCTGGCGATATTATGAATGGCTTCCTTAAAGATGTAGTAAAGGTTCTGCCTGACCTCTACTCGCAATGGTCTCCTGCTATCCATCCCTTTTTGTCGGAATGATACGCTGATATCTCTCTCCGAAAGCATGGTATGAGTTAAATCCTGCATGCGGCCCAGAAAATCAGCCAGGGTATCATTCCGGGCATCGATGGACCAGACGATATCGCTCATGGTGGAGATGGTATCCCGGCTCAGCTGGTTAATCTTTTCAGTGGATTGCACGATCCTTTCAGGATCCTGACGCGCCAGGATCTGCTGGGAATGTACACTGATCCTGGTCAATGCCGATCCGATGTCGTCATGTAGATCACTGGCAATTTGAGTCCTGAGCCGTTCGATCACCCTGACCCGCCTGATTCGGTAGATGTGTATGGAATAGAAAAGCATTAGTCCGGCCAGCACCAGTAAGCCCCTGAACCACCAGCGTTGCCAGAAGGGCGGTTTTATCACCACCCTGATGGTGGCCTGCTGGCTGCTCCATCGCCCATCGCTGTTGGATCCCCTGACCCTGAACAAATAATCTCCCGGATCAATTTTGGTATAGCTGGCGTAATTACGAGCGCCAGACAGGATCCACTCCTTATCGATCCCCTCCATCTGGTACATAAACCGGTTTTTCTGAGGATCTGAATAGTCCATGGAGGCAAACTCGAAGGAGAAAAAATTCTGTTTAAAGGACAGAGAAATCTGCTCTATGGCGTTCAGTTCAATGGCCTCGTAAAGCTGCTTATGCAACACTTCAAAAGAAGTGAGGGCCACAGAAGGTTCAAAGCTGCTTTCGTATACGCTATCCGGATGAAATACCAGCAAACCGCCAATCCCTCCAAAGGCCAGCATCCCGTTCCGGAGTTCCAGAAAAGCACCTGCATTGTATTCACTCCCGGGGAGCCCGTTCCGGTGGGTATAATGCATAAAAGACCCGTCCCCGGGCCTGAAACTGGAGATCCCCGCATTGGAACTGATCCACTGTTTTCCACTACGGTCAGTAAGCAGACCGTAAATGGAGCGACTGGGAAGTTCC
This sequence comes from uncultured Bacteroidales bacterium, assembly GCA_963792395.1. Taxonomy (GTDB): domain Bacteria; phylum Bacteroidota; class Bacteroidia; order Bacteroidales. Next base: position 116,133 of record CAWBWE010000026.1, read on the forward strand.
GAATTTACAGCAGAAGTTTGAAAGCCGGCTTCGGGACGATCAGGATTAAAAAATGCCAAACCATTGGCCGTTCCAATCCAGATAAGCCTTGTGGAGTCTGAAAGCTCTTCATGAATGGAGTGCACAATGTTGCCGGGAATAGAACGAGGATCCGCCCTGTCACTCATATACCTGGTAAAATTATCGCTTTCCGGATCTATCCTGTTTAAGCCAGCTCCCCAGGTCCCCACCCAGATATCTCCGTGACTGTCCAGGAAGATGCGCAACAGATAATTTCCGGAAAGGGAGGAAGGATTTTCTGCCTCATTTCTATGGGGCCAGTAACGATCCGAACGGGGGTCATAAACGATAAGACCTTCGTCAGAGGTGGCGATCCAGATGTTTCCATGCTTATCCACCACGATCCCACTGATATTATCCAGGCCCGTGGTCTCCTCCAGTTCACTCCTCTCCCTGAAATGTTTCCATAAGCCCGCAGAGGGGTCCAGCCTGTTCAGGCCGCCTCCATTGGTAGAGATCCAGATTATCCCCTTCTGGTCCTCCGTAATCTCTGTTACAATATTGCTGCTGATACTATTGGCATTCTCTCTGGAGTGTCTGAACCAGCGTATCGTTCCTGATTCCGGATGAAACCTGGCTGCTCCATACCCCTGAGTGCCTGCCCAGATAAAGCCCTGACTGTCCTCGTATATGGAAGATACCGGTAATCCCTCTAATTGCTCTTTCATAACTGCAATTTCTCCCACCGGCTCAAACCTGAGCAGATCAGGATTGAAGATATTCAATCCCCCTGCCCCAACCCATAAAACCCCTCCCCGGTCCTCAAAAACCGAATAAACATTGTCGGAGGCAAGGGATCCGGGATCGGAGGGATCATTATAGAACCGGGCAAAGCTTTGGTCCGGCAGCTTTGAACGGTTCAATCCATTTGATACTGTCCCAATCCACAGGGTGCCATCGGTTTGCACCTCCAGGGAGGCTATGTCATTGCTGCTCAGAGAGGCCTCATCGTCGGGATCATGGAGGTAGCGTTCAAAACAATTAAGCTCTCTGTCAAACCGGTTAAGACCTCCTCCCAGCGTTCCAATCCACAAATTTCCATCCCGGTCCTCACAAAAAGAAGTAATACGCAAACTGCTGATAGAAGCAGGATCCTCCGGATCGTGGATAAAGCTTTCGAAATTCAAGGTACTGTCCCGGTCAACCCGGCATCTCCATAAGCCATCCCAGGTTCCAATCCAGACCGTCCCTTCCCGGTCGATATAAAGTTTTCGCACAAAATCACCCGGATAATTCTGATCCGGATTCTCAGCCATCCTGTATTTGGTGAAAGTACCGGTGACTGGATCCAGAACATTCAGACCGCCACCCCAGACCCCAATCCAGATTTGTCCCGTCCCGTCCAGGACCAGGGAGGCCGGCCGGGTTCCGCTAATGGATCTGCGATCTGATGAGTCGGGCAGAAATCGCTGAAAGCTACGCAGGGAGCGATCATACTTGCTTAGTCCATTCCAGGTGGCAATCCAGAGATTCTGCGAGCTATCCTCCATTACATCCCAGATCCAGTTATGAGAAAGGGTGCCAGAGTCTTCCGGAACACTTCTGTAGGTTGTGAACTTGAGTCCGTCGAAGCAGTTCAGTCCGTCCTGAGTCCCAAACCACATAAATCCATAGCGATCCTGGAAAATACAGTTGATGGTATTTTGAGATAAGCCATCTTCCACTGCCAGGTGCCTGAAACTTACCTCCTGGGCCTTCGATGGATTCAGGCAAATGAGAATTGAGAATAACCAGGAGAGCTCCGGATCGCATATCTTTTAGAATATGAACTCAATTTAGTGATTCGTGATCACTTGAGCCTTCTATTCCTTGTGAAATTTGCCGGGATTCTGCCTGTCATTTATACTTATCCGGCTCCACGGTAAGCTTGGTGATCTGGACTCCGTTCCGGTCCCTGTAATTAAAAACCATGGTCAGGCTGCTATCGCGGTGCATCTTCAAATCCCGGTTTGTCCGGACATTATCAATGATCTCCGGCATCATATAGGCATAAAAAGCCGTGCCGCTGATACTCGCGTATTCGCGACCCGGAAGCGTGTAAAAAAAACTTAAATATCCCTCCTGCGAAAGAAAAACACTGTCCAGTCGTGTATCCGAATCGACCATCTCGGGACATCTTTCATTGAGGTAGGCTGTGGCAGAGACCAGGTTCCTGTTTTTTTCGGGAATCCAATCCTCCGCTGTGGCTTTTCCTTTACACCCTGTCTGCAGGAGCAGAAGTAAGGTAAGTCCAAAAAGCGTCCATATTTTTCCTGCTGTTTTCATATGGGCAGCCAAAATAAAAAATTAAATCCATATCATGGCATGGCTGTTTCATTTAATCCCCGCCATAGATCCTCGCTGACAAATCCTGATCCAGAAAATAATTGCTTAGCTTTGAAGCCGAATCCATAAAAAACTGATCCATGAGAAAGCTAAGCTTCAAGGCCCTTGCCAGCGCAATTATCTGTTCCACCCTGTTTATCTCCTGCTCCAATCCCACCCCAAAGGATAAATCCGGCACGGAATCTGCAGCCGGGGACGATTGGACCATCCTGTTCAACGGGGAAAATCTGGATGGCTGGTATACCTATCAGAGGCGACCCGAGCCCACTTCCGAGGTGGCAGGGATACCCCGCGATGAGGAAGGCAATTACCTGGAGCCCATTGGCCTGAACAATGATCCTTTGAATGTTTTTACGGTCGTTACCGAGGATGAGGCCCCTGCCATTCGCATGTCGGGAGAAACCTTCGGGATCCTGGTGACAGAGAAGGAGTTTGAAAACTATCACCTGAGCCTTCAATTTAAATGGGGTACGGAGAAATTCCCGCCCCGTAAGACGGAGAAGCGTGACAGTGGGATCCTCTATCACTCCATCGGAAAGGAAGGAGCCTGGGGCGGAGTCTGGATGCGCTCCCTGGAGTGCCAGGTACAGGAAGGCGATTGCGGCGATTACATCAGTGTGGATACGGTGCTTGCCGATATCCAGGCCATACGCGATGAGGAACAAAATCTCTATCTGCATGCCCCCGGGGAAGAAACCCTTACCTTTTCAGTGGAAAGATCCTATTGCCACAAAAGTGAGGATTTTGAAAATCCCTCGGGCCAGTGGAACACCATGGAGATATATACGGTCGGAGACCGGTCTGTTCATGTGGTGAATGGACAGGTGAACAATCGCATCTCCAACAGCCGCCATATTCTGGAAGGAAAAGAACTGCCCCTGACCAGCGGAAAGATCCAGCTGCAATCAGAGGGAGCCGAGGTGTTCTACCGACATATTAAACTCAAAGCCATCGATGCCATCCCTTCTGAACTGTGGGATAAAGAACAGGCATTTCTTCCTGAGAATCCTGAGATTTGAGGGCTCTACCTGAATTATCAACAAGTCCACTCAGGATAATAAACTCTCTTTCATTACGTTCGAATATCGAATAGTTGACAGTAAGCGGATTAGGGAATAATAAACAATTTAGTTTGCAGTAAATTTCCTACTTTTGATCTGCCAACGAAAGGGAAGCAGCCAACATGATATTTAATACAGAATTCTATGAGGTCTTTCTCCCTCCTTATGTCCTGATCGGAATAGCAATTCTGTTCTCTTTCCTGGTTACATCTGTTGCAATCCCTTCTATTGTGAGGGTATCTGTCGTGAGGAAGCTAATGGCCCTGCCCAACGGCCGGACCAGCCATATCGATCCCACTCCGAACCTGGGCGGAGTGGCCATCTTTGCCGGGGTTATTGTTTCTTCTGTGGTTTTTACCGGGATTACCACCGCCCATGAATTAAAGTATATCATTGCAGCCATGCTGATCATCTTTTTTGTGGGACTAAAAGATGATCTGCACCCCATGGTGGCCTACAAGAAGTTCCTGGGACAATCCATTGCCGTTCTGTTTATCCTGGTCCCGGGAGATTTTCATCTGGAATCCCTGCATGGCCTTTTAGGAATAAATGAACTATCCTACATCCCCAGCCTGCTCATCACCTATGTGCTGTTTATGGCACTGATAAACAGTTTTAATCTGATTGATGGAATTGATGGCCTTGCATCCGGAATTGGCATCTTAAATTCTATTTTTTTCGGGATCATATTCCTCCTGGGGAACCACCTGGCCTATGCGGTTATGAGTTTCATATTGGCCTCTTCCCTGATTGCATTTTTCTATTTCAATGTGTTCAGTCAAAAGAATAAGATATTTCTTGGAGACACCGGTGCCATGCTGATAGGGCTGATTCTTGCCATATTTGCGGTCAGGTTCCTGAATTTTGAGAGTGACAGCCTGGTCCTGAGTCAAAATCAGTCTGCCCCGGCGATCCTGTTATGCGTTCTGATTGTTCCCATTTTCGATACCGGAAGGGTATTTATTCTGCGGATCTTCAGGGGCAGATCCCCCTTTGAAGCAGACCGGACTCATATTCACCACCGCCTGCTGGATTTAAGCGGTTCCCATTTAAAGGCAACAGCAATTATCCTGTTTGTTAATATGCTTTTTATTGCCCTCGCCCTGATACTCAGAAATATTAATACCCTGCTATTAATTCTGATTACCCTGGCTCTGGCCTCTGCTCTATCCTTCCTTCCCGTATATCTGAAACGAAATTCAGGCAGCTCTTAATAAACTCTTTTTCGGAACATCTTAAGATTAAGTACTTTTGATCTTAATTTCTAAACCATATTAAAATGCCCACGAATTCAAAACAAAATAGCCCCAACCAGGATGAGATCGACCTTCTGACCCTCTTCTCAAAGCTGGGTGAATTCATAAAGAAGGCCTTCCTTGGACTTGTCAACCTGATTGGATCCATCCTGGTATTTCTTCTGAGGAAGTGGTATTATTTTGCTGTCGCCATCCTTCTGACTATCCTGTCGGCGTACATCCTGAATAAAATTGCTGTTGACATCTATCAGTCCGATATGGTCTTGAAATCAAATGCCACTACAAATCAGACTGTTATGTCGAGTTTGGACAAACTTGGAGATTATGCGAGTAACCGATACTATGCAGCACTTTCAAATGAGCTTAATATAAGTAAAGAAGATGCTAGTAAAATAAAAGGACTTGAAACTTTCTGGTTATACGACTTAGGGGGTGATGGAATATATGATGGAATAGATATTGAAGAACGATATTTATCAGATACCAGTGTGCATGTGATAGAAAATGAATTTGTTCTTCGCTTAAGCTTATTTGATCCTGTTCTGCTTGAAACTTTAGAAGAAAGCCTGATTTTATATCTGGAGGCCCAACCATATTTAATTGCCCTAAATAAGCAAAGGCTATCGGAATTGGAAGCACAACTGAATCAAACTCAGTATGAAATTGTAAAGCTTGATAGTCTTCAAAAAAGGGAATACTTCACAAATCCTGACTACCTAAGACAGAAAGAATCCCAAATTGTATTCACTTCAGAAAAGACTGTTAAAACTTATCACAATGAAATGTTTCAGCTTCTTCAGTTAAAACAGGAATGCGAAAAAGAATTAAATATATATAGCGAAATAGTTACCGTGACTGAGGGCTTTTCTATGCCAGTAATTCCTGAACACGGAATTCTTAACTATATAAAAAAAATAGTCTGGTACTATTTGGCCCTGGGCCTCTTAGTAGCTGTACTAGTGACCTTCAGAAAGAAGATCTGGGTTCGTTGAAAAATATATTTATGAAATGTAAAATAGCTGTGTTAGGAGGATCTGGATTTAATTTACTTTCGCTCTGTTCGTGAAGCAAAATTCTGTGCCACAACACAAGTTGATGCTTTTTCTCACAAAGAACCAGGACGAAAAATGGGCAGTTTAAAAGCCAAAGCGGTAACAGGGTTAATGTGGAGTTTTATAGAAAATTTCTCCAAACTGGGTTTAACATTTATTATTGGAATCATCCTTGCACGTTTGCTGATGCCACGTGAATTTGGTTTAATCGGGATGATTACCATTTTTATTGCTCTTTCACAATCATTGGTAGATAGTGGTTTTACCCAGGCCCTGATTCGCAAGCAGGATTGTTCCCAGTCTGACTATTCAACAGTGTTTTATTTCAATCTACTTGTGGGTATTCTTCTTTATGCTGTTTTGTATTTCTCTGCAGGTGCAATCAGCCGTTTTTTTGAGGAACCCCAATTGCATTTATTAGTTCAGGTAATTGGCTTAGGGATTATTGTAAATGCATTATCCATTGTTCAGAGAGCACGATTAATAAAAAACATCAATTTCAAACTACAAGCCAGAATAACTATCATCGCCTCCATCTGCTCCGGTACCATAAGTATTATCATGGCTTACTCTGGATACGGAGTCTGGAGTTTGGTAGTATTAAGTTTGACTGGGATTTTTTTTACAACCCTCCTGCTGTGGCTATGGAACAACTGGAAACCTTCGCTTGTTTTCAGCAGGTCATCGTTTAAAGAAATGTTCTCCTTTGGATATAAACTAATGATAAGCGGACTGATAGATACGGTTTATAGAAATATCTATCTCTTTATTATTGGTAAGTATTTCTCGGCGACTGATTTGGGTTATTATACTAGAGCAGATCAATTTAAAAATTTACCCTCGCAAAATATTTCTGAAGTGATTCAACGCGTGAGTTATCCAGTCCTCTCAAAAATTCAGGATGATATTCCAAGGTTGAAAGTGGCATATCAGAAAGTTTTGCGAAGTACCATGTTGCTCACCTTTGTTTTAATGATATTGATGATTGCAACAGCTAAGCCGCTTATTTTAACACTGATTGGTGAAAAATGGTTGCCATCTGTTGTTTATTTGCAATTGCTCAGTGTGGTTGGAATATTTTATCCTCTCCAGGCTATTAATTTAAATATGCTCAAAGTATATGGCAGGTCTGATCTCTTTTTGCGGCTCGAAATCATAAAAAAAATCCTGGCCATTCCTGTCATATTGATTGGAATATATCTTGGTATTAAAATGATGATTGTAGGAATGATCGTCCTTTCTGTCGTTTCCTATTTCCTTAATAGTTACTATTCCGGACGAAATATTGGTTATTCCAGTTTGCAGCAATTGAAAGATATTTTCCCTTCGTTTCTTCTGGCGGTATTTATTGGTGGGATTGCCTTTTTAGTTGGTTTGTTCCTGGACCTACCCAATTATTTAATTTTGATCATTCAATTGACGGCAGGTGGAGTATTATTATTCGGGATGGCGGAGTTGACAAAAATGAAAGATTATATCTATATGAAAGAAATTTTCTTAGATAAACTGATAAACATCAAAAATGGAAGAAACCAATAATCCCATTTATGTTACTCAACCATCCTTGCCTCCTTTGGATGAATTTGTTGAATCTTTAAGAGATATCTGGGAGAGCAAATGGCTGACCAACAATGGTAAATTTCATCAACAATTGGAAAAGGAGTTAGCAGATTATCTTGGGGTTAAATATGTTAGCTTATTCGCAAACGGTACTTTAGCCTTAATAACGGCTTTGCAGGTCCTGAGAATAACCGGTGAGGTGATTACCACGCCATATACATTTGTTGCGACTGCCCATAGCTTGAATTGGAATAGCATCAAACCTGTTTTTGTTGATGTAGATCCCGTTTATGGCAATCTTAATCCGCAAAAGATTGAAGCTGCGATTACTCCTAAAACAACCGCCATTGTACCTGTGCATGTATACGGGAATCCGGCCGATGTTGAAAAGATCCAGGAAATAGCGGATACTTACGGATTGAAGGTGATTTACGATGCTGCCCATGCTTTTGCCGTAAATTATAAAGGAGATAGCATTCTAAACTTTGGTGATTTATCAATACTTAGTTTTCATGCTACAAAAATTTACAATACTATAGAAGGGGGTGCTATTGTTTCCCATGATGACAAAACGAAAAAAAGGATTGATTACCTAAAAAACTTTGGATTCGCTGGGGAAACAACCGTGATTGCCCCAGGTATCAATGCCAAGATGAACGAATTGCAGGCTGCTTATGGCTTACTGCAACTAAAACACCTGAAATCCTGTATCCTGAAAAGCAGTAAAGTGACAGAAATATATGATCGGGAATTAAAGAACGTAAAAGGCATCCGCACCTTAAAGCAACATCCCGATGCTGATCATAACTATTCCTATTACCCCATTTTCGTGAATAAAAGAGTCTTCGGAAGAACAAGAGATGAGCTTTATAACTATCTGAAATCCCTAAATATCTTTGGCCGGCGCTATTTCTACCCTTTAGTGAGCGAGTTTCCCATGTACAAAGGCCTGGATTCGGCAAAACCAGTCAATTTACCCAACGCCTCAAAAATGGCGGAACAAGTAATATGTTTACCTATGTATCCTGAATTGGATTTGCATACTGCGAGTGAAATTGCTACAAAAATCAATCAATATGATACAGGCCGCTAATATTGGTAATTATTTCGAGGATTTTGAGCTGGGTCAGACCATCAAACATGCTCTGTCGAAAACCATCTTTGAAAGTGATAACAACCTTTTCAGTCTATTGACCATGAATTACCATCCCCTGCACACAAATGTGGAATATGCTGAAAAGAATTATCATGGCAAAATACTTGTAGTAGGAACCCTGGTCTTCTCACTGGCTGTGGGAATCACAGTGCCAGATATAAGTGGAAAAGCCATCGCGAATCTGGAGTATGAAAAAATTGTACATCTATCGCCGGTCTATATCGGCGACACAATTTATGCAAAAACAGAGATCCTGGATAAGGTTGAAAGCAAATCTAAAGCAGACAGAGGAATAATCCATGTTGAAACAAGGGTTTCAAATCAACGAAACGAAGAAGTATTAGTCTTTCAAAGAAAAGTGTTAGTTAAAAAAAGGTAGCTATGATAGATTATTTAATGAGAAGCTTAATGTTTGTCCCGGGTCATAATGAGCGTTTGCTCAAAAAGGCTTCAGAATCAGGTGCAGATGTCTTACTCCTGGATGTGGAAGATTCGGTACAGCCAACTAAGAATAAGCAGGAAGCCAGGGATTTGATTATCGAGCATGTGAAAAACGGAACTTTTAATGATCACAAGGTTTTTCCTCGTATTAATGATCGAGAGAGCGGGCAATTGTTAAGGGATCTAACCCAGTTGACGATTGAAGGAGTCGACGGCTTTATGTATCCCAAATCAATTAGCGGACAAGATATTTATTTCATTGATAAATTATTAGACACCATTGAATATGAAAAGGGATTTCCCATTGGAACTTTTAAGTTGATCCCTCTGATAGAAATGGCCGCAGCCGTTATACGTGCAGATGAAATTTGTCAGGCATCAAAAAGAATTGTTGCCATTGCTTTTGGCTGTGAAGATTTTGTCACCGATTTACAGGGGATACACGATACCGAAGGACAGAGTATTTTTTCGCCACGTGCTATAATTGCCATGGCTGCCCGTGCCAATAACGTTATCCCGGTAGATACAGTTCATATCAAAGTTCACGATCTGGTCGATCTGGAAAATAATCTGAAAATTGCCAAGAATCTCGGTTTTGAGGGAATGCTGGTTCTTAATCCCAAAGAACTTCCGCTTGTGCATCAGTATTTCTCACCCTCAGATGATGAAGTGCGCGATGCTGAAGAAATGTTGCGACTATCCTCTGAGGCGGAAAAGGAAGGCAAGGGTGTTGCCTTAAAAGGGAATAAATTTATTGGGCCCCCAATGGTACTGGCAGCAAAGGAAGTATTAAGAAAACATAAGCTAATAATTCAGAAGTAATAATGAAAAAACTAGTTATACTGGGTGGTAGAGGAATAGGAATGATTGCAGCCTCTGTTGCCAATGACCTGGAAGAATACCAGGTTCTGGGATTTCTTAACGATTATGTGCCGGTAGGAGAAAAGGTTGGAAAATACGATGGCTATAAGGTTCTGGGAAAGTCCGAGGATGTAAGCCGCTATTTAAGTGATCCTGATGTCCATTTCTTTATTGGTTACGTAGGTATGCAAAACGAAGAGAAGGTTTATGAAAAGGTAACTAAACTTGGGATACCCAGAGAAAGATTTGCCACATTAATACACCCTACCGCCATCATTCCCAAAGGATTTTGCTCCATTGGTTGTGGAGTGATGATGGCTCCTTTATCACAATTATCCCCTGATACGACAGTGGAAGATAATTGTATTCTTCTTCCAAATTCCTTTTTAGGGCACGACAGTACCATGGAAAGATTCTCACATATCACAGCGAATAGCGTAATAGGGGGGAATGTAAGAATAGGAATTGGGGCTCATGTAGGCACCAATGCGACTGTCCGTGAAGATATAAATATTGGGAAGTTTTCTTTGATTGGCTCAGGTTCGGTTGTATTAAAGGATGTGCCTGATAATGCCATTGTAGTAGGGAATCCAGCGAGGATTTTGAAATTGAAATAAACCGTATGTTGCCTGTAGTAAGCGTTTGTTGCATCACCTATAACCATGAATCCTTTATCCGTCAAGCCATTGAAGGCTTTCTGATGCAGAAAACCGCTTTCCCATTTGAAATTATTATCCACGATGATGCTTCTACAGATGAAACCGCCAGCATTGTCAGGGAATATGCAGAAAAACATCCCAATATAATTGTTCCTATTCTGCAAACAGAGAATCAGTGGTCCAAAGGGATTCGCCCCTCTCCCACTTTCGTTTGGCCTCGTGCCCGTGGCAAATACATCGCCCTCTGTGAAGGAGATGATTATTGGACCGACCCCTTAAAAATTCAAAAACAAGTTGAATTTTTGGAGGAAAATTCCGCCTATGGACTGGTATCTACCAATTATCAAACATTGTTTGATGACTCCGGAAAAACTCTTGCTCGTAGTTATGATCCAAAAACACCTGATGGTGAAATTTATCATAAATATCTCACCTTAAGTTTTATTGGAACATTAACTGTTATGGCCAGATCGGACTTAATAAAGGAATATGTGGTAAAATTTCAAGAAATGTTGAATACCTGGCCTATGGGAGACCGGCCACTCTGGCTGTATATTTCGAGTAAAAGTAAATGTGGTTTTTTAGAGGATTATACAGCTGTATACAGGCGAAATGCAAATTCAGTTTCCAGTTTTCAGGATATCTATAAAGAGATCGAGTTCTTGAAAAGAAGCTATGATATCAGGTATTATTTTATGGATCATGTAAGGGATGTCCCAAGGGAGATCAGAGAAATCGTAGATAATACTTTCAATCGTGATCTGCTAAATCTGTACTTTAAAGCAAAGGATAAAACAAATGCCAAGCGCATGTTTACCAGGATAAAAAATCCTAAAATTAAAGATTATTTACGCTATTTTGGAACAAAGAATCGAATATTCAGGTTCCTGGTGAACTCAGTTTTTGGACTGCTCGAATTAATAGAAAAATGAGATGGTTTAACTCTATCAGCTCCTCAAGATGAACAAATGAAATATTTGATTGATAGATCTCATTTGAACCAGATTTTTACGGCTTTCGTAATATTCCTCATTGCTTTAGCTTTCTATATTTTTGCACCTGATACTTACTCCAACCTTTTTTGTACAATCATACTCATAGCTTTCTTGCTATCATCCATCTGGTTTCTTAAGATAAGCTTTGATGGCAACTATTTCAATTTTCATATCATATTCATACTCAGTTTTCTTTTTGTCAATTTCATTTATCCGGTCTTTCTATATCCCATTAACAAAGAGTATTTTCCTGTATATAGATATACCTTCAATGAAGACCTTATTTCGAAAGCCACCGCAATGGCCTTCCTCGGTATTGCCTCCTATTTTCTGGGCGCTTCATTGTTTAAGCTTAAAAAATATCGTCTGCTGCCAGAAATAAAGCTCTTCATCAATTCACCGAAAAGTATCATACTTGGGCTGATTGTGACCTCCTTTTTCTTCTTCCTTTTGATTCTTATTAACTTCTGGGAGGGGATTGTCCTTGGAAGGTTTGGTGCAACTGGAGATTCAAAACAATACCTCCTGGCCCTGTTTCAGGTTAGTTTTGAACTTGCTTTAATATTGGAGTTTTGCTCATCCAGCGAAAAGTTTGCTGGCAGGTTTAAAAACTTTATTCGCTATTTCAATAAGTATCTATTGACCATCGGTCTGCTTTTCACCATTCTATTTCTAAGAGTTGGGGATAGAGGTCCGGTGATTCAACTATTTCTGATCACCATAGCTCTCTATTCTCTGTTCGTGCTCAGGATAAATTTCAGGAAATTCGCTTTGATGGTTTTGGCCGGGATGTTCATTCTGACCTTCATCGCATATGCAAGAACCAGGGACGACACGGTGCTTAAAAGTGAAAACAGCTTCTCCTCCTACCTGGAAAGAGGCAAAAAAAGGATGAAATTAAATTCCTTCTTTGATCTGGGAATGGATTTGATAGTGAATAACAGAAACTTATACGTTGGAATAGAATACGCCAAGACCAATGGATACAGCTATGGGAAAGATATGTTTGTTACCATGTTTGCTGCCGTTCCCCGATTACCGGTCTTCATGGCAGAATCGGTGTTTGATTCCACCCCCAGAGAACTGAGTTCAGGCTATATCATTACTAAAGAAGCACTTGGCCCAAATCCAAGCTGGGGGTTAGGCACCAATCTTATCGCAGATATATACATGAATTTTGGTCTGATTGGGGTACTAATGCTCATGTTTTTGTTGGGTGTAATTATTCGAAAACTGCAGATTTCTGTCTTCACAAGATCCAGTGTATTGAATTTAATAATCTACTTGTTTCTATTGTCATTTTCGCTGTACATGCCGAGAACCGCCTATTTAAGTCCACTTCGATTCGTTCTCTGGTCCATTATTATTTATCTGATTGTCAAAGTATCCGTACAATTTATTATTTCCAGACAAAAAGAGAGTATAAAAACTTAGTTCTATATTAGTAGAATGCATCCTTGTCAACTAACATTTTTCCAATGCCTCAATACCAATGAAGGTTCTGATTATCAATAACAATGCCATGTATGATACAGGGAAAGGCCTGTATCTATACCCGAATACAGGGCAGTTTATTGTGGGTCTGAAAGAGTTGGGTGCGGATGTGGAAAACTTCCATTTTAGGGAGGAAGTCTCCGAGAGTTACTACATGGCCAGTTTTGATATCCTGAACAGTGGAATTAGAATCACGGCGCTCAAAAAAAACCGGTTCAAAGCGTTGGCTTACCTGAAGGGTTATCTGGTTGGCACCAAAAGACTAATGAACAATGATTTTACCTATATTTTTTACCCCAATAGTTTTTCCTACCTGGCTCTTTTATGCATTCTTTTCAAGAAGCCCTTTGGGTTGTATATCCGAGGGGAAAAAGGCATACACAGCAGAACTTCCAGGTACCTCTTCAAACATGCATGCCTCGTGTTAACTGTATCTCCCGCGTTTACGAATCAGGTGAAAGCATTGGGAGGAAATGGGGATACCATTCGCCCCATGATTGATTTTACTTGTCAGGACATTGTTCAGGATCGGGAATACAGGCAGAAGGCATCCTACACCATTTTATTTTTGTCTAGAATCGAATATGCCAAAGGAATCAAGGAATTAATTGATGCCCTTTACATTCTGACAAATATGGGCATTCGGAATATTTCATTGACTATCGTTGGCGAGGGACCCGATTATCATGCCATAAAAGATCAGATCCGGACCCTGAAGCTGGACGAGTATATATACCTAGCTGGCCTGGTCACTGAAGCAAAGCATATCAGACAATATTATCTGGATTCAGACGTATTTATCTGCCCCTCACATCACGAAGGTTTTCCTCGCGTCTTGTATGAGGCAATGATATTTGGGATTCCCATCATTACCACCATGGTTGGCTCGATCTCTTATTTAATGAAAGACAAACACAACTGCCTTAGCATCGAACCAGGAGATGCCACAGGAATTGCTGAAAAAATCCGGTACATAATTGATGACTATCCTGCCATTAGAGAAATAGCACAGAATGCGACCTCAACCATTAGCACTTATATGAATCAGACCAAAGAATCACACGGTGAACAATTATTCAGAATAATAAAGGAGGAACTTAAAAGTGAATAGGCTGCGTTTAATTTGGAATGGTAAGTTCAGAGGACTACCGAGTGCTCTTTTTCTGTTCATTAGCTCAGCATTTTTTATTGTATTGGACCGTCTGACCACTTTTTTTGTTAGTCTGAATCTAAACAAAACCGGCAAAAATGTCAGGATACACAGTGGCATTACCTACCGATATCCCGGGAATATTGTGATCGGAAATAACGTAAGTATTGCCCGAAGGGTTAAGCTTATTTCAGAAAACAAAGATGGCATGCTCAAGATTGATGACAATGTAACTCTGACTTTTGATGTGAAAATAGATTTCTCTGGGGGTGTCCAAATTGGAAAAAACTCCCTGATCTCTAAAAACACCATTATTGAAACGCACAGTCATGGCCTGGATCCTCATTCAGAACCGGTTTATAAGAATCTCGTTATAGGCGAAAACGTCTGGATCGGTATGAATTCCACGATTCTCTCTGATGTTGGGAAAATTGGCTCTAACTCCATTGTAGCTGCAGGTTCCATTGTCACTAAAGAGGTCCCCCCGAATTGCATTGTAGGAGGAATTCCAGCGAAGTTCATAAAGTCTATAAAATCCGATGGCTGAAATAAAAGTAAGTGTTATTATTCCATTTTATGATCGGGTTGATTGGCTGAAAGAGGCGGTGGATAGTGTATTAAATCAAAGTTTCAGAAGCTTTGAAGTTATTGTGATTAATGACGGATCAAAGGAAGATATCTCCTCATTTTGCGACGAATATCAGCATAAAATAATTTATAAGTGGAAGGAAAACGGGGGGGCCGCCACTGCCAGGAACCTTGGCATTGATATAGCCAAAGGTGAATATATTGCATTTCTTGATTCAGATGATATCTGGGATAGCCATAAGCTTAAGCGACAGGTGGAACTGATGGATGGATCTAAAGCTATCTGGTCACACTCCTATTGGGCATATTTCATATCTGACGATCCTGAGAATCTTAGGAAAACTTTTGGCTCTGAGACTCAAAACAACAACTACCCGGGAAGTCTGGCATCCATGAATATTGCGACGCCATGCGTAATGATAAGGACCGACTTTCTAAAAGAAAAGAAACATTTCAGGTTTCATGAAAGTATGAGGTTCGGTCAGGATACCTATTTATGGCTGCTTCTTTCTGCAAAGCAGGATATTCTTTGTATCCCTGAAGTTCTATGCAAAGTAAGACACCGGGGTAGTAATACAGCCAGAAAAGCTAGAGCTCACATACAAACCAGAGCGCTTATCTGGAAATACCTGAGGCATGAACCTGATAGTATGTTTTATAGAAATAGGAATTTGGCAGGTATTAGGGGTATTTATCGTTTATGCCTGCTAGAACATCGTTTTCTTCTGTGGATAGAAAAGAAAGCTATTCTGAACCAGCCTGCAATTGAACTGCTTGCAAGGATCATATATGCGATTCCCTACTTCGGGTTTAAGTTCTATAAGAGAAAACTGAAGTAATTTAGATAAGTCGGAAGCATAATATAATTAAAATGCAGTTTGCTACCGTACTATCTTTCTTATCTTTAACACTCAATAAATTTTACCACGAACCTTCAGAATCTTAAATATGAGGCTTCTGAGGCACAGTAATGAAGAATGAAAATAAGCATTATCACTGCTACTTATAACAGCGAAGAATATATTCTTCATTGCTTGCATTCTGTCGCTTCTCAAACCTATGAAAATATTGAACATATTGTAATAGATGGTGGCTCTTCTGACCTCACGCCTGAAATAGTAAAATCTGCCAAATCAGTATCAAAATGGACCTCTGAACCTGATAAGGGAATCTATGATGCACTTAATAAAGGTGTGAAGATGGCCACAGGAGAAATTATTGGGCTTCTACACTCAGATGACATCTTCTATTCTGCAGGTATTATTCAAAAGATATCCAGTTTGTTTACGGCAAACGGGGAAGCAGCCCAAAATCAAATTGATGGGGTATACGGTGATCTGGTTTTTACGAAAAACCGTAATACGAATAAGGTTGTAAGAACCTGGAGAGGTAAATCATTCAATAGTAAAAATATATCCTATGGGTGGATGCCGGCCCACCCAACCCTATTTCTTCGAAAAGAAGTCTTTCAAAAACACGGCTTATATGATAATTCATATAAAGTTTCTGCAGATTATGATTTTATGCTGAAAATAATGAAAGACACGGATATAAACCTCGCATATTTACCTGAAATTATTACTAAAATGCGGGTTGGTGGTACAAGTACCGGAAGTTTGAAACAGATTATCAGAAAATCAACTGAGGATATACATGTTCTTCGAAATCATGGATTCAAGCATCCGCTGTTGGTATTATTGGCAAAAAATGTAAGGAAAATTCCGCAGATCTTTATTAGATAATGCTTAGATTTCTCTTAAATACTGGTCCTCACTAAGCCAGCTACCTCATGAATTACATCAAGAACAGCCTTGTCCCAAACCTATGGAATCTGGCCTTAATCCTATATCTTGGCAGGTCTCTGGCAGAACCATTGAAATACCCATTTCTTTTTTCCTTTGGATTGCTGGTCCTTAGCTATTCCATAGTATTTATTCTGGACTTCAGGAAGAGAGGTATTTTAAAATTCGCAGTTGCAACTAAAGAATATATCCTTCTAGGACTTTTCTTGATTTGGGGCATTCTGATTTCCGCTGCAGTTGATCCTTTACCCATAAAGAGCCTTATCAATTTCCTCGGAATCCTGGTTTTCTGTTTTATCTATTTGGAATTCAAAACAACTATTAAGCTAAACAACCTGTTGAAAGGATGGATATTCCTGGCAATTCTGATAGGGCTTGTTGGATTTCTAAAATGGGTGAATTTTCTGTTTGATCTGGAATTGGATTGGTTCAGAAAATTCTACAACCGCGGTACTTCCCTGGCCTCAGATTACAATATATATTCCTTCTACTTCATCCTTACAATTGTCATTTACTTACATGCATTAACAAAAGAAATCTTTCATTCGAAACCTGTCCTCAATCTGATGGTTCTTATTTTGTTTATTGTGAACACAGCATTGACGGGTTCCCGGAGGGGAATTATCCTTCTCGTTTTCTTTTTTCTGGCAGGTATTGTCTATCTGATCATAAATAGAAGTGATAAAAATGCTTTACTATTTAAGAATCTGCTGTACCTGAATATGTTGCTTATTGGCATGATCTCCATATTCTTGGTGCTTATTCCCTTAAGATCCAGAATAATACACAATTCATCCACCAAGGCTAGAATTGCTAAAACGGTCTATCGATACGGAACTATCGTTAAACCCGGAATTGCATACCACACACTTTTCGATAAAGTATGGCCCAAGGTCGACAAATATGAAAATGACAGGACAGAATGGGACAAATACGCTACTTATAACAATTTGGTTAACGGTGACATATACAAGTCCTACATCGATCTTAAAAATGAATTCTGGTTCGACTACACTAATGAAGACACAGGTGAGAATCTATTGTATAACGGTGATTTCAGGTACGGATACAACTTCTGGCATGTGGATGCTCCTGACCCCATAAAGCACGAAATAATCAATACTGAATATGGCAAGGCTATAAGAGTAACCAGGACGAATGGGAATGGATTCTGGCCATTAAAATATAAGGGCAGAGAGATTCATTACTATCAGGGAGTTACCTATACCTTCAAGTTTAAATATCGTGTCATAAAAGGAAGTGGTGTTCCTTTTAGTATTGGATGGTGGCTGGATGAAGGAAAAGGCTACCAGAATAATCTTCCGTATCATAGGAAAGATCTTTCAAACGGATGGGTTGAATTTGCTGCCTCATATACATTTAAAGAAGATCAAAGTAACTTACAAACCTTCATGAATTCTCAAAAAGCTAATACTGTGGTGGAATTTACAGATATCGAGCTTACCTGTGATGATACGCTTAACCGGCCACACTATTTAGATCAGATACTGAATCTTACCGGGCCAAATTTGCTTTATAATAGCAACTTTCAGAATGGCCTTCTATTTTGGGGGAAATATGCGCCTGACACGATAATCCATGAGCTTATTGATACACCCGACGGGAAAGCTGTTCGTGTGGAAAGAGGTTCCGGCAGCGGTTATTGGCCCTTGATATATCAAGGCCGGGAACTCTTCTACCATAAAGATCTCACCTACTATTTTCGTTTTAAGTTTCGTGTAATTCAAGGACAGGGAACTCCATTTAATATTGGCTGGTGGGTAAACAACGAAGAAATAAATCCCTATATTCTTCACAAAGATATTTTTCCCTTACAAAATGGCTGGTTCGAATCTATTGTATCGTATCAATTTAAGAACAGTTATTATGGACATGTCTATGCTTTCATGAATAGCCAGCAGGCAAATACTATTATTGATTTTACTGACATTGAACTGCTTTGTAATGATACCCTTAACAAACCCATGTACGCGGATGAAAATATAGCATACATTGATACCCAGGAACAGGTTAGACTAGAACAAGAACTGGCAGATACCAGAGAAATTATCTTAGCCACAAGAGTAGCCCGATGGAAGTTCGCCTTTGAGCTTTGGGTGTCTGAATATTCTTGGTCTGAAAGGTTACTGGGGGGAGGTTTTGATTATCTGAGAAAGTTTGGGGGGGAATTTTATCCCGGTGAAGATCGTATCGACTATCCTCATAATCCCATTGTATCTGCATTTCTATATTCAGGAATATTAGGCGGAATATTTTATATATACTTTCTGGCATTATCATTCTTGTATTACTGGAAGTATAGGAGAAACCATCGACTGTTATTCATCTTATACCTGATAACTTTCGCATTTATATTTATTAGCAGTGATAGCCATTTTAATGTCCCCATTTTTGCGATGCTCTCTCTAGTTCCTTTCATAACCAGACGGGTGGTTAAAGAAAAAGAACAAGAGAATCCGGCCTAATTCTGGATTAATGGCGATATTTGCCCGAGATTATAGGCCATTTTAATAAATCCCCTGCACTACTTGAAAAAGGATATATTCAAGGACCTCAGCTTTCTTATGGGCGGTACGTTTATCGCCCAGCTGATCCCTATCCTCCTTCAGCCCCTTTTAAAAAGACTGTTTACCGTAGAGGAATTCGGAGTGTTTGATATCTATTTCAGGTCAGTTGGGCTTCTGGCTATTGTCTTTTCTCTAAAATATGAAAAGGCCATTATCCTGAGTAAAACCAAGAAGGATTCTGTTTCTATTTATTTGGGTATCATACTCCTAGGGACACTAATATTTCTTTTAACAGAACTGGCATTGATTGTACTCAGCAGCTTTGGCGTTAGATTATCAGCAATACCGGAGGAGTATTCCTTAATTATCTATTTAATTCCTCTCTCTGCACTCTTTTTCCTGATAAATCTCTCCTCCCAATTAATGTTCATCCGCCAGAAGCGTTTTGTGGCGTCCTCCTCCCTTAAAATCTACCGCAGAAGCTCCGAAGGTCTGATCCAGGCAGGATCTGGTGCTGCAGGTAAGTTCTGGGGACTTCCCCTTGGTGAGGCCGCGGGGAGTTTTACGGCTGCGCTGATTGGATTTCTAAGACTCAGGAGGGTTATTCACCAGGATCTCCCGACAGATCTCCTGGCAAGCATAAAGAAAAACGCTAAAAAATATGCTGAATTCCCCAAATATGCCTTTGCATCCAATCTGTTAAACACCTTTGTTCTTAGCGCGCTTACCTTTCAGATATTTGCCAAATTTTCCCTTCAGGAGGTTGGCTATGCAGAACTAGCTCAAAGGATGCTGGCCGTTCCAAGCGCTCTCATCGGTGTTTCCCTGGGGCAGCTAATCTTACAGCGCTTTTCAGAAGCCTTCAATAAGAAGGCCTCCGTGAAAAAACTGTTTTCTGGTTTTTTTGTTTTTGGGATCCTGATTGCTATTCCCTTTTTTATCACCATATACTTCTGGGGACCAAAATTATTCGGCTGGGTATTCGGCGAGCAATGGACAGTTTCGGGAGATTATGCAAAATATCTGGTAAGCAGTTGGTCTCTACTGATTATAATATCTCCCCTCGGGCAGATTCTGATCGGACTGCACAGGATTAAAATCAATTCCTTCTGGGAAATAGGAAAATTCTTAATTATAGTTAGCCTTTTTGTGATCGACTTTGAAAGTATTACCAGCTATTTGAAAGTATATAATCTGCTGCTGATATTTATATATCTTTCTTACCTGATAGTCATTATTTGGAATATCCGAAAATATGAGAAGACCATCTCATAAGGGAGTGAGAACGCTCTTATACATGGGGGCTTTTAGTTTGATATTTGCATTGTACCTGATCTACTCATACAATAATATCAAAGGCAGGAGCTATATCTATGAGCCAGTTTATGTTAGTATTGAAGGCTGCGTTCCTGATAATACAAGCCTGGAACTTGTATACCAATCCTATAATGATCCAACCTTAGTTAAGTATGCGAAACTCATAGAAAAAGACTCGATCCCTACTGATCTATATAGGTTTAAAATTGATTCTTCTTACCATCTTACAAATTTTAAGATCTACTTCAGGTCGCTAGGAAAAGACGAAGAAATAAGCATCTCGAGCATTAAAATTTCAAATGAGGATGGAGCTGAATTCTTTTATTCCCTGAAGGAGAAAGACTTAATCGCTTCAAAAAATCTTAAAGTGAAAGGCGGTAATCAGGGTGCGGTAAGTATTAAAAAGCTCCCGGATGAAACCTCCATGGGCTCTTCCTTAGTATTTTATACTCGTTCATCAAATCATGGTGTTTTTGTTAAAACTGATCTCAGGCAACCTGAAATCCCTTCAATTATAGCCCTTTTCAGCATTTTGATTCTGGGGATATGCATGGTATACAGCCTCCGCCCAGTATTTGTCAATTTTAATTGGAGAAGTGTTTCAGCTGGAGTTTTCATTTTAGCCCTGGCCATGTTGATAATGCCTAGTGGTGAACAAATTCCCAACCTGCTTATGGCTATGGCGATCGCAGCAGGATTAACAAAGGGAATCCGGGAAGGAGCCCTTCGCCAGTGGATAAGCGAGAACCGTGGATTTTTACTCATAATCCTGATCCTGATTATTATTTACCTGATCGCCTTCCTTTTTTCCGGATTTGATCCATCCTCCCAAAAACTCTTGAAAATCAAATTTGGACTCCCAATGACTCTGCTGGCCGTCGCCCTGAATACCCGAGGCAAACATGAGATTCGATTCCTATATGCCGCCCTGCTCTCTGGAGTCATTATTTCGGTGTTTATGCATTTTGGATGGACCATTATGTTTATTGATACTGTTGAATTGAAAAACAAATTAATTTCCAACCCGCATTATTATATGGAGTCGGCCGTCTTCTCCAGAATCCATCACTCCTATTTGTCGGTCCTCTACCTTGCTATACTTGCAACTCTATTACTTAAGCAGGAAATCATTCCTTTGCCCAGAAGCGCAGTAATCATTTTTAGCCTGTTGATTTTTATCGGCTTGCTCTTCGCATTTTCCAGAGCAGCCTTATTATCCCTTATTCTAATCCTGATCTTCTTTGCCCTGAAAAAGATTTTTAGTCTATTTAAGTTTGAAATAACGCATATTGCCAGGTTTATCTTTGCTTCTGTTCTAACACTAAGCATCCTTGTTTTAGTCTTTGCTGATCTAAACATTGATCCGGTCACCTCCAATGCAGAGGTCAAGGGTTTTGCCATAAGAGTAGAGTTGTGGAAAAATGGATCAGATCTAATTAAACAGAAACCCCTATTTGGCTGGGGGCCTGGAGCTTACGAAGATGTCCTGGAGATGAGCAGCGCTTCGTCCTCTTTCAACAACAATACCTGGAGGGTACTTAATACCCATAACCAATTCCTGGAAACATCCGGGATGTTTGGACTGCTTGCGGGTATCGGACTTGTATGGTTCCTTCTGTTCCCAACGGGATTTTCCCGACTGGATACGAAGTTTTCAGATATTATTATTTCAGCAGCAATCATATTTGCTTCTGGTTTTTTCTTCGAATCACTTTTAAACAGAAATCTTGGAATCCTGATTTTTGGACTATGCTATGGACTACTAATAAAAATGAAAACAATCTATGATAGTTGATCACCTGTGTGTCAATTATGGGGCTGAGCTCTTCCAGGAGCTCTTTTTTGCGCTTAATGAAAGGGGCATTGAACAAAATGTCTTCTATCCAAGAAACCGGAAGCACCGTATAACAGACTCACACAGGCCGTTCCGAATAGATTCCCCCCTGGTCCTAGGTCTCTCAACAAAAATCTTTTTTCCAAGAAAGCGGAAGATCATGCGGCAAAGATATGCTCCCCTGTTTCTCAGAAACAAGCCCGATATCCTACATGCGCATACACTTTTTAGCGATGGATCCCTGGCAAATTATTATTATAAAAAGTTTGATATACCTTTTGTGGTGGCCATAAGATCCTCAGATTTGGATGTTTTCCTGAAATTCAAACCATGGCTAAAATACTATGGGACACAGATTTTAGAAAATGCAAAGTATATTGTTTTCATATCACCCTCTTTGAAGACAAAATTTCATCAGAAATATGGAAGAAAGTATGATTCCAAATCCCTTATCATTCCCAATGGGCTCAATCAAGTCTACCTGGACAATGCTCCCCTCCAAGAAAAAACACTTCATACTCCGGTAAATTTGTTATATGTTGGAAGCTTTCTGAAGCGGAAAAACGTTCCTATTTTAATAGAACTTGTAAAAAAATTTAAGGCTAAGCTCACCATTGTTGGAGGGGGAGGCAGCGAGGAAAAAAGAGTTCTCCGCATGATTCGGAACTCAGATAGGATTTCCTTTCTTGGACGAATAGATGATCCAGCCAAACTAATTCAAGTATACAGACAATCCGATATCTTTGTAATGGCCTCAAAAAGGGAGACCTTTGGATTGGTATATATGGAAGCTATGAGCCAGGGCTTACCGGTTGTTTTTTCAAGGTATACTGGAATTGATGGTCTTTTTAAGCTGGAATCCATCGGTTATGGGGTAAATCCTGGTTCCGTATCTGAAATGAAAGAGGGTATAGACAGGATTATCGCTAATTATCAGGTAATTTCAAAAAACGCTATGTTGGAAGCAAGGCAATTCAACTGGACAAGTATTGCTGAAAAGTATCAAGAAATATATACGAGCATCCTGACGTGAGAGGCCCTTCTATTATAGTAACTGTCAGCCAGTGCGCTGCACAGGGGAAGTCCTGAACAAGAGTCTTAGCATGCCCAATAAAACCCCTAGACCATGCGAAATATGAAAGGCCAGAAAGCTAAAAGGCAGGATCAGGATATCGGCCGGCTTTTTATACCGGATAGCTTGTTGCACGGAAGAAAAGAGTGCCAAAAGAAAATAGAATCCCATCACACTAAAGAATAGAATTCTTGCCCATCCGAAAATTAAAGAAAGGGGGATCCCTGTAATCAGAGAGGCTGTAAAGATTGCTGAAATAGCATGCCGGATATTAAAGGAATGCGGAGCTATATACCAGGCGTAAGGATTGTAGGGTCCTTGTATTAGGATCTGCTTTTTAAGGAACTTTCCCAGACTGGGCTGATTGTAGTATTCTACCTTAATGTTTGGATTAACCAGAATCTTACCCCCGTCTTTTATAATTCTCCTGTTCAATTCGTAATCCTGGCAACGAATTAGTCTTTCATCAAACTTCCCTATTCGCTGAAATACGCTCATTTTATAGAATCCAAAAGGTACCGTATCTGTATATTTTTCAGTTCTTTGACCCACTCTGAAGCCAGAATCCCCTACCCCAAAGCGGTGGGTCGAGATGGCCTGGACCAGGTGTCCGGAATAACTTGAGGAACCTGGCAATGTCTGCAGGATCCCCCCGACATTTTCAGCATTGGTCCTGAGGGAAGTCTGATACAACTCTTCCAGATAGTTTGCAGGATAGACCGCATGAGCACCCAACCATGCCAGGAATTCCCCTTTGGATTTCTCTATGGCCAGGTTGATCCCGAATACCTGATATCGCTGCGGGTTATCCACCAGTTGTAATTGAGGATGTTCTTTCTGAATGTCTTGAACAATGGACCTTGTTTTATCTCCAGACATTCCGTCAACCACGAAGTATTCCACTTCCTCCCCTTCCGGTTTGGCAAAGGCCAGGGCACTGCGAACAGCACGTTCAATATAACTCTCTTCGTTATAACAGGTGATTGCAACTGTGATCATCTCTCGGGTCCTTGTCAGCAAATTTATCCTTTACATGCTGGCTCAACAAAAATAGTAATTTGACAACAGGGAGCAAGAGAGAAACAGAATAGCTTGATGTTTAGGCACAGAGTTTTATTAAATTTAGCCCGTGTATGAGATTTTACTCCAGAAATATTCTGCCCTGGCTGATTAAATGGGTCTGCAGCAACGGCTCCAGCGATACCAAACGGGCCATGGTCGTTCCCCTGGCCAGGGGACGGGTGCTGGAGATAGGAATCGGTGCAGGGAACAACCTCCCCCATTACGACGGATCACTGGTCAGCCATCTCACAGCCATCGATCCCCTGGAGGAAGTGTGGAAAATAAGGAGTATCGATCTTTCAGAACTACCCTTTGAAGTGGAGTATATCAGAGCGGGTGCAGAGTCTATTCCGGCAAAAGACGCAACCTTTGATTCTGCGGTCACAACGTTTACTCTTTGCTCTGTAGATGATATCCATAAAAGCCTGACTGAGATACACCGGGTGCTGAAGCCAGGTGGAGTGCTGCTCTATTCGGAGCATGGAAGGTCTCCCCACAAAAGTACAGAGCGCTGGCAGAACCTGGTGAATCCTCTCTGGAAGCGGGTAAGCGGAGGCTGCAATCTGAACCGGGATATCCCTGGCCTTCTGGAACAGCATGGATTTAACATGGAAGATATAAGTACTGAGTATATGCCGGGGTGGAGCCTTACCAGTTATAGCTACTGGGGATCGGCCCTGAAAATCTAAATAAACAGAGAGCCAATGAAGCATTTCACAGGTAGCATAATTCTGACAATGATGCTTGTGGGCAGTTGTGACAATAATCAGCCTGCCCTTGAACAACGAATCGAGGAAATCTCCAGGGCCGAGATGGAAAGCGTGGCCCAGTTGCTGGGGCACGATCTGTATGAAGGGCGCGCCCCGGGAACCCGGGGTGGCGAACTGGCGGAGGTGACCATGCAGGGCCTGTTCAAACTTCTGGACCTGGAGCCCGGGATAGAGGATTCCTACTTCCAGACCTTTACAATGACTGGATTCTCTAATGAAGGATTCGAAATATCTGCCAATGAAACGGAACTGGCTTACCTGGATGAGGTGGTGGGGACCTTCAGTGTGGAGCAGGAAGAGATCGACCTGGAAGGCGATGCCGTTTTTGTGGGCTTCGGGGTAAAGGCGGACATTTGGGATTGGGATGACTATAAGGAGGTGGATGTGACAGATAAGATCATCATCACCCGGGTCAATGATCCGGGGATGATACATCCGGATATTTTTGAAGGCAGCACCCTTACTTATTTTGGGCGTTGGACCTGCCACATCGAGGAAGCAGCACGCCGTGGGGCAGCAGGGATCCTGCTGATCCACACCGATGAAAGCGCGGGTTACGACTGGAACGTGGTGCAGAATTCCTGGTCCGGAGAAGAGCTGTTTATCCCTTCGGACCTTCAGAACAATCTGAAATTCAGGGGGTGGATCAAAGAGAGCAGCCTCCGAAAGGTGCTTGATACGGAACAGATCGACCTGGACAGGCTCTATGAGGAGGCGGCAAAAAGGGAATTTGAACCCGTGGACCTGGGCATCAGGATCCGGATCAATGGAGAGAACTCCTTCAGGGAGGTTAAAAACCGCAATGTGGTGGCTGAAATCCCCGGAAAGTCCAAAGAGCGGATCGTACTGAGTGCCCATATCGATCACCTGGGCATGGATGAACGGAAAGTGGGCGATCAGATCTATAATGGGGCCATTGATAATGGGACTGCAGTGGGCGCCATGATGGTGGTTGCCAAGGTGCTGAAGGAGTTCCAGGAGGATCTTCCTTATACCATCACTATCCTGGCATGCAATGCGGAGGAATCGGGATTGCTGGGATCAAAATATTATGCTCAGAATTGCGATCGAAGCAGCATCATTGCCAATATTAATTTTGAGTCCACCCCGGTGTGGAGCGAAGCAAAAAGCATCATGGGCATCGGTGCCCGCTTTTCCGATTTGGAAGAAATTATTCAGAATCTGGCCAGGGAGAACAATCTGGAATACTCCACCTTCTCCCTCTCCAACCAGGGCCTCTTTTACCGCTCCGATCAGTTCTCTTTTGCCCGCTACGGCATCCCCTCAGTCTGGATTTCAGCAGGAGAGGATGAGCTTTCAGGCCAGCAAAACTACACGGAATTCTGGGGAAAGGAGTATCATACGGTCAAAGATGAATTCAATCCAGCCTGGGTGCTGGAGGGAATGAAGCAGACCATTACGTATGCCCTGCTGCTTATCGACCGGATCAACCGGATGGAAAAAACCCCGCAGATGAAGAGCGATGTTTCCTTCCCCATGTACTAATTTAAAAATGAATTGTATCTTTCAGGTTAAACAAATTTAAGATATCATTATGAAAAGATTTTCCTTTCTCTCGATCATTCTCCTGCTTTGTTTCCAGGGTGGGATCTTTGCACAGACAGAATCCATCTTTAACGGAAAAGACCTGACGGGCTGGACCATTTACGGAACTGAGAAATGGTACGTGGAGGACGGATTGCTGGTCTGCGAGAGCGGCCCCGAGAAAGAGTACGGCTACCTGGGAACCGAAAAGAAGTACAAAGATTTTGAACTGAGCCTGGAATTCAAACAGGGTGCCGATGGGAATAGCGGGGTGTTCTTCCGCTCCTCCATCGAAGGAACCAAAATCACCGGGTGGCAGGCCGAAGTGGCCCCTCCGGGACACAGCACGGGGGGCATTTATGAATCCTATGGCCGTGGCTGGATCATTAAACCAGACCCGGAGCTGGATAAACATCTGAAATTCGGGGAGTGGAACAGCATGAGGGTACGAGTGGTAGGTGGCCGGGTGGAAACCTGGCTGAACGGGAACCTGATGATCACCCTGGATGATAAGATGATTGCCCAGGCTAACGGAATCATCGCCCTGCAGATACACTCCGGCGGGGGGATCAAGGTTCAGTGGAGAAATATCAAGGTAACCGAGTTCCAATGAATTATAGAGAAAGTTATGGCAGATACAACTCCAAAAGTAACCGGTATCGGTGGGATATTCTTCCGTACCAAGGATCCGGATAAAACGAAAAAGTGGTATGGTGAAAACCTGGGCCTGGCCATCACTGAATATGGTTCTTCCTTTGAGTTCCGGAATGCCAACCGGCCCGATGAGATCAATTACCTTCAGTGGAGCCCTTTTAATGAAGAGACCGACTATTTCGATCCTTCGGAGAAAGAGTTTATGATTAATTACCGGGTGCAGAATATCGAAGGCCTGGTCCGCAAGCTGCGGGAAAACGGTGTGACCATTGTGGATGAAATCGCAAGTTACGACTACGGAAAGTTCGTCCACATCATGGATCCCGAGGGGAACAAGATTGAACTCTGGGAGCCCGTCGATTCCGTATTCACCGAGATGGGTGGAGAGACCACGAAATAGGGATTTTTAAAGGTAACTAGAGTAGTTGCGCCAGAACGAGGCGGAACTAAACTCCCATGTTCATGGGATAGGATAAGTTTATGCAATGTGCTAAACTTATTCCATACCAAAAACTCTGATCATGCACAGGCATTTCCCCCAAACGAGCGCATTTATTCCCACACTGCTGGTGACCGGCCTCCTCCTCCCTGTCACCCTCTTATCCCAAAAATCAGAGCTTATTGACAAAGTCCGCACGAATAATATTGAAGCAATAAAAGTGCTTATTGCAACTGGTGCCGATTTGAATGAACGAGAAGAATTTTATGCCATGACACCCCTGATCCTGGCCTGCAACTCCAATTACACCGAACTGGCAAAGTTACTGATAGATGGAGGAGCGGATATACATCTGAAGGCTGACAATGGAGCTACTGCACTAATCATGGCTGCCATGAATTCCCAGGAATTGACGGAGCTGCTCCTGTCCAAAGGAGCGGATATTCATGCCAGGTCCAATAATGGCACGGGTGCCTTTACCAATTGTACCATGGGAATCATCTCAGGAAGGGTCGGTTATGAGCTGGCAGATCTGCTCCTTGCCAAAGGCGCAGAAATTGATGAGCTTAATACCACTGATTTTTATAGCGGCTACACTCCGCTTTTCTGGGCAGTGTATGATAATAATGAGCAACTGGTACAATATCTGATCGAGCACGGTGCCAGGGTGAATGCCTCTGCTCAAAATGGAAAAACTCCTCTTTCGCTTGCCTCCGAGGCAGGTTATGAAGCCATGGAGGCCCTGTTGAAATCCAAGGGAGCCAGATAATCAGGGGACAGGCTCCTTACCGCTCTCCTACTGAATCCGGATGCCTGCCCTAAATCTATTGTGATAAGGAGATAAATCATATTTTTCCCGGAATGCATGCCATACCTTTACTTATGTAAAGTACCTTGCAGAGATGATCTCACCCATATTTGATAAGCTATTAATCCCTTATATAGCAGCAATGATTCTTGCCATGACCATGGGAGGAAGTGGAACTGCACCGGCTTTTTCAGCGGCATACGGAGCCAATGTGATTCGAAAAAGCCTGATACCAGGTCTTTTTGGAATTATGGTGTTCCTCGGTGCCATACTGGCCGGGAAAGGTACTGCCACCACAGTCGGGAAAGATTTATTTGATCCGGAAATGATGTCTTTTTCCGTTGTTACCATCATACTTTTGTCCGTGGCCACTTCCCTGTTGATTGCCAATCTTGCGG
The DNA here is from genome assembly GCA_963792395.1 of uncultured Bacteroidales bacterium. GTDB lineage: Bacteria > Bacteroidota > Bacteroidia > Bacteroidales. Next base: position 145,020 of record CAWBWE010000026.1, read on the forward strand.
GTATACCCCAGTCCACCAGTCAGGCAACGGTTCTGGCAGTTACCGCGCCTGCCCTTTATTTTAATGATCTGAATACGCATAAACTGTTCCTGGAGATTATCCCCACCTGGTTCATCCTGCCTGTCGCCTCTTTTTTATCAGTCTGTTTTTTGGCAAATATATATACCGGCCCATGAGAAAGAGAGGACTGACCATGCCCCGGGCACAAAATGCGAATATGAAGCCCATATGGGACGGAATGTTAATCCTGATGTCCCTGTTTGTAGCCTTTTCCATAGGAGCAAATAACGTAGCCAATGCCGCCGGTCCCATAGCCACCATGACGATCAATGAATTAAACGTAACAGGGGATGATAACTTTTTGCTGATTATGATCCTGTCTACCCTGATTGTAGCTCCATGCTTTGGCATTGGAAGCTCATTATTCGGACACAAAATAGTAAAGAATACAGGAAAAGAAATTATACTTTTCGGGAAATTTGAGGCTGTAATGATTGCCTTTATCTCGGCAAGCCTGCTGTTGTTTGCCTCACTGACCAGGGGCGTTCCGACCTCTCTGGTTCAGCTGAACGTTGCTGCCATTCTGGGAATTGGAGTTGCCAAGCTGGGAGCAAAAAATATCTTTAAAAAGACAGAAGTAAGAAAATTCTTTGCCATGTGGCTTATTGCCCCTGTGATTTCCTTTTTACTTTGCCTCATACTTATCTTCACAGCCGACCGATTGGGATATCTGTAAACTATTGATTAATCCCATACAAAGCGCCAGGAGCCATTGGCCTGTCTTTTCCAGACTGTATGAAAAATACCCTTGTGCTCCACGCTGGCACCGGTGGAATCCGTATACGAGTAGAGGAACTGTCCATAGGTGTAAGCCAGGTCCCCGGAGGCGGACACATCCACAAAATCGGGTTCCCAGCTAAGCTTTTCGTCTTCCCCGATGGCCGGCTGATTCTCGAAGTGCTCCTTCATTTTATCCTTCCCAATGAGCAGGGTATTGCCCCTCATAATGACCGCGTCCTTTGCAGCATAGCTCAAAAAAGCCTTGGAAATTCCTTCTTTCTCTGCCATTTCTGCAAAGCTTCTTTCTGCTTCCAGTATTTCGTCTTTCCATTTCTCCATGGATTTTTTTTCGACTTCCATACTGCAGGAGACTGCCAGAAGAATTATTGGGACTAAGAATAGCATCTTTATATTCATAAGTTCCTGTTTTATATCTTAAGCTTACCTTTCCAGCAATGAAAATAGTGCATATACCAATCCAAATCCAGTTTTTAACTATCCTAAAGCGTGTTAAATAAGATGTTAATTACCTTTTGCTTAATCTTCAACTGCAAAAGTGATCGTAACTTTCTTCGAAAGAGACACTCATGGAGAAATTCCTAATAGAGATAATAAATGGAGGCGACAAGGCCTCTTGCTTAAGATCCATACAATCCTTTCTATCCTCCAGAACCCATTATGTAACAAGTGCGGAATGGGGATGCATTGATGGGGAAAACAAAGCATGGCTGATTATTAAAACCTCCAACAGCGATGACGCTCTGCGAATCATACCTGCAGCTTACCGGGAGACAGCAAGAATTACCAAATTGCATAAATTCAGTGGGAAAGAGATTGATGAGAGTATGCTGTCATCTACGGAGGTCCATATAGATACATAGCAGCTGCCCAACCACCAGAGAGACCTCGATGTAAACTCTCTCACATAGGCAGATATTCATAAGTGAATACTTTCCCGGGCTGGGTTTGCATCCAGCCTATTTTTTTTACAATTTCCCCATTCTCATTTTCCTGATTCAGAATAATCTATTTAGTTAAAACCCCAAACAATGAAACAACTTCTCCCCATTATGGCAGCCATGTTATTGACCAGCACATGCTGGGCCCAGTCGCCCCAAAAAATGAGCTGCCAGGCTGTTATTCGTGATGCAAGCAAGCAATTAGTAACAAACCAGCAAGTGGGTATGCAGATAAGCATCCTGCAGGGTTCCGCCGATGGTGCGGCCATCTACACGGAGACCCAGACGCCCACAACAAATGCGAATGGTTTACTATGACAGTCTTACACATAAATTAAGAGTATATAACGGAACTGCCTGGGAAGATTTGCACTAGTCCCGGCTATGATCTACCCGCTCAAACAGAATATTATTTTATAATTTATGTCGTGTTTACTTGACATTATGTATATTTATACTTATCTTTGTGTATATATTTATTTACATTTAGTATAATTTATCATACATAATCTCAGAAATCATGACTTATCAGGAAAAACAAAACATCGTAAATATTTTCAGCGGATTGCTGATAACAGCCATCTACGCCTGGATCGTCTATCAAAGACACCTGCAGGGGGTATTTGATTTAACCCAGGACTTCAGCAAATGGGGCCTGATCTTTCTCATCTTTATCGGCGTCTCCGTTGTGGCGCGCATTATTATCCAGATCATATTCCATATCATCAATGCCATTGCCACCCGTGAAGAGGATGTGCCTGTTGAGGATGAACGGGATAAACTGGTGAAGTTGAAAGCCACCAGGAACTCCTATTACGCATTCTCCAGCGGATTTGTACTCTCGGTCACTGGTCTGGCACTGGGTATGCCGGTTCACTGGATTTTCATTGCTTTGTTGGCTTTCGGACTGATCGCTGAGATCATTGACAACGGTTCACAAATCTATTATTACAGGAAAGGAGTCTGAAATGGCCAACAGCATCATTCAGAACAACATCCGCCGATTGCGCTTTGATGCCGGTGAAATGACCCAGCAGCAGCTGGCCGATGAGGCGCGTGTATCCCGGCAGACCATTGTGGCCATCGAAAAGGGGAACTACTCCCCTTCCCTGGAACTGGCCTTTCGCTTTGCGCTTATTTTTAACACTCCTCTGGAGGAGGTATTTAGCTACGATCCCGGTGATGATCAATAGATAATTCTCATCAATAACATATCGGGATTGCAAGGCAGAACCATTAAAATATCATACATTTATGTAATCCTAAAACGTATGATATGAAAACCCTGGCAACATTGCTCTTCGTGCTATTGTTTGGAAGCACTCTATTCGCACAGGAGGACCATTCGGAATTTATTGAAGGTCCTTTTGCCACCCCCCAGGAAGTTACTGAAACCTGTCTGCTCTGCCATGATGGCATTGACAGGAACATTATGAAAACCAGGCACTGGAACTGGTTGGGTGATGAATTTGTCAAGAAAGACGGAAGCACCATGAGATCGGGAAAGCAAAACATGATCAATAGCTTTTGCGTCTCCTTACCTGCAAACTGGCCTCGTTGCACCAGCTGCCATATTGGATTTGGATGGAAAGATGAAACTTTCGATTTCGACAGATCCAAATAACATTGATTGTCTGATTTGCCACGACCGGTCCGGAACCTATAAGAAAGTACCCACCGGTGCAGGGATGCCAGATCCTGCGGTTGATCTGGTTAAAGTGGCGCAGAGCGTCGGGAAGACCACCATCAAGAGCTGCAGTGTATGTCATTTTAATGGAGGTGGCGGACCGGGAGTGAAACATGGAGACCTGACTACAAGCATGTCAAATCCATCCCCTGCCCTGGACTACCATATGGGGGAACTTGGATTTACCTGTTCCGATTGTCACGCCGGAGAAAATCACATGATCCTGGGGGCAAGTCACGGATCCATGGCCAGCGGGAGCAATCACATAGCTGCCTGGATTGCCATGACTGAAAAGCCCACAAGAAAGAAGATCGTGAACGACCATGTCAGCTCCGTGGCATGCGAAACCTGTCATATCCCTGCCTTTGCACGTGAAGAACCCACAATGACCAGGTGGGACTGGTCCACGGCCGGACAGGACAAAACGGTTGAGCTGGATGAATTTGGAAAGCCCACCTACGACAAGAAGAAAGGCGACTTTACCTGGGGGAAAAATGTGATTCCCGAATACCGCTGGTACAATGGAAAAGCAGATTATTATCAAATGGGGCATAAGATTGATCCTGAAAAAGTGGTGGAGATAAACAAACTTTCAGGAAATATCTATGATGAGACTGCCAAAATCACCCCATTCAAGCTGATGCGCGGCAAACAGATTTACGATACAAAAAACCGTTACCTGATCACACCAAAAATGTTTGGCGAAGGGGGGTACTGGACTATTTTCGATTGGAATGAAGCCGCTGAAAAAGGTATGGCTTCCACCGGCCTGGAATACTCCGGGAAGTATAGTTTTGTGGAAACAAAAATGTACTGGCCCGTTAACCATATGGTCGCCCCTGCCTCACAGTCATTAAAGTGTACCGCATGTCATTCCCGGAAAGAATCCAAAAGGCTCAACTGGCAGGCTCTCGGATACGACGGTGATCCCATGAGAATTGGAGGCCGGGCCAAATAAACAAACTATTATGAAGAGATACTCAATTTTCCTTTGCCTGGCAATAATGCTGGGCTTGACTGCATGTAACACCCCTGACAAGGCTGAGTCAAAGAGCGACACTACATATGCAACTCCCGAAGATGCAGGGATCTCCTCCAGGTCCATTCTTCAGTTCGTTGAAGCCCTGGAGAGTGCACAGCCAGACGCCATTCACAGCATTATGTTAAGAAGATATGACGCGATTGTGGCCGAAGGCTGGTGGGCCCCCTATAATCCGGAAAGTCCGCACCTCTTGTGGTCGCTTTCCAAAAGCTTTACCTCTACGGCCATAGGACTTGCACAGGACGAGGGATTGTTGAGCGTCGACGACCTGGTAATCTCCTACTTCCCGGAAGATCTTCCGGAAGAGCCTTCGGCCCATTTGCAAGCTATGCGTATCCGGGATCTGCTCCGGATGAATACGGGGCAGGCGGTGGAACCAGGTTTCCGGAATATGGACACTGACAACTGGGCAAAAGCCTTTCTGGCTCATAAGGTTGACTTCAAACCGGGGACCCACTTCCTCTACAACAGCATGGCCACCTATATGTGTTCAGCCATTATCCAGAAAGTGACGGGCAAAACCACCCTCGACTATCTCACCCCTCGCCTCTTTGAACCCCTGGGCATTGAAAATCCTACCTGGGAGACCTGTCCCACAGGAATCAGTGTGGGAGGATGGGGACTTAGCGTACGCACGGAAGATATCTCCAAACTGGGGCAACTCTACCTGCAGAAGGGCAACTGGGAAGGCAAGCAGCTGCTCTCCGAAGCCTGGGTGGAAGAGGCCACATCTTTCCAAACCTCCAATGGCAGCAACCCGGATAGCGACTGGGACCAGGGCTATGGCTACCAGTTCTGGCAATGCAGGCACAATGCCTACCGGGGCGATGGTGCCTTCGGACAATACTGCATTGTATTGCCTGAGCAGGATGCCGTCCTGGCGATCACCTCGGGATCCGATGATCTTCAGGGAATTCTCAATGTGGTCTGGGAGCAACTGCTGCCTGCCATGCAGGAGGGCTCCCTCCCACCTGACGAGGAAGGAGTGGAGCAGCTGAACCAAAAGCTGCAGGGATTGGCCATCAGCACGGTGGCAGGAGACGAAAGCTCTCCGCAGGCAGCAGAGCGCAGCGGTCTTACCTACACCCTGGATGAGAACGATCGGTCCATCCAATCCATCTCCTTTAATTTTGAAGCTCCCACCACTGAGATCACCATCGCCTCTGATCAGGGAGAATCCATCCTGAAAGCCGGCTACCAGAGCATGGAACCCGGAACGCTGGCTGATCCACGTGTGGTTTCAGATAAAGTAGCGGTATGTGGCGCCTGGACATCCCCCGAGACTTTTGAAGTAAAAGTGATCTACTATGAAACACCTCAGAGTTTGACTTTTAGCTTTAAATTTGAAAACGACAAGCTCTTTTGGGACACGGAATACCGGGCCTCCTTTGGTCCCGGAGATCCGGGGCAGCTTACCGGCAGGGTAAAAAAATAGTATTTGTTTCATCTGGAATTGTGTTCTATCAAAAAGCGATCCAGTGAGAATCCACTTACCGGGATGATCTTGAACGAATAGGAGTAACTATCTTCAGAGAGCATATATTCCGGATGTGTCTGTGCTCCCCAGCTATTGTCTCCTCCCACTCCCATTTGCTTATAGTCCACATTGACTGATGTGAGCTCCCTAGGAACAACATCCACGGTATGCCGGTTCACAGGCTTTTTGCCTGCAACATGCCTGCCATCCGTTCTTTCGGGAGATTCAAAATCTTCCATCAGGTTGTGATGTGCCGAAAAAGCAATCAGGGGTTCGCCTTTGAAGACAAGACCCTTTCCATTCTGGTTAACGATGCTTACCCACCTGACATCTTCCCTGTTCCCGTTTTCCTGCGGGCGGATATAAGGCCAGTACAGCTCAGCCACAGAACTGGAATACAGATCCACAAAGGCGCTGGTTTTCCTGTCCCAGTAGGATTCGTGAGGCCCCCTGCCCAGCCAGCTGACCTGGTCAAATGCCCGGGGCATCAACAGGTTCATTCCAAATCTTGGCAGATCGGGCAACTTTTCTCCGGTTTTTTGAAACTCATTGGAGACGGTCACCTCTCCAAAGCCATTGACAATATAAGTTGAGTTGTAGTTGGCGATGGGCATTCCTTCTCCGTCGTTAAGGACCATATTAACAATGACTGAAACCTGACCGGGATGATCCCGAAGCAGTTTCACATCCTTAACTGTCCTGTTGGTCCCGGCACCCTTCCAGACCGCTGCCCTGTTGTGGTTGTTGTTTCCATAATCATTGTCAATGGGAGCCCTCCAGAAATTAGGCTCGGGCCCTGCCAGCAAGAGTTCTTCCCCTTCGTAAGAGAAGTGGGACAAACTTCCCTTCTCCAGGTCAAATCGAATGGTGAAGTTGTTCCCGCTGAGCGAAATGCTTTGCTCGTCCTGACCGGAATCCAGATCGGGAACAGCTCTTTTTTTAGCCTTCCCATCCCACTGGTAGGGCAGTTGAAACTGTTCGCTGGCCAGCACGGTCCCGGCACCCAGGAGCCCTGAGGCGGATTTCAGGGCAGCTTCAATGACCAGGAAGTATTCCTGCTGCCCATGTGGCTCAAACTGGTAGGCCAGATCGACCGTCGTTTTCTCACCGCCAGGCAGATCCAGGTTCTCGATGACTCCCTGCTGCAGCGTTTTCCCATTTGATTTAATGCTCCACTTAAACCAGAACTGGTCCAGGTTCATAAAGGCGTGTTTGTTGTGAATGCTCAGAATCCCGCTTTTCAGATCCCTTGCCTCAAACCCAATGTTCTGATAAACCTTCTTGACTTCCAGGAGGGTGGGTTTGATCCCCCGGTCCGGATTCACAATGCCATTCAGGCAGAAGTTGCCGTCGGAAGGCACATCATCAGGGCCAAAATCACCTCCATAGGCCCAGTATTCCCGGCCATCCCCTGTTTCGACCAGAATACCCTGGTCCACCCAGTCCCAGATAAATCCCCCCTGCAGGGCATCATACTTTTCAATCAGGTCCCAGTAGTCCTGGAAATTTCCCAGGCTGTTCCCCATGGCATGGGCATACTCACATTGTATTAAAGGTCTTGACGGTTTCCCGTCCTCGCTCAGCGCATACCTCTCCATGCTCTCCATCCGCAGGTACATGGGGCAAAAAATATCGGTGTTGTCTGCCTGGTGTGCCTGCTCATATTGAACGGGCCTGGTTCCATCCACTTCCTTCAGATAGTTATAGGTTGCCTCAAAGTTGATCCCGTTACCGGCTTCATTTCCCAGGGACCAGATGATTACCGATGGCTGATTCTTATCCCGTTCATACATGTTCCGGGTCCGGAATAGGTGGGCCCCCATCCAGGTAGAGTCTTTTGCCAGGCTTTCCTTTCCATACCCCATCCCATGGGATTCAATATTGGCCTCATCCACCACATAAAGCCCATACTCGTTGCAGAGCTCATACCAGCGCTCCGGCTGTGGATAGTGAGAGCATCGCACTGCATTCAGATTGTGGCTCTTCATCAGTAAAATATCCTTCAGCATGGTGGCTTCATCGACCACATGACCGTGCTTGTCGTGATGCTCATGCAGATTTGCCCCTTTCAGGTACACATATTGTCCATTCACCAGCAGCATCCCATCCTTGATTTCCACCGTGCGAAATCCCACGTCCTGCCTGATGGTTTCAATAAGCCCCCCATTTGCATCCTTCAAAGTAAGTACCAGCTGGTAAAGGTTGGGGATCTCTGCAGACCATTTTTCGATATCTGGAATTCTGTTCTCCACTTTGGCCACGGCACGTCCATCCTTCAGGTCCACCAGCATCTCCATAAGCGAGACAGTTTTTGCCTGCCTATCCTGCAATTCTGCTTCTACTGTACAAACCGGATCCGCATCCTGATCCAGGTTCACCACCTCCACCTCCAAATTTAAAATTCCATCGGTATAGGATTCATCCAATCCAGCCACTACCCTGAAATCCCTGATATGCCGGGAATTCCGGGCCACCAGGCTGACATCCCGGGTAATTCCCCCCATTCGCCAGAAATCCTGGTCCTCCAGGTAGCTGGCGTCGCTCCACTTATAGACTTCCACAGCCAGGCTGTTCTCTCCCGGCTGAAGATAGGGGCTTATATGAAACTCCGCAGGGGTTTTACTATCCTCGCTGTATCCCACCCGGGTTTCATTCACCCACACGTACATGGCAGAACTCACGCCGCCAAAGCGCAGGTAAATCTCCTTTCCCTCCCACTCCCGCGGAATGGTGAAACTACGCTTGTAGGAACCCACAGGATTATAGTGTTTCTGCATATATGGAGGATTCTTTTCGTGGGGGTACTTCACATTGGTATAGATGGGGTAGTCATAGCCCTCCATTTCCCAGTTGGAAGGCACCTCGATCTGGTCCCAGGCTCCGGTATCATAATCATTCTTAAAAAAATAGTGTGGCCGCTCACCCGGATTCCGGGAAAGATGAAACAGCCAGGATCCATTCAAAGTCCGGATCAAGCCAGATTCCAGGAGAGAATTCCCTTCCAGCTCTGAAAGGCTTCCATATGGAATGAACCATGCCCGCGGGGCTTCCCGGTTGATCTCAAAAACAAACTGGTTCTCCCAGTCGGCCGGGTCTTTCTCCTGGAAAGCCACCCCTTCATAGGTGGACTGGCCAAAACAGGAGACGGAAATTAGCAGAGCCAAACCGGCATTCAAATAGATTTTTAAGGTCTTCCTCATAGCCTGAGCGTTATTCATATGGATTCCACCCGCAAGGTATTGAAAAAATAAAAATCGAGCTTTCTGAAGGAACTAAATTCCAGCCAGGATATGGGTCACCTCCTCTTTGTACTTCCGGCTCAGGGGGAGTTCTGCATCTTTCAGGGTGATAAGCTCTCTGTGGAAGGATTGTATCTTATCCTTGTTTCCATAGGGATCACGATGGGATTAAGATACAGGTTGGATATTATAAAATAATATTTATCTTTGTTCGGTATTTGACGAACAAGATGGATAAACCAGAGGTCATTTCTGAAACTCAAAAAACCATGGCCCGCTATGCTAAAGCCATGGGACATCCCATCCGGATGTATGTGCTTGAGTTGCTGTTAAAGCAAAGCTGTTGCTACAGTGGAGACCTGACAGAGGTACTTCCCATCGCAAAATCAACCCTGTCACAGCATCTGAAAGAATTAAAAGATGCGGGTCTGATTCAGGGCGAAATTGAAGCTCCGAAAATCAAATATTGCCTGAACCAGGAAAACTGGAAAGTGGCTCAATCCCTTTTTAATAGTTTCCTGAACAGTTAAAAAAATTTAGATGAATAGTTCGTAGTTTTACGAAGAAAGAATTAAAACAGAACCATGGAAATTAAAGTATTAGGTACCGGATGTGCCAAATGTAAATCACTGGAAAAGTTAACCAGGCAGGCTGTTGAAGAGTTAAACCTGGATGCTACCGTCACCAAAATTGAAGATATCCAAAAGATTATGGAATATGCGGTAATGCGTACCCCTGCTCTGGTCATTAATGAGAAAGTGGTCCTCAGCGGACAACTCCCGAAAGTTGCTGTATTAAAAGAGTTACTAAGCCAAAAATCATAAGCCATGAAAAACTTACAATCCTCCCTCCTGTTTGTATTTGCGGTTCTGGCACTCCTTGCCTGCAACACCCAGGAATCGGGAAATCAAAAAGTCGAGAATCAGCAAACCGAGACCCTTGCTTCTGACGACATTCAGGTATACTACTTCCATAACACCAAACGTTGTGCCACCTGCAACGCCGTGGAGGATGAAACTAAAATGGCCCTGGAACTGTTTTACCCGGAGAATCTGGAAGCAGGAAACATTGAATTCACCTCTCTGAACCTGGAGGAAAAAGAAGGAAAGTCACTGGCGCAGTCACTTCAGGTCTCTGGTCAGACACTTCTTATAATCAAAGGGGATACCCGCGTGAACCTGACCAATGATGGATTTATGAATGCCCGCACAAACCCTGGCAAATTTCATGAAATTATCAGGACTACCATAGACGAACTTCTTTAGCGGATGGAGGAGTTTCTCAATCAGATGTATGCAAATACATCCACACCAGTTGTTTCTGCACTGGTACTGGGTTTGCTTACAGCCATCACCCCCTGTCCCCTGGCCACAAATATCACGGCCATCGGGTTTATCGGGAAGGATATTGGCAACAGGAACCGGGTTTTTTACAATGGACTGATCTATACCCTTGGAAGGACCTTTTCCTATACTGCGCTGGCATTTATCCTGTTCTTTGGGGCCGATCAGCTTAAAATTTCCAGTCTGTTCCAGGGATATGGTGATAAGGTTATTGGCCCCCTGCTGTTGCTCATCGGAATCTTTATGCTGGGGATTATAAATCTGAATTTCCCTGCTTTCAATCGCCTCACCACCCGCTTCCAGCAGCGAAGTAAGTTCTCTTATTGGGATGTTTTCTTACTGGGAGTAATTTTTGCACTTGCCTTCTGCCCCTACAGTGGAGTGCTCTATTTTGGAATGCTGATTCCTCTGACCATTTCTTCCTCTGGGCTTCATTTGCCAGTGGTCTATGCCATAGCCACAGGTATTCCGGTAATATTATTCGCCTGGTTGATTGCATATACACTCTCCGGGATCGGAAATCTGTATATGCGTATAAAGTCCTTTGAAAAGTGGTTCAGAAGAGTAGTGGCAGTCATTTTCATTGGCATCGGAATCTATTATATAGTAATTGCATGGTTTTGATATGAGTAAAATAAAGAACAAGATTCTATTGCTGATTCTCCTGATCCCCATCTGGATCATCCTCTACAAATATCTGCAGGAGATCTCAGATTTCATTGTGCTCCGGATCTTCCAGATGACCCCTGAAAAGCATATGACCGAAACGCTCCGCTTCTTTATCTATGAGGTGCCCAAGGTGATGATGTTGCTGGTGTTGATCATCTTTGTCGTGGGGATCATCAGGACCTATTTTTCTCCGGAAAAAACCCGGAAGGCCCTGGAGGGCAAATCCCTGTTTAGCGGAAATATCCTGGCTGCCCTGCTGGGAATAGTCACCCCGTTTTGCTCCTGTTCGGCTATTCCGCTTTTCCTGGGTTTTGTGGAAGCCGGGATTCCGCTGGGAGTTACCTTTTCTTTTTTGATTGCAGCCCCCATGATCAATGAGGTGGCCCTCATTCTGCTTATCGGGCTATTCGGCTGGAAGGTAGCCCTGATTTATGTAGCCACCGGTCTGACCATCGCCATACTGGCAGGGTTTACCCTGGAAAAACTGAAGCTGACCAGGTATGTGGCCGACTGGGTGTATAAAACGCACACCCAGCAGCAGCTTGAAGAGGAAACAAAGATGAACTTCGAACAACGAATATCCGCTGGCGGAGAGGTGGTCAGGGAAATTGTGGGGAAGATATGGATCTATATTCTAATAGGGATTGCAGTGGGGGCAGGCGCGCACGGGTTTGTCCCGGATGAATATCTGGCCGGAGCGCTCGGCAATCAAAACTGGTATTCCGTTCCACTGGCTATCCTTGTGGGGATCCCTCTCTATTCCAATGCGGCGGGGATCATTCCCATTGTCAGTGTCCTCATCGAGAAAGGAGTGACCCTGGGAACGGCGCTGGCCTTTATGATGTCTGTGATCGGATTGTCACTTCCGGAAATCATCATCCTGAAGAAAGTCCTGAAGTGGCAACTGATCGGCATTTTCGTGGGGGTGGTTGCCCTGGGGATCGTTCTCGTCGGCCTGATCTTTAATTATCTCATTTTCCTTTAATTAGCTAACAAAATTAAAACTTGTTTGTTATAAGCTATAAATAATATAGCTTTGATCCCTGTTTAATTTTTACCTAAAATGACCACCCCTAATCCTGATGTCCAATTCGGCTCACTACAGGCCCGGATTAATGAGTTCAACAACCTGTTTATCAGCAGTATTAACCAGGAGATTTCAAATCATGCCGCCATCCTGGAATCGCTGCGTTTGCACCAGAAATCACTTACTGAATTAAAGATCCCAAAGGAAAAAAAGGCTGAACGCTCGCAACATATAGGCCGCTTCCATCTTCAAAACCTGGAGGTGCTGAAAAAATATTTTACCTCCCTCTCCTCTGATTCCTTTTTAAAACCTATCCTGGACGAGTTTAATACCGACATTGAAGCCTATCTGGCAAATTCACCCGAGTTTCTGAGTATCCCCTATCCCAGGGAATCATTTAAAGCCCGGAAACAAGATCCCTTTAGAGTGAAAATACTCCTGAAATTCGAATGGGGGTATATGGGCCTGGTAAAGCTTTTCAGGGCTGTGGGTAAGCTTTTCCAAAGGGCTTCCCGGAAACAGGAAAAGAATATTGAATCAAGGACGCTCAAGGTACACTACCGGAAGCTGCTTCAGGGATATTTCTTTCCCGCATATCTGGCTCAGATGCGCCAGGTGCTTAAAGAAAGTCAGATCTTACTTATGGGATCCTACCTGCCTCTCTTTGATGCAGAGTTTGCATTAATCCAGAATGACTATGCCCTCCCCTCAGAGGGACTGCCGGATTCAAAAGAATACTCTAAACTCAAATCACCCGCTCTGCCTCCTGGTATTTTTACAGAGCTCGAAAATGAGCTGAAAGTGTTTTTGCAGAGATCCGGCATGCTCCTTTCCATGAATCGATTACGAAGCATGGGCCGAAACCAGAAGTTTAACAAATCCCTGGAATCTCTCCAGAAAGTCAGCAAATCCTGGCAAAGCACTTTTTTCGCTTTTTTTGAGGACTGGCGATTTCGTGAACAATTATTTGCATACATCCAATCGGTTAACACGGCTCATTTCCAGGTGGAGTCTATCTATTCACAAAGAATTATTGGCTCACTAGTTCCGGAAATTGAAAAGCAACGAAAGTATAGCTCTGAACTGCTGGAGCGGCTGCCTGATCCTGATTCCTCTGAAATGGAAGCTCTCCGCAGCTTTTTTGTTTCTGAATTATATAAACTGAATAAGAGTAAACTCACGGAGGAACAAAAGGCTTCTATTTTAAAGACATCCGAGGATGTTCCCAAACTTTTGCAAAAACTGGAGCATGAGGTAAAAGAAAAGCTGGAGATATTTCCTGAAAAGGTGGGAGTGGTCAGTAATCCAAAGTATACCAGCGGAGTAAAGCACTCCGAGATTTTCTATTTCTCCCCGGATGAATATATCGAGTACGAGCAGCTAAGAGAGTTCCGAAAGGGACTGGATCTGAAGAGGAATGAGCTGGGAACTGCGCTGGGAAAGGTCGTTAATGAATTCAGTGAATTTGATCAAATCATCGATTTCTACCTGGACTCTGCCATATCTCTGACTGAAAAACCGGGTATGGGGGAAGGTGAGGTAATTAAATTCTTCCGGGAGGGGGTGCAACGCCTGTCCAATATTACCAAAAGAATTTCAGAAGTATTGACCCTGCAGCAAACCGATAAACTGGCTGAAATATCAGCCTTGCTAAAGACATTCACGGACCACGTTGCTGAACTGGATGATAACGGCAACATTCTTCAACTCTATGCGCATCTTCTGAAGTCCAAAGCCCTTGCAGAATCTCGAAATAAAAGGAAGAAGTTCATCGAATTCAGCCGAAGTCTTTATACCCGGACAGCAAGCCTTGTAGATAAGCGGACCAAGAGGCTGCAGACCTCCTACAAAAATCTGAAAAAGAGACTCAGGCTTGACTCTCATGCCGCACCGATCTCCTCCCAAATATCCGACTACCTGAATGATATCCAACAAAGGGTCTATAAATTGCCTTTAATTTACCAGCATCTTTTTGATAATATCCCCATCAGGGAATTTAACCTGTTCCTCGCCAGGGAGGAGGAGATCAAGAGCCTGGACACTGCTTACTCTACCTGGTTAAAGGGGAATTATGCTGCATCCCTTATCATTGGGGAGAATGGAAGTGGCAAATCATCTCTGCTTTATTACTATTCGAAAACCCTGAAATCAAAATACGGTGTACATCTCTTTCAGGTATCAGAATTCTATTATGAAGAGGCGGATTATTACAAACTCCTTCGTGAAATTTTCAAAAAGGAGGAGCTTACAGATGATCAGTCCGTGTCGGAATATATTTCTTCTTTAAAAGAGCGAAGGATTATAATAATTGATGGACTTGAGCGCCTCTTTTTAAGGAAAATAAATGGATTCTCCTGCTTACAGAAACTGCTTTCCCTGATCGTTTCAAGCGACGATCAGATCTTGTGGATCTGTTCCGTATCAAAATATGCCTTTAACTACCTGAATAAAACAATAGCCCTGTCAGAGCACTTCGATTATTCCATCCATATGGATAACCTGACCAGCAGACAGATCCGGGATATTGTACTGAAACGTAACCGGCTGAGCGGTTACCAGGTAAACTATCGAATTAGCGATCTCGCCGCGGAAAATCCCAAAACAAAAAAACTTTCCCAGGGCGAACTTGAGGATCGTTTTTTTGCCGAGCTAAACGAATTTGCCAGCAGCAATATCAGCCTGTCGCTTAATTTCTGGCTTCAGTCGGTCCACTCCATCGAGAACGACCTGGTCGAAATAAGTGATTTTACCGCTCCTGATTTCGGATTCCTGGAGAACCTCTCCATGGAGAAAGCCTATACCCTGCTGCATATATTGATGCATGGCAAAATATCTGCTGAATATCATGCGCTTATTTTCAACCAGAAGGTGGAAAAAAGTCGCAGAGTTCTGACCATCTTGAAGGAGGACTCCATTCTGGTAGACCGGGGGGAATACCTTGTCCTGAATGGCATTCTTTTCCGTCACTTGGTCAGAATTTTAAAAAACAGGAACTTAATTCATTAATGGTCCATGAAAATTCTTTTAAAAATATCCCTGGTAGCCCTGCTTTCCACCCTGATTAGCATAAGCGTATACTCGAATACAAGGGATACACTTGCTGTGAAAACCACTGCTGTGGATACCATTGCTGCGGACACCATCGCCTCTTCTCAGAAACTGATCTCCGGGGTAGCAACGGAAACCAAAGAAATGTCCAGTTATTTCTCTCTGTCGAAAATTTTGATCACCCTCATCATTTTAGTACTTACCTACTTCTTTGTTCGAATCATAGCGGCTCTGTTGACCGTCTGGGGTGAAAGAACCACCAAACACCGGATCACCATCAAGGGATTTATCCCTGTCATCAGGATTCTGGCCTGGATGGGTTCCATCTCTTTTATTGTGGTGGCGGTCTTTCGCCCGCCCATGGCTTCCGTTCTTGCCTTTACCGCAACCATTGGGGTAGCCATTGGCTTTGCCGCCCAGGATCTGGTGAAGAATATATTTGGCGGTATTATCATTATCACCGACAAACCATTCCAATTAGGCGACAAAATAGAAATAGGGAACCATTATGGAGAAGTAAGCAGCATAGGACTTCGCTCCACCCGGATCATAACCCCGGATGATAACACGGTAAGTGTTCCCAATTCAGAAGTGATGAGTCAGGCAGTCTCCAATGCCAATGCAGGGGAAGAGAACTGTCAGGTCGTTACCGAAATCTTTCTCCCGCTGAATGCCGATATGAACCGGATCAGGCACTCAGCCATGGAAGCCGCGCAGGTATCGCCGTACATTTTCTTAAACAAGCCCATCTCCGTACTTTTTTTTCAGGAAAAAATTGGTCACAAGGTAATGCTCAAAGTAAAGGTCAAGGCCTATGTAAACGACCTTCGAAATGAATTTGCCCTGAAGAGCAATATCACCGAAACACTTACAAATGAGTTTCAGGAGTATTACAAGGAGGATCCGCTGGAAGATCCTGCAGAACTCAGATAAGCGGAATCTCTTTTTCTTTTGACCTCTCCCCTGCAGGAGATAAGTCCAGATGCCTGGATGAAATAGGATCATCGTGACATTTGCATTTATTTATTACATTATGTATATTGCATTATGTAATATACACTTTGGTAATTATGAAGCAACCAGGAACCCCGTTCCCAACCACCGGCTACTTCGGTCCGGAGTACTTTTGCGACAGGGAAAAAGAGTTAGCGGCCCTGAAACGCAATCTTAAAGGAGGAAATTCCACCACCCTGGTTGCCCTGCGCAGGCTGGGGAAAACAGCTCTGATCAGGCATCTGTATCATCATCTTGGCGCCCGCTACACCAAAATATACCTGGACATTCTTCCAACGGAATCCCTTGGGGATCTCTTGAATCAATTTACCTCCTCCATTGCAGAGGTCATTCCGGAGAATAGTTCGGCAGGAAAGAAAATCTGGACCTTTATTCGCTCTTTACGCCCAACCGTTACCTACGATGCCCTCCAGGGAACACCCATCTTCAGTATTAGTACCACCCGGGACCAGTCCAGGCAATCGATCCAGGACCTTTTCACCCTGCTGGAACAACAATCAAAGCCCACGGTAATCGCCATCGACGAATTCCAGCAGATCCTGAGCTATCCGGAAGAACAGACCGATGCCTGGCTGAGATCGGTCATTCAGAAACTGACCAGAGTGACTTTTATCTTTGCAGGATCTCAACAACACCTCATGCAGGATCTTTTTGCAAATCCAAAACGTCCCTTTTTCAGAAGCACCCAGTTTCTTAAGATCGAAAAACTGCCAGGGTCCGCTTACTGTGATTTTATTGTTCAGAAGTTTTCAGAACACAAAAAGGTCATAGCTCCCGAGGTAGCGGAAGAGATGCTGAACTGGGCCGATTATCACACCTATTATGTCCAGCTCCTGTGTAACCGGACTTTCCTGGCCTCGGGAAAAAAAGTTGATTCCGCTTGCTGGAAAGGAGAGGCCAACAGAATCCTGAAAGAACAGGAGTTTGTATTTTTCAGTTACAGGGAGATGCTTACTGGTCCGCAATGGAGACTTCTGAAAGCACTTGCGACAGATGTCTACGTTCCGCACCCTACCTCGGCGGATTTCATTTCCCGCTATTCACTGGGAAATCCGGCCACCGTCTTACGTTCCCTGAAATCGCTTCAAAAAATGGAACTTGTATTTCGCGAAAGCGATTCAGAGGGACAAGGCTATTACGGTATCTACGACGTGCTTTTCCGCCGCTGGATGGCATAAACCGGAAATAGCCCATATGATTATCAATTCCCTTAACTTTGAGATATGACACCCCATAAAAGAATGCTGATTTTGCTTCTTTCTGTCTCACTTATAAGCGGCTGCAGGCAGGAGAAAGGGCAAAAAAACGACCTGGTATCAGAAAGTCGTGATGAAATCTACCTGTCCATTGACGGCTTATGGAAGTGTACCCCGGAAACCGCTCTGCATTTTGAATCTTTGACACTTGAAGCCACCATTCAGATTAGTGGATCGATGATGGATGAATTGTCTGTCCGCGGCTGTTTCATCTGGGAGGGACAGTTCCGCGATTACTGGAGGCTCTCCGACATCACCTATAAAGACTCCCTGAAAGAGATTACAATTCGTGACAGGAGCGGAAGCGTCTATGTGGGAACGATCAATAAGGAGAAGAACAGAATTACAGGAATGGTCTATTCGGAGGAGGAAGAGGAGCTGATCCCCGAAGATAAGCTCGACTTCATCAGAGCTTCTGAGCTGAACGCAGGAAGGCTATTTACACCAAGGGATCCGGGTCCGGACGGAAGTCTCAGTTACGAGTATCAGGTACCTGATGAAAGCGAAGATGCTTTGCAGACCGGATCTCTTTTTCAATATGTCAAAGATTCTGTGGCAGTATACCGGCTCCTGGAACAGGTTGTCGCCCAGGAATACGGAAGATTGGAATCTCTGTTGATTCTCAAGGACCAGGAACTGGTCCTGGAGGAATACTTTTTCGGATACGATAGTGCTCAAATGCACCATGTCTTTTCAGTGACTAAAAGCATCACTTCTCTGCTGACAGGCATTGCTTTGGATGAGTATAAGCTGAACGATGTGAAACGGCCATTGCCTGAGTTCCTCCCTGGCATTTCCTTCCCTGAGAAGGGCCAGGTTAAGGGGATAAGCCTGGAGTATGTGCTGACCATGACTGCCGGGTTTCAGGAAGATAACTCCTACATAGGATTAGAACACCAGGAACTGCTCCAGCACATTCTGAACCTTCCGCTGGAATCTGAACCGGGCAAGGAATTCCGGTATAACAATGAGTGTCCCTACCTGCTTGGAGGGCTTATTTATTCGCTGACCGGGCAAACCGCCGAACAGTATTCCCGGGATAAATTATTTGGACCCATGGGGATTACCAGGTATCAGTGGAGAGTGGAGAATGGAGTGCCCCATTGTGAATCGTTTCTTCAGATGTTACCTCGGGATATGGCAAAGATTGGATTGCTGGTTCTCAATCATGGAGTGTGGGACGGCAAGCAGATTGTTCCGGCAGGATGGATCCAACAATCCACTGCTCCCCAGGTCAGGGAAAGCGAGTTCTTCAATTACGGGTATCAATGGTGGCACCGCTCAAACCAAAACCAACCCTGGTGGAAAGAACAAAACCAGGGAGAATCCACAGAGCATGAAATGGTTTTAGCCATTGGATTTGGGGGCCAGTTTATTTTTATCATCAGGGATCTGGATCTGGTCATTGTATGCACCTCTTCGGACTACAATGAAAGTACCGGCATGTCCTTTATTAAAGTTCCCATGGTCATCGAGGAGGTGATTCCACTTTTTTAATCCTGAAAAGTAGCGCGGTCAGGACCAGAACCAGCAGGGCCAGCACGGCATGAATATGCATGGCTTTCAGCATCCCGGTGGCATCACGCAGATAACCCAGGAAGATATTGCCCACACTTACTCCTGCCCCATAGTGAAATGCCCAGATCAGGGCCTGTCCGGTGCTCTGAAGGTGATCCGGCGTGCGGGCCTGTACATATTCCACCACCCCCAGCAGAAAAAATGCGATGGTAATACAATGCAAAATACTGAAAAAAATAGCTACTTCAGGCACCGTGATAAAGCCGTAGCAGACTAATCGAAGTATGGAAACTCCCATGGAAAGAAGAATCATATTCTCAGCTCCAATGCGTTTTACGATCCTGACTCCCACAAGATAGGCCGGTATTTCTGGAATGGCCTGGAGAAAAAACACCCATCCAATAAAGGAGGCCTCTGCGCCAATATCGAAATAATACAGATTGATAAACTGCATCAGAGGGGCAACCGCAATTCCTAAAAAGAAAATAAGCAGCAGGAAAAAGAGCATCCGGTAGTTATTAAAGAAGACCCCAAAGCTCCGGAAAGTGACCAGACTCCTCCCTGTTAAAGGTTTGTTGGGTAGCGTAATCAGGTTAATCAGTGAAAGAACAAGGAAGAGTCCTGCAGAAACTTTAAATATGATATCCGTTCCCTGGCGGGCCAGATAGCCTACAAGCAGTGAAATAGAAGCATAACCGACGGAAGTCCAGAGTCTGAACTGCCCATAGGAGAACCGTGGATTCGCCCGGACAAATCCCACCGTCATTCCGTCCACCACTGCTCCCGAGGGCTGGTGAAAAACTGAAACAACGGCAATAAGCATAAGCATCCAGTGAAACTTAAAGGTCTCCCCGATCAGGAGGACCATCAGGGCACATACCGAAGAGAGCAACAGCAGGATCCTGTTTCCGCCGTATTTATCTGCCAGCATGCCCCAGAAAGGGACTACCAGAGCCGAAGTGAAAATAAAAATCGCATTCAGGATTCCGATCTGCATGCTGCTGAATCCGATCCCATCCAGGTGCAGATTGTAATAAGACTGCCAGCCAGCAAAGGCTCCCAGAACCAGAAAGTAAAATACAGGAAGTTTATACTCCTCCCTCATCTGAAAAGAGCGCTGCTTGAAAACACGGATAACACTCATGCCTAAAAGTAAAAACTTCGCGTCAGAATATCCCCTGTTTTTCTTACTTTACACAGGGAAGTTGTCCGGCAAGCATGGCTAAATCCAGATTCAATCTGAAGTATATTACCGGAATCTCCCTTGTGGCAGCACTGGGGGGATTATTGTTTGGGTATGACTGGGTGGTCATAGGCGGGGCCAAACCCTTTTACGAGCAGTTTTTTCATATCGCCCGGAATCCTTCCATGCAGGGATTGGCCATGAGCAGTGCTCTGGTGGGCTGTGTATTAGGAACCATCATTTCAGGCTTTCTCGCGGGGCGTGTTGGCAGGAAAAAGTTGTTGATCCTGGCATCCATTCTCTTCCTTATTTCCGCAGCGGGGACCGGAGGTTCTACCTATTTCTCCACCTTTATTGCCTACAGAGTTCTGGGGGGAATAGGGATCGGACTGGCCTCGAATCTGTCTCCCGTCTATATCGCTGAGTTAGCACCGGCCAGCATGCGGGGACGATTTGTGGCCATGAACCAGCTCACCATAGTCATCGGGATCCTTCTGGCTCAGATCGTGAACTGGATCATAGCTGAACCGGTACCGGAGGCCGCCAGCGGGGAGTTCATTCTCAACTCATGGAATGGCCAGACGGGCTGGAGGTATATGTTCTGGGCAGAAGCAGCCCCGGCAAGCCTGTTTTTCCTCTGCATGTGGTTTGTCCCCGAAAGTCCCAGATGGTTAATAAAGGGGGGCCAGTCCAAAAAAGCCAGGAGCATATTAAGCAGGATAGGCGGAGAGTTATATTCCAGGGATACCTCCATGGAGATTGAAGCTTCCCTTTATTCTGAGAACAGTAAACTTAAACCCCTCTCCGTTCTGAATAAATCAATCTTTCCCGTGGTTCTGATAGGAGTTGTCCTGGCTCTGTTTCAACAGTGGTGCGGAATCAACGTTATCTTCCTTTATGCTGAAGAAGTATTTTCCGCAGCCGGCTATGCCATCTCGGATATGCTGTTTAATGTCATGATCACCGGAAGTGTGAACCTGATCTTTACCCTGATTGCCCTTAGCCTGGTGGATCGAATCGGACGTAAAAAGCTGATGTTGATTGGTGCAGGAGGGCTGGCCCTAATTTACTCCATTGTTGGCACCCTCTACTTCACCGCTTCGACAGGGCTGCCACTTTTGATTTTTGTGGTTACCGCCATTGCCTGTTATGCCATGACCCTTGCCCCTGTAACCTGGGTAGTGCTTTCGGAAATATTCCCTAACAGGGTGCGTGGTGCCGCCATGGCCGTGGCTACTTTCGCACTCTGGACCGGAAACTTTCTTCTGGCCTATTTCTTTCCGATAATTAACAGCAAAGTCAGCGCCTCGGGAAGTTTCTGGATTTTTGCATTGATCTGTATTTTGGGATTCTTCTATATCAAATCCAGACTTATCGAGACCCGGGGGAAATCCCTGGAAGAGATTGAAAAAACCCTGCTTAAAAAATAATAGGTATGAGAAAACTTCTTGGAGGGGTCCTCCTCCTGCTGGCTTTGGCCGGATGCAATCAGAACAAAGAACAGTATTTGGATCTTTCAGGCGATTGGAAGGTATACCTGGACAGGGAAAACCTGGAATTCACGGAGCTGAACCCTGCCAGCTTTACAGAAACAATCAGCCTGCCCGGATCACTGGCCTCGAATGGCCTGGGGGATGATATCTCATTGAGCACCAGCTGGACCGGCCAGATTGTGGACAGCTCGTGGTACCGGGCAGAAAAATATGCCCGCTACAGAGAGGAGAGGAATATTAAGATCCCCTTCTGGCTACAACCTGACAAAAAGTACCTGGGTGCTGCCTGGTTTCAAAAAACGGTGAAGGTTCCAAAAAAATGGGCCAATAAACCTATAGTTCTGCGCCTGGAGAGACCACACTGGGAGACCATGTTGTGGATTGATGATCAGGAGATCGGATTGCGGAACAGCCTGGGGACTCCCCACTCCTACCTTCTGACCGACCAACTTGCCCCGGGGGAGCACCTGATTACCATCCGGGTCGATAACCGGATCAAAGAGATCAATCCGGGGATAAATTCACATAGCCTAGCCGATCATACGCAGACCAACTGGAACGGTCTGGTGGGAGAATTATCCCTGCGGGCCGTGCCCCTGGTATATATGGATAAAGTGAGGCTGTATCCTGATGTGGAACAGGGACTGGTGCAAGTAGAAGTGGAAACCGGGAATGCCGCCGACGGGCCGCGGACCTGTATTCTAAAGCTCCGAAGCAAGTCCATAGAAAGCGGAGAAGAGCAGGAAAAGGTGGAGTTAAAGTTCATCGCAAAAAAGGGTAAGAGTGGTGAAATCTTTAAGCTCAGTTATCCCATGGGAGAATCTCCTGCCCAATGGGACGAGTTTCATCCCGATCTTTACCGGATGGAGCTGGAACTGATATCCGGTGAAGGGTCAGATACCAGGCAGGTTACCTTTGGAATGCGGGAGTTTAAGCCCCAGGGCCAACGCTTTACCATCAATGGACGACCGGTCTTCCTGAGAGGCACCCTGGATTGTGCCATCTTCCCCAAAACCGGGTATCCGCCCACGGATACGGTATACTGGAAAAAGATGCTGAAGGCCGTCCAGGCCCACGGCCTGAATCATGTCCGGTTCCACTCCTGGTGCCCTCCTGAAGCCGCCTTTATTGCTGCAGATGAACTGGGAATCTACCTGCAGGTAGAATGCTCGAGCTGGGCCAACTCAGGTGCTTCCATCGGGGATGGTACAACTCTGGATAAGTGGCTTTATGAGGAAGCTGAACATATCCTTGAGGCTTACGGGAACCATCCCTCCTTTTGTTTGATGGCCTATGGAAACGAACCCGCAGGAGACAATCAGGTTCCCTATCTCAACGCATTTGTGACTTTTTTCAAAGAGAAAGATCCCCGCAGAGTATATACCGGGGGAGCCGGGTGGCCCTATATTGAATCGGCTGACTATTACAACGATCCCAATGCCCGTATTCAGGGATGGGGTCAGGGCCTGAACAGCATAATCAACAAAAGTGCTCCACAAACTGCCTTCGATTACAGGCAGATCATCGAGCAGACCCCCATGCCCTATGTCAGTCATGAGATCGGACAGTGGTGTGTGTATCCTAATCTCAAAGAGTTAGCGAAATACGATGGGGTATTAAAGGCCAGGAACTTTGAAATATTCCAGGAATCTCTGGAAGAAAATGGAATGGGACATCTTGCAGACAGTTTCCTGCTGGCATCCGGCAAACTGCAGGCCCTCTGTTACAAGACGGATATTGAAGCCGCCCTTCGCACTCCTCAAATGGCAGGCTTCCAGTTACTGGATCTGCATGATTTCCCGGGTCAGGGAACTGCCCTGGTAGGGGTTCTGGATCCATTCTGGGAAGAGAAAGGCTATATCACACCCGGGGAATACAGCCGCTTCTGCAACGAAACTGTTCCCCTGGCTCGCCTTCAGAAAAGGATATATTCCAATGACGAAACATTTGAAGCAGAGGTGGAGGCGGCCCATTTTGGCAGCGAGGTCCTGTTAGATCCGGATATTCGCTGGAAGATAAGTACAGCTGGGGGGGAAGCCCTGGCCCAAGGGACTTTTAATAAGGAAGAACTATTGCTGGATAATGCCCAGAGCCTGGGAAGCATCCGCCTGGAGCTGGGACAGTTTACAAAAGCGGAAAAACTGAATTTAGAAGTTTCTGTGAACCGGTACTCTAATGACTGGGACTTCTGGGTATACCCCAAGGCCCTCCCGGAATTGAATGAAGGTGAGATCCTTGTGACAAGCGTTTTCAACCAGGCAGCAGAGAAAGTCCTTCAACAGGGCGGAAAGGTCCTCTGGACCCTGGCTCCAAATTCCTTGTCCGACTCCTCCGGCGGAGATATTGCCCTGGGATTCTCCTCTATTTTCTGGAATACGGCCTGGACGAATGGACAGGCTCCACATACCCTGGGGATCTTGTGCGATCCTGATCATGCAGCTCTGGCTGAGTTCCCCACCGAGTATCACTCCAACTGGCAATGGTGGGACGCCATGCATCACGGTCAGGCTATCCGGATGGATGGATTTGAAAATAATGTAGAGCCCCTGGTCCGAATCATTGATGACTGGTTTGAAAACAGGTCCCTGGGCCTCATCTTCGAAGCCAAAGTAGGTGAAGGCAAACTTATGATCAGCGGAGCAGATCTTCAAACGGACCTTGAAAACAGGCCGGAGGCAAAACAACTGTTATACAGCCTGAAAAAATACATGGGCTCCTCCCTGTTTCAGCCCAGGGTGGAAATCTCCATTGCAGAACTTCACAAATTAAAAAAATAGGTAAAGGGTAAAGAGGAGCTTTACCGGACCTCAATCCGGGTTTCAGCAACAAGCACCTCCCCCGGCGTGCTGTGGCCCCGGAAAAGCACCACGTAATTCCCCGGGTATTCGGGGGCTTTAAATGTAATTTCCCTGGAAGATCCCTTCCGGAGCGTGAAATTGGGATCCCAAAACACGGTATTGCGCGTATCGGGTAACTGATCATCTGCCAGGGCGGAATCATGCTGTGGCTCAAGTGGAGGCTGCAAGGCCATATAATCAATAAAAAAAGAGTGCTCCGGCAGATCTATACCTGCCATATCCTGGTCCCTGGATATAAGATTGATCACCCCACCATAACGAAGATCCCCCTTGACATAGACATCTTCGATCACATCGATTTGTCTGATTTTTGCCGGTGAAAGGGACATGAACTGCTCCATATCAAGAACCGGCACCTGATCCACCATCACCAGGGACTCATACAGGGCCAGGGATGGATTTTCACTCTCGATCTGCAGCGTCGTCCGGCCCCTCCGGGCATTTGGAGTTACACCCGGAACAAGATTAATAAAAACTTCCCGGAGCGTAGGCAGTAGCACATAGTCATCCAAATCCACCGAACGGGTGGGTGTCCCGTAGAAAGTCTTTGGCTTATTGCCGGAACTCCGGTTCACCGGGGGAACAGTCTGCCCGTAAATCCGGGATAATTGCAGATTCCTTGCCATAATTTCCGCCCACCTTTTCTCGCTGTCTGTTAAGGCGAAAGGGGTGTGCTGAAAGGGTATATGACGGGGATCAAAATCCTGGTCTATCCGAACCTCCACCACATTGTTCTCAGGACCTTCTGGCTGCACAAAAATCTCCAGCTTTCCACTTCTTTTAGGAAGTCCCACCGTAAATTTTCCAAGAGAATCACTGCGGCAAACCAGGTATCCGGACACCTCGCTCATCAGGGTAAAATGGATCACCGCCGGAGGAAGCGCTGTGTCAGGTCCCCCGGGATATCGAACTGAACCGGAGAGGGAGGGCCCATACCTGTCGGGCAGGAAGTTGACCCGGAAGTCTTCTCGTTCACCCTGGACCACGTAGGGACTGGAGGAAGGCTCCACACCAACCGGGACAACTGAAACACATCCACTTATACTATCAGGCTCCTGCCTTCCCGGAAAAAGCAGCTCCATGGAAACAGGCTCCCCCCGCTCATAAGAAGAGGCATGTTCCTGGAATTCCAGGATTTTCTTTCTATCCTCAGCAGCCGGAACAAGGTTCCGGGCATCCATCGAAGCACCCTGGTCCAAATCGTTCCTTTGAGGATTAAGTATACGCAAAGGGAGGTAGCAGAATGTTTCCGGCCCCCTGTTCCGCATCCACCGGGTATAGAACCTCAGGTAGTAAAGGCCCGAAAGCATATCGTGGGGGATCCCTATTTCCCCAAAAGACAGCTGATTATGAATGGGATATTTCCCCTGAGCCAGAGACTGCCCATTTGCAGATACCAGTTCCACATACAAAACCGTACTCCACGGACCGGTATTACCAGGTCCGCTAAACGTCACCCTTGCTCTGAACTGGATCAGGTCCTCGCTCATATAGAGTGAACGGTCTGTGAAACAGCTTAACTCTTCCCGGATCCGGGCCGCTTCGCCGGTCCATGCCGGATCAAAGGGAGAACGCTGTGCATACAGACTACACAAACCCAGCAATTCCGGAAGGAATACTGCCAGGATTAAGATCCACCGGATGCTTCTGCTCCGGATGGATCCCAAGCTCTCTTTATGTAATCCGACTACCAAAATTCCCAGTTTTCAGGTTGAATGGTATCCCCTCCCTGTATCCTGCAATCAAAGCACTCCTCGGGTCCCCAGAAGGAGGGCTGAAAGTTACCCGGGACATAGAGGTATACCGGAAAAAGATCCGGTCCCAGAACTCCAATTGAGCTCATGGGTTGATACTCGCACTGGATATGGGGTACCTGAAAGTCGAAGAGCTTGTTATTATGGACGAAGAGACTCTGCTCCCTGAGCTGTGTGGCATAAAAATACCCCAGTACCACTTCTTCCGGATCGTCCACATTAAAGATGTTTCCAACCACAGATGCAGGTTGTTTTTCATACATCCCGCCTGACTCCACCGACTGGTCGTTCATCCGCTTCCAGTAGTCATATGCCTCAGAAGATAAAGATTGTTGTTTTAGACGCAGCCGGTAGGTCACAGAGAGCCGGTCCGTTTCATTGGAAACGAAATTCAGGGGCATCCTTTTGAGCTCGTTAGCCGACAGGTTACGGGTACTTCCGAGATAGACATGATCCAGAGGATTCTGCTTCCAGCACTTAAAAATCACGTTGGTCCGGAACTCCTCCGAATCTCCCCAGTCCCTCAAAATATGGGTTCCGAACAGGGAGGCCCAGTACTCCCAGGTTTCCTCCACCTGCCAGATGATATTTCTTGAATCGGTGAGGTCTCCCGACATATCCAGGTAAAACTGGATGCCGGGACGGGTAAATTCAGGATCAGGCGTTTCCTGGGAACCCAGCTCCCAATAGAGGCTGTCCAGACGGGGACAGGGGAGAATGGTATCATATTCTGAGAGGTATACACGATCGTCCGGAGTAATCACCTGCAGGCTGACAGCATCGCCTACCTCAAGAAAAGAATCCGGAACATCGGCCTCATAGACCCCGTTTCCTGTATTTCCGTAAATAACCACATCACCCTTCTGGTTCGCTGCTGCAACCTGGCAAAAATCCACACCCTGGTATTCTGGTAATTTGTAAGGAGACGAACGGGAGACTGTAATCACATGACGCCCCGCCTGATCTGTGATCATTCCGCTGATCACCATCACCTCCTGCGACTCTTCAAGTTCAGGCTCGAAAGGTTCTACACAGGATCCGCACATAAGTGCCAGAATCAGAATAATATGATACTTATTCACTGGCATAATTACCAAGTCTTACATTCCATGATAGCGTAAAAATAGGTTGGGCAAAAATGGAGAGTTTGTATCCCCTGATTAATCCATCTTCGTTCTCGAAAAATACCGAATAGGCATTGTTCCTTCCGGTAAGGTTATAAACTCCCAACATCCAGAAGCTATGGAAATGTTTGTTTTTTCTCAGGCTCCCTTCAATATTCATAGATACATCCAGCCGGAAGTAGTCCGGGATCCTGTACTTGTTCCGGTCCGAGTAATGAATATAGGGAACTTCATATTCATAGTAGACCGAAACCGGATAGGTGCTTGGCCGTCCCGTCATATAAACCAGATTCCCGGAAAGACTCACCCGCCTGCCCCGTTTATAATTGAGCACAAGCGATACATTGTGCGGACGGTCATAATTGGAAGGATAGGGATCTCCTCCATTGATCTGTTCACCGGTCGCTGCCAGATCCACCAGCATAAATGAACGGGAGTAGGTATAGGACAACCATCCGTTCAGACCGCCTGCATCCCTCCGGAACATAGTCTCCACTCCATAGGCATTCTGCTTCCCCTGGAGGGTTGTACTTTCCACAAAGGGACTCTCTGTAAAACTGGCTCCATCCCGGTACTCCACGATCCGGCGTCCCCATTTCCGGTAGAGTTCCACAGAAGCACTCATACCCGTGCCGGGAAAATCCAGGTAATAACCGGCCGAAAGCTGGTCCAGGAACTGGGGTGCAATATGATAATCCACAAGCTTCCACTGGTCCGTAGGCGACATGGCCACGGTGTTACTGAGAACGAAGAGATACTGGTAGCCACGGTTATAGGAAAACTTCAGGGAGGACTGGTCATTGAGCAGATACCTCAGGTTCAGCCGCGGCTCCAGTCCGGCATAGACCCGGCTTAGTTCTCCCCTCCCGAAGTTCAAGGTGTCGGTGATATTCTCTTCCACGCGTGGCATGCCCGGCGCATAAGTTCTTACCTCAGAAGGACCCAGAGCGAAAAAGCTGGAAAAGCGCAGGCCGGAATAAAACTTCAAACGATCTGTCAGGGTCACTTCATCAGCCAGGTAGAGGGCGGTCTCCACCCCATTTTCAAGACCCAGGTCCAGGGGCTCCCTCAAAGAGGCGGCTCCATAAGGCTCAATGGAGCCCCGGTCCAGCCGGTAATAGATCCCACTGCTCCCGAAAGTCAGCTTGTGACGACCAAGAGAGAGCCATTCGAAATCAGATTTTAACTCATAATGTTTGATGTAGCTGTCCTGTTCAAAGCCAGCTGTTGGTAGTTGGGTGTCCTGGTTCTTAAACTGGTAACGGCTGTAGATTAGTGCCAGGTTTCCGCTGATCTGCTGATTAAAGTGATGGCGCACATCCATGGCCGCCCCAGCGTTGCCATAGGTGTAATCCTGAACAGTACCCAGTTTGAAGCGGTCCCTGCTCAGATACCCGAAAACTTTCAGGCGGGTTCGGTCACTTGCATTGAGGGTATAGACCCCGCTGGCATCACTGAATCCGGCTTCACTATTTCTGAGCTGGGGATCTTCCATCAGTTTCAGGATCCAGTCCGAATAGGTGGATCGCAGGCTCAGGGCGATGGAACTTTTATCCTTCTTCAGCGGTCCCTCCACGGCCGCATAAGCTGAGACTGAAGAGATCCCTGCACGCGCTGATAAGCGCTTCATATTGCCCTGTTTGGTCTGGATATCAAAAAAGGAGGCCAGCCTTCCCCCGAAAGAAGCCGGCAGGTTGCTCTTATACAGGCTGAAGTCCTTTACCAACTCCGGGCTGAAGGCTGTAAAAAATCCAAACAGGTGGGCGCTGTTGTATACCGGGACCTTATTGATATAAATCATATTCTGGTCCGCCGCACTGCCGCGTACATTAAATCCGGAAGCGCCCTCCCCCACACTCTGCACCCCCGGCAGCATTTTCACCACGTTAATAATATCCCTTTCACCCATAACCAGGGGGACCTGTTTTAATACAGAGTAGTTTAGCCGCTCATAACCCATCTGACTGCCGCTAACATGATCGTGCCGTCCCGCCGTAACCACCACCTCATCCAGCGGGATCAGGGTCCGCCCCATTTCCAGGTCCACTTCCCCGGCGGAATGCACCACCAGGGTAAACTGAAGCGACTCCATGCCTATGCTCTGGCACACCACACCATAGGTTCCGGGAGCCAGCAGGAAGTTAAAACGTCCATCCGAAGCAGTGGATGCCCCCTTTTTAATGGCTTCCATATATACAGTGACACCTATCATAGGCTCACCGCTCTCTTCGTCATAAATATGCCCGCTGATCAATACCTTCTTCCCGGGTATGGACTGGTCTGGCGATCCCACGTGAATCTCCTCCAGCACTCTAACTCTTCGACCGTTAATGTACTTTTGCTCAGCCAGGGTAAGGTCATTCAGATTCGTCTCCTCCAGGGCTGCTTCCTCATTGGATGTTGTCTCAATTGCCCGAGAATAGTCCGGGAGTCTGTTAATCAGACTGGTGCCATCGGTCAGGAACAGATGCATCCAGTCGTCCAGGTAATAGTCCAGACCAGACGGTCCAAGGATGGAATCCAGGACAGGAAGCAGGGAGAGTTTCATGCCCGAAACGTTCACATACAGCTCCTTCACCCAGCTTGCCCGATAGTAGATATCTATACCTGTTTGCGCCTCCACCACTTTCACAAATTCTACAAAGGGGGTCTGCTCAAAATGGCCACTAAAAACAATGGCCCTGTTCTGGGCGCTTATCCCCTGCAAGAAGGCCAGTAGTAAAATCAGGCTGATAATTGAAGCTTTTTCTCATGGCTTCCCCCTCTCTTCAAGAAGCTGAAAGCTTGCTTGCAGCAAGGCCACCATCTCCCCGGTGCTGGCGCGCTGAAAATAATATTGCCGTTGTCTGAGAATCTTTTTCAAGTCTCTTTTGAGTTCCTTTGGGAAGGCTTTTAAATAAGTTCTCTGATCCTTAAAGGAGACCCACTCCTCCTCCTGCTTCATCCAGTATTTGCGAACGATGGGACTAAAGCTGGTCCCGGATGATCTGGTTCCAAGCAGATCCCTGCTCCAGCGGACATAGCAAGTGTAGCCCCCCCATGTGACCACCTGATAATAGGAAATTGCCTCATCCCCGATCTGCAATCGCCTGAATGTATAGCCCTCCAGTACAAAGGAGGAAATATTTTCAGGTACCGTAATGATCAGGTTCATGGATCCCCCGGGAGTCAGATACCCCAGCTCAAGCTTTTGGGAAAACAGGTTGTAGCGAAGCTGTAACTCTTCATACCAATGATCATTTATGCAGACCGAACCGGTCTTAAAGCCTCCGTTTATCCAGTAAGGATGACCCTCCGACCGGATATACTGATTGGTAAACTGGATCCCGTTCACCAGCTCCTGGTTACTTCCAAGGGCCCGGTCGACCCGGTCCACAAAGCCCCCCTGACCGGTTAAAGTGGCCGGGACTCTTAGAATAAGGGCCATCAAGAAAAAAAGGAGCGTAAACCGGGTCGCAGAATTCATCTTACAGGGGAAAATGAACCTGAAATTACTACTTTTTCCGGATTGACATCAATCGTTTTTGTGATCGTAATCCAGGGGCTCCACGTGAATGGTAGTCTTTAAGGCCAGTTTTTCATCCAGTAACTCCTCAATAGCTGTGGCAATGGCATGCCCTTCTTCCACCGATATACTGCTATCCAGCTTTATATGAAAAGTCAGTTCTTTGCTGCTTATGTAGTTGTGAATGTGAAAATGGTGGGGATACAGCTCATACTTGTACAGAGAACGAATGTAAGACTCAATCTCCCGGATCAACTCTTCCCCCGGCACCTCTCCCAGGATTTTATTCACAGCTTCCATCAATATCTCGTAAGCCGCATACAGTAACATCAATGAAACTGCGATACCCAGAACCCCGTCAATCCACCAGAAATAATCCTTGACCAGGATACCGATTAATATAATCAGGGAGGAGAGAGCATCGGTTCTATGATGCCAGCCATCGGCCTTCACCGCTGAATTACCTGATTTCTTTCCCAGGTAGAAGGCAAACTGAGCCATCAGCTCTTTGACCACGATGGACACGATGGTTACCACCAGGGCCACGGTTCCGAAATTTGCAGACTCCCGGATTTGAAGCTGGGCAACGGCATCCCTGATGAACCCAACCGCTATCAATACCAGAATTATTGCAATAACAATGGAGGATATCAGCTCCCACCTGCCGTGTCCAAAGGGATGATCCTTATCGGGTTTTTTGGAGGCGAGTCTGGCACCCAGAATAACTACGCCCGAGCTTATAGAATCTGACATGGTATGCCAGGCATCGGCCATCAGGGCAATGGATCCGGAGACAATCCCGGCCCAGTATTTTAAGGCAAACAGGGCCAGGTTTGCCAGAATTGAAACAGTACCTTCCAGATATGCTGCTTTTTTCTTTTCCATAGATCCTTTATACTTTAATTCAGATATCCACATCCAGATTGGTGAGTCCACTTCTTCTCGCTTCCCGGACCACCTCCTCGTAGGCCTCCCGGGTGACATAAGCATCGATTTCCGGAAACAGGTGTGCCCGGTAAGCCGGACGGTACTGGAGCATGATATTCACAAAAGTGTCCGGGGGAAGATGGTCTGAGATCCAGTGCATGGCTTCCACCGAGCCACTGGCCTCTCCGGGCAACACCAGGTGCCGGATCATCAAACCCCTGTATACCAATCCATTTGGCTCAGGCTGAGCCACTCCCACCTGCCGGTTCATCTCCAACAGGGCAGACCGGGTTTTTCCCGGGTAAGAGGATGCATCACTGGAATACAGGGCCGATTTGCCTGCATCCATATATTTAAAATCTGCCAGGTAAATATCCACAATCCCTTCCAATATGGCCAGAATATCCGCTTTTTCCCAGCCACAGGTGTTGTATACCAGTGGTATCCGCAAACCCTGCCCCGCTGCCAGATCCAGCGCCAGGACCACATGGGGTGCAAAATGTGTGGGTGTTACCACATTGATATTCTGACATCCCTGCTCCTGCAGCTGAAGCATCATTCCCGCCAGGTCCGACACCTCCAATTCGGTTCCCGATCCCCGCTGGCTGATATCCCAGTTCTGGCAGAATACGCAACCCAGATTGCAGTGGCTCAAAAAGATGGTACCGGATCCTCCGACGCCCACCAGGGGTGCTTCCTCCCCAAAATGGGCATGAAAGGAGGCGACCTTTAAATTTGAATCTGCCTGGCAGAAACCTTTCTCCCCTGCAATCCGGTCCACCCGGCATTCCCGGGGACACAGCCGGCACTCCCTGTAAATTTCCCACAGGTCCTCCCCCCTGCGTTTCAGCTCCCCGCTTCTATGCAAATCGATATATCCCGGCCGGTAAGAGACTCCATTCATCTTCCTGTAAAAGTAAAAAATATATTTCCTTATATTCGTAATCCTTGCGCCCCTTGACAGTTCTGACCTATGGAACGAATTTGCCATTTGTATCCTCCTCCCAAAATAAAGATATATCTCCTGCTTATTATTCTGGGATGCGCCTCCACGGTAAATGCCCAGGTAAAGGATAGCCTGTATCCGCAGAAATTACTTCGCCGGTCCATCGTTCCGGCTGCACTGATCACCGGGGGCGTTCTAATCAACAAAAGTCAGTTCGAACAGAATCTCCAGGAGAAATTAAGGTCCGGGTTAAGAGAAGATTTTCATTCTGATTTGGATGATTACCTGCAATATGCTCCAGTTGCTGAATTATACCTGGCAGATATCCTGGGAGTCAAAAGCAGGAACCACTGGTTTGATCAGACCAAATACTTACTCCTCACAAACCTGCTTACTTCAGGAATAACACAGGGTCTGAAATATATTACGCTGAAAGAGCGGCCCAATGGGGCTCCCTATGCATTTCCTTCCGGGCACACCAGTTTCGCCTTCAATAACGCAGCTGTATTGTTTAAAGAGTTCAATGAGACCTCGCCCCTTCTGGCTTACAGCGGGTATGCCTTTGCCACAGGCACCGGGGTCTACAGGATGCTAAACAACAGGCACTGGCTTTCTGATGTGCTGGTGGGTGCCGGAATAGGAATACTGGTTGTGGAACTGGTCTATTACTTCGAACCCTTCAAGGGATTTAATCCATTCAAAAAGTCGGACGCCATCTCTCTTATTCCGCTCATCAGCAGTCACTATTACGCACTGAATTTTACATATCAGTTTTAATCTGCCGTGGAGATGTCGTTTACGATCTGCCACTTCTTGTCCCGCAGTCGCCACTCGGTCAGGTACTCTCCCCTGAGTGTACCGCCCGAATTCAGACTGACGGCCCAGCGCCCCTTCTCCACTGCAATTGAATCGGCAATACTGATGGAGGTCTCAGCCAGTTTCTCAAACTTGAAAACATACATTTGAGATTCGTAAAAGTCACGAACAATTGTTTTACCACATCCCACGCCCAGGATGCAGGCGTCGTCACTGAATAGTGTCATCAGAGAGTCCACCTGCCCCGTATTAAACCAGCGTTGAAAATGGAGGTTGTTTTCAGAGATTGTTTTTCTGATTTTGGCGTCCGACTGGGCAGAACCATCCACACAAACTGACAGCAAAACGAAAACCGCTGCGGCAAAAGCCAGGGTTAAAATTGAAATCTTTTTCATAGTATTGGTTTTTAAGTTAAAGAGATCCCGTACTTGCCTGAAAAAAAGCCTGAGGTGCAAATTTGATGGATCATAGACCTTGTAATCCAGCGCGGCAAAGATCACCCGGATGGTGTGACTCCGGGGAGCGACCTCTCCCGATTCGATCCGTTGAAGTGTTCGAACGCTCAGATTGCATCTTTCAACGAGTTCCTCCTGGGTATAGCCTTTTGCTTTTCTCAGGTCAGCGATTTTTTTGCCTAACTCAGGCTGTTTCATTTTCATTGGAATTCTCAGGTAATTTTAGGATTTAACTTAAAAACATAGAACGACTTAAAGGTGAATTTCACACGACATTCCCGCGTCATTCACCTGACATATCTTGAAGATCAATGACTTAATACAGCTAATAGTTCGCCCAAGATAGTGAATATATACCCCCTTGCCAATGTTCCTGTTCAGGGTAGTGCTTCAGGCAAACGAAAGTGTTACCTTCACATATTGAATTTAGAATCTCTAAACTTTCTGTAACAGCAAAGGACTTCGATCGTCTTATAGGAAGAAAGATAGAATTATATGAACAGACCCCTGCTCCTTTCAACCCTCACCTTCTTCTTAAGTATATCAGTCCTGAGCGCCCAGACTGAATACCTGCCCAAAAAAGTGTACAAGGCCTACCGGGTGGAGAATGCCCCGGTCATCAATGGTGATTTTGATGACGAAGCCTGGCAGGCGGGCGAATGGGCCGGTGATTTTACCCAGAATGAGCCCTATGCCGACAGGCCTCCCTCACAGCCAACCGAATTCAAGCTGGCCTTCGATGATATGAATATTTACGTGGCCGTAAAGGCTCTTGATAGTGCCCCGGACAGCATCACCAACCGGATGAGCCGGCGTGACAATGGTGAAGGGGATATGGTATTTGTGGTATTTGACAGCTACCTCGATCTGCGCACCGGGTTTGTTTTTGGAGTAAGCTCTGCCGGAGTGAGGTTTGACATGATCATGTCCAACAATGGTCAGAATGAAGATCTCACCTGGGATCCTATCTGGCAGGCGAAGGCCCAGGTTCATGAGTGGGGTTGGGCTGCCGAAATGAAGATCCCCTTTACTCAATTGCGTTTCAAGAAAAACTCCCAATCGGTCTGGGGCTTTGAAGTGGCGCGTCAGATATTCAGAAAAGCAGAACTGAGCCTCTGGCATCCTGTTCCCAGGAATGCTCCGGGATTTATTCATGCGCTGGGTGAACTGGATGGCCTCCAGGAGATTGAGCCGCGAAAACAGCTGGATCTGACCCCCTACGGGGTAGCAGCTTTGAAAACCTATGAAGCGGAAGATGGAAACCCTTATGCAGACGGCAGTGATCCAAAATTTAATATTGGGCTGGATGGGAAGATCGGGGTCACCAACAACCTGACCCTGGATTTTACCATCAACCCCGATTTCGGACAGGTGGAAGCGGATCCTTCAGAAGTAAACCTGAGCGCATTTGAAACCTTCTTCGAAGAGAAACGGCCCTTCTTCATTGAAGGAAACAATATTACCAGCTTTAATGTGGGCCTGGGGGACGGGGATGTGGGCAACGATAACCTCTTTTACTCCCGTCGGATAGGACGCAGACCACAGGGCTACCCATCCCTTGGGGATGACGAATATACCAGCGTCCCAAAGTTCACCCGGATCCTGGGAGCTGCCAAGCTCACAGGAAAAACAGAAAAAGGATGGTCTGTGGGAATAATGGAGGCCCTCGCAGCCGACACAAAAGCAAGCATTGCTCAGGAAGGCAGCGAACGCAGGGAAACCGTGGAACCGCTTACCAACTACTCCCTGGCACGGATGCAGAAAGATTACAACAAGGGAAATACGATTATCGGGGGGGCCGTCACCAGTACCATCAGAAGACTGGATGGGACCGAGATGGATTACCTTCACAAAAACGCCACCACCGCAGGAGTCGATTTCACGCAGTATTTCAAGGATCGCAATTTTAAGCTGAATACGGCCTTCTATATGAGCAATGTGCAGGGAAGTGCGGAAGCCATCTCCAATACACAGCAGTCCTCAGCCAGGTATTACCAGCGACCCGATGCCGATTACCTGGAATTTGATGACACCCGTACCAGCCTGTCAGGCGTGGGGGGAAAAATTGAATTCGGGAAAATCGGAGGTAACTGGAATTTCCTGTATATGAATATTTTCAAGACCCCGGGACTTGAACTCAACGATATGGGCTATATGCAGCTTTCTGACAATATCCTGAATGTGTTATGGACGGGATATAGTTTTACCGAACCTTTCAGCATCTTTAGAAGCCTGAACCTGAATAACGATGTGTGGGTGAGCAATAATTTCGGAGGGGAAATCACCGGGATCGGATATGAATACAACACCAATGCCAATTTTAAAAACTACTGGAATGCGGGGATCGGTGGTGGATTCGGGGTTCATCAGGTATCAAACAGAATGCTGCGGGGAGGGCCCTCCATGCATCTCCCGAACGATGGAAGGGTGTGGTACAGAGTAATGAGCGACGATAGAAAAGCCATCTCGGGTGGATTCTTTGGAAATGTAAACTGGGGTGCAGAATCATATTACCTGAGAAACTCATACAGGCTTTTACTGACCATACGACCCCTGAATACCCTCTCCATATCACTGTTTCCGGAATACTCTCACAACCTCCAGGAGCTTCAGTATATAAGTCAGGAGGAAATAAACGGGGAAGAGCGCTACATTTTTGGAAGCATTGATCAGCGGGTTTTGAGCATGTCACTTCGAATCAATTTTAATTTAACTCCCGACCTGACCATCCAGTACTGGGGCCAGCCCTTTACAGCTTCAGGCGAGTACACCGATTTTAAAATGATCACCGACTCAAAAGCGGATGAGTTCACCGACAGGTACCACCTCTATTCCTCCGCTCAGATCAGCCTGGAGGACGATACCTACCTGATTGACGAAGATGGCGATATGGATACAGATTACAGCTTTGATCAACCTGATTTCACCGTGGATGAGTGGTTATCCAACCTGGTGATCCGCTGGGAGTTTTTGCCCGGATCGACAGCCTACCTGGTCTGGTCCCAGACCCGGAATCACTACATCCGGGATGGCAGCTTCGATGCCTGGGATAATATGAACCTTATGTTTACGGAAGGGAAACCCAATAATACCTTCCTGGTCAAGGTATCCTACAGGTTCGGACTTCGGTAGGTATCCTTACACCTGCCTATGCATCCCACCGATTGAGACACTCGGATGAATAATCAGAACGCCCGGTAATTGACTAAGGCTTATAAAAAACTTTGTGTAATTTTATACGCAATCATGGTCAGCTCAGACTCAGATCCCATATATTCCATTCTCTACATCGACGATGAAGAGAACAACCTGATAAGCTTTAAATCCACCTTCAGGAGGGATTATCACATCTACGTGGCCGGTTCCGGTGCAGAAGGATTGGAGATCATGGAAAATCACGATATCCAGCTGGTGATCACGGACCAGCGCATGCCGGATATGTCCGGAATTGAATTCCTGGAGCAAATTGTGCCTTTGTATCCCGATTGCATGCGGATGATCATGACGGGCTTCAGTGACCTGGATGCCGTTATCCAGGCCATTAACAAAGGGAATATTTACCGTTATGTATCCAAACCCTGGAACCAGGAAGATCTGAAGATTACCATTGATAGTGCCCTGGAGGTATACAATCTCAAATCTCAGAACAAACATCTGATCGATGATCTGATAAAGGCCAATCAAACGCTGGAGCTCAAGGTCATGGAACGTACCCGTCAGATCGAACAACAGCGAATGAATACCACCGACAGCATTCATTACGCCAGCCGGATCCAGAAAGCCCTGATGCTTCCCTCCGAAGAACTTGAGAAGATCTTACCGGCTCATTTTATTCTGAACAAACCCAAGGATATTGTTAGCGGCGATTACTACTGGGTAGCACACAAAGAGGACCGGGTGATCATTGCAGTGGCCGACTGTACCGGTCATGGAGTGCCCGGGGCCTTTATGAGCATCATGGGGATTAATTTCCTCAACGAGATCGTGAATAAGGCCCCGCATATCAAGGCCAATGAAATACTGAATGAGCTCCGTGACAAGATCATCAAGTCTCTCGGGCAAACCGGGCAAAAGGATGAAACGAAGGACGGGATGGAAATGGCTCTATGTGTGGTGGATGCCAGCAATCAAAAGCTCCAGTTCTCCGGAGCATTTCGTCCCATGTACCTTCTGAGAAAGGACCAGCTGATCGTGATCAGGGGCGATGCCATGCCTATTGGCATCTACAATGTGAAGGAGGTGTCCTTTACCAACAAGGAAGTGCCTTTCCAGGAGAATGATATGATCTATCTGTTTACAGATGGCTACGTGGACCAGATTGGCGGTCTGGAGAGGAAGACCTTTAAATCGATCCGGTTCAAGGCCCTGCTGAAGGAAGTCCATTCAAAGCCCCTGGACGAGCAAAGTCACATTCTCAGGGAAGAACATGAGATCTGGAGATCCGGATCGGAGCAGATAGACGATATCATGATCCTCGGGGTGAGGCTCTCGGTTAAATAGATGAATCTGACTGTGTCCTGGGCAAAGAAATTATAAACTCTGTTCCCTTTCCGGGTTCTGAGATCACATCAATGTTTCCCTTGTGTTTTTCGATGATCCCATAACTGATTGAAAGTCCCAGCCCCGTGCCCTGGCCCACCTCATTGGTGGTATAGAAGGGTTCAAAAATATGTTCTTTTACTTCCTGGGACATTCCCCTTCCATTGTCCTTGATAATGATCTTGACTCCAATGGCACTGCTGACCGTGTGGATGGACAATTCGCCTTTCCCCCGCTCCATGGCCTGCAAACTGTTTGTAAGGATATTTATGATCACCTGCTTGAGCTTACCGGGGTAACACTCCACTCCCTCGAACTCCCCATAGTCCTTGTATACTTTGATTTTCTTGTCGATGATCTGATTCTTTAACAGAACCAGGGAAGAATCAATACCCTCGTGAATATCATAAAACTGGCTGGCCTCGTCATCCAGCCTGGAAAAACTCCGGAGCCCCTTTATAATATCACTGGAACGTGTAGCCCCTTCCTCTATTCCTTTCAGAAGACTAAAGATCTCCTTGATCAGGTAGGAGAACTCCACCTCTTCCTTTTTAACCTCCACTTCTTTAAAAAAACCTGAAAGCTTGTTTGCCTCGATGGTCTTTTCATATTTTTCAAGGATTGAAAATACCTCTTTCAGGTCTTGCTGTAAAGGGTAGACATTGCCACTTACAAAATTTATAGGATTGTTCAACTCATGAGCTATCCCGGCAGTCAGCACCCCCACCGAAGCCATCTTTTCTGACTGAACCAACTGGGACTGTGCCAGTTTGAGATTCTCCATGCTTAGCTCCAGTTCCTTTTTTTGCTTCCTGGAGGATTCGTTGATGCGCTCAATTTCTCTCCTGAGCTCTTCGATCTCCTTCTTCAAGGATTTAATAGTCTCCTGCGGCATGAAAGTTGGTATTCAGGTAAACTTAAAAAAAAAAGCCCATGACTGGAATAATATGCGGGTTAATAACTAATTGTAACGCAACCAATTTTCTTTCGTATCACTCCTTAAGTTAGAGCTTGAAGAAAAAAACTTATGAAAAAAATCTGGAATACGCTTATTTTTGCCTTTTTTATCTTCTGTTTGTTCCTGGTCAGACCCCGACAGGATATCGTTTTTGGAGCCGTAGACAAGTCCCAGTATATCAGGTTGTTTGAAAATGGAAAGGACTTTGAACTCTCCCTGGAAGAGGATCAAACATTTACCGGAACCTATACCATCACCAAGGACACCGTTTACCTTCATTACCTGGAACGCCTGAACCAAACAGTCACCATGCAACAGTCCGGGAACGAAGAAGACAACAGCTCTCTTCCCACAAAACTTCTTATAAACAAGGGAGAAAAAAATATAATATCCAGCGAATGCAGCGCCTTTTCTGCCCAGATCTATCTGGATGATCGACAGGGATTAACCGAAACTTCGCCCGACAAAAAGGGAATACTGAAAAACGCTAAGGCAAATATCCTTGCCTCTGGTTCACCAGAATAGAACTCCGGATAAAGAGGGCCTTAGCCCCGCCGTAATCACAGGAATGCTCCACTTCCACGGAATCGGGCCGGCAATACTTACTTCGTGCATTAAAATCCCTAACTTGTTCTGCATACATAAACCTGACAACTATGAAATTAATCAAATCCCTGCAAGTACCCGCGACTTTTTTTCTTTCACTGATCCTGGTTTCCATATTCTCCTGCAACAGCAGTGAAGAAACCATTGCCGGCCTCTCTCTGGATACCCTGAACAAGGCCGATGCCATGATGCAGGCCCTTGTGGATGAAGGCAAGCTTCCCTGCATCTCCACAATGATCCTTAAAGATGGCGTGCAGGTACACCGCCGGACCATTGGCTTTGCCAATTTAGAGGAAAACAGGGCGCTGGAGGAAGTAACGATCTTCAGGATCTATTCCATGTCAAAGCCCATTACGGCAGCAGCATTGATGATCCTATATGATGAAGGCAAATTTCAGCTGGATGATCCGGTGGCGGACTATATTCCGGAATTTGAAGAAACCAGGGTTTGGGTGGATGGTGAAGCGGTGGAGCAACAGGAAGCCTTCACTATCAGGCACCTGCTTACTCATACAGCCGGATTCTGTTATGGCTGGGATGTAAGCCATGTGGATTCCCTGTATGCTCAGGCTTCTCCTGAGGGATTATGGGGACTTGGCACACTGGAGGAGGCCGCAAAGCTCCTTGCCACCATCCCGCTAAAGAATCAGCCAGGAACAAAATATGAATATTCCGTATCCATCGATGTGGCCGGCTACCTGGTGGAGGTACTGTCTGGTCTGCACTTTGATGAATTCCTGCAAACAAGGATGTTCGACCCGCTTGGAATGAACGATACTGGCTTCGACGTACCCAAAGAAGACCAGGATCGCCTGGCGATGATCTACACCAAAAACCGGGAATCAGATGAACTCGTACCCGTGGAAGCACTCACAAACGGGGTGAAGCAAAAAGTAACCCTTTTTTCAGGGGGAGGCGGACTGGTATCCACCCTCACCGATTATGGCCGCTTCGGCCAGATGCTCCTGAATGGAGGAGAGCTGGATGGGGTACGTGTCCTTAAGGAATCCACCGTTAAAATGATCATGAGTGAACAGATGCCCGCTCACATCACTTACGAAGAAGGCTTCCGCTACGGACTTGGAGGTCATGTGAACCAGGAGACCGGCGAATATGGCTGGAGCGGGATGGCCTCAACAGATTTTAAGGCAGATCCCAAAAACAACATGGTGCTGCTCTCTTTCACCCAGTATATCCCCTTTATGGAAGTTCCCTTTGCAGCTGAATATCACGCTTTGGTCCGGAAGGCCATCGTTGGGAGTGAATAGCCACTTGCCTCTGGAAGCTTGATGAACCGGACCTACAGGGTGTAAGCCAGGCCCACATTCCATTTAAATGTCGGGAAGGGGTCCATATTGCTGGAGAGGACCTGGATGCCCTGGAAGAAAACAGCAAATGGAATATCACGTATGGATGCTGAAACATAAGCGGCCGTAAACAGACCGTCCTCATTCCCGGTGTAATTGATATAGAAGACCTGCAGACTTGCAGAAAGCAAAGCCTTTTTCCCCAATGCAATATCGGACCTATTGGCCTGAAGATTAAAGAAGTGGCCCTTAGTGGTCCCCTGATCCTGTCCCCTGTCCAGCAGGTAAGTGAATGCCAGAGAGCCGGCCGGACTGAACTTGTACTTGCTGGTAAACTCCACAGCCAGGTATTTCTGAGCCCGCCAGAGGACTTCATCCTCTGTCTCATATTCACTGAAAAAAGAGCTGATCACTGCACCGGTCTTAAATTCAAATTTGGGCCTGTCAATTAGCTTATAATGGAACCAGTTATCGATGATCCAGGGCCTAAGCTCCAGGCTGTAAGAAAGCGCAGGGTCATAACTGAACCGTCCCCTGGTCAGCGAAAGCATACCAATAAGGGCGGGTTTATCTAAAGAAAACGAAGGAATATAGGCAATCCCATTACTATTCAGGCTGATTTGTGCTTCAGCTTTTAACTTTTTCGATCTGGTGCTATCGGCATGCTCCATGGACCAGGTAACAGAGAAAAAAAAGAGGAATAGCAGGGGTAAAAAGAAATTCTTCATCTAAAGATTCGTTTTGATTGGGTTATAATATCAGCCAGGGATCCACCGGTAGGTGCAGCCCTGGTTCAGGTGAATAAAATCGATGCCAGGGATATTCTGCGTAAGATGCTGGTTCAGCATCCTCATACCCATCTCCTCGGCTGTGCCATGGTTGATCACCACCAGCGGATCTCCCGTATCCTCCGCATAGGTGGTCTGGGTCCAGGTCCTGACAGTGTCATCAATGGCGATCACCAGGTCCGGTTCCAGTTCCCGGTACTGCATGGGATCGCAGATGCATCCAGTTCCAAGCCCCACGCTGGACACCCTTCTCTCATCATCTCCATAAAAGGCCACACCAGGCTGGTTCAGTACCCTCAGGCTGCTGGCAATATTCCTGGCCACCTTCCATGCACTATCGGGCTCAACCTGGTACACATTATAGTAGTCCTTTGATCTGACAATATCTCCGGATTTATATCCCAGAGCCTGGCCCAGTGCAAAGGGCATTCCAAAACCCTTTAGAATATCTGGTACATCATGGCTCCTGATAATTACCAGCCCATTCTCCTCAATCCATTGCTTCTTTTTTTCGATGGCCGCCAGATACTGTTCCCTGGCAGGCGAAGGGCTTGTATGGAACAGGCCGTTCTCCTGGTCCAGATCCCAGTGTGTGTAAAAGGTGGGTTCATGGACTATCATAAGATTGATACCTTGCTCCTTTGCCATTTTAAGAGTGGAGAAGTAGGGCTGCCAGCAGGTTCCGACCTTCCTGATCTTTGTATCCGGATCCCCGATGACAATCCGGTCCACCGATGGTTCAGAGACCTGGTGGAGACTCCGCAGGTATTCGTGCATGTCCCTGGCTGTGATGATGCTCCCCTCAGG
Organism: uncultured Bacteroidales bacterium; assembly: GCA_963792395.1. Taxonomy (GTDB): domain Bacteria; phylum Bacteroidota; class Bacteroidia; order Bacteroidales. The sequence continues at coordinate 188,145 of CAWBWE010000026.1, forward strand.
CGCTTTGGCCTGAATTCCCAGGGTCATCCCCCCTAAGGAGACCAGGGATGTACTGATGATAAACTCTCTGCGTTTCATGGGCTGTCCATATTATTTTTCTGGTATGAAAATTAAAAATATCTTTATTAGCCAGATTTATCTTTCTAAATTACTCATTTATGAAAATACCTGCCTGCTTTTCGATGGTTTTAATCCTTTTATCACTCTATGCCTGTACAAAAAAAAACGAAGGAGCCAGCTATGTTGAAGGCCTCCTTTACGGGGACGGGAAAGCCGTTCGCATTGAAATCATAGATGGACAGATAACCCGGATCAAATCCCTGAGCCCATCGTCCGACTCGCCAGAGCTTTACCTGGCCCCGGGACTGATTGACATCCAGATAAACGGATATATGGGCGTTGATTTTTCCGACCAGGAATTGACCCGGGAGATGATGCATGAAGCTACCAGGGCTTTATGGAAAGAGGGGGTGACCTCTTATCTGCCTACCCTGATCACAAGTGATCACGAGCGTTTGCAAAAAAGTTGTTCCCTGTTGGCGGAGATTCTTGAAGACGAGGTGATCGGAATGTCCATGCCCGGCATCCATCTGGAAGGACCCTATATTTCGCCGGTAGCGGGTTATCGGGGTGCTCATCCTGAAAAGCATGTCCGCTTGCCTGATTGGGATGAATTGTCTGAACTACAGGAAGCAGCTCGCCAGGGGATCAGGCTTGTTGCTGTAGCACCGGAAATGGAAGGTGCCATTCCCTTTATCAAAAAATGTAAGGACAAGGGGCTTGTTGTTACTCTGGCTCATCATAACGGAACACCTGCTATTATTGATCAGGCGGTTGATGCAGGCGCTACTCTGTCCAACCACCTGGGGAATGGTTGTGCCAATGAAATCAATCGTCATAATAATCCACTCTGGCCACAGCTTTCAAACGACGGGCTCTCCATCTCCATTATTTCCGACGGATCACATTTAACAAAAGAGGAAGTCAGAACCTTCTACAAGGTAAAAGGTTCGGGTGGGACCATTCTCGTTTCTGACGCCGTATCTTTTGCCGGACTTCCATTGGGTGAATATGAAAAGGATGGTTTTACTTATCTTCTCACCGAAGATGTAGTGAAATTTCCCTCCGAGAATGTCCTGGCAGGAGCTGCCATGCCCATCAGCCGGTGCATCAGCAATATGATGCAGTTTACCTCCTGTGATCTTAAAGAAGCCATCCAGATGGCCAGTACAAATCCTGCCAGGCTTATGGGACTGGACCACCTGGGTGAAATCAGTCCGGGGAAACGGGCCGACCTGATCCTCTTTACCATGGAAGATGGCCAGCTGGTCATTCAGCAGACCATGGTGGCCGGAAAGGTCGTCTATTCAAAAGAGTAAGGCTCAGTTTATGGAGAAAAAAAAGCTGTTAAAAAGAGTGCTCCTGGGGCTTACTGCCATTGGGCCGGGACTTTTTTTAATCGGGTACAATATCGGAACAGGCAGTATCACAACCATGGCGAAAGTGGGTGCGGAGCATGGTATGACCCTGACCTGGGCCCTGGTCCTCTCGTGCATCTTCACCTACATTTTAATGGTCGCCTATGGGAAGACAACCATTGTTTCGGGCAAAACAGCGCTTTCCACCATTAAATCCCATCTGAGGTACGGGAAAATTCTGGCTATCTATATTTTGATTGCCCTGGTAATCGGGGAGTTACTGGCCCTGATGGGGATATTCGGCATTGTCACTGATCTGATACGTGAAGCATCCAGGCTCCTTTTTGGAGGACCGGGATGGAGCACGCTGACTATCACCGTAGTGCTGGTTATTTCTCTTTATGCCTTGCTATGGTTCGGGAAGTACCTGATTTTCGAGAAATTCCTGATCACACTGGTTATTCTGATGGGGCTCAGTTTCATAGTCGTCTTCATTATGGTAAAGCCCAGTTTCTCTTCCATAGCAGGCGGACTGGTACCCAGTATCCCGAAAACCGATGGAACTCTCCGCCTGATTGCAGCCATCACCGGAACGACCTGTTCAGCCGCCGTATTTATAATGCGAAGCACGGTGGTGGCCGAAAAAGGATGGACCATTCAGAACCTTAAGCTGGAAAAAAGAGACTCAGCAGTATCCGCCTCCATGATGCTTTTCCTGAGCCTGGTTATCATGGCTGTATCGGCAGGCACGCTGCACGTGATGGGAATGAAATTGAACAATACCGTCGAAATGATCAGCCTGTTTGAGCCCCTGGGCGGAAGAATTGCTGCATTTATTCTGATCCTGGGAATTGTAGGTGCCGGAATCTCCTCCATTTTTCCCATCATTTTAATAGCTCCCTGGCTTATCTCAGATTATACAGGACGAAAGCGGAACATCCAAAGTCCCATGTACCGGGTACTGGGACTCATTGGAGTCCTTTTCGGTTTCGGAATGCAGTTTATAGATACCACTCCTCCCCTGCTGATGGTATTTTCACAGGCTTTCCAGGCATTGATCCTGCCTGCGGTTGCCATTCCCATATTTATCCTGATAAACCGAAAGAAACTTATGAAGGAGTACGTAGCAGGAACCTGGATGAATATAAGCCTGGTGGTGATCATCTTTTATAGCCTGTTAACCAGCTACTTCGCTATTGCTGATTTTTTCTGAAAAAAAAGTAGGCTTTACGTGTAAACAAATTCCTTGTTCATCTTTCTAAGTAGTAGAAGAACCTTGTAACAACTTACTGCCATGCCTACATTAATCACACTTGCCACCTATGAGCAGTCCCAACCTGCCTGCTTTCTCAAGGAGAAATTGGAAAATGAGGATATCGACTGCTTTTTTGCCACATTGAACACTGAGGAAGGCGAATGGGATAAGGTCCGCGTTCAGGTGAAAGAAGAAGATGTGGAAAAAGCCATCCAGGTCATGTTGGGAATCAAGGACGAATATGGCAAAAACATTGAAGAGCTCGAGCCCTCCAATCTATTGCATCGGATTCTTGTTCCAATCGATTTTTCAAAGGCCTCGGAATACGCCTGCCAGTATGCCATACACCTGGCACAAAAAATCAGTGCCGAGCTGAAGGTCCTGCATGTATACTCCGATCCGGTCAGTGATCTCAGGATCAAAGAATCGGCCACCTACCTGGACTATCTGAACAGTACCATTAAGGCGACAGAGAAGAAAGCTAAAACCGATATCGTCGATTTCAGCGATAAAATGAGGGCTTACATGGATTCACAGAAAATAAAAGAGATAAAAATACACTCCTCTCTGGCCAGGGGAAATATTATAGAGAATATCCAAAGAGTCAGTCAAAAGTACAAACCAGACGTGATAGTCCTGGGAACCGTAGGTAAAAGAGAAGACTCCAGGAGTGTGCTTGCAGGGCTGGCCAATTCTATTGTCAGCGGACTGAATGTTCCGGTGTATGCCATCCCGGGACCCAGCTCCCCGGAGGATTTTCAAAAGGTTAATATCCTCTATGCCACTGATTTTAATGAACGAGATCATAATTCCCTGGAGCGTTTGTTAAAAATCGTGGATCCTTTTGATATGCAAATCACCTGTATTCATATTGATACGGCTCATAATCCTGCGAAAAAAGAGAGAATGGATGAATTAAACACTCAGCTGAAAAAAGATTATAGTCAACATGATATTAAATGTGAGTTAATTGAAGATGAGGATGTGTTTCACGGGATAAAAGAGTTTGCTTCCCGAAACCAGATAAACCTGCTCTCCTTTACAGTACATAAACGAGGGATATTTGAGAAGCTTTTCAAACCTAACCTCTTCAAAAAGATTCTTCAGGAATCCAATCTACCCATATTGCTTTTCCCATCTTAAACCCGACGATCATGCAACACTTCATCTACTTATCGCTTACTCCGGAAGCCCTGGTGGCATCCCACCTTCCCCCGGTTGAATTTGGTAACTATCTGGCTGTGGGCACCAGAAAAAGGTTGCGCGGACAGGCCATCTTCCTGGAACTGGACCCCGGTAAACTGACAGATCTGCCGGGTGACTACCTCAACGAGAGGCTGGTACCCTATGAGAATGGAGAACCCAAACGTTCCCTTTATCTATCCATATACAGAGTGCTGGAAAAAACTCCCCTGGAGGCCTTGAGGAACCTCTACCTGGTTACAGATGACGGAAAGGTCCTGGAGCTGAAATCAGGAGTTTTCACGCCAAATAAGCAAGATTTGATCCATCTGTATCAGCAGTTTAATCCCATTAGCACCCGGGTGGCCAGCAAACTAACTCCACCCGAATTCATCTCTTTTCTCACAGATACAAAAAAACTGGTTTCGGCACCCGCCATTTTTATGGCCGAATTAAAACTGAACAAGCTGTCCCGACATCCGGAGGCTCCCATTCATGATCTTCCCTATCCGAACCCGGATCACCTGAGAGACTGTCTCACCACTCTGATACTATCCGAACACCGTCTTACCAAAACCGTGATTCGCCAGTTCAAGGGAGAACTCTCGTACCGGACCATCAAAACAGGTTTTTTCCTTGGGAACCAGGAGAGTTTCCTCTACTATCCTTTTCCTTCCACCGAAGAGCTGGAAAGATCCCATTACTCCTGGTGGCGATCTGCCCTGACGCAATGTTTTTAGGACAGTTACTAATGGCTAATTAATTACTTGAAGCTCCAAATTGTTAGCAATTTCCCGTATTTAATCAAAACATTTAAGGAGTGTTTTGCGTATACATTACAGATACTACCAAAAATCCTTATCATTATGATTGACAAGATCGACATTCTTCGCAACTACCACGATCAGGCAATCGTCATAACACTGGCCGATGAGAAGGAAGCGTTATCCGGAATGATCGTGGACGACACCCCAATCGATCACTGCGTATTCGTGGAAAACCCCGACCTGGTCGAATTTTATGAGACCCGAAAAACATCTCTTTCTCACAGGGTTTACTTCAGGGATGTGAAAGCCATTGATTACCAGTAACAGCCTATTTACACCAGCCATGGCAGGTAGCAGAGTTAAAATCTGGAAACAGGATCCCAGTGTTAAAAGTATTGGGATCCGTTCCTCTTACATCTACACCCCGGTTGAAAGTGGCCCTGCCGATCAGGACATCATTCTTCAGGGCATGCCCCGGGTGGTGGCGAATACCGACAATGATTTTATCTTCTACCCGGAAGAGAATCCACTGGAATTTGATGCCGTACATACCTTCACTGTTGTCAGGCAGGTCCTGACCATGCTTCGCAGAGCGCTGAACCGGATGAATATCACTCAGAACTTCAACTGGTTCTGGGGATCCGAACCCATAGAGGTATATCCGAGAGCCGGTCTGGATGCAAATGCCTATTACAGCAGGAATGAAAAGGCCCTCCGCTTTTTCTATTTCCATCCTTCAGGAGAGGAATCAAATCCACTGATATACAGCTGCCGTTCCTTTGATATTGTGGCACACGAGGTGGGACATGCCGCCCTGGACTCCCTGAAACCGGAATACCTGGGCAACAGCTGGCATCCTCAAACCGGTGGCCTCCATGAATCCTTTGCCGATCTGGTAGCCATTTTTACCATGCTGGCCCAAATGGATGTCTGTGAAGCCATCATAGTGGAATCCAAGGCGGATCTTCATACCAAGACCTTCTTCCCTGCCCTGGCGGAACAATTCGGAGAGGCATTTGGCCGCCCCATGGGCCTCAGAAATGCCGACAACGACCTGAAGATGAGTGAAGTATCCACAGAAGTTCACGATATCTCCAGGGTGTTCACCGGGGCCCTCTATGATATCCTCGCCGATTTCTTCGAGCTCTACCAGGAACCAGGCTTGTATGACCAGGCTGAGTCTTTATTCAAGGTCGGTAAATACGTGACCTCCCTGGTCATCGCCGCCATCTGGCAGGGTCCCGAAAACAATGCCACATACGCCGATATCGCCAATAAAATGCTTGAGCTGGAAGAAGACGAAGAACGAAAAGAGATCATTTTTGAACAGTTCAGAAAAAGAGAGATCCTGGATGCCCCTGTTGGACTGATGGCTGCACAAGCAAAAACACTCACCTGGGACGGTTGCTGCGGAACAATGCGTCTCCGGGAACACGTGAAGCTGTTTGAAAAGAGCATTCGTGCCGCCTCAAAATAGGATCCCGGAACCTCCCGCAATGGACAGGGATTTCTCTGAAGCATATCCCTGATAATAAAAAACTTACCTTTCTTGGATAAGTCCCGGAATTGTCGGAACTTATATAGCTTTTTTGCTAAGACTCGAAATAGTAAATCGGCCATAGCTATGAAGCCTGGCAAAATTTATAGGTTTGTTCAGGAGCTGAAGCGCAGAAGGGTATTTCGGGGAATAGTTGTATACGGTGCTTCAACCCTGGTGTTATTTGAAGCTGCCACAAACCTGGCCAATTTTTTTGGTCTCGATAAACCACCCACCTGGTTTGTGGTGCTGCTTGGAGTAGGCTTTATTGTTTCTTTATGGTTTTCCTGGATCTATGACATCACCCCCGGGGGTATCCGGAAAACCGAACCAGGATCCGACGAAAAAGTACCCATCCCTAAAAAAGAAGTCAGGACCTACCAGACCACTACATTCATAAGCGTGCTGCTTATCATTGGACTTCTCACCTTCCATATTCTTAACCAACCCAGGGTAAAACAAATCAGGGCCCTGGACAAATCCATCGCGGTTCTCCCCTTTCAGGATCCTTCCCTGAACCCCAGCCTGGCCCGCACCTATGAATTCGTGGGGCAAAAACTAACCACCTGCTTATCCAGGATAAAGGATTACAAGGTTATTCCCTGGGATGAATGCCGAACTTATATGAGACGTAACAAGAAATTCCCCCAGGTGGGGGAAGATCTCAAGGTTTGCATCCTGGTCAAATGGGAACCCTATGAGACCGGGGAGCACCGGCACCTGGCTATTGAGCTGATTTCCGCAGAGGATAACGATTTGATTTGGGCCGAAACTTATGCAATAGAGGGCTCCTGGGCCAATGAAGTCGACCGGCTTAGCAATCATATTTCAAAGAAGATCTTCCGGAAACTTCGTACCTATCTCACCCCGCATGAAAGATCGCTCCTGAATGAAGAAGGTGTTTCGGCCCAGGCAAGAATGTTACTTTCCCTGGGCAATGCCTTCACTCAGGATGCCTGGAAACATTCCGAAACCGGGACTATTAACGGAAGTAAAAATGCATATACCGATTCCATTAGTTTCAACACAGCAATTAAATATTACTCGGATGCCATCCAGGAGGATCCGGGCTTTGCGGAAGCTTATGCCAACCGGGCAAAAGCCAAACTTATGGGGATCAGGGCGGGATTCTTTGATCATTCGGTTCTGGATGAAAGCAGAAATGATATTGAACAGGCATCCCATATTAACGAAGATCTCCCCGAGGTACATGTGGCCATGGGATTTTATTACTTCTATGGAATCCGGGAGTTTGAACTGGCAGCCGTCTCCTTTGAAAAAGCCTGTGAGTTAAGGCCCAATTATACAGAATATCAATTCTATTTGTCGAAAATATATTTAACACTTGGGAACTGGAGAGAAGTCAGGGTCCTGAGTGATAAAATTTTTGAGTCCAATTCCCAGAATGCACTTTACTTTACCAACCTGGGGCTTTCTTATCAGTACCTGGATGAATACTCGATGGCAGAACGGAGTCAGGACAGGGCCATAGCGTTGATGCCCCACTGGTATGCTCCCTATGTTAATAAGGCATATTGTCTGGCTTTCAGGGGGAAAATTCCCGAAGCAAGAGCTGCCCTGGTGACTGGCATAGAGCATTCCGAGAAGAGTTTCAACAGATTCCTGGCGGAATTAAACCTGTATGAAGGGAACTATGTCAGGGCGGCACAGCAGATCGAGTTTGCCTCAGAGCAGGAGTTTAAAGATCTTCAGGAGAGCCCTGGTGAGGCCTGCCTGGTCAAAGCGAAAATCCATAAATATGCCGGCCATGCAGATTTTGCCAGAGAAAATTTCAGCCTTGCCGCTGCTTACTTTGAGGCTCAGTTAACGAAAAATCCTGAAAACTATCATTACTACAGCAAGCTGGGATTGGCCTATGCAGGATTAGGAAAGAAACTGCAGGCTATTGAGCACGGACAACAGGCACTGACACTTGGGGCTCAAAATCACAGCGCTTTTGACTTTCCGTTCATCCTCTATGACATGATCCGGACCTACACCCTGTGTGGCGAATATGGGTCCGCTCTTACCAGCCTGAATGATCTACTGGCCACCCATTCCCTATATACTCTAGATTATATACAAATTGACCCGGACCTGAAACCCCTGCTTGAGGAGCCCGGGTTTAAAGATCTTAACCCTTAAAATGTACTACTATGTCGAATAGTGAACTTCCAATTGTCTGGCATTTAGATGCCGCCAAAATCAAGGTCTATCACCACAGCCCTGCTGATAGACTGACATTGATCAAATATATAATGCATCTGTTTGAAAATGGTGTCATATCACTGGATCAAGCAAAACTGTCATTTGAAAAGATCTGTGGAAATGAAAAAACAGATAAAGAAATTAATTACCTTCTGGATAAGATCAGGATTAATTCGGAAACCCGTATCGATGACATATTCGAATGTCTGGGTCTAAAAGATAAATCCAAAGAATCTTGAGCAGAAAGTCCGTGGTCTTTGTCGCTTTTCAGGAGCGCGAAAACCTCGGGATTGGATACATGCATGCGATCCTTTCCGGAGCCGGTTATGAGGTGCATATCATTGATGTCAGGAAGGAGAAAGAGGATATACTTCAGAAAATAAAGGAACTGGATCCTGTACTGGTGGGATTCTCCGTGATCTTTGAAAATCATATCTATGACTTCCAGGAACTTATCGATTACCTGAGGTCCAGGGACATCCACAATCATTTTACCGCAGGGGGACATTTTGCAAGCCTGAGGCCTGCGGATCTGTTTGAAATTATACCTTCCCTGGATTCCCTGGTAAGGTTTGAAGGGGAGCACACCATCCTGGAGCTGGCAAATCATCTTCAGCAGGACGAGGACTGGAAAAAGGTCAGAGGTATCTCATTCAATGAGAAGGGGAAAATTATGCACAACGAATTGCGTGCATTGGAGCCCGACCTGGATGCCTTCCCCTTCCCCCACCGACCCGGATTGGAGGAATACGCGCTCGAGAAAAAATATGCCACTCTGCTGGCTGGCAGAGGCTGCATTTACAAATGTGCTTTCTGTGATATCCGGGAGTTTTACAGCCAGCCCCCCGGTCCGGTGAAACGAATCAGGAAACCGGAAAAGGTTGTGGAGGAAATGTCCTGCCTGAATAAGGAACACGATTGCAGAGTATTCCTTTTCCAGGATGATGACTTTCCTTTAAAGGCCGGCAGGACTACTTTCTGGGTGGAGGAATTCTGCCGGGCCCTCAAGAAACAGAAGCTTATGGGGCAGATCCTGTGGAAGATCAATTGCCGGCCCGATGAGGTGGACTCTGGCTTGTTCGATCTAATGAAAACCCATGGCATGTTTAAAGTTTACCTGGGGATCGAAGACGGCACAGATGCAGGATTAAAGAAGATGAACAAACGCCTGGAGGTGGCTGATCACATGGAAGGGATCAGGATCTTAAAGGACCTTGGGATCAGCATAGACTATGGATTCATGCTGTTCCAGCCAGACTCCAGCTTTCAGTCCGTGAATGAAAATCTTGATTTCCTGGAACAGATATGCCAGGATGGCTATATGCCGGCATTCTTCCTGAAAATGATGCCCTACCTGGCCACCAGGATTGAAAAGGAACTAAGGGAAGAAGGACGACTAATAGGACGACCGGGCTTCCTGGATTATGAGTTCCACGAGCCAACCATGGATGATTTCTGTTTCTTTGTAAGCGAACATTTTTATACCTGGTTCCATGATCCCGGCGGTTTGAACAATTATTTCAAATGGGTCATCAACTACCTGGCAGTATATGACTTCTTCCATGGATACCATCCAAAAATTGAACCTGTTGTTGAAAGGATTTACAATCAGGTGGCCGAAGCAAACCACTTCATCATAAAGACCATGAGAGAGCTTTCAGCCCTGTTCGAATCAGGAAAGTACTCCATGGATAATGACTCCAGCCTTGACAGTTACAGACGAACCATTGTGCAAATACACGATACCACCCGTAAAAAAGCAGCCGAGCTCCTGGAGGAAATCAAAATATACTATATAAGCAGGGATATCTTCGTAGACAGCCTACGTTCCCCGGCGGACAGTTCTCAATAATGCCTTATCTTAGCTGGCAAATTTCAGGAAAATGATACAGAAAGCGACTTTTCTTGCATGGATCCTGGCCTGCTGTATTCTCCGGGGCAGTGCTGCTCAAAGCGTCGAACTTTATGTCTCCCCGGATGGAGATGATACTGCTGACGGGACCGAGTCCTATCCAGTCGCGAGCCTTCAAAGAGCAGCAGAGCTGGCCGCTGATAAAGCCGGACAGGCAGCCGTCACCATATATCTGTCCGGCGGAACTTATTATCTGACCGAAGCGCTGAACCTGGGTCCTGAGGATGGTGGAACTGCCGCTGCTCCCATGCATTGGATGGCCATGCCCGGAGAAGAAGTGATTATCAGCGGAGGGATCCGGGTGGAGGGATGGAAACAGGGGAAAGACGGTACATGGTCCGCCGACTTGCCTGCAAGCTGTACAGGGACTTTCAGATCTCTTTATGTGAACGGGCTCAGAGCCACCAGGGCCCGGCATCCTGATGCAGGCTACCTGCGGATCAAGAAAGCCGGCAAGGATCAGCGGACCAATTTTTACTACAAAAAAAAGGATATTCCAGAAATAAAAAGCACGGAAGGGCTCGAACTGATCCTGCTCCATGACTGGTCGGTTACCCGCATCCCGGTGAAGTCGGTAAAGCAAAAAAAAAGGCAGCTTTTTGCCGTGGACTCCATCGGTGCAAGGCTAAACTTCTTCACCCTCACCCACTGGGAAGAGCATCCCCGCTACTACCTGGAAAATGTTCCGGAGTTCTGTGATCAGCCGGGAGAGTGGTACGCCAGTTTTAAGCTGCGGAAAATATATTATTATCCGAGAGAAGGGGAACGGATGGAAGATGCATTCGGGGTCATTCCACTAACCGAAAAGCTTGTGGTCATAGAGGGCCATGAAAGAAATCGTGCAGGACATATCCGATTCAGCGGCATCACTTTTGAAAATACATCCTGGACGCTGCCCGGATCCGGTTATTGCGGCATCCAGGCCTGCATGTATACAGATCGAACCTCAATAAAGGAGACCTGGAGCAGGATACCCGCAGCCATTGAACTCAATCTGGCAGACCACTGCAATTTCGACCAGTGCACCATCAGAAATACCGGGGGATCCGGCATCTGGATACGGCAAAACTGCGCGGACTGTGCGATCACCCGAAGCCATATCCATGATATTTCAGGCAATGGGGTAAGTATCGGGGAAGGAAATGACCGGCTCTCCGGCGGGGTTCCCTGGTGGGTATCAGTACCGGAGGAGGTCTCCAGGAATAACCGGGTGAGTCATTCACTCATTGAGAACTGCGGGATACAATTTTATGGGGCTGTAGGAATCTGGTGTGGCCTGGTGGCAAACACCGTGATTGAGCACAATGAGATCCGCAACCTGCCCTATACCGGAATCTCAGTGGGGTGGATGTGGACCGAAGATCCGACCCCCTGCCGGGAAAATACCATCCACGCCAATCACATTCATCACATCTTGAATATACTCAGTGACGGAGGAGGAATATACAGCCTGGGGCTGCAGCCGGGAAGCCGGATCACAAAGAACCGGATCCATGATGTGGAGGTAAATGCCGGCAGAGCTGAAAGCAACGGTATGTTCCTGGATGAGGGAACCAAAGAGCTATTGGTGGAAGACAATATTATCTACAACATCGCCCGTTCCCCACTGAGGTTTCATAAGGCGAAAAAACCCAATACGGTTCGTAACAATGTGCTGGTTTGCGCTGACGATATTCCACCTATCCGTTACAACAGTACCAATCCGGAAGATATTCAAAAGACCGGTAATATCATTTTAAGGCAGTCCTCCGAAGCGGATATGAAGAAGCTTCAAAAGCTGGTGGATGAATACCTGCTTGATTAAAACAAAATCCCACGCTTGCTGTTAATATATTGCTGTTGACCGGCGCAGACATGTTCCGTAATATTGTTGACAGGACTCAAACTATGAAAGACTTAATTATGAGAGAAAAGAATATCAAAGTGTTTTTCGTATTCGCACTGCTCTTCCTGCTGCTGCTGCCCGGAGTCGCACAGCAAAGCCGGGTAAAAATATATAGTGCAAACTCAGACAGCACCGTCTGTGGACCCATGGTCTCCGCCTACAGGACCTTTTTCAAGCTCCAGTTGTATTATGATGCGCTGGACACCTGGCGCCCGGTCTTCAACGACTGCCCCTCATTCAGCGAAATGATCTATATAGATGGAATCACCATGTACCGTTCCCTGATAAAGGCCGCTCCGGATGGTCCTGTAAGGGAGGGGCTTGTGGATACCCTGATGCTGATTTATGATCGCAGGATGGATAATTTCGGGGGAGAGGGAAATGTGCTTGGCCGTAAGGGAAGAGACCTGCTCAACTACCGGGGTTCCGATATGGACCAGGTAAAAATCGCCCACGCCATGCTTAAAAAAAGCATAAAGATTCAGGGAGTAGAATCACTGGAAGCAACCCTGGTTCTCTGCATGTCATCCGGTATAACACTGAAAAATAAGGGTGAACTCGAGGACACCGCCATTATTTCGGACTATCTGATGATTCTGGGAAATCTGGTCCAGCTGGAGAAAAAGAGTTCGCGATGGAAAAGGGCCAGGGCCACCATTGATGAAATGGTTCTAAAGGAAGGCATTCTTTCCTGTGAGGCACTGGACAGGTATTTCAATCCTCGTTTTGAAGAGAGCAAAAACGATCTGGTATTTCTTGAAACGGTGATCTCTTCCTATTTTACCATTGGATGCGACCGATCAGAGTATTATGCAGCCGCTTCAGAAAATTTATACAGGATGAACCCCGGTCCCGAATCGGCCCACAACGTGGCCATCCGGTTTATTTCCATAAATGATCTCTATAAGGCGGCCGTCTACCTGAAAGAGGCCGTGCAGGGAGAGAATATCGATGAGGAAACCAGGGCCCAGTGGTATTACGAACTGGCCGTGGTGAGTATGGCTCTGGAGGACAATTGCCAGGCCATCGTTTATGCCCGGGAATCCATCAGGCTGATGAACGATTTTGGGAAGGCCTATATCCTCCTGGGAGATGCTTTCATTGCCTCCCGGGCCAGTCTGGGTGATGATTTCCAGCAGCGGACGGCTTTCTGGGCAGCGGCGGACATGTATGTCACTGCTGTCTCCGCGGATCCCTCTCTTGAAGAGGAAGTCGACATGAAACTAAAAAACTGCGCCAGTCAGTATCCCGACAAAGAGGAGACATTTTTCAGGGATATTAAAGAAGGGAATCAATTCATAGTGGGTGGGTGCATCAATGTAAATACCACCGTTCGGGTAAATTAATAGCTCTCACAAGAAGTCCTGACAATAAAGCAGGCCATTGAACCATCTATAGATTTAAAGTCAGACCGATCATGGCAAAGGGCATGAAGGCCGGCTGGTAGATGGCTTTATTGGCATCCTTATAAGTGAAAGGTTCATCGTCGTTCTCGTTGTCATTTCTTGGATTCACATTGTCATTATCGGGACTGTAGGAGGTATCATGCCCATGCAAGGTGCTTGGTATATAATAATCGAGCCCGGCGGCGATTACCAGATTCAGATTTTGGGACATGTTAAAATGAGTCTCCAATCCCGCTCCGGCTCCCCATTGCCGCGAGACGACATCAAATTCCTCGTTCCCACCGATGTAAGCAAAATTCCCCTTAAAAGAGGAGCCTCTCGGACCTATGATGAAATAAGAATGCTTTAGGCCGAAAACAGATTTGGGGAATAAAAAATCGAAGCGATAATCTATGGATCTGCCAGACTTTTCGGGGGTCCCATTTGTATTATTGTTAATAAAAATACGGCGGGCATCCATGGCCCTGCCCGGATTAATAAGACTGTAACCCACCCCTGCCCGAAGCTCAAAAGGGAGCTGCTTGTTGTGCAGGGTGAGGTTTCCCTGAATTCCATAACCCCTGTTATACCCGGTAAGAATTCCCGCTGAGATTTTCGACGGTGTCTTGGCTTTTTCCTGGCCAGAAGCCAGAGAGCCTGAACCAATCAAAAATATACTCAGCAACACAAATATCTTTCCTGCTTTCATCTTTTAGGATTTTAGAAACGTATTCAATTTACATGGCCCTTGTAAAACGATGTTTTTTTAGAAATATTTTAAAGTCCTTACATTTGCGCCCATGAACCGGCCCAACTATTCCTACTTCAACGGCGACCTGGTCCCTTTCGGGGATCTGAAGCTTCATGTGACGGACCTCCTGTTTCAAAGGGGCTACGGTGTATTTGACTTCTTTCGCAGCCGGAACGGGAGCATCCCCTGGCTGGAGGATTATCTGGAAAGGCTTTACAACTCACTGGCATTGTCAGCCATTGAAGTGGACCTGGATAAGGAAGAGTTCACCTCCCTTATTTATGAGCTGCAGGAAATGAACGGTCTGAGCAATGGGGCCTTCAAGGTGATCATCTCCGGGGGATACTCGGATAACCTGGAATCTGCCACCGGACCTGCAAATATTATTATCCTGAATATCCCCTGGAAAAAACCGCCGGATGAGAGTTTTGAGAAAGGAGTAAACCTGATCCGAGAAGAGTTCACCCGTCCCAACCCGGAGGTCAAAACACTCTATTATCTCAACACCCTGAGGCTTCAAAAGAAACTCGGAGAATATAAAGCCGTGGATATAATGTTCCACAATCACTGGATCTCGGAAGCATCCCGTGCCAGCCTCTTTTTTGTTAAGGGTGATCAAATATATACTCCTGCAAGGGACATACTAATGGGGATTACCCGGAAGAAAGTACTTTCCCTGTTCCCAGAGATCCGGGTGGAAGATATTGAGGCCGGATTCCTTTACGATTTTGACGAAATGTTCCTCACCAGCACCTCCAGGGAGGTGACCCCGGTGGTTTCGGTAGAAGGAAAGAAGATCGGCAAGGGTATGCCGGGAGCCATAACCCGTGAGGTCCAGGCCGCGTTCCGCGCAAAGGGGTGGTAAAAGGCCCATTTGAATCCAAAGCTAAATGGTCCTAACTTGCATTGGATTCATTCGAATCATAAAAGCCAGAAAAGACCGTTGTACTAGTAGCAGCCTTCATTTAAAAGCCATGTATCATGAAAAATTCTGTTTTCCTGCTATTCCTGAGCATCTCGGCAGTAGCATATTCACAGGTAATTACTGAGGAAGAACTCACATTGATGGTGAAAACCGCGCAGGAAAAATGTGTCGGGGCACATCAAAGCATTATCCAGCGGACCAATGAAGATTTTGCAAAATCCATCTGGGGTAAAAAGATCAGATTTAACGATGCCGCCATTGTCAGGTTCTTTAGCCATTCTGCCGGTGAAAAAGTATCAGCGGGAGTTGATCTTTTCAAGAGTAATCCCAAGGACTGGGTGTATGCTTTTGATCAGAAAGCTGCCGCGGACCTTTTTACCGGAAATGCAGTAAGGGTAACGGAGTCCTACAATACCCAGTGGCTTAAAGCCAACCAGAACATCTTACATGCCGAAGTCGAAAAGGAGGGGAGCAAAATCATCCTGGAATTGTACTGTCCCCAGGACCGGTTTCTTGAATTACTGAGAATCGGAAAGACCCAGAGTATTGAATTCTTAATCACCGGATACAAAGGGAGCACGACTTCCTCCAGCAACATATTTGGCGTATTAACCGAGGTCCACGCCGAGAAGCAGGTTCTCAAATGCGAAAACGGTCATGAATTTGACAAAGCGATGGGCTACAAATTCTGTCCCACCTGCGGGGCACCCTTGAAATAGAACACCAGGCAAGCGAACAAGGATCCTGAGGCTTCTCCTGCTTTCCAATCCGGATTTATCTTGCTATATTACTCCTGCCATATAATTTACCTCTGGTGATTTTATTAAAAATTATGTCTTATGACCTCAAACTCAAGAAGAAGCTTTATTAAAAAAACAAGCGTGCGCTTCAGCAGCAATATCCTTCGGTGGCATGCTTCCTGCCTTCAGCGCAAAAAGCTATGGCCGTATCATAGGGTCCAATGAAAGAATTGCCGTATCGGTGATGGGCGTAAATTCCAGGGGAAAAGCTCTGGCCTCAAATTTTGCACGAGCAAAAGATTGCGATGTAATCCATATTTGTGATGTGGATAAGCAGAGCCATCACTGGCCTGTCAGGAAGAATTGGAAACGTCCCAGGATATTAAAACCAAAGGATTCAGGGATTTTCGGGAATCACTTCAGGATAAAGAAATCGATGCCATGGTCATTGCCGCACCCGATCACTGGCATGCTCCTGCAGCTCTCCTGGCCATGCAGGCAGGGAAACATGTCTACCTGGAGAAACCCAGCAGTCATAATCCCCGGGAGGGAGAGATTGCTAATAGAGGCATGCCAGAATGTACGGTAAAGCTGTTCAGTTGGGCAATCAGCGCCGGTCATTCCCCATGGTCATTCAGGGCATGCAGGAACTAAAAGACGGAGTCATTGGCCGTGCCTATTTTGGGAAGGGCTGGTATGCAAATAACCGGGGACCCATTGGTACGGGAAAGAGAGTGCGGTACCTGACTGGCTCGACTGGGAACTCTGGCAGGGACCTGCTCCCCGAAGGACATTTAAAGACAACCTGGTTCATTATAACTGGCACTGGTTCTGGCACTGGGGAACAGGCGAGGCTCTTAATAACGGGACGCACATGATCGATATGTTGCGCTGGGGGCTGGAAGTGGATTATCCGGTAAAAGTGAGTTCGAACGGGGGAAGGTACCGCTATCAGGACGACTGGGAAACACCGGATACCCAGGTCATAAACCTCGATTTTAAAGAGGGCGTCTCCATGAGCTGGGAAGGAAGAAGTTGCAACGGGAAACCCATTGAGGGAAGCGGGGCCGGCATACTCATCTATGGAGAAGAAGGCAGCATGTTATTTCCCGGAGGCGACAACTACACGATCTATGATCTTCAGAATAAGGTGGTGAAGGAGGTGAAAGTGGAACAAAAGATAGATACGGGGAACCTGGTCAGTCCCTTTAACAACCTGGATGCCATTCACATCAATAATTTTTTTGACGGAATCCGGGAGGGAAGCAACAGGCTCCATGCCGATATCGAATCCGGGCATAAAAGCACCTTGCTGGTCCAGCTGGGAAACATAGCCCAGAGGGTGGGCCACTCCCTTGAGATCAATCCGGAAAACGGCCACATACTTGATGATAAAGAGGCTCAGACCTACTGGTCGCGATCCTATGAAAAAGGTTGGGAGATGAAGTTATGACAACAAGAAGATCTTTTGTAAATACCCTGGGCAAAGGAGTTGCCCTGTCAGCTTTTGCGGCGTCCTCAAGCACCTCTTACGCCTCGAAGTTACTGGCCCCTTTCCCGGACCCAAAACATCTGCGGATCGGGATTATCGGCGCGGAAAATTCACATACCATCGGGTTCGGGAAGATGTTCAACATAGACAAGAAATTTCCTTCCGCGGAAGTAAAATATGTCTGGGGGGAAAGCGATGAATTTGCAAGGAATGCTTCCGAAAAAGGAAATATCCCGAATATCGTCAAAGATCCCCTGGAGATGCTGGGAGAAATTGATGCACTGATTGTTGATCACCGGCATGCAAAGTATCACCTCCAAGCCGCCACCCCCTTTATTAAGGAGGGCATTCCAACTTTCGTGGATAAACCTTTTTGTTACAGAGCCGCCGAGGGAAAAGAGTTCCTGGCACTGGCCCGGAAGCATGGAACGGCAGTCACATCCTACAGCACTATAGCGCACAGCGCTGCAACCTATGATATGAAAGACCAGTTGGGCACCATGGGGAAAATCAACCAGGTGGTACGAACGGGACCGGTGGAAATGGATTCCAAATACGGAGGGGTATTTTTCTACGGGGTACATATTGTTCAACCCCTGATGTTCCTGGTTGGCGAGGAGATCGAAGCGGTAAGGGTCACCAGGAAAGGGCAGCACGGCAGCGCCAACCTGGTGTACAGAAATGGATTGTTTGTCAGCCTTATTTTTAAGAATGTTTCCGGTGGCTGGGAAACTTTTGTGGAGACAGAAGAGGGGTTTACGGAACTAAAATCCCGTGTGGAAGAGAGTGATCCGGCCCTGTGTTATACCGATATGGTGGAGATGTTCAGAACAGGAAAGGAACCACGCTCCCACCAAAGCATCCTGAATTGCGTGCTGGTCCTTGAAGCATTGGAGAAATCTGTTGACAGTCAGAATTGGGAAGACGTGGCGCAAATGAAAATCTGATCCAGTTCACTCTATCTTTCTGGACTTATGCGCTCCACTCTGATGTAAGGTCAGGCTAACTGCTTGCCCTCTTCAAAAATGAATTCCCGCCGGGATTAGTTGCCCCCCCTGCAACCTCCTGTCAGATTTACCGGTCCTAGTAAGCGAAGAACAGATTTCATGGATTAAGGACCGTTAAAACCCGGCCTATGAAAAGAGCTATCATTTTTGGACTTGCTCTTCTGATACCGTTAGTCGCGACCTCCTGTTCCAGTACACGAAAAATTTCTGTCGCCGAACAAAGACGAGGCTTACTGTTGCTAGAAGGAGAACAGATCTACAAAAACAAGGGATTCTACAAAGCCAAAAAGAGCAAAAGGCATCGCAAGAAAACCCTGAAGGCCTCCAGGAAAAAACACCGGAGGTAAGCCCTTTACGTAGCCCAATAATTTCAATGGCTTTTGCCGGGGAATATGAAAGGAAATTTTCTGAAACAAATATTAACTGGTAACTTTGCCCTGCCTCACTATGGAAATCACAAAAGAAATATCCATTGAAGAGCTGGTAGACCTGAAAAAGGCCTCTGTCAGATATCTCAGTGAAAAGGGGATCAAATGCATCGCCTGCGGGGAACCCATCTGGGGCACCCTGGAAGAAGCCGCCAGAGAGAAAGGATTTGGAGAGGAAGAGATTGAGCAGTTTGTCAGGGAGCTGAATTCGCTGTAAACTCCTGGTCCCATTGACTTTTATATGGTATTTCTGTATCTTGTTCTTTATTGACGGAATCTTTAAGCTCTTTTTTCCAGCTGACTTTCGCGCATGAGTCAGTTTTTGACCCTCTTATCCTCAATATAGAATATTTCCATACATCGCCTCCCTTCTAACGAAGTGAGGCATTTATCTCTGGGGAACCGGCCTGGCGCCTTCACAGCTTCCCTGGCATGTGACAGGTCACTAAACCGAATCACTCCTGGTCTTGTTTTAAAGATTGTTATTACCTCTTAAACCGATACATATGGATCGAAAACTACCCTACACCCTTTTACTTTTTTTCTGCTGCGCCGGTGCACTTGCTCAACCCCATGATCTGGTCTCTGCATCGGGTGCATCCTTTCAGAACAGTTCCGGATATTTGAGCTTTAGCATCGGGGAGCTTATCAGCACCACACTTACCTCTTCATCGGTAACATTAACCCAGGGCTTTCATCAGACGAGATTACGAACCGGAGTTCCGGTTATCTCACAAGCGGATATCCAGATGTCCGTTTTCCCCAACCCGGTCAAAGATCTGCTAATCCTTCAGATAGAAGATCCGCCCGGGTTCAATTACATGCTTTTTGATGTAAGAGGGCGCCTGGTGGAACGGGCTGAGGTTTTTGGTGAGCGGACTGCGATTAATTTCGGGAAGCTGGAACCGGCTGTGTATATCCTTAGGGTGACAAACTTAAAAAATGAAACAAGATTATTTCAAATCGTAAAATACTAATCCCATGAAAAGAAAATACCCCCCCATTTCCCGTCTTCTGACTGCAGCATTGCTGCTGTTGGTGGTATCGGCCATAGCACTTTTTGGCCAGACGCCTTCGACCTTCAACTACCAGGCGGTATTACGTGATAGCGATGGAATAGAAAAATCAGGTGTAACTGTCAGTATTGAACTTGACGTACATCAGTCCTCAGAAACCGGTACCGTAGTCTACTCGGAAACGCACAGTACCACCACCAACGAATTTGGATTGGTTAACCTGGAGATTGGCTCCATAAATCCAGTCTCGTTTGCAGCGATTGACTGGACGGCCGGACCTTATTTTGTGGAGGTCATCGTGGATGCCACCCCCATGGGTGTCTCAGAACTGCTGGCAGTTCCGTACGCGCTTCATGCTGCCACTGCAAATGCGGTCCTCCTGGATGCGGTGGATGATGCAGATCCCGATCCCGCCAACGAGTTAAATACCAGTGTGGTCCTGAATGGCACTACCCTGGAACTAAGCGATGCCGGAGCTACTCTTACTGCGGATCTATCTTCCCTGGTGGAGGATGCAGATCCGGATCCTGCGAATGAGTTAAATTCCAGTGTAGTCCTGAATGGCACTACCCTGGAACTTAGCGATGCCGGAGCAACCCTGACGGCGGATCTTTCTTCCCTGGTGGAGGATGCAGATCCCGATCCCGCCAACGAGCTAAATACCAGCGTAGTCCTGAATGGCACTACCCTGGAACTCACGGATGCCGGAGCAACCCTTACCGCGGATCTATCTTCCCTGGTGGATTTAGATGCGGACCCGGCCAACGAGTTAAATACGGATGTCGTCCTGAATGGAACAAATCTGGAAATTACAGATGCCGGAGGAACCATTGCCGAGGACCTCTCTTCTCTGGTGGATGATGCGGATCCCGATCCCACCAACGAGCTGCAACAATTGTCCCTGGTGGGTGGCACCATTTACCTGAGTGATGGCGGACTTGTTGTACTGCCGGTGGTCGGCCCCCCGGGAGCGGTAAGCAATGACCTGATCTCCTTTGACGGGGCAAATTGGGTTGCAAGGAGCGCCCTGGTCCAAAATTCAGGGGGTGGACAGACACAGAACAATATGCAGCCCTGGCTGGGTATAAATCACATTATTGCGCTACAAGGACTTTTTCCATCCCGTTCTGCGGCGGATCCTTTTTTAGCGGAAATCTATATGTTTGCCGGAAATTTTGCGCCCCGTGGCTATGCCATGTGTGATGGCCAGTTGCTGGCCATCGCCTCATATTCAGCCGTGTTCTCTCTACTGGGCACAACCTTTGGGGGGAATGGAAGTAGTACTTTTGCTCTTCCGGATTTAAGAGGCAGAACGGCCATCCATCCCGGAACCGGCCCCGGCCTCTCCACCAGAGTTCTTGGACAAACAGGAGGAACTGAAACCAATACCATGACCATTAGCCAGATGCCCGCACATAGTCACACCATCACTTACCAATAAACTATGAAATTTGTCTTTCGGCCGGCAAACATCCTTTTGTTTGCCGGCTTTTTCTCTGTTCCGGCGTTTACACAGCAGAAAGCTGAACCCCTGAGTACCTGGGCATACGATAGCATAAACATTCCGCTTTCAAGTTCCGAAAGCGATCAAGATAATCCAGTGCTTGTTGCGGTGGTGGATGATGCTTTCAGGCTCACCCATCAAGAGCTTGAAGAATTCATCTACAAGAACCCCCGGGAAATCCCCGGGAATCAACTGGACGATGATGGAAACAACTATGTGGATGATGTATATGGCTGGGATATTTCCGATCATGATCCCGATGTTTCTGTACCCGAAGGGAGAAGCAAGGAATATTACCATGGCACCTATGTGTCCAGCATAATCACCAGCATTGCCTCGCTCCATTATGGAGATGCTGCCAGCCGGAAAATTAAGATCATGCCCGTCAAAGTGCTTTCAAACCAGGCCAGTCAGACCTATCTGAAGGATGGGTACAGGGGTATCCGTTACGCCATGGAAAATGGAGCAGATATCATCTGTCTGGCGTGGAGCGGAGGGAATCCCGGACCTGAAGATTTAGAAATAATTCGTGAAGCCAGCAACAGAGGGATTCTCCTTATAAGTTCGGCTGGAAATTTTAATGAGGAACAAATTCTGCATCCGGCCATTGTTCCGGAAGTCCTTGCCGTATCAGGCATAAACAGGAAGTTCCAGAAAGAAGAACATTCAAACTATGGAATGCAGGCCGATATTGCTGCACCGGCAGAACAGGTGAGGGGAGCGCACCCGGAACAGGATAACGCCTATATTCAGGATAAGGGAACATCGGCCGCAACAGCACTGGTCTCCGGATGTGCGGCTGTCATTCTGTCCAAAAATAACAGCCTTAAGAACACGGACCTGAAAGAAGCCTTGATGAACGCTTCTACTCCTTTCCCCAGGCAGTTCTCGAACCATGGAGGCAAACTGGGAGCAGGTATACTAAATCTTGCAAACTCGCTGGATTACGAGGCCAGGCCACAGGACCGGGAAAAGCACTATTCCTCACTTCGATCCAAAGGATCCATCAACATCCTGGCTGAGAGTAATTCGAATTGCTGGGAAATCGAACCGGCAGGAGGGTATCAGGGCTTCGACCTGGAGCCCGATATATCGAAAGTCAAAAAGCCCGGAAAACACTCCTTCCGGATTGTGGTGCATGATTCAGTCTGGAACGAATATAAGCTCTCAAACCTCCCCCCACAATTATTTGTGCCCTCTGCATCCCTGAAGCTAATGATGGAGCACAACTCCCTTCGAAAGAAAGACCTGTTTAAAATGAACTTCCAGGGCAAAACGGTAGATTCGACCCGATTATTCTGCAGTGATACCCGTTATCTGGATCTTGAATCAGGGAGTATTGAAGATGGAAGCGGGGAATACAATTATGCCGATAATTGTTCCTGCAGATGGATCATTACGGTTCCTCCCGGTAAACGAATCAAATTTACCTTTGATCAAATGGACACCCAGGCAAACGTCGACTTTGTATACCTGGTGGATGGACGAACCGCCGTTCCTGATCATATTATTGCTAAATTCAGTGGTCAGAACATCCCTCCTGTCGTATTCTCCAGGACCAATGAGGTATTGGTCTGGTTTGTAAGTGATAAATCATTAAGCATGCAGGGCTGGCGCTTAAGCTATGAAACAGTAGACTAAAAAAAAATTCCCTCAAAAGAACGCATGATCATGGACAAGCCCCCGGAAATCATCTCCTACTATACCATGAGACGGGCCATCGGGGTCCTGGGGATCACTCTTCCTCTGATTCTGGTGGCCGGATCATTGCAGTTTGGAGGATGCCAGGAGGTCCAGGGCTCCATCAGCACCTATTATCACACCAACATGAGGAACATTTTTGTGGGATACAACTGTGCCGTGGCCCTTTTCCTTTTCGCCTACAGGGGGCACGACTGGAGGGACAACCTTGCAGGTTACCTGGGCTGTATAGCCGTCCTGGGAGTAGCCTTTCTTCCCTGCACCCTCAGTGAGCCCGGCCAGCCCTGCCTGCTCCCGGTAAGCAATCAGAATCCCCTCATCGGAAAGCTGCACAACCTTAGTGCGCTGATATATTTCACGATCCTGATTGTCTATTCGCTTTTACTCTTCCCCAAGACGCATATGGATATGGTGACCGGCGAAAAAAGATTCATGGCCCGCCAGAAAAGAAGGCGAAATGTGGTCTATTACATCTGTGGCAGCATTATGACAGCCTCACTGCTCCTGATTATTGTATACATGGGCTTTCTTGAAAATCTTTACCCCAGCCTGCGGGACCTGGATCCGATCTTCTGGCTGGAATCCCTCGTCCTGCTATCATTCGGGACCTCCTGGCTGACCAAGGGCCAGCTCTTCTTCCGGGACGAGAACTATAAAAAAGGGCCCTAGAGATATTTACTCCCAGCCGGCAATGCTGGCCAGGATATACCACATGGCATAGGCCTTCCGGTTGGCCGTGATATGCTGGGTATTGTGTTCCCCATAGGTGACTGAGCCACCCGGAGACCTTCTGTTCTCGAAATAGCCGGCCCCCGCACTGTGGCTATTCTGCCAATCCGCGTAAAAATTACCTCCCGCGGAAGAGTTCCCATCATCGCCAGCATCCTCCCAGTAGTTGCCTTCCATGTCGTGGGTGTCGATCCCATAATAATCCAGACAGTAAAAATTATTTGTTTGACAGTAATCCAGGATCAGATCCGCCTGGTTCTTGGGTTTACCTTCCCCCACATTATCGTTTCTGTTTGCATGTCCGGTCATGAAAATAAAGCTCACTGAATTTGCCCTTTTCCCTCCGCCGGATCCAATCTTGCTACCTCCTTCTCCATACTCATTAATCAGGGTTTGCATTCCGGGAATGTAATTCTCCTCCACCTCATGCCAGGCAATATTACACCAGCTCCACAGGACCACATTGATTTCTGAATTGTCCGGATCATCCAGGTAGTTTCTGGTGGCCTGTATAAATGCGGTTTCGTTCTGACTGAGATCAGAGGCATTCTCCCCCGGAGCTGCATATGCGGCGATAACATTGTCTCTGAAATCAAGCTTGCCCGCCTGCGGATCATTGTTTGTGATGGCATATTTGGTCTCGTCTCCGGCCTTGTACCCGGGCAATCCAAACATCCCATAGGAGACATGTGTCCCATGCGAGGTGTGCTGATAGGCGATGTGGAGGTTTTCGCGCGCTGCATTAATGTATTCATCAGGGATGGCCCTGAGAATTTCTTCGAAAGCAATGGTATGGTCAGCTATCACGGCATTTTCTCCTTTAATAAAATCCGAATCAGGATCATTTTTTTCACAGGATGAAAACCCTGAACAAACCATAATTGCAAGAGCGATTACATATGCTTTATTCTTCATAGGGGCTGTATTAATTTTCTTCAAACTTGTCAATACCTTTAACGTTTAAAGGTCATGATTAGTATCAACAAGGAGCATATACCAACCGTTATGGTTGCCTGGACCATTTGATTTTTCCTTAGAAAAAGAGGATCCTTCCAAACAAACAGGAAGGAAAATGCTTATTGAAATGAATATTTTAAACCGCTTCATGGAAAACGATGAGCGGCTTCCATTGACTTATATCGCCTAAGGACGTAACTTGTTGTATTAGTTATGGAGAAGATCAGACAATTCTTTTTGTCCGTCATTGGATTTGCCGTATTTGGCTTAGTCTTTTACCTGGTCTTCCGGGATGATCAAAGGTTTATGATCATTTTCCTGATCAGTTTAGGCGGACTCACCCTGATCGTTCTGCTGGTAGGAGTCATTTTGAAAATAGCAGATAAGCTGGAGGAAAAAAAGAGACGCAGACCCTATCATCCTAAAACATAGCTTGAGTAAAAGGGCACCCTCCACTGCATAAATACGATGTTCAAGAATTATTTGATACAAACCATCCGGGATCTCAGGTTTAACAGAGGGTATTTCCTGATCAATCTTCTGGGACTGATTATTGGGATGGTCGCTTTCACACTTATCGTTTTCTGGATAAAAGCCGAAACCTCCTATGACACCTTTCATACCAATGCGGATAACATTTACCGGGTAGATTATTTACTCTATGAAGAGGATGTTCTTGAACAACATTCTGCAGCAGGATCCAAAGCAATCGGGAAGGAAATGAAGAACTATTTTCCTGAGGTTCTCAACTATGCACGTTTTTATCGTACGGAAAGCCTGGTAAAATATGGATTTGAAGATGGAGATGAAGCCCTTAAGGAACGGGACGTCCTGTACGCACAATCCTCGTTTTTTGACCTCTTTTCATTTCCACTGGCCAGGGGAAAAGCCGACTCTTCCATATTAGCGCTGGATCATGCGGTAATCACTGAAGAGACCGCCCGGAGATATTTTGACGATATCGATCCCATGGGCAGGGTCCTGAAGATCGACGGCGCACAGGAATATGTAATTACCGGAGTGGTGAAATCCATTCCTGAAAATTCACACTTTAAGTTTGATATCCTTCTATCTTACGAGAACCTGATACAGAGGAGCCGCAGAAATTGGGATGACTCCTGGTGGGGAGCAGATGTTTATACCTATGTGCTCCTTGCTCCGGGGACCGATGCGGATGCCCTGGAGGCCAAGCTGCCACAAATACCCGAAGACTTTTTGGGTGATTTTATGAAACGGGCTTTTTTCCTGATGGAGTTTAAGCTCACTAAGCTAACTGATATTCATTTGCACTCCAGGCTAAAGAATGAATTAGAAGTGAATGGCAACCACCGGAATGTTCAGGCCCTGGGGATCATCGCCTTGCTGGTTCTGCTCATTGCCTACATTAATTACCTTAATCTTGCCACCTCGCGTTCTGCAGAGCGAGCTTTTGAAGTGGGAATCCGGAAAGTTACAGGAGCGTTAAAAAAGGATTTGATTTTCCAGTTTTTAACAGAATCCGCCCTGTTGAACCTGATCGCTCTGCTGTTAAGCTTTTCCTGTGTCTTTCTTTTACTGCCCTTCTTTAAACAGGTCATGCAAAGTCCGCTGCAGATTGATTTTTTGACCCTTATTCTTCTTTTTATTCTTCTGTTCCTTTCCGGAACTATTTTCACCGGATCCCTTTCGGCCATTTACAGCGCTCAATTTGTTCCCAGTCATGTTCTGAAAGGAAAACTCCCCACCGGATCGGGGAGCTGGATCATGCGCCTGAAAAATTACCTGGTGGTTTTCCAGTTCGTTGTATCCATCATTCTGATTATCGGTACCATCACCATTTTTCGCCAGGTGAAATTTATGTTGAATCATGATCTTGGCTTTACTCCGGAAGGCATAGTGGTAATGGACGGGCCCAGGATATTGCAGGCGGATTCCTATGAATCCTATTTGAATAACATGGAAGCATTTAAAGAGGATATCAGAGCCTTATCCATGGTCGGCAATGTCTCCTCCTCAACAAGCGTACCCGGAACAGAGATCACCAGCACCCGTGTTTTCGGCATTCCGGTGGAAGGACGAAATACGGAGAAGGTGATTGATATGTATTATGTGGATCATCATTTCTTTGATACCTATGGCTTAAGCTTTATCGCGGGAAGGGGCTTTGGCGAAACCATGAGGGAAGATTCAAGTCATATAATTATCAATGAATCGGCCCTGGATTATTTTGGGTTTGAGGATGAGGTAGATGCAGTAGGAGATATCCTGAGATCCGGCAGTTTCGAGGTAACAGTCCTCGGAGTGGTCAGGGATTTCAATCAGCAGTCTGTGAAGGAAGAGCCAGGGCCCATCGGTTTTTTCCATCAGCCCGGAAATCAGTACTATTCCCTTAGAGCAAACATGTCCAATGTAAGTACGCTTATTTCTGAATTGGAGAAGATATGGATCTCCCATTATCCCGGAAATCCCTTCCACTACTTTTTCCTGGATGATTTTTATAAGGAGCAATACAAGGCCGAGCAGCGCTTTAGTACGTTATTTCTGGCAAGTTCCCTGCTGGGCATCATCATTGCCTGTCTGGGTCTGCTGGGCTTGTCGGCCTTCTCCATCACCCGGCGCAGGAAAGAAATAGGAATCAGAAAGACCAATGGAGCCAGCAGCTCGCATGTCCTGGTCCTGTTGAACAAGGTCTTTGCTGTCTGGGTGCTTATTGCCTTTATTATAGCCTGTCCCCTTGCCTGGATCGTCATGAATAAATGGCTTCAGAATTTTGCCTACAAGACAGAACTGAGTTGGTGGATATTTGCCCTGGCCGGACTCCTTGCCATCCTGGTAGCACTGCTTACAGTAAGCTGGCAAAGCTGGCGTGCCGCAAATAAAAACCCGGTGGAATCATTGCGGTATGAATGAAAAGCAATTCAAGAACAGAAGAATTTTAGGATACGAAGCCCAACTTCCTATTCGCTTGATTTACTTGAACGAACTACTTGACCATTACGCAGATTTTCGGTAAATTCCATTATTCTTCAGCAAATGTGCGATGAGTTCAGATTCTTTTTTCCGAAAGCTAACTTCCAATTCGATCGTCCAAACCCTGGCCCTTTATGTGAGCGGTTCCTGGGTGCTTATTGAGATCATGCAATTCCTTACGGGCCGCTTTGGGTGGTCGGAAGGATTCTTCAACATTTTCCTTATTGTGTTGCTGTGCGGATTGCCGGTGGCTCTGATCATTGCATTTCTGCTTGGCCGGGAGAAGAAAACCGGGGATGAATCGGAACTTGCCTCCCAAAAGGGGCAGATGGATAAATCAATTCAAGAAGAATCAACAAAACAAAAATCATCAAACCAGGAATCAAAAAGATGGATCTTAAATCCCACCCTCTATATCCCCGGATTAATCCTGATCATCCTGCTCCTCGCCTTTGGGATCAGTGTGATAAATCGTCATTCTAAAATAAAATGGGCCCGTGAATCTGCCCTGCCTGAGATCAAAAGGTTAAGTGATGCAGCAGAATATGCAGCGGCATTCGACTTGGTCAGAAAAGCCAGGAAATTCCTGAAAAACAATCCTGATTTTCAGAAATATGAATCCCGACTGATTCAAAATGTGACATTTTGTACCGATCCTCCCGGAGCTGATATTTACCTGCGTGAATATTCGGATGTGGATGGAACATGGGAAAAGATGGGTGTGACCCCCATAGACAGCCTGGAGCTTCCTTTGTTATCCTTTTTTCAGGTGAAAATCGTGAAGGAGGGTTACGAAGAGACAAGGGCGATTGCCTCCGATTATCAGGATACTTTTTACCGGAAGCTGTTCCCGGAAGGTACGATCCCTGAAGCCATGGTCTATGTGGATGGATTTGGGGATGAGGTAGTGTCAAATCATTTTGGGGAAAAGAACGGTTTTTTCATGGACAAATATGAGGTCACCAATAAACAATACAAGGAATTTGTGGATCAGGGAGGATACAGGAATCCCCAATTCTGGAAGCAACCTTTTCTCATGGATGGCAGGGAATTGACCTGGGAAGAAGCCATGGCTCTATTCATAGATAAAAGCGGCAGACCCGGCCCGGCAAGCTGGGAAGCCAGTGATTATCCTGAAGGCCGGGAAGATTATCCGGTATCTGGAGTTAGCTGGTATGAGGCTGTGGCCTACGCGGAATTTGCAGGAAAAAGCCTGCCCACAGCGGAACACTGGTACACAGGCGCAGGATTTTTCTATGGAAGGATCTATTACTACCTGAATTCCAGCGTAATACGGATAAGTAATTTCTCCGAGAGTGGCCCGGCGAAAATTGGAAGTTACAAGGGTATGAACGCTTTTGGAAGCTATGATATGGCCGGGAATGTAAAGGAATGGTGCTGGAATAAAACTGAATCGGGCCGGATCACCGCCGGAGGAGGATGGGATGATGCGGGTTATATGTTTTCCCAGTGGAGCCAAATCCCAGCCTTTGATCGTTCTGCAAGAAACGGATTCAGGTGTGTACAATACCTGGATAAGGAGAAGATACCTGCTGAGGCTTTTGAGACCATAGAACTTGTAGGGGGAAGAGACTATGATGCCTCAGAACCTGTGGATAAAGAAATTCTGGAGGTGTTTAAGAGTCAGTATCTGTACGACACTATTCCATTGGAAGCAATAGTCGAG
Organism: uncultured Bacteroidales bacterium; assembly: GCA_963792395.1. Lineage (GTDB taxonomy): Bacteria > Bacteroidota > Bacteroidia > Bacteroidales. The sequence goes on from CAWBWE010000026.1 coordinate 217,580, forward strand.
GAACGGGATGAGAGCCATGAAGATTTTATCAGGGAAAAAGTCACTTTTAATGCCGCCTATGATGATCAGCGGATCACTGCCTATCTGTATCTTCCTAAAAACGCACATCCTCCTTTTCAAACCGTGGTATTTTTCCCGGGTGGCTATGCAAGCACCGAACCGGAATTTCAAAATAATGGAATCTGGTTTTTTGATTTTCTGATGAAAAGCGGCCGGGCAGTGATCTATCCAATTTATACTGGCACCTTTGATCGAAGGAGTGAGGACACAAGCTCCGGGAAGACCCATGAATATTCAAGTTATTTGGTGAAGCTGATCAAGGATCTGAAAAGATCGGTGGACTACCTGGTATCCCTACAGGATGTGGATAGCAGCAAAATAGCCTATCATGGACATAGCTGGGGAGGAACATTGGCAGCGATCATACTGGCCGTTGAATCCCGGATCAAACTCGGCACCCTGGTTGTGGGGGGGTTGAGGAGGAACGATTACTATCCCGAAGCAGATCCCTTCAATTACTTACAGGGGATATACGTACCTGTACTGATGATGAATGGGATATATGATGCAAATTTCCCGCTTGAAACAAATGTCAAACCATTTTTCGAGAACCTGGGTACCCCTGAATCTGATAAGCGGCTTTTTTTATCAGAGACGGATCACTGGATCCCTAAACTGGACCTTATACGGGAAACGCTGGAATGGCAGGATCGCTATTTAGGACCGGTGGAATCACTGAGATATGAGTAAAATGAAGTATTTGCGGACAGTTTTTCCGACCCTCGCGATCACGCTGCTGCTCTTCGCCCACGCACAGGCGCAGGATCAGGCCATCGTCGATTCCCTGAAATGGGAACTTTCCGCAAGCAGGGAAGATAGCCTGAAGGCGGCTATTCTACTTGAGCTGGGAGATCAGTATAGATATAACCTGCCTGATTCGGCACTGATCTATTTCAGGGAAGCTCTGGAAATCTCGGAGCAATTGGAGGACCTGGGCTTGCAGGCAAACTGCAGGCGATTTATCGGAATGGTCATAGAGAACCAGGGAATGTATGACCAGGCCCTGGAAGAATACTTTGCTGCCCTAGCCATATTTGAGGAAGCCGAAAGCAAGCCGGGGATCGCAAGCTGCTACAACGATATTGCCATTATCCACTACCTGCAGGGATCCACTGAGCAATGCATGGAATACCTGACCTTATCCTTTGAGATTAAAGAGGAACTGGGTGATAAAGAAGGAATGTCCAGTTACTACACCAACATGTCCGCCCTGAATAACTCCATGGGACGGTATAAGGAAGCCCTGGAATTTGCTGAGCTTTCCATTGATCTTCACAGGGAGCTGGGCGATAAGGCAGGGATTGCGGTTGGATACGGCAACATAGGCACCATCCAATATGAACTGAAAAACTACCGGGCCGCTCTGGAGAATCATTTAAAATCGGTGGAGATGCATGAGAAGCTCAATAACAAGGACGGATTGGTACACTCCCTGAGTAATGTTGCCGGGGTTTACCAGGTAATGGCCGACTCGCTGGTACTCACTGAATACCAGCAGCGAGAGTACCTGAACCAGGCTGTTTCCTATGGGCTGAGAGCTTACTCCCTGGCAGAAGAACTGGATGCCCTGTATGTTCAGAATTATGTGGCCAGCACCCTGAAGAATGCCTACAGGGTCCTGGGCGATCCGGGAAAGTCTCTGGAATACGCCGAGATATTCATCAGAACCCGCGACAGCCTGTTCAATGAGGAACAAACCAGGATCATCGAGGAGATGGATACCAAATATGAAACCGAGAAAAAACAGCAGCAGATCGAATTGCAGGAAACCCAGATTGTCGCCAGGGATGCCACCATACAGCAGCAAAAAACACTTCGAAATGCCCTGATAGCAGGACTATTTGGCGTGGTGATGATCATCATTGTAGTGGTATTTGCCTATGTGCAAAAACGCAGGGATAATCAGAAAATAAAGGAACAGAATTCACAGATTAGAGAGGCTAATGAAGAGTTAACCGTTTTAAACGAAGCCATCAGCAAGCAGAACAGCGAGATCATGGACAGCATCTCTTATGCCCAAAGGATCCAATCGGCCATGATGCCCCCGGTGGCTTATTTCAATGAACTGCTGGATGAAGCATTCATTCTCTACAGACCCAGAGACATAGTAAGCGGCGACTTCTTCTGGATCAGGCAGGTAAACCAGTACATCATCCTGGCAGCTGCTGATTGCACCGGTCATGGCGTACCAGGTGCCTTTATGAGCCTTCTGGGAATCAGTTATCTGAACGAGATCGTTCAAAGAAGAGAGATAACACAGGCAGGGGAGGTCCTGAATGAACTCCGCCAACAGATCAAGCATTCCCTGCGCCAGCATGGACAGCCCGATGAAACCAAAGACGGGATCGATATGGCCCTCTGCGTGATCGACCAGAAGAACAGGACCATGCAGTATGCCGGAGCCTTCAATCCCCTGTATCTCATACGTGAAGAGAAAGGGAACACGGAGCTGATCGAGTTTAAAGCGGATCGCATGCCCCTGGGCTACCACCAGGGCAAAGACCGGGCCTTTACCAATCACGATATAAAGCTGGAGATCGGGGATACCTTCTACATCTTCTCAGACGGATTTATAGATCAGAAGGGAGGACCGGACCAGAAGAAGTATATGAGTAAAAAATTCAAGAGTCTTCTGATGGAAATTCATGACAGGCCCTTGTTCGATCAAAAGAACATCCTGGAAAAAACCCTCACCGACTGGATGGGAAATCAATCCCAGATCGATGATATCCTGGTGGTCGGGGTAAGGGTGTGAGCAGTCCCTGGTTTTATTCATCCAATCCTTCTGTAAATTAAAATTATGGCCTAATTTTAGGCTCATGCTCACCATACTCGGACCGGCAAAAACCATAGACGCTTCGCCACACGGTATTACGGAACAATTTAGCAAGCCCCAGTACCTGCAACGGGCTGAAGAACTGGTAAAACAGCTTCGCTCCTATTCCATCTCTGAGCTTAAAAGCCTGATGAAGGTGAGCGATAAGCTGGCCATATTGAATTTTGAAAGATATGCCCAATGGCACACTCCTTACACTGCCAAAGAAGGCCAGCAAGCCCTCCTCGCCTTCTCCGGGGAAGTGTTTAATGGCCTGCAGGCAAGATCACTAAATGAATCCGACCTCTTATTTGCACAGGATCATATTCGATTGTTATCAGGTTTATACGGAGTGCTGAGACCCCTGGACCTGATCCTTCCCTACCGGCTGGAGATGGGCAGTAAAATGACAAATCCGAGGGGAAAGAATCTCTATAAGTTCTGGGAAGAGATCATTCCGGGGCATATTGCTGAAGAGACCGGCCTGCAGGAACGCAGGGTACTGATTAACCTGGCTTCAAACGAGTATTTCAAATCCATACAGCCCGGGTCTTTTCCCTACGAAATCATTACACCTGTATTTAAAGAATCTGACGGAGCCGGATTCAGGAACGTGACCGTCTATGCCAAGAAAGCCAGGGGAATGATGCTGCGCTTCATTATTCAAAACAGGATAAATGATCCGGATTACCTCCAGGCATTCGACGCAGAGGGCTATTACTTCAACAACGATCTTTCCTCGAAAAAGGAATGGATCTTCTGCCGGTAGACATACGGAAGAGTTACCAGGATCCTGAGGCACCGCCCCCTCCTGAGGAACCCCCGCCACCGGAGAATCCACCGGAAGAACTGCTGCCACCTGAACTCCATGAGCCGCCTGAGCTGCCTGATGAAAATGATAAGCCCCCTATAGAAGCTCTTCCTTTAGTACGCAGGTCCTGTTTAGCCTTCTTATACCATGGAGTGCTTCGCATATATAGTTTCACCAGCGGATACCCGATGAGATAGACTATAAAAATGACCAGCGTACCCCTTGAACCCAATACAATAATAGGGAAGGTGGCCCAAAAGGGGATTAAGAAGAGGTAGAGGAACCATCCAAAGCCCGGCATCATAATTCCCACAATGGTAAACAAGCCTATGATGCCAAAAATAAACGCCCCTATCAGGATGCGCATGGTCAAAGGCATATCAGGACTCTCCAGGTCTGCAAAGTCCGAAAAGGCAGGGGAATCAGAGGCTTCGTCCAACTCACCCGAAGCTGGAAGATCCTGACCTTCGAGAACCTGCAACACGGCCAGGGTACCCTCTGCAATTCCTCCGTCAAAATCCCCCTCCCTGAACCTGGGTGTCATTATCTCCCTGATTATGCGACTGGCCAGTATATCCGGCAAATATCCTTCCAGCCCGTAACCGACCTCAATCCTCATTCGTCTTTCGTCCGGGACAACCAGGATGAGGATCCCGTTATCCTTATCTGCCTGTCCCAATTTCCATGCATTGAATACCTGGTTTGAATAATCCTCAATATGCTCTCCATTCAGGGAAGCCAGGGTCAGGATAACTACCTGGTTTGTTGTCCTTTCTTCATGCGCTTTGAGTATCTCACTTAACTCTGTGCGCGTATGCTCCGAAAGGATTCCGGCATGGTCATTCACCCTGCCTGCCAGATAAGGAATATCCGCAGCTCTGGTAAGTTGAACAGTGGCCAGTAAGCTTATGAGGAGTACCAGAAGTGAAAACTTTTTCATATCCCGTCCTCCTCAATTATTTTGTCCGAAAGCTCGTTTGTGAAGCTCCCGCCCGGTTCCGGGGAACCCAGGGCCTCCCGGATACTCCCAAGACCAGTCTCCAGGGCTTTACCCAGTTCGTTCTGCCTGAGGTGTCCGGTCATTTTTAAAATAATCTCCTTCAGCTTTTCCGAACTCAGCAGATCCCGGATCCCTTTGTCAGGCAGGATCACTACCTGCCGTTCGAACTGGCTGACCAGCAGCAGGATCCCTTTACGACCCTCTGTGGCAAAAAGCTCCCTGGAGAGAAAGAGAGATTCAGCGTACTGTGCTGTTTCCATCTCTCTGCGGGATTGGGAAAGAAACAGCCTGGCAAAGGCCGGAGATAAAACCGACAGGAGAACAAAGAGGATTCCGGTGGCCAGAATTGCCACCACGGCAAGAAGTATCAGAATATCTGTTAGCCAGCCCAGAACGAACAGATCCAGGAAGAATACAAACAGACCCGCAATAGACGCCCCTATTGCAAAGGCCTTCCAGGGGATTTCCGTATAGCTGTCACTCCGCCTGACTGTGGCAAGTACGATCTGCACCCCTGTTTGCTTTTCCGCTTCAGCGATGCGCTCTTCGAGCAGGGCGCGGTAACTTTCTGAAAGAAACTGTTTCATATGGAATTATAAGCGCCTTATCCGGATATTTCGGTACCACACCGCTGCCCCATGATCCTGCAGGCCAATGGACCCTTCCTTATAAGAATTCCAGAAAGGATATTCCCCGGAGGACCATTTGCTTTTTTCAAACCTGAGTTTAAAATCCTCACTGCCTTCATCAAATTCCACCACCTTCACTCCATTGAGCCAGTGTTCGACTTTACCATCCAAATAGACGATTTTGGCCGAATTCCATTCCATAACAGGATGTAACTTTTTTGCCGAATTTGGAGCGTACATGTCATAACTTGCTCCAGCTTTCTGATTTTCGTTGGAACTGGTATCGCCGGCAGGGGGATCATCTCTTACCTGAAATTCCGGTCCGGTGACATAGGCATGACTGTATTCCGGATTCTCAACTACATGGTAAAGGATTCCGCTGTTTCCACCCTCCGAAATCTTCCATTCCAGTTCCAGCTCAAAATTGCCAAATGATTCCAGGGTGATCAGGGAGCCTCCAAATTCAGGACTTCCTTCTCCATGCCCTTTCCCATCACATTTAATGGCCCCCTCGTCCACGGTCCACAGGGGGCCAATTTCCTCCGCATTATACCGCTTCCAGCCATCCAGGCTTTCCCCGTCAAACAGGGAAATCCATTCCTGTGTTTGCTGGCCGGCATCAGCCTCTAAGTCTACACTTATCCGATCCGTAGTCGACTTCTCCCTGCCAGTGCAGGAGAGTAAAACTCCGAGAATGATAATACCCATGAATTTGAGAACTCCCGGGATTGTGATTCTTCTTTTCATCTGTACATTCCTTTCATTGGTGAACTCTTTAAGTTTCAATGGGGAAGTTATAAAATCTCTGCGCCTCCTCAAAAAAGGCTGTACTTTATTCCGCAGGGCATCCGGCCTGAATTACTGAAATTGTTGAGAACACAATGCAGAACTGGCTGTTAATCTTTTTGAATCAATGAATATATAAGGATAAAAGAGATGAATTGGACAATAGAGAATATAAGCGATCTGACAGGGAAGATCATGGTGGTGACCGGAGGAAACAGCGGGCTTGGATATGAATCGGTGAAAGCCCTCTCCGGCAAGGGAGCCGAGGTGGTCCTGGCCAGCCGGTCCGTGGATAAGGGTGAAAAAGCAAAGGTGAAGATCCTGAAGGATGTGCCGGAGGGCAGGATCAAGGTGATACAACTTGACCTGGGCGACCTGGAATCTGTCAGGAGTTTTGCTTCTGCATATAAGTCAGCTTACAAGAAACTGGATGTTCTTATGAATAATGCAGGTATTATGATGACTCCCTACTTTACCACGAAAGACGGATTTGAAGGTCAGTTTGGAACCAATCACCTGGGTCATTTTGCACTTACGGGATTATTGATGGATGTATTGCTACACACAGGAGGAGCGAGAGTTGTGAATGTAAGCAGTGGCGCACATAAAAATGGCAAAATGGATTTCGATAATCTGCAGTTCTCAGGCGGCGGGAGTATTCTCCCATGAAAGCCTACGGGCGCTCCAAGCTTTCCAATCTCCTGTTTACATACGAGCTGCAGAGGAAACTGGAAGCAGCAAAAAAGGATACAATAGCCGTCGCGGCCCATCCGGGAGTGGCCATGACCAACCTGGCGCATCATCTGGAAGGCAAATTTTTATTTAAGATCCTGAGCCCTTTGTTTAAATGGATGGCGCAGGACCAGGCCATGGGCGCTCTGCCCCAGATCCGGGCTTCCGTCGACCCCCGGGTGAAAGGAAGTGAGTATTACGGGCCCGGTGGTAAAAGGGAATGGAAGGGATATCCGGTACTGGTCCCATCCAATGAGGCATCGCATAATCTCCAGGATGCAGCAAGCCTATGGGAGGAATCTGAGAAACTGACGGGTGTCCAATTTGCTCTCTAAAAAATTAAAAGCTAAGAACAATCCCGGGGGCTGGTCTCCGCTATTCTCTGGATGTACTTAAGGAAAAGGGTACATTTTCCGGCAGCGTTCCCCAGGCCCGGTTCGCGGTATCGGCCATCTGAAATATCAGAGCTCCCCCCCTTTGAATATCCTCAAAGCGGATATAATTGTTCCGGTACTCTTCCCCGTTCAGGAGGGCCGATTGAATATAAAAGTTTGCTTCGGTATTTTGCCTTGCAGAAAGGTTAAACTGATTCCCGTTTTCCAGGTTTATAATGGCCCGTTTAAAGAGCGGACTGCCTATCACATACTGGTCGGTAGCAGGGGCTACCGGGTAAAAGCCAAGAGCAGAGAACACATACCATGCAGAGGTTTGCCCGTTATCCTCATCCCCGCAATACCCATCCGGGGTGGCCGAATATAGCGTAGTCAGCACCTTTCGGATCAGTTGCTGAGTTTTATAGGGGACCCCTGCATAATTGTAAAGATATATCATATGCTGTATGGGCTGATTCCCATGGGCATAATTGCCCATGTTCACCAGCTGCATCTCCCTGATCTCGTGAATGGTAAATCCGTAGTATGAATCATCAAAAAGCGGAGGCATTTCAAAAACCGTATCCAGCCTGCCAATAAAGGCATCTTTGCCCCCCATCAGATCGATCAGTCCCTGTACATCATGAAAAACAGACCAGGTATAGTGCAGGCTGTTTCCTTCGGTAAAAGCATCCCCCCATTTCAGGGGATTAAAAGGGGACTGGAACGAGCCGTCTTCGTTCCTGCCCCTCATCCACCCGGCCGAGGGATCAAAGACATTTTTATAGTTCAGCGACTTCCTGTAGAATTGTTGGGCCACCTCTTCTCTCCCCAGCTTCTCGGCCATCCTGGCAATGGTGAAATCTGCATAGGCATATTCCAGTGTGCGGGCGGCATTTTCGTTGATGCCCACATCGTAGGGGACATATCCCAGTCTGTTGTAATATTCCAGGCCTTCTCTTCCAACCGAACTGACGGGCCTCCCTTCTTCCACCCGGGCATTCTTCAGAATGGCTTCGAACAGAATATCCACATCCCTGGTTAATGCCCCCGTTATAAATGCATCGGCGATGATCGGGGCCGAATTGGAACCGATCATAGCGCCCTGTGCCCGGGACTGGCCCATTCCGGCAACCATCCCGATTCCCGGTAGGTATTGGCCAACCCTTCCATGATTTGTCCGTTTAAGGTGGGATACATCATATTGAAAAAGGGAAAGACCGCCCTGAAAGTATCCCAGAACCCATTGTCGGTAAACATATATCCCGGCAGGACCTCCCCGTTATAGGGGCTGTAATGCACTACTTCATTTTTCTCATTGAATTCATAAAACTTCCTGGGAAACAGAAGCACCCGGTACAGGCAGGAATAGAATGTTTTAATATGGTCCGCATCGGGATCCTCGATCACAATTCTGCCTAATTCCTTTTCCCACACAGTTCGTGCCTTCTCCCGGGTCTGCTCAAAGGAATCCTGCCCGATCTCCCTGGACAGGTTGAGAACGGCCTGCCGGGGACTTATAAAGGAGGAAGAGACTTTGACGTGTACGGTCTCCCCTTTTCCGGTAGCAAAACCGACAATAGCCCCCACATGCTGTCCCTCGCTGCTGGTACTGTTTTCCTTCAGCTTCCATTGATCTCCCCAGGTATGCATGAGCTCGAAATCCCGGTCAAATTCAGCCACAAAATAATTGTGGAAGTTATCCGGAACTCCCCCGCTGTTGTTTCGGCAGTACCCGGTAATTCTGCGCTCTTTCGCATCGATGGAGACCATGGATCCCTTAAAAAATCCATCCAGGAGGATGTAGGAGGAGTCCGATTCGGGAAAGGTAAATCGAAAGTGGGCCGATCGCTCGGTGGGCGCCACCTCGGCTACCACATCATAATCTGCCAGGTAGACCCTGTAATAATGGGGCTTGACTGTTTCGGCCTTATGTGAAAACCAGGACGCCCGTTCATTCTCTTCGTATTTCAGTTCCCCGGTGACTGCCATCAGGGAAAAAGCCGCGTAATCATTGATCCAGGGACTGGGCTGATGGGTTTGCTTGATGCCCCTGATCTTCTTATCATCGTAATTATAGGTCCATCCGTCCCCCATTTTAGAGGTCATGGGGGTCCAGAAATTCATGCCCCACGGAGTGGCAATGGCCGGATAGGTATTCCCGTTGGAGAGACTGAAATCAGAATCGGTTCCCATCAAAGGATTCACATAATCAAGCAGCGATCGCGGTGTGGTGCCGGCTTCTGCCTCTCTTTGCTCCCCCGGCTTGCAGGACAGGCAAATTATGGTCAACAGGATCCCTGTGGCTATTTTTCCTTTCATTTTGATTTTTTCTTTTTAGGGCCCGAAACAGGCCCTGAATGATTGCTAAAGATAAACATAGCTCTAATTATTCCATCATCTTAATAACTCCCTGGGAAATAAATAAACGAATACAGGCATGTTGACAGGTAAGCATATATAACTTAGCTTTAACCCCAAAATCAAGGATATGAAATTTGACAAAAGGGCATTTGCATTATCGACCGGTATCCTTCTGGGCACAGCAATACTGGTCATAACTTTCGTATTTGTCATATTCAATTACGAAGGGCGACAGCTTGTTAAGCTTCAGGGCTTGTTTTTTGGCTATACGGTAAGCTGGTGGGGGGCGTTTATCGGCCTGGTGTGGGGCTTTATTTACGGAATCATCGGGGGCTGGCTCTTCGCCTGGCTTTACAATAAGCTGAAAAAAGCGGAAGCCTGAGTGCTTCACTTAAAATGGTTCAGGAGGACCGTGTCAGGAGATAATCCACCGAGTATTTACGGCTGCCCACCACCAGGAGCGTGAGGTAGAACAGAAGGTATAACAGGGCTGTTTCTTTCCTGCCAAAAGGATCGGACCCGTGACTGATAAAAGCCGCCACCAACATAGTGAAAATTAAGGGAATGGCGGCCAGGCGTGTCCCCAGTCCAATCGCAATAAGGATCGAGCAGAAAAACTCCGCAAAAACAACCAGGATCAAAGAAAGGCCAGGTCCCAGACCCAGGGGGTCCCCAAACTGGATCTCCCCGCCTTCCAGCAGTTTACTTAACTTGGGCCATCCATGTGTCAGCATAAAGCCTGCAAGGCTAATGCGCAGCAAAAGAACCAGGATGTTCAGAGCCTCTTCCCTGGTTCCGGTGTGCAATAAACGTTTCATTATCCACATGATATAGTTGTCGGTTAATTCACCAAATTTAACACAAAAAGAGAAACGGAATTCTGCCATAGAGAGACAAACCCGGAATAAACACTGCGCTTAGTCACTTCCTTGCTGAATCAGCTGAATATCGGGTAAAGAATTGTTCATATGAAGAGCATTTGTAACTTTAATCAATATAATAAACCAAGGAGACGATGAAAAAAGCAGTGATATCTTATTGTGTGGCTATTTTCCTAGCTGCCCTGAGCACCACGGGCAGCTACGGACAAATTCAGTTATTCGATGGCCACAGCCTGAACGGATGGTATACCTTCCTCCAGGACCGGGGGCGCGACCAGGACCCCAAGGAAGTTTTTACCGTTCAGGATGGTATGATCCGGATTTCCGGGGAGGAATGGGGCTGCATCACTACCAATAAGGTCTATGAAAACTATAAGATCCTTCTGGAATATAAATGGGGAGATTTGACCTATGAGCCCAGACTGCAAAATGCCAGAGATTGTGGCTTGCTCTTACATTCCCAGGGCGAAGATGGGGGATCCCAGGGAATATGGATGTTTTCCATTGAATGCCAGATTATCGAGGGCGGTACGGGAGATTTTATAGTGGTTGGGGACGGGAGCGATAAATTTCAGCTCACCTGCAATGTGAGTTCCGATAAGCAGGGCAACCACTTTTTTTCCCCGTCGAACGGGCGCCCCCATACCATAACTCAGGGACGAATCAACTGGTGGGGACGCGATCCGGAATGGAAAGATGTGCTTGGCTTCCGTGGTGAACAGGATGTGGAGAAACCCGCAGGCCAGTGGAACACCCTGGAGTGTATTGCCTACGGGGATAAGATCACCGTAATCCTGAACGGGACGCTGGTCAATGAGGCCACACATGTCAAGCCCGGCCGCGGACGTATTCAAATTCAATCAGAGGCGGCTGAAATTTTCTTTCGAAGGGTTGAGTTAACAGTACTCCCCTCAAGTTAAAAAAAAGAATCCAGGCTCGGCTTTGTCTGAGCGGTCAATTATCATCAGGACTGTTAATACACTGATCCTCTTTTGGCTTATTCCATTTCAAAGCATATCTTTATCCGGAAGAGGCCATGCTAAAAGTGTCATATTTGATCCGGCAATTCTTATATCTGCTAAGGAGTAAATCCATACATACTACTCTCCGGGGACTCACAGGACTCCTGCTTTTGATATGGCCTTTCATGGCTTTTCCACAGACCACAATGATTGTGTATGATGGCATTACCGGTATAAGCCAGGTGAGCTATCATAAGGATACAGCCATCATAACAGCCCTGATCCCGGACAGCCCGGCAGACAAAGCCGGACTTATGCGCTACGATCAAATCATATCCATCAATGATTCGGTGGTTTCAGGGACAGGGATGAACAGGCGGGGTTTCCAGCACTTGCTGCAAGACCACTCTGATAAACTTCTCCGGCTGAAGATTAAACGAAACGGGGAAGATGAATTGCTAAGCTTTGAGTTTCAAAGGGATCCTTACCTCTTTCAGATCGATTCATACGACTATCTGTACCTGGTGGATTCGCTGGGGGAATGGGACATCCGGGAAATCCTGTCCAGTTCGCAGGATTCCCTGTTTAAGGACCCCCTGGTCTCCAGGACCACGGTATATGCGGTGGAAAAAGGGAGCCCTGCCGAAAGAAGCGGCATCCTGCCGGGCGATCAATTAGTCAGCCTGGCCGATGAAATGGATGCCGCCTATGACACCCATATCGGGCAGGCCGGACTGCAGACGATCTCATCAGATGCCTCCCTGACGGTCCTCAGAGAGGACAGCCTTCTGTACTTTCTCCCTGTAAACCCTTCCCGGGGAGACCTGGTGGGGATAACAAGTCAGTTCGAAAAAGATTTTTCTTCCCCCTGCGTCTGGTTAAAGATCACCACCGATAGCAGACTGGCAGCCAGCCGGACCTATCTGCTTCATATCCCTGAAATGACAGGTAAAGATTCTCTGAATTTCTTTTATAAGTTGCCTTCCGGAGAAATCGTAGAAAAAAAATCAGGAATACTATTACCCATTGAAGAGCGGGATTTTATTTACAAAAACTGGCGTGCTGTCCAGGTAACTCTCAACAAAGGGGAGACGCAAAACTTCTATCTTCGCTGGAAATCAGAAGAGAGTGTGGGAGCACCCCACTTTCAGGCATTTGCGCACGAAACCATAGTCAGATATGACCGATTCGAACGGATGTTGCTGTCTGGGTTCCTGTTCACCATGCTGATTATTTCTGCATTCTTCCTGTTGCTCTTTACTGTGATTCGAGAAAGGCAATACTTATACTTTGCACTTTATATTGGAAGCCTGGCCATATTTCTGTTCATCTCAGACGGATACCTGGACGAATTCTTCTGGAAAGAGAACAATTTCTTTCTGAAATTTCTTGAGAAATTTCAACCCTATATCATGTCCTGGATATCCATATTTTTCCTCTTGTTCGGGATCGCCTATATGGATCTGAAGAACAAGTTAAAATTCTGGTACAGAAGTGTTGTAATCGTTCTCACTCTCACGGGCCTCAGGATAATTCTGGTCTTTATCGAAACCCTGTTTAATTTCAGCTATCCTTCATTCCTCAATGAAATCTTCAGGGTTGTTTGGATTTTTACCGTCGGGATCATACCTCTTTTTATCCTGATTCTACCTGCTATCTTTCGAATCAGAGCTGGATTCCGTCCAGCCTGGTACTTCCTGATCGCCAATCTGGTATTGATCCCCTTAATCTATATCACCCTGTATGATGCACTATCTACCAGTACGGTATTGAGCATTTATGAATCCATATCAGGCAAGCTCTTTATTAGCTCCACCATGTATTTGGCGGCCGTCCTGCAAATCCTGATCTTTTCCTTTGGAATTGCCCGAAAAATATGGCTGGATGAAGTGGAAAGAGAAAAAATCCAGAGACAGATAATCGACCAGCTTAAAGTAAATGAAAGACTGAAGGACCAGGTCAACCGGGAACTGGAACAGAAAGTGAAGGAGCGGACCAGAGAAATTACCGATAGCATCGATTATGCCCAGCGGATCCAGGATGCCGTGCTTCCCGGCAAAGAATATCTGGACCGGATCATGCCCGAACACTTTGTTTTTTATAAACCCAAGGACATCGTGAGTGGGGATTTTTACTGGATTAAAGAGCTGAAGAATTCCATAATAATCATTGCGGCGGATTGTACAGGACATGGGGTGCCCGGTGCCTTTATGAGCATGCTGGGGATCACCCTGCTGGATGAACAACTGTGGAAAATCAAGCTGGATGCTCCCGGAAAGATCCTGGACGATTTAAGGTCCAGGGTAAAAGAGATGCTTGCCCAAAAAGGCGAGGCCAAAGAGCAGAAAGATGGCATGGACATGGCCGTTGCCATTATTGATAAGGAGAAGAACGAACTCCACTTTGCCGGAGCTCATAATCCCCTGTATCTGATCAGAATCAGCAGCCTGGCGGAAAATACAGAGCCGGAATTCGAAGCATCCCTGTCTGGCCGGCACCACAGGCTACTTGAATTAAAAGGGGATAAACAACCCATTGGCATCCACTGGGAAGAAACTGAGTTTTCAAGCACAAAGCTTCCTCTTGTGGAGCAGGATACCCTCTATGTATTTACGGATGGGTTTATCGATCAATTCGGGGGAAAGGACCGTAAGAAATACAAAACGAAACGGTTTAAGGAGTTGCTGTTAGCCATCCAGGACGAATCCATGGACAAACAAAGGGATATCCTGGAAAATACGCTGGAAAGCTGGCGTGGAGAGATCGCTCAAATTGATGATATCTGCATTATTGGAATCCGCCTGCCTGGAAAAACTCCCTCAGACCAGTAAGATCATCGGTATTGACCAGGTCAACTCCCGCTTCAAGTAAGACCCTCCAGACCGCCTGACGCTCCACTCCGGGATTGTCCGGGGTAGACCAGAAACGGATCAACTGGCCGTTTTTATGGGCTTGCTGCACATAGGATCTGAGTTGTGCCCGTTCTTCCTCCGGCATTTCACCCTTCCCCCTCCAGGAAAAAAATTTGGTCCATCTGTCGCTGATCAGGGGCATCAGTTGCGGAGAGTCAGCTGCTGCAAGATCTGCTATCCGTCCATCCACAAAAGCGAACCGCTGTGTTTGTTGCCTCATATAGTCTATCGGACGGTTCCCGGAGATCACGATTTTCACAATTCCACCCACATACCCTTCCGGGGTAAGCTGACAAAGGATCTCCCGGAATTCTTTCAAAATGTGCTCCAATAACTGGTAGGTAGTCAGTCCGTGGTCCTTAATATCAACCAGAAGAATCAGGGGATGGTCCTGATTATAATTGCCAAGCCGATCTTCCGAATAATACCTCATAAGAGGTTCCAGGTAGAGCTTCCGGAGCGTTCTTCCCGGCTGAATGTCCTTCCGGTCATGCGCCAGATATAAAGAATCGCCCCGGGAGAACACATCTGCCTCCAGGCTCCGGAACCCGTTTCCCAGGGCATCGAAGAAGGGGCGTTCGTGCAGATAATCGTTGTGAGCATGGGCCCCATAGGCTGCGGAGATTGTATCTGAGGAAAGGGCTGCAGTGGCCAGGGATGGAAACAGGAGGAGAAGAATCAGGCGTTTAAAAGAATACATCTTATTTGGCTTTACTTGTCAGGTGCCACAAACCACAGTCCGGGCATTCATAGGCGAGTAATCCTTTTACTATGCGTTGCTCCTGGATATACTTTATCATATCCTCAGCCTCCTCACGAGAATGGTATATTCTCTTTTGGCAGGCAGGGCCGACTGGATCTACGGACTGGAACTTAGACGATTTGTAGGCCATCCTATTCAACAATTAGGATCCTGCAATATAGGTTCAAAATTACTCATTTTCCAGGATTAAGATGTTTATAAATTGTAAGCGGTGGGCTGGACTTGTGAGGAATAATTATCCATATTTATACAATGGACAAATAATCAACAATATAAGCTTCCTTTTTGATCTCTGTAAAGAGACCATAGCATGTAACAAAGCGTGGGAAAGGCCGTAGAAACTATTGAACAAATCCTGATCAGTCTAAATGTATTATATGATTAATTCCGAAATTCGTTCTCTTAGAATCCGACTGATTGTTCTGGCACTCCTGCTTGCTTCGTGTCAAATAGCTGAATCTCAAAACTATGAGGTTAGCAAGGCAAAGATCAGCCTGGATCAGTTTAATGACTATTCCCCTGTCTATTTCAGGGACGGGCTGGTGTTTTGCTCTACCCGAAAAACAGAGCTAAAGCCTGAACAGACCACAGCCGACCAGATAGAGGATGCCAACATCTGGTATGTTTCACTGGCGGACAGCACTGATCAGGGTTCTCTACCCATCCTGTGGGAGGAATTGAGGACCCCTTTTTTTGACGGTCCGGCCACCTTTGGTCCCAAAGGGAACGAAATCTATTATTCCCGGAACCTGGATGTGAATCCCAGGCGGCGCGATGTTTTTGACAGCCGCAACCAGTTAGGGCTCTTCAGCGCCATATGGATCGATAGTACCTGGTCCCAGATCACCCCATTCCCATATAACAGTACCAAGTATTCCCTGACCACACCGGCCCTGTCAAGCGACGGTGACCGGATCTATTTTGCTTCGAATATGCCCGGGGGATTTGGAGGGGCTGACCTCTGGTACTGTGACCGTTCTGACGATGGCTGGCTACCGCCTGTAAATCTGGGTCCCAGGGTAAACACAAAAGGAAACGAATCCTACCCCTTCGAAAACGGAGCCGGGATCCTCTACTTTTCCTCCGATGGATGGAAGGGATTTGGCAAGAAGGATATTTTCTTCACCCGGGAGGTCCAGGGGGACTGGGCTGTCCCCCTGCTCCTGAATGCCCAAATCAATTCCAGTGCGGATGATTTCGGGCTAATCACTGACCTGAACAGTAAGGAGGGTTACTTTTCCTCCAACCGCCAGGAGAAGGATGACATTTACCGGTTCAGCACCACATTCCCTCAATTTTACTCTTGCGACAGCCTGAAGAAGAATTATTACTGTTATGCGTTCTATGACGAAAGCAGCATGAGGATTGACAGCCTTCCTCTGAGCTACATGTGGTATTTTGGTGACGGGGAAAGAGCCGGGGGTCTGGAAGTGGAACATTGCTTTCCCGGTGCGGGCAACTATCTGGTGGAGCTGCATATCATTGATAATAATACGGGGAACACCTTTTTTACCCAGAGTTCTTTTGAGGTGGAGGTTAGCGATGTGGAACAGCCCTATATTGCTTCCCCTGATGCCTTTGTTAGTAATGAGTTGACTGCTTTCGATGCACAGGCTACAAATCTACCGGAACTGGAGGTGGAAGAATACTACTGGGAATTCGGGGACGGCACCAGGCTCCGGGGAGCCGAGGTGGAGCACGCGTTTGCCAGGAAAGGAAAGTACAGGATCCAGCTGATGGTCACAGGCAAGCCGGATTCGACCGGATGGGAAGCCAGGGAATGCGTATACAAGGTGGTGGAAGTGCTGCAGGATCACCAGGATCTGGCGATGTACAGGGCCAGGCAGGAGGGCTCGCTCATTATAATGCCGGATTCGGCCGGCCGCGAAGCCGGTGTTTCTCAATCCTTTTATTCCCTGGAAGAAGCGCAGGAAAAGGATGCGGTGTTCCGGGTGGAGGTGCTCAATTCTGATTCCCCGATCAGCACAGACAGCTCGGTCTTTGATCCTCTGCGGGGCGTTTATGATATCAGGGAGGTTTTCCTTCGTGAAGACAGCCTCTACAGCTATACGGTGGGGCAAGCCGATAATGTTCTGGGTACCTATGAGGTATATACTGATGTGGTGGAAAGAGGCTTCGAAAATGCCAGTGTAAAGAGCTATATCCTGGCCGATCTGGCTGAGGAAGAATTGCTTCAACTCACCTCTGCCCTGGGCAATTTCTCGGATGCCTATTTTGAATTTGACGACTATCGCATTGGAGAAGCCTCCTACCCCATCCTGGATCAGGTGGTGATTATCATGAATCGCTACCCGACGCTAAGCCTGGAGATCGCAGCCCATACCGACAACATGGGTTCCTTTGAATACAACATGACCCTGTCCCAACGGAGGGCCCAATCCATGGTTGATTACCTGGTATCCCAGGGAATTGAAGCTGAAAGGCTACTTGGTAAAGGATATGGCGAATCCAGACCTATTGCCTCCAATTCAAGCGAGGAAGGAAAAATGCTTAACCGCAGGGTGGAGTTTATCATTTTGGATGAAAAGAAATAGAAATGTATCAGGTGAAAAAAGCATACTTTCAAAAATTTTTGCCGCTCCTGGCCTCGGTTTTGCTATTCGGTGGGCTTGGACTTAAAGCCCAGTGGCTGGAGGGATACAGTCACCGGAAGGAGATCACCCTGAATCATAACCTGGTGCCCGGAAGCGATCCGCTGATCGGATTTCCCTGCCTGGTTTCCACTACCGATACCCTCCTCAGAACAGAGATCAATGGCGGAGTTGTGCAGTACGCGGATGGCAGGGATCTCTGTTTTACCGCTCAGGATATGCTTAGCATCCTGGATTTTGAAATTGAATCCTTCGATCCTGTGGAGGGTTCCTTAATTGCCTGGGTACGCATCCCTTCCCTTTCAGCACTGGTAGATACAGAAATCTTCCTCTATTTCGGCCAAGCTGGCGCGCTCCCCCAATGGGATACAGCCGCTGTATGGAGCAACCAGTTTACCACGGTCTGGCACATGAACAATGATCCTTCGGGCCCGGCCCCGCAGTTGCAGGATGCCACCTCATTTCAGAACCACGGAACCACCACGGGCGGAATGTTACCGGATGCACTCCGGGACGGGAAGATCGAGGGGAACGGTCTGGTTCGACGGGGCGGATGACTACGCCACCATGCCGGTCAATGGATTTAATACGGGAGCAGGAACGGTAGAGCTATGGATAAATGCCGATTCCCTCCCTCCCTTCGATTCCGACTATATTTTCGCCCACCGCCAGGAAGATCCCATAACAGACCGGGTATACCTTCGCTATCTGCCTGACGGTAGATGGGCTACCGGCATGGGAAATACCTTTGAACTGGTGGAGGGAAGCGCGATTGATACAGCCACCTGGTACCACATGGCCCTTAGCTGGGATGGGACCGTGGTTAGCGGTTACCTGAACGGAGCGCATGGATTTTGGTCCCACCCCCTACTTTGAGCTGGATACGGTCCGGGAGATCTATATCATGACCTGGATGCCCGGTTCCGAGTCGGCCCGGGGCAGGCTGGATGAGTTGAGGGTCTCGGATATTGCCCGGGATTCCGCCTGGATCGCTGCCTCCTATGCCAATCAGTCCACCCCCGGGCTGTTTCACCAGGTAGAGGCCGCAGAGGAAGGAAGCGCAGTACCCAACGACCTGCCCTGCGATGCCGTAGAATTGACGGTGAGGGACACCTGCACCTTCGACCGGTACACGACTCTGCACGCCACCGCTTCAGGTGTTCCCGATCCGGGCTGCGCAGACTACCTTGGAGGCGATGTTTGGTTCAAGCTGAAGGTACCGGCTTCGGAATCGATCGAGATACAGACCTTTACAGAAGCGGTGGCTCAATATCCCGACAATGAGGGTTGGTGCTACCGGGGAGGGATGGCCATATATTCAGGCGATTGTGGGAGCCTGACACTTATGGAGTGTAATGTGAATAATGGCAGCTACCACCCCAGGATGCCAGGCACCACGCTAACTGGACTGACCCCGGGGGATACCCTCTGGGTAAGATTCTGGGAACATACAAACAACGACGTTGGGATGTTTGACATTTGTGTCATGGAACTGGATTTACCTGGAGGTCTTCAGCCTTTTGATGTCCTGGGTGGGGGCTCTTTTTGTCAGGGTGACACCGGTGTCTCTGTAAGGCTATCGGATTCGGACCCGGGCATCCACTACACTTTGCTGCGGAACGATTCCATCCGCCTGGACACCCTGGTGGGAACCGGAGCGTCCCTGGTCTGGACTCCCCTGGTGAGTCCGGGCATCTATACAGGTGGAAGCATTGAATCCGGAAAATGATTCTGTGCTGATGATGAATGGTTCAGCCCTTGCAGAGGTGCTTGCATTACCGCAACTTTCCGCCCTGGTGACCCATGTGAGTTGTTTCGAACTGGACAATGGCTCCATAAGTCTTAGCGTGAGTGCCCAGGCGCCGTATATAACGGAGTGGACCGGACCTTCAGGATTTACCTCCCTGGAGGAGGATCTGAGCGACCTGGCTCCCGGGGCCTACCTGGTCACTGTGACGGACAGCAACGAGTGTGTCAGCACCTCCTCACCTTTAAACATTACGGAGCCCGAATTGCTGGTGGCCTCCGTGGATTCCGTTTTGGCGCTCTCAAGCTATGAAGCCAGGGATGGTTCGGTGGAACTTTCCATCACGGGAGGAACCCTCCCCTATCAGGTATACTGGTCCGGGACAGATGAGTATGAATCAACAGCGGAGGATCCGGATAGCATGACGGTGGGAGTTTACCGGGTGATGGTTACAGACTACCAGGAATGTAAAGACTCCATTGAAGGCATCCGGCTTGTCCTGGAGGAAAATCCGGATGAGCTCTTTATCCCGGAGAGCTTTTCACCCAACGAAGATGGCTACAATGACAGATTCGTGATTCTGGGCATCGAAAATTTCACAGTCAATGAATTGATGGTCTTCAACCGGCAGGGGATCACAGTATATTACCGGGCCAATTATCAGAACGACTGGGACGGAACTCCCGAGGAGGGAAGGGTGCTTGGTGGCGTGCTTCCCGAAGGAACTTATTATTATATTTTCAAGTACGGAGAAAATGGAATTCGCAAAGGCTTTGTATATATCAACCGGGAATAGGAAAACGGGCACCCCCTGGTGGCCGGTTTTGGCCCTGTTGCTTTTCCTCGCCCTGCCTTTCAAGGTGGTGGCACAGGAGCCTGTGTTCTTCGGACAACATGCACTAAACCGAATGGTCTATAACCCGGCATGGGCAGGTGACCGGGATATTCCCGGATTTTCCCTGCTCTCCAGGCAGCAATGGGTGAGCTGGGAGGGATCCCCGTCGGCCAATCTCCTAAACTTCCACACCCGCCTGCCGGACAAGAACGTGGGAGTGGGTATTACCCTGGAGTATGAACGAATGGGACCTGTTAACTATTCCGGCCTGAAAGGCATGTATTCTTATACGCTGCAAATGGGTCAGGCGAGCACCCTGCATCTGGGCCTCCAGGGAGAATTCCGGCTCCTCCAGGTCAGAATCGCCCAGCTGCAACTGGTGGACCAGGGTGATCCGCTGTATGCGGAAGATCCGGGCATGAAGTTTCAGCCCAACGTAGGGATCGGGGCAGCTTTTGTGAGGGGCAACTTTCATGCTGGTCTGTCACTGCCAAGGATGCTGAACTCTGCGCTTACGCCTTACAAGGAGGAGACCAGCCAGTGGAGCAGCTCGCGCCAGGTACTCTATCTGGACCTGGGCTGGCAGCAGCCTATTAACGACAATATCCATCTGGATCCTGGCCTGCTGCTGGCATTTTCAGCAGGCAGATCCCCCCTGATTGAACTCTCCGGACTGGTGCATTTCAGGGAAAACTTAAGCGTGGGAGCCCTGTTCAGATTTGATCAGACGGTGGGGGGAATGATCCGCTACAAGCACATGAACCGTTATGTTTTTGGCTACTCATACGATCTGTCACTTAGGGAAACTCCTGAACAATGTGGGCACCCATGAATTGTTCCTGGGCTATAATCTCCCCTTTAACAGTCTCAAAACCCTCTCACCCCGAAACTTTTAACTCTACTTGCCATGAAACACTGTCCAAAATACTTTTTTATCCTGATCCTCAGCTCCCTGCTGATGGTTTCGCAGTGGGGGTGGTCCCAGTCGGCCCCGGCCGAAGAGGAGAATATTCCCCACCTGGTGACCTTTGGGGCAGATGCTGAACGCTCCTGGGGGGATGATGACTTTTGCCAGATCTTTTTCCTGCTGGTTCCCTCTGTCACAAGACGATCCAGTTTACCTGCGGGTATTTGATCCGGATACTGGAGGAGAACTGGACGAGGGAAAGGGGGCCTTTGATACCCAGGTGCGATTCTCCGTCTATGGAGGCGCTGGCTGTTATTCCGATCCCGATGCTCAGGGATGTGGATCCCGTAGGCAATTATAAAAGCGGCAACCTGCTTGCATCCAAGATTTTTGGAGATGAGTAACCGCTTTGACAACGACTGGTATACTTTCGGACCCTTCAATCCGGCTGGAAGGAGAATATGTGGAGAAATTTGACGGCAGGGTATTCAAGATAATCGCCCAGGGGGAATCGGGAGACGACGGGAATTTATACCGTTATTTCCTGAGCACTGAACCCAAGGAGAACCGTGAAGTGGAGGGAGGAAATATTTTCACCTTTGAATATACCTTCAGACTTTCCAACAACCAGAATAATGTATCTCAGATCTATCCTTACCTGGATGACAGGACCATCTCGGTTAAGATCTCCAATTTTGACTGGGACGATGATGGCTTCATCCGTATTGTATCGGTGGCCAAGAATGGAGAGTTATGCCCCATTTCAGGGGAGGATAACTGGGTCACCCAGGAATTCAAGGTGAGAGAGGAGGAGAGAAATACTTCCATGGAGGTCCAGTTTATTAAAAACAGGACTAAAATGATCAAAAACAACAATGTGGTGATCACGGTGCAAAATCAGTATGGTGAAATGCTGCCTTTTTATGTGATCCCCATCGGTGGCATTCCCGTTTACAGACCGAAGATCCAGATGAGGGTCATTGAACAATAGAGCCAGGGCATGGAGGGCAAAATTAGGACATATTCGAATATTCTGAGGACAGCAGTCTTGCTGTTTTCCTTATTTTATTTGCTTCCATGCCGTGGCCAGCTTCACAAAGTCATAGATTATGGCGAGACCAGCGGACTTCCCCAGCCCTATGTCTATTCGCTTGTACAGGATCATACGGGTCACCTGTGGATTGGGACCGGAGAAGGACTGTCCCGTTTTGACGGAAATTCTTTCGAAGTATTTACCGTTGCCGATTCTCTGTGTGATAATTTCATTCTCACTTCCCACACTCAATGACCTGGGGACCTGGTTCGGACATATGAACGGCGGAGTTTCTCTGTATGATGGGATTGGATTTACGAAGGTGGTGCCAGGGGATCAGGGAACCGGAAGCGTTACTGAATTCAGTACCCGGGACCAGAGCACCTGGATCTCCACCCAATCCGGAGGGATCTGGAGGATCGATCCGGACCAGGCACCCGTGCTGTATCAGGACACACTCCATCCACCTTCCATTTTCACCTTTGAGATGCTCTCCTCCACGGAAATTCTGGTGGGATCCTTTGATGGGGTCTACCTGTACTCCCTGGAGCATGAGTCCAGGAGATTGAGGTTGATCAGCCCCATGGAAGGTCTTCCGGAAACGAAGATTCAGGACATGCTTTTGTCCGCCAATCAAAAAACTCTGTACATTCTTACCGCGGATGAAGGGATCTACCGGTACAATACTTCCGGTCATACCATGAAGGCGGAGGCCCTGGAAATGGGCCTGATTGCCGGGATCGAAGGGCCGCAGCAGCTTTACGAAGATACTGAAGGGAACCTATGGATCCCCACCTTTGGCGACGGGCTGTATAAGCTGGTCCGGAACGAGGCGGGAGCATTTAGCTCCTGGATCAATTTTTCGGAAGCTACAGGGCTGCCCGGGAACAATGTGAAGTTTGTGATGCAGGACCGGGAGGAAAATATCTGGCTGGGAATGTTTGGAACCGGGCTGGTCCGTCTGGTGGATGAAGCGTTCACCTACTTTTTTCAGGACGAACCGGAACTTGACAATAATTTTCATGCGGTCTATGTGAACCAGGAACTGGCCTGGTTCGGGAATGAAACTGGCTTGATTCGCCTGGATCGCGGCTCCGGGGACTACCAACAATTATCTGGTCCTGAATTCGGACTTCCCGCAGAGCGGGTAACTGCCATTGCCGGATCACCGGAAGGTGAATTGTGGATAGGAACCCGGGGAAGTGGCATATATCGATGGGATCCCGCTCAAAATCGTTTCACCCCGGTTTTTATCAGCCCTGGAAGCCTGGAAAATAAAATAAATGCCTTAAAACTCAGAGACGGGGTACTCTGGGTGGCTACCGGCAAGGGGATTTGCAAATTGAACACCTCCAGTGAAGAGCTAAAGTGGTTTACCATCCGGAACGGGATCCCATACAATGTGGTGAATGATCTTTATATAGATGAATCCGGAGGGGTATGGCTATCCACTCTGAGCACTTCCCCGTCCTACATTAAAAATGACTCCGTGTTTCGAATGGATGCTCCCGAGTTGGATGCTCCCCTGAACACCAGCTGCACCTGGGTGGACCAGGAAGGGCATGCCTGGGTGGGAACCAGTGGAAGCGGATTATGGAAATTTACCGGAGATTCCGTTATGAATTTCACCAAAGAAGACGGACTGGTCTCTGATTACTGCCAGTCCCTCATCAGCGATGATTCCCAACAGCTGTGGATCAGTCACCGCGAAGGATTGAGCAGGATCCGTCTGGAAGATGCTTTTATCAAAAGGATCCAGGAGGAGGCCGGAATTGAACAGAGCATAGGGTTCAATCCCCGTGCCTCTTACAGAGAGGAAAGCGGAACCCTGTGGTTCGGCAGCTCCAGCGGCATCCTCTCCTATCAGCCTTCCAGGAAAAGGAAGTCCACCCCCGCCCCTGCCCTTTCCATCACTTCGATTTCAGTTGATGGAGAGGAATTTAATCCCCGGAGCGGATTGAAGCTCCGCCCCGGCCGGTATGACCTGGGAATTGAATACGTGGGGGTGTATTTTAGAAATCCTGAAGAAGTGACCTACCAGTATAAAATGGAAGGATTAAGCAATAACTGGTCCGAAGCCCTTAAAAATCCCTATGTACTTTACAGCCAGCTTCCGGACGGCAGGTATACCTTTATGCTCCGATCCATAAATTCGGACGGGGTCTTCAATGAGGATCCATTGAAGTACAGCATCATCATAGCAAAACCCATCTGGAAACGCTGGTGGTTTTATGTGCTGATCACCATTGGATTGTTTTCGCTTGCTTCCGTATATATAAAACGAAGGGAATACCAGCTCAGGCTGGAACAGCAAAGTCTGAAAAAGGCTGTAGAGGCCCGCACGGCGGAGGTGGTCCAGCAGAAGCATGAAATCGAAGCCCAGCACGATGCCATCAAATTACAGAACGAAGAGATTCAGCGCTTCAATTCCAGCATTACCGACAGCATCACCTATGCCCGTCGTATACAAAGGGCGGTTTTCCCACCGGAGCAACGACTGCACCAGCTATTTCCGGATAGTTTTATCTTCAACCGGCCAAAGGACATCGTAAGCGGGGACTTTTTCTGGCTGGCACAAAAAAATGGCAAGCTGGTGGTCACGGTGTCCGATTGCACGGGTCACGGAGTCCCCGGCGCCTTTATGAGCATGCTTGGGATCACACTTCTGAACGACCTGGTGAATACCCGGGGCATCCTGGAAGCGGATTCCCTCCTTAACATGCTGAAAAATGAAATTATCCAGGCACTGAGGCAGAAGGGGAGTGCAGATACGGCCAATGACGGTATGGACATGGCGCTGTGTGTATATGATCCTGAACGGTCCCTCCTGCAGTATGCCGGCGGATTCAATCCCCTGGTCCTGATCCGGGATCAGGAGTTTCAAATGATCAAAGCCGATCCCATGCCCATCGGGATCGGGGCCATTACCGGAAAGGAATTCACTCCTCATGAACTTGAGATCAGCAAGGGAGACGTGATATACCTGTATACGGACGGATTTGAAGACCAGTTCGGCGGGGAAAATGACAAGAAGTTTTCCCGGAGGCGATTCAGGGAGCTGCTCCTGGAGATCCATGAGTTAAACATGCCCGAGCAGAAACAGAAAGTGCAGCTTTCACTGGACGACTGGATGAAGGGGCATGAGCAGGTGGACGATATTACCGTCATGGGTATCCGGTTTTAGAAGGCCGGTCGATCGGGATGGTATTGTGAATAAGTTATTGATTACTAAGCCTAAAGAAAGTGTATTTTATGGCAACAGAACAGTGGAAAAAGATGGGGCTAAAGAAGCAAATAGCATGTGTATGAAATTTCACTTCTCCATATATAGAGCTACTTTGTTGGTTCTCCTTCCCTGGTTGAGCTTTGTATCCCGGGCGCAGGATCCCACCTGGGAATGGGCCAGGTCCTTTGCAACCAATAATTATGAAATTGCTAAACAGGTAGCTGTGGATACGTCTACCAACCATGTTTATGTGGTGGGTGACTGGGAGGATGACCTGTCTCTTACCTTTCCGGGAGGGGCAAATCCATCCACTCAGTTTGCTTCCACCTACGGCAGGAATGATGGCTTCGTGGCCAAATACGACCCGGATGGAGGCCTGGTCTGGGCCTTTAAGGTTGGTGGGGAGAACGATGACCAGGTGAACTCCATCGCCCTGGACCGGGACGGGAATATATATATTACCGGAATGATGGGGGAAGGGAGTTCGATCTATTTCTCTGGATCCTCGCCGCATACGGGCAGTTCCACCCTTTCCAATACCAGTGATCAGGATTTTTTCCTGGCCAAGTACACTCCTGACGGCGAATTTATCTGGGTGAGACGAAGCACTACCGATTCCGGAGATCTGAGTGGTCAGGATGTCTGCCTTAGCTCTGATGCCGTATACGCGGTGGGAAACGCCACGGACCGGGCCTCCTTTGGATCCCTGAATATGGTGGCAAATCCCGATGTAAGCGATATTTTCCTGATTAAGTACTCCCTGGACGGGACCGAATTATGGATTTCCGAGGCCGGCAGCGATGATATGGATCTGGTCAACGGGGTAGTGGCAGATGAGACTCATGTCTACTATATCGGAGATTTCGAAGGCGAAAATCTGATCATTCGGAACATGGCAGGAGCAGTGGTAAACACGGAAGGCAATGTGGATAGCGGGCATTCAGACATCATTCTTGCTGCCTATGATCAGGCGGGGCAGTTATCCTGGAGCCAGACCATTGCCAGCCTGGACCATGATGAAGGTTGGGGCATCACCATGGATGCGGACAGCCTCTATATTACCGGAGCCATTGATGACGGGGCCTCTTTTCCGGGATACCCGGGAAATCCCCTGTACACGGTAGATCATCTGGATATTTTTCTGGCCTCCCTGGCCAGGTCTGACGGGAACACCGGGTGGGTCCAGGTCCTCCCCAGCACGAATTCCGGGGATGAACGCGGACGCTGTATAGACATGGATGCATCCGGGAACCTCTTTTTGACCGGGGATTACGGGGATGATCTGCTGTTTCCGGCAGGTATCACCCTTTCAGCCATTCACGATGAAGATGTTTTTTTGGCAGCATATACCGCCAACGGGACTTTTCGATGGGCGCAATCTGCCGGATCAGACTCCCATGATATAGGATACGGACTGGCCACCGGCCCTGGGGGATCCATCTACCTGGCCGGCCGGCATGACCAGGAGATGACCCTGGGACCGCTTGTATTGCCCGAAGATGGCAACAACAATGGCTACCTGGCCAAGTTACAGGACGCCCCGCCTCCTCCGGCTAATAATACCCCCTGTGCAGCCCTGCTGCTTCCGGTGGGTGATACGTGTTCACAGGAGATATATGACAACCGGGGGGCGACCGGCTCCGGGATCCCCGATCCGGGCTGCGGAGCATATGCGGGCAGTGATGTCTGGTTTAAGCTGGCAGTGCCCTCTTCGGGAAATTTATTTATAGGAACCGACGTTTCCGACGACGATACCTATCCCCCTGTTGATGGCTGGTTGTACCGTGCGGAGATGGCCGTTTATTCCGGTAGCTGCGGGTCCATGAATCTGGAAGGATGTTTTTCTGCAAACAGTGGATATAGCTACCGGGCAGCGTCGGCTTACCTCTTTGACCGGACTCCCGGCGACACCCTGTGGGTCAGGATCTGGGAGGCCTTTGGAAATGAATTCGGCAATTTCTCCATCTGTGCCTATGACCCGGGGCACAATCCTGCCTGGGACTTACCTGAGGAGCTATGCAGGGACGGAGGTTTGATTGACCTGGATACCACCCTGAAAGAGCTCACTTACGGAGTTGTGGATAGAATTGTGGCTTCCTCCGGAGTGCCGGATCCGGGCAATGCAGCGGGTATTCCCGACGCCGCCAGTGCCAGGTTATTTGAGGATGGGGATTGGATGATACTGGATCTGACAGATACCATTCCCGCAGGGGAACCCTACCTGATCTATTTTCGCTCCTATTTCCTTCTAAGTACGCCTACCTCCATAACCCTTCGGGTATCTCAGGATAATGTGGATTATGTGGAACATTCCTTCAGACCCGAAACTGATCGGGATCTTGTGAGCTCGCACTATATCGTAGCCGAACACCCTACCCGTTATGTATATATTGGGAACCACGGCGCGGGAGGCGGGGGCTTTGCAGTGGATGCCATTGAATATGTCTTCAGGGGAACGCGTGGGGGGACCTGGAGCGGACCCGGGGTGACAGGGTCCATCTTCGATCCTGCCGGCTTGCCGGGCCCAGTTTCCCTCATGTATTCGGTAGGGGGAACCTCTACCCGCACGGATTCCATCCGCACCATCCATTTACAAGAAAGTGAAGCGGGGATCCTGCGGAACGATACGACAGTTTGCACGGGAGATCATACCCTGCAACTGGATCTTCAGGGATACTCCGGGATAGTGCTCGGTTGGCAGTCCTCCGTCGATGGCTTTATTTCTTCCACCTCCATTGTCCATCCGGATCCCTTCCTGACGGTATCCGGCCTGACCCAGACCACCTATTTCAGGGCAATCGTGCAGGAAGGAAGCTGTGATCCGGACACCTCCAATACCGTTACTGTCACTGTAGTAGATCTGCCTGTGGCTGATCCGGGTCCATTCGAAGATATGTGCGGGACCAGCCTGGACCTTCGGGCCAGCCTTTCTGCGGGCACTGGAACCTGGAGCCTGGTTTCAGGACCCGGAAGTGCCGCTTTTATACCTTCTGAGAATGATCCGATAGTCAACGTGCAGGTGGACCAATATGGAGCTTATACCTTTTCGTGGACCGAGAACAATGGAATTTGCAGCGATGACTCTGTTTTTACCGTGGAGTTTTTTGAACAGCCCCTGGCAAATCCCGGCGCAGGGGGAGATACTTGCTCCATGAGGTTTGATCTGAGTGCAACGCCCTCTCTGGGACTGGGACAATGGAGCAAACTGGCCGGACCCGGTTTGGTAAGCTTCCTTCCTGCCGATACGGTTCCGGATGCGCTTGCTTCTGTTTCACAGGCAGGGATCTATACCTTCCTGTGGGTAGAGACCAGCGGGATCTGTATCTCGGCTGCTTCTGTAACAGTAATCTACAGTACTCCCCCCACGGTGGATCCCGGAGCCGGAGGAATGGTTTGCGGATTGACTTTCGGGTTGAATGCAGTTCCCTCCCTCGGGACGGGGTCCTGGTCCCTGCAGTCGGGTCCCGGCTCTGCCCTGTTCGTTCCCTCGATAAATACTCCAAATGCCAGCGTGACTGTTTCTGAATCAGGTACTTATGAATTCTTATGGACCGAGTCCGATGCGATTTGCAGCAGTGATTCGGCAGTTACTGTAAGCTTCCTTGACCTGCCTGTTGCCCGGGCGGGGACCGGGGGGGAGACCTGCGGGCCGGATTTTCAACTGTCCGCCATTCCCGGCTTAGGAACAGGTAGTTGGACACAGACGGGGGGTCCCGGTACAGCCATTTTTGCACCAACAGCCGATTCCCCTGATGCCATGGTAACAGTGGATATGCCCGGAATCTATCAGTTCACCTGGACCGAAACCAACGGAATCTGCCCGGACCAGGATAGCATTGAGGTGAATTTTCTCGAAAACCTGATACTTGAAGCGGGACCCGAGGTCCAGGTCTGCGGCCTGCAGCACGGGCTGACTGTCCAGCCACAGGATATTCCGGGACGCTGGATCAACAATTATGGCCCGGGAGTCGCCTCCTTTTCCCCTTCTGAGACTGACCCCGCGGCCAGGATCACAGTGGACGCTCATGGAGCATATCTGTTTACCTGGGAAGTAAGGCAGGGATTTTGCACCGGGGAAGATTCTGTCCGTGTTGTTTTCAACAGGCTGCCCATAGCCAACGCGGGGCCGGACCAGGTCCTGGAGTTTACCTTCTCCACCTACCTGGAGGCAGTGCTTCCTTCCGCAGATCTTGAAAGCGTTAACGCTACCGGTGCCTGGAGCCTGTTACGCGGATCGGGGCTTATTGCAGATCCACAGGATCCTGCCACCCGGGTTACCGAGCTGAAGCTGGGAGAAAATGTATTTCAATGGGCCCTTTTCTCCGATATCTGTCCAACGGTGTCCGATGAAGTGATAATCACAGTCAGTGACATAGAAACCTATACGGTCATAACACCCAATAATGATGGATTAAACGATGTGCTTGTTTTTCCGGGACTAGAAGATATGAATGATTGTGAGATTATCATATACAACCGCTGGGGTAAGGAGGTTTACCGGAATGATAACTACCAGAACAACTGGGAAGGAAAAGATCATAAGGAACGGCTATTGATCTCTGACACCTACTACTATGTCCTGAAGATCCCGCCTGACCGGGTAATCAAAAGTTTTGTGGAAATCAGGAGGAGCCAGTGATGAAAAATGGATTCCTGCATATCCTTTTGATCTTTTTCCTGGGAGCACCGGCCCTTGGTCAGCTTGAGCCCTTGCTGGACCAGTACCAGATGAACGGACTGGCAATCAATCCGGCCTATGCCGGAAGTCAGGATGCTCTGGACCTGGGAATCCACTCCAGGGTGCAATGGACCGGATTCGATGGGGCACCGCGCACCACCACCCTTTCGGTCCACACCCCTATGAAAAACAAAAAGGTGAATCTGGGCCTGATAGTAATCGGGGATAAACTGGGTACCAAAAAAGAAACCGGGTTCCTGCTGAATTATGCCTACCGGATAACCATGGGTTCGGGAAAGTTGGCCCTGGGCCTTGCGGCAGGGATCAGCAGTCTCACTTCGGATATGGATCTGATCCGCTATGCAGATCAGGGTGATTTGCTCCTGCAAAATGTTGGACGGAGGATGGTCTTGCCCGAATTCAGCCTGGGAGCCTATTTTCACAACGAAAGGTATTTCCTGGGCTTTTCTATGCCACTCTTTATGAGTCATTTCAGCAGTGCGGGAAGCGGAGATTACGAGATGGCTTTCCAGCCCGGAGAGAGCAACTATCTGCTTAACGGGGGCTACTTGTTCCGGGTTTCCGAAAACTATAGAGCTCTTTCCGTCTGCCTTGATAAGGGTAAATCCCGCCAGTGCGAGCACAGCTGGATATACACTGTGATGTGATCTACGGGCAACGTTTCTGGCTGGGAGCCAATGTGCGTACCAATGGGCAACTCTCGGCCCTCTTGCAGGTGCAGGTGAATCCCCAGTTCCGCATCGGCTACTCTTACGGTTACGAACTATCTGAACTCACTTCCTATCAGCATGGTTCTCACGAAGTGGCCCTTCGCTATAATTTCAGGTATACGCTTAATGTGATTAGCCCCAGATACTTTTGAGAATGAGAATCCCAGGTATACTCCTCTCCCTATGTTTTCTCTTCCTGCTGATTCAGGGGCAGGTCCTTGCGCAGTCCCGTTACGCGGTCCAGAAGCTTTCTTTATCCAGCCCGTACTACGATGAATTCTGTCCCTCGCTCCGGGGGGACATGCTCATTTTCTGTTCCAATCAGGAGTATGACTTTTTGCTTACCCACCACGACGGCAGGAACAAAGGGCTTTTTAATATTTTACAGTCCAGGCTGGACACGCAGGGAAGGGAGACGAAGCCTTCAGTGCTGAGCAAGGCCCTGGTCACCCCCTTTAATGACGGACCTGCAGCCTTCAGCATGGACGGGCAACACCTGGTTTATTCACGAAATCAGGAGGTAAAGGCCAGGCGCAGGAATGTTTTTGAGCTGAGCAACCGCCTGGGGCTCTATTTTGCCGATGAAATAAATGGCGAATGGGTTCCGGCAGGGGATTTCCCCTATAACCATCCGGATTACTCAATCACCACCCCCTGCTACAGCCCGGATGGCAGATCCCTGTATTTTGCCTCTGACATGCCGGGAGGTTTTGGAGGCAGTGATCTCTACAGATCTGATTGGAAAGACGGAGACTGGAGTGAACCCCTTAATCTGGGTGCCAGGATTAACACCAGTGGCAATGAAGCCTATCCTTTTATGGCAGCCAATGGCGATTTGTATTTTGCCTCTGACGGTCATGGGGGCCTGGGAGGAAAAGATATCTTCCTGAGCAGGTTTGAGGAGGGGCAATGGATGAGCCCGATCCACCTGGAATCCCCGCTCAACTCGGAGGAAGATGATTTTGGACTCTTCACCAACGCAGACTTTTCCGAAGGATTTCTTTCAAGCAGCAGAGACAAAACCGATGATATATTCAAATTCTATACCCAGATCCCCCAACTCTTCTCCTGTGATTCCATGAGAACCAACAAGTACTGTTATGAATTTTGGGACGAGGAGAACCATGGGATTGATTCGCTCCCGGTCATCTACGAATGGAGCTTCAGTGACGGGACCAGTAAGCAGGGATTAAGGGTCTCCCACTGTTTTCCGGGTGCCGGTAAGCACTGGGCCAGATTAAACATCATAGACAACAGGACCGATAGCACTTTTTATATGCAGAGTTCCCGGGAGTTTGAAATAATTGATCAAAAGCAGCCAGTCATTACCTGCAGTGAATCAGGAAATGTGGAGGTACCCATGCTTTTCAGCGGGAAACACTCCAATATGCCTGGATTTTTGATCGAACAGTATATCTGGGATTTTGGCGACGGGGGATTTGCGGAGGGCCCGGAGGTGGAACATGTATACGAAAACAGTGGGTTCTATACCGTCAAGCTTGGCCTGAAGGGATCCATGGAAGCAGGAGGGCAGTTGCAGATCACCTGCGTAGAAACGACACTTACAATTTGGGACAAATAGCAGGCTCAGGCCAGAATATCACTTCTCAACAGCAGCCGCTTTAGACCAGTTGCCTTCCACCAGCATTCTTCTGCCGTTTACAGGATCGTTGACCTCCGTAAATCTTAAGAAGGTGTCACTCACCTCAAATTCATATTCGCCAGACACTCCTGAACTATACTCTCCTCCTTCATCCGTAAAGGTGATATGGGTTCCGGAAATATTATAACTGCCCCAGACGTCTATCTCTTCATCGCCTGCAAACTCCACCTGATAAGTCAAATCCGAGGTCAGAGTGAGGGTAATTGGCCTCTCATTCATAGATTTTGTCCAGGGACCCTCCAATTGCACAGAGGAATCATCCTGCCCGAAACAGGCAAGCCTGGAAAGAAGTAAGAGGCCTGCAAGCAAAAATGCTCTAGAAAAAAATACGGATTTCATAAGGAAGGGATTAGGATTAATGGATAGTCAAAATTACAAAAAGCCAGCGATAGATCCATGCTGTTTTTTTTTGCTTTATCTTTGCACGAAATTTATAGAGTGTCCCCCAATTTAAGAGAAATATATCAGGATAGTGACAAGAAATGGGAATCTCTTCTCCGAATATCGGAAGAGGCTCATACGGCCACAAATATTGGAGAATTTATAGCCACCATCCACGAGATACTATCGAAACTGATCGTTGCCAGGAATTTTTTCATCGGACTGTATGATGAATCCACCAACAGGTATTATTTTCCTTACTTTGAAGACGAGATTGATAATATTGAAACTACCGGAGTTGGTTTTGTATATGACGAATCCCTGGATGTGACCATGTATGATCTGTCCGGGACGCTTACAGACCAGGTGCGAAAAACCGGCCAGCCCATCAGGTTTCCCAATGAAGAAATGCACGACCCCTATGAATCGGGTGAAATAAAACTATTTGGAGCCCAATCAACTTCCTGGCTGGGTGTCCCCTTGAAGTTTTCTGATAATACCATTGGGGTGATGGCTATCCAGTGCTATGATAGTTCGGATGCCTATTCAGAGAAGGATGAAGAGTTAATGGTTTTTGTTTCGGACCATATTGCCAGAGCCATTGAAAATGTAAGAGCTGAAGAAAGAATAAGAAAACAACATCTGCTGGTTCTTGAACAGAAGCAGGCCATTACAGACAGTATCAAATACGCCCGGAGGATCCAGAATGCGGTACTGCCATCTCCGCCTTATATGGAAAATATTCTCTCCGACTATTTTACCATATATAAACCCAAGGATATCATCAGCGGAGACTTTTATTGGGTGAGAGAGATTAAGGGCTACAGAGTAGTGGTAGTCGCAGATTCTACCGGGCATGGCGTTCCGGGTGCCCTGATGAGTATGTTGGGAGTTACCCTGCTAAATGAGCAATTCAGGACTTTCGGGATCAGGCAACCCGGGGTAATCCTCGGGCATTTAAGAAACAAAGTTAAGGAAATACTCGCTCACGAAGGATCTGAAAGTGACCAATCGGATGGCATGGAAATGGCCATCGCGATAGTTGATCTGGAGAAAAATGAGCTGCAGTTTGCCGGTGCAAACAGGCCTTTGTTTCTGTTCCGGAAGAAAGAAGGATCTGCGGAAACAGGAGAGTTACCTTATTCTTCCCTGGAAAATGAGAACCACGAATTATTTGTGATAAAGGGAGATCAGCAACCCATAGGGACCCATTGGGAGGAGAAAGAGTTTTCTACCCATGTGATAAAGTTGCAGGATCAAGATAGCATCTATATCTTTTCTGATGGGTATGTAGATCAATATGGGGGTAAAAAACGAAAGAAGTTTAAAACCCGGAACTTCAAGAAAATGCTCCTGGCTCTTCAGCCGGAATCCATGGAAACCCAGAAAAAAAGGCTTGAAGAAGCGTTTGCAGAATGGCGTGGAAGCAATGAGCAAATCGATGATGTTTGTATCCTTGGCGTACGCATACGCTTTCCTGAATAGGGGCCGGGCCCTGTCCAATTAACTAAGGTCCTAATTTACAATGAAATAATTTCCCTATATTTCCTGTCTGGGAACCAAAACCCTGGTATATGAACTACTTTATTTTCATATCGGTACTGAGCGCCCAGATGGCTGTGAGCTGTTTAATTTTAGAACCCGTATAAATGAAAAGTACTCCCCTCTTTATCGTGCTGATCTTTGCTTGCCTCTGCTCCGGGTGTGCCGTGAATGCTGAAAAGGACAAACAGCCCAATTTTATCGTGATCTTTGCAGATGACCTGGGGTACGGAGACCTGGGGGTTTTTGGACATCCCACCATAAAAACGCCGGCGCTTGATCAACTGGCCTTCGAAGGCCAGAAATGGACAAATTTCTATGTGGCGGCCCCGGTATGCACTCCGAGCCGTGCCGGACTGCTAACAGGCAGGCTTCCCATACGTTCAGGCATGTGCAGCGATAATAGACGTGTCCTGTTTCCCGATTCCAGGGGGGGGCTTCCCCGTAGCGAGATAACCATCGCCCGTGCCCTTAAAGACAATGGCTATCACACAGCGGCCATTGGCAAATGGCACCTGGGACACCATGCCCAGTTTCTACCCACCAGCCACGGATTTGACAGTTACTTCGGGATCCCCTATTCCAACGATATGGATAAGATCAAAGGGGAGAATTATTTTTCCGATCAGTTTACCTTCGCCGATGACGAGTATTATACGGCATTTAATGTTCCCTTAATGAGGGATACCGTGGTGGTGGAACGCCCCGCCGATCAGCGAACCATTACCAAAAGATATACGGAGGAAGCTATTCGCAAGATCCAGGAGTTTAAGGGCGAACCCTTTTTCATTTACCTGGCACACAACCTGCCCCATATCCCCCTCTTTCGTTCCGGGGAGTTCAAGGGAAAATCCATTGCTGGCATTTATGGAGATGTGATCGAAGAAATTGACTGGTCCGTGGAGCAGATCATCCGCACCCTGAAAGCGGAGGGCCTGGCCGGGAACACCCTGGTAGTTTTCACTTCGGACAATGGTCCCTGGCATATTTTTAAGACCCACGGGGGCTCCTCCGGGCTGCTGCGGGGAGCCAAAGGGGGTACCTTTGAAGGAGGAATGCGGGAACCAACCATCTTCTGGTGGCCGGAGAATCTGAAACCGGGAGTGGTGATGGAACTGGGAACAACCATGGATCTGCTTCCCACCTTCTGCAGCCTGTCAAACACTCCGCTTCCCCAGGACCGCCTCTACGATGGCTATGATATATCACCCGTGCTTTTGGGCACCGGAAAAGGGGAAAGAGAGTTGGTTTTTTATTACCGGGGGCAGCAGGTATATGCCATCCGGAAAGGAGACTACAAAGCCCATTTTATTACCCAGCTGGAATATGGCAGCAAAACCGCCCATCCCATTACTGCTCCGGAAATGGAAATCGAGAATATTCCCACTGTGCATGACATACCCCTGCTATATAACCTGAGTGAAGATCCGGGCGAAAAATACAACATTGCGGAGCAGCATCCCGAGGTCATTGCAGAGATCCGATCTGTTCTGGACCAACATTTAAGGAGTATCAAGGAGGTTGAGAACCAACTGGAAAAATAATGAATCAAGCCATAGTATTAGAGAAACGCCCCCTGGGGAGACCCAGTCTCACAGATTTTAAATTTATTTCAGAAGCCAGTCCGGAAATAAAAAAGGATGAGATCCTCCTGCGTACAAGCTATGTGTCCGTGGACCCCTACCTGAGGGGCAGGATGAACAGCGGAAAATCCTACATCGCTCCTTTTGAACTGCAAAAACCCATCATATCGGGCATCATTGCCGAGGTAGTGGAATCAAGACACTCCGGGTTCCGGAAGGGTAACTTCGTTTCCGGGATGCTGGAGTGGAAAGAGTATCAGAAATCCAACGGCCAGGGGCTGATGAAAGTGGATCCCGGCAAAGCGCCCCTCTCCGCCTACCTGGGAATTTTGGGAATGACCGGCCTGACTGCCTATCTGGGCCTGTCAGAAATCGGAAAGCCCAGAGAAGGGGAAACCCTGGTGGTTTCAGGTGCCGCAGGAGCGGTGGGAAACGTGGTTGGTCAAATCGCAAAACTCCGGGGCTGCCGGGTGGTCGGGATTG
This sequence comes from uncultured Bacteroidales bacterium, assembly GCA_963792395.1. Lineage (GTDB taxonomy): Bacteria > Bacteroidota > Bacteroidia > Bacteroidales. The sequence goes on from CAWBWE010000026.1 coordinate 254,087, forward strand.
CAGGATCAGAGGAGAAAGTGGACTTTTTGACCACGAAACTTGGATTTGATGCGGCCATCAATTACAAGACCGCTCCGCACCTGAGAAAAGCTGTTGGCGCAGCCTGTCCTGATGGCGTTGATATCTATTTCGATAATGTGGGCGGTCAGATTTCTGATGCAGTTATGGTCCATATCAAGCAGTTTGCCAGAATCGTTGTTTGCGGAGCCATTTCCGTCTACAATGAAACCTCCCTTCCACAGAGCATGAGTCTTCAGCCCCTTCTGGTCAGAAACAGTGCCTTGATGCAGGGATTCATTGTGTTTGACTACAGGGATAAATACCCTGAGGCACTGAAGCAACTGACCCGGTGGCTCGCTGAAGGCAAACTGACCTATACCGAAACCATCGTGGAGGGCTTTGACCAGATCCCCCGGGCGTTCATCGATCTTTTCGATGGAAAGAACAAGGGAAAACTGGTGGTGAAGATTTAGAGGTTTTCAGAGCTGTTCAGGGCTGTCCAGCGCTGGTCGGGGCTGGCCAGGGCTGTTCAGGGCTTATCCCGGTCCCGGGCAGACAGTTCCCCGGTGGATGCTGCGTCATTGATTACTTTTTCGTAACTTATTTAACCATATGCACATGCGAAGAAGTATCCTTATATGCCTGTCCCTGATCTACCTGATGCTGGCTTGTGGCCGAAGTGGACAAACAGACGGCGAATCGGTGGAGGATCCTGCACTATTGTGGAAATACGAAGGACTTGGCAGGGGCTATGGCGGACCCTGTATCTCCAAAGAAGGAATTTTCATAAATGCGGAAGAGCAGGGCAAGAGCTATACGGTATGTCTGGATCTGAATGGAAGCTTTCGCTGGAAAGCTCCCAACGGGAACGAGTTTATGGGAGTGGAGTATTCAGCCAGTTTTCCCGGAACCAGATCTGCCCCGACCATCCAGGGAAGGCAGGTATATGCTGCATCCGGCATGGGGAATTTGTCCTGCTTTGATACCCGCAAGGGGACGGTGATCTGGACTGTGGATCTGATAAACGACTTTAACGGAAAGCTGGGAGATTTCGGTTATTCAGAATCCCCCGTGGTGGACAGGGACAAGGTGTATTGCTTTTCCGGCGGGAGGGTAAACAATCTGGTGGCACTGGATCGTCACGGGGGTGAACTGCTTTGGTCGGCCCCGGTGAAGCAGGATTCCTTTGCCTACAGCACCCCCATTTTGTTAAACCTGCCTGACAGGAAAATACTGGTTGGCACCTCCAGGAATTACATTCACGTGGTTGACCGGCAGGATGGTATTCTGCTTTCCAGCTATAGGCTTGAAGACATCAGATATGGCTACGAACACTGTAATTCGGTAGTCCACCAGGATGGGAGTCTGTATTTTGTTGCCTGCGAAGAGCGTGGCCAGGGCAGCATTAAATTGGCTCTTTCCGAAGACGGGGAGTCCCTGACCGAGATCTGGAGAAACCCGGAGGTTTTGAATATATTCGGGGGATTTGTGGTGCTGGACAAGTGGCTCTATACGACCCTGGAAAACAAAAAGCTTGTGGCTCTGGACACAGAAAACGGCCAGATAGACTATGCGGTAAGGGCAGAAAACGGAAGCATTGTTTATGCGAACAATACCCTGTACGTATACGGGTATAATGGAAAGCTGCAGAGCTTTAGCCTGAAAGACGGGGAACCTCAATTAAACTCCGAAATACGCATACGCCATGGAAGCGGCCATCACTTTTCCTTTCCCGTGATATCTGACGATGTGCTCTACATCAGGCGCGGGGAAGCGCTGATGGCCTATTCACTCAAGTAAACTGAGAGAATCAGGATCGGAAGTTTTCGAAGGACAATTTTTCAAGTGCAATTAAATTTAATAAATTACTTCCTGATTAATCCCTGCTATTATGAATCATAAAAATGCTTCTGATCTGGCCATCCAAGGAGGCAATGCGGTCAGGACCGGTGGCTGGCTAAAATGGCCGGTCTGGAATCCGGATGCTGAACAAGCCATCCTGGAAGTCCTCCGCAGTGGAGACTGGTTCCGTCTGAGAGGTACCAAAGTCGATGAATTTGAAAAAGCATATGCTCGACTTATTGGGGCCAAACGGGTTCTTGCCACAGCCAGTGGAACCACGGCCCTTGAAACGGCCCTGGCATGTGCTGGGTGTGGATGCAGGCGATGAGGTAATTGTATCTCCCTATACATTTATTGCCACCTACAACTGAGTTTTTAACCAGAAGGCGCTGCCCGTTTTTGCGGATACCGATCAGGAAACATTTAACATAGATCCACACAAAATCGAGGAGAAGATCACTGAGCGCACCAAAGCCATCCTGCCTGTTCATATCTTTGGTCTTCCCTGCCGATATGGACCGGATTAATGGCCATTGCAAAGCGACATCATCTTGTTGTTATTGAAGATGCCTGCCAGGCCTGGCTGGCTGAATATCAGGGGTAAAATGTGTGGAACCATCGGGGATCTGGGTTGTTTCAGTTTCCAGAACTCCAAAAACATTCCTGCCGGAGAAGGAGGAGCGGTTGCAGGAAATGATGAAACTGTGATGGACCGGTGCCATTCCTACCATAATTGTGGAAGACCCTACGGGAAGACCGCATCAGATTTTGCCGGTTATCCCTTTCTCGGGGGAAACAAAAGAATGATGGAGTTTCAGGCCGTCATTCTGTAATATCCCAGATGCAGCGGGCCAAAAAAGATGCGGATAAACGGCTGGAAAATGCCCTCTACCTGGATTCCAGACTAAAAGAGATCCCGGGAATCATTCCCTATAAACTGACTGAAGGCGCCACAGATCCGCTTACCACCTTTATCCTTTCCGCTATAAAAAAGAGTATTTTGATGGTCTCCCCAGGGAGAAGTTCCTGGCTGCTCTTCAGGCCGAAGGAATCCCCTGTTCCGGCGGATACGAAGCCCAGTATAATGACGGAGTTATGGAAGAAGCATTAAGTTCCAGAGGATATAAACGCCTGTTCTCAGAAGCAGCGGCTGAAACGTTACCGGGAGGAGTTACATGAGCTGCCCGAAAATGATCAGCTGACCCGCGAAGCCGTCTGGTTCTTCCAAAACATGTTACTGGCAGAGCGCAAGGATATGGACGATATTATAAATGCGGTTCAGAAAATATATGATAATCGAAAGCAACTCTTATGAAACGTTCCCTTCTTTTTTCAGTCTGCACTACACTCCTGGTTCTGACCCTGTTTTCTGCAGAGGCCCTCTGCGATTCAAGCCCTACTTCATCCACCTGGAGGGCCGGAGTTGCACGAATGGCCATTACACCGGAGCAGTCCATGTGGTTAGCGGGATATGCCGCCCGGGACCATCCATCGGAAGGCACCTTACATGATCTGTGGGCAAAAGTGCTGGTCCTGGAAGATACAGACGGAAAACAGGCAGTGCTGATCACCACAGACCTGCTGGGATTTCCCAAAGCTCTGTCGGATCAGATCCGGGATCAGCTGGAAAGCGAGTTTAAACTTTCAAGAGCCCAGATTATACTCAACAGTACCCATACCCATTCCGGCCCTGTGCTAAAGGATGCCCTGTATGATATTTATCCGATTGACCTGCAGCAGGTAGCTGCGATTGAACTCTATTCCAGCCGGCTGGCAGAAAGTTTGGTGGAGCTGGTGGGGGAAGCCTTCGGCTCCATGGAGCCGGTCAGGCTCTACGCTCAAAACGGAGTCACCCGCTTTCAGGTCAACAGGCGCAATAACGATGCTTCCGCCCTGAACTCCCTAACAGAACTAAAAGGGCCCGGCGATCATGCCGTTCCGGTTTTTAAAGTCGTGGATGCAAACGAAAAATTGATGGCAGTAGCTTTCGGATATGCCTGTCATGCCACTGTTCTGGACGGTTATGATTACTCCGGGGATTACCCGGGATTTGCTCAGATAGCCCTGGAAGAATCGCATCCGGGAACGACCGCACTGTTTTTTCAGGGTGCCGGAGCAGATCAGAATCCCCTGCCCCGGCTGACGGTGGGACTGGCAAAACAGTATGGCCTGGAGCTGGCCGCCGCGGTAGAGCGGGTATTGGAGGAGGAGATGCGGGAGCTTTCACCGCAACTTTCTGCCAGCTATTCGGAGATTGAACTGCCTTTAAATCCGCCCCCCACAAAAGAGGAACTGCTTGAGATCGCTCAGGGACCGGTGGATTACCTGAAAAGATGGGCCGACCGTACTCTGGAAGAATTGGAAGAGGGAGCAAACTTTATAGAATCTTATCCCTATCCTCTTCAGGTTTGGAGTCTGGGAGACCAAATGGTCGTCTCCATGGGCGGCGAGGTGGTGGTGGAATATGCCATTAAATTTAAACAGATCTTTGGCCAGGACATGTTCGTGATAGGCTATTCCAATGATGTCATGGCCTATATCCCTTCCGTGACCATCATGGAAGAAGGAGGCTACGAAGGACTGACCTCTCAAATGGTATATGGATTGCCGGGCACCTGGAAGCCTGAGATTGAATCCATGATCATTGAGGAAACTATAAGTCTGGCTGCGAAAGCCGGGATCCACCGCGTAGAGGAGCCTGTGGAGGGTCCAGCTCCCGCTTCCCTGGAATAAGCCACCTGGATCTATCTGCATATTTCGCCGAATACTTTGCTTATGGCAGCAACCCTGGATGCAAATTCTGCATCTTTCGTACGTAATTCATAGCATTTATCATGAAAAGGTATATCGTTTTTTTCATTGCCAGTCTGTTTCCGGGAGCTATCCTGCCCTCCTGTGAGAAAGCGGACCCCATCCAGAAGGAGACTCCAAAAATAACTCTGAATAAAAAGGCTGCAGAGATTCTGGAGGCCGACAAAGCCTTTGGCTTCGAACTGTTCCGTGAGGTGGTCAGCCAGAGTGAGAAGGAGAACCTTATGATTTCTCCCCTGAGTGTATCCTATGCCCTGGGGATGACTTACAACGGGGCTGCCGGGACCACGCTGGAAGCGTTCAATGAGGTGCTGCATTTCGGTGATCTGACCACTGAGGAGGTCAATGAAAGTTACAAGGATCTGATGGATCAGCTGCTGAACCTGGATGAAAAGGTTGAATTCTCCATCGCCAACAGTATCTGGTACCGCCTGGGATTCCAGGTATTACCGGAGTTTATTCAGACCAACAAGGACTATTTTGATGCAGAGGTGAAGGAGATTGATTTTAACAATCCCCAGACCGTAGAGATCATAAATCAATGGATCGAGGATAAAACCAACGATAAGATCCAGGATATGCTGGATTATATCCCCGCAGATGCCGTGATGTATCTGATCAATGCGATCTATTTCAATGCAAGCTGGAAATATGAGTTTGAAAAGGGCGAGACCTACCAGGGAGATTTCAGGCTTGCAAACGGCAGCATGCATTCGGCCGATTATATGCGCGTCTCCGGTAATTTTCAATATACCTCAAATGAGGACTTCACGGCCGTTGAGCTTCCTTACGGGGACAGTACCTTCAGCATGGTGGTGATGCTCCCTGCCCAGGGGAAGGAGGTTTCGGACCTGGTGATCAATCTGGATGTTGCCCACTGGGATTCGTGGTTCGAAAATTCCTGGTACACGGGTGTCCAGGTCGATTTACCAAAGTTCAAATATAAATTTAGGGACCTGTTGAATAATCCGCTGAAAGACCTGGGACTGGGTGTGGCATTTTCGGAAGCAGAAGCAGACTTCACCCGCATCAATCCAGGAGGGAACCTCTTTATTTCCCGGGTCATCCACCAGACCTTTATCGATGTTCAGGAAGAGGGAACCGAGGCCGCTGCAGCCACCATTGTAGAAGTGAGTCTTACCAGCGCCGGAGGAGGAGGCAGTGCCATCCAACTTTAAAGCAGATAAACCCTTTCTCTATCTGATCAAAGAAAACTCAACAGGAGCTATCGTTTTTATTGGCAAGGTCGGAAAACCTGAATACGAATAACTCGGTCCACTTTAATTCTCACCCTGCTCAATACAGCATCTACGCGGGTCTATTTCGCTACAAGGACGTTATCCAGGGAAAAATGGATATAGGTAAAACATTCCGGCACATGTGAATCCCAGACCCCATGGGGGCTCCAGGCCCAACCACCATTATCTTCGGCGGGCGGTGCCTCCTTGTACTGGTTAAACCGTGAAAAATCCATCCGCCAGACATCCCGGTCGCCGGGAGGAAGTCTCCTTTGATCCCCCATGGCCAGCAGCTTCATCCCTTCCCATGGCAGTGCCAGTTCCACGGTCCAGCCCCGGTCCCGGTCACTGGAATCATTAATGGTCCCATCCACAGATACCGCAGTTTTCAGGCCGGGGAAGTCCCATTTAAAAAAGCCTGTCCTGAGACCCCTGGGATGATCCTTGTAACCCACACCAAAAAACGGCACCCGTCCAGGCTGGTCCACAGACAATCCTTCTATTTTGTCATATTTCCCGTCTTTATTCGCTTCATCCCAGATAAAAAACACCTCGTATATGGTTCCAAAGGAATTAATCTCGAATTCGTAATAGCCATCCTTCCCGGCAATGAACAGTTCCACATCATTGTTCTGGTATATAAGAGCATCCCGCTCCGTCAGGCTGGCCTGCACATCCGGTTCCTCGATCCAGTAAGCGACATACAGATACTCCTCATCCCACAGGAGGGCAGCTCTGGTATCATGGATGGCTTCCCTTCCCGAAACCAGGTCCCTGAAACGGGGAGAACGCGGAGCCTGTTGCCAGGCATGCTCATCCAGTCGACCATCGATGACAGGAGGAGTGGCCGTTCTATAAGCCACATAATGCGGGATCTCTTTTTCCACACAGGGTGGGTATGCAGGCGCATCCCCCTGCGCGGAAGCACTCACAGCGGGAATTCCAACATACAGTCCCAGAACAGCCAAAACACATAAATAATTCTTCATAAGGTCCTCTTTATTTGCGATTTGTATGCATGAATTTAATAAATTACTGGGAAATAGCTTACAAAATCAAAATTGCTTTCGTTATGAAGAGAAGAATATTTCTTAGCTCCGGCATGGCCGCTGGCCTGGCGCCTCTTTCCTTCGGGTCCACTCTGAACAGCGGCAAGGGAGAAAAAGCAGATAACAGATCCGAAGAAGTAGTCGTGGAAAGAGTTCTCTCCGGCCTGCCCCACCAGGGAAAAGTACTGGCTGCCATTCAACCCCACGTGGACGACATTCCCATTTTTGCCGGGGGCACGGTTGCCAAATTGATCCGGGAAGGCTATACCGGCTACCTGATCCGGACCACCAATGATGACCATGCAGGCCGTGGGGCCACCCAGGGCGAAGTGATTCTGAACAATGAGAAAGATAATGAAAAAGTAGCCAGTGCTCTGGGCCTGAGTAAAGTATATGATCTTGGCTACCGCAATCACCGGATGGATAACATCAGCATCGTGGAATTACGGGCCCGCTTGATCTTTCTCTTCCGCATGCTGAAAGTAGATACCGTCATTTCCTACGATCCCTGGGGACATTACGAGGAAAATCCGGACCACTATGTAACGGCCAGTGCCGTGGAATCTGCCTGCTGGATGGCCGGAGGCGGACTCGACTACCCGGAGCATAAGGATGCAGGGATCCTGCCCCATGTTGTGAAGGAAAGGTATTATTACGCCCGGGGCCCGCAACTGGTGAACCGGATCGTGGATATCAGTCCTACCATCGATCAGAAAGTGGAGTCCAACCGGGTCATTGTCACCCAGGGGCCGGGGGGAGATGCCGGAGTCCGCCTGAAAGAACGCCTGGCCAAAGAAGGCAAATCCCTTCCCCTGCTGGAAGGCAGCCAGGAGCAAGCCAACAGCAACTACATCAAACACATTGTTATGGATATGGATTCCCAACGAATACGCGGAGTCCCCTCCGATAAAGAGGCGGGGAAGCCCTATGGCCTGGAATGGGCCGAACGCTTTCACTATATAGGTCCCCGTGAATCAAAACTGGAGGAGTATATCAAAGCAAATACCTGACAAAATAAACCCGTGCCCCATTCATTAAGTCCCAGGCTTCTATAGGACAAAACTACGTTCCCGGGTCTTCCATTTTCCCCGGGTAAAATCAGGGACTTCGACAGGCTGACTGCCTTTGGCGATGGATTCTCCGGAGAGCCCTACCACGCAACTCATTAGTACCGATTCATAAACATCAATGGGGGTTTGCTTTTTATCCCGGACTGCCTCCGCAAAATAACCCAGTTCAATCAGGTCAACTCCGCCATGTCCCCCTCCCTGATAGCTGCCCTCCTTCTGCCAAAAACGGTGATTATACTTATCCTGATAGGGTGGAAATGCCTCCCATTCATGATATTCCGGACTGATGCCTTTTAAATGCAGGGAGTTCCGCTGCTCATTATAGATACCTCTCGTCCCCTGGACGGTCCAGCGATTGTCATAGGGACGGGGAAGCTGCATATCATAATTGACCACAATGGTTTTACCCATTTTGGTGCGGATCATGCTGGTAACAATATCGCCCTGGGCATATTTTCTTCTGGCACTGGGATGATCCTCCCCAAACCTGTCACTGAAATAGGCATTAATTCCTTTGCTGTCTGTGGCCATGGAAGTAATGTGGTCAAAGGTATCCCCGCAGGGAATATCCAACCAGCTCAGTACAGGCCCCAGGCCGTGTGTTGGATACTGATCGCGGTTGTATTTTAGCAAAAATTCAGCCCCCCACCGGTCCTCCCCTTTCTCCGGATCAAAAAACCAGTGATCAATACAATCATGAGAATGGGCGCAATGACAATGAACAATATCCCCAAACAGTCCCAATCGTATCATGTTCAGAATAGCCAGATTATCCTGCCGGAAACTCCAGTTCTCCAGCATCATGCAAGGCATACCGGTCTCTTCGGAGGTATTCACCAATTGCCAGCACTCCTCGACAGATAGTGCTGCGGGGACCTCTACCGCCACATATTTTCCAGCTTTCATGGCATCCACCGCCATAGGGGTATGCCACTGCCAGTAAGAGGCGATGAGCACCGCGTCCAGATCTTCCCGTTCCAGAAGCTTTTTGTAGTCCAGTTCATCTTTCCCGTATTCGTCCGCTTTTTGATATCCGTGTTTGGCTATAATTTCCTGGGAAGCAGCCAGGGCCTCCGGATCTATATCACAGATAGCCGGGACTTCCACCCACGCTATAGTCAATAGTTCATTTAACAGGGATCGTCCGCGGTTCCCTACGCCGATGAAGCCGATTTTAATTTTTTTCTGAGGATCCGATCCAAAAGAATTCATGGTACCCAGGGTCATTGCTCCGGAAGTCAGTGCAGTTGTCTTTATAAAGGTTCTCCTTTTCATATGTTCAAATTTAAAAGTACATGCTGGTGCATCTGATGGATATGAAGCTTAAGATAGAACATTTCTCTCAATCTGCAGGCTTCAGAAAAGGCGAAAGCATTATCTTAATTTTGGGCTCGCACAAGGTTGAATCATGACAATCTGCCCGGTAACAGGCCTGAAACCTGCCACTTCTTCCTGGATTAAAAGCAGGCATAGTTGTTGCCCTTATTTAGAGAATAAGCATAAGGAGAATAATATGGCAGAGACAACTCAATTATCATCCAGTCTATCTTCAGATCAAAACCAGAACAATTCCCAGGGAACCCAAAACGACTCTGGCCTGCTGGATGCCTATTCACAGGCGGTAATCTCAGTGACCGAAAAGGTGAGTCCCTCGGTGGTCAATATTAAGGTGAAGAAGAAAGCAAGATCCCGTTTCGGCTCGGCAGCCGGTGGTTCTGGATTCCTCATCTCTCCGGAAGGGTTTATTGTAACCAACAGCCATGTGGTCGAAGATGGAGAGCATATGGAAATCGAGTTGCAGGACGGCAGAACTTACCAGGCAGATCTGGTAGGTCTGGATCCCTATACCGATCTGGCTGTACTGAAGATCTATACCGAGAATCTAAGCCATGCTTCCTTCCTGGAGCATTCGGACCTGCGGGTGGGTCAGCTTGCCATTGCCATCGGGAATCCATTTGGCTTTCAATGCACCGTAACCACGGGAGTCATCTCGGCACTGGGACGAACACTTCAATCACGAACCGGACGTATGATTGATAATGTGATCCAGACAGACGCTGCCCTGAATCCCGGGAACTCGGGTGGCCCGCTGGTGGATTCAAACAGCAGGGTGATCGGGGTAAATACGGCTGTGATTAAAGAGGCACAGGGGATCTGTTTTGCCATTGGAGCCGGAACTGCCGAATATATTGTGGGAAAGCTGATCATGAATGGTCGGGTCAAGCGGGGCTACCTGGGTATCGCTGGCCAGTTTATGCAAATTCCTTTGCGGGTCATCCAATACAACAAACTTGGATCAAACAGTGGTGTCAAGGTGGAGAATCTGCAAAAACATCGGCATATCAGGAACCAGGCATTAAAGCGGGGGGATATTATTGTGGAGTTCAACGGATCTCCGGTTATTGGAATTGACAGCCTGCAGCGCTTGCTCGATGAAAATACCATCGGGAAGAAAGCGACCATGGGCATCCTGCGAAAAGGGCATAAAGAGGAGATTGAAGTGATTCCTGGAGAGTTGGCTGAATAAATGTTATATTTATATAGTACCAATATCCCCCCCATGAAGCAAGTCGTTTTATTCACATGCCTGCTGACCCTTTCCATGTCAGCCCTGAAGGGGCAGGATCCGGAACATTACTTTTTCAGGGATTCACATATCCTGAAACCTTTTCTTTCTGAGATCAGGAGCACTGCAAATAAGCTGGAGTTTGCCAAGCTGAATAAGCTGGATGAGAACTACTATTTAAGTGACTATGCCAGCAGGCCCTTTATGGAGGTTCATCTGGGAACAGAACTCCCGATCTATTACCTGTTGAACAGTCAGAAAGATTTCAAATTCAGTATCAGCGGCTATATTGCAAATATCCTGCTGATAGATATGTATGAACTGAATACGGCCCCGGTCATAAATACCGATTATTTCTTCGGCTTGAAAGCTGCGGCCCTAAAATATATCGATCATCCTTATATCCGGAACATAGGACTTAAACTGGTTCCCATATTTCATGAAAGCACCCATATCGGCGATGAATTTTCCATCCATGGCTACCAGGACCTTCCCGGCTTCAGGAGGGTAAACGTATGCTATGAAGCATGGGAAATCGCTGCTGTACTCAATGATCCGGATACCATCAAATCAAATCTGTTTTCAGCAAAGGTGGGTTTCCACGGACTCTGGAACACAGGACAAAGGATACTATACCACTGACAGCCTGGAAACCAAAGGTATGCTGGCACCTCCCTCAGAAAAAAACTATGAATACTACCTGCAGTTGAACCTGCAGCGCACGCGGGGATTTCTATGCTCCGACAGGTGGATGAATGTCCTGTCGGTGGAGGCCAATAACCGGCTTAAGTTCAGCTATGATGAGGCCACAGATGAAACAAGAAGCTGGAATTTCAATCTCTATGCGGGGTGGAAATATATAGCTGAAAAAACCGGCCATCAGGTAGGTTTCTTTTTCAGGTATTACGCCGGGATCATCCCTTACGGGCAATTCAGGAATAATGGAGGATATCGCTATACCGGTCTGAGCATCGTCTATCACTAACAGATGATTACATTAGATCTAGTTCTTCAGAAATCCGTAAATTGGTATTTACATTATCTGCAGATGCTACATGCGAAGGCTATTTGTCATAATGCTCCTGTTCGCCGGGTTGGGGTTGGTCCTTGAAGCCCAGAACCTGCACATCACCTATTATACGGAAGCCCGTGGTCTTCCTTCCAACCAGGTACGGCATGTGTCCCACGATGAATTTGGATTTGTCTGGATCGCGTGCGACGGTGGACTGGTCCGATTTGACGGCCAGGAATTCAGCGATTACTCGGTGCAGATACCAAGTCAGTATGGCCGTTATTTTTGTCAGACGGATGAAGGTTTGCTCCTCAGTCACGATGCCGGGATCAGCCTCATCAAACCTGCTCTGGATTCAGCCCAAATCTCGATGTTTTTGGAAGCATCCATTGATCCGGAGGAAAATGCACTCTACTATCCCGGTCGCATGTTCCGGCAACAGAACGGTGCTATCTGGATCAGCGGGCCAGGGGGCCGAATTACCCGTATGCAGGGAAATGAACAAATGGAGCTCACCGCCGAAGGGGATGATCAGGGAGATACCCGTATTGAGGCATTTTTTGCGGAGTTGGAGGCGGGCTTAATGGTCGTTGCTTTTTCCAGCGGAGGCTTATATGTATATAACGAAAGCGGCCAGAGCCTGGAGAAAATCTTTTCGTTTCCCAGGGTCAATGACCTGAAGTCAAACGAGAATGAACTCTGGATTGCCGGTGAACATATCCAAAGAATTGAACTTAGTGAAAATGGGAAGCGGATTCTGGACAGAGAAACCTTCCATACCAACCTGGGTGAAGTAACTACTCTGGCTCTGCATAATCAGGTCAATGTCTTTCTGGGAATCAAAGACAAGGGCCTGTACTACCTGGACAGACGTCAGGACCAGGAACCTGCATTTATTAAGATCTTCAGCAGCAACGACCCGCACCGTGTGAATGAGCTGCCTTTTAAAAACATTCATAACATCATCCTGGAGTCAGACTCCCGGCTGTGGATTTGCTCTTCAGAAGGCCTGGGGATCCTTCAGCGACGCTTTTTCGAGAGCATTGGCTCCATACCCAATGCAAATACCACGTCCATCTGTATGATGGATGACGGAAAGGTATTCGTTAATTTCGGAGACATCTATGTACTGGAAGCCACAGAGCTGGGATTTGAGGGAAAACCACTCCCTTCGTTTTCCAGTGAACCTGTTACTGCTCTTACCGGTGCGGGCAATACCCTCTGGGCTGCAACCAGTACTGGAAACCTTATTGAGATTTACCCGGATGGCCGGAGAAAGAGTTATGTGGATCTCAGGCCCCGGGGCGAAGGTATTTACTACCTGAGCCATGACAGTCAGAAGCGACTCTGGGTTTGTCAGGCCCCGGAAGAACATCCGCTGGTAGGCATCGGGTGCATTCTGCCCAATGGGATGTTTAAAGAATACGGCCGAAATGAAGGGTTGGAAAGCAGGCTATTGTGTCTCCGGGAAACCAGCAATGAAAGGATTTACGCTACAGGGATTGGCGATGGAACTTACCTGTACCGCTACCTTCCTGAAGAAGATGCTTTTGTGAACCTTAGTCTGCCGCTTGATTTTAGCATCAGTCCAAATTTTGAGGTCCATGACCTGACCATAGATAAGGAGGGAGTCATCTGGCTGGCATCGACCAACGGATTGCTCAGATATGATATGGACCGGGTAAGGCGCATGGACCTGGGCCCTGATTATACCAATGTGGAGATCAGGGCCGTCATGGACATGCCCGATGGAAGCATATGGGCCTCCACCGATACAGAAGGATTGATCCGCTATGAAAACGGAGAAACAGTCGTGATCAGAGAAGAAAGCGGTCTTCCTTCCAAGGTAATGACCTACAGGTGCCTGGCAAAAGATCAGAGAAACAAGCTCTGGGTGGGAACCGCTGAGGGACTCGTATTTTCTCTGGATGCAAATCCGGCCCCCATAAGGACGGACAAACCACTGGTAAGCTCAGCCTGGATCGACGGGATCCGGACATCCCTGAAGGAGATCAGACTCTTCCATGGTCAGGGTCTGGTGGTGCAATTCATCACCCCTGCTTTTCATGGGTTCAGAACCTTTTACCAGTACAGAATAGATAGCGAAGCATGGTCGGATCCCTCTGTGATTCGCCAGTTAAGCAACAACACTCTGGAACCTGGAAAACATATTTTCGAGTTCAGAGCAAAAAATGAGGGCGGGTACTTATGGAGTGATCCGGTTTCCCTGGAGATTGTGGTTAGCGAATACTGGTATAAAAACCGCCTGTATTTTTGGCTGTTGGGGATGCTGTTATTGCTTTTGATTGCCGGATTGTTCCTGTACCAGAGGCGCAAACTGGAGAAAAGAGCAGCGGAACAGCGGGATATGGATTTGCAGGAAGTGAAGAAAGAAATATACCTTGAACACAGGCAAATAAGATCACATGTGGTGAGCATGGAGATTCTGCACAGGTTGATCTTAAAGATCACCCCGGGCATGAAGTGGGATGCGGTGCTGGAAATTATATCCATCGACCTGCTGAAACTCCCGGGTGTTATGGCCTTTGAGATAGGATCTCGTAAAGGGAAATTCATCGAATTTGAAGGGTACTCTGAGAAGGTCCGGAATTACACCAGCGAAAGGATTCTGTACAATCCGGATATCAATCTGTCCTCCTATTGCATAGAGAATGAGAAAGCATTTATGTTCAATCATATTGAGGCCCAGGCCGCAAGGCTCTTACCTGACTGGGACCGCAGGCTGGACAGGTACAAATCTTCTATTTCTGTGCCTTTTTTCCTGGAATCCAAACCTGCCATTCTCTCTGTATATTCAGACAAAGGGGACCTCTTTGACGTATACGCCGAGAAAGCAATTTCTGTTTTTGCAAGCTATCTTGAACAGATCAACTGAAATATGAAGACACAGATACTCATATGCTTATTGGGAATTACCAGCATGATTGGCTTCGGCCAGGAAACGCCACTCAGGATCGGGGTCAAGGTAGAACCGCCTTTTGTCATCAAAGAATCCGGACAGAGCTATTCCGGCCTCAGCGTTGACCTCTGGAAAAGCATTGCCAGTGAGGCGGGCAGAAGCTATGAGCTCATTGAATACAAGGATCATCTGGGGCTGATCCGTGCCCTGGATTTTAATGAGATCGACCTGACGATCAATCCAATCCATGTCAATGAGATCCGGCTGAGGATGTTTGATGTGACCCAGCCCTTTTATGTCTCTTACATCGGGGTGGCTACTACCAACGTCAAAAAAACCCAGGTCGGCAATTTCCTGCGAAACTTCTTCTCCCTTCAGTTTTTCCGGATCGTAGCGCTGCTGATTCTGATCATATTCGTTTTCGGGACCATCCTCTGGTTGGTGGAACGCGGTCAAAACCGCCGTCAGTTTCGTCCCGGCCTGATCGGACTGTTTGACGGTTTGTGGTGGTCGGCAGTCACTATGACCACTGTAGGTTATGGAGATAAAGCGCCTAAGACCAGGATTGGACGGATCATTGCCATTGTCTGGATGCTGACAGCCATTGTCACCATCTCGGCTTTTACAGCTTCCATTGCCTCCACATTGACGGTCCACTCCCTCGGGCGCACCATCGAGGACCTTGAAGATATTCGCAATACCGCTTACGTTGGCAGTATCTATGCCTCCAGCAGCGAAGAATTCCTGAATAACAATAATATCAGCATCCAGACATTATACCCGGATATCGAAGAAGCATTGCGTGCACTTTCGGCCAAACGCATAGAAGTCCTGGTCTATGATAAAACAGTGCTTGATTATAACATCAGTCAGCTTCAGCTGTCCAACAAGGTAAGCCTCCTGCAGGTATCTTTTAACCAGCAGTACAGGAGTTTTTTCCTGCCAAGGAACAGTCCGCATCTGAACTGGATTAATCCGCTTCTTGTAAAGAAGATCCATGAGGCCTCCTGGCCGGAGCTTCTAAAAAAATACAACCTGCATATGGAGTAATTCTCCATCCAATGCTTCCTGAATCTTCCGGCTTCAGTATTAATCGTCTTCGGAGCATATTTTCAGAATTTTCCATGCTCTCAAATCACCTTTGTTCTCAATTGCCTGAAATGTAACTCTATCGCCTTTTTTGAATTTCTTGTTGCGGGATTTTCCCCGGTGAATCGGAAAGGCATCCGAGGGGAAGGGCCATGTGTCCCAATCTTTGATATCCGCCCGAACGAAATAATACATTCTCCTTCCTTCTTTCAGACAGTCAACCGTACCTGTGGTTTTGTACTTAATCATGCTAAAATACCTCTGCTCTAAATTAAAGGAATATTTTAAGTGTCACGCACGGAAGTAGAATGCTGCCCGGAGGGGCCTTGAATTTAGCTATCGAACGCAACCCCGGAAGGGAACTTCTCATCTATAGGAAGATATATCATAATAAACCCAACAAAACTCAATTCATATGAAAAATTACATGCCCCTGGCAGCTTGCCTCTTTGCTATTTTATTGTCCGGATCCACACCTCTTCCCGCACAAATAACAGAAAATCAAAAGATTGACATGGTTGATCTGAAAATGAACCTGGCAGAAACCAAACTGGATCTTCTGGATTCCAAAATACAACTCTGGGAAGAAAAACCTGCCCTTCTGGAAAAGCAATTACGGGATATAGAGCAGCATATCGCCCAACTCTCCTTCAGCCCGGAAGATTTTAATCAAAAATTCCTCCTGCTGGATTCAATGATAGAAAAACAGCAATCCATATTGGCCGAGCAAAGTGAACTTCTAGCCTCTCTGCCTGAACCGGTGATTAGACCTGTATCCGAAATGGAGTCCAATCCTCTTGCAGAGCCTTTTATCATACCTCCGGATAAATATGTCATCTCCATTTATCCCGTGAAGCTCTTTGAAGGTACCTTGCAGCTCTCCATCGAAAGAATATTAAACCGCGGGAACTCCATTGAATTATCGGCTATGGCTACCTATGCCTCAAAAGATGGGATTGCTAACTACTATCTTTCCAACCAGAGCCTGGAATACTTCAGCGCTGCCTTAAACGACTATATTCCGTATGAAAGTGAGAATATCTCCGGGTTTGGCGGCTCTTTTGCATGGAGAAATTATCTGTTGCCCAGGAGAAAACCGGAATATTCATCCCCAAAGGGACTCTATGTGGCACCCATTATCTTATACCGGAGGCTTGCTCTATCTGGCTTTGATCAGGTATACAATGAAAATGACAGTGAGTGGGAAATAATCGAGGTCACACAAAAGCTCCATGTGCTCTCCGGAGGATTTTACACCGGATGGCAATTTGTGTTATGGAAAGCCATCACCGCAGATGTCTATGTGGGAGGCGTTCTGCGACTTAGTAAATACGATGGTGAATCAGGATTCACAAAGTACAGCCAATTACAGAATATTGATTTCTCAGGGGTCATGCCCACTATCGGTATTAAACTGGGGATCGTCAAGTAGACGGGTTCTCAGTTTACAATCCAGCTGACCAGTTTTTCATTACCTGGTTTTGTCTTGGGCGAGAAATGTCCTACCAGCTGTCCCTCTTCATCGATCATATACTTCTGGAAATTCCAGGTAACTTTACTGTCCTCCACTCCATTTTCCTTTTTCGAGGTCAGCCACTTGTACAGCGCATGCTGATCGGATCCCTTTCACCGATACCTTGCTCATCATCGGGAAGCTTACCCCGTAATTGATACTGCAAAATGTGGCGATCTCTTCATTTGACCCTGGCTCTTGCTTAAAGAAATTATTGGCAGGAAATCCAACGATAACAAACTCATCTCCTCCATACTTTTCGTAAAGATCCTGCAGACCTTCATACTGTGGGGTCAAGCCACATTTGGAAGCGGTATTTACAACCAGCACCTTTTTGCCTTTTAATTGTGAAAGAGGATAATCCTCTCCATTTATATCTTTTACAGTAAAGTCATAAAAATTCGCCTGTGCGTTTAAAGTAGCCATCATCATAAGGAATAATCCGGTTAGTACTAAACTTTTTGTCATCTTTCTAATTATTAATCTGTTCACTCTTTCTAACAAACTACTTAAACAAAAGTTCGCGACAGCTCCACAATCTGTTCGATTGTATGCGTTTACTCATACTTTTCTGTTTATAATCAAACCATATCTGATTCCGATCGTATGAATGCCTAAAGGCATCTTTATGAAAGCACTAGCAAGAGTCCTCGGGTTATTTCTCCTTTCCATGCTTGTTTTAAACAGCAGCCTGGCCCAAAAGGCCAGCTTTACCACCAATGGAGGATTGACCCTCGGTTTCGGGGCCGGGATGGCATACCAGAAATCGGATCTGGCCAATTCAAAAGGACTTGGCTTTGACTTTATACTTGGAAGTCAGCTTTATAAAAAAGAGAATGCCTTCCTGAGTGTTGACTGGAAATTTCGTTTCCTGGCTGGAGAAAACAGGGCCTTTGACCACAGGATCAATCCCGATAATAGCTATAGCAACATACGCTATGGCTTTTTCAACTACGATCTGGAGCTGGGCCTGACCCTGAACCGGCTGAGAGAGCGTACCAGGATCGTTCTTACCGGATTTGCCGGTGCCGGCATCACCCACGGGCGCTCTTTTACCGATCTTTATAATGCCGGGAATACATTGTACGACTACAGCACTATTGATCCCAACCGCGACAAAAAATTAATCTACCAGGACCTGGTCGAACTAAGCGACGGGGACTTCGAAACACGCCTGGTGAATAAGGCTGCTCTTCTGCCAACTGCAGGCTTGTTTCTGGGTTACCAGCTTACCAGATCCCTGACCATCGGGCTTGAATTCAAAACTAATTTTTACCTGACTGAGCGAAACAGCTTCGCCGGCATCGATTTGGACAACAGAGTTATTAACGGCTCCGGAATAGACCGGAACAACTATGTAAGTCTGGGATTCCGGTGGAGTCTCAGAGGTGGTTCCTATTCTGGTACATCATCCAATTATTACTCCCCCGCTGTGACCGGGAACTACGGAAATCCGATTCCAAATGAAAATCGTGTTGTACCCGCTACCCTCCCCTACCCGTCGGTGAATATTACTGATCCATCCCTTGACTCTTACCATACTGCATCCCCCAGTTATACCATACAGGCTCTGGTGAAGGGTGTGAGCGGAGCCGGGAACATCAGCTTTTTCCAGAACGGTTTTCCGAACAATAACTTCACTTACAATGTGAACACATCAACCTTTATTGCAAGTGTCAGGCTGCGTGATGGAGAAAACAATATCCGGATAAAAGCTACTAACCAGGGTTCATCTGCCGAAGATCTGGTACTGATTACGCTGGACAAGCCCCGCGAAGTAGTTAATCTTGCACCATCGGTGGAGTTTACTTCCCCCTGGCAAAGGCAGATAACCGCTAACTCGGACAGGATCGAACTGACCGCCAGTGTAAAAAACATCAGCCGGAAAGAGGATATTCAACTCACGCTGAACGGGAACAATACTCCCTTCGAGTATTCCCCGGCTTCCGGTTTGGTAGAGACCAGCGTTTTTCTGGCCGAGGGCGAAAACAATTTTCTAATCGAGGCTTTTAATGAATCAGGCAGGGCACAGGACCAGCTTACTGTCCACTTCGGCTATCCGGAAGAGCTGGCTCTTCCTGCAGTCAGATTCATAAATCCGACCATTCCGAAGGAGGTTGCAAGGACCCGTTTCCTCATGAGCGCAAGAACGCAGAACGTGGTCGGACGAAACGACGTAACACTAAGATTGAACGGAGCCCTTATCAACAATTTCTCTTTCAACACCCTGGGGGAGATATCAGCCAACCTCCTCCTCTCAGAGGGAGTCAACTACATTGAGGTTTTGGTCCATAATGAAGTCGGATTCGCATCAGAGTCCACCACCCTTACCTACCTGGTGCCCGTATTTCAGGAACCCGTCTACCAGGAACCCGTCTACCGGGAACCTGTGACACATGAACCTGTGACACGTGAACCTGTGACACCTGAACCTGTGACACGCGAACCTGTGACACCTGAACCTGTGACACGCGAACCTGTGACACGCGAACCTGTGACACGCGAACCTGTGGTCCAGGATCCAGTAACACGTGATCCTGGACGTCGTGACCCTGGACGCCGTGACCCTGGAATAATAAACGCCCCCCCACAGATTAACATCCTTAGCCCTGCGACCCACCCGTTCAAGACCTATGAACCGTCAGAAGAACTGAGCGCCACCGTTTTACATATAAATTCAAAAGATAATATCACGCTCAATATTAATGGCTCAAATACCCGGAATTTCAATTTCAGCAGCGGCACTAAGCTATTGACTGCAACAGTTACCCTGACGGAAGGAGAAAATAAAGTGACCATTCAGGCTCAAAATGAGTCAGGTAGTGCTGTGAAAGACCAGGTATTTTTGAAGGAAACCAGATCATGCCCCTCCCCTGTTATCAGGCTGATTGATCCGGCGGAAGGACAAACGGAGACCACAAAGGTAAGTTATGCGTTAAGCGCCGAAGTCAGGAATATACAAAGCAGCGATCAGCTGACGCTAATAGTAAATGGGAAAGCAGTCTCTTTCAACTACAACAACAATTTAGTCAGCAGCTCCGTACCCCTTGTCAGCGGCCTCAATACCCTTTTATTAAGCGCCAGCAACGAGTGTGGAGAGGATAAGGCCCTCGCCAGGATAAGCTACAAACCATCCGTGGTCACAGATCCCTGCGATCCGCCCACCGCAGCCTTCACCCTGAAGGAAGTGAACCGTGAGGATGCCAGCCATGAACTCCAGGGAGCGATCACCGGGGTTAAGAATAAAGCCGGGATCACTCTCACCCTGGATGGCTCAGTCGTTTAACGCATTCCAGTTTGTACCCGCATCAGGAGCCCTGAGTGCCAAATTTAAACTGGCTCCCGGATCGCATACCGTGGTGGTATCTGTCAGCAATGATTGCGGAACTGACAGCGAAAGAGGTACCATTACGGTGGAAGAACCCTGCACTCCCCCAACGGTAGCCTTCACCCTGAAGGAAGTGAACCGTGAGGATGCCAGCCATGAACTCCAGGGAGCGATCACCGGGGTAAAGAATAAAGCCGGGATCACGCTCACCCTGGATGGCTCAGCCCTTTAACGCATTCCAGTTTGTACCCGCATCAGGCGCACTGAGTGCCAAATTTAAACTGGCTCCCGGATCGCATACCGTTGTGGTATCTGTCAGCAATGATTGCGGAACTGACAGTGAAAGAGGTACCGTTACGGTGGAAGAACCCTGCGATCCGCCCACCGGTAGCCTTCACCCTGAAGGAAGTGAACCGTGAGGATGCCAGCCATGAACTCCAGGGATCGGTCACCGGGGTAAAGAACAAAGCCGGGATCACGCTCACCCTGGATGGTCAGCCCTTTAACGCATTCCAGTTTGTACCCGCAACAGGCGCACTGAGTGCCAAATTTAAACTGGCTCCCGGATCGCATGCCGTGGTGGTAACTGCAACTAATGACTGTGGAACCGACTCCAAATCCGCATCTGCTACTGTGGAGGAGAAAGCCTGCGGGATCCGGATAAATCCGGGGAATTCAGCCTGGCAATTCTGCCTGGTAACCCCTTCGGGGACCTTTACCCGGGAAAACCTGACCAAAGCAAACTTCAGTTATTCCGGTTCTGCCACCAGTCTTTTCTTTATGCCCATTGGCGGCGGAGGTGAAGCCACAGTGAATGGCAGCCCCTATGCAATCAAATCAGGGCAATACTACCTCTTCACCGGCAATTTACAGGTGACCGTAAGCACAAAAAATCCAGGCTCCATGGGCCATTGGTCGGTCTGTATTAACGCCGACAGGAATCCTGTATCCGGGAATGGTCAGAAGCGGCCCACAAGTCCCTGTGAGGAAAAAACTGAAGCAGATAAAAAGGCAAAGAATGATTCAAATATAAAGGGGAATGCAAGTGGACGATGAAGCACCTTGCCCGGATTGCAATAGCTCAGAACATAGAGCTGTATTTATTCTGCCGAAAGATCCGCACAGACCAGGCGCTCATCATTTCTGATAAAAACATGCTTATTGGCAAAGGCAGGATGCGACCAGGTAACTCCCCGGGGCAGCTGCTTCCGGGTAGGTTCAATCAGTTTTGCCCGGCTGATCTCCATAAATCCATCTGGAGATAATTGGGTAATAAGTAGTTCGCCATGCTCATTGAACATCCAGGTAAACTCTCCTTGCTGAATAAAATGGATGTTAGCCCAGCGGTCTCGTTTAACGGCCGAAAGGTCTTCCCATATCCGGTCGCCTGTGGAGAGTTCCAGACATCTTAATTCGCCGTAACTATCCACTCCGTAAATAAAATCATCGAGGATTATTGGGGTATTCATAACACAGTGCAGGGCATCCGTATTCCGCTCACTTTCGCCGGAGCGTTGCCAGACTTTTTCAGCAGTGGTGTAATCGTCTCCCAGCTTCACCAGCAGGGACCCGCTGTAGAAAGCACTCACAAAAATGTGATCCTTGTAAAGCACCGGGGTCGCAATACTCATCCCGGATCCGGTGGTCCAGGGGAAGCGCCAGTAAATCTCCCCGGTTACCGGATCCAGTCCCGACAGGCTGTGCTCCGTCCAGTTCACCACCACCCGTACGCCCTTCTTTTCGATTAAGATCGGAGCAGAATACCCTGCCCGGTCTTCCAGGCTGCGCCAGATCTCCCTTCCGGTATCCTTGTTGAAAGCCACCACACAGGCCCCGGGGCTGCCGCTGACCTGGACAATGATTTTTTCATCCACTACCAGGGGTGTGGAAGATATGCCCCAGATGGGCATATTGATCTGATATTCAGTATTCAGGTCCTTTTGCCACAATACCCGCCCAGTTTTCGCATCCAGGCAGAACAGGTGCCCCATGGTACCCAGCGAATAGGCTTTCCCCTCAACAATGACCACCGAAGCCCTTGGTCCGGCCGGATAGCCCACGTTTTCGTATACACACTCATAGGAATGCACCCAGATCTCTTCTCCCGTCTGCTCATCAAAGCAAAGCACCCGCTCGGCCTTGGAAGCTTGCTCCGGCCGGTCCGTTACATACACTTTCCCCTTTGCTACTGTCGGCCCGGAATATCCTGGTCCGATGGGTACCGACCACTTTAACTCGAGAATCTTCGACTCAAAATTCTCCACAACACCTGAAGCTTCCCATACCCCGTCCCTGTTTTCACCCCGCCAATCGGGCCAGTCCTGGGTATGGCAACTCATTTGAACGATCCCTAAAAGTGCAAGCACACAGATTCTATACATCTCTTGTTTTTTATGCAAGATAATGAGATGGTTCAAACAGCAAAAATTCGTGGAATGGTAAAACTGAACAATCAAAGAAGGTTTACTTCCAGAAATGAATAAATAATACATTCCGGGAAATAATCCTCCTCACTTCAGATAAAAACACTTCAGGTAATATGAAGCTCAGGACTAATAAAGTGGCTAATCCAGAACTTCGAAGCTTATTTTCGCAGTAACACGGAACTCTGTAACCTTATTGTCCTTGACCACTGCACTCTGGTCCTGAATCCAAACGGACCGGATCCCTTTGATGGTTTTTGCTGCTGTTGCTACAGCTTTCTTAGTAGCATCCTCCCAACTTTTATCAGAGGAGGCCATTAATTCAATAACTTTCAGTACTGCCATTTCTATAATTTTAATAAATTGAACAAAAACATATTTTAAGCAATTTCAAGAGGGTTAGATATACTATGCACGAAAAAGCTTAGGGTAAGTGCATACAAAGAGTAATTTACGAAATAATCAGCGCAAGACACCTTACTTAGCGATTTTATATATTCTTTAACAGCAAACAAATGAAAGGAAGCTTCCATACTTTTCTCCTTCTGTCGGTCCTTTCGATCATGCTTATTGCAGCAGGAGGCTGGATAGGCGGCATGCAGGGAGCCATCGTGGCATTTTTCGTGTCAATGCTCATGAACATTTTCAGCTACTGGTTCAGTGATAAAATAGTATTAAGGAGATATAAAGCCCGGGAGTTAGACGGATCTGAAAATCCACGCCTATACCATATGGTGGAAAAACTTGCTGCCAATGCCCAATTGCCCATGCCGCGGGTTTATATTATTCCTGACAAAACTCCCAATGCTTTTGCCACAGGACGAAATCCATCCCATGCGGCAGTGGCTGCCACAGAAGGAATCCTGGACCTGCTAACGGATGATGAACTGGAAGGGGTTATGGCGCACGAACTAAGTCATGTAAAGAACAGGGATACCCTCACCAGCACCGTGGCCGCAACCATCGTGGGGGCCATTACCCTTCTGGGACAAATAGGGCGGTATAGTTCCAGCTCGAGAAGCAGAAATCCTATGGTCTTCATAGGATTGTTGCTGCTTCCTTTTGCAGCTTTTTTAATGCGCATGACAATTTCAAGAGTCAGAGAATATGCTGCAGACGAAGGGGGAGCAAAAATATCAGGAAAACCCATGGGCCTGGCAAATGCGCTGAACAAACTGGGAAAGGGAGTGGCCCTGAATCCCATTAAAGGAGGTAATCCGGCTGATAGTCATTTATTTATTGTGAATCCTTTCCATGGAGGGATCCAAAGCCTCTTAAGTACTCATCCTCCCATGGAAAAACGAATTCGCAGATTAATGGATTTATCCTGAATTCGTAAACATTTTTCGTACTCATGCGTTAACCCACCGTTGTTCTCAAAAATGGAGAACCTGTATGCTTGTTCATGCAGTAATTATAGCTATTGTCTCAATTGAACTCCAATTCGAATTAGATTTGATTCAGTAACTGATAAAATGTTTAACCAATTTAGTCTGAAAAATGCTTAAAGAATTCAAACAATTTATTGCCAAAGGCAATGTAATGGAAATGGCCGTTGGCCTGATTATGGCTTTGTATTTCGGAGCCATTGTAAAATCCCTGGTGGATCACATTATCATGCCCCCCATTGGAATGCTGTTGGGGAATGTCGATTTTTCAACTCTCAAGGTCGTGATTCAAGAAGCCTCCATGAATGGAGAGCTTGAAGTCCCTGAAGTAGCCATAAGCTATGGCCTGTTCCTGAATACCATTATCACCTTCGTGATTGTTGCCCTGGCCATATTTATGGTGGTGAAAGGGTATAACAAGATGAAGGCAAGCATGGAGAAGAAAGAAGCAGAAGCTCCTGCTGCTCCCCCGGCCCCTTCCAAAGAGGAAGTCCTTCTGACCGAAATCAGGGATTTGCTTAAGAAGTAAACCTGCAATTCAAATAAACAAATTATAGTGACATTCCATGATTTTTCTGTACGCTGTAAAGCAGCGGCAGAAAGATTATGTAATCCATTGAACCATCATTAAATCAAAATCTATGAAAGCCAATAAATTTTATATTACCCTGACTGCCTTCATGTTCTCAGGCCTTGTTTTTGGCCAGGAAAAGGATACTACCTACTGGCAGTATGCCGAAAGAATGGGATTTAATTTCAATACGGCCTCATTCAGTTCAAACTGGACAGGGGGAGGTAGCAATAACATCTCTATGTCAGCCCTTTTCAATGGGATCTGGAATTATAAGAAAGATAAAATAAGCTGGGACAATGAATTGGACCTCCAGTATGGAATTCTAAAAAACAAGGATCAGAACGCACGAAAAAGCAATGATCGGATCTATATGGATTCCAAGCTGGGCTATGGCCTCTCAAAGAATTGGAACCTTTTCACCGCCCTCAATTTTCAAACCCAGTTCGCCAAGGGCTATCAATTCGGAACGGACGCCAATGGTGCCGAAACCAGGGCCCTGATTTCAGATTTCATGGCGCCTGCTTTTATTGCTTCCTCCTGGGGGGCAGAGTACAAACCAAATGAATTCTTTCAATGTGAGAATCGCTCCTTTTTCCCCAAGAATAACCATAGTGAACGATACCACCCTGCACAACCAGCTTTCAGCTAACTACGGAGTAGAAATTGGGGAGACTGTTCGATACGAATGGCTTGCCTCCAAAATAGTTGCCAGCTTTGAAAAGGACCTGGTAAAAGATATCCACTTTAAGGCCAGGTATGAACTATTTGTCAATTTCCAGGAATTCGAGGCCAATAAGTGGGACCATCGTCTGGATCTGGCCCTTTCCGCAAAAGTATTTAAAGCACTGACTGTAAGTTTAATGTCGACAGTTATCTACGATTTTGACCAGATCGATGAACTACAGACAAATTTCCTGACCGGAATCGGACTGCTGTATACCTTTGGCAATATGGCTGAATAGTAAGTTTCAGATACAAGTCATAATCTCAAATACAGCGATAAAATATCTTTATTATGGCGAAGGTTTCTCTTCGTCATAATAAATGATATTTTTATAGTGCATAAACTCACAAAGGAATGGAAAGACAAAAAGAATTCAAGGAACACATGGATCAGGGTTACACTTTTAAGGGCGACTACATTGTTCTGGGAGGTGCCATGCTTGATGGGGAATGTTTGCCAGAAACCTATGTGAAAGTACCCTTAAAGACCATTAATCGTCATGGCTTGATTGCAGGAGCCACCGGAACCGGGAAAACAAAAACACTTCAGATCATCGCCGAACAACTTTCGGAAAAAGGCGTTCCGGTCATATTGATGGACCTGAAAGGAGATCTGAGCGGACTTGCCCAGCCCGGTGAAGAAAAGGAATTTATCACCGAACGGCATAAAAAGATCGGCTTCCCCTATGAAGCCAAAGCCATGCCTGTGGAGCTGATGACCATCTCTCATGGCGACGGGGTAAAACTGCGGGCAACGGTCACGGAATTCGGACCGGTACTTATGTCCAAATTAATGGAGCTCAATGATGTTCAGTCAGGGGTAGTCTCCATCTTATTTAAGTACTGCGATGATCACAAACTTCCCCTTATAGATCTTGCGGATTTCAAAAAAATACTTCAATATTCCATCAAAGAAGGCAAAGAACTGATCAATTCCGAATACGGGGCCATCTCCTCAAGCTCGGTGAATACCATCATACGGAACATCATCGAGCTGGAACAGCAGGGAGCAGATCTTTTCTTTGGAGAGCCTTCCTTTGATGTGAATGATCTGTTGCGGCAGGATCCTAATGGCAACGGATACATTTCAGTGATCAGGCTTGTGGATATTCAGAACAGGCCAAAATTGTTTTCCACCTTCATGCTGAGTCTGCTGGCAGAAATCTACTCATCCTTCCCGGAGCAGGGCGATAGCGACGTACCCAAGCTGGCCATTTTCATTGATGAGGCACATCTTGTATTCAGCGAAGCCTCCAAGACCCTTATCGAGCAGATTGAAAGCATTGTGAAACTGATACGATCCAAAGGGGTTGGAGTCTTCTTTTGCACACAGGATCCAACAGATGTCCCGGATGATGTACTGGGACAGCTGGGATTAAAGGTCCAGCATGCATTGCGCGCCTTTACTGCAAAGGACAGGAAAAACATTAAGAGAACCGCTGAAAATTACCCCATTTCCGAGTTTTATAATACGGATGAGATACTCACTTCACTGGGTATTGGGGAAGCTCTGATTACAGCGCTGAATGAAAAGGGCATCCCAACACCACTGGCAGCGACCTATATGAGAGCCCCAATGACCCGGATGGATATCCTGACAGCTTCAGAAATCAAATCGCTGGTCAGATCCTCAAAGCTGGTTCCTGAGTACGATGAAACCATCGATGCGATAACCGCCTATGAAATTCTGAAAGAGAAAATTGAAGAGTCTCAGAAAGAGGAACATCAATTAATACTCAAGGAGGAACACCAAAAGGCCAGGCCAACAACCAAGAAAGAAAAGGGCTTCATCGAAGAGATGAGCAAAAATACCATGGTCAGGCAGGTCGGAAGGACCGTGGCACGCGAACTTGCACGTGGATTATTGGGATCACTTGGGGTGAGTACCACCAGACGTCGCAAATAGACCTTATACGTTAAAGGGAAATTCGGAACTGCTATTTATTTCGCCTCAAACAGGGTGGATTCCAGCTCCGGCCATTGGGAGTTCAGACTCTTCAGGGTCTTCAGCACTTCGTTCGCCACATAATAAAGCTTCTGCCAGTTTTTATCAGCCGGCACCATATGCCAGGGGATGTCATTACATTCCTGGAAAATCCGTTCATACACCTCCAGGTATTTATCGAACTTCTTTCGTGTTTCCCAATCACCATCCTTGTGTTTCCAGTGTTTCTCCTTCAATTCAATCCGCTCCATTAATCGTTCTTTCTGGGTCTCCAGGGAAACATTCAGGTAGAATTTCAGAATATGGGTATCGTTGTGTTCAAGCAATTTCTCAAAATCATTGATCAGTCCATAGCGTTGGTCGATCATTTCTTCTGTGAAATAACCCTCCACCGACGGAACCAGGATATCTTCATAGTGGGACCGGATAAAAATCTGAATATCCCCTTTGGCAGGGGCAGCCTGATGGACACGCCAGAGAAAATCATGCGCAAACTCATCGGGAGTTGGCTTTTTGAATCCTTTTATCTTTATCCCGATCGGATTGCAGTACTTCAGAAGTCCCCGGGTAAGCCCATCCTTCCCTGAAGCGTCCAGGCCCTGGAATACGATCAGGAGACTATGCTTTTGCTCGGCATACATCTTGTATTGCAAATCGCCAATCTCCTTGAGCATCGATTTCGTTCTTTCCCTGATCTCACCCTTTTTCCAATCCGGATTAAATGTGTGGTGTTTCTCCAATTTCATACTGTAGCGGTTTTATTCCATATTTAATTGAACATAAACAGGAAGATGATCCGAGAAACCCCCGTGGTATTTCTTTCCCGTATAAGTTCTGTTGGGCCGGTACATGGACCTGCCTTTATCGTAAAATAGTATTTTTTTATCAAAGTGAACCGTTAACCTGGAGTGAGGTCACTTTCACTCCTTCCCCCTGCATCATTCCCAGACTTACCAGCATCTGATCATACATCAGCCACCGATTCCTGGCGAATACAGAGCCCAGTTTTCTTTTATAGGGGATATGGGCCAGGTTATAAAACTCATTGAATTTGATGCCCCGGTGAGCCCTTGAGTTCAGGTGTACAGCGATTGACCTGCTGACTGGCAGATCATTGAAATCGCCCATGATCAGGATTTTGGCCATGGCATCTGAATTCAATATCTCCATCGCTTTACCATAGAGTTGCTGAGCGGCTGTGATTCGTCTGGGCATCGTGATATTGGTCCCCTCTCTGCGCGAAGGCCAGTGGTTGACAAAAAAATGTAGCGATTGCTCCCCGTCAAAGGTCCCTTTTACATACAGGATATCACGGGTAGGATTCTGCGCTTCCCCGTCAAGCCGCACGGTGATTCTTTCTTTTGATTGAACAGAGAAAAGAGTCTTGTCATAGAGCAACGCCACATCTATGCCTCTTCTGTCCGGACTATCGTAGTGCACCATCTCATACTTCCCCTGAAAAACAGGCTGTTTTACGAGATCCTGCAGAACCGTCCGGTTTTCTATCTCGGCCAATCCAATAATGGCGGGCAACTGATCCGCCTGAATACTCGAAAGCGAGGCCGCGATGTTTTGCAGTTTCTCCATATACCTGTAGTCAGACCACTGCAAACGCGAACCGGGAAGAAAATCGTCATCATTCTTCAAAGGTTCATCGTTGGTGTCGAACAGGTTCTCTACATTGTAAAAGGCTGTAATAATCGATGTGGGAAGGCCCATAATATGCAACATTAAAAGCAATAATAAAGCATCCTGCCAAGGAAAAAAAAAGGCGTATCCCTCACGGAATACGCCAAATGTGCCTGGTTTGCCAGTTAATAGGTAACTAAAGGAGTTGCCTTCTTTGCCTGGTCAACAAAATCTTCTACCATTCCCAGGGATGGAACCCTTCTGGTGAGCTTCTTCTTTGCATTGGTTTCTTGCAATGCTTCATGAAGATTTGCGGCATTCCTGTTCCTGAGTTCTTTCAAGGTATCGACGCCTGCAGCGTGGAGTAATTCGGCAAATTCGCCACCGACTCCCTTAACACGCATCAGATCTGACATGTTTACATAAGTCAACACTTGTGCTTCTGAAAGACCGGATGAATCCGCAACACTCTTTCTCCCAGCCTTAGATGCTCCTTGTTTTAGCAGAGCTTCAGTGGTTGAAATCCCAGCTTTTTTTAGCTTTACTTCGATAGCAGGTCCAATACCTTCAATTTCTTTAATATTCGCCATTTCTTGTTAAAATTTGAGGTTATAAAAATTTAATTATCTGGTTTAATTCCAAGGTCTGTCAAGTATTTTATCGATTATTGGAATGAATTTAAATGTTAATTGCTTAATAAACAAAAAACCTCGCAAGAATGTTTAATCATAAATAATTTTGGTTTGAAAATAAACCAATCCCATCTTTTAGATAATAATCCACGGGCTATTTTGATAAGTAAAGAAGGCATACAACATTTGCAAATGCGCCTTATTTTTAGTAGCTTATGTCGTCCTAAAACTAACTTAGCTATGTCAAAAAAATCCCTCTATTTAGCGGGTATATTATTGACCATTGTGGTTGGTACGGTTCTCTACTGGTATTTTTGCTGTAGTGACAGAGTCAAAAGCGATACAATTGAAACTGCTGCCGCCGACACCGCAATGTTACCCGAAAAACAAGTTGCGGAGCCCATTGCTACCTTACCCGATTCTGTTGTCATGGTAGACTGGCAGGCAATCAAAGACCAGCATAATGACAATCCCCTGACCCCTACCTTTGAGCCCTATCAGACGGAAAGGAGCCTCAGTCAGGAAGAGCTGAATAAGCTTAATGAGCTTAAAGAGTACATGGAGAATAATCCAGGCGGGAGCCTGCTGGTTACCGGACATACCGATATCTCTGGTTCACGTGAGCTGAATATGAGACTGAGCCGGGAAAGGGCCGCTTTTCTGGAGAGTTCCCTGGTTCAGAACGGGATCGACGGGGATAAAATCACTTCATCTTTCAAAGGACCTGATGATCCCATAGCTGATAACAGTTCCCCGGAAGGAAGAGCAAAAAACAGACGAGCAGTTGTCATTATTAATTAATTCATAAAACTTACTGAAATGGGTATCCTATGCATTCTAATCCCGATTCTTATTGGTCTGATCTGTGCCCTGCTGGGTTATCTTTTAGGCAGGCTGATAGAAAAAAAGTCTAAAGTATATACCAGGCTACGCGCAGACCTGGACGCTTGCAGGCAAGAAAAACAACGGCTTCAGACAGAGAACAGCTCCCTGGAAAGTGAAATCGCCGACTTGAAAAAGAGACCTGGTTCCAGGCAGCCTGACGCTGGTAAAGCTACAGTTAAAGCCGAGGATACTTCGGCTAAACTCGATATAGCTTCAGCTAGTTTCAACGCCGCTATGGCTAAAAGTGTTTTCGGAAAGAAGATCGTTGAAAATGATCTGAAGATTGTGGAAGGGATTGGTCCCAAGATTGAAGAATTATTTAAAAATGCCGGGATCAGAACCTGGGAATCTTTAGCTGAAACTCCGGTGGAGAAATGCCAGGAGATACTTGATAAAGCCGGCCCCAGATACAGGATCCATAGCCCTGCCAGCTGGCCAATGCAATCTCAGTTGGCTTATCTCGGAAAATGGGATGACTTAAAAAAGTGGCAGGATGAAGCGATTGGAGGAAAAGTATAAGATTGATAAGAGTAATAGTAAATTAAAATCAAAATAAAATTATGCCAAGTATTTTAGATCTGTTAAACAGTGATATGGGGAAGACCCTGATTGATGGGACCAGCAAGCAGCTGGGACAGGATAAAGCCAAGACCAAAACAGCAATGAGCGCGGCCTTACCCTTGCTTCTGGGTGCGATGAAAAACAATGCAAAAACACCGGAGGGAGCCACCGGATTGTTAAACGCCCTGGGAAATGAAAAACATGGGGGAGGTATCCTGGATAAATTAGGTGATGTTCTGGGTGGCAATAGCATTGATGAGGAGGTGCTGCAGGATGGCTCCGGGATTTTGCGTCATGTCTTTCAGGGCAAAGAGCAAAATGTGGCCAATGCAGTGAGCAAATCCAGCGGTTTGGATGCAGGATCTGCAATGAATACCTTGAAAGTAGCAGCTCCGGTACTGATGGGGCTCCTGGGAAAAGAAACACGTCAGCAACATGTTGCTGATCAAAATGGCATAGGAAATTTACTCAGCGGACTGTTGGGTGGAGAGAGCCAGCAGCAAGAAAGCCTGGTTACCCGATTACTCGATGCTGACAACGACGGCAGTGTGATTGATGATGTGGCAGGGATGTTACTGGGCGGAGGCAAGAAAAGAGGCAGAGGAAGTTTGCTTGGATCTTTGCTTGGAAGGAAATAATTTTATTCTTTGCTGCCATCGGCTTCGGGCAGCGATTTTAGACTTCCATATTCCAGTTTCCAGTTTAGCCTGTTAGCTATTTGCTCCAATCCAGCCATAAGCTGGATTGCCTGCTCAATGGCCTTGGCGTGTAAGCCACTCTCCGGGATCTTTTTTCGAATACTCTCCTTCGTAATTTTAATAATCTCTGTATGGTCCTCCGGTACGAACTTGTTTAAAAGATTGTTGCTGGTATGGTAATATTCAATATTTGCATCAATGCTGATGACTTCCGGTTCCGGAAAGGAACTGATTCGTATGGTTCGCGTACGATCATCTTTAGTGATTTTCGCCTTCCCTAAATCAAACCCGACCATCGCCTTGGCACTTACCGTTACCAGTGCTTTTTTTTCCGCATGATACAGATCCAGCAAACTTGGTTTTACATCCTTGTACGTTACAATTTCAGAAAAATCACCTTCCACAGTGACTAATTTTAAGACTTGTTTCACCCGCTCCACCAGAACTATGGAGTTTTCAGAAATGATTCGCTTTTTCTTCTCACGATTGATATAATACAGGACCGCTCCACCAGCGATCAAGCCCCCTATAAAAACAATGATATAGTCTGTCATAGTTGAAGATAATAAATCTGCCGGATTATTCTCTATCCGGATCTTCCTCTTGATGTTCCCTCTCAATTAAAGATACACAATTGAGTTAAAAGCCACAGCTGCAATAAAACATCATAATCGATTTTACGCTTTTGCTTATCTTTAGTTAAAATCATAAACCATGGACTACGATCATATTAGAATAAAATTCGAAGAAGAAATTGGTAAAAATCTTTGGGAAGTTCTTGAAGGGGATGTCATCCAGAAAATCAAGAAGGAGGCCAAGGTAGAAAAGTCCGGGAATTACTATAAATACCTGCTGGAGGGACATAGTTTTAAACTTGGGAAGGATTTACTCCCTGAGCTTTACAAACCATTTATGGATGTTTGTGAAGCCCTGGACTTCAGTGAACCGGTTGAGTTCTATATTTCGAATGCGCCGGATTTTAATGCGTCTGCTTCTTCCAGCCAGGAGGAGGATGAACCCCACCTGGTCAATTTTAATTCCGGCCTGGTAAATGCACTGGATGAAGATGAATTAAGATTTGTGATCGGGCATGAGCTGGGACATATCCTCAGTAAAAATATTGATATAAAAGAGATTATAGAGTTTGTATTTCCAGAGTACCAGGGAATTCCGCTTATATTGTACAATAAGATCTCCCTCTGGGATAAACTCTCCGAATTGACAGCTGATCGCTATGGCTTAATTGCGTGCGGGGACCCAAATAAGTGTGTATCCGCTTTTTTTAAGATGTCATCGGGCTTGAGTTTGAACCGGTTCAATCTCAATTTTGCTACCTTCCTGGAAGAAAATGAGAAGTTACTGGAATCCTTCAAGAAGGAAAACACCATCAATGTGGCCTCGCATCCAATGAATCCCATCAGGATCAAAGCCCTGCAGCATTTTGCAAAATCCTCGGTATACAAATCAATTGTAGAAAATAAAGCCATTGAACCAGATCCGACTACTGACTTCCGATATGGAAGAACTCACCAACCTGTTGCTGGTTATCAGGAATTCCGAATTAGACCAGCAAAGGAGTTTATTCATTGCTTCGGCCGGACTGGTGATGGCGGGAATCGATGATCAATTGAAAAAGGAAGAGTATAATTTCATCATAGAGAGATTGGCCAATTACCTGATTTTCCCGCAGGAACTACTGCATGGCATTATTGATCAAAAATCCCAGGAAAAACTTTTCCTGCAATCGGCATCCACCATTATGCAATACAATCCCGCTGAACGGGAGCCCATGTTTGAATTTCTCGTTAGAGTTGCTTTATCGGACAATGAGCTATTTACCAAGGAGGTAGATTTCCTCTATGAGATTGGAGCGAATCTTTACAAGTATTCAGCCAAAGAGATTGCACAGAAAATCAGCTTCGTGGTCCGGGGGAATTTTCTCCCCAAATTGTATTATACCCTGCACCCATGCCCGACGAAATCAAGTCTCATTCTGAATGACCGTGAATCCGGATCGCTTGCCTTGCTGAACCGCCTGATCAGCGCTTTGAAGGAGGAACTTCAAGGTCACGAAACGAACCCTGAGGCATTCAGAAAGCGGCTGAGCACCCTCCGGGAAAAACTCAGTCACTTTGCAGCCATAGAAAACTTCCTCGCATCCCTGATCACCCAGACCGGGCAGAAGCAAAACTTTCCCGGGGAAGCCCTGCGCTTTATAGCGGATTACAGCTCTTTCTGGCAGGACAGTGCCGTAAAGCTCACCGAAAACTTCCTGCTGAAGTGTGAGCCGGAAGGCCTCACTATTCTGACCCACAGTCACAGCGAAACTGTGCTTTACCTGCTGGATCAACTGCATAGCAGGCAGATTCCCTTCCGGGTCCTGCAGACTCTCTCCTCGCCCGGGGAGGAAGGACGGATATCCTTTAAAAGAATGCGCCAGCGAAAGCTTCGGGCCGAGTTAATCGATGACCAGAACATTGCAGATGCCCTCTCATACAGCGATCTCATCCTGGTCGGGTGTGATGCCCTCCTGCCTGCAGTATTCCTGAATAAGACCGGCACCCGCAGCATCCTCCAACAGGCAAAGCAACTCCACATACGCACCTGTTTGGTGACCGAATCAAGAAAAGAGATCACACGGACAGAGTGGAAAAGAGAATTGACGGAGCAAACCCTGTTTGAATGGGTGCCGCTGAAGCTCATAGACCAGCTTATTACAGAAAGACAAATTTAATTGCTATTTCCATCCTGAACTTCCAGGTACAAATAACAGTGATCTGAATACTCGCTTATCCACCTGTCTTTGGCCGATGCATTCGGGGTATCCACCCAACCTCTGACGTCCACCGGACTGGTCCCCGGCCGGCTGTCCTTATTATCGAAGAGCTTAAAGTTCAAATGCTCCGTGGCATAACAATGGTCCAGGGCACTGTCCGGTATGGAAGAACCTGTTCCATTACTCCAGGTATTCAGATAGGTCTTATCCAATCTTTGCATTTTGTAATAGCGGCTGGCATAATTATCCGATTTCTTCAATTCATTATCCACGTCAATGCCCCGGTCAAAACTATAATTCATCCCCATGGTATTCAGGTCACCGATAAACAGATAGTTGGGCGGGATATTATCCTGAGTAAGTGTCTTCTTGAATTTAATTGCCTTGGAAATCATATCATCTCTGAGCCCAAAACTCCGGGGATCATTTTTACTCTTCAGGTGCAGGAACAAGATCGGGTAATTCACATTGTTTATCCTAAGCGTGAGAAGTGCACCGGGTCTGAGTACGCTGACCCCCGATTTAAAGGCAACTTTCTGAGTAAAGAAAGCGGTAATGTCTCCTCTTACACCAACAAGTATTTCCTGGACCTGAGGGCCTTCCGTAATGTGAAACGTGTATCCCGGGAAAGTTGTCACCAGGGTTTCATAGATGTCTTTCCCCTCTACTTCATAAATAGCAAAAACATCCGGATCCTCCTCCCTGATTCTTGCTGTAATACGCTCAATTCGTTGCTGAGTCTGACCGTCCCGGGTTTTTTTAAAATGCTCAATATTCCAGGACATCAATGAATAAACCTTTGTCATAGTAAAACCATTAAAATGAATTTATTACGAATCTAAAGTTAGGGCTATTAATCCCCCCTGTCAATACCACGTTTAAAGAGCGGTAATCTGAATGCTTCTCCCTCCATGGAGATCTTCCTCTGTTCCGAACAATTTTTACTGATACACGTTATTCACTCGAAGTATAATCTAAGCTGCCAAAATGAAAAACCAATCGATCATTTAGGTAGTAAAAATCAAAACAAGAAAAAAATATGGGACTTATTTCATTTATTAAAGACAAAGGCGAAAAGATCTTTGGGAAATCTGAAGCAAAACAAGAGAAGGAAAAGGCTGACCTGATCACTGCCCACATCAGAAAATTCGGCTTCGACACCACTACCATCCAGGTATCTGTTGATGACGATGAGGTGACCCTCACGGGCAAGGTGAACACCCTGGAAAATAAGAATAAAATTATTGTCTCCGCCGGAAATGTGGAAGGCATTGCTTCGGTGCAAGATAAGATCGTTGTCCTCCAGCCTGCACCAGTTGCTCCCCCGGCAGCGGAAAAACAATTCTACACAGTAAAGAAGGGGGATTACCTTTCAAAAATCTCGAAAGAAGTCTATGGCAATGCCATGCTATACAATATCATCTTTGAAGCCAATCAACCGATGCTCAAGAATCCCGACCTGATCTATCCCGGACAGGTACTGGTTATTCCGCCCAAGCCCTAAGCTATCTAAGCTTCAACACTCACAAAGCAGGGATCTATTCATTCAGGTCCCTGCTTTTTTTACATCATCCTGGTCAGCATGGCATTTAATCCCTGGACCTGACCGTAGTACTCGCCTGGATGCATCCACCCACCTGAAAATTTTTCCCAATCTGGAGGTCCTGAAAGAAAATGTCCTCTTTACTGGGAAATAAGGCGGCGCAATAGTCCAGCTTCTGCCTGGATTCTTCGGCCAGCGAGGGGTCCACCCTGGCAGCCGCCTGGTACATGTCAGCCGCTGCCCAGTAGGCGCAGTTCTGATGAAATTCATCACCCAGCTGTGCACGGCAGGCTATGTAGGCATCTCCAAGAGCGATGTATGCCTTGCCATAATCCTCTCTGTTGGCTTTGGCTTCCTTTGCATAATAGATGGCCTCGCAATATTCTCCAATGGCCAGGCTAACAATGCTGAGTTCATAAAACCATTCAGACAAAGTTTCCTTGGGGATATTTTCACCCACCACAGCCATGTGCAGGTAATAGGAGGCCTTTTGAAGATCGTTCCTGCCGATAAACAGCACGGCCAGATTATGGGCCGATTCGGACCCTGGATCCAGTTCGAAAAGTTTTTCAGCGGCAGCTACATAAAGATCCGACTGCTTGCATCCTGCACTTGTATAATAGTTGATCATTTTGTCAAGCAGGCCCGGATCCGCATTGTTTTGCTCAAACCTTGTCCCGAAATAAAGATCCAGACCTGTACAGGAGAGTATATCTTCTTTCAATATCATCTCATCCATGGAAGCCCTGGTTCTTTCCTGGCGGGTACTGCTTCCCTCCTGTTGATCCAGGAGTCCGTTGACCATAAAATAGTCTTCAATGACCTGAATGTTATCTATTTTGTCCGCACGATGTAACAGAAGACTGGCTGATATATAATTGAGCAGGACCTGCTCTCTGGATTTGACACCCTCTGTTTCCAGGCTCTTTGCGAGCATACCATAGGCTGCCTGTACGTGTTCCAGATCATCACTTCTGTACTTTAACAAATCGCTTCCCTTGCGACCAAGAATATTTCCCTCTCCCCCAAAGTGTTCCATTCGCTGGTCGTAAATCAGCATCAGGGTATCAATCTTGTTTTCCCTGGCCTGACCTTCGGGGCTTTCCTCAATGAAGTGACGGTGCATGATAACTCCATCCACATAAAGTTTCTCGCTGTTGTCAGGAAAATCATTGAAAAGGCTCCACCAGGATTCCTGAGCATGATCATACTCTTTCCATTTAAAAAATTCCTTGTAGGTGGAAGTCAGCTTACCTCTGTTGTCGCTGTCCGGGGGATTAAATTCTTCGGGGCTAATAACAGCCTGAGATAGACCCGATTGCTGAAGAACTATAAAAAGTATTGACAGAATGAGGATTCTGCGAATGTCAAATGCTTTCATTCTTAACATTTTACCTATAAACATAAAATTGGACGAAATTGTTTGTCCGATAATCCTTTATGGGGGCGATTCTGGTCGAATTAACGGCTTTTTAACATCTCCTGGCAAAGGAGAACCGGCATGTGCATGTCAAATGGATCCTCGCTGCACTATCCGGTGAAATATATACGGTGAACAGTGCATCAAGGAAAGCTGAGGCTAGAAAGAGAAATATTCGCTTAATCCCTGGACCGTACGGTGGTATTTTCCTGGATGCATCCCCCCACCTTAAAGTTGTTTCCAACCTGGAGGTCCTGAAAGAAAATGTCCTCATTGCTGGGATACTGGGCAGCGCAAAGTTGCCAGCTTCTGCCTGGATTCTTCGGCAAGGGACTGGATCCACCCGTGCAGCAGCCTGGTACATGTCAGCTGCTGCCCAGAAGGCGCAGTGCTGATGAAATTCATCCCCCAGTTCATTGCGGCTGGCAATAAAGGCATCCCCAAGGGCTATGTATGGCTTGCCATACTCACTATTATTGGCTTTGGCTTCCCTGGCAAAACTGATGGCCTCGCAAGGATCTCCTTTGGCCAGGCTTACGATGCTCAGCTCATAAAACCATTCTGCCCTGGTTTCATCGGGAACGGTTCTCATCCACTACGGCCATTGCAGGTAATAGGCAGCCTTTTCGAGATCGTTCCTGCCGATAAAAAGCACGGCCAGGTTATGGGCCGATTCGGAATCGGACTCTATTTCGAAAAGTTTTTCAGCAGCAGCTACATAAAGATCCGACTGCTTGCATCCTGCACTTGTATAATAGTTGATCATTTTTTCAAGCAGACCCGGATCCGCACTCGTTTTGCTCAAAGCGTGTTCCGAAATAAAGATCCAGACCTATACAGGAGAGTATATCTTCTTTCAGTATCATCTCATCCATGGAGGCTCCTGCGTTCTTTCCTGGCTGGTACTGCTTCCTTCCATGTTGATCTACGAGCCCGCTGACCATAAAATAATCTTCCAGGACCTGTATGTTATCGATCTTGTCCGTACGGTGCAACATGAGACCGGCTGAAATGTAATTGAGCAGGACCGGCTCCCTGGATTTGACCCCCTCTGTTTCCAGACTCCTTTGAAGCATACTATAGGCTTCCTCTACCTGTTCCATATCAGCATTTCGGTAACGGAGCAAATCGCTTCCCTTGCGGCCAAGGATATTTCCCTCTCCCCCGAAGTATTCCATTCGCTGGTCGTATATCAGCATCAGGGTATCCACCTTGTTTTCCCGGGCCTGACCTTCGGGGCTTTCCTCGATGAACTGACGGTACATGGTAACTCCATCCACGTAAAGTTTCTCACTGAAATCAGGATAATCATTAAACAGGGTCCACCAGGATTCCAGGGCCAGGTGATACTCTTTCCATTTGAAGAATTCCCTGTATGTGGAGATCAGTTTCCCACGTTCAGCATTATCCGAAGGATTAAATTCTTCGGCCGTAATAATTTCCTGGGAAAATGCCGGAGGCTGAAAGACCATAGCAAGTGCGAAGAGGATCAGGATTCTGGGGTGACGTACAGTTTTCATTGTAAATTTTTAGGAATCATTGCAAAAAAAGGGCCATAATTGTTTTATGTTGGTATTTAAAGAGTTACAATTGCACGGATGTCCGGTAATTGTCCGATATCGGACATAAAATAGTCCGATTCCGGTCGATTTAATACAAATTTAAGCGAACCACCTTCGTTCCCGGTCCATGGATGAGTTCAGCACCTCCGTAAGCGTGTTGGCATTGGGGATCACCTGGAAATCGAACATGCCCACACAGATAAAGTCCGTCCCATTTTCAAAGGCGTACCTGAAGCCATCCCCGGGCCCGATGGACCCGGCAGCCAGTACTTTGTAGCCGATCCACGGGACCTTGCAGGAACGGAAAAAATCGCTTACTTCTGTTGCTGAGGCACACCAGAGATTGTCATGGAACTGGTTGCGGTCCAGTATATCATAGGGCAGATCGTGCATAAATTCACTCCGGTTTTCCCGGGCATGGGCCGACCAGTACCTGTCGTGGTGAAAGGTTTTCATAAAAAAGTCGCATTCGATACCATTCTCCACACAGGCCATGGGGACCTGGATGGCATGGGCTGCCGTCCCGGCGATTAAGCCCTGGCTCCGGATATATTCGATGGGTGCGGCAAGTTCTTCCAGGCGATTCTCGGCCACAAGCCGGTCGGCAATGCCGCCCATGACAAAAGCCCCCACCGCCCCGGCATCAATAGCCATCTGGATGTTGGTAAAGTCCTCTCCCCGGGGATAGGTCTGGGCCAGCCACTGGATCTTGCCCCCTCTTTTCCGGTATTTATCCAGAATCCGCAAGGTTTGCTCATCTGTTCGGAACACGATGGTATTGATCCCACAGGCCTCATACAGCCAGAGGTTTTCGATCACTTTTTCATCGGTAAAATAATTCTTGATCATATCGGATACGTAAATCAGGTCACGCGCATGGGCAAAACCTGCAACCAGATTGCCTCCGGGAAGGATCCTGCTCATTTCCACATCTTTGATGCGGCCTGTGGGAACCTTCTCCTTCAGTTCGCTGAGATCCCAGTGTTTGGCCTGCATCAGGGTGGCGCTGCTGGTGGCATCGGTACGGGTTAAATGATCCTCCTCAAAGCTCAGCCATCCCACCTTTCTGGCCATACCAAAGAAAGCCACTCCCAGCAATGGCAGCGAGGCCAGGTTTTTGATCGCCTCCCTCCGGGAATGAATCTCCAGGTGCTGGTTCTCATCCGGGGGAAAGATCTCGGCTTTTCTTCCGTCGTAAACGGTCCCGGACCAGGCGGTCCACACTCCACAGATCTATCCCGGTTCAGAAAAGCAATTATCAGTAAAACGGCCGCTTCAATCACATTGATATTTACGAGGAAGAAATGTCCCTGGGCAGGTACACTGGAGGGAATAAACGGAGGATTTGCCACATAATAGAACAAGAGCATCAGTATTCCGGCCCAGGCACTGAGCCTGGTAAACAGACCCAGGAACAAGCCGGTGCCAACCAGGATTAATCCCCAGATATTGAGAAAATCGGTAAAAGCCAATGCGGATGGATGGGAAACGATCCAGTGGAAGAAACCCGAAAAAAGCCATTTGGACTCCATCAGGTAGGGGGCGCTTGACCAGCCGGGTGTGGCCAGTTTCGAAATCCCTTCAAACAGGAAATGCCACCCGATGGTAATGCGCAAGAGCGTGAACAAAAGGTTTACCAGCTTGCCGGGCGAATCTGCCAATGATTGTATTTTAGCCATATTACAGGAATACCTTGTTCCTTCCAAATTACGGAAAAAATGAATCATTTGAACCTGGCATCAGTGTTAGTTGTTCCTAAGCTTTAAGCTTGCTATTTTATGGATTTATTTTTGAAATTGCATCTTTATACAAAACTCCATCATGAAAAAGCTAATAGTTATCATTTTTGCACTTGCTCAGACCTTCCTTATTTCTGCTCAGAAGATTGCTGAGCAGGTAGTTCCCTCTGAAGTGGACAGGGTTACAGTATTTTTTAAGAATGCCCAGATCACACGCAGTGGCAAGGTTCAGGTAAAGCCCGGGAAGACCCTTTTGAAGTTTGTGAACCTATCTCCCTACATCCAGGCCAAAAGTGTGCAGGCAAAAGTAAATGGTGGAGTTACCGTCCTTTTGGTCAATCACCAGCTAAATTATCTGGATAGCCTTGAGAAATCAGTGGAACTAACCAGGCTTGAGGCCGATTACAGGCGTATTAAGGATGAAATAAATGTGGAGCATGCGCATATTTCAGTCATCGATGAGGAGGTTATTTTTCTCCAGGAAAACAGAAATATCGGCGGGAAAAACCAGGAGCTCAACGTGTCAAACCTGAAAGAAGCCTCACAATTTTACAGCTCCAGGTTAACCGCACTGAAACTGGATAAAATTGAAAGACAGAAAAAAGTATCAGATTTGGGGATAAAGTTGCAGAATATGGAAAAGCAGATCAACTCCCTGTCTACGAAAAAGGAGTATCCCAGCGGTGAAATTCATATTTCGGTGGATGCAAAATCTGAAGAAAAAATAACCATTGAATTATCCTACCTGGTTGCCAATGCCGGCTGGTTCCCCAGCTATGACATCCGTGCCAAAAGCATTGGGGACCCTCTGGAACTGGTATACAAGGCCAATGTGCATCAGGATACCAAAGTGGACTGGGAAAACGTGGAGTTGCTGTTCTCCTCCAGCAATCCAAGTCTTTCAGGATCCGCGCCTGAGTTAAAAACTTATTACCTGAATTATGGGTCCCTCCCACCCTCCTATGAGTCAGCCGTAAATGAAGTCTCGGGCAGAGTTCTGGATTCCCGGGGGGAGCCGCTCCTGGGGGCAAATGTTGTGGTGAAAGGAACCAGCATCGGGACCGTTTCTGATATGAACGGGTATTACTCCATTGCCATTCCATCAGGAGCTTCTACCCTCACTTATTCTTTCATCGGATATGCCAGTCAGGATATTCCCATTCAGCAGGCCAATGTCACGGTATTCATGCAAGAGGATGCCATGGCACTCAATGAAATGGTTGTCACGGGTTATGCGGCAGATTATGAAAGCGATGCAGGGATCGCTCCTGTCAGCCGGTCAGCAGCTCCCCGGGTAAAACTCAGGGGCAGCAGCAGCCTGGCATTGCCAACCGTTCAGCTGGAGAATCAGACAAGCATTGAATTCCGTATCGATATGCCCTATACCATTAAATCGGACAGTAAAAGCTATAGCGTGGATATGACCAGTTATGAGATACCTGCTTCCTACGAATACTATTGCGTTCCTAAAATCGATAAAGCTGCCTTCCTGCTGGCTTACGTGACCGGCTGGGAACAATACAATCTTCTCGAAGGAGAAGCCAATATTTTCTTTGAAGAAACCTATATCGGAAAAACCATACTTGACGTGCGCTTTATTCAGGACACTCTGACCCTCTCTCTTGGAAGAGATAAGGGCGTTGATGTAAATCGCGAAAAAATAAAGGATCTGACCTCCAAAAAATTCATTGGTACCAAAAAGAGGAAACAAGAGCATGGAGAATTTCGGCACGGAACAATAAATCCCAGGCCATTCGATTGATCCTGCTGGATCAGGTACCCGTATCGACCCTGGAGGAGATTGAAGTGGATGTGAATGAACTCAGCCGGGGAGCCCGGAATGAGGAGACCGGCGAGATTAAATGGATACTTGAGCTGGCCCCAAAGGAGAACCAGGAGCTTATTCTTAAATACGCCGTCAAATATCCAAAATACCAGGATCTGATACTGGAGTAATCTAATACGGCTCACTCCCCCACCACTTCAAAAGCCTTCTCCAGGATGTTTCCATTTGAATCGACCAGGGTAAGGGTAAAGGAGCCTTCAGGGGCCAGGAATTCCAGCTGGTGGACCAGGGTGGTTTCCCCCAGGTACCGGTTGTCGAGGTGCCAGTGAATACTAACTCCGGATTCCCGGTGGGCGGCTTCAAAAACCACCCGGCTCAGTCGACCGTCCAATCCCCGTGGGATAAATACCTGCCGGGTCTCCCTGGGATATATTAACTCCATGGGCTGCTCGTCAACCGCTCCGCACCCCGGAAGAAAGGGAGGGAGAGATTTGTAGTGTGGATCCTTCCGTTTGTAATACCACTCCATCACCGGCGGCAAAACAAACCAGGAGGTATTGACCATCTTCCCTGTTTCATAACATTCGCTGTGCACCCGGAACTGCTCCTGCTCGTCCAGGTGAATGATCCGGTGGTAGGGACAGACCTCCATCCTCTCCCCGGTCTCAGGAAGCAGCC
Organism: uncultured Bacteroidales bacterium; assembly: GCA_963792395.1. GTDB lineage: Bacteria > Bacteroidota > Bacteroidia > Bacteroidales. Next base: position 297,487 of record CAWBWE010000026.1, read on the forward strand.
TGATCTCTGTATGCGCACAATCGGGTCCGGCCCTGTAACCACTGGCGCTGCAGATCTCCATGTCGACCATCTCCTCATAGGGAGTCTCAAACCAGGCAGAGGAGGGCAACAGGGAGAATACATCAAACATCAGCGGGGCAGCCACATTCACCCCGGTGAGTCCGGGCCGGCCCTCTCCATCTGCATTCCCGACCCATACACCCACCAGGTAGTCGGGAGTTACTCCTATGGCCCAGGCATCCCGGAATCCGAAACTGGTACCGGTTTTCCAGGCGATGGTTTTGGAGGAAGAAAACTGTTCCCATGCTCCCTCCTGGTTGGGCCTCTCCAGCTCAGTCAGGGTCTCAAAACATTGCCAGATGGAAGCGGCACTCATGATCCCGCTGTTTTTCAGATCCGGATCCGGTCCGGAACCTTTACCGGAATCCTTACCCAGAACATAAGCAGGGGCCTGGTATTGCCCCGGATCGTAGCGGTACTCAAACTCCTGGAAGCGATTCAGGCTGTTGGCCATTCCCGTGTATACCCGGCAGAGATCCCACAGCTTTACCTCCGCTCCGCCCAGGATCAGGGTAAGTCCATAATGTCCTGGATTTTGAGCGATGGAGGAGAATCCCAGGGCCTGCAATTTTGAATGGAACCTTTCCAGACCGAAGGAACGCAACATGCGGACGGCGGGCACATTCAGAGACCTGACCAGGGCTGTCCCGGCAGGTACCGCTCCACTATAGGTCCGGTCGAAATTCATAGGAGAGTAACCGGAAATATGGGTCGGAATATCGGGGACCAGCATATCCGGGAGGATCTCCCCCTCATCCAGCATAAAGGTGTAAAGAAGAGGCTTCAGGATGCTTCCCGAACTTCTGGGAGCTTCAATGATATCCACAAAACTGCCGTTGTTTTCATCCTCCGATCTTGTATTTCCCACATAGGCAAGGACTTTTCTTTGGGGAACCTGGATCACCAGGACCGCTGCATTGTGAATCTCATTCTGCTCTAAAAGCCTGTGGTGCCTCTCCACCAGCGGGCTTACCTGTTCCTGCAGGGCCAGATCGATGGTGGTACGTACCCTGCTTCCTGCCAGTCCCTCCTTCTCAGCCCGGTCCAGCAAATGCGGAGTAAGCTGAGGCAGGGGAAAAGGCCTGGAAGGCAAAGTCTCCAAACTGGCCAGTTCACTGCTAAGGGAATCAATCACCCCTTTAAGCTCCAACTTTTGCAGCAGCCCGTCCCTCTTAAGACGCAGAGCCTCCTGGTTTCTTCCCGGGTAAATCATGGCCGGGGCATTTGGAAGCACAGCCAGGGTGGCCGCTTCTCCCCAGGACAATTTATGGGAGGGCCTGCCATAATACCTCCAGGCCGCGGCATCGATACCTACCACATTCCCGCCGAAAGGGGCGTAGGAGGCATAGAGCTCAAAAATCTCCTCTTTGCTCCGGGCCAGCTCCAGCCGGAGGGCCAGCACCATCTCGATCACTTTCTGGGTGAGGGTCCTGGGTTTCCCTTTCCTGGACAAGCGGACCACCTGCATGCTCAGGGTGCTCCCCCCGCTCACGATCCTTCCCGCCCGGAGGTTCCGAACCAGGGCTTTGCTCAAAGAGACCGGGTTAATTCCCGGATGATAGTGAAAATATTCATCCTCGTAGTAGCGGATACACTGGCTCAGCTTATGGGGAACACTGTCGCAGGGAGGAAACCTCCATTGTCCGTCAGCGCTTATGCGGGCCGATAGGAGTTCCCCTTCCCGGGTCTCCAGGATGGTGTTGGTGTAAGCCTCAAAACGGACCACCGGAAGCAACAAAAAGCCTATGGCTGCCACTCCAAGCGTTATCAGCAAAAACTTATATCTGTTCAACCAGCCGACCATCCCCGCGAGCTCACCTGTATGCTGCTATTCCTGCCTCACCACCTTTACCCATTTCCCGGACCTGGTGGCATGGATCTCCTTATCGTACATGGCCTCACAGTAGACCGCCGGAAGGAAATACTCTCCCAGGTAGGCCGCATTCAGCAAGACCACAAAAGTCCTGGTCTCTCCCTTGTCCAGTCCGAAATAGCTGTACACCCGGTCGTCCCGGATATCCTGATAGTCGGGCTTGCTCCTTTCTTTCGAAGACTCCAGGTTATCCAGTCTCAGGTTCCTGATCTCCCAGCCGGAAGGGAACATCTGGGTCAGCGCCAGTTCCTTGTAATCCGCCCGGACTCCCGGATGGGTCAGCGTCACTTCCGCCATAAAATCACTGCCCTGTTCCAATAGTGCGGGATCCAGGGGATTTCCTTCCAGATCCAGATACCGGACTTCCATTTGCAAATCACTGGCCTCATCCTCCACTGCCTGATCCAGTGGAACTCCGTCCAGTTGCATCGTGACAAACAGATTTCGCGAGTCCGTATTATTCAGCTCCATACTGCCACCTTTCTCTCCTTCGAAAGGAAGCTCCACTCTTACCACGGGTGCACTTGCAGAGACCTTCTGCTTCTTTCCGTTCAGGGCATATTCGAAGGTCATGGTTCCGGAAGCATCCGATTCACCCACAAATTTTCCAATGGCCAGCAACACATAGGCAGTGGTCTGGGTACTGTACCAGCTTTGGGATGCCATATTTTCCGCAATCTCATCCACCAGCTTTTTGGCCTGTACCTGATCGCCCATCAGGGCGAGCACCTCCAGGATCATGGCCTGGTCCCGAAGCGAGCTTCCATAGGTATAGGAGAGCTCCCGGTAGGAGCTTACCCGGGTGCCCAGTCCGGCCACCAGACGTTCCGCCACCTCCTTTTTCCCGGTCAGCAGGTAGGCACCGGCCAGGGTCCAACTGGCCGTTGGCGTTAACTCCTTCATTTCCCGCATGCGGTTCATGGCACCCAGCGCAGGCTTCTTTGCCAGAGCCAGCGTATAGAGGCGGTAAGCCTGGTTGAGTTCGTTGCTTCTCCGGTAGCCGAAGTATTCCCTTTCCCGGTCCCAGCTGTTGGCCATCCGGCTCTGGTATTTGATCCAGTTATTGAGAAAGCCAGTGGGTAAGGCGTATCCCAGGGCCTCTGCCTCCAGCATAAAGTGCCCGGCATAGCTGCTTCCCCATTCACTTATGCTTCCAGAGGACCCGGGCCAGTAGGTGAGTCCGCCCCCGGATACCTGGAAAGATTTAATCTTCCGGATCCCGGCCGAGACATGCTCCTGGATCTCACTCTTTTGCTTCGAATCAAGTTCCACGAGCCTGTGAAGGAACAACTGCGGAAATACCGCTGAGACAGTTTGCTCCACACATCCGTGGGGATACTGCAGCAGGTATTTCAGGCGCTGCTCCAGGTTCATGGGAGGAAGGACCGACACCTCCAGTACCCCATGGTTGGTCCCGGCCAGTCCTACCGCTTCATAGCTACTCTTCCAGCTTTTCCCCGGCTCCACCATGTCGTTCACCGAACGGGTGATCGGCGGATTGGGCATTCGCACCTGCAGATCGATCAGGTGACTGGCCTCCTGATTCCCGTTCTTCGCCACTACCTCCACCTGTCCGGCCCCGATTCCTTTGGCTACCTTCAGCGTAAACTCCACCATCCGGTCGCCCTCCTCCTCAAAAGTGATCTTTTTGGAAGTGGGTCCCACGATCCCGAACAGCTCATTGGTCTTCACCTCAACGCTCACATTCTTCACCCCGGGATCCATGGAAAAAACGGTCACGGGCAGACTTACGGTCTCGGACGGACTGACCATCCGGGGCAGGGTAGCCAGAACCATCAGCGGCTTTTTCACGGGAGTGGCCTTTTCGGCTAGGCCATAGGCCCCCCGGTGGCTTGCCACCACCATGGTTTTGACCGATCCCACGTAATTGGGCATGGTAAAGGAGTGGCTGTTACTTTTCCCTGCCTTCAGTTCAAAAGGCCCGAAGAACTGCACCACCGGTTTGAAGCGGTTGTTATTTTTTTTATCGTCCTGCTCAATAAACTCATCCCCCCCGATGGATAGCAGTCCGGCCATCTCTCCTTTCAGGGCCCCAAGTACATACTTGTAAAGATCCCAGGTGCGGATGCCCAGGGCCTCCCTGGCATAAAACTGGCTCCAGAGATCGGGCGTTCTGAACCGGGTTAAATCCAGCAGACCCTCATCCACCACCGCCACCGTGTAGGTCATCGTTCTCCCCTCCTGTTCCGAAACTTTCAGAGTCACCTTCTGTTCCGGTTCAAGTACCTCAGGCATCTGAAGCACCGGCTTCAGCAGGGTATGGGGATCCACCACATTGACGGACTGTATCCCGTACATCCGGATGGGCCGGTCGTTGACGCTGTTTTTATGAGGCTGTATCAGAGACACATGGATGAAGACATTGGGAGCCATCTCCGGAGTGGCTTTCATATTCACAGATCCTTCCACGGGCGCTTCCACCCAGAAGGTCCGCAGGATCCTCGATCCCGTTTCAATACTCACCAGGGCCCGTCCCTCCTCAAACTCAGGCAGGTTCAGGCTGATCTCCTCCCCTACCCGGTAATCCTTTTTATCGGTGGTAAAGGCCAGCATTTCAGCTCCGCCAGGGCCCTCCTGGGAGTTGGTCTCCCAGTATCCCCTGTAGTCCAGATAGAAAGTCTGGCCCGTACTGTGTCCCCCCCTGGGATCGGTGATCCGGATCAGCTTCCTTCCCCAGAGGTTTTCGCCAAAATTCAATTCATACAGGGCCTTCCCGTTCACCGTACTGATCTGGTCCTTCCTGATCAGATTGCGGCTCCTGTTCCCCACATAGGAGGCCAGGTTGTCGTACTCATCCCTGTCCCACCACCACCTCCAGTGGACCTCGTATATCTCAATCTGGAGCCCGGGGACATCCACCGGATTCCCTGACTCGTCGACCGTCACAATGGGTATCAGGTTGGTTTCATCGGAATAGAGGGCCCCATTCCAGCCCGGGCCCTCCGGTATTTTTACCCCCACATAAGTGCTGTAGGGAGAGTATAATACCGGAAAGCGATCTACGCTGAAATCGCCCGAATTCTCAAACACCCGGGTCCTGAAAAATGCCTGCAGCATCCCGGGAGCCTCCTTACCCACCTGAATGCCCGGAGAAAAAGAGGCAGACCCCTGCTCGTCCAGTCTTCCTTGGAAGACCACCACCTCTTCAGATTCAAAGTCCTTCACAGGATCGTCAAATACAAAACCCTGATGCTCCTTAAACCCGGTGGTGGTGGTACGCAGATCCAGAGCAATATCTGCCTTCAGGTTCCTGGCAATGGCTCCGTGAAGCCAGAGGGCATTCAGGGTTCCCGTCGCCTGCCCCTTTTTCAATACCCCGGACCCAAAATCAAGGTTGATTTTAAGCCGGTTGGGCTTCACCGTTTCGATCTTAACGGGTCTGCTAAAGGTCGAACCTCCCACAGTCACCCTGGCCAGCCAGTTCCCGGTAGGGGCATCGGCCCCTGTGGCGCAGCGGAAATCATACACCCCGTTGAGCCCGGAACTCCGGGTCCTGTTCAGGTAAAGCTGACTTTCCGGGGTAAACAGTTCAAACCTCACCGGGTGATTGTCAGGAAGAATCTCGTTCTTGTCTTCCAGCACAAAGGTCATATAAATGGAATCGCCCGGTCTCCACACTCCACGCTCTCCGTAGAAGAAGCCTTTGATGCCTTCGGAGTTTTTGTTACCCGCCACATCAAACATGCTGGTGGAAAGCGCCGATCCATCGTCCAGCTTCAGGTAGCCACGCTGGCTCCCGTTTTGGGCTATCAGCAAAAAGGGCTTTTGCTCCAGTGGAATGTTCACCATCCCGTCCGTTCCGGTCTGCTTCACTTCCACCAGCTGGTTTTGATAGTTATATATCTCCAGTTCCACACCGGGGATGGGTTCGCTGCTTACCAGGCTGGTCACGGCCACAAAAAGGTCCGTTCCGCTACCTCCCTTGGCAATGATCCCCAGGTCAGACGCCAGGACATTCCGGGAGGCCTCGTTCATATTTTTCTTATGGATATAATAGGAATCGGTACAGGGATCTTCCCGCTCACTCCAGTTATAGTCCTCATAATAATAGTCCCAATAGTAATCTCCGGTGGGCGGATCATTGAAGCGTTCCACTTCCCTGTTCCTTTTGAAGGGCTTCAATGCGGGCTTTACTTCGCCTGCCGCACAGGGCAGCAGGGATTGGGAGCGATCGAAGGTGATGGACACATTGTAAATGGCTCCCGGCTCAGCTTCAATGAGTTCGGCCAGATCCAGCGAGAAGATGTTCCAGGTACCCAGATCGACCGCTTTGTCGGAACTCAGGGGGATTTCCTTATTCAGAACAATGCGTCCCACCCGTTTCAATTCACTGTTTCCGTTGTATTGATTCTCCTGGAAGAACTGCCCTATGTTGTCTTCGAAGATCTTGATGATCCTCACATGCACCGCCTTCAGGTTGACCGCCTTGAATGGAAAGATCAGACCATCGGTGCCCGGAAGGATCGCCCCGTCGCCGATCAGGGCCACATCCGGATCGATGTTGGTGAAGACGATCTCCCGGCTGTAGCTTTCCAACAGATTATAGTCCAGGGTGTTTCTGACCGTCTGGCTCACCATCAGTTTTTTGCTGCCCTGGAGCCTGACCGCCGGATATACCTTTACCTGGCTTCCATCCAGCTCAAGTTTAAGCTCCTCTCCCGATTCCAGGTAGATCAGTCCGCGCAGATCCTGTGTTTTACTGATGGGATCAGAGAAAAAGAGGCTGACATATTGATCGGGCTGCTGCCGCACAAGGGTGTTCATCAATTTAAAATCTCCCAGAGGCGGAATGCTGACCACCTCTTCTCCCTTATCCCCGCTCCGGATCCCCTTGCCGTCCCATTGCACCAGCACCTGCTCCTTTTCCCCGGTACGCTTGATGGAGTCCAGGGTAAAGTGGTGCTCCCTTCCTTCGCTGTTATGGGTCCAGGAGATCTGGAGCGCCTTTCCATTCTGCGATCCCCTCAGGATCTGCTCCACCTGCTCCACATCGGCATAATCGGCTGTTTTCAGGGTTCCGTTTAACTGCTGCCATTCCAGGTTTTCATCGTCCAGGCTGTTCAGTCCGTTCATCTCCACAAACAGGGACTGCTGCATGGTCTGAAACTGAAATTCCAGAACTTCCAGTCCCTTCGGGACCTGCATCACCTTATCCAGGTGAAACTTGCAGTTGTAGAGGGTCCCCGGATCCAGGGTTCCCTCGGGACTAAATACCAGAGTCCGGCTGTCCGCCCAGGAGATGCTTCCCTTCACTGAAGGCCTGATCTCCAGGAGCTCCATCTCGAGGGACTTTACCCTGACCGCTTCAGGAATATCCGATACCAGTGTCAGCGCGATACTGGAGCTTGCCGGGACCACCCCGCTGGTAAATCCGGAGACGTAAGAGATAAATGCCGGATCGATGGCCGGAATTTCACTTTTTTTCTCCTTGCAGCCGGTAAATACGGCTACAGTCAGGAGCAACAGAAGGACCTTTTTCATTTCAGGAGACAGTTGGATTCAGGTTTATTATGGTGTGTGCATTTGTTTTCTAAATATAGTGGAAAACCTGCAAAGAGGTGCTTCAAAATGGCTCTTGATTCGAAGTGAGCTCCTCACATTACCGGGTGCCCATGTGGACATTCCTGATAATTTCGCCTTTCCTGGAGATCAAACAGTACACTTTTCAACAAAGTTGTACATTTATATATTCGAAATGATCCAAATGTAAAAACCATGAAATACTTTACCATTGCCCTGTTGTTCCTGGGCCTCTCCCTGTATGCCCAGGAAACAGAACCAAAGATCGATACTTCGCTGGTAGCTGGACTCAAATTCAGGAATATCGGCCCGGCATTCTCTTCCGGCCGCATTGCTGATATCGCCATTCATCCCGGGGATGAGCAAACCTGGTATGTGGCCGTGGGTTCCGGGAATGTCTGGAAAACGGTGAATGCCGGTGTCACCTGGACCCCTATTTTTGAAGACCAGGGCTCCTACTCCATCGGCTGTGTCACCATTGATCCCCAGAATCCCCATACCATCTGGGTGGGTACCGGGGAGAATGTGGGAGGAAGGCACGTGGGCTACGGTGATGGCATCTATCGAAGTCTGGATGGGGGCAAGACCTGGAAAAACATGGGTCTTCGGGCTTCCGAGCATATCTCGGAGATCATCGTCCATCCAAAAAACTCTGAGATCATCTGGGTGGCTGCCCAGGGTCCGCTGTGGACCCCTGGAGGCGAACGCGGCCTCTATAAATCCACCGACGGGGGCGCCAGCTGGAAGCAGGTGCTGGGAGTGAACGAATGGACCGGCGTTACAGATATTGTCCTGGACCCCGACAATCCTGAGCTTCTTTTTGCTGCCACCTGGCAGCGCCACCGCACGGTGGCCGCCTATATGGGCGGCGGACCGGGATCCGGGATCCATCGCAGCACCGACGGAGGCGACAGCTGGGAAAAACTCACCACCGGGCTGCCCAAATCCAACATGGGCAAGATCGGACTGGGCCTCTCGCCCTTTGATTCAAAGGTCCTCTATGCGGCCATTACCCTGGACCGGCGAACCGGAGGGGTGTTTATCTCCAGGGACCGCGGAAGCAGCTGGACCAAACAGTCGGACGCCGTGGCCGGTGCCACCGGGCCACACTATTACCAGGAGCTCTACGTATCCCCGCACAAGGAGGGCAGGATCTACCTGGCCGATGTGCGGATCCAGGTATCGGAGGATCACGGGAAGACCTTCAGCCGCCTGAAAGAGCTTAACAAACACTCCGACAACCATTCCATGAATTTTATTGCCAGCGATCCCGACTACCTGCTGGTGGGTACCGACGGGGGCATTTACGAAAGTTTCGACCTGGCGGAGAACTGGCGCTTTATGGGGAACCTCCCGGTGACTCAGTATTATAAACTTGCCCTGGATGACGCCGAGCCCTTCTACAACGTCTTCGGGGGAACGCAGGACAACGGGACGCACGCCGGACCCTCACGAACCGTCTATGAAGAGGGCATCCGGAATGCCGACTGGCAGCATATCCTCGGTGGGGATGGTCACCAGACCGCCACAGAGCCCGGGAATCCCGGGATTGTTTACGGCGAAAGTCAGCAGGGCTACCTGCATCGCATCGACCGGGTAACGGGTGAACAGGTCTTTATTCAGCCCCAGCCCGGCAAAGGAGAACCGCCTGAACGATTTAACTGGGACACCCCCATCCTGGTCAGTGCCCACGACCCGGCCCGCATTTATACGGCTTCCTACCGGGTATGGAGATCGGATAACCGGGGAGACAGCTGGCTTACCGTATCGGGCGACCTGACCAAGGGGCTGGAACGAATAGAACAGCCCATCATGGGAGGCAAGCAGAGCTGGGACAATCCCTGGGACTTCCTGGCCATGTCCAATTACAGCACCATTACCAGCCTGGGGGAATCGCCCGTGCAGGATGGGATCCTTTACGCCGGAACCGACGACGGGCTGATCCATGTGACCCGGGATGGGGGAAAGAACTGGAAGAAGATTGAAGTGGGATCCATAAAAGGCATTCCCGCCACCGCCTTTGTCAATGACATCCGGGCCGACCTTTTTGATGCCTCCACCGTTTACGCAGCGCTCGACAACCACAAGTACGGTGATTTCAAACCCTATATCCTGAAGAGTACCGATGC
>CAWBWE010000027.1:0-82975 GCA_963792395.1 uncultured Bacteroidales bacterium
GTGATGTTAGTGATGGCAACACCTGTCCTGAGATAATCACCCGTACCTATAGTGTTACTGATGACTGTGGCAATAGCATCACGGTCACCCAGACGATCACTGTTGATGACACCATCGATCCTACGGCGAGTAACCCTGCACCAGTCACTGTAGAGTGCATCGGCGATGTACCAGCTGCAGATATCACCGTTGTCACCGACGAGGCGGATAACTGCACGGCAGCTCCTGTTGTGGCGTTCGTAAGTGATGTGAGTGATGGCAACACCTGCCCGGAGATTATTACCAGGACTTACTCAGTCACCGATGACTGTGGCAATAGCATTACCGTTACCCAGACGATCACTGTAGATGATACCATCGATCCCACGGCTAGCAACCCTGCACCAGTCACTGTGGAGTGCATAGGCGATGTTCCAGCTGCAGATATCACGGTCGTAACCGACGAGGCGGATAACTGCACGGCGGCTCCTGTGGTGGCCTATGTGAGTGATGTGAGTGATGGCAACAGCTGCCCTGAGATTATTACCAGGACTTACTCAGTAACGGATGACTGTGGCAATAGATCACCGTTACCCAGACGATCACTGTAGATGATACCATCGATCCTACGGCGAGCAACCCTGCACCAGTCACTGTGGAGTGTATTGGCGATGTTCCGGCTGCAGATATCACCGTTGTCACCGACGAGGCGGATAACTGCACGGCAGCGCCTGTGGTGGCCTTTGTAAGTGATGTTAGTGATGGGAACACCTGTCCGGAGATTATTACCAGGACTTACTCAGTAACGGATGACTGCGGTAATAGCATCACCGTCACCCAGACGATCACTGTTGATGATACAATAGATCCTACGGCTAGCAACCCTGCACCCATCACAGTAGAGTGCATAGGCGATGTACCAGCTGCAGATATCACGGTCGTAACCGACGAGGCTGATAACTGCACGGCGGCTCCTGTGGTGGCGTTTGTGAGTGATGTTAGTGATGGCAACAGCTGCCCGGAGGTGATCACCAGGACTTACTCAGTCACGGATGACTGTGGCAACTAGATCACCGTTACTCAGACGATCACGGTAGATGATACCATCGATCCCACGGCCAGCAACCCTGCACCAGTTACTGTGGAGTGCATCGGCGATGTTCCAGCTGCAGATATCACCGTCGTTATAGATGAGGCGGATAACTGCACGGCAGCCCCTGTTGTTGCCTTTGTCAGTGATGTTAGTGATGGCAACACCTGCCCGGAGATTATCACCAGGACTTACTCAGTCACGGATGACTGTGGCAATAGCATTACCGTTACCCAGACGATCACTGTTGATGATACCATCGATCCTACGGCCAGCAACCCTGCACCAGTCACTGTGGAGTGCATAGGCGATGTACCAGCTGCAGATATCACGGTAGTCACCGACGAGGCGGATAACTGCACGGCAGCTCCTGTGGTAGCCTTTGTAAGTGATGTAAGTGATGGGAACACCTGCCCGGAGATTATCACCCGTACCTACACTGTTACGGATGACTGTGGCAACCAGATCCTGGTTACTCAGACGATTACCGTTGATGATACGATCGATCCCACGGCCAGTAACCCAGCACCCATCACCGTTGAGTGCATCGGCGATGTACCTGCAGCGGATATCACGGTCGTCACCGACGAGGCAGATAACTGCACGGCGGCTCCTGTTGTTGCCTTTGTAAGTGATGTTAGTGATGGCAACACCTGTCCGGAGATTATTACCAGGACTTACTCAGTCACTGATGACTGTGGCAATAGATCACCGTTACCCAGACGATCACTGTAGATGATACAATCGATCCCACGGCGAGTAACCCTGCACCAGTCACTGTGGAGTGCATCGGCGATGTTCCAGTGCAGATATCACGGTAGTAACCGACGAGGCGGATAACTGTACCGCCGCACCGGTTGTTGCTTTTGTCAGTGATGTGAGTGATGGCAACACCTGTCCGGAGATTATCACCCGTACCTATAGTGTTACCGATGACTGTGGCAACTCGATCACCGTTACCCAGACGATTACTGTTGATGATACCATTGATCCTACGGCCAGCAACCCTGCACCCAGTCACTGTGGAGTGCATCGGCGATGTACCAGCTAGCAGATATCACGGTAGTAACCGACGAGGCGGATAACTGCACGGCCGCTCCTGTGGTGGCGTTCGTGAGTGATGTAAGTGATGGGAACACCTGTCCGGAGATTATCACCAGGACTTACTCAGTAACGGATGACTGTGGCAATAGCATCACCGTTACCCAGACGATCACTGTAGATGATACCATTGATCCTACGGCCAGCAACCCTGCACCAATCACTGTGGAGTGCATCGGCGATGTACCAGCTGCAGATATCACCGTAGTAACCGACGAGGCGGATAACTGCACGGCAGCTCCTGTGGTGGCGTTTGTGAGTGATGTAAGTGATGGCAACACCTGCCCGGAGATTATCACCAGGACTTACTCAGTAACGGATGACTGCGGCAATAGCATCACCGTTACCCAGACGATCACTGTTGATGATACCATCGATCCTACGGCGAGCAACCCTGCTCCAGTCACTGTGGAGTGCATCGGCGATGTACCAGCACCGGATATCACGGTAGTAACCGACGAAGCAGATAACTGCACGGCAGCTCCTGTTGTTGCTTTTGTAAGTGATGTCAGTGATGGCAACACCTGTCCGGAGGTTATCACCCGCACCTATAGTGTTACCGATGACTGTGGCAATAGCATCACCGTTACCCAGACGATTACTGTTGATGATACCATCGATCCCACGGCCAGTAACCCAGCACCAGTCACTGTGGAGTGCATCGGCGATGTTCCAGCTGCCAGATATCACCGTTGTTACCGATGAAGCGGATAACTGCACGGCCGCACCGGTGGTTGCGTTTGTAAGTGATGTGAGTGATGGGAATACCTGCCCCGAGGTTATCACCCGTACCTATAGTGTGACCGATGAGTGTCTGAACCAGATCCTGGTTACTCAGACGATCACGATCCTGGATATCACCCCGCCAGTGATAGCAGCCGCACCTGCAGATGTTTCTGTTGAATGTATCGCCGATATACCCGCAATGGTCGATCTGGCGTGGACTGACAACTGTGATGGAGCTGGAACGGTTACTGGCATAGATGTAAGTGATGGACTGAGTTGTCCTGAAACGATCACCCGTACCTGGAGTTATACAGATGCCTGTGGAAATAGCGTCAGCACAAGCCAGATAATCACCATTGAGGATATTATTCCGCCTGTGTTAGCTGCTGCACCTGCAGATATATCTGTTGAGTGTCCGGGGGATGTCCCCGCGATGATCGATCTGGCATGGACAGATAACTGTGATGGATCTGGAACGGTTTCCGGCACTGATGTGAGTGATGGAGGAAGCTGTCCATTGATCATCACCCGGACATGGACCTATACAGATATGTGTGGAAATTCAGTGAGTGTCGCTCAGCTGATCACGGTCAATGATATTACCCCGCCAACTGCTAGCAACCCGGCTCCGCTAAGTGTGGAGTGTATTGGCGATGTACCAGTACCAGATATTACAGTGGTTGCTGATGAGGCGGATAACTGCACCGCTGCTCCCGTGGTGGCGTTTGTGAGTGATGTGAGTGATGGGAATACCTGTCCGGAGGTCATCACGCGTACCTACAGCGTGACGGATGAGTGTGGAAACTCCATCAATGTGATGCAAACCATCACAATTAATGATATTACACCGCCGACCGTTGTTTGCCAGAACATCACTGTTCAATTGGATGCTACGGGTAATGTAACGATCACAGCCGCAGACATAGACAACGGTAGCAGCGACAATTGTGGGATTGATGCCATGTGGCTTGATGTCTCCAGTTTTGATTGTACCAATGTTGGTCCAAATGTGGTGAACCTCTTTGTGCGGGATCTGTGTGGGATTATTTCCAGCTGTGCGGCAACGGTAACGGTAGAGGATAATATCCCGCCGGTGATTACCTGTCCGGGTGATGAAACAGCAACTGCTGTGGCAGGAAGTTGCAGCGTCGTCGTAAATGGCATTGCGCCGGTCTTTATAACAGATAACTGCAGTAATACGCTGGTCACCTACCGGCTGGAAGGAGCAACCACAGGTACGGGTGTGGATGATGCAAGTGGCACTGCATTTTATAAGGGTGTGACCACTGTCTGGTACAGAATCGCAGATCCAAATAGCAATATGGATTCCTGTTCCTTTGACATTACCGTTCTGACAACCATAATACCTCCCGATAGCGCATTTAGCAGCCTGGATGAAGTGTGTCCGGGAGATGGAGATATTACCTTGTATTACGATGGAGGTGTGATGGTTGAAGGCGGCACAGCTGTCTGGTATGATGATGCCGCATTGACTAATGTGATTGGAACTGGAAATGTATTAACTATCCCGGCACCTGTAGTTACTAGCACCTATTATGTGCGATTTGAAGGCACCTGTGATATTTCTACCGCGGTATCTACCACCGTATCCGTTAAATCCCTGACTGTGGATCCGGTCGCAGCCTTTGTCGACCGAAGTAGTGTATGTGCCGGAGATGGCTCCATCGAACTTAGTTATATCGGAGGGAACCCAGGAAGTAATGGTTCCGCGGTCTGGTATGAGGATGTCGGATTTACAAGCAGCGTGGGAAGCGGAAACAATCTTTCCATAGCAGCTCCTATGGGTACTACTACGTATTATATGAGATATGAAGCCGACTGCGATACTTCTGCAGCAGTTTCCGTGGAAGTCACCGTTTGGCCCATACCGGAACCGGTATTTCTGGAGATGTCAGAGAATGTATGCGTCAACGGCCCACTTTATCGCTATGTGGCCGGAGGTCTGCCAGGTTCGTCATTTACCTGGAATATCACCAATGGAACCATCGTAAGTCAGGATAATGACACCGTATATGTGGATTGGGGTGATGCCGAGTTAACGGGTACACCTAGAGCTAACAGAAACCTCCACACAGGGGTGTGTATCAATTCCTGTAAGCTTGCAGGTTATAGTTGACGGACCGGATCTGGAGTTGGGTGAAGATGCGGGCACCTGTTTTGGCACCTCCATTACCATTGATCCGGAAGGAGATTTCGCCAGTTATTCCTGGCAGGATGGTAGCACGGCCCCCGACTTTACAACGGATCAGGAAGGGTGGATTACTCTGGAGGTTACTGATTCAAATGGCTGTGGAGCCAGAGACAGCATTTATTTAACGGTCTATGATTTACCAGTGGTGGATCTGGGACCTGACACTGTGGTCTGCGGGGATGTGGGTATTGAGCTGGATGCCGGGACGGACGGGATTTATTATGAATGGTCAACGGGCGATATCAGCCAGGTGATTACTGTATTTATGGGAGGGTCTGAAGAGTATCGGGTTGAAGTGGAGAATGAATATGGATGTATTGGAGCTGATACAGTCAGGGTCAGGAATTGTTCTCTGGACTTCTACTTCAGAGATATTCCAACGGCAATTACCCCGGGAGATGGAAATGGGCTAAATGATTTCTGGGAGATCGATAAATTGGCTAACTTCTCCCAGGCGGTTGTGGAGATCTTCGACCGGTGGGGAACACTGGTCTGGAGATCAGAACCAGGGTATTCTTCCCCCTGGGATGGGCGGACCATGAATGGGAATGAGGTACCCATGGATTCATATCATTTTGTGATCGAATTAAATACGGATGCCAAGAAAGACTTTATCACAGGTATTATAACAGTAATCAGATAGGAGAAGGAAGGGCTTGAAAAGGATTGTATATATCATCATCTTCATAACTGGTTTTCTAATGGAGGCTGGCGCTCAGCAGGTTCCGCTGTACAGCCAGTATATGCTTAACGGATTCCTTATAAATCCTGCAGCTGCCGGGTCGGAAGGATATACGGCGGTTAATTTAACTGCCAGAGAGCAGTGGATTGGAATGGAGCATGCTCCGGGAACCTATGCTTTGAGTTTCCAGACCAGGATTCTGAGGAAGAGTTATATTTCCAGGGGCTCTTCGGTCAGGAGAAGAAGGTCCAGCAATAGCAGGGGAGGAAAAGTTGGGCTTGGAGCCTATGTTTTTTCTGATCGCAATGGGGCAGTGGAGCGGACAGGCTTGAAGGCCACCTATGCCTACCATATTAATTTTCGGCATTCGCAACTTTCCTTTGGACTTTCTGCAGTGGCCTATCAGTTCAGGCTGAATGATGATTTGATCTCTCTGGCAGATCCGGGCGATGAATTGTGGCTTGGTGCCCAGAAAGCCGTTTTGATCCCTGATGCTGATTTTGGAGTATATTATTCTGCGAGAAATTACTGGGGAGGCTTTTCGGTGGATCAATTATTTGAATCGGTCCTGAAAATCGGGGATTCCGGGTATGACCGCTATGTGATGGAACGTAATTATTACCTGATTGGGGGCTATGATTTTGAATTGAACCGGGATTTGATTTTTTCACCTTCCACTCTACTAAAGTATGCTGAAAATGTAAAACTCCAGGCCGATTTGAGCGGCAAGTTTTATTTTCAGCAGACATTCTGGGCCGGTGCGACCTACAGAACCGGTCAGGCGATCATATTGCTTGCTGGAGTCAGTGTGGATAAATTTATTTTTGGGTATGCCTTTGATATCGGATTAAACAGCACCATGAAGCACAGTTACGGGACTCACGAATTCACTTTTATCGCCAGATTTGGAGATAACGCCAGGCGTTATAAGTGGCTGAACAGATTTTAAAGCCTGGTCTGGAAGTGTCCCCCGTTTACCGGTAAAATCAGTAGCTTAGCCGAATTTAATTTTCAGAACAGATCTTTCCATATTACTTTTGCTCTATAAGAATATATGACTATGGAAAAGTTTTCAGATTGGGATAAGCGAAAAATGGGTGAGGGAAACTCACCAGGAGCAGGGCCGGCAGGTCAATTCAGAAGATCAGGAAGAGCGCACCTCCTGTTGGGAATCGTATTGATGTTCCTGGGCCTCTTTCTAATAGCAGACCTGGCTGATATCATCCCCTGGCGGCTCAGGGATTTTATCTTTACCTGGCAGGCATTGTTAATCTTCCTCGGTTTGATATTTTTATCCAATAAGGATAATAAAGGAACCGGGATCGTATTAATTGTTATCGGATCCTTTTTCCTGTTTCCGCGAGTGATTAATGTACCCGATTACTGGCGTTCGCTCTTCTGGCCAACCCTGCTGATTATTCTGGGACTGGTCATCATTTTTGGGGGGCGCCGTAGCGGGGGAGGAAGCTACTTTGGGGGTCAGAAGCGAAAGGCCAGCAGCGAAGACTGGCTGGATGATGTGGCTGTCTTTGGAGGGGGAGACCGGGTCATCACTTCCCAGCAGTTCCAGGGGGGGAAGATCACACATATATTCGGGGGGTCAAAGATCGACTTTACACGAGCAAAATTGGCTCCCGGGAAAAACCATCTGGAGGTGGTCCTGATCTTTGGGGGGACTAAGCTAATAGTCCCTGAAAGCTGGACTGTTAGAATAGAGGTCACTTCCGTTTTTGGGGGATTCTCCGACAAAAGGGTTAAGTCCATTGTAGTATCGGATACAGATCGTAGTCTGCACCTTACCGGCGTGAATGTATTTGGTGGTGGAGAGATAGTTAACTATCTCTGAGAATGAGTCATCCGATTACGGAAAGCAGGAGATCCGTTCTGATCTACTCTCTGGTCTGGTTGATGGTCTCAGCCACCATGGGAGTTCTTTATTTTTACCTGCTGCATTTTCCACTGCAGGTGGTTATAAGCGATGCCCTGGCTTCCTGTTTGTTATTTGGGTTTACTGGTCTTCTGGCCTGGTATCCCACACGATATATCCCATTTCAGAAGCAGTCCCCTTTCTATTCCATCATTGCCCACGTTGTTGCTGGAATTGTGGTGATGGGAAGCTGGGTCCTGCTTACCGTTGCATTGTTAAATGCGATCTTCACCAAACAGGAAGCCTATATTGAGTTTCTGAACCAGACAATCGCCTGGAGGGCTATGCTTGGCGGTCTTGTTTACCTGATACTGGTTTTAATCTACTATCTGGTCTCCAACAATCAAAAACTGCAGGAACGAGCCCAACAGGAGGAACGGTTGAAAGGAATGGTACGGGATGCCGAATTAAATATGCTTAAATCCCAGATCAATCCGCATTTCCTGTTCAACTCCTTAAATTCCATCACATCGCTCACCATGACCAACCCGGATGAGGCCAGGGAGATGATCATAAGACTTTCAGATTTTCTCAGATATTCTTTAAAGCACAGGGAAAACGAATATGTCTCTCTGGATGAGGAGCTTGGCAGAATGAAAGATTATCTGGCCATTGAGAAAATCAGGTTTGGAGAGAAGCTCCTGTATGAGTTTGAGATTAGTACCGAGTGTGAAAAGTTTCCGGTGCCGACTATGATATTTCAACCACTATTTGAAAATGCGATCCGTCACAGTGTCTATGAGAGTGTCAAACCGGTGACTATCAAATTTTCTTGTGCACCTGAAGAGGGACATATGAAAGCGATGATCAGCAACGATTATGATCCTGCGGTTCCCACCAGAAAAGGAACCGGGGTAGGTCTTCAAAATGTCCGGCAACGGATTGCCCTGGCCTATAAGGAGAAGGGAGTTGTTCAATGGAACGCCAGGGAAGGAGTATTTACGGTTACTATTTTATTTCCTCGTATATTTATGTAGAGATGAGCATTATAAAAACAATCATTGTTGAAGATGAACGCCCTGCCAGGGATTTGCTGAGAGCCTATCTGGAAGAATTTTCAGAGATAGAGCTTATTGGGGAGTACGACAACGGATTTGATGGACTAAAGGCCATCAATGAGCTTAAACCTGAGGCCGTATTTCTGGATGTGCAGATGCCTAAGCTGACTGGATTTGAACTCCTGGAAGTGATCGAGCATCAACCGGAAGTCATCTTTACCACTGCCTACGATCAATATGCCATACATGCTTTTGAAAGAAATGCCGTGGATTACCTGCTGAAACCGTTCTCTAAGACTCGTTTCAGAGAGGCTATTTCAAAATTGACGGCACGTATTGAATCCAGGCAGGGAGGGGTTAAAGAGGAGAGCAGCATTGAGAAGATTAAACAGCACTTTGCAGAGAGTAACGAGGTCCTGCACCGGGTGGTTATAAAAAAAGCAGGTAAGATCCATGTGATCTCCACCGCGGACATCAATTTTTTAGAGGCACAGGATGATTACGTGATGATCTATACCGATGAGGGAAAGTATCTGAAGCAGCAGACCATGAAATATTTCGAACAACGCCTGGATTCAGAGCAGTTCGTGAGGGTGCATCGTTCCTATATTGCCAATATAGCTCGCATTGAGCGGATCGAACCCTATGAAAAGAGTAATTTTATTTTAATTCTAAAGGATGGGAATAAGGTTCCCGTAAGTCGAAGCGGAATGCAGGTGCTCAAGGAGAACCTTGACTTTTAAGTAAAGGAGCTGGAGATGTTATTGCAAATTGATGAAAAGGATCTAAGCAAGTTTATAGTCGTCGGAGACCGGGTGCTGATTAAACCTAAAAACCAGCAGGATCGCACCAAATCTGGACTATATCTTCCACCGGGAGTTCAGGAGAAGGAGAAGATCCATAGCGGCTATGTATTAAAGGTAGGACCGGGTTATCCCATTCCAGCCATTCAGGATACCGATGAACCCTGGAAGGACCGGGGCGATGAAGTGAAATATGTGCCCCTGCAACCCAAAGAAGGGGATGAGGCCATATACCTGCAAAAAAGTGGCTATGAGATCGAATTCAAAAATGAAAAGCTGGTCATCATTCCGCATTCAGCGATTCTGATGCTGATCAGGGATGAAGGTCTTTTCAAGTAGTATTGCCTGATTTCCAGCGCCCACTCTTTTTTAAGGCCTGATCCAGGATCCATTCTATTTGCCCATTGGTGCTTCTGAATTCATCTGCAGCCCACTTCTCCAGTGCTTCCATTTTAACTGGATCAACCCTGAGGACAAAAGCTTTCTTTTTACTCATCTTACTGGTGCAAGGTGCCTGTATTAATGACCGGACTCGGGTCTTTGTCGCCGCACAGGACAACCATTAAATTGCTGACCATGGCAGCCTTTTTCTCCTCGTCAAAGCTTACAATTTCTTTTTCCGTTAGTTGTTCCAGTGCCATCTGAACCATGGAAACGGCTCCTTCCACAATTTTAAACCTGGCTGCCACAACTGCCGTAGCCTGTTGTCTGCGCAACATGGCACCGGCTATCTCCTCTGCGTAGGCAATGAAATTGATTCTGGCCTCTATCACATGTATCCCTGCAATTTGCAGCCTTTCCCGGATCTCTTCTTCCAGTTCATGATTTACTTCAGAACCTCCGCCCCGTAAGGTAATCTGGGCATCATGATCCTCAAAATTATCGTAGGGATAGATACCTGCCAGTTTTCGCAGGGCGGTTTCACTCTGCACATATACAAAGTGAACATAATCATCTACTTCGAAAGCGGCTTTGTAGGTATCTTCGACTTTCCAGACCAGCACGCAGCCAATTTTTATGGGATTTCCAATCTTATCGTTCACTTTAATGGTCTCACTGTCGAAATTTCTTGCTCTCAGAGATATTTTTTTACGCACAAAAAAGGGATTGACCCAGAACAGGCCGTTTTTTTTGATGGTCCCTTTGTAGGCTCCAAATAGGATCAATACACAGGACTCATTGGGATTGACTACGGTAAATCCAATGATGATAAGGAATACCGCCACGCTTAAAGTAATTCCCAGCCACGCGAGTCCGCCCATGTAGCTAAAGATGGCTCCCAGGATAAAAATAAGTAGGACCAGGAGCATAAGATACCCTGAGATTGCCCTGTAAGTTACTTCCTGCTTTTTCATGATTATGTGTTTAGGTGATATTATAATGATATTATAAAGGTATCAAATTAGTAGCATCTTTCCAAATTCTGAGACTGATCTACTGAATCTAGGACTCCATACATTCCCTGTGTCTGAAACATGCCACCACGTGATCATTTACCAGGCCGGTGGCCTGGAGGTGGGCATAAATTATCGTGGAGCCCACGAAGGTAAATCCCCTGCTTTTCATGTCCTTCGAGATGGTGTCTGAAAGGGCTGTGTTTGCTGGAATTTCGGACATGTCTTCAAAGTGGTTGACTACCTGCATCCCATCAGTAAATCCCCAGATATAGTTGCAAAAACTGCCGTACTGTTCTGAAATCTCCAGGAACCGCCTGGCATTGTTAATGGAAGACTCAATTTTTTTTCTGTTCCTGATAATTCCGGCATCCTGTAACATGACCTGGATGTCGACTTCATCAAAACGGGCTACCAACTCCGGATGGAATCCTTTATAGAGCCTTCGATATCCTTCTCTCCTTTTCAGGATGGTAAGCCAGCTCAGACCTGCCTGGGCAGATTCCAGAACCAGGAATTCAAATTGCCTCTGATCATCCCGCACAGGAACCCCCCATTCCTTGTCATGGTAATCCACGTAGACCGGATCCGACCCGGCCCAGCTGCAACGTTTAAGATCTGCCATGCTCCAAGTTAAGGAATCTCCCCGTTTTATTTAGAATTAGTATAAAATTCACGGTCATGAACCGGGTAAAATGTTTTCTTGTATCTTTGTGTCACAGAAGGCCATATTTTTTTCAATATGAGTGTGAAACAAATAACAATAGCTTGATTTGTCCATGGGAATTCAAATCAGAGATATCGCGACCCTGTTGAAGGCTAAAGTTTTAACGCCTGGCCTGGATTTAAGTGCCAAGGTTTCAAATGCATTCACTTCCGACCTGATGAGTGATGTGTTAACCGGCGATTATGAGAAAACCATACTGATCACCGGGCTCTCCAATTTACAGGCCATCCGTACGGCAGAAATGTCCGATATTAAGGAGGTGATTATAGGTCGCAATAAGGCGGTGAGCCAGGAAATGATTGATTTGGCCCTGGAAAGCGATATTGTCTTGATCCAGAGCAGCTATTCTCTGTTCAGGATTTCCGGGATTCTCTATGAGGCAGGAATCAAGCCTGTATATTAATGCTTTTACAATATCATATAGGTGGGGGAGATTTTGTAAATGCCGGAAAGGCCTCCAGTGCTGTGAAAGGGGTTTTAAAACAGCTGGATGTACCTGCCAGACTGATCAAAAGGGTGGTTATTGCCCTTTATGAGACCGAAGTGAATGTGGTGGCCCATGCCAGTAAAGGAGAAATTGAAGTTTTCATTGAAGCTGATAAGATCACGGTAAGCGTGCAGGACAGCGGTCCCGGGATTCCGGATATCGAGGAGGCCATGAAGGAGGGGTATTCCACAGCTTCCAGGGAGGTTAGGGAGATGGGTTTCGGAGCCGGAATGGGGCTCCCCAATATTAAAAGGAACAGTGATTCGTTGCATATTGAGAGTGTTCCGGGAGAGGGAACTCTCGTCCGGTTCATCAATGATTTAAAAGAGTGAAACAGCCAGAATTACATACCGGTTTTCATCATGCCCTGAAGGTGGTAGACGAGCTCTGTATCGGCTGTACCCATTGTATGACTGCCTGTCCTACCCAGGCCATTCGGGTCCGGGATGGAAAAGCCATAATAAGCGAGGAGCGCTGTGTTGATTGTGGCAATTGCTGCAAGGCCTGCCCTGTTTCAGCCATCCTGATAGAGCAGGACGATTTCGATGAAATTTTTAACTATCCTGTTCGCATCGCCCTGGTACCTTCTGTTTTTATCGGGCAGTTCCCATCCCGCATAAAGACGGGAGACGTTTTTGGAGGATTGAAGAAACTGGGATTTACCCATATTGTGGAGATTGATAGTATGGTGGATCTCGTTCAGCAGGGCTACGATGCATTTACGGGAGATCCCGATTGTCCCAGACCAGCCATTTCCACCTTTTGTCCGGCCATTGTCCGGCTGATCCAGGTGAGGTTTCCTTCCCTGGTGAATCACCTGATCCGGGTCAAACCCCCTTCCGATGTTGCTGCGATACACTACCGGAAGCAAATGGTGGAGCAGGGCTATGAATCATCGGAGGTGGGAATTTTTTACATCACCCCCTGTGCGGCAAAAATAGCTTCGATCAAAAGTCCGGTGGGGGAAAAAAAGTCGGAGGTGAATGGTGTGATCAACATGGAGTACATGTACAATAAGCTGCTCCACCTGATCGTGAACAAGGAGGTGAGCGCAGAAGCCGGACCGGATAATGCCAGGCTTAATGCAAAAGAGATCCTCTGGACGCTCACCCGCGGGGAGTCTGAGCATCAACAGGGGCGTTGCCTGGCCGTGGATGGAATGCGAAACGTAACAGAATTTCTGGAAAGACTGGAAGAGACGGAGGTCAGCAATATAGATTTCCTGGAGTTAAGGGCCTGTGATGAAAGCTGTGCCGGCGGAGTGTTGATCAGTGGCAACCGTTTTCTTACCGTGGAACGCCTGAACAGAAGGGCAGCGGAGCTTCCCCTGGAGAGTACCGGGCAGTTTGCCCCCGGAACATTTGACAGTTCTTTATTCTCCCTGGATAAGATTGAGGCCCGTTCCATGCTTTCCCTGGATAGTGACAGAAAGCGGGCCATAGAGAAGATGAATAAACAGGAGGAATTATTGAAGGTGCTGCCGGGGATCGATTGTTCGGCCTGTGGATCGCCTACCTGCAGATCACTGGCTGAGGATATTGTTCAGGATAAAGCCCGGCTTTCCTATTGCATTTTCCTTCAGGAGATGTATATCCGGGAGAACAGGCTAAGCCTGGAAGAGGCTGATGAGATAAATGGATTGATCTGGGGAAAAGACAGGGATTACAGAAGTCAAAGCAAATAATATGACAGTTGACGAGATTGTACAAATACTGGGATTGGAGCTTTATAGCAGCTCTGACTTAACCAGCCGGAAAGTGACCGGGGGATATGTGTCCGACCTGCTCAGCGATGTGATGGGTCATGCAAAGGAGGGTGAGATATGGATCACTCTTCAGTCACATGTGAATGTGGTGGCCATTGCTTCTCTGAAGGAGTTGGCGGCCATAGTGCTGGTAAAAGGGATTGAACCGGGAAAAGAGGTGGTGGAGAAAGCGGAGGAGGAGGGAATTCCCCTGCTGGGTACCATGGACGATACCTTTACCATAAGCGGGAAGTTATTTCAATTGCTGAGATAAAAATGAACAGCTACTGTGCCGATCTGCATATACATACGGTTCTTTCCCCCTGCGGGGATCTGGAAATGAGCCCCGGGAATATTGTGGAGAAGGCGGCAGAGAAGGGACTTGATATTATAGCAGTGACCGACCATAATCATACGGGGAATGCTCGGCTCGCCAGGGAGCTGGGAGCCAGGAAGGGAATCTGGGTGGTGTATGGCGCAGAGATAAATACCAGGGAGGAGGTACACTGTCTGACGTTCTTTGATACCGACGAACAACTGAGCGCATTTCAAAAGGCGCTGGAGCTTAATTATATTAAAGTAGCCAATGATCCCTCCTTGTTTGGCTACCAGGTAGTTGTAGATGAGGGGGAACAGATCTTGGAAGAGATCGGCTTTTCTCTCTATCCCGGACTTAACTGGAGTATTGAAGAGCTTGCCGGGGTGGTGCATAAGCTGGGCGGTCTATTTGTTCCGGCCCATGTGGACAGGGCCATGAACGGCCTCTATGCGCAGCTGGGATTTTTTCCGGATGACCTGGAGGTGGATGCTGTAGAAATCTGGAGACATACCTCCCGGAAGACTGCTGAAAAAGAACATCCGGAGTTGAAGAATCATGTGCTGATCCAGAATTCGGATGCGCATTATATCGAGGATATTGGCAGGGCCGGCAACAGGTATTTAATGAAGGACAGGAACTTCAGTGAGCTAGGCATGGCCCTGAGAGGGGAAAAGGGGAGAAAGGTCCTGGAGATTTAAGTGGATGAAGGAGATCGCTCTACATATTCTGGATATCGCGGAGAACAGCATCGCAGCTGGAGCAAGCAGGGTGCATATCTCTGTGGCGGAGGAGGAGTCAAAGGGGTATCAGTCCATCCGGATTGAGGATAATGGGAAAGGGATGAGTGAGGAGGAGATCAGCAGGGTTTCCGATCCCTTTTATACCTCACGGACCACCCGGCGTGTTGGGATGGGCATTCCGCTGTTCCGTCAGCATGCAGAAATGGCGGGAGGAGGATTGAAGATCCATTCGGAGAAAGGAGTCGGGACCACCGTGGAAGCAAGGTTCCTACTTGAACATCCTGACCGGCAGCCACTGGGCGATCTGGAGGGGTGCTGGCTCCTGCTGGTCTCATCAAACCCGGGAATAGAGTGGGAACTGGAATGCGAGACAGGTCATGGAAGTTTTTCCATCACCAGCTCCCAGATCAGGAAGGAACTGGACCTGGATCATATCCGGGGAAATGAGTTGATCCAGGACTTAAAAAGAATGATTAGAAATAACCTGGATGCCCTGGAATTAACCTAGAATGAGTAGAAGATACAATATGTAACATATAACTTTATAAGCATACGAGAACCAAGACGAAGCATTATGAGCAAGATTAAATCGCTGGCGGATCTTAAAAAGATCCGTGATAAACAAGTAAGTGGTATGCAAACCCGGGAGAAGGGGGAGGTGTCTGAAAACCTGGTGCAGGTGAAAGTAGCCATGGCTACCTGCGGAATCGCATCTGGTGCCAAAGAAACTATGGAATTTATGATCGAAGCGCTGGAAAAGCGCGGGGTGGATGCCATTGTGACCCAGGTCGGCTGCATGGGCTATTGCTACGCGGAACCGACCATTGAGGTAAGGCTTCCGGGAAACGAGCCCCTGGTGTTCGGTGGCGTGAACAGGGAAAAAGCCGATGAGATTATTGAGAAATATATTAAAGGTGGCGAACTGGTGGATGGGATCATCCCGGTGAACTACGAAACAGTTGATTGATAGTAAAAAAGGAGGAACAGAAATGTCAAAATACAGCATGCATCTGCTTGTTTGTGGCGGAACCGGATGTAAATCGCAGGAGAGCGATATCATCTCGGAAAAGCTTAAAAAGGAGATTTCAAAACAGGGTCTTGAGGACACGGTCCAGGTCATTATGACCGGATGTTTCGGGTTTTGTGAAAAGGGTCCCATAGTCAAGGTGATGCCTGATAACACATTCTATACCCAGGTAAAACCTGAAGATGCCGAAGAGATTGTGGAGGAGCATGTGGTCAAGGGCCGGAGGGTAGAGCGCCTGCTTTATTCCGATCCTGAAACTAAAAAACATGTAGAGGACTCCAAGCACATGGGTTTCTACAAGAAACAGTTGAGGATAGCTCTACGGAATTGTGGGGTGATTGATCCTGAAAGCATTGATGAATATATTGCCAGGGATGGATACCACGCCCTGGGGGAGGTCCTTGCCAACCAAAGTCCGGAGCAGACCATTGAACTGATTAAGGCTTCCGGATTGAGGGGGCGCGGAGGAGCAGGTTTTCCGGCCGGATTGAAATGGGACTTTGCCCGGAAAAATGAGTCTGATCAGAAATACGTAGTCTGCAATGCTGATGAAGGTGATCCCGGAGCGTTTATGGACCGGTCCATCCTGGAGGGTGATCCCCATGCCGTGCTTGAAGCGATGGCCATTGTGGGTCGTTGTATCGGTGCAGATATGGGTTATATCTATATCCGGGCCGAGTATCCACTGGCCATTGAACGTCTGAAGATTGCCATTGCTCAGGCCAGGGAGTACGGGCTGCTAGGGAAGGATATTTTAGGTTCCGGGTTTAATTTCGATATCGGTCTGAAATATGGAGCGGGAGCCTTTGTTTGTGGAGAAGAGACTGCCCTGATCCACTCCATGGAAGGAGAACAGGGGAGAACCTACCCTGAAGCCCCCCTTTCCTGCCGAGAGCGGTTATATGGGGAAGCCCACCAATGTGAATAACGTGGAGACCCTGGCCAATGTGCCGGTGATCATTCAGAAGGGCGCCGAGTGGTTCAGCAGTATCGGTACGGAGAGCTCCAAGGGAACCAAAGTATTTGCTCTGGCAGGAAAGATAAATAATGTGGGACTGATCGAGGTTCCCATGGGAACCACCCTTCGTGAGGTGATCTTCGAGATCGGTGGGGGAATTAAGGATGGGAAGAAATTTAAAGCGGTTCAGACCGGCGGTCCATCCGGTGGATGCCTGACCGAGAGGCACCTGGATATTCCCATTGACTATGAGCACCTGGTTGCCAATGGCTCCATGATGGGCTCCGGAGGTATGATTGTAATGGACGAGGACGACTGCATGGTCTCCATTGCCAAGTTCTACCTGGACTTTACGGTTGAGGAATCCTGCGGAAAGTGTGCCCCCTGCAGGATCGGAAATAAGCGCTTATTGGAATTGCTGGAGCGTATTTGTGAAGGCAAGGGCGAAGAGAGTGACCTGCTCCGTTTAAGAAATCTGGGTGAAGTTATTAAGGATACTTCCCTGTGTGGACTGGGCCAGAGTTCCCCCAATCCGGTGCTTTCCACCATGGACAATTTTCACGATGAATACCTTGCGCACGTGGTGGATAAAAAGTGTCCCTCCGGTGTTTGTACCGATCTGCTGGAGTATTTTATCGTGGAGGAGAATTGTATCGGCTGTACAGCCTGTGCAAGGGCCTGTCCGGTAGGATGTATATCAGGAGAGCGAAAAGAACCGCACCTGATTAATCCGGATACATGCATCAAATGCGGAGCGTGTATGGAGAAATGTAAATTCGATGCAGTGATCTTAAAATAACGAAGAGAGATGAGTCTAGTTAAACTTACAATAGATGGAAACAGGGTGGAGGTGCCTGCAGGGACCACCATCTATAAAGCCGCCAAACAGCTGGATATCGATATACCGATCCTCTGTTATATGGATCTGAAGGATCTGAATATTGAGAACAAACCGGGAGGTTGCAGAATATGCTCGGTGGAGGTTGAAGGCAGGAGAAACCTGGCCCCTTCCTGTTCCACGGATGTGGCCGAAGGCATGGTCGTTAGAACCAATAGCATGCGGGTGATCAATGCCCGCAGGACCGTGATGGAACTGATCCTGTCGGATCATCCCAAAGATTGCCTCTCCTGTGCAAAATCGGGGAACTGCGACTTGCAGAATATGGCTATAAAACTGGGAATCAGAGAAATTCCCGGACAGGAATATGCCGAAATGTCTACCTACCGCCTGGATACATCACCTTCCATTATCAGGGACCTGGACAAATGTATTATGTGTCGCAGGTGCGAGACCATGTGTAATGATTTCCAGACCGTGGGTGCATTGCATGCAGTGAATCGGGGATTTAATGCTGTGGTCGCACCAGCATTTGAGATGAACCTGGAGCATTCTCCCTGTACCTATTGCGGGCAGTGTGTGGCCGTTTGTCCCACCGGTGCACTTACCGAGGTGGATCATACGGGTAAAGTGATTGCTGCCTTGAACGATCCTACCAAAACCGTGGTGGTTCAGACTGCTCCGGCCGTGCGGGCTGCCCTGGGAGAAGAGTTTGGCATGGAGCCCGGAACCCGGGTGACCGGCCAGATGGTTACGGCCCTGAAACAACTTGGATTCGATTATGTATTTGATACTGATTTTGCCGCGGATCTTACCATTATGGAGGAGGG
Source organism: uncultured Bacteroidales bacterium (assembly GCA_963792395.1). Lineage (GTDB taxonomy): Bacteria > Bacteroidota > Bacteroidia > Bacteroidales. The sequence goes on from CAWBWE010000027.1 coordinate 18,583, forward strand.
AACCGAGTTGCTTGGACGCCTGAAGAGACACCTGGAAGGAGATAAGACGGTGAAACTTCCCGATTCTGACCTCCTGTTGTCCGGGATGGGTAAACTTTTTTGAGTATAACTATCCTGATCTGAAGGATGTCCCTTCCACGGCCCGGTCGCCCCAGCAGATGTTTGGAGCCATTGCCAAGACCTATTTTGCGGATAAAATTAAGGTGGACCGGAAAGACCTGGTGGTCATTTCCATTATGCCCTGCCTGGCTAAGAAGTATGAGTGTCAGCGTGAGGAATTTTCGGTGGATGGAAATCCCGATGTGGATTACAGCATTTCCACCCGGGAGCTGGCCCATCTGATCAAGCAGGCCAATCTGGATCTCAATAAGCTGGAGGAAGATGACTTTGATGCTCCCCTGGGGGAGTCTTCGGGGGCTGCGGTGATCTTTGGAGCCACCGGCGGGGTAATTGAAGCCGCCACCAGGACTGCCTATGAGCTTTATACCGGTAAAACTCTGGAGAAGGTTGATTTTGAACAGCTCAGGGGAATGGAAGGAATTCGTTCTGCAAGCGTAGATTTCGATGGATTGGATATCAAAATCGGGATTGCCCATGGATTGGGCAATGCCCGGAAATTACTGGATGATGTGAGAGCCGGCAAGTCTCAGTACCATGCCATCGAGGTGATGGCCTGTCCCGGTGGGTGTATTGGCGGGGGCGGACAGCCCCTCCATCATGGAGATGCTTCTGTGCTGCAGGCCAGAACCAAAGCGATCTACCAGGAAGATGAAGGAAAGGTAATCAGAAAATCTCATGAGAATCCATACATCCTCAAACTCTACGAGGAGTTCCTTGGCGAGCCTTTAAGTGAGAAGGCGCACGAACTGCTGCATACGCACTATTTCGATAAGCGTAAAAAGATATTCCAGGTTTAATTGTATAATACAGATAGTTATGTCGAGCGTTAAAATAGAACTCAGGCAGGATCAGGTGGATAAGATCCATTCCATATGTGATTCATTTGACAACCAGGAAGGAGAACTGATCAATGTACTGCACAAATGCCAGGGGACCTTTGGCTACCTGCCGGCGGAGGTTCAGGAGCTTATATCAGAAAAGATGGGAATCCCGGCAGCAAAAGTATACGGGGTGGTTACTTTCTATTCTTTCTTTACGATGATTCCCAAGGGGAAATACCCCATATCCATCTGCACCGGCACTGCATGTTATGTCAGGGGTGCTGAAAAGGTCTTGAACGAATTTAAGAAACAGTTGAAAATTGAGGTGGGTGAGACGGATGTGAATGGCTTGTTTTCACTCAGCTGCCTGCGATGTGTTGGGGCCTGTGGCCTTTCTCCGGTGGTACAGGTGGGAGACAAGACCTATGGAAGGGTGGCTCCTGATGATGTAAAAGCGATTATTGAAGAGTACACCACTTAATGGCTTGCTATTTAATGAAAGTGGTTTTTGTTTATCAGGAACTGTTCTTCACGCATTAGATATTGCCCGGCATCAACCCGGTTTGACAATCGAAAGGAAAAGTACTACTTTTGAATTGGACGTAAGATTGGAAAACTTGAGATAATGAGGGTAAGTATTTTAACCCCGGTGTTGGTTTTTTCCATTCTTTTAATTTCCGGGTGCGTCGAAGAGAAACCGGCTTTGGTGATGCCCGTATATACCGATTCGGATCTGGCTCAGGAGTATTATGAGGCCGGATTAGAAGGGTATGACCAACTCAAATTCAGCCTGGCCCACGAGAATTTTGAACTTGCAGTAAAGGAGGATCCGGACCTTTTTATGGCCTACTTCTGGATGTTTTTCATTTCCAGTAAAGACTCCAGGACAGGCCTTGATAAAGCACTGCAAACGGATGTTCAGAATAATCCGGGAGAAGAGGAACTCAGGACAGCCCTGAAGTATCTGATGGACGGCCAGGACGAAAAGGTAGTGGAGCAACTGAACAAAGCGATTGATCTGTTTCCTTCAGATCCTCACTTATATAAGATTCTCTACATCATACAGGCCCATTATTTTAAGGAGTATGAAGCAGCCATTGCATCCATTGAAAGAGCTCTTATAAAATGCCCCGATTACCCTCTTGCTTTTAACCAGTTAGGATATGCCTATTTGGCTCTTGAGCAATACGATAAAGCGGAACAGGCCTTCAATAAGTATATAGATCTGGTCCCGGAGATTGCAAATCCATACGATTCCAAAGGGGATTATTATATGGCCACGGAGCAGTATGAGAAGGCCAATGAAAGCTATATGAAGGCTTACGAGTTGGATTCCGATTTTACAATGAGCAAGCAGAAGGCAAAAAAGGCCGGGATGCTGCAGGAGAAAATGGCCCGGTAACTATCCTATCCGCTCAAAGAAAAAGCTCCTCTTTTTCTCTATATCGTCGAAGCTGTATAGCTCCCTCTTGTAGCTGCAGGCGTAAGAGATCATAGCAAAATCACCAATGCACATGACGTTGTGACTGAGCAGCAGGGCAGTGAAGAACAGGATGAACTGAGTAGCCCAGATAGCCGTTGCGGCTATGATAAGTGCATTGATAAGCACAAAAGGCGTGAGGGCCAGGAAGACAAGCTCAATTTTGGAGATGGGGAAGCGATCGGCTGTTACGTAAAAAATAAACTGTTGTAAATCCATCCCGAAGCGGATTTTTCTAGCGCCCAGGATGCGATATGCAAGCCCGTGAAGCAGTTCATGCGGCAGAATTAGCAAGATACTTCCCGCAACAACTCCTGCGAATAGCTGCAGGAAAATTCTTCCCAGGCTTAACTGGTCAGTTCTGAAACTCCAGAAGGCAGAAATCAAAATGAATAAGAGGAAGGCCACGTTGATCGTCATGTAGAGGAGGGGGAACAGACCTCGTTTCCTTATGTTTGACAGAACGAAGGGAATCATCTCATCGAACTCCAACTCCAAGACCTTCCTGTATCCCGGATTCTCTTTAAGGGTTTCTGCATCAGGCTTGCGTTTTGACTTTTCGGCTTTCGTATTTGTCATCGGTTTTCGCTAATTTGGCGCGGATTTTCAAGTTGAAATTAGCAAATGAATCGCCATCAGACAAATGGGTATCTCTATGCTCTTGGGGCATCCCTGGCCCTGGCAGGCTCTTTTGTGTTCAGTAAATCGGTTCTGAATCATCTGAACATGATACAGTTTGGGATGCTCTGGTTCTCTCTGGGGGTTATTTGGAATAGTGGCTGGTTCCTGATTCGCCATGAATACAGAAATATAAAGGGAGAAAGCAGACGTAAAACCGGAATCGCCGTGTTGGTTGCTGTTCTGGAGGGTGCCGCAACAGGACTCTTTTATCTGGCTATCAAGGCTATGGAAAATCCGGCGGTAGTCTCCTTTATTGGAAACATAGGTCCGGTCTTCGTCACCGTGATGGGCATTATCCTGCTAAAGGAGAGATTCAAAACTTCACAGATGCTTGGCATTGGCCTCACCATCCTGGGAATATTTGTGATTAACTACAGGGAGGGAGGATTTGCCGGTTTTTTAGATCCCGGATCCCTGTTTGTCATTGCTGCTGCCTTTCTTTTTTCTCTGGCCACCATTGCGGGCAGACGATGGCATCAACTGCTGGTGCCTGGTTATATGTCATTGATACGCTCCTTCCTCCTGGCTGTGGTGATGATTACCCTCTTTCTCCGCTCCGGCGAGAAGCTTCATCTCACATTTGCTATTTGGAAGGACCTTGCTCTGGGCTCCCTGCTGGAGACACTGATAGTGATTGTTTTGGCTTACCAGGCCCTCAAAATGATTGAAGCCACAAAAACATCTTTGATTATCAGCACAAAAGGTGTCTGGACCCTCGTGCTGGCCTGGATCTTTCTTGGAGTGTTCCCCACCGCAGTGCAGCTGGCAGGTGGATTGCTCACCCTGATGGGGGTTTGGTTGATTACCTGGACCCGGAAAGCTACTCTTCAAGAATAAAGTTGTAGGTAGTCAGGTTGGAAGCCTTACGGGCGTAACTGTCTGCCTGGTTCTCCTGTCCACTTTTTCTGTGCAACCTTGACAGCCCCATATAGGACATGGCCTTGTAAATATTCGCATAAGGTCCGAATTTTTCGGCCAGTTCTATGGTTTCAAGATAGGCTATCCCGGAACGGATCTCCTCACCGGGCATTTTTTCAACCATAAATGCAGTTGCCAGAGTCCGGATCATTCTGGTATAACTATCACTCTGCTGATCCATGGTAGCCAGAAGTTCTTTTACCATTTCGTACCTGTGCTGGTGCAAAAGGATATTGATCAGGTGTCCCTGGTAATAAATATTTCCAGGATAGTCCCTTACCAGCCTTTCAGCATAGATGGCGGCTGTATTTAAATCCTCTTCGTAATTGAGCTGGATCAGTGACATAAACAGAATAGATTCCACCTTCAGGAACACCGAATGGTTGATGGAATGGTTTAGCTGTTTCAATCCAAGCTCCAGGTCCCCTTTATGCATGAAAGAGACCAGTGGCTTGTATGCTGGATGAGCTGCAGGATAGGCCTCAATGTAGTAGTTATATAAGCCGGTGGAGAAATAGAACTCGGCAAAATGCTCCTGCAACTCAAAGCCCTTTTTGGTGTTCCGGTACATGGCTCCCAGTTGTGGGATGACTTTCCCTGATTTCCCATTGTCTGCCCAGAACATGGCTTTAAATGCCCTTCCAAACAGGTCGAAAAAGATACTCTCTATATAGGTTTGCTCATATTTTTCATACTGATCAGCCAGTTCTACGGTCTTGTTCATCAGGCTAATAAAACGCCCGGAAGCCTCCTTGGAAGGAATAAGTGGAAAGTTTTCCCAGTAAACGATCAGTGCTTCCAGGAAAACCGGGGCCGGGTGGCCGGGCGTAGAGAGAGCTAATTCCGATTGGATGGCTCTGGCCTCACCGAATGAGAATCCATAGGTATGTTTCAGGCAGATTTCAACTTTCTCCAGGAGGTCAGGCCTTTCCAGGTAAGAAATCTGGGAACTAGCAGCTGACCATGACATACCGATCCAGATCATGAATGTAAGCAGTCTTTTCATCGCGCAAAGATAGGAAGAAAAAAAGGGCTGTCCACTATTGCAGACAGCCCCCAATCAACCGGTAAGTTAACACTACTTCACAACCCTATCCTGAATACATCATAACTTTTACCGGTGTATTTGTATTAATTCCCACAATTCTGGGCCTGGGAAGCCTTACTTGATTTGGAGGCATCAGCCATTTTTGCTGAGGGCGTAATCACTGCATTGATCACATGCACGACTCCATTGTCGGCCTTGATATCCGCAACAGTAACCATGGCTTTGTCTATATATACTTTGCCACCTGCAATCTTGACGGTTATTTTATCACCATTCAAGGTGCTGATCATCTGGCCATCTGACAGATCAGTGGACATTGCTTTTCCGGCGACTACATGATACAGCAGGATGTCAGCCAGGGCTCCGGTAGGATCTTCCAGCAGGGTGGCAACAGTTCCTTCCGGCAAAGCTGCAAAAGCTGCATCGGTCGGGGCAAATACCGTGAAGGGACCTTCACCGCTCAGGTCGTCAGCCAGTTCCGCAGCAATAACTGCTGCTTCTAGGGTCGTATGATCTGCACTATTTACCACAATATCCACTACAGTGCTTTGTGCAAATGCGGCCATGCTTAAAAATGCCATAGTAAAGGCAGCAAGAAAAATCCTCATTTTGTGTAAGGGATTTTCCAATGTTAGTTGTTTTGTTTTCATCGTTTCTCTGTTTTAGTTTATGATTTGAATTTGATGTTTAAACAGTTTTCGGACGATAATGTTTAATAATTAACAAATAAGATTAAACAAAAACGTCTAAGGTGTACATATTCAGGGAAAAAAGATTTTCCCTGTTAGGAATGATTTAACAAGTGAGATGTTATGAAATAGGCGGCAAGCCAACTCTTTTTTTCGCACTTTTGTTTTTTAATCATTTCTGTTTATGATTCAAATTGGGGGAAAAATTATCAGCAGGGAGCTTTTTGATAATCACTTCATATGTCACCTGGAGAAGTGTGAGGGAAACTGCTGTGTTTATGGAGATTCCGGGGCCCCCCTGGAGAAGGACGAAGCAGAATCCCTGGAAGATAAGCTGTACAGGATAGAACCTTTTTTAAGAGCCGAAGGCCTGCAGGCAGTGCGAGAGCAGGGTGCCTGGGTGATTGATCCTGATGGGGATCAGGTTACCCCTCTGGTTGGGCGAGAGGAGTGTGCTTATGCAGTATTTGAGAATAAGATAGCCCGTTGTGCCATAGAGCAGGCATACGATGAGGGAGCCATCAGTTTCAGGAAACCCGTTTCCTGCCACCTGTATCCCATCAGGGTCTCCAAACTGAAGCAGGGAATCGCTTTGAATTATCATCAGTGGAGTATTTGTGAGCCTGCGCGGATTTTGGGAAAAAAGGAGGCAGTACCCGTTTTCAGGTTTTTGAAAGATTCACTTATCAGGGTTTATGGGGAAGAGTTCTACAGGGAACTGGAAATGGTTTATGCGGAGTTGAAAACGAGCAAATAAATATATTTACAGGTGCATTAAATATTACAGACATTATGAAAGCAATTAAAGATTATGTGGAAACTCACAGGGATCGATTTCTGGAAGAGCTTTTCGAACTGATCCGGATTCCATCAGTCAGTTCTAAAACCGAAGCGAAAGATGATATGCTCAAGGCAGCAGAACATATTAAAGGGAATCTGCTTCAGGCAGGGGCCGATCATGCAGAGGTCAAGGAGACCTCCGGATGGCCGGTGGTATACGGGCATAAACTCCTGGATAAGTCGCTTCCAACGGTATTGGTATATGGCCACTATGATGTGCAACCGGCTGAGCCTTTGGACCTTTGGGATTCTCCTCCCTTTGAGCCCGAGGTTCGCGACGGAAAGATATTTGCCCGCGGTGCCGATGATGATAAAGGACAGCTCTTTATGCATGTGAAGGCATTTGAGCTGATGAATACCCAGGGCACGCTCCCCTGTAATGTGAAGTTTATGATTGAAGGTGAAGAGGAGATTGGTTCACCCAGTCTGAAGCAGTTTTGCAAAGAGAACAAGGAGCTGCTCAAGGCCGATATTATCCTGATTTCTGATACCACGATGATCGCTCAGGATATACCTTCTATTACCGTAGGCCTGCGTGGGCTCAGTTATCTGGAGGTGGAGCTTACAGGACCCAACAGAGATCTGCATTCAGGCTTGTATGGCGGTGCTGTTGGAAATCCGGCCAACCTGCTGGCCAAAATGATCGCCTCCCTGACCGATGAGAACAATCATATTAACATTCCCGGTTTTTATGATGATGTAATGAAGGTGTCAGAGAAGGAACGGGCCGAGATGGCCAAGGCCCCCTTTAGCCTGCAGGCGTATAAGCAGGCACTGGATATTGAGCATGTGGTGGGAGAAAAGGGATTTTCCACAAATGAAAGAACGGGAATACGGCCCAGTCTGGACGTTAATGGAATCTGGTCGGGTTACACGGGAGAAGGGGCTAAGACTGTTCTTCCCTCAAAGGCTTATGCTAAAATCTCCATGAGACTGGTGCCCGATCAGGATTCAAAGAAAATCGATGAACTCTTTATCAAGCATATGGAAGGTATTGCCCCTGAAGGCACCAGGGTGAAGGTCAAAAGTCTGCACGGGGGCCAGGGTTATGTGACACCCATCGATTTTCCAGCCTACAGGGCTGCCAGCAAGGCCATAGAAGAGAGTTTTGGCTTAGCTCCCATTCCTGTTCGAAGTGGGGGAAGTATTCCCATTGTCTCTGATTTTGAAGAGGTTCTGGGCATAAAATCCATTCTGATGGGTTTTGGACTGGATTCTGATGCCATACATTCTCCCAACGAAAATTATCCTCTGTTTAATTTTTATAAAGGGATTGAGACCATCCCCCTCTTTTACAAATATTTTAAGGAGGAGATGAAGTAGAGAAAAAAATAGAAAGTAAATACAAAAAGCCGCCGGTATTTCCCGGCGGCTTTTTTATGCATTTATCAATAGTATTGAAAGAATATTAGGGTAAATACATAAAAAACACATAAAAAATGAAATCAACCATATAATAATAGGGGGGAAGGATAAAAAAAGTATATATTTGCCCCTTCAAACCCTAAAATATTTAGATCACTAAACTTAAACAATTATGGCGATTATCAGATTTAAAGCACTGGAGCAGGTTTTTGACAGGAAACCTCTTCACGTTCCCCCTCCCTCTGACAAGACCTCTGATTATTATGCAATCAATGTATTTGACAGGGCCAAGATGCAGAAATATCTCTCCAAAGACTCTTTTAATCATGTAATGGATGCAGTCGATAGAGGCACTCCCATTGACAGAAAAAAAGCTGATTCTGTTGCTGCTGGAATGAAAGCCTGGGCCACGGAAAGAGGAGCAACACACTACACACACTGGTTTCAGCCCCTTACCGGAGGAACCGCCGAGAAGCATGATGCCTTTATCCACCCGAATTCTTATGGAGGAGTGGTAGAGACCTTTTCAGGCGAAGCACTGGCACAACAGGAACCCGATGCCTCTTCCTTCCCCAGTGGTGGTATCAGAAACACCTTTGAGGCTCGCGGATATACGGCCTGGGATCCTACCTCACCAGCTTTTATCATCGACAATACGCTGAGTATACCTACGGTATTTATCTCCTATACGGGTGAGGCTCTGGATCACAAGACTCCTCTTTTGAAAGCACTTAATGTGGTTGACAAAGCTGCAACAGAGGTCTGTCAGCTTTTTGATAAAAACGTGACTAAAGTCAATGCCAACCTGGGATGGGAGCAGGAATACTTTCTGATCGATGAAGCACTCTACTATGCGCGACCTGATCTGGCACTTACAGGCCGGACTCTGATGGGACATGCTTCTGCCAAGGACCAGCAGCTGGATGATCACTATTTTGGATCCATCCCGGAGCGGGTCATGTCCTTTATGCATGATCTGGAATCTGAGGCTTATAAACTTGGTATTCCTGTGAAAACACGCCACAATGAAGTGGCTCCCAACCAGTATGAGCTGGCCCCAGTATTTGAGGAGTGTAATCTGGCGGTGGATCATAACGTGTTATTGATGGACCTGATGACCAAGGTTTCCAGGCACCATGGATTCAGGGTCCTGTTCCATGAGAAACCATTTAAAGCTATAAATGGTACAGGAAAACATAACAACTGGTCTCTGTCTACCGATACAGGAGTAGTGCTACATTCTCCGGGCAAAAATCCCAAGTCTAACCTGCAGTTCCTTACTTTCGTGGTAAATACAGTAAAAACTGTGTTTGATCACCAGGACCTCTTACGGGCCAGTATTGCATCCGCTTCCAATGCACACCGTCTGGGAGCAAATGAGGCTCCGCCGGCCATCCTGTCCTGTTTCCTGGGATCGGAGGTATCCGCCATGCTCGACCAGCTGGAAGAGCAGGTAAGTGCCAAGAAGATGTCCCCGGATGAGAAGACTGCCCTGAAGCTGGATATAGGTAAAATACCCGAAATCCTGCTGGATAATACGGACCGGAACCGGACCTCGCCCTTTGCTTTTACCGGAAATCGTTTTGAATTCAGGGCTGTAGGCGGCAGCTGTAATCCTGCCACCCCCATGACCATATCTAAATGCTGCCATTGCCAGGCAGCTGATTGATTTTAAAAAGGAGGTGGATAAGCTGATTGAATCCGGTGTCAAGAAGGATGAGGCCATCTTCCAGGTGCTCAGAGAGTATATCATTGCTTCCAAAGCGATTCGCTTTGAGGGGGATAACTACAGCGATGACTGGGTTAAGGAGGCAGCCAAAAGAGGACTGACCAATATCACGGATGTTCCGGAGGCGCTTTCTGCCTATCTGAGCTGATAAATCCAAGAAAGCTCTTTTTCGACTTGGGAATCTTTTCAGAAGCTGAACTGGAAGGTCGTGTAGAGGTGATGTTTGAACAGTACACCATGAAGATCCAGATCGAGGCCAGGGTACTGGGAGATCTGGCCATCAACCATATTGTGCCCACCGCTGTGAAGTACCAGAACAGGCTGATGGAAAATGTGCTGGGACTCAAGGAGATCTATGGAGAGGAGTTTAAATCTCTGGCAGGCAACAGGATCGAACTGATCAAAGAGATTTCGGATCATGTAACTGCCATTAAAAATGGTGTAAACGACATGGTGGAGGCCCGGAAAGTGGCCAATAAGATGGACGATGAAAAGGAGAAAGCCAAAGCTTACTCCAAGAACATTGCTCCATTCCTGGACAAGATCCGTTATCATATCGATAAGCTCGAGCTGATCGTGGATGATGAGATCTGGCCATTACCCAAGTACAGGGAGCTGTTATTTTCGAGCTAATCCATCCCTTTTAAGCCAAATGCAAGAGGCCCCCCGTAATTTTCGGGGGGCTTTTTGCGTTTTATTATCATAGAAAAAAAAGGTAATTTTATCAAATTGTAAAATGGCAATCGATAATGAATAGATTCATCCGAATAGTTTCACTGGTCATTATGGCCGCTCTCCTGCTAAGCCCTCCTGCGGCTGGTCAGAAGAAACAGAAAGATTCCAGGGCTCAGGCCGCATTTGAAGCCGGTGAGTATTTTGAGGCCATTGACCTGTTTAAAAACGCAGTGAACAAGGTGAGCGACAGAACGCAGAAGACTGCCGTTTTATTTAAGATCGGCGAGTGTTACAGGATTCTTGGCGATGCACGCTCTGCTGAACTTTGGTATAAAAAGGCGGTTAGGGAGGACTTTCAGGATCCCATTATCTTTCTCAGATATGGCCAGATGATGCTGATTAATGAAAAGTATACGGAAGCTGAAGAGCAGTTTAAGAGATACGTGGAGCTGGTCCCTGACGATCCCCGGGGTAATATCGGGATTGAATCCTGTGAGGCGGCGATGAACTGGAAGGATAATCCGAGCGGGTATATTGTTGAGAATATGCGGTATTTTAATTCCAGGCAACGGGACTTTAGTCCGGCATATATCAATGAAGCGTTTACGGAGGTCTATTTTACTTCCACGCGGGAAGATGCCACCGGAAATGAAACACATGGGGCTACCGGACAGAATTTTGCGGACCTTTTCTCCTCCTCCCTTGACAGAAAAGGGAAATGGAGTGTGCCGGTTCCGGTGGAAAGCCTGAATTCCGAGTTTGAGGATGGAACTCCCTGCATCTCTTCCGATTATTCCACCCTCTATTATACCAGGTGCAAGAAGGGTAAGAACCAGCAACTGGGTTGCCAGATACTCAGCGCAAGCTCTACGGGAAGCGACTGGTCAGAACCGGAGGTGGTGCTCGAAGGACTGGGTGACAGTGTGACCAGTGCGCATCCGGCTATTTCACCTGATGGTCTGACACTTTACTTTGTATCCGACATGCCGGGTGGTTTGGGTGAGAAAGATCTCTGGAAGGTTACTCGTCCAAGCCAAAGCGGAAGCTGGGGTTCCCCTGTGAACCTGGGGGAAGAGATCAATACCCCGGGTAATGAGCTATATCCCTTTGTGCATAAAGATGGAACACTTTATTTCTCATCGGACAGCAGGGTGGGGCTGGGTGGCCTGGATATCTATAAGGCTAAAAGGGATGTGACAGGATCCTGGATCCTGGAGAATATGAAGCCTCCCATCAACTCGCCGGAGGATGATTTTGGAATTGTGTTCGAAGCCGACGCGGAACGTGGTTTCTTTAGTTCTTCCAGAAAGGGGAGGGGCAATGATGAAATTTTCTCTTTTGTATTGCCACCCCTGGAATTTTCAGTTACAGGAGTGGTTAAGGATGAACGGAACGATCAGATATTGCCGGGCTCTATTGTCAAATCGGTAGGAAGTGATGGAATAACCGTTGAGGCGAACACAGGCGATGATGGAACTTTTAAATTTATGCTCAAGCCAGGTACCGATTATGTCTTTGTTGCCACTCAACCAGGATATTTGAATGGAAAGGAGAGAGAATCTACCCGTGGATTGGATCAGAGCCAGGAATTTGAAGTGACCATTTACCTGGCCTCCATCACTCAGGTGATCGAACTGCCCAATATCTTTTATGATTTTGCAAAATGGGATCTCAGGCCCGAATCGATGGTCTCCCTGGATAATCTGGTGGAAACCCTCAATGATAACCCGAACGTGACCATTGAATTGATGTCTCATACAGATTCCCGGGGAACACCAGCGGATAACCTGGAGCTATCTCAGAAGAGGGCCCAATCGGTGGTCGATTACCTGATCTCGAAAGGGATTCAGCCAGACAGACTGAAGGCACGCGGCTATGGAGAAACTCAACCAAAGGTGGTGGACCAAAAAGTTAAAGCCCAGTATGACTTCCTGGAGCTGGAGGATATTTTAACTGAGGGCTTTATTAACCAGATGGAGGGTGCGGAACTGCAAGAGAAGGCGCACCAGGTAAACAGACGGACCGAGTTTCGGGTACTCTCAACAGACTATATACCGCAAAACTAATCGAGATGAGTCACTCTTCCCGATACCTTCAGCGTGGAGTTTCCTCCGGCAAGGAGGATGTGCACCAGGCGATCAGGCATGTGGATAAGGGACTCTTCCCGGGTGCCTTTTGCAAGGTGATTCCGGATATACTTACCGGCGATCCGGACCATTGCCTGGTGATGCATGCCGATGGCGCCGGTACTAAATCTTCCCTGGCCTACATTTACTGGAAAGAGACCGGGGACCTGTCCGTCTGGAAAGGAATTGCGCAGGATGCCATTGTTATGAACCTGGATGACCTGCTGTGTGTTGGGGTAAGCGGTGATATATTACTATCCTCCACCATTGGAAGGAATAAAAGCAAGATTCCGGGAGAGGTTATTGCAGCCCTTATCAAGGGGACAGAAGAGATCCTGGCAGAACTGCGCAGCCTGGGTATTCCTATTTACAGCGCAGGAGGAGAGACCGCTGATGTGGGGGACCTGGTAAGAACCATTATTGTGGATTCTACGGTGGTCGCCCGATCCAGACGTTCCCAAATAATTGAAAACCATATTGTTCCCGGCAATGTGATCGTGGGACTCTCATCGTCCGGTCAGGCCAGCTATGAAAAAAGCTATAATGGCGGAATGGGCAGCAACGGATTAAGCTCGGCACGGCATGATGTGTTCGGAGCCTACCTGGCCCGCCTGTACCCGGAGAGTTTTGATCCTGATATCCCGGGTGATCTGGTGTATTCAGGGAGTAAGTCACTAACGGATTCCATTGAGGGAGTTGGACTGGATGCCGGAAAGCTGGTGCTCTCCCCAACCAGAACCTATGCCCCGGTGATCCGGGAGGTGCTTGAGCTATATAGAGACAAAATCAACGGGATGATCCATTGTTCCGGAGGGGCACAGACAAAGGTCTTGCATTTTGCTGCAAAAGGTGCATATCATTAAAGATAAGCTGTTTCCAATCCCCCCCCTTTTTAAGATGATACAGGAAGAGTCGGGAACCGATTGGAGGGAGATGTATCAGGTTTTCAATATGGGGCACCGGTTCGAAATATATACCGATGAGCAAACGGCAGAGGGTATCATAGAACTTGCGGGAAAATACAGCATCGATGCCAGGATTGTAGGTCATTGCGAAGAGTCTGATCAGAAGAAACTTACCATTGTAGGGGAGCAAGCAGAGTATAACTATTAAGGAGATTTTGTGGCATGGGGGAAAACATGATATTATCCCGTTTAGAGGGTGTGAAGCAAAGGTTTGAAGAAGTAGGCCAGTTAATTACAGATCCGGCAATTATATCCGATATGAAACGCTATGTTCGGCTGAACCGGGAGTACAAACAACTGGAACCGGTGGTTGAAGCCATGAATATCTACGGAGATTTACTCAGCAATATTGACAGCGCAAAAAAGATACTTTCAGAAGAGAAGGATGAGGAGTTAAGGGAGATGGCCAAGGAGGAGCTGGATCTCTATCAGCAGAAGCTCGCGTCCGCTGGAAGAAGACATTAAACTTCTCCTTTTGCCCAAGGATCCCGAAGATGATAAGAATGCCATCGTGGAGATCCGTGCAGGTACAGGCGGGGATGAAGCCAGTATCTTTGCAGGTGATCTTTACCGGATGTATACCAAATTCTTCGAAACGAAAGGCTGGAAGGCTTCAACCACCAGTTTTACGGAAGGAACCGTTGGAGGATACAAGGAGATTATCATGAATGTTACCGGGGAAGGAGTTTACGGGATCATGAAATATGAGTCCGGGGTTCACCGGGTACAACGTGTTCCTCAGACCGAAACCCAGGGAAGGGTTCATACTTCTGCAGCCACTGTGGCGGTACTGCCCGAAGCCGAGGATTTTGAGGTTGAGGTCAAGCAGGCCGATATCAGAAAGGATACCTACTGTTCGTCGGGACCCGGAGGACAATCGGTGAATACCACCTATTCAGCCATACGGCTGACCCATATTCCCAGTGGGATTGTGGTAACCTGTCAGGATGAAAAATCGCAGTTAAAGAACCTGGATAAGGCCATGAAGGAGCTGAGGACCAGACTTTATAACCTGGAGTATCAGAAGCGAATGGATGAGATCTCTTCCAAGCGAAAGACCATGGTATCGTCCGGCGACCGTTCGGCCAAAATCCGAACCTACAATTATCCCCAGGGGAGGGTAACGGATCACCGCATTAACCTGACTCTTTACAACCTTCAGTCCATCATAAACGGAGATCTACAGGAGGTCATTGAAAAGCTCCAGATGGCTGAGAATGCAGAACGCTTAAAGGAAAGCGGGATACAATAATACCTAAACACATGAACGCCGAAGAATTATTCAGGAATATTCAGCGAAAGAAGAGTTTTCTCTGTGTGGGACTCGATACAGATTATAAGAAGATCCCCAAAATGCTTCTTCACACGGAGTATCCCATATTTGAATTCAACAAGCACATCATCGATGCTACCCAGAAATATGCGGTGGCCTATAAACCCAACCTGGCATTTTATGAGATGCTGGGAGCAGCAGGCTATATGAGCCTGGAGATGACAGTTAACTATCTCAGGGAACATTATCCTGATCTTTTTATCATTGCCGATGCAAAAAGGGGCGATATCGGGAATACTTCCCAAATGTATGCCCATGCATTTTTTAAAACCCTGGATTTTGATGCCATCACCCTTTCTCCCTATATGGGTAAGGATAGCATCTCACCTTTTCTGGAGGTGGACGGGAAGTGGGTCATTCTTCTGGCTCTAACTTCCAATGAAGGATCCAAGGATTTTCAACAACTATATCTGGAAGAAGAGACGCAGCTCTTTGAGGAGGTGATCACCACCTCTTCAGAATGGGGTGACTGTTAACAATATCATGTATGTGGTTGGAGCAACCAAGGCAGATTCCCTTACAAGAATCAGGAAATTGATTCCGGAACATTTTCTTCTGGTTCCCGGTGTGGGAAGTCAGGGGGGGAGTCTGAAAGAAGTGGCTGAGCATGGAATGAACGACCGGTGCGGCCTGCTTGTCAATGCCAGCAGGTCTATTATTTATGCCGATGTGACCAATAAATTTGAAGATGCAGCTGCAAAGGAAGCATCCAGACTGCAGACGCAGATGGAGGAGATTCTGCAAGCAGCCGGTCTGATCTGAGACTAGATAACCAGTTCTTTTACTTTCGCGGCAGCCTCTTCCAGGGTGATGGCTGAATGAACTTCGAGCCCGAATTGATCAATCAGTACTTTGGCCTCTTCAGCATTGGTCCCCTGTAACCTGACAATGACCGGGATATCAATCTGTCCAATGGATTTATATGCCTCAACCACTCCCTCTGCCACTCGATCGCAACGAACAATTCCACCAAAAATATTGATCAGAATGGCTTTAACACTGGGATCTTTCAGGATGATCCTGAATCCGGCTTCCACGGTTTGAGCATTGGCTGTTCCACCCACATCCAGGAAATTGGCCGGTTCACCTCCGGAAAGTTTGATAATGTCCATGGTGGCCATGGCCAGTCCTGCTCCATTGACCATGCAGCCCACATTTCCATCCAGTTTGATGAAATTCAGGTTGAATTTGCCTGCTTCCACCTCTGTGGGATCCTCCTCGTTCAGATCCCTCATGGCAGCATAATCGGCATGCCTGTAAAGCGCATTGTCATCAATGTTCACCTTGGCATCGGCAGCCATGATGTGGTTGTCGGATGTTTTAAAAACCGGATTGATCTCAAACAGGGAGGCATCTGATTTTTCATAGGCCGTGTAGAGGGCGATGGCAAATTTACTCATCTCCTTAAATGCCTGTCCAGACAGTCCCAGATTAAAAGCAATGCGCCTGGCCTGGAAGGCCTGTATTCCGTACCCGGATCAACTTCTTCTTTAAAGATCAGGTGGGGAGTCTTTTCAGCTACAGTTTCAATATCCATTCCCCCTTCTGTGGAATACATAATGATATTCTTTCCGCTTTCCCTGTTCAGCAATACGCTCATATAAAATTCCTGGGGCTCACTCTCACCCGGATAAAAAATTCCCTGTTCCACCAGCACTTTTCTGGACCAACTTTACCTTCAGGACCGGTCTGGTGGGTAACCAGGGTCATTCCCAGAATATCCCCGGCATAGGCTTTTACTTCATCCAGGGATTTGGCAATCTTCACACCGCCACCTTTACCGCGTCCACCTGCGTGAATCTGGGCTTTTACGGCCCAGGTCGTAGCTCCGGTTTCGGTCTGGATTTTGCGGGCAGCTCTCTCTGCCTCGTCGGGTGTGTGAGCTACACCTCCAACGGGTATGGCTACACCGAATTGTTTAAGAATTTGTTTTCCCTGGTATTCATGGATATTCATAGTATTTGTCTTAGTGGTTTACAAATTTAGCAATTTGAAGCTAAGTGTTCATGCATATTGGTTAGTTAATTCGTTTTATAATGAAATGAATCATGAGAAAGCTGTTGAATGATGAGCTGGATCGCCTGTCTGTTGAGGAGTTTAAGCAGTGTGGACAAGATCCCTCTGTCGCTGGTACTGGACAATGTCAGAAGCCTGAATAATATTGGATCGGTTTTCCGTACGGCAGATGCCTTTCGGCTGGAGAGGATCTATTCTGTGCGGAATTACCGCCACACCACCTCACCGGGAAATACATAAAACAGCCCTGGGAGCCACAGAATCGGTTCACTGGGAATACAGAGAGGAGACCGTCGATGCCATTTCGGAACTGAAGCGGACAGGCTACCAGATTCTTTCCGTGGAACAGGCTGAGGGAGCCCTGTATGCTGGACCAGGTTCAGTTATCAGACAATCAGAAATATGCCCTTGTTTTCGGACATGAAGTCAGAGGGGTGGATCAAAGGGTGGTGGATATGAGCGATCACTGTATTGAAATCCCCCAGTATGGCACCAAACACTCCTTGAATATTTCTGTAGCAGCGGGCATTGTTATCTGGGAGCTGTTTCGGGCCCTGTCAAAAAAATAAGAGGCTGCCCCTTTCGAGACAGCCTCTGTATCAAATGTAAGATTTCTTTTATCTACTCAACGATGGCTTTGAATTCGGCAGTTTCGAAAAGCTTGGCAAATTCAAGATCCTTCTTTGCCACGGTCTTTAATATGTTGAGCGGATCCGCAGTTCTCAACAGACAGTTTCAGGTTTTCAAGAGCAACTTCAGGCTTATCCTGATTTGCAGCAATAACAGCCCTCAGGTAGTAACCCATGCCACCTTTCATCTCCATGTTGGCAGCAGTTCTCCAGGCACCATCGCTATCACCTTTCAGGTACTTGGCAAGGGCAGCAGTTGTAGGAAGACTCACTACCAAAGTAGTTCAGCAGCGTTTCATAATCACCTTCCTTGATACTTACAATACCCAGGTTGTAGTTTACATCTGGCACCAGCACCCATGGAAGCAGTAAAGGCTTCTTTGGCAGCAGCAACATCACCATTCTTAAGAGCAACTGCGCCCAGGTTGTTGTTGATGATATCATGATCCTTAATAGCCTTGGCAGCCTTAAAGGAAGCAGCAGCTTCATCCAGTTTACCCATGTTAAACAGCACAGCACCCCTGTTGTTATGGGCACGTAGACATCCGGGAGATACTTCAGCGGCTTTTGTATAAATAGCCAGTTTGGTTTCATTGTCTTCCACCAGGGTGGCAGTGTAAAGAAGCTCTTCCAGTACCAGTGTATCAGGATTGTTTGCCAACAGATCTTTCAGTTCGTCATCACTCCATCCAATCTTATCCATGTTCACAGTGAACTTGGACCTTCTCAGATGGGGAAGAATCTCTTCAGCAATCACTTCGAAGGCAGCGGTCAGGTTTTTGATCTCCTGCTCACGAACAACCGGATCTGAATGCATGCTCAGTACCCTGAGGATCATTTCCTTGTCCTGAATATTGGAAGCTTCCATGAGCTTTTTGAATCCATCCCAGTCTTCTGGAGTGGAAAGCATGCTCATCAGTTCATCGGCTACTGCAATCTCAGCTTTTTTCAATTGTCCGGCCAGGTACTTGTCGAGCGGTCGTCTGACGTTTGTCGGCCAGTTTGGTATTCAGGTCCAGTTCTCCATCTGGAGAAGCATAGGCAGAAATTTCGATACCTTTAAGCTCGAGCCTTTCGTTTTCATTGGCAGCTTTGATGGTTTCGTTCAGTTTGGCAATCTCTTCCTTGCTCATTTCAGATCTGCGTACATCAGCCCTGTTGATGACATACTTGATGTCAGCTTCGATAGGATTCAGGAACAATTTGCTTGAAGCTGTTGTCAAAAAGAATGACTTTCGGATTGTTCTGAACCAGCAGAGGAGTGACGATAATACCATCGGCAAGTTTTACATCGCCAAGGTCAGCTGTTTTGTCTTTAACGGCAGCATTGACATTCACGTAGAGTTCCGACATTATCATGGCATCTTCATAGGTGAAGGTGTGGGAGATAGCTGGCATTTCCACCATTGTCGAAACTGATGAGCTTATTGTTCTCAGTTACATCTTCACCTTGAAGTACAAGAGGATCAAGTGCTTTCTCACCACCTTCATACCTGACAACAGGAGTAAGAGTAACAACGGCTTTTTTGTTGAAATACTTGGCCGGGTAGTTTACATCGACAGTCACATCCACTTCTCCACCGTGCATTTCAAGTACTTCAGGAGTTACCTTGTAATTCACCAGCTCGGAATCTTTGACCATTTTGTTTAGACCACCACAACTGCTAAGAACTGCAGCTGCGAGAATAAAAATCGCAAGGTTTTTAAGGTTTTTCATATCAATCAGGTTAATTGTTGATTTCCTTGTTGATTTCTCTTTTAATTTCGTTTTAGTTCAAAATTGCATTTCAGGTGCAAAACTAATAATGTTTTTGACAAAAATAAAGATTTCTTCGTCGAATGCACGCATAAGTTACAAAATAAGCATATTCAATCCAGTATTATAGTCCCCTTCAAAGATAACTTTTTTAAGTTGAAGGAGATGGGACCTGTTATTTACAAAATCCAGACGGCTGGTATCAATTACTACAATTTTCATCACCTGTTGGGATTTGAAAAAACCAAAATATCCTTCCTGAACTTCTTTCAAATAACTGTATTTGATGTTCTTTTCGTAATCCCGGCCCCTTTGTTTAATGTTCTCAAGCAATATTTCCACCGGAAGGTGCAGGTATACATATAAATCGGGTATGGGCGCCTGAAGATTGATGATGGAAAATAGTTTCTCAAAGAGCTTCATTTCATCATCTTTCAGATTGTGCTTACTGAATATAAAGGATTTAGCCAGGAAATAGTCGCTGATAACCGACTGTCCGAACAGGTCGGGATGTCCCAGTTCGGTTTTTATCTGCTGGTATCTCTCAGATAGAAAGGAGAGCTCCAGCTGAAAGGCATACCTGTCGGGATCTTCATAAAATTTGGCCAGGAAAGGATTATCACTGAAGTATTCCAGAACCAGTCGGCTTCCGGTTTCCTCAGCCAGCATAGAGGCCAGGCTTGTTTTCCCGGCCCCTATGTTCCCTTCTATTACTAAATAGTTGTATTTCAATGGCTTGAAAAAAGCACCGTATTGTATTCCTTCGTTAAAATACCGGAGTAAAATCCATGTTTCTATAAATAAAGGACCACACATCGGTATACTCCTGGATGACCATATCGGTAGGTTTCCCTGCACCGTGCCCGGCATCCGTGTTGATCCGGATCATCACCGGATTCTTACCCTTGTATATTTTCCTGAAGGGTGGCGGCATACTTAAAGGAGTGCGCGGGTACCACGCGGTCGTCATGATCACCTGTGGTAACCAGTACGGCAGGGTATTCCTTATCTGCTGAGATGTTATGCAGAGGGGAGTAGCCCAGCAGGTATTTAAACTCTTCGGGATCCTCGGAGGAGCCATAATCAACAGTCCAGTACCGGCCAATGGTAAATTTATGAAAGCGAAGCATATCCATCACACCCACCATGGGGATGGCCGCTGCAAATAGTTCAGGACGCTGATTAATAACTGCCCCGATAAGCAATCCGCCGTTAGATCCCCCATAGATAGCCAGGCGTTTGCTGGAGGTATAGTTCTCGTCGATCAGGTACTCAGCAGCAGCAATAAAGTCGTCGAAGACATTCTGTTTCTGAAGGACCGTGCCAGCTTTGTGCCAGGCTTCCCCGTATTCACCACCCCCCCTGAGGTTGGCCAGTGCAAAGACACCTCCCTGTTCCAGCCAAACGGCCCTGGTGGTGCTGAAGGACGGGGTCATGGATATGTTGAATCCACCATAAGCATAAAGCAGAGTGGGATTGGTACCATCCAGTTTCAGTCCTTTTTTATGTACGATAAACATGGGAACCTCCGTACCATCCTTACTGGTGTAAAACACCTGTTTGGTTTCGTAGGCTTCCACATCAAAATCTACTTCAGGAGTATAGAATACCTCGGAAATATTCTCCTCAATATTGTACTTGAATGTGGTCGCTGGATAGTTGAAAGAGGTAAAACTGTAGAAGGCCGTATTGTCTTTCATCTTTCCGCTGAATCCACCCAGGGATCCGATACCGGGCAGGGCAACTTCGTGAAGCATGCTTCCATCCAGGTTGTATACATAGGCCGTGTTGTAGGCATCCTGTATGTAGGTAGCTATAATTTTACCCCCTGCCAGGGTGGCTGATTCAAGGACATTCCCTATGTTCCGGCATTATATCCACCCAGTTCTCCCGCCCCGGGTTGTTCAGGTCTATCCCAATCAAGCTGTACAGAGGGGCTTCATTGTTGGTGAGTACATAGAGCATGTTCTCCTTGTTGCCAACAGGTATGTAATCGTCATCAAAATCCTGGTCAAGCCAGTTAAAGGGAATGTCGTTCAGTCCGGCTTTTTTGAAGGCAAGGGCATTTCCACTGGTGCTTTTCGTCACCGTTAGGAACATGTATTGCTCATCTTCGGTAACACCCATACCAAATCCCCATTCCGGATTAGCTTCGTCCTGATGGATCAGCAGATCTTCAGATTGATCTGTTCCTACCCGGTGGTAATAGACTTTGGCATTGATGTTGGCAGCTTTGAGTTCATTCCCCTCCTCGGGTGTGGCATAGCGGGTGTAGAAAAAGCCATCTTCGAACCAGGCCATTCCCGAGAATTTGATCCATTTCAGGTGGTCAGTCAAGGTCCTTCCCGCTATCCACATCTTTCACATAAAATTCCCTCCAGTCGGATCCTCCTATGGAGATACCGTAGGCTGCATATTTATGGTCGTTTGACATGCTCAAGCCGGCAAGGGCCACGGTGCCGTCCTCCGAAAAACTATTGGGATCCAGGAACACTTCTCCCTCCTCTTCCAGGTTCTTTTTCTTATATATGATGCTCTGATTCTGCAGGCCCGTGTTGTAGCTATAGAAGTATAACTCACCCTCCTTAAAAGGAGTTCCCATTTTTGGGTAGTTCCAGATCTCCGTCATGCGCTCTTTCAGAGCATCCCTGAAGGGAATGGATTCCAGGTAGGAGAAGGTGACTTCATTCTGTGCCTTTACCCAGGCAGCAGTTTCATCCGACATGTCATCTTCCAGCCACCGGTAGGGATCAGGAACTTCGGTTCCGTGATAGTTATCCACTACCTCCCCCTTTGCTGTGTCAGGATAGATAAAAGAAGCTTGCTGTCTACAGCCCATAGCAATAAGAATTAAAATGATCCAAAGTAGATTTTTCATAATGTAAAATTTTGCCTTTAAAGCTAGATATAATGTGTTTAGCATGCAATGGAATGCCCTGCTATTGAATATTCTGGAAAAAACAAAAGGCTGTCTGTATCAGACAGCCTCCAATTTATCTTAGAGCAGATCTAGTCTTGATCCTTTCTCTCAGGTTTTGGAAGAAGTGCTTTTCTGGAGAGCTTCAGTTTTCCATTCTTCTCGTCTACTGCAAGAAGCTTAACTTCAATCTCATCTCCTTCTTTGAGAACCTCTTCCACTTTCTCCAGTCTTCTCCACTCAATTTCGGAGATATGAAGCAGTCCGTCTTTCCCCGGCATGATTTCCACAAAGGCACCGTAGGGAGTGATGGTTTTTACCTTTCCCTTGTAGATCTCACCTGGTTCCGGAACAGCAACAATTCCTTTGATCCAGTTCATGGCTGCATCGATGGAAGCTTTATCCACAGCAAATACATCCACCAGACCTACATTCTCAATCTCTTCAATGGTAATGGTACTGTTGGTCTCTTTCTGAATTTCCTGAATCACTTTTCCACCAGGTCCGATCACGGCACCGATCATATCCTTGGGAATCTCGATTCTTTCGATCCTGGGGGTATGTGGTTTGTAATCCGGATTTGGAGCAGACATAGTCTCACTAATCTTATCCAGGATATGAAGCCTGCCATTCCTGGCCTGTTCCAGGGCTTGTGACAGAATTTCGTAGGAGAGCCCTTCTACCTTGATGTCCATCTGGGTGGCGGTGATCCCGTCGCGGGTTCCGGTGACTTTAAAGTCCATATCACCCAGGTGGTCTTCATCGCCCAGGATATCTGACAGATACGGCAAATTTTTCAGAGTCCTTATCGGTGATCAGTCCCATGGCAATTCCGGATACAGGTTTCTTGATCTGAACACCTGCATCCATCAGGGCCAGTGTACCGGCACATACGGTAGCCATGGATGAGGATCCGTTGGATTCCAGGATATCGGAGACAATGCGGAGGGTATAAGGCATCTCATCCTCTGACAGGCAGCATTCCTTTCAGTGCCCTGTGAGCCAGGTTACCATGTCCCACTTCCCTGCGGCTGGTTCCCCTGTTTGGGCGTGCATCACCTGTGGAAAAAGCGGGGAAATTATAATGAAGCAGGAATTTGTCATTCCCTTTCTTAAGCACGTCATCGATGAGTTTTGCATCCATCTTGGTGCCCAGGGTAACCGTGGTAATGGATTGGGTTTCACCTCTGGTAAATACTGCTGAACCGTGGGCAGAAGGGAGGTAATCCACTTCGCTCCAGATGGGGCGGATCTCATCGGTTTTTCTTCCGTCCAGGCGAATTTTATCGTCAAGGATCGCACGGCGAACGGCTTCTTTTTCCACATCGTGGTAGTATTTGCCCACCAGCATCTCATTGACTTCACCCTCTTCTCCTGCTTCTTCAAGCAGTTTGGCAAGGAAATCCTCTTTTACTTTACCAAAAGCTTCGCTTCTGGCGTGCTTATCGGCATTCCCCGATTTGGCAATTTTATAGGCTGCATCATAGGTTTCTTTCCAGATGCGCTTGCTAAGCTCTTCGTCCTCTGACTTCGTGGCTATATTCTCTTTTTTCCTCTTTTCCTGTCTTTTTGGTCAGGGCCATCTGTGCTTTACACATGGGCTTGATGGCTTCATGAGCAAATTTGATGGCTTCCAGCATGTCGGCTTCAGAAACTTCTTTCATTTCGCCTTCAACCATCAGGATGTTGTCGTAGGTGGCTCCTACCATGATTTCAATATCGGCTTCTTCCAATTGGGAGAAAGTGGGATTTACCACAAATTTTCCATTTACCCTGGCCACACGTGCTTCGGCAATGGGTCCGTGGAAAGGAACATCTGATACAGCCAGTGCAGCAGATGCTGCCAGTCCGGCCAGTGCATCGGGAGGGGTATCGGCTTCAGCCGACATCAGGGTGACATTTACAAAGGTATCGGCATGATAATCGTCCGGGAACAATGGGCGCAAGGCCCTGTCCACCAGCCTGGATATCAGAATTTCATAGTCGGAAGGCCTGGCTTCACGCTTCAGGAATCCTCCGGGAAATTTTCCCATTGCAGCATATTTTTCTTTATAATCTACGGAGAGTGGCATAAAGTCCACATCCTCTCTGGCTTCTTTGGCACTGACCACAGTGGCCAGCATCATGGTGTCGCCCATGCGAACCATTACGGCGCCATCGGCCTGCTTGGCCAGGACACCTGTTTCTATAGTGATTGAACGACCATCACCTAAATCGATGGTCTCTTGAATTGCTTTCGGTTTCGACATAATAACTGATTAAATACAATGAATACAAAAAAAGGCAATCGGATAATTGCCTTTTTTCGTACTAATATTCTTTATTTTCTGATCTTGCAGGGATTTGATGATAGCGCGATATCTCTCAATATCTTTCTCCTTGAGATAATCAAGCAATTTCCTCCTCTTTACCTACGAGTTTGAGCAGGGCCCTCTGAGTGCTGTAGTCTTTTTTGTTGGTCAGCAGATGCTGGGTAAGGTGATTGATCCTGTGTGGTAAAGATTGCAATCTGGCCTTCGGCTGAACCTGTATCAGCCTCTGATTTGCCATACTTCTTGAAGATTTCCTTCTTTTTCTCCGTTGTTAAATACATCCTTCTTTTTTCTACTTTATAAATACTGTTTCGAATTTCGAGTTGCAAAGGTATTTATTTATTTTGAATTAACAATAAATGCAGATCAGTTTATAGCTTCTGAAAGGTCAGTGGTTATCGTCTTGATTAACTGGTTAATCTGGGACCTGGTTCCCAGGGCAAACAGCTTGTCGGAGGCAGTAAGGGTGGTTTCAGGAACCGGATTGATCATGTAGGATTTATCTTCCCGTTTCATTCCGATGATATTGGCCCCTGAAGTGTTTCGGATATCCAGTTCCAGCATGGATTTTCCTGTCAAAACAGGAAGCAAGGTTGTGACAGGAAATCTCTTCCAGAACCACATTATCCATGCTCTGCAGCAACATTAGCTCGATGAACTCCACCACGTCGGGTTGAGCCACCAGCTTGGCCATTCGTTGTCCGCCGATCTTATCGGGCATGATTACATTGGTAGCCCCGGCACGTTTTAATTTCACATCTGAATTATCGACCGAGGCCCTGGATATAATTTTCATATCTGGATTCAGCTCCCTGGCCGTTAGCACCACAAAGAGGTTATCAGCATCCTGCAGGCAGGGTGGTGATCATGGCCCTGGCTGTCTCCAGGTGGGCCTGACTTCAGAACTTCCTCATCGGTTGCATCACCTTCCACATAAAGCATTCCGGGGGTTTCTCTAAGTAACTGGACAATATCCGGATTCTGTTCTACAATGACTACTTTCACATTGTGCTCATGAAGCTCAATGGCAGCCTGTTTTCCATTCCTCCCATAACCGCAGATGACCACATGTCCTGAAATCTGGCTCGATTTTTCTTTTCACTTTGTTGTCTTTATAAGTATTCAGAAATACACCTTCCACAATAAATCTGGTAAAAGATGTCACTGCATAGAAAAAAATCCCGATGGAAAAAACCACCAGAATAGAGGTAAACCACATGCCCCGGTTATCAAGCTGATGAACCTCCTCGAAACCAACGGTGGCTATGGTGATGATGGTCTGGTATACGGCCTCTGAAAGCGTATAACCAAGCATCATATACCCGATTATACCAATAACTATTACGCTTAGAAGCAAGCCAAGCGTAAGGTAGGCATGGCGGAGATTATTCGTACTCATCGATGGCAGTATTTACTATATCTGCTCCAACTTGACATTCAAGGCAGCGTTTTTGTTTACAATAGAAATTATACAGTTGCAGCAGGGCCTGGCTTTCCATGGCATTGTCTGCGCTGATTCCAAATATACCCCACATTTTTATAATCTGGTTGTTTTCGGAGTGCAACTTTTCCATGATTTTAACTGCCTGTATCCCTGCACTGCTTCCGCATTGGCTTTTACTCAGGGCATTCAGGAAGGGGACAATGACATTAATGATCAAAGTTGAGATAAACTGTTCTCCCGGAAATTTCGGGAACGGGGGGGAGACTTTCCCAAAGAGGTAATGAGTGGTCCAGTATTCGCTGGCTCCTGTTCTGAGAAGCTGTTCCAGTTCACCCATGGAGGTGCTGCCAAGAATGTTTTCAGCCAGGGGTGATCTTTGGTGAAACAGGGAGGCAAACTGGGAAATTCTCAGGGTGGGAAAGGAGGGGGGACGAAGCCGGAGGAACCTCCACAAGTGACGGGGTAAGGGTTTTTCATGGAGAGAGGCCTTTAGTTCCTGGTAACGATTCCAGAGGGAGGAAGGATAGGGCCCCAGGTTCCTTACCGGAAACAGCAAACCGGAATGGCCATATAATATAGACTCCAGGTCCTGCAGGTTATCACGATGAACCAGCAACTTTGGATATGGGACTCCTTTTACCAGCAATTCAAAGGGAAGAATGTTCACAGGAATGCCGTAGCCAGGAGCCAGGGCCCTGTACAGGGCTTCCTCTGCATTATTTGAAGATGTACAAAGGATCTGCGCCATATTTAGACTTTTCTGTGCGATCCTGGCAGCGTGAAGTGACCGGAGCCAGCGTTTTAGCTTCGTGGCAGCTACGGATTTTATATAATCCCCGCAGGGGAGCCAGCTTTCACTCCTTTTAAGAATTTCATACCTCTGTTCCAGGCAGGGGGGATAATCAGGCACCAGGGTTTGAATGCGGCGCCCCAGGCTGTTGGTGATATCGGTATCATAGATTCCGACCACATGCAGGATCACATTGTTGTAGACCGGATCCAGATGGTGCCCGTGTTTGTACCAGTCCGAGGCGCGACTGTGAATTTCTACGTTTCCGGCCCAGATTATCTGTTCCAGCCGGATCCTGGCAGAGTAAAAATCGGGCCCGGCATGGTCATTTTGCTCTCCCGGATTCAGGATCTCCAGCTCCAGACCACAGGTGGTTTTCAGGGATTTCCCAGAGTAGAGCCTGTATTTCCAGATAAATTTAAGAAAACGCTCCGCAGCCATCACAGCTTAATGTGACCAGTGCGGATTTTTCGGTGTGGGAATGTTTAAAAAGAGTAAGCCAGTCCCGCGGTGATCTCCAGCGCCTGAACGTAAAATTCTGCATCTATGGGAGGGACCTCCCCCACAACTCCCTGAAAAAGGTCAAAGCTATAGCTGTTTTTGGCTTTTGCCCGTACCAGGTCGACACCCAGCTTCAGGGCCAGCCTGGAATTGAATTTATACCTGGCACCAGCTCCGATAGTCCACCCGAAAGCAACATTATTATGACTGGTCCGGGTATAGATATTGTTGCCGTCATAGGAAATTCTCAGCTCCTGGTCGGGAGGCCTGATGATACTGAGTCCGCCCAGTGCCCGGAAGTCCAGATAGAATCTCTGGGATGTCCTGATGGAAAAGTGGGGTCCCAAAAAAAGATTGATATAGTTCCAGAATCCCGATCCATAAAGGATTTCAGCGTCCTCGGGAATATCAATCCCGCCGGGGGCGCTTGTTTCGATGTAGGTCACCATGTCTTTTATAAGGGAATCACGTGAGGCATAGTTGGAACCGAAGGAGAAAGAGCCCCCGATTCCAATATAAGAGACTGGAAAATAACCGGCATCAAATTTAATGGCGCCCCCATTATTTGCATAACCGTTGCTGCCAAGATCGCCGGAAGCAAGGTAGTTGCCCTGGGGGATGCTTGCCCCAAATGAGATACTGGCGTAGTTCTGCTGTGCGTTAACCTGCAGCGATGCAGCTGCCAGGAATAATATCAGGACCCGGATCGTTTTTCTCATCTCAATTCAAAATTTTCAGTCCAAAAGTACCAAATTCTATCTTTTTCTCTTGAAGGGCATGGTCATGCAACGCACCCCCCCTCCGCCACGGGAAAGTTCTGCACCATCGATGGTCAGCACATATTTTTCTCTGGTGGAGAGATCTGTTTTGCCATTCAGCACATCCTTTGCAGCAATGATCTCATAGCCCGATTGATTCAGATTCTCCAGAGTATGTACATTTCTGTTATAGCCAATTATTTTGCCCGGACCGATAGCAAAGAAATTGGCCCCGCTGTGCCATTGCTCTCTCTCCTGGGTCATGGTATCCTTCTGTCCCCCGCAATAAGAAGGTTTCAGGTCCATTCCAAGTTTTTTCAGCGCAGTCACCAGGTTCTCCACGTTCCGAATGGAGACCACCTTTCCGTTATCCATATCTATTTGAATGGTCTGGTATTTATTGGACTGGAGGATGAGGGGTTCGAAGACCATGCAGGAGTTATTGTCCAGTAGGGTAAAGGTCATATCAAGGTGGATAAAAGACTCGGGTGAGGAGGGCATTTCCTGGACAAGAATATGATGTTTCTCCTTTCTTTCCTGGGCCATTTTTACCAGAAAATCGATGCCCTGTGAGGAGGTTCTAGCGCTCAGTCCAATCAGGGTGATGTTTTCTGCTGCAACCAGCAGGTCCCCGCCTTCCATGGAGATGTCCCCCCGGTTTGCAGCTCCTTCGTCCGGGTGAATGGTCTGGACCCTGAACCGGGGATGGTAGTCAAAAATGGCCTGCATAATTAAGGCTTCTCTGTCCCTCACCCGGTTAGCCATTTTAGCGATCAGTACCTGGTTGCCCAGGGCTACGGAAGCATCTCTGGTGAAGAAGAAGTTATGGAGTGGCCTGAGGGAATAATGCTCGTTACTCAAATAATCCGTAAGCGTATTTCGCTCCATGGGGACACCCTGAATCAGTTGTTTGGCCAGCTGCGTTTCATTGAGTTCCAGTAGTTTGTCGATCAGTTTCGGCTGTCCCTCCTGGTAGCAGGCTTTTTTGACAATTTTTTCCCTTATCTCGCTGGAGCGAAGAATATCCTTCAAAAGATCCTTGATTCTGAATGTGGGGACCAGCTGCTGAAGAAGACATTCCAGCTGGTTATACTCCCTTCTGGCAACCGAAAGATTCAGGATATCGCTGTAGAGGGCCCGTTCCGCATTTTTAGGGGTCATATTTTCCACCTCCGGGCCCGGAGGGTGAAGCAGAACCCCTTCAAGCGCTCCTGTTTCGCTAAATATCTGGATAGCCGGCATGCCACAAAGGTAAAAGAATTAACAGAGGATTCAGTCCGAAAAACCGATCTGTTTGTGTCTTCCGCTGCAAAAGGGTTTATTTGAGGATTGCCCGCAACGGCAAAGGTATACCGGCCCCTCTGTCTTTATGAGTTTCCCATCGGACCCCTTGATCCTGAATCTGCCGCTTACCTTGAGCGGGCCATCACGCAAAACCTGGAAAAGTGTTTGTTCATGCTCCATTTCCAGTGGATTGGTCAGTAAAATTAATTTTTCGGTGGGTCCCATCGCAATAGGGCATGTTCCGGGATGCTCCGCAACGGCAGAATGAGGTCATGGAGCTGGGTTTCAGCTCCTGATTTTCCGCATCGACTATTTTGAAATTTCCCTCAACAACAATGGGTCCATCCGCCATTAAACGAATATTGGTTGGGGCATTGGTGCCTGAGAGGGTCTTCGGGTTTTCTTCTTCGCCGGGCCCCACCTGTCGCTGAGCCTTTCTCTCTTCTTCTGTGAGATCCTTGTTATACTTCCATTCAAGAGATTGCGTGGGACATTTATTCACCACTTCAATAATTCTTCTGCTTGGTGCACCCTCCATATTTACCCAGGGTCTCCTTCCCGGATTGAATACTTCAATCAGTTCCCTGAAGCAAGTGGTGGCATGGATGCATTTTGAGGGCACCCAGAATACGGTAATTTCACCATTGGTATATTGTCTGTCTCGGGGATCGGCCATTGGATTCAATAATGCTATTATAGCATATAAAAACAATTACTGATTGGGAATGTTCAAAGAGGCAGGGGTGAGATCAAAAAAAAAGCCGGCTATATATATCCTGCCTGAATTCCAAGGACAATATCCTCCATGATTTTATCCTGCTCCAGGGGATCATATTCGGTTTTCAGATTATTCCCAAAGATTCTGGCGATCCCCTGCCAGAAGAAGGCTGTTATTCCGCCTTTCAGTTCCTTGATCACCTGGTAGGAGGTTCTTCCGGTTTCCCGGTCTATCAGTTTCACTAAAATGATTCCCTGAGTGACCGTCAGGTTTTTGACCTCCTTTTCGAACTGTGCCATGATCTCTTTTTCTGCCTGAGTGATATAGGCCTTCTGCTCCTTTTCACTGTCCATGGCAGCGAGATGATCATCCAGCTCTTTCAATTTAGTCCCGGCGACCTGGGCGTAGGGGTATGCCTTCTTGATATTGTGAATCATCCTCCGGTATCTCCGTTTGAGGTAGAGGTATTCAAAATCTTTTCTTTCATATACCCGAACCTCTGGCAGGACTATGATGGGGACGGTGTCGGAACCTTCAATCACAGCTCTGGCCACCACGGAGTTTTCTTTCAGTGGCACCTGGGCCTTTACCTCTGTTGCTGCGCAGAGGAGAACAAGGGCCAATACCATATAGCATGTAAAAGCTTTCAACTTAAACACAAAGTAAGCAAAAACTGTACCGATTTGCTGTTTATGCCATCAATTTAAGCATGGCATCCACTACGTTGCTGGCTCCCTCGGCAATCTGAACAATAGTTGCATCCAGCATATAGCAGGGAGTAGTAACCAGAAGATGGTCCGGGTCTACTACCACCTCGCCATGGGTGGTATAGACATGTTTAGCCCCCAGAGTTTCCAGGGCATCAATGGTGCCCTCATCATCCCCGATGGTCAGGTGCACTTTCCCCAGCACTTTCGCCAGAATCACCGGCGATATGCAGAGAGCTCCAACTGGTTTTTTCAGGGCTACCATCCCCGTGATGGCCTCTTCCACTTCCAGAAGGACAGAGGCATCTGCACCTTCAAAAGCCCAGGTAGAAAGGTTTTTAGCAGCGCCAAATCCTCCGGGTAACAACAATCCGTCAAAGGAGGCGGGATTGAACTGTTTCAGATCTCTGATCTTGCCTCGGGCGATCCGGGCCGATTCCACCAGCACATTTCTGGTCTCATCCATCTCCTCTCCTGTAAGGTGGTTGATGACATGATGCTGATTGATATCCGGGGCAAAAATCTCATAGCTGCACCCCAGCCTGGAAATGGCCAGCAGACTCAGGGTGGCCTCATGAATTTCAGCACCGTCGAATACGCCGCATCCTGATAGCAAAACTGCAATTTTTTTCATGGATCCTGTTTTTATCTTTTTGATATTTTTGTTAGTACCAATTTATGGAAAAATACTTTAGGACATTTATCGGATTGCCATTTCGGGTGGATGCGGATTTCCTGGAAGCACGCAAGGATTTAATGGCTGCCCTGTCGGGCGAACGGATCAGTTGGGTGGATCCGGAAAGGTATCATGTAACTCTCAGATTCCTAGGAGACACAGAAAAGTCAATTATCCATAAGATTGGAAACAGTCTGGTGGCTGGAATTACCCTGCCGGAACGGACCAGCTTGAAATTAAACGGACTGGGAAGCTTCGGACCCGGGAAACGCCCCAGGGTGCTCTGGGTGGGCTTTGAAGAGTCCGGGTTATTTGAATTGATGAAGTCCCAGGTGGACCAGGCCCTGGAAAGCTGTGGCTTGTTACCCGAGGAGCAGTCATTCAGGGCACACCTGACCCTGGGCCGGATCCGTAGTCTTAAAAACCTGCAGAGATACTATCGAACCGTGGAAGAAATGGGGCAGGAGTTCAGAAGTTCTGTTGTGTTTGAGAAGCTGGTGTTCTTCCGAAGTATACTGGGCCCCCGGGGACCTGAATACCAGGTTCTGGAGGAGCTGCAATTCCGGCAATAAGTCAGCTTCTCTGAATCTCAATCAGGACATCATCCTTCATGACCGATTCATTCTTTTTTACTGAGATGGATTTTACGACGCCTGTGATGTGACTGGAAATCTCATTTTGCATCTTCATGGCCTCCAGGATGATAATGGGATCCCCCTCCTTCACCTCACTGCCCTCTTCTACCATGATATCGACAATTTTACCCGGCATGGGAGCCTCGATGGAGACCGCTGCGGATGCATCGACCTGTTGTTCCAGGTAACGCTTGCGCTTTAGAGAGACAGGAGTTTCCACGGAAAAGGAATGCCAGACGCCATTGACCATAATGGTATAGCGGTTTTGCTTCTTCTCGATTACATCGAGCAGGTATTTTTTATTTTTCCAGACAATGTAGGAGAATCCTTTGGGATCTTCATGAAGCTTTATATCCACCACTTTTCCCTGATATTTAATCCTTTTTTCCAGTGGATTTTTAAACTCATAGGCCTTATTGGTGGAGCTAAGCGCGATGAGATTGCTTGATTTTTTTTTCTTTGCTTCGCGTGCCATATCCTGATTTATCGTAAGCGTTTTTTGAGTACCCAGGGCGTTATCGCCTTGCCATTCTCCGTGTGAAGAGGTTTTTCTTCATTCTCATTTATCTCCCGGGCGTAGTCGTAGGTGGCAAAAAACGCAGCCAGCAATGCCTCATCAGGCTCATTGTGGTAATGTAACTTGAGTTCTTTGCTAAGAAAGGAGGTATTGAAATTGCCTTTTCTGAAGTTGCTGTTTTGAAGAACCGCTCTGCAAAATGCCAGGGTTGTTTTGGTCCCGGTAATCCAGAATTTCCGGATAGCCTGGCTGGACAGCTGCAGGGCCTTTTCCCGGGTTTCTCCGTAGACGATCAGTTTGGCGATCATGGAATCGAAATAGGGGGTAATCACCGATCCGTCCCGCACCCCGGTATCCACTCTGATATTCTCATGCTCAGGCCAGGAAATTTTTTCAATGGTACCCAGACTGGGAGAGAAACCCGATTGCACATCTTCGGCATTAATCCGCCATTCAATGGCCCAGCCTTTCAATTTGATATCCTTCTGTGCAAAGGGCAGTTTTTCTCCTTCAGCAATCAGGATCATCTGTTCGATCAGATCGATCCCGGTGACCATCTCAGTAACCGGGTGTTCTACCTGGATACGGGTATTCATCTCCATGAAAGAGAAGCTGTTATCCGTGTCCAGTAAAAATTCCACGGTGCCGGCTGAATAGTAATTTACCGACCTGGCGATATTCACCGCCGCATCTCCCATTTTTTTCCGAAGGGCCTTGTCCAGGGCAGGTGAGGGAGACTCTTCCAGCAGTTTTTGATGTTTTCGCTGCACAGAACATTCCCGTTCACCCAGATGAACCACGTTTCCATGTTGATCAGCCAGGATCTGGAATTCAATATGGCGGGGTTCCTGGACAAATTTCTCCAGAAAAACATCGGGATTGTTAAAGGCCTTGGCAGCTTCATTGGTGGCCAGGGTGAACATTCGTTCAATATCTTTTTCCCTGCTCACTACCCGCATGCCGCGGCCTCCTCCTCCGGCTGCTGCTTTCAGGATCACCGGATAGCCAATTTCGTTTGCAATCGTCCTGGCCTCTTCGGCATCTCTTACAGCTCCGGGGCTGCCGCCCAGCAGAGGCACCCCATTTTTTCTGGCCAGCTCTTTGGCAATGGTCTTGTGCCCCATGCGGTAAATGGCATCGCTGGATGGCCCTACAAAAATGATCTTCTCTTCTTCACATCTTCTGGCGAAATCAGGGTTTTCGGCCAGAAAACCGTATCCGGGATGTATGGCATCTACTTTATGCTTTTTGGCGCTCTTGAGGATCCGTTCGATATCCAGGAATTCGGGAATCACATCATCATAATTCCCGGAAAAGTCAATTATCTCATCTGCCTCCTCCAGGTACCATGCATTGGGCTCTTTTGCGGTTTTTATCACATAAGACCGGATACCCATTTTTCTGGCGGTCTTTATGATCCGTATGGCGATCTCGCCCCGGTTGGCTATAAGTAAGCTCTTAATTTTCATAGAAAAAATTTAGAGAGGAATATTGCCATGTTTCCTGGCAGGGTTATCTACATGTTTTGTTTCAAGCGCCTCAAAGGCACGGATCAGTTTTAGCCTGGTTTCGGCAGGATCAATCACTTCATCAATGAAACCGCGCTCTTCGGCTACATAGGGATTGGCAATTTCATTGCGGTATTTTTCGGCAAGTTCTTTTTTCATGGCTGCAGGATCGTCAGAAGCATCCAGTTCTTTTCGGTATATGATGGCTACAGCACCCTCGGGGCCCATCACCGCGATTTCGGCCGTGGGCCAGGCAAAATTAAAATCTCCCCCCAGATTCTTGCTGTTCATCACACAATAAGCGCCTCCGTAGGATTTTCTAAGGATAACCGTTATACGGGGAACTGTAGAGTCTGCAAAGGCATAGAGCAGTTTGGCCCCGTGACGTATAATTCCACCATGTTCCTGGTCAAGCCCCGGTAAAAACCCGGGTACATCTTCCAGGATAAGAAGTGGAATGTTAAAGGCATCGCAGAACCTGATAAAACGGGCTCCCTTGTTAGAGGAGTTGATATCCAGGGTTCCTGCAAGTACTTTGGGCTGATTGGCAACGATTCCTATGACCTTCCCATCCAGCCTTCCGAACCCAATCACCACATTCTGGGCATAATTCTCGGCAATCTCATAAAAAGAGCGTTTGTCCAGAATCAGGTCAATGACCTCTTTTACATCATAGGGTTTATTGGGATCATCCGGTACTATATCTCTTAGGCGCTCCTCCACATCTGCTGTTTCATCCACAGACAGCTCCATTTCAGGGGAGTTTTCCATATTGTTTGACGGTAAATAGGCCAGCATCTGGCGGACCCCCATCAGGGTATTCTCTTCATCGGGGAAGACCATATGAGCGACACCGCTTTTTTTGGAGTGGACACCCGCACCTCCCAAATCATTGAAGCTAACATCTTCATTAAGCACTTCTTTGACCACATTGGGGCCGGTTACAAACATGTAGCTGGTCTGATCGGTCATAAACACAAAGTCGGTGATCGAGGGAGAGTAAACCGCACCACCGGCTGCAGGACCCAGTATGACAGAAATCTGGGGAATGACTCCCGAGGATTGCACATTTCGGTAGAAGATGCCGGCATAACCCGCCAGACTGGCAACACCTTCCTGGATACGGGCACCTCCCGAATCAATCAGCCCGATCATGGGGGCTCCCATCTTCAGAGCCATATCCTGTATCTTCATTATTTTGGCTGCATGGACCGAGCCCAGCGAGCCGCCCATAACGGTGAAATCCTGAGCATAAGCAAAGGTGAGCCTGCCACGAATGAGACCATGGCCAATAATAACCCCGTCTCCAAAAGCCTTCTGGACCGTGCCAAATCCAGTATCAGATTTGTCGGCAGTCACAAAAGCATCCACTTCTTCGAAGGTATCTTCGTCAAAAAGGATGTCTAATCGCTCCCAGGCGGTTAATTTTCCTTTGGAGTGTTGCTTTGCCTCTGCCCTGGCATCGTGTTGGTCACTGTGGGCCTGCTGCCTTTCCAGGAAACGGGTAAAATTTTTTCCTTTCACATCCATGCTAAGATTCTTTATTCACCAATAGAACCCTTGAGTCTGAAAAATGTTTTATCTCTTAAGCTCGGGGGTTCAAAACTAAAAATAAACATTATTTATGGTCATGGCGGACTAATCTAAGACTTTTCGGTCAATTATGGAAGCTGGTGCGGTTAAATACTTGGGAATACAGGTCCAGTTAAGGCCCGTATGGGCACGGAGGGTGTCCTGCTGTCTCAGGTACTCCATCAGGTAAAAACGGATATCCCGGTCAGTGGACCAGCTAATCCGCCCGGCCAGCTGATCTTTGGGAATTCCTGCTCCCTCGGTCAGATGCCCGCCTCCGCCGTTCCCACGGTAAGAATTCAGGGCCACGCTATAGGTATCCGTTTCGTTAAACGGAGCTCCCGTCGAGAAAGGGACTTTATCATGTACCCGGTCGCCGGGTGACCGGGTGACATCAACCACATAATCGATGCCGGCAGCTGAAGAGAAGTTGTAATAAGGAGCTGCCAGTCTTCCGGCTTGATCCGGTCTGAATTGCAGCAGGGGATCTCCGGGAGCCGACATGGTATTAAACCATTTTCCCACAGCATGCTCCAGGAATCCATCGATCTCGGCACCTGTGAGTTCCATTTTGTAAAGCATATTTTCGAAGCGATAGAGTTTAAACATATCGGAGACAAGCAGAGGCCCTTCCTCTAAAATCGCAGAAATAGACAGGGGAGCCGTGAAGGAGAGTAACGCTCCGGTCCGGTCAAGCTGAACCTGGTGGATCAGAGAGGTCATGGGAGAGGGTCCGAACAGGGCATCTCGAGCCTCCATTTTCTCTGCCAGCCAGGTGATAGTGTCCTTCAGGTAAGCCGAGATGGTATCAAACTGAGAGGCGAATTCCTTTAAGAAAGTCTCCGAGGGCTGGTACTGCGACATGGGGATATTTTCACCCCTTATCTCTGGACCCTGCGGGCCGAAGGTAATGGTGGCTTCGCCCGCATATCTTGCATGACTGCCCGGATCTATTACCAGGACCGAATCACCTTCAATGTTGGCTATTTTTTCGCAGGAGACCCTGTGATCGTGTCCGGCAAAAATGATGTCAAAACCGGGAACCTGCTTTGCCACAAGCATGACTGCATTCTCATTCAGGTAGGGATCTGGATTCCCTCCATAGGAGTAATCGGTTCCTGAATGAAATAGCCCTACAAGCAGGTCGGGGTTTTCCGTTTCAAGGATTCGCGGAACCCACTCGCCTGCCGTCTCAAGCATATCCAGGAACTCCATTTCAGGCCATAGATTTTTAGGAAGCCATCCCGGAATCCCCGGGGTGATCAGCCCTAAAACAACGATTTTTTTCCTTCCGGCTTTCAGGACGGCATAAGGTTCAAAATAAGGTTTGCCGGTAGCGGTATATACCGCATTGGCGGCCAGCCAGGGAAAGTGAAATGTTTTTTCAATCCTGTTATATACCTGTGGTCCGGCTTCAATATCGTGATTCCCCACAGTAGCAGCATCGTAAGCCATATAATTCATCACCTGGGACGAAAGATGCTCAGAAAGTGTATCCAGGAAGTTGTAATAATATACGCTTGGCTGGCCCTGCAGGAAATCCCCGTTGTCCAGCAGGTAAAACAGGGTATCCTTCTTTGCTCTCTGCTCACTGGCATAACTGTATATATGGGCCAGGGAATGATCAGAGGGGACGCGGTTGATCAAATCATGAGGGAAGACCATGCCATGTACATCGCTTGTGACTGCAATCCTCAGGGTAGTTGAATTCTGCCTGCAGGCCGTGAAAAGGAGAAGAATTCCCAGGCAGCAGAGATAAAACAAGCGCTTTTTTGCCATGTTATTTAGCATCCCATCTCCGGTAATCCTTGAGTTCAGAGATTTAGAAGTGGTCTTCATAAGAGTTCGTCTAAAGTATAATAGTTTTACCCATAGCTGATTACGAATGTAAGACTTTTATCTCATATAGCTGCATCGATGATTACATCGATATATGTCGATGAATGCACTGAGTTTATCATTGAAATTTGTGTACATATATGTGGTGTGAATCTTTGAACAATACTCCTGACATAGATAATTTAGTGCAAAACCAATTAGCTATGAAAAAGAAACTATCATTATTATCACTACTGGGAGGAATGGCCATACTTATTATGGGGGCTGTTATCCTGAGTAGTTGCGAAGGTCCGCAGGGGCCTGCAGGAACAGACGGTTCAGATGGTGCAGACGGTGTCGACGGTGTCGACGGTCAGGACGGAGCGGATGCAAATTCCACCTGTATCCTCTGTCACAGCGACGACCAGACGATCGTTACCAAGTCCAGGCAGTATGCAAATTCCGGCCACTCAACCGGCCACACTTCAGGGTATACCAACAGATCATTTGGCCCCTTGTATAACTGTGCCGGATGTCATACCAGCCAGGGATTCCTGGATGAGTTGGTCGGTGCCAGCAACGTTCCTTACGCGGATGTCACTCAGCCAAACTGTTATACCTGTCATAATATCCATGACACCTATACTGAAGCAGATTGGGGTCTGACCAATGCAGCTGCTACGATGCCATATACCGGTTCAGCCGCTGTGGATCTGGGTACAGGGAATCAGTGTACCCAATGCCACCAGTTTGCAGGCTTATATCTGGCTATCGATTCACTGTGGACTGACTTTGATCTGGGAACCTCCACGGTGACTATCACTGGCGGACAATTGCGGGCCGGTGTTCACCATGCCCCCCAGTATAATATTATGGCCGGGATGGACCTGTTTGAATTTACAGGCAGTATGGCCTATCCAACCAGCGAGAATCATATCTACTGCGCAGGCTGCTAAAGGATGTGTTACCTGCCATATGAACGATGGGTTTGGTGACCTGACCGGACACTCCATGTCCATGACCTATGAGTTTCATGGAAGTGAGAACTTCCACTGGTCTGCTTCCTGTACCGAATGTCACAGTGGGGATGATGAACTGGAGGGTAAAGTTGAAGATGTTGCAGCTGTCGTTGATCCGCTTTTGACAACGTTGTATGATCTGCTGGTTGCCTCTGGTCTTATGATTGCAGAAGGAGAGCAAAATGAGTTCCTGATGGCGCCGGGTGTCTATTCAACGGCCCTGACCGCTGCTCATGTGAATTACAATGCGATCCGGGAAGACAAAAGTCATGGATTCCACAATCCGGCTTATGTTGAAGCTGTACTGACCAATACCATTGAGGCCATTACTCCTTAAGAGTTTAGTCAGATTCAATAAAATAGTAAGAGGGTGCCTTTACGGGCACCCTCTGTTTTTTTGGTAGCATAAATCAGGCGGTCAACCTGTCTCACTGATCTGCTTTATTCGCTTATAGTCGAGAACCTCAATGCTTTTTCCATTCATGCGAATGAGTCCTTCATCGTTAAATTCTTTCAGCATCCGGATCACCGTTTCCGGACTCATGCCTGAGAGTTCCGCCAGTTCTTTCCTGGAAAGCGGCAGATCAAAATCACATTTCTTAAATATCCGGTCTGCCAAACACAGGAGGATGTCAGCAAGTCTGCCAAAGGCCTGCTTGTAGGTAAAACAAAAAAACCGGCCATAGATCTGCAGACTGTTGGAGCTCAGGATATCGATGATTTCCCTGGTGAACTCGAAGTTTTGTTTCATCAGGGAACGAAAGGCATTTACCTCAATCTGACGGATTTCAGAATCAATATAGGCCATGGCTGAATAGGGGAAGTAGGAATGCTCTTCAGAAACAGAGGAGAGCCCGAGGAAATTTTTATCGGGGGTGATCCGTAAAACCAGTGAATTACTTCCATTTTCCAGGAAAACTTTTGCAAGTCCGGATTCCATATACATCACATGGGAAACAAAGCCACCCTGTTTACAAATAATTTCACCTTTCTTGTATTTAATTTTAACCGAGTTTGCATCCAGGAACTTCTTCTGCTCAGGGGTCAGCTTCTCAAAACACCTGCACTCGTGGAAACTCAAGGTGCATGCGGAAAATTTTGTTGACTCTTCCATCCATCGTTATTTTTCGGTTTACAAATATACAAAAGAATCATGAAATAAGTTGATTTGAATCAGTTTCGGTTTCCATTTAGATCAGTCCAATCTCCCGGCTATTTCAGCTGTTTTTTCTTTCACAACTCCCTTAAATATTCAATCTTTACATCCGAATGCAACCTTCATGTGAAGTCGATTGTCAGCTGATTGAAGGGGATTAAAAAATAAAAAGATAAGCGTTATTCCAAAAGCTATGAAAGATAAAAAAATAGGGTCCGGCCTTGCTCTGATATTTGTGGTTTTCCTGATCGCAGGCATTGGATGTACCAATTATCAGATTCCGGGAAAAGGCAATGGTGGTGAGATCACAGCGAACTCCTGTGAAGGTTGCCATACCGATTATGAACGACTGATTGCTGTGCATTCACCGGATACTGCTGCTCCACTTGGTGGTTGCGGCGGAGAAGCTCCGCATTATGAGCCTTATGACCGGGTGTTTCTGGGAGGGACAGGCTACGATGATTTTAAAGCATCCGGCCACTACAGTGTGGGTTGTACGGGATGTCACAACGGAGTTGGAAATACCGGTGATAAGAATGAAGCCCATTCGGGCGACTGGACCAGCTCGCCCTCTTTAATTCACGAAGAGAAATGTGCTACCTGCCATGAGTCCGTGAGTGATAATTTTGTAACCAGTTTGCACAACGGTACCGGACAGAAGAGGAAAGTTGCCATGCGAAGCAGCAGTGAATATACAGGTTCCATGGATTTCGATAAACTTCCGGCCCACCAGATCGCAGGCTATGATGCCAAGTGTTCTCACTGTCATGGCACCTGCGGGAACTGTCATATTGTTCGGCCCAAGATTGCCGGTGGTGGATTGTCCAAAGGACATAATTTCAATAAAACCCCTGACTGGTATAACGTTTGTGTCTCCTGTCATACTTCCAGGGGTGGTCACGCCTTCCTGGGGGTAAGTCCCGAAGCAGAACCGGACTTCCATCGCGATGAGTTAAAGTATACCTGCCTGGACTGCCATGATGGGCACGAGGTGCATGGGGACGGGCAGCCGGTGGAACAACGCTATGCCTATAGTGAACTTCCTACCTGCGAGGGT
This sequence comes from uncultured Bacteroidales bacterium, assembly GCA_963792395.1. Taxonomy (GTDB): domain Bacteria; phylum Bacteroidota; class Bacteroidia; order Bacteroidales. Next base: position 59,163 of record CAWBWE010000027.1, read on the forward strand.
TGTCACCCGGATGAGGAGAGCTCTAACAATTACCATTCCATGCACTATGACGATTTCCAGTGCCAGGTATGCCACTCCCAGTCTTACAACAGCTGCGGGGCGTGCCATATTGCGGATGGCCATGCGGAGATCGAAGCATTTATGGACTTTAAAATTGCCTTGAATACGATTCCGACAGTGAAACCAAATAAATTTGCCCTGGTTCGTCGTACGCTGGCGTATCCCGACAACTGGGTAGGTTACGGAGCGGATCTGAGCTATGAGAACTTCGAGGCTTTCCCAACCTTTAATTACACAACCCCTCATAATATACTCAAGAGGACAGCACGTACGGATGTGGAACAGGGCAGTTCATGTGCCTCCAAGTGCCATATCCGGAATGAAGGCGGGACTTTAATTAATGTAGAATACTATCTGTGGGCTGACAGCTTGTATAGCTGGGAAGTTGATGCCACCACGCCTTATACGGTGGATGGTGAACTACCCGCCTCCTGGTTTGTAGAAAAATAATATCCCAACAAGAGAAAATAGTGTTTAACCAATTTTATACTAAAAATGCGACTTATGACAAAGATTAAAGTGTGGATGTTAGCCATCCTGATTGTGCCTTTCTTTATGGTTTCCTGCGATACGGAAGACGAGCCGGATCCTGATCCGATAAATGAAGCCGAGCTGCTGGTTGATTGGATGGAATCAGCTACTTCACCGGCTGCCAACTACGGTAACGGTGCCCTGGCTATCAAGAGTGCTGAAGCTGTGTTTACACTTGATGCAGCAGATCAGGTGACTATTATTGATATCCGATCAGCTGCAGATTTTGCACTTGGCCATATCGAAGGTGCTGTGAATAAGACACCCGCTGAAGTAAGGGACTATATCGATGGTCTTGCTTCTTACAATGAGATATCCATTGTGTGTTATACCGGGCAAACTGCAGGCTGGCTGACCAGTCTCCTGCAACTTGCAGGATACAAGGACGTTTATTCCATGGCCTTTGGAATGAGCTCCTGGCATGCAGACTACGATAAGTGGTCCAGCAATACCAGCAATGAAAAGGCCACTCTGTTCACAGATGTCGTCACAGATAAAGCGGCTGAAGGAGAACTTCCTACCTTGACGACTGGATTTGAGACAGCCGAGGAGATTTTTGATGCCCGCTGGGAAGCAGTACTTGCAGAAGGTTTTGGTGAAGCGGCTATCTCCAATGGAGACGTATATGCCAATCTGGATAACTACTACATCATCAACTACTGGCCCGAGGCCGAATACCTGGTTCCGGGTCATATTGAGGGAGCGATTCAGTATACCCCCAGTGATGATCTTCAGCTGGACACATACCTGAAGACACTTCCCACTGACAAAACCATTGTGGTATATTGCTACACCGGACAGAACAGTGCCAGGGTTGCTGCCTATCTGAGGCTGATTGGATACGATGCCAAGTCTCTGAAGTTTGGTGCCAATGGCATGATCTATGATGAGATGATCAAATCAAAGTGGAGCGTAGCTGCCATTAAGGGTTATGATCATACTGGAATGTAGTCAGCCAGCTTGTGGCGATAAGTTTTTGAAAGTTATCGGTTTTATTAAGGGTGCTCTTAGCAGGGCACCCTTTTTTGAATTTATAATGATTATAGATAAGTTCTAAAAATGGAATTTGGCCCGGATATTGATTTATAATTGAATAGAAATAGATTATTTTAGCCTCATAGGTCTAAAATTATCAAAAAACAATTAGCTATGTTGACAAAACGAATATCTACAATCGCAATGCTGGTCTTCTTTGCAGGGAGTGCCCTGATGGCCCAGAACTTCAAGTATATTGGAGCTTCCAAGTGCAAGATGTGCCACATCAAGCCTGCCACCGGGGAGCAATACAATATCTGGTTAAAAGGTCCCCATGCCAATGCCATGAAGACTCTGGCCAATGAGGAATCGAAAAAAATAGCTGCTGCAAAAGGGATCGCTGATCCCACCACGGATGCCGCTTGCATCAAGTGTCATTCAACTGTTGGAAGCGTAGATGCCAAACTTATTGCCACTCTTACCATGGACGATGGGGTTTCCTGCGAGACCTGCCATGGCCCCGGAAGCATGTACAAAGGAGCTTCCGTGATGAAGAACCGTGAGCTGGCCATGTCAAAAGGGATGATTATTCCCGATGAGGCGCTTTGCAAAACCTGTCACAATGAGGAAAGCCCCACCTATAAGGGCTTCAAATATACAGAGATGCTTGCTAAGATTGCTCATCCCAATCCTGCCAAGTAATAGGGAATAAGAATATTAACATATTTTGTTATTTTTGAGGTCCCCTGGTAGAGTTACCAGGGGACTTTTACTTAAATGGAAATTATGAAAGGAGCATTAAAAATTTTAATTATTGCCATATTGGTGGTTGCTACAGGATGCAGTAACTCATCTATAGATGGTGCGAAAACAGTGAAGGTGAAAGCCATCGAGCAGGTGGAGAATTACACCTATCTGCTGGTGAAGGGGAAGGGCCCCGCCTACTGGATCGCCGTAACCTCAACTGAAATTGAGGTGGGAGAGAAGATTACCTACCAGGGCGGCATGCTGATGGAGAATTTCTATAGCAAGGAATTGGATAAGACTTTCGAAAAGGTGATATTCCTCGACGGGGTGGAGGATAGTGCACCAGCTGCCATGCAGGCGATGCCAGCCACGCCCGGTGTATCGCAGGGGTCTGCGGTAAAAAGCGATAAGCTTGAGATTACCATGGAAGCCAAAGAAGGGGTTGTCTCCATAGCGAACCTATATGCAGATCCCGGCGCCTTTGAGGGAAAAACGATCCGGGTTTCGGGAGAGGTTGCCAAATACAATCCGGGTATCATGGAACGCAACTGGGTGCACCTTCAGGACGGAAGTGAATTTGAGGGTAAATATGACCTGACAATCACTTCGCAGGAATCCTTCCAGGTGGGCCAGGTGCTTACCGTGGAAGGCATTCTCTCCGTTAACCGGGATTTTGGCTATGGATACAGCTATGAAATCCTCCTTGAGAAAGCAGCTGTAGTCCAGTAATAACGGACCAGGCAGGGTTCAGGGAAAATCCTGAGAAAACAAAAGCGGCTGTATCAAAAGGTACGGCCGCTTTTTTGTTACACCCGCTCGTTGCTTAAAATCTTTACTGCCTAAACATTTCTAGGCTTCCTCGCGGATATAACTTTCAAAGAGGCGCTTTTGTACAGCCTCTTTGTTTTTATATCCTCTGGGTTCTAATGCCCTCCTCCCAAGATGAATGTGTAAACGATGAGCAGGATCAGAATTACGCCAATTCCCAGGGCCAAAAACCCAAAGAAGCGGATAAGTCGCATGTTGTCCTCAGAAAATTCTTTTTCAAAGACCCGCTGATCAAGTTTTCCGGCCTCTTTTAATTCCTGGTATTCCCGGGGGCGTTCGTGTTTAAAATGTTCCAATGGCATATAACCGGTGAAAATAACGGTGTCCATGGGAAAGGCCTCCGGCCGGAAATGGGTGTTAAAGAAGTGGATGGTAAAGATAAACCCGACGGCCAGCAAGGCTTCATCACTGTGAATGATCTGGGAAATATTGATGAGCCAGCCGGGGAAAAACTTGGTGAAGAAGACCGGGAACCAGAGTACCAGCCCACTGAATCCGATTACGGCCACGCCCCAGAAAACTGCCAGGTAGTCAAACTTCTCCCAGTAGGTCCATCTGCCATAGTCCGGCCTGGGCCCCCGGCCAAGGAACCACTTGATGGTAGCAACAAAATCCTTGATGTCCTGCCTGTTAAACCAGAGGCTGTCTTTGCCGAAAATAAACTTAGTCAGTGAAAGACGTTTCCTTCTTTTCTCCCGCACCAGGTTAAAGATATGGAAGGTAAAATATCCGAAGGTGATCACAGCTCCGATGCGATGCAGCACTCCGGCTGCATGGACACCCCCAAAGAGCTTGACAAGGAATTTGGCCCAGTCCATGTGCGCAAATTTCAGCATCATGCCTGTAAGGGCCAGGATGATAAAGCTGACAATCACAAAGATATGGGTGATTCGCTGGTTTCTGCTGAAACGTTTGAAATATTGGTTCCCTACCTCTTTTGGGCCCTCTTTCTTTATCTTGCGACGCTCCTTGATGGACCGGGGCAACCACATCAGCAGATGGATCCCAAAGAAGGTAAATACAGCAAGTAGCAGGGTAGTCATAAATATATAGGCCCAGTACAGCTTGGGATCGTCTTCATGGGTGGCATGGCTCAGGTAGCCCGTAAACCGTTTGTTGGCCCCCACATGGCAAGCTCCACAGGTAGCTACCAGGTTACCTTCCGCAACCATGGAAGCCGGGTTTTCGGCCTTAAGGATATTGTGGGCACCATGGCAATCGGAGCACCTGGCCGATTCATAATAACCCAGCTGGTAAGCTTTGCCATGATAGGTTTTCATGTAGGTCTTGGCGGTCTCTTCATGGCAGACCCCACACTGGTGGGTGACTTCATTCATAAATTTATCCTGGCCGACCTTGGAGATCTCATGTGCCGTGTGACATTTTACACAAGTGGGATATTCGGTGCCCAAGGGGTCGGTTCGGTAGGCATGATCACTATCCAGGTAGGTCTCATAAATGCCCTTATGGCAGGTCCCGCAGGTCGCCTGCACATTGGCCGGATGCACAGAAGAGCGTTCATCGTCGTTTTTCAGGGCCATGTGCGGGGTGTGACAGTCGGTGCATACCGCGCTTACAGTCAGCCCTTTGCCTGTAAGTCCCATACCATGAACACTGGTGGAGTAGTCCGCCAGCGCATTGGTTTCATGGAGCCCTTCCTCTGATTTGGCTTTTCCGTCCTCCCGGTGACATTCACCGCACAGTTGTGGAATGGCCATTCTGTATACCGGGGAAGTATCGTCGTATTTTGACCTTGTGGCATGGGAGCCATGGCAATCTGTACAGTAGGGGGCATCTCCCTTCTTATTGTAATAAGCCTGGCCATGTCCGCTCTCAAAGTACATACCAAAGACTTCCGCATGACAGGAAGAACAGTCCACCGGCTGGTTGGTGGAGCAGGGACGTTGCAGGTGGTCGGTGACCTGGGTATGACACTCGGTGCACTGGATATTCTTATGAACTGAATTGGGGAGCTCATGATTATCCCGGTACATGGAAATGGTGTCGCCATCCACAATTTTGTGCAGATTCTCATCCTGGTGGCACTTCATACAGGCCTGGTCAGAGATCCTGGCCTGTATCTTGGGGACATCCACAATATGGGGTGGGTGACAGGAAGAACATGCAGGTATGATGTCTGGATTCTTCTCCCATAATTCCCCTTTGATCACTTTTTTATGGGCTTCTTCAATCCGGGTATGACATTTCATGCAGGTTTTGGCAATATTGCCAGTATTGATGGAAGAATTGGGACTGGTGTGGGGCAGTACCAGGTGGTTTCCATGACAGTCGTTGCAGGTGGCTGTGACCACCAGTCCGGCTTCAAACAGACCGCGGCCATGAATACCCTGGGTGTAATTCTCCACGATATTGTGCTCGGACACGTCATACACCCTGGCCACTACTTCCCCCTCTTTGTGACATCTGCCGCAGAGGTAGGGGATATTCATTTTGTATGTACGGGACTCTGTGTTGCTGTTATGCAGGATATCATGATGTCCGTGACATTCTTTGCAGCTGGGAGCATGCGGGTCATTTTTTAATAGAGCCTGCCCGTGAACTCCTCTGACATTATTATCCATTTCCACCGTATGGCAATTCCCGCAGTTGACCGGTTTCAGGTCATCAGCATGGGGAAATCCTTCATCTGCGGCATCGGCGTGGCAGGAAAGGCAGGTATTGCTGTGGTGAACCGAATGTGCGAATATGGAGGTATCCACAAACATGGAAACATTCCTGCCATTCAGCAGCCCGGTAAGTCCCCTGTCTTCGTGGCACATCATACAATCCTCATCCTCCTGGGCGTAAACCAGGCCGGAGGCCGATCCGACTAATAAAAATAGAACCAGCCAGATTACCCTGGTTCTAAGAAGTGCAGATATGTAATTACTGGTCATTTATTAGGGTATTCAGTTAGACGGGTAAAATAGTGATTATTGCATAGTTAAACACCCAATATCTAGGATATTGGGTGCTATTTATATCTAATCTGAATACAGATGTGTTCCTACTCGTGCTCTTCGTGGTAGCCGTTGATCATGCTCTTAAAAAGCGTTCCCGGTTTATCCCCCAGGGTACAGGTATAGAGGTGAATAAGCAGAAAGATGGAAAGTACAAAACCAACGATAATATGCAGCGCATCATAAAAGACAAGTCCGTTTATTTTAAAGATGGTGGTTGAGATCTTCTCCGGGAACATGAGCGCGATTCCGGAAACAATCAGCAAAGGCATCCCAAAATACATGGCAAATACATAGGATACCTTTTGCAGGGGATTGAACTTTTGTTTCTTTGTTATGGGGAAGGGATGGGGTTCCCCTTTGAAAATCCCGACGGCATAAAAAAGAAATTGTTTCCATAGCTTGGGCCAAAGGTTTTTTCTCCACTTCCGATAATACGTGCCATTTCCTGTAAACATATTGCCCAGTACAAAAACACCAAAGTTAATTGTCAGAATAATGGCGCATACGTTATGAAGCGCCACTGGAAACCTGAAACGGGATAAAGCTGGATTCGGCAGAGGCATAATGAAGGCTGATTCCGGTTACAAGCAGGACCAGGAACATCAGGGCATTGAGTGTATGCCATAGTCGGATCCATACGGGGTATAGGTATATTTTCTTAGTTGCCATGTCAGCTTTTTTTCTGTTTTTTAATACGCAGGTAGGTATGAAACGCGATAACCAGCAGAGTCATTCCGAATATGAGCAAACTCAGCCGGTTGAGCCATACGTTTTGATTTGCACCAATGACGTAGGAATTACTCATCATGATTGCATTCACAAATCCGCCTTTTCTTTCTTCCAGGCTTTGAAACTTGTAGAGCGTGTGCGCAAGCCTGGTATCCTTTGAATGGCATTCGGTACAACGCTGAACAGCTTCAGTTTTGGGCAGGATTTTATGTGCGATGAGGATGGAGTCGTTTATTTCGGTGTGGCACTCAATGCATCTGACTGTTGCGAAGTGAGCAGCCTGGTTGGGCAGCCAGTCGTGGCTCTCCACAATCACAATCTCTGCCCTGTCGGTCTTCTGGGAGAAGCGATCGTAATCGGCATGGCAGCGCAGACACATGTTGTTGTCAAACAATATGGCCTCTTCCAGATCCTCGGCATTCCGCATAAATGCTTTGTATGAATGGGGATCGTGGCAGCTCCAGCAGTTGAAATTCTCTATGTTGTGAATGCTTTCGGAGAATTCGGTCTCAATGGTCTCAAAATGATACTGGGCATAGGTTTCATCATAGCCATGACAGTCCATGCACAGGAAGTTCTCTTCAAATCTTGAATCCATGCTGTGCGGGAAGGTCATAAACTCATAAGAGTGACAGTCGGTACAAGAGAATGATTTGTGTACCGAGCTGTAATACTTGTCACGTTCGACGATCTTACTGGGCGCCATTCTCTTGACGGCCGATCTGTCGTTTTCCTTATCCTCCAGGGAATACTTAACTTCCCCATGGCAAGTTAAGCAAGCTTCATTGTCATCTACAAAGTCATTTACTTCGTAATAAGAGGGTTTCAGTTTCAGGGTGTCATCCTGCTGAGCCAAAAGGGTGGGTGCAAAACAAAGCAGGAGAATGGATAGTAATATTGTTTGGTTTTTCATGGATCTTAGAACCTGATGGTGATATTAAATCCAAACTGAAAATCACCATCCAGCGGGTTGTTGCTGTTAAAAGCAATGCCATGATTTCTGACAATGGAGTTATAGTTGGAGGCAAAAACCCTGAAGGAGTGGGTGCTGGTGCCGATTTCAACTCCCAGAGCCAGGTTCGGATATACATCCGTTTCTGCATCAATCAGGGGCTGGTCATATTCCAGGATAATGGAATGAAAGCCGAGTACCTGAAAGCGTGCTCCAACATTTATGGAAGCATTGATATTGTTATAGCCCTCCGGGACGGCATTGAAGTAGACAAAGGTAGGAGCAGCCTGCAGGCTGACCTTGTTGCCGATCCGGGTGGATACAATCAGCTGGTTGAGGTAGGAGGCGCGGTAGGCAAACTTATATTCCTCTTCCGGGCCAAAGTATTTGCTGTCGCGGGCGTCCAGAACGGCATTCCCGTGATAGGAAAGGGAAATGGGCATTTTGGAGGTCTGGGTCAGAATGCTGTATTTCCATTCCAGATCCTGAAGCATGTAGTTCCGGGTGGTTCCAAAGCCCAGCATGATCTTATCGGTAATCCCGTATGAGATCCCGATACGGGTGTTGGCACTTCCATAGATACCAAACAGGTCGGCAATCTCTGCAATCTCAGAGAAGCGGTGCTGGATCTCCAGAACCAACTGTCCCTTGTAGGGACTTGCAGTCGTCTGGTTATCAACCAGGGTCAGGGTTTCAAAGGCCGGCATTACTGGTTCTGCATCCTCTTGTGCAATAAGAAAACCTGCTGATAGAAAGGCAATGAGGCAGGCAAGTGTAGTCAGTTTAATATTTCGTTTCATAGCTAAAGGATTTATCATATTTAATTGTCCTTGGCTCCTTCATCAATCCAGCCAAGGATGGTTAGTAATTCGTCGTCACTGGCCCGTCCCCCATGGGAACCTAAGAAAACCTGGTAAAGCAGGCTGGAGCAGGGGAATTCTGTATCCACATAGTCACCATCGATCAGTTCATCGTAGGCCCAGCCGGGACTCAGGTCAGGAGCCTGTCCTCCTCCGTGGCATACCACACAGTTCTGATCAAATATAGCCTGGACATCTCCGGAAAAGCTCACATTGGCAGGGAGATTATCCGGGCATTCCGGGGCGGGTATTTCGTATTTTGTACAAGCAGACAGGGTCAAAATCAGGGAGCCTGTCAGTATCATGATCATTCTTCTCATTTCATTTCAGTTTATGTTTCTCAGCCAGGTTATTGTTGCCTTTGAAGTGCGAAAGATAAGGGTTATGGAAGATTGTTAAAACAAAAACAGTAGTTATTATAATAAGTTTTTTATGGGGATAGATCAAGGAAATAATTGACCTGTATCAGTAGCTTGCTACACCCGGAGTCGATAAAACAATTTTCTGTATATTTAGCCGACCATGCTAATGATGCCTAAAGAGGATGAAAACGGATAAAAATTGTACGGGCTGTGATGAATGTAATAGCAGGTCCCCCATGTTCAGTTCGCTGACATAAGGACGAGTTGAAAGTGCTTAATGGGGATCGCTATTCTGTTCGCTTTCACAGGGGTGAGATGATCATCAAGCAGGGAACACGGGCAGATTTCCTGGTCTCCATGATTGACGGATTTGGCAAACTTTACGTGGAAGGGAATTATAACAAGAACCTGGTTCTGGATTTTATCAAACCCCCGCGGTTGCTGGGAGGTCCTGGGGCACATCTTGAAGGAAAGCACAGATATAGTCTGGTGGCCATCAGAGAGACCCTGGTTTGTTTTCTTGATCTGGGCAATTTCAGGAAGGTACTTGCTTCCAACAGCGCATTCTCGGAACAGTTCCTGATTCATTGTTCCGGAAATTACCTGGCAGCCCTGGACCGCATGGTGGCCATCAGCCAGAAGCAGATGCATGGCAGAATGGCCGATGCACTGATTTACCTGAGTAATGATATCTATAAAGGTCCATCTGTAGGTGAGGAGATTAGCCGAATGGATATTGCCGAATATACTTGTATGTCAAAAGACAGCGCCATTCGAGTGCTGAAGGAGTTTGAAAGGGATCATATCGTCAGTCTTCAAGGAAAGCAGATCGAGGTGCTGGATACCAAAAGATTGTACGAAATTGCAGACAAAGGTTAATCTACCCGTTGCAGGTCCAAATCCTGAAAATCGTAGGAGAAGTCGATATCTGGTGAAATCCCTTTCATCCGGATACGTTCCGCTTTTCCCTCCTCGTCCAGGCTGAATATGGCAAAGGCATCCGCGTCCATATCCCGCTTCTCCCACCTGATGGCAAAGGCATTGGCCTTGTAATAGTACATGGGTCCTGTAAGTGCCGGGGAACGCATAGAGGCGAACCAGAGCTGACCCTCCTGGAGGTAAATTCGAATTTTGCCAAACCAGGGATCTTCGTAAATACCGGTATAATCATCCGGTTTGATATGCTTATCGCTGGCCGCTTCCACCGTTTTCCAGACACTTGCCACTTCGGCCTTTGCTCCCCCTGATCTGGCCTTGAAAGAGGCCAGGTACCGATCCGTCCACCCGTAGTCGTCCAGGCCCAGATAACTGTCTACGATGGTTTGAGAGACGGCACTGAAAACTCCGGCACCCCCGTAATAGGAGTTGGTCAGTACCACCACGCCCAGGCCGAGCTCCGGGATCATAATGGTCTTTGAAAGCATTCCAGACAGATCACCGGTATGTGATACACTCATTTTCCCATTCATGTCGGATAGTCTCCATCCCAGTCCATATCCCGAAAAATGTACATGGTATCTTTCGCCTGGCCTTACCGGAATCGGCGTATGAATCTGCCACATTTCGCGCTGCCGATCCAGAGTGAAAAGTTGCTTTTCCAGGTTCGCTCCATACCTTCCTTCGTTGAGGTGCACCAGCATCCAGCGACACAGGTCATCCACATTGGACAGCACTCCGCCGGCAGCCCCGTTAATCTTTTCCGGGTCCAGTTCATAGTAGGGGATGGTTCGGAGCTCACCCTCTTCTGCCAGGTGGGGGGAAGCCAGCTTATCCGGATCGACCTGCCCGGGAGGGAGTGTGAAGGAGTTGTCCATATTCAGGGGTAGCATGATCCTTGTCTTCACAAATATTTCCCAGGGCATTCCACTTACCCGTTTGATCAGTTCTCCGGCCACCAGATAAAGAATATTGTCGTAATCATATTTGGTACGAAAGGCCGAAACTGGTTCAAAGTGCTGAAAATTCACCAGCATATCGTCTATGGTAAAATCAGATCCAGACGGCCATTTTTGCAGGTCTCCGGCACCCAGGCCCAGTCCGCTTCGATGAGTCAGAAGATCCTGGATGTTGAAGTTTTGAGTGACATAGTCATTGTACATTTTAAACTCGGGAATATGGTCAATGACCCGGTCCTGCCAGGAAAGCTTGCCCTCATCCACCAGGATGGCCAGCGCCGCTGAAGTAAAGGCTTTACTATTGGAAGCGATGGCAAAGGAGGTGTGTTCATCCACCGGTTCTCCAGTATCCACGGATTTCAGCCCATAGCCTTTCGCATGGATAATCTCCCCATCTTTTACCACTCCCACCGCTGCGCCAGCCACAGTAAATTTTTGCATGGCATCTTCCACCAGCTGGTCTATCTCCCTGCTGGACAGTTGCCCTGAAACCGGAATCAGGAGCAGACTTATAAGCAAAATGGAGGCTAGCGTTTTCAGGCTTATTTGTTTCATAGGACTGTTATTTTGAAGTATCAAAGATAGAATCTTATGGAGGAGATTTAAAGTTTTCGGGCGATATAAAATCCATAGCTGTAATATCGCCTGTATTTCATATACAGATCAATCAGAAGCTCAAATTCGTCCATGGTAAGGGGTCTGTGACTGTTCAAGGTACACAAATAATTATACCTTTGGATATGCACGAGAGACCTGGGGAAAAAGGCCGGATCGTCACACTGGCAGCGCTGATTGTTGCCGGTGAGTCCATTTTTTTTCTCCCCTTTGTACTGGCACGGGTTTTTCGTCCCACCCTTCTGGAAGTATTTGCCATTTCTAATACCGAACTGGGTCTCTGGTTCTCTGTATATGGGCTGGTGGCCATGATTTCCTATCTGTTTGGAGGAGTCCTGGCCGACCGCTTTCCCGCAAGAAACCTCATGGCGACGGGTCTCTGGCTTACCTCCGGTGGGGGGCTCGTTATGTTCCTGGTCCCCCCGGGAAGAGTAATGATCTGGCTGTATGCCTTTTGGGGATTTACTACCATCTGTCTATTCTGGGCGGCCATGATCCGGGCCACCCGGGAATGGGGAGGAGTTGAATTCCAGGGGAGGGCCTTTGGCTGGCTGGAAGGAGGCCGGGGAGCTGTGGCTGCCCTGCTGGCCACCTTTGCCTTTTTGTTATTCTCTCTGGAAGGCAATTTTCGCTGGGTGGTGCTCGCCACATCCCTTTGGACCTTTATCACCGGTTGGCTGGTATGGATCTTTATTCCGGCAAGGGCTCCGGAACGCTCAGGCACTCCGTTTGCCGAAGTGATCCGCGGAGTTTACAGCCTCCTACGTAATCGAAACACCTGGTTGCTAAGCCTGATTATCATTTGTGCTTATGCAGGCTATAAGATTACCGACGATTTCTCTCTGTTTGCCAGGGAGGTGCTTGGTTATTCAGAAATAAATGCAGCAGGAGTAGGAACAGCAGCCCTGTGGATCCGTGCCCTGGTGGCCATTCTGCTTGGATACCTGGCCGACCGTTTTAACAGGCCCCGGCTTATCATAATCAGTTTTGGCCTGACCGTACTCGGGGCCTTGCTTATGGCTTCAGGGATCCTGAATGGGATTACTCTGGTGCTCCTGCTTAACCTGGTCCTCACGGCTGCCGGGATTTACGGAGTCCGGGCACTCTATTTTGCAGTGATGAAGGAGGCCGGATTTCCTGCTGCGCTTACCGGTACTGCCGTTGGGATTGTATCTTTTGTTGGATTTACCCCGGAGGTATTTATAAGTCCCTGGATGGGACATCTGCTAGATAGAACCCCCGGGCCAGGCGGACATGCCCAGGTATTTCTATTGCTTTCGGCCTTTGCAGTGCTTGGATTGGTAGCCGGATTACTGTTTGGAAAAAACCATAAACAGTAATCTTCCTAAGAGCAGGTCCTTTCGGTTGTGCATGGGATCGTAGCCTTTTATTATTACGGAAAAAAACATCAGCGGTGAAAACAGTATCCGAAGCCAGCGCGAGGTGCTTTGCCTCCGGTCGATTCCGTATTCGGACTCCTGGAATCCGTATTTAAGCGCCAGGTAGTTGTACTGGTTCAGGCTCAGTGCGGCTACATGCTGCATCCCGTCGTGCTTTTGCATTTCCAGGGGCTTGAATCCGTAAGGAAAGCCCTGGAACAGGAAACGGAACCTGGATTTCATGGAGAGAATATTGGGTGTGGAGATATAAAGCTTGCCACCTGGCTTAAGTATCCGGTAGGTCTCCCGGAAAAAGTTCTCATGATCCAGTATATGCTCGGTAACCTCCACGGCAATCACTCTGTCAAAGCTATGGTCCGCATAGGGAAAGGGCAGGGTAATATCCACCCCATCGCAGGGCACCGGACTGAATTTAAAGGCTTCCGGAGAGAAGTCACAGGCCTGCATCTGGTATCCCATTTCAAACAGTTTCTGGGTCAGGGCCCCCTCTCCGGCTCCCACATCCAGGATCTTCAATCCTGCTGGTTCAGACCTGTCATTGAAAAACTTTAAAAACCTTGAATGAACTCCGGGCATTGTGATGGGCCGGATTTCTTCATTTATATTTTCAGCTGCCATAGTTATTATTTTTTATAGCTCCAGGACCATCCAGAGGGTGCAGGAAGTATGCCCTGAATTCCCCAGGGGTTTATTTAGCTTTTGGAATCCCAGTTTTTCATAGATGCCCAGGGCTTTTGAAAAGTGCGGCATACTCTCCAGGTAGAGCTGCCTGTAGCCAAGCTCCCTGGCAGAATCAATGCACTTTTCCATCAATTGCCTTCCTGTTCCCCTGCCTCTTGCAGCTTTTGCCAGATAGTATTTTACCAGCTCAGCGCAATTGCTTTCCAGTCCTTCGGTGGGATAGATCCCGCAGCAGCCTGCTGCTAATCCATCCACTTCGGCCACCCAAAGAATGGACCTTGTGTTTTGAAAGAGACCGTAAAGATCATCGGTGGTGGGATCGGAATATACCGTCCCCGATTCAGGGGCAGCATGCTCCCTGAATACTTCCCTGATCATCCGGGCCAGCGCTTTATTATCCTCCTGCCTTACCTCTCTGAAAATAACTGCCGAACGCATGGCAGCAAAACTAGTATTTCTGATTCAATTTCATTTACTTACAAAGAAAAAGGATTATGAAAGCCAAAATTTCTTATTTCCACATGCGGTCCCTGCTGTTCCTGTTTTTAAGTTCCTTACTTACCACCGGATGTAATCAGGCCCCTGCTGAGGGAGCCCCGGTTGCCACGGCGGATCAGGGGGCCAAAGAAATTTACGATCAGTATTGTTCCAATTGTCACGGCAAGGATCTGAGAGGAGGGAACGCCCAGAGCCTTCTGGATGGGGTTTGGCAATTTGGAGATGGTTCCGGATATGTAAGCCGGAATATCAAATATGGGATCCCCCACCTGGGGATGCCCTCCTATGAGACTTCCCTGGATGATGAGGAGATCCGCCTGCTGGTGGAGTACCTGTATAATGAACAGACCAGAGCAGGGGTCGAAAAACCAGACCCCCCGGCTCAGCTGGAAAGTATCGACTATACCATCAGGACTGAAATCTGGGTAGATCATCTGGATCTTCCCTGGGCCATTGTTTTTCTTAACCCTGATACAGCACTGTTTACCGAGCGTCCGGGGAAGTTGAGGATGGTTGTTCAGGGAAAGCTGCTTGACTCGGCGATACAGGGCACTCCCCAAGTTCTGGCTGAAGGCCAGGGTGGATTGATGGATGTGAGTATCGATCCTGAGTATAGAACAAACGGATGGGTATACCTCTCCTACAGTCATGCCCTGGAACAGGCTGAGGGAGATGCCCGCCCGCCCGCCATGACCCGCATTGTCAGGGGCAGAATTCAAGATATGCAATGGGTGGAGGAAGAGCTGATCTATGAAGCCCCGCAAAATACCTACAGTACCACCAGGCATCATTACGGCAACCGCATTGTTTTTGACCGGAAGGGCTATCTCTATTTCAGTATTGGAGATCGAGGAGCCCAGGACCAGGCTCAGGACCCCTTTAAACCCAATGGGAAGATTCACAGGATCTTTCCGGATGGCAGCATCCCGGAGGATAATCCTTTTAAAGAAGGGGGATTGCCCACCCTCTATACCCTTGGAAACAGGAACCCGCAGGGTGTTTCGGTTCATCCCGGAACGGATGAGGTTTGGGCTGCGGAACACGGACCCCTGGGAGGAGACGAGTTGAACCTCATTCGCTCCGGGACCAATTACGGGTGGCCGGTCATTACCTACGGAAGTAATTATAACGGGGAACCGGTTTCAGCATACACCAGGAAGGAAGGCTACGCGCAACCGGCGCTGTACTGGAAACCCTCCATTGCTGTTTGCGGGATTGAGTTTTACCAGGGAGAGGCCTTCCCCAAATGGAAGAACCAGCTACTGGTCGGGGCACTGAAGTATGAAGAGGTCAGTTTGCTTAATATTGAAGCCGAAAGGGTTTTGCACCAGGAGGTCATCTTAAAAAATTTTGGAAGGGTAAGAGATATTGGCCTTGATCCGGAAGGGAACATCTATGTGGTGGTAAACAAACCCGACCGGATCATCCGCTTAAGCCCCCTGGCCGAGCGAACAGGCCAGTAAGTTCATAAAGCTGCAAACGAACACCTTGAAAATCATGAGACACAGAGTTTTATTGCTCACATTTTTGATCTTCGCCCTTATGCAAAGCTGTAATACCCCTGAGAAGACCTATGTTACTGTGGTTTTTGATGTGGAAGACTATATCTCACCAGTGTCCGAAGGGGTGGATGAAATTCCCCTTTGGCTGGCCGAAACCATGACAGAGGTAGGGGTGACGGGAACCTTTTTTGTAATAGGGGAGAAAGCACGCTCGCTGGAAGAACGCGGGCGGCAGGATGTGATCGAGGCCATGGCCGCTCACGATATCGGTAGCCATACCAATCTGGGCTCCATCCATCCAACCGTCACGGAGATCCTGGAGTATGCCAGCTGGGACCAGGGTGTGCAGGCGATGCTCGAGAATGAGTCGGTGGGTTTTGATGAACTGGAAAGAATCTTCGGGGTTCCGGTGAGCTCTCTGGCCCGGCATGGAGGATCCTATGGTCCGCAACTGGTCTATGCCCTGGGACAGATGGGGAAGGGGTATGTCTATTCTCCCGTAAGACTGCCGGGCAAACATGTGGTCTGGTTCTGTAACACCCTGAACTTTCATGGCGATTATGGGGCTTTCGATGATGTTTACTACCGCGATGATCTGTTTGATCCAGTATTTGAAAATCTGAAGAAGAATTTCGTATCGGATATTGAAGGCCTGGATATGATCTCCTTTTTCGCCTGTCATCCCACCAAGGTCAGGGCGGAACAGTTCTGGGATTTCAATTTTTACGAAGGAGCAAACCCGGACAGGGACAGCCTCAGACCTCCAGTCCTGCGCCCGGCGGAGAGCATGGCAACCGCCAGGAAAAATTTCAAAAGACTGATGCAATTTCTGAAAGACCAGGAAGGTATCGAAGTGGTCACCATAGGAGACCTGATGGAAAGGTTTTCCTATCAGCCCGACTATATTTCCAGGAAGGACCTGTTAAGCATTGCTGAAAAAATCGAGCTGAACAAACAGGTTCTTTATGACGATTATTATTCGCCTGCAGAAATTTATGCCGCACTGGCTCATTCACTTATGGAGTATAGTGTAAGGGGAAAGATTCCGGGGAAACTACCACGTGAGAGCCCTCTGGGACCGATGAGCAAAGCACCCCATGATCCTGGAATTTCGTCTGTATCCATGGAACAGGTATTTGCTCTTGCAAAGGCTTCCAGAGATATCATCCGGAACCAGGGTCACCTTCCTGCAGAGCTTGAAGTGGAGGAGCGTGGCGTGGGCACAGGATCACTCCTGCACCTGTTTAGCCGTGTTTATCTGGATATCGCCAGGAAAGGGTTGCAGAACAGTTACGAAGTAATCCCATTTGATTCACATCCCAGGGAGAATGAAGAGCTGATTATTTCTGAGGTGGAAGGATACAAAAACTGGATCGTGCACCGGACGGACCTGGACATGTCTTTCCTGGCTGATATGACCCGAATGCAACTATGGACACTAAAACCCGCTCATGAAAAGCGGTAATTCCAGTTGCCCTTACCTGAAAATGAAATAGGCCAGAATTAACAAGCTACAAACAAGGGTAATCTGGAAAATCAGGATCATCCTTCTTTTCTAGTTTCATTGACTAAATGGTCTTTATTGGTAAGTCAAAGATCCGGACAAAAAACTACAGAGTAAACCTGACGGTTTTATTTTCGATCATATCCTGAAGCTGATTGAGCAGGGCCTGTTCATGTGGATCAATATGACCGTCTTCAGTGGCAATATGCAGGATGGCATCCATTTCGGCCCGGGTAATTTTTTGATCTTCAATGGCTTTTTCAATCATATTTCTCAGCTTTGCGGCACTTTCACTGTACTTCATGATGGGTTCGGATTTAATTCGTCCTATAAAAATAGTAATAAAAAAAGCCCGTCAAAATTGACGGGCTGTGCAATGCTTTAGTGTCAAAGTATCTTTATACTAATTTGACATTTTTTGCGCTCAGTCCTTTTGGACCATCTTCTACCTCGTAGCTAACTTTATCACCTTCAGTGATTTCGTCGATTAATCCGCTTTGGTGAACAAAAACGTCTTTACCTCCTTCGTCAGGGTTGATAAAACCAAAACCTTTTACATTGTTGAAGAATTTAACTGTACCGTTACTCATAACTTTTAATTAAAATGAAACATAACTCAAACTAATAACAAGCACAAAGGTAATTTGTTTTCCCGGATTACAACTTAATTATTATTCTGGAAAACAAATATTTACCCTCAAGGCGTATTCTTATCATATAAATACCTGCCTCCAGGCTGTTCATCTCAAGCAAATTTGTGCCTGGAGAGCTTCCTATAAGGCTCTGAATTTTTCTCCCCTGGGAATCATATAATTCAATTATCGCTTCTCCCACCTGGTCCTGTATTTTAACGTTCAGCTTATCGTATACCGGATTTGGATAAATACTAATGGCTGAATGATTTAAAAGGTTTATCTCCCGGGCGGAACTAACTGTCCCCTTGCTCACCTCCCATTCTACTTCCATTTTATGGTAGCTTTCATCGTCATAGGGTCTGATCCTGTAGGAGGTATCTGTAACGCTAACCATCAACTTGTTCAGGCCTGCTTTCAGATCCGTTGAAAGGACTGTTATGGAATCGCCACCTGCACTAAACAATACATCATTCAGATACCATAAACTCTCCAGCGAGCTTGGATCCGGATGGTTCAGGTCCAATTTAAATACCGCGGAAACGCCAGTCATTTCGAAACTTGCGAGGGAGGGTTCATAACCTTTAAAGGGACTTGCTTTACTATAGATACTTTCAATGATCCCCTCCCGGCAGACCGGGCAGAATGGCTCGCCAAGGTATCTCATGAGACAATTTTGATGGGGCCGGTACCAAGTCGGGGATTCATCATGCGCAAACAAGCCGATGTCATTATCCCCGTACCAGTTTCTCCACGTTAGCAGTTCCAGATTGGTCTCCTGCGTCATATTAATGGCTTCCCTGGCATATTGTGCACCTGCCCAGTATTCGTCGGCCAGGTCCGCAAAGGAGTGTCCCAGTTCATGCAGGGCTATCTCGGGGGAGTCCTCATGCAGGGATGCTGTAGCCACCCAACCTCCTGATCCACCATAAGTTGCTGAATTTACCAGCATAAATACCTGATCGTAATTCGGAAAATTATTAGCCAGTACGGTGCTTATGGCGGTGTTGTCTGTGGGCACCAGAAGCCGGTCAATGCCCGCGTAAGCAAAAGTACTTCCGAAATAGTTATCAATCAGATTTTCCGGATCCGTGGCGGCACCCGATACATTGGAGGGAACGCTGATTGAAAATGCATTAAAGAAACTCCTGAATTTTAGAAATGGGTCCACAGTAAAGAGCAGATTGGTATAGGTTTCTGCGATATCCCTGAAATCCTGTAATTCGTTCTCCAGGAATCCATCTCCCAGAAATACCAGGTTAATGGGGTAGTCCTGTTCCCCCTGGTACAGGATGGTATCTACGGTGAAGACCTGGCTAAACAATCCCCTGGGGGAAGCAACCAGGAGCAGGATTAAAAGGAATTGATATTTGCAGAACTGTTTCATTGGATCAGGGTTTTTAGAAGGATGATTTCTTCAGATTTAATTCCTGTATATCTATTAAGGTGAACGACGCTCGCTTCAGGCTCTATTTGTATTCTTACACTGAACTGAGTACTGTCCGGATGGATTATTTTTCGTTCCAGTTGACCGGCATCGTTTACATATTCGACAGATTTATCTAAGGGATTGGGAATATGCTGGTAGCTCATGATCTGTAGATTATTGTCGAAAACCAACACTTCCAGGTCATCTTTCTCAGCTTGATTCTGCCCGGGTCGATCCTCTTTCAGAGAGCCGTCCGTGATGATCATATTGATCAGCTTTGCATTGTAGGAGTTGGTGATACCATCCCTGCTGAGCTGATAATTCAGAAACAGGATTCTGGATGTTGCAGGTGCACCGGATTCCTGCGATTCTGAACGGTGGGTATTCCTGGGAGGATTACATGCTGCCAGGATGAAAACCAGAATCACCAGAACTAAGGCCGATATTCCGTTTTTATGCTGAATCATAAGTTAACAATTTCTTGCTGGGGTATTCTGCTTAATAAAACAACGGTCTTCTCATATCAACTGGAGGCCGGTTAACTAAGATAATTTAATTTCTCCAACAGCCTTTTCACATCCCTCCCAGTTAATCCGGATATTGGATTCATCAAACAGCAGGTCTTCGGGAGTCAGTAGTTCTGGAAACCCTTTCCATCCTGCAGCCGGTCCATAAAAATCCCCTGATTTGGCATTTTCGTCCATGCTGGCACGAATGATTCCAGTTGCCCCGTCTTCAGCTGACTGTGCCTGATTCATCAACTCACTTTTACCATCCATTCCGCCATCCACTGCTGTTGTAACCTGCAATTTGGTCCTGGCGAGACCCGGATGTGCAAGCAAGGGAATAACATGGGTAATGTTCTTTTCTTCCAGTTTCTTTTTTAGCCCGTAGGTGAAGGTGGCGTTGGCAAGCTTGGTCTGATGGTATCGTTCCCATCTGGGTCCCTGAAAGCTAAGATTTTCCTCTTCCGTACCGTCACCCCCTAACTGACCTCCTTTTTTCTCAAAGAAATCCATTTTAAGGGGGCCGCCCAGTCTTGCCATTGATGAATGATTCACTATTCGGGCCCGGGGACTTTTTTTTAGAAGGGGGAACAGTTCTTTGGTAATCAGGAAGTGAGAAATTACATTGGTCTGCATCTGTACATCGTAGCCATCTATTGTGGCTTGATCTTTCAGGGCCATCACTCCGGCATTATTAACCAGCACATCGATTTTTTCGTATTTCGACCTAATCTTTTCCATGGCGCTTTTCACACTGGCGTAGCTCTGCAGGTCACAAAGTATGGGATCGAATTTCCCCTCTGGAACGGATTCAAGCAACTGACTGTAAGATTGCCGGGATCTTTCACTATCTCGATTAAGAAGAATGACGGTGGCTCCCTTTTTTGCGAGCTCTCTGGCGCAGACATCCCAGTACCGCTGGTTGTTCCGGTAATTACAAGCAGTTTTTTGCTCATGTCCTGTGCGTGGTTTTTTATTACATTCTCGAGGTGTTGAGTAACGATTTGTTGTGACATGGCATTATTCTGTGTATGATATACCAGATAAACATCACCAGATCTAATTTGTTTAGCAATAAGGTGTTAAGTATTTCATAAAAAATTACACCTTTTTCCTCTTGCCCTTCTTTTAAGACAAGGTATGACCGATCTTCCCACCCTTCGGCACATTAATCCCTGTAACCAAATCTTACGCATCATGAAATACGGAGTAAACAGGGTGACCCTCGTTGGAAATGTAGGCGAGGTACCCAGGGTTTCGGAACGGGATGGGGAGGCCTTTGTAGCCAATTTTCCCCTGGCGACCAATGAAGTCTGGCGAGATAAGGAAGGTGAAGAGGTACGCCGAACCGAATGGCATCGCATTGTGGTCTGGAACAAAGCTGCTGAAATTGTAAAGCAACATGTATCCAAGGGAGATGCCCTTTATGTGGAGGGAAAGATCTCCACCAACTCCTGGGACGATAAGGAGGGGAATAAGCACTACAGTACTGAAATTGTCTGTGATAACTTCCTTTTCCTTTCACCTAAAAGTGTTGGGGAGACTGTGGAGCAGGCTTAGAGACTTAATCAGACTCTTCATTCTTGCTCTTCTGTCGATTGGAGTAGAAAATGGATATACCCAGTGAGATTGCTGCGATAAACATCAGGGCAACAATACGGTATCCCAGGCTGATGTTGCTCAGGTCTACAAGGAAGAGGTAAAATACGGTGACTACCATGGTGATGATGGCCAGCCAGCGGTATTTCATATTCCTGATCAGGACGCTCAGGAGAAAAAATACCATCGCAGAAAGGGCCCAGGAAAGCGTCACAAAATTTGACGGTACTGCCTTATGAAGGCTGAAAAGGACCATGACAGCACCAGTGAAGAGGAAAATATTCCGGATCAATTCGGTACGAATTTCCAGGCGTTGCTTTTTCCAGTTCAGGACCCTGGCAGTTCCAAGTGCAACCAGCGCAAAAGAGAAATTTGTACCATTTAGAAATTCGCCTGCGGCAAAGTAAGCGATCAGCAATCCTCCAAAAAGGATGGTGTTCATAATCACCATGAATCTGGAACGGAACCAAAGTGCCACGATGACTACCAACAGACCCTGGATGGAAAGAAGGAGATATGCCAGCGGGAAGTGATAGATCCCGGCAATAGTAATACTGAGAGCCACAAAACTGTAGATAGCATACAGCGATGCGATGGATTTCCATGTCCCCCGCAATTCTAACCAGATGGAGTAAGCAATACAAAAAACTGCAATAAGGCCGAAATACTGGAAATAGGTTTCGGTGAAAAAAGCCAGGACCGTCAGGGTGAAAATAAACGAAAAGCCCAGTACCGTTCAACACGATCGATTGATTCAGCTGATTCTGACTAACTCCATCTTTGGCGGGCAGCAGGGCCAGAAAGGAATAGGCGAGAGCACAGGCAAAAAGGTAAACATATCCCAATTGATGAAGGGAAATAAACTCAAAGGATTTACTTATGAACGGATTGCCAGTGATCCACATCAAGTAGATAAAATAGGCCAGGAATATGGAGACCATAAGCCCGGTCCACCATGCTTTTCTGATGGCAAAGAAGATGGCAGAGATGGTGATGCCAAGCATCAGGGAAAGCATGAAGTGTGTGGATCCACCGGCAATGGCTGTAAGGACAGCCATCAGCCAGACAAGGATTGCCAGTATTTGTGAACTGTTTCTGTAGGCCAGGTAGATCAGCGATATTAGGACCACCAGGACCAGCGCATGACCCAGGAATGAATTATCAATAATCTGACTGCCGGGGAACATACCAATCCTCATTGCCTGGATATACAGCAGCAAATGGCCGTTGTAAGAGAAAAGCCTGGACATATAAGGAAGTGATCTCCGTGTAAGATGTCCCAACAGATATACCAGACCAACCGAAACAAAGCCAATTACCAGGGATATGATCTCCTGATTGTTATTCTGCAAGTACTGGGACAGGAACAGAATTCCGAAAAAGAGAACAATATTCCCAAGCCAGGCCATGCCATATTCTCCAACCCTTGATTCCATGGAAATATCCCTGGTGCTGTCCCTTTCCTGAAGGGATTCGTCCACCGGGGATTTCTGGAAACGAAATATACCACTTCCGGAATAGCCTGTTTCTGTAACATCTTCTTCCAATCGGGTCATCCGGTCTTCCAGGTGTGAGATACGTTGTTTCAGAAGATCAAGTTCCCCTTTTCCGGCTTGACTTTTATTTTCCATTCCTGCTTTTCTTTTCAGGCCTCCATTTGCTTCTTCCATGGAGGTAAAAGCCATAGCAGAAATGCAAGGATCAGGAAGGGTAGAATCATCCAGACAATGGCCATAAATAAGCCCTCTGTCCCTGCCAGGCCCAGTTTAAAGTTGGTAAATCCGTGAAATCCTTTGGAGAAGAGTTGTCCGCCGATAACCACATTCCAACGCATGAAAAATATACCGACCAGAACCATCAGACCGGTGGACAGGTATATGGTTTTTCGAACCTGTTCCCTGGCTTTAAATATCTGGAGTGCGCCAAGGCTGATCATTGGAATGATCATCCCCAGCATGATTTGAAAGCCAAAAAGGGTAATGTACAATTTGCCATTAACCAGCATATGTAAAATGTCGAATGATTCCTCCGCTTCATAGATCCTGTGAACCTGATCCAGTGACTCCAGTGTAAAATCCAGGATAAGCATGTAGAACAGGTATTTCCCGATCGTATCCAGGCAGGCCATATCAATTTTCACTTTCCTGATGAAGGAGACCACCATGTACAGTACCATGATAAGAGCTATTCCGGACACCATGGCTGAGAAGATGAAAATCACCGGCATTAACACAGTGGACCACCATGGATTGGCTTTTATTGATCCGAAAATAAAACCTACATAGCCATGAAGGAGGAAGGCAGAGGGTATCCCGATTAATGTAATTATGTATCCGAGACGATCGTCTAGTCTGACTGCTTTTGGCGAGATATCACTGATCCCCAGACTCAGAATTTTATATACACCGCGCATGAAGCCCTTCTTCTCTTTGGCCCAAATCACAAAATCGCGCCGGTAATCCAGCCAGATTTCAAGGTTCAGTACGGCCAATAGGTACCAGAGGTAGACGAAACCAAAAATAGCCATCGCTGATTTCCCGTTGGG
>CAWBWE010000028.1:0-60883 GCA_963792395.1 uncultured Bacteroidales bacterium
CCTATAGCCCTCATGTGATAGACCCTTGTTGGTATTAAAATCGGGATTGTAGTAAGCTCCCTGCCCGGGCAGAATCTTAAACTCATCGATCCCCTTGGGATTGTTTCCAAAATGAAGCTTCCCAAACATGGCGGTCTGGTAGCCTGCAGCCTGGAAGAGCTGCGGGAAGGTGAGCTGAGTAGTGTCAAAGGGGAAGCGGTTGTCGATCTTCCCATGCAGGTGACAGTGCTTCCCGGTCAGGATGGTGGCCCTGGAGGGAGCACAGATGGAGTTGGTCACACAGGCATTGCTGAACAGCATCCCCTCCTCCGCGATCCGGTCGATATTGGGGGTCTGTATCAGGTGATCGCTATAAGCGCTAATGGCCTGGTAGGCATGATCGTCGGACATAATAAAAACAATGTTGGGTCTGGTCTTCTCCTCAACCTGTTCAGAGCAGGCCGTGAAAGACAGAAGCAGTGCCAGCAAGGGCAATAAAAACGTAATTCTCATGAGCTTTGTATTTAATATATAGTTGAGTGGCATCCTATCCTGCTATTTCTTATAAAGGTCTATAAATTTCTGATCCAGCTCCTCCGAATCTTCATATTTGACCCGCAACTCTGCCAGCTTCTCCTTCAGTTCGGCCACCACATCGGCATATTCCGGATTGTTATATTCATTCTGCATTTCCATGGGATCCTTCTTGCGGTCATACAACTCCCATTCATCCACATCATAATAGAAATGCACCAGTTTGTACTCCCTGGTTACAATCCCGTAATGTCGTTTTACCATATGTACTGCAGGGTATTCATAATAGTGGTAGTAGACCGCATCCCGGTCCCAGCCCTTAATATCCCCTTTCAACAGTGGAACAATGCTCTCTCCCTGCATATCTGAGGGCGCTTCAATGCCTGCAATCTCCAGAAAGGTCTGTGCAAAATCCAGGTTCTGAACCATCTGGTCATTTTTGCTTCCCGGCTCCACGGCTCCCGGGCCATCGGACCAGCAGGGGTGTCTTAAAGGACTCTTCATAGATAAAGCGCTTATCGAACCAGCCGTGTTCTCCCAGGTAAAATCCCTGGTCGGAGGTATAGACCACCAGGGTATTCTCCGTAAGTCCTGTCTCGTCCAGGTAATCCAGCAGCCTTCCAACACCCTTCATCCACCGCAGCAATACAGCCCAGGTAATCCTGCATATAGCGCTGGTATTTCCAGCTCATCTGCTCCTTCTCGGTCATGGTGGGATAGCGCTCCTTGAAATCTTCAATAATGGGATCATAGACCTGCATTCCATGCTGCCAGCTGCTCCTCGGTAAAACGATCGTACGAGTTTTGCATGATCCCTTTATCCCAGTTGGAGCTTGGTTTAATCCCCAGTTCATCCAGCACCTCCGGGCGGAGCTTGGAATCCCCTGCCCAGTTCTGGTGAAGCAGGATATTCATTTCAGCCTCTTTGGCGGCAGATCCGCGTCCTTCATAATCATCAAAGAGAGTGGGCGGCTCCGGAAAGGTCTTTTTTGGTAAACTCCTTGTAGTGCCTTTCGGCAGGAAGCCATTCCCGGTGGGGCGCCTTATGCAGGTAAAAGAGCAGGAAGGGTTTATCCGGATCCCTGCGGTTCTTCATCCAGTCCAGGGTCATATCGGTAATCATGTCAGTGGTATAACCTTCAATCCGGATCCTGCCATCATTGGTATTAAAATCAGGATTGTAATAGGCTCCCTGTCCGGGCAGGATCTTAAACTCATCGATTCCTTTGGGATTGTTCCCAAAATGAAGCTTCCCGAACATGGCCGTCTGGTAGCCGGCATCCTGGAAAAGTTGCGGGAAAGTCATCTGGGTGGTATCAAAGGGAAAACGGTTATCAATCTTCCCGTGCAGGTGACAGTGCTTCCCGGTCAGGATGGTGGCCCTGGAGGGAGCACAGATGGAGTTGGTCACACAGGCATTGCTGAATAACATCCCCTCCTCTGCGATCCGGTCGATATTGGGGGTTTGAATCAGTTTATCACTGTAGGCACAAATGGCCTGGTAGGCATGATCGTCCGACATGATAAAAACGATGTTGGGCCGGAGCTTCTGATCACCCTGATTCAGGCAGGCTGTTAGGCTTAATGCAAGCAGAAGTATGGGCAATAGCAATTTGGTTCTCATGTTATTTTTTTCTGGGTTCCTTGTTCAGTTAATATCCTTCCGGGGACTCCCCGCCATTTTTACCGTCCGCTGCCTGAATAATAGCCTCTGTGGCTGTGGCCCCAATGCGGGTCACTCCCAGCTCCCGTACCTTCAGGATATCTTCCAGGGTACGAACTCCTCCGGCCGCCTTTATTTCTGTTCCGGGATCACTATGTTGGCGCATTAGTATCAGATCCTCATGTGTGGCTCCCTTGTAGTTATAACTGCCATCCGCTTGCTTTACAAAACCATAGCCGGTGGAGGTTTTTACGAACTCCACTTTCAGGTCACTGCAGATTTCACACAGCTTGATCTTGTACTTGTCCCCGGGCAGGAAATCATTCTCAAAAATGACCTTTAAGGTGACCCCGTGCATTTTTGTAACGTTTTCAATGGATGCAATCTCATTTTTTACATACACCCAGTCCTCTGATAGCACCTTGCCGATGTTGACCACCATATCAATTTCCACAGCCCCATCATCTATGGCCCTTTCTGTCTCAAATATCTTTACATCTGTTCTGTTGCTTCCATGTGGAAATCCCACCACGGTACAAACCATGACATCCGAGCCCTGCAACAGATCTGCTGCCATTTTCACCGCATACGGCTTGATGCAGACAGAGGCCACATGGTATTTTTTAGCCACTTCGATCCCCTCCCGAAGCGTCTGATCATCCATGGTTGGATGCAAAAGGGAGTGATCGATCATTTTGGCTATTTCGAGTTTGTTAATTGCTTTCATTTATCTTAAGAATAATCTCCATATGTTTTTTTGCTGTTTCAAGAGTGACCACCGGCTGCTCCTTGCCGTCCAGGACATCAATCAGGTGCCTGGACAGATAATAGCCATCTTCCTCTGTGGGACACTCGCGGATAATCCGGACCTGGCGAGCCTTCCCTTCTCCATCCAGGTCAAAGAAGCTAAGCTCCGGATCATCCCAGGTACAGTATGCCAGTTTTAGCCCTCCCCTGGTCCCATATATCCTGGTTTCATTGGGCACTTCCACATGCGCGTGGGCCCCGCGTTCCCAGTAGTAGGTGATTCCACCACTCAGTCTCATACTTACCACCAGGTGCTCTTCCACATCATAGACGTCAGTCTCCGGGTCCACGTCATCCAGTCCGGATTTAAATTGGACACTTTCCACTGCTTCAAGCTGGGGCCTGTCCTCCAGAACTCCCAGATGAAAGGAGAGATCGTAGACGCCCCAGTCGAACAGGGGTCCCCCGCCTGCCCTGGATCTGTCGAGGAACCATTTGGCCACGGGGTGAAACTCAATTCCGGGTCTGTTCTGCCGGCTAACACTCTGGTGGTGTATGTGATATACCTCCCCCAGCTTTCCTGAGCTGATCAATTCTTTCACCAGGGTGAATTTGGGATTTAGCCTGGAGTGCCGCCCGGAACATTCCATGGCGATCAATTCCGGGTATTGGGCTTTTACCTGAATCATCTCATCCAGCTCCTCCTGACTGAGGGCCATGGGCTTCTCCAGCAAGACATGCTTCCCTGCCTTCAGGGCCTGAATAAACATCTCCTTGTGCGTGTCCGGGGGGGTGGCAATCAGAACCACCTCCACCGCCGGATCTTTCAGGATATCCCTGTAATCAACGGTTTTATTGGGGACATTATAAGCGGCCCTGACAAGTTCAAGGTTCTCAGGATTCCTGGCCGCAAGCCAGGTGATGTCTGCTCTTCCGGTTTGCTGCAGGAAACCCATATGGGCTTTGGCGATCCAGCCGGCCCCTATGACCCCAATATTGTAGCTATTCTGATCCTTCATCAACAGAGACTAAATGTAGGGAAGATAAATCAAAAAACTAAGCCCCGGGCTAAGAACATATTGATTACTTTTAAGGAAAATATGCACTTCCTATGACCATCAAGAAAATCAGCCTGGCCACGCTGCCAGCCCTTTTAGCCCTGTTAATCTCCTGCAACACCGTCACCAACAAGTGGCAGCTGGAATCTCCGGATCAATCGATCAGGATTATGGTCGAGCAATCAGAGGATCAAATTGAAAGCAGCTTGTACTATTCCGTTTTCCTGAAGGAGGGGGATGCCTATAAGCAAATTGTGGAGGCTTCTCCCCTGGGAATTAGCTACGCTGAGCTCGCAAGCCCGGAAGTCCCGGAGGATAACCGCTTTGTCGAAAATCTGGAGTTTGTCTCAGAAGACATCCATATGAATCAAACAGATAGCTATACCCTGGTCACAGGAAAACAATTGCAGGTTAGCAAGACTTACAATGCAAGCACGCTGATCTTTCAAAACCAGGATCAAAACCAGGTAGCCCTGGAATTCCGTGCCTATAACGATGGGATTGCCTTCAGGTATGTCTTCAAAGGTGAGGCCGACGAGGAGTTTAAGGTGACCAGTGAGCTCACTGGCTTTGATTTTAAGGATGGGAACTTCTGGGGCCACCCCTATGACACCCTTACCACCTACACGCCCGCATACGAGACTTATTATGAAGGTGTGAAAGTCGGTACGGAAGCCCCCGCCAATAAAAATGGCTGGGCCTTTCCCATCCTGGTGGAGTCCGGGGGTGCCTGGATGCTGGTATCCGAAGCGGGACTTGACGGTTCCTATGGAGCCAGTCACCTGCATGCGGAGTGCGAAGACGGTCTCTACCGGATAAAGTTTGCTGAAGAGGGAGAAGCTGAGGGATACTATGAAAACACCTCCACCGCAGCTCTGCCCTGGTCCACCCCCTGGCGCTTTATCGCTCTGGGTGAAAGCCTTGCTCAGATCCTGGAGACCACTCTTCCCACAGATCTGTCGGCCCCTTCAAGAATTGAGGATACCTCCTGGATCAGGCCCGGGCGAGCCGCCTGGAGCTGGTGGTCCGACAATGACAGTCCCCAGGACTACAAGCGAATGGTTCCTTTTGTGGACTTCGCTGCTGAGATAGGATGGGAGTACTTTCTGGTGGATGCCAACTGGAACCGCATGAAAAATGGCACCATGGAAGATTTGGCTGCCTATGCAGAAAGCAAGGACGTGCATCTGCTTCTATGGTATAATTCTGGCGGCATGCACAATGTGGTTACCGAAGAACCCCGGGACCTGATGTGGGACAGGGAAACCAGACGGTCTGAGTTTGAACGCATCAGCAGCCTGGGAATTAAAGGGGTTAAAGTGGATTTCTTCCAGTCTGACAAGCAGACGATTATACAACAATATCTGGACATTCTGGCGGATGCCGCAGACTTCCAGCTCCTGGTAAATTTCCATGGCTGCACCATGCCCAGAGGATGGAGGCGTACCTGGCCCAACCTGGTTTCCATGGAGGCAGTGAGAGGTGAAGAGTGCTATATCTTTGATCCCCTTTTCCCGGAACTGGCCCCGGGCAATATGGCCATCCTGCCCTTTACCCGGAATGCCGTGGGACCTGTGGATTATACCCCCTGCGGGTTCTCTGATAACACCTATGCCCACCTGACCACCTATGGCTTCGAACTGGCCCTTCCCATCCTGCTGGAGTCCGGGATCCTGCACTACACCGACACCCCTGCTTCCGCCCGCGCGCTTCCGCCAAAGGCTTTGGATTTCCTCAAGCAGGTACCGGTGGTCTGGGAAGAAACCAAATTCCTTGCCGGGTATCCGGGAAAGGAGGTGGTCATCGCCAGGAGAAGCGGGTTGCGGTGGTACATCGCAGGGGTAAACGGAGAGAATATGGAGAAGGATCTGAGGGTCGATCTGTCCCCTCTGGGCAAAATCCCTTCAGAGATGGAGATGATCGTGGACGGGGATGGACCCCGTGACCTGCAAACTCTTGTGCTCGCTCCGACGGATGGTAAGATTTCGATCCGCTTAATGCCCTATGGTGGATTTACCGGTAGCTGGGAATAACCGGGCTAACATCGAAATGAAATCATGATGGGCAGAATAGTCGGTAGACGTCGAGCCAGAATGATCATTTCAACGCATACAATACCCCCGGCGTGAACCGGGGGCTTGAAAGAATGCAATGTTTCAACTTACACTGATTTTAAAGTTTCCCAAAGCCACTTCAATGCGAAATCCGTTGGCTGTTAATATAGGTTCCCATCATTGTAAACGCAGTATATGAATAAATCTTTTAATCCATATGACTCGCCTGCCCATTCACCCGCAAGCGGGTTAGAATCGAGGACCTCTTTTAGGCTCTTTCCTTCTGATTTGAGTGAATTAATCCGATTGGAAGCGACTGAAATTATTTCATAGTATTCTTCCAATCCTTTTCTGTCAGATATTGGTCCATGTCCTGGGATAACAATTGTATTTTCATCGCACATCCCAATGATTCGTTCAACTGCCGCAAGATACCCCTCAGCAGTACCTTCAATAGGAGGAAAATAAATTGTAAGAAATAGATCACCAGCGTGAATTACATTTGCGTCCTTGAATTCAACTACGACATCACAGTCAGAGTGTCCTCCAGGATATGAATGCAACGAACAAGCTCATCATTTATATGAATATCGATAGAATCATTAAAACAAAGATCCGGTAGGGACTCCTCTGGAAAGGGAGGGATCACGGGATATCTCAAATCAGGTATCTCTGGAATTTCCGGTACCTTCCATTCTTTCATCATTCTCATTCTGGCATTCTTATGAGCAACTATAACCGCTCCACCATTCGAAAACAGCAGATTTCCTCCAACATGGTCAAAATGGTAATGAGTATTTACCACGTATTTAACGGGTTTGTGAAATCCAGCTCTAATTGTGGAATCTGAATATTCAGCACCACCTGGAGAACCAGTATCAATAATTAATAATCCGTCCTTACCTGAACTTATTGTAATATTCGACCCCCATTGATCATGAACATATAATCCATCTGCAACTTTTACCGCAGCCGATTCGGGTATTTCTGCCTCCTGGGAATATAAAGTGAATACACAGCCAAATATCAAGCTAAGGGCTGCGAGGGATGTCAATTTCTTGAAAGTCAATGGAGTTTTTTTCATAACAATGGGATTTAGGGTTGGTATTACAAGTTACCCTGAATTAGATATATGAGTCAAGTATTTAGTTGACATTTAATGGTTTAACCGCATAAATAGATTGCCATTCTTACATCCTAAATCAATTGTCCGATTAGATTAAAATAGTCGGAAGCCTCCTTGCCAACATGATCCCTTCAGCGCAATGAAAACCCCCAGCGTGAACCGGAGGTATTAAAACCTAAAAATCTTCTATTCCCTACTGAATCACCCAATCGGTGATTACATCGTTAGATGTTCCCAACTTATTCCCTTCATCAAGTAGAGGCTGTACTTTTTCAACGATCGCCGCTGTTACATTGGTGTAACTTCCATCATCATTCCAATATTTGTTGTAGACTTTCTTGGACTCAATAATAAAAATCTTGCCATACTCGTCCTTCACTTCTCGATTTAAGCCCTTTACCAAGTAAAGTTTAACACCAGGGAAGTGTTTTTCAAACTCCGGAATAAATCTATTTGTGAAATAGTCCAAATACTGATCGAGCGTCACACCTGAATTTAGAGTTACTGTCGTAGTGTGTACTCCAATAATACTCCCTTTCTGTACCGTTTGTCCAAACGCCACACCGGTGATCAAGAAAAAGGCAGCTGCAATAATTAATTTCTTCATGATAATTTATTTAGGGGGGTTAGATATTAGTAAGACGTATATGTCAAGTATTTTGTTGACATTTAACTACTTGACAGCGTTATCCCATCAAGTATCTAATACTTAGTGAAGGTTTCCGATTAGATTAAAATTGTCGGTATCCTGTGCGGCAGCATGACAATATCAACGCATAAAAAACCCCCAGCGTGAACTGAAGCAGCGCAGTTGCTGAGCTCACGACAATGCAGTGCATTGGAGTAACCGGAGATTGAGATTCTTCAATGTATTAACTACAGTATTACCCAACCACTATATTCATCGGACCAAGTTCCTAATTTCAACAACTCATCAATCAATGGTTTCACCTCCTTCATAGCCGCCTTAGTCTCATCACTCCCTTTTCCCTCTTCCGGCCAGTATTTATCTCTGGCTGCCTCAGATTCAAAATATAGTACAAGTGCAATCTTATTTTCATGCTCCCCTCTATCACCTTTCATTACACTCATTTTTAATCCCTCAAAATACTTTTCAGCTTCAGGAATGTATTTATTAATTAGAAAATCCAGATACTGATTCATCGTCACATCAGGGTCAAGATTTACCGTTAAAACATGAAGACCGAAGGAACCCCCCTTTGCCAGGGTTTGTCCAAAAGCTACTCCTGCTAACAGGATAAAGGCTGCTGCAATAACTAATTTTCTCATGATGTAATAAGTTTGGGGGTTAGTTAGTAATGAGACGTATAAGTCAAGTATTTTGTTGACATTTAACGAATTGACTGCGTCATCCCGTCAGATCTCTATTACTTTGTGAAGGTTTCCGATTAGATTAAAATAGTCGGTAGGCGTCTTGCCAGAATGATATATTCAGCGCATAAAAATACCCCCAGCGTGAACCGAAGCAACGCAGTTGCTGAGCTCACGACAATGCGAAGCATTGGAGTAACAGGGGGCTGAAATCAAAGTCTGATGATCTTTCTAATTAACTGATGATTCTTGCTTGTATAACTCTTCAACATCATTTTCATTTAATGCCCGGTTATAAATTCGAACCTCATCAATCATCCCATTAAAGTTTTCACTGCTTCTCCAATGGTTATAAGAACCACCTATCCCCAGTTGCATTGAACCTTCAAATGCATTGCCAGGAACCTCGGAATTAACCAGTTGTTTGTTATCCATGTATAAATGAATGGCTTCACCATCAAAAATTCCCACAATATGGTGCCAATCCTGGTTATCCAGGAGATTAGGAGCAAATTGATGATCAATTGGATATCCACACTGTGCACCAAACGAAAGCTTTCCCATCTCAAAAGCCAGATAAGGTGTGCCACAATCGCCTCCTACTATAGCACTCCATTCATCTTCACCCTCGCCCAGTCTCTTTATCCAGGCAGAAATAGTAATCACATCTCCCTGATAGATTCCCGAATCCAGAACAATAAGATCATCCCAATTCACGAATTTATAAGCGCTATTTTCGTTGCCAAATCGATCCTCGCAGGGAATCGCACCTATCAAGGTTCCATGAAATTCATTTCCGCTAATGTCCATTGTGTTTCCTGAAAACGTATAATACGCTGCTAGGCCACTATGAATATCAGCATCCGTATTTTTAGTTTTCTCACAAGCTAACATCAATCCCACTGCTAAAAGGATGATCGCTAGACTATTCCATTTCATGCCTTTAGATGCCTAGGTTTTAGGACAATTTACAACAATCAGTATGTAAAAGTCAAATATGATGTTGATTTTTAAAGATATAAGAGCTATAACGCTCTTCATATACATTATCTAAGGCAATAATTCGACTAAGATAAAATGGTCGGGAGTATCCTGCCCCCTTACGAACCGAGGCAACCCAGTTGCCGAGCTCACGACAATGCAAGGCATTGGAGTAACCAGGGGCTTACTTCCTTACTTTATAGAATACTAGTCAGTATTTTTTTGGCGATTTATTCACTTACCCCTACTCCCCTAACAAAGCGCCAAATTTCACTAGTAACCAGCAACCTTGTTTCATTTGTTAGTTTATCAAGAGCTTCATCTGATGTGTCAGCAACAGCCTTTTCCCATGCAGCATCATAAGCTTCCTGTGGGATGTTATTTCCCTGTGACATAGCTTTCAAAGCCATTCACAGCTACAAAATTATATTCACCTCCAAAGCCGTACGGTACAATTCGTTGATAAATTCCCCATGAATTCATTCCCCCGGCTTCAATCAATCCTTCTTGATATACCTTCCAATATTTCGATTCCATATCAACATATGCAGTAGCATTACCTTGTTCCACTTTCATAAATAAAAGATTGAGAAATTTTGCAGGTTTCGAGTTATCTGCTCCAACCACCATCGTATATACTTCTGCTCGCACCAAACTTCTGGAATCACTCGTTTTTGTCATAATCTCTTCACCTAATTGATCATAATACCCATCTGGATATCCTTTCTCATAGGTTGCCCAATCAGGGTAGACATTAACTGTCATAAAATCATATTCATCTTCTGAACCATAAAACATTTTTTCATACAACGACCAGTCAATTAAATATCCATTATCCACGCTTTTTTGATGAAGTTTTGACCATGCTTCTTCCACTTCAAGGTAAGTACTGTACTGTCCCGGTTTTACTTTCATATACTCTACAACAGTAATTTGTGAATACAGGATATTTGATGCAAAGCATATAAGTAATGTAAGCATCGCAGTTTTAATCGATTGATCTGAGACTTTCAAATGTGTTTTCATGATTGTTAAATTTGGATTAGAATTAGATGTTAGGTATAGAAGAGACGTATAAGTCAAGTATTTTGTTGACACTTAACGGCTTAATAGCGTCATCTATTCAAATTCCCCAAACATTTTGAAGATTCTCGATTAGATTAAAATAGTCGGCATCCTCCTTGCCAACATGTCCCTACCAGAGCATAAAAAACCCCCGGCGTGGACCGGGGGGTGGTTTTGTTTATCCTTGTCCTTATAATATTAACCAGGAAGTATTCATTGGCCATGGAGGATTATCCTCTCCTGCTTTCCTTATTACATATTCACTCTTCATCTCATCTAATTTCAACATTAATTTCATGTTCTTATTATCCGTATAGATCCAGTCAGGAGTTATGTATTTATCTCGTATTTCAGCGGACTCAAAATACCATAAGCGGATCAGGCTGTTAACTTTTTCTACATTTTCACCTTTCAGCCAAATAAATTTTGTCCCCGGGAAAGCTTTCTCCAGTTCAGGCTTCACTTTCGATAATAGAAAACCAATGTACTCATTCATGCTTACTCCCGGTTTTAACACCACTTCTGAATCTACATCCATCATCATCACAGCATCCTTTTTTAGAACTTGTCCAGCTGCAATTCCTGCAAAAAGGAGGAGAGCAGTAATAATCGTTAGTTTTTTCATGATAAATAGTTTTCGGGGTTAGACTACTATTTAGACGTATTCGACAGGTATTTTGTTGACATCTAGTGACTTGACAGCATCATTCCATCAGATCACCAATACCTTGTGAAGGTTCAGATTAGATTAAAACAGTCGGTAGGCACCTGACCAGGGTACAATTGTGACAATATAGATTAAGGCAGCGGGTGAATAATACCCCTGGAAGCCACCTCCATTACAAGCTCTTTGATCTCTGCCGGAGTTGGATTCAGCTCCTCACGGGTGAAATGGCCTTGTTTCACGTCAATCCGGTCAAAGACCATCTTGTACAGCTGAAAGATGATATGAAGACTCAGAAGATACCGGCCGCTCAGTTTTGTTTGCAGCCCTTGCAGTTCCTTCCATGTAAGGTCCATGTAAACCCTGGCCTGTTCATGATATTCCCCGATCACATTCCTGAATTCCTGAGGAATGGGTGCGCCTTCGGCAATTTCCCGTAAATCGGAAGGAAGCAGATTGTTGCGCTCTAAAATATCATTGGCAAAGTAGTTCAGATTATTTTGCTGATCCTCCTGGAAGTCCCGGATGATATGCACCAGGTAACTGAAAATTGCACAGGGCCTCGCAAGCTCAATTATGTCATAATCAGGAGGGTAGTATTCCCCATCTTTTTCGGAAAGACAGGTTAAATGCACAAAGATGGAGGCTGGCGCCACGGAGGCTCCCTCCGCATACTCCATAAACTCTTCCAGGGTGGCGAAGCCATCATGGTTGATGTCGTGGATCATGGACTTCGCAAACTTGTGAAAGAGTTCCAAGGGGATCTTAAAAGTGGAAATGGTATGTACCAGCTCCATATAGAAAGGATCAGCCTCCGGCACCTTATCCAGACAATCAATCCAGCTGTTTACCTTCTGACTTAACTCCTCTTTTTCCAGGCAGCTGATGGACGCTTCCAATGCTTTCCGGTCATCAATCAGATCATCTATCATCCGCATGAATTTGTAACACGCGCGTGCGGCATGGTATCTTTTTTCGTCCCAGAATCTGGCTGCTATCAGAATATTGGGATGCTTTTTTATATTTTGAAAATCAATGCTCCCGATGATCTCTTTTATCTCTTTGTCCATATCGCCATTTATGTATTCCCGTATGTCCTATCTATGCGTTCCGTAACCAGTTTTGCTGATAGCAGGGACAGGGGCATACCACTACCGGGCTGGGTGCTTCCACCTGCAAAATATAGATTTCTGTATTTTTTATGGTAATTGGCCGGACGCAAAAATCCCATTTGCATGATATTATGAGCCAGGCTTCCAAAAGTACCTCCCCTGGTCAGGTTAAATACCGACTCCCATTCATTAGGGGTAAAGCAGATTTCAAACTTAATGTGTTTTTCAAAATCTTTCAAGCCCTCCTCTTCAAGACGCTTCAGGATAGCCGTTCTAGTTTGTTCCTTAACTGCTTTCCAATCCATGCCGGTTTTATCATCCAGGTTCCCTGTGTGCACAATAGCCGTGATGGAGTCCTGCTTCTCTGGTGCGGCTGATGTATCGGATCGGACCGGGGAATGCACATAAATGGATGGTTCGTCAGCAAAGGAATTCTCACTGAAAATCTTTTTACAACTTTCCTTGTGCCTGCTTGATACAAATACGGTATGCTGACCCAGCTGCGGGTATACCTGATCCACGCCCCAGTGAAACACCATGGCCGAACAGGAGTACTTTAAACGGGTGAGCCTTCTGGCTTTTCTGCTAGCCGGAAGCAGATTATTGTAGACATAAGGCAGATCGGCATTTGAAACCACAATATCGGCAGGATAAAAGGATCCATCCACTAAAGTTACGCCCCTGGCTCTGTTTCCTGTCAATCTCAATCTTACTAACCGGCGCATTTAACAAGACCTTCACCCCAAGTTCTTTTGCAGAGTTAAGCAGACTGCTGGCTATTTCGTGCATTCCCCCTTCGGGAAAATAGACTCCATCGGCAAGTTCCATGAAGGGTAGAAAGGTATACATCCCTGAGGCAGACAATGGGTTCTGACCCAGGTAAAGGTTCTGAAATGTAAAAAATGCACGTAACTCTTCGCTTTTAAAAAACCTGCTGACATACCTGTAATGCCTGCTAAAGGCTTTGTACTTAAAGAGGAGATACGGATATTTCAGGATTGAAGGATCAAGTATCCTGAAGTAATTGCGATCGATCAGGGGCATGGCTTTTTCGTAAATTTCAAAGCCTTTGCCCATTAATTTGAGGAACTTACCAAAGCTTCCCTTTTCAATATCTTCGAATTGCATTTGAAGACTGGACAGGTCTGAGCTAAACAAAACTTCCTTGCTATCCTGAAATTTAACTCTGTAAACGGGATCAATCCTGTGGAGGGTCAATTCATCCCACATGTTTTTCCCAACTGCCTCAAATGCTTCTTGATATACTCCCGGCATCATCAGAAAAGTGGCCCCGATATCAAAGCGATGTCCATCCTTTAAATAGCTCCCGCATCGCCCTCCTGGATGAGCATTCTTTTCAATTATTGTTACCTGATAGCCTAAGCGTGCAAGAGCACCGGCAGCTGCAATGCCTCCAATACCAGCACCGATGACAAGCACATTTTTCCCCTGATTCATCGACTAAATTTCGATCCATTCGGGGCAGCCCTTAGTTGATGCCCCCATTACCTGGCCAATAAAGTTAGCAGAATACTTTAAATTCAAAGGACCAGGATCGTGTCTTTGCTCAAGTATTAAATTCCTTCACGGCCTTAACCATGGCCAGGATATTTTCAGGGGGTACCTCGGGAAGTATGTTGTGAATGGGTGCGAAAATGAATCCTCCGTCCCTGGAAAGAATTTCACAACGCTTTAAGACGTCTGCCCTTACCTCCTCGGGTGTTCCGGAAGGCAAAACCGCGGACGTATCAACTCCCCCTCCCCAGAATGTTATTTCGCGTCCGAATTCTTCCTTTAATTCAACGGGATCCATTCCCTGAGCATTGGTCTGTACAGGATTAATGATATCAAATCCAGCCTCAATCAAATCAGGAATAAACTGTCTGATACTTCCGCAGGAATGGAAAAATATCTTCATGTTACTGTTTTGCCTGACATAGTCACATACGACTTTAT
Source organism: uncultured Bacteroidales bacterium (assembly GCA_963792395.1). Classification (GTDB taxonomy): domain Bacteria; phylum Bacteroidota; class Bacteroidia; order Bacteroidales. Next base: position 14,272 of record CAWBWE010000028.1, read on the forward strand.
ACCGGGAAAGAAATAGCTTCCTGAAGGTTTCAAGGTCCATAAACGGACCTTTGGTCATACCAAGATCATCGCCAAATCTGATCACGTCCACCAGGTCGCCCACCGCACGCAATTTCTTTTCCAATTTGGATAAATGTAGATCCATCAGTTTATCCAGTAGTTTTGAAACACTCTCCTGATCAGCTAAAAGATCCATAAGGAAATTGTCCATCCTTCTCAGAAAAAATCCCAGCTCCAGAAGTTTAACCCCTCCGGACATGGCTATAGCCTTATCAGTGGATTCCCGCAATTGCCTGGTCCTTGCCCTTAACTCTTCGTCCTTAATGTCAATAAAGCTTGTGTGTGAATGTGCCATCCAGTTCACAGATTTGAATGCCTCTCCTATACTGCTGAGATCATCGGGATACCCATCCTCCCAGGGGAAGCAAGTTTGGTCGAAACACATCCCCCCGGCGGCATCCGGGCCATCACCCGTCCCTGGCTGTCTTTGATGATAATGATCCGTCGTCAGCCCTTTCAGGCTGGAACCAGTCCGGAATATTCTCCTAATGCTCCCATCTCCCAGGGTAAAGGTATGCCAGGTTCTGTCATCCATAAACAGACGGTTGATATCCAGCACATCTATACCAAAGGAATCTACAGTTGCAGTCCACCATGGCCAGCTGCTGCACCACATCGAAAACTCTCGTGGGGGAATCGATTCCCAGTTTCGCTTTAAGTTTGTTGTAAGCCATGGCTGAGATACCGGTAACGGAAGTGCCTCCCAGGTCGAAAGGCACCCTGTCTGGCTCTATGCGATTGATGCTGCTTAATACGCGTTCCCGGGAGTTCATTTTACAAAGGCCTTAATGAGTTTTGCAGGCGATCCGGATTCATTGATGACTCTGTACTTCCCGGCTGCGGAAGGCACGACAAATGTCTCAGCATAATTGAATCTCGCCCGGTATCCCGAAGCTGTTTCGATCACAATACTGCTTCCTTCAACCAGGCTCATTACGTGACACTTATCCTTTGTTTCCACAGATATGCTGCTGTTAAAATTAAACCTGTGCACATCATACAGATGTGTCGGATGGGTGGGCAGGTGCTCCAGGGTCCAGTCAGCCCCACGATCCAATAACTTCAGGCTTGGAGATCAGCTCCTCCTTCACCTTTTCCCCCTTCCGGTCAAAGTAAAGATTGGCCATGCCCCGGTCGATATTGATGGTCCGCAGCTTGCCGTTAAGGTCCTTTCTCAGCCAATCATACATTTTAAAAGTGAAAATATAGGGGGTGGAACTGATTTCCAAAACCAGGTTATTCTGACCGGAGCCATGAATGGTCCCGTAAGGAATAAGAAAGAGGTCATGCTTGGTGGAAGGGTGTGTCTGGACAAATTTAGTGATATCAATTTCCCTTTGATTCCTGAAGCTATCCTGGAGTTCATGCCTGAATTCATCCGGATTAATATCCTCCTGGAATCCAAGATATACCAGCGCATCATCTTTGTTATCAAGGATATAGTAAGTTTCCTCCTGGGTGAATTTTTCTCCGAATTCCCGCAGGGTATATTCAGGCCTGGGATGGCACTGAACGGAGAGATTGCCTCCGTCAAAAGTATCCAGGAAGTCAAAGCGAATGGGAAATTCATCTTCGAATCTTTCGTAGGCTTCTCCAAGGACTCTCCGGCCTTCCTGGAACATCAACAAATCAAAGGAGAATTCAAGCATCAGTCCGGAGCTGAAGAGGAGTATTCCATTTTCCGGAGTGATCAATTCAAAGGACCAGGCATAGTTCGGCACCTCCTTATTCAATCCATTGATATGGTCCTTTATCCAGGTCCCTCCCCAGGGCCCGGGTTCAAACCAGGGTCTGATCCTTACAACGGAGCTGGCCAGTTGTTGCAGCGTTTCCCTTAAGATTTCTCCCTTCATAAATGTAATGGCCTCGGGTCTCTGTGCATCCACAAAAATAGAAACCTCAGGAAGTATGCTCTTTTTGTGCCTGTTCTGAACGATCCAGTCAATAAAATAATTCCTCTTATAATCATGTGATGGACTGACATTCGGAGTACCAATGTTGGTCGCATGTCCCGCCCTGGATCTGAACTGAATCTCATTCTTGGGCAGATCCATAAAGACCAGGAAGCCATTCTCCGAAACCAGGGACGCCCCGGTGCCATATACAAGCACATGCTTCCCAGCAATCCTCTGCTTTATTTCTTCCAGTCTTCCAGAATCAAAAAAATCAAGCAGGGAGAGTTGGGTGCGTTTCCCAAAAAGCGGATCATCTCCGCCCATGGAATCTTCCACCAGCTTTGATATTTCAGCCGGTTCTTTCAGGGCCGCTGAAATATCAATGAAGTCTGGTATATCGCGGTCAGATTGGGCATAGAATGTTGATAATCTTCCAATTATATCACTGAAAAACGTGCCGGAATATCCCTCAATCAGGATCAAGCCCTTCCCCGGCAGTTCTGATAAAAGCAATTTCTCAGAACTGAAGATTTTGCCCTCTCCTATATCACGAACTGGATAAATATCATATTCCCCTTTCCTGGAGTCAGGTTTACGCAAGGGCAATAATTCCTGTGTTGTGCTGCGATAATTATTCTTCATACTTATTCTTCCTTTCCACTCTCAGGGCATATAAGGCTACAAAAAACAGGAAAATCATACAGGCAAGCAAGACCAGCATTCCATACTGGTAGCTGCTGATATCTGTGATCCAGCCCATCAGAAGCGGGATAACCGCTCCCCCACAGATGGCCATCATTAAGAGGCCTGTTATCTCGCTGCTTCTTTCAGGGTATTTTTCAACGGAAATGGCGATTACAATGGGAAACACATTTGCAACGGCCAGCCCGATAATAAACAGTATTATCCATGCATATGCCGGGGAACGCACCAGAAGGATCGCCAGGAACGCAAGGATCCCAAGAATAGCGGACCATAAATAAAACTTTCTGGCTGCAATTCTTGTCAGAAGAATGGCTCCTCCAAAAGTTCCCAGCATTTTGCCAAAGAAATAAACACTCCTCCCGGACTCGGCTGCCACCTGCTCCATCCCAATAACCTTCATTAGATACTGTCCTGAATGCGAGTTAAACCCCACATCAATTCCCACTACGATAAAAATGGACATAACCATCAGAAATATATAGGTATTCCCCAGCAACTTAAAAGCAGAGGAGAGCGAAGACTTCGATTCAGCCTCTGTTGTTTCATGGATCTTTACAGAGCCCAGCCATAAAACGGATATGATGGATATGATACCGAAGACCAGGAATAACAGTTTCCAGTCCCCGAACCTGGCTGCAAGCAATGCCGCCAGGGGCGCTCCCAGCATGGATCCCACAGATTTTATAAATTGAGAGAAGCTGAGAAAGCTGGTGGCTCTGTTACCCGGAACTACGTGCACCAACAGGGGATTTGCGGATACCTGCAGAATTGTATTTCCAATGCCCATAAGTGCAAAACCAATGAGCACCATGGAAAAGGTGTAGAAAAAAAATGGCACAAGCAATCCCAGGGTCGTCATCAGGATGCCAATATTCAGCATCCGTTTCTTCCCAATTTTTGATTGAAGCACACCCAGTGGAACCGAGAGAACAAGAAACCACAGAAGAGCTGCTGAAGGTATCAGCTGGGCCATGGTTGCGCTCAAATTCATATCAACGGTGATCCGGTCCACGCTAATTCCCACCAGATCAACAAAACTCATCACAAAAAAGGCCAGCAGTACCGGGAGGACATGTTTCAGATTTACCTTGTTATTCATTCATGTTTGAGTTAAATCGTTAATTAATAATATCTTACAGACGATAATCTATTACAGGGATCCTTTAACCGCCTGCCAGAATTCACTCTCCAACAAGCTGGCACCCCCTATAAGTGCTGCCTCTTCCCCCAGCAATGACAGATGAGGAATTGTAGGGCAGTTGTTGTTCTTTAATTCCAGTTCAAGTGAAGGACCAAAGAGATCAATTGCCCTGGAAATGTTTCCTCCCAGTACAAGTACTTCCGCCCCGAATCTGTTCAGGATGGGTGCAAGAAATCCTGCAAGCGAAGTTCCGAATTCCTGGAAGATTTCCATAATGCGCTCATTATTGGAAGCTTCTCCGACCATGGATTTTACGCCATCAGCATCCCTGCCTGTTATTTCCTTGAATCTATGCAGGAACCATCTGGTACTGAAATAATTATCTGCAATGCTATCCCGGTATTTAATATGATATACCCATCCCTTCTCAGGGACTGAATCCCCTGACACCACCGGGACACCATTCTGGATAAAAGCTGAACCAATTCCTGTTCCTATGGTGATGACCATTGATCGGTCAGAACCGGCTGCTTTTCCGGCTTTGGCCTCACCAATGGCAAAGGCAGAAGCATCATTGATGAACCTCACACTCTGTCCGGATTTCAGGCCAAGAGATCTGCCAATTTCTTCACCAACATTTAAACCATAGAGCTTTTCGTACTTGGAGACCCCCCTGATCAGGCTGATGCCATTCACATAATCAAAGGGTCCCGGCATGGCAAAACCAATGCCTTTTATTTGACCCGGATCAATACCCTGCATGGATTTTCGAAGGGCTGCCGACCAGGTTTCAATAATCTCCCCGGATTTACCCTTATTATCCACTGGCATCTCTGTCAGCGTCTCCTCCCTGATCGCCAGGCTGTCCAGGTCAACGACGGCACAGCTGATATGACTCCCCCCTATATCAACTCCTACTGAATACTTCATGCTTATCTATCATTAATCATAGCTGAAGCTACTTTTCCACTCCAGAAACCTCTGCTCCAGGGCCTGAACCTGTTCCGGATCCTCGGAAGCCAGGTTGTTGGTCTCGGTGGGATCTTCCGTGATATTGAAGAGGTCCCAGTCAGCGCCCTTTCCCCATCGGACCAGCTTCCAATCACCTTCTCGTATGGCCTGCCCCTGGGACCATTCCCAGAACAGGGCATTGCCACGTTGCGATTTTTCTCCCAGGAATGCAGGCAACAGGCTTTCACCTTGCAGAGGGGTGATTGCTGATCCCTTAAATTCCTTCGGATAATTGGCTGCGGTAATATCCACAAAGGTGGCCATGATATCAATGAAATGGCCCGGGAACCTGCTGAAAGTGCCAGGCTCGATTTTGCCGGGCCAGTGGGCAATCAGGGGGGTATTGATGCCACCTTCGTAGCTGTAATTCTTGTAATAGCGGAAGGGGGTATTGGATACATTGGCCCATTGGGGTCCCAGGGAAGACCAGCGGGTCAGGGTTCCGATCTCCCCGTAATCATCATCCAGGCGGACCATTTCGGCGGAAGCTCCATTGTCCGATACAAACATGATCAGGGTGTTTTCGGAGCGTCCATTTTCCACGAGAACTTTTAATACCCTGCCAATATTCTGGTCCAGCCGGTCAATCATGGCTGCATAGACTTCCATCTTCCGTATCTCCTCCTTTCTTAGCTCCGGCGTGAGAGTCTCCCATGCCGGGTAAGTCTCCTCCGACAAACGGTAGCTTTTATCGATCAAGCCCATCTCCATCTGCCTGGCATAACGTTTTCCCCGGATGTCTTCATAGCCATTGTCATATATACCGTCATACTTTTCTATATCTTCCGGCCAGGCCATCAGCGGATCGTGGGGAGCTGTGTAGGCCAGGTATAGAAAAAAGGGACGCTTGTCATCCTTGTACTCTTCCAGCCACTCAAGCGCATAGTGGGTAAAATAGTCGGTGGTGTAAAAATCTGAGGCTTCCGGGGTGTAGGGGGCGTACAACATGCTGTCGATGCACCAGGCCCGCCGGGCCTTCTCTCCACTCCAGCTTTTCCTGGCGGGCACTCCTTCTCCGGGCCGCTGAACACCCGGATTAAAATGATTGCAGGCCCCATCCTTCAAGCCATAATAGTGATCGAATCCACGGTAGATGGGATTTTCCACCCCATGGTGTTTCCCGGACCAGAGGGTGATATAACCGGCCTCGCGCAATACCTCTCCCAGGGTGACTGCATTCTTCAGTGGCTCATCATAGGTCCTGGCATAGCCATTCTGCTGGGCATAAACTCCCGTGAGCAAGCAGGCCCTTGAGGGAAAACATTTGGAGGTATTATGGAACTGGGTAAAGCGCATACCCTGGCTGGCCAGCAAATCAAGGTTGGGAGTTTTGATCTCGCTCCCATAGCAACCCAGGTCAGACCAGCCCAGGTCATCGGCACTGATTAAGATGATATTGGGAAGCTCCTGTGGTGAGCAGGATAAGAGGGAAAGTGTAAATAAAACCAATATGACCCTCGCATTTTTCATTGTAACAAGATATAAGAATTATTACTATTTTAAGGCAAAACTTCTTCTATGGGCCTTAAGACCAGACTACAGCTTTCCACTATGATGTTCCTCCAGTATTTCATCTGGGGAACCTGGTATGTTACTTTGAATACCTACCTGGGAGAGACCCTGGGTTTTACAGCAACTCAGATCGGGCTCTGCTATGGGACCTTTGCCATTGCCTGTATGATCTCCCCCTTTTTCGTGGGTCTAATCGCCGATAAGTTTTTTGCCACGGAAAAAGTGTTGGGTTTTATGCACATCCTGGGTGCGGCCTTGCTTTTGCTTGCATCCCGGGCTACGACTTTCCAGGTCTTTTACCCGGCCCTGTTGTTGTATACACTGACCTATGCCCCAACGATGGCTCTGACCAACTCCTTGTCCTTCCACCAGATGGACAATCCGGGGAAACAGTTTCCCGGGGTCAGGGTGCTGGGTACCATCGGATGGATCGTGGCCAATAATGTCATTGGCTGGTTGGGGTATACCCTCACCGTAGAGCAACTCTATGTGGGTGCTGCCGCTTCCCTGATGCTGGGACTGTATAGTTTCACCCTTCCCCATGTAGCTCCCAAAAAGGAGAAAAAGGCCAGCGTGAAGGAATTGCTTGGCTTGGATGCATTAAGTCTGTTTAAGAACCGGGCCTTCGCCACCATTATGATTGCCTCGGTATTGATCTTTATCCCGGTATCGTTCTACTTTGGCTTTACGGCTTCCTTTATGTCAGATATTGGAATAAATCCGGACATCATCCCCAACAGAATCAGCATGGGGCAAATGGCCGAGATTCTCTTCATCCTGATCCTGCCTTTCTTTATAACCCGCTTCGGGGTAAAACGGGTGCTTTTTATCGGGATTGCTGCCTGGATGATACGTTTTCTCCTCTTTGCCAACGGGAATGCGGAAGGTGGAGTATGGATGATCTATACCGCTATCATCCTGCACGGAATTTGTTACGACTTCTTTGTAGTCACCGGACAAATATTTGTGGATGAAAAGGCTCCGGATCATCTGAAAAGTTCGGCTCAGGGGCTGATCACCTTCGCCACTTACGGCCTGGGTATGTTAATCGGGACCTGGTTTGCAGGCACAACGATCGACAGGCTCACTGTAGGCGGGGTGGCCGACTGGGATAAAATCTGGTATGTGCCCACCATTATTGCAGCGGTAATCCTGGTGATCTTTATTTTTCTCTTCAAGGAAAAAAAGAAGGCTGCTGCCTAGGCGATCAGGTTTCGCATCCTGAACAGTCTTGCTATCCTGTTCTCTGGATGATCTTACCGGTGGACTTTTCCTTCAGGATCAGTTTGACTGTACCATCGGGGATTTTCTCCTCCTTGATCAGGTAGTACTGGTCATCGTAGTCTTTTAACTGGGGTCCTCCACTGACTTCCTCACTTCCGCGCCAATCCTCCAGTTCCACAGGCTCCCATTTTTTCGATTCTGAGGAAAGATAGCAGGCATCCATAATGGCATTGACCACATATCCGTCATAGAAAGTCTCCATGGGTGCCCTGCCCTCGTCCATGGCATTGAACATATCTGTGAACATAAAATCGTAGCCCAGGGCATTGACCTCGTCCCCCACCGGGAAGAGCCAGCCGGTTGCAGATTCGGCCTTCTCTGCCACATAGTCCCCTTCGCCAACAGCCGTATACATATCAAATCCGGTGCGGAGGAAATGATTCAGGAAAATGGTCCCTTCCACCCCCATTACTTCATCACGCAGATCCATTCCTCCCCGGAAACACCAGCTGACCTCGAACTGGCCTATGGCACCTGAGGCATACTTGACCAGAGCAATAGCATGGTCCTCAGCCTCGATGGGTTTCACCTGGGTGTCGGCCCAGCACATTACCTCAACGGGCCTGACATCCTTCCCAATATAGTTTCGGGCAATCTCAATGCAATGGCAACCCAGGTCAATGATGGCTCCCCCTCCCGAAAGCTCGGGATTCCAGAACCAATCACTATGCGGACCCGGATGAGTCTCACGTGCGCGGACCCAGAGGATGTCCCCCAGCGCACCATTTTTCACCGATTCCACTGCCTTCAGAGTTTTTGGCGTGTAGCAAAGGTCCTCCAGATAGCCATGAAATACACCATGCTTTTCGACCAGTTCCAGCATTTCTTTGGCTTCTGCCGCTGTTCTCCCCAGGGGTTTGGTAACCAGGATGGCTTTTCCTGCTTCAGCAGCCAGCCTCACCGCTTCCAGGTGCTGAAAGTTGGGAAGGGCCACCACCACGGTGTCGATACCCGGGTGATTGATCGCTTCTTTTATATCGGTCGTCCAGTGGGAAATTCCATGCCGTTCAGCTACTTTTTTCGCGCTGGATTCACTTCGGGAATATACGATTTCCACCCTGTCGGGTCGACGATGACCATGAAGTGCGTGTATGTAGAAGTCCCCGATAAATCCGCCGCCCAGCATGGCTATTCTTTTGCTTTTCATCAATATTGAAAATTTAGATAGGTGTGCTCTTGAGAAAACTAAAAATATAAAAAGTTTGAATTTAAACTGTTTCCCTGCTGGCTTGTTTATTAAAAAACAGGTGCAATTATGGGACCATTGAGCAAAGATCAGATGGACGAATTCAGAGAGGCTGGATTTATCGTGATTAAAGGATTGTTTGACACGGAGGAAATCGAGTTATTGCGTTCCACCGCTCAGGCAGACAGAGAGCTGGATAAACACTCCTTTTCCAGAGCAGACGGAGAGGGCGGAAAGGTACGCCTGTCACTATGGAATCATCCCGGAGATACCCTCTACGGAATGTTCTCAAGGTCCCGGCGGATGGTGAACAAGGCAGAGGAACTTCTGGGAGATGAGGTGTACCATTATCATTCCAAAATGATCCTGAAGGATCCTAAGATTGGCGGGGCATGGACCTGGCATCAGGATTATGGATACTGGTACCAGAACGGGCTCTTGTTCCCCGATCTGATCAGCGTGTTTATTGCTGTGGATAAAGCAACACGTGAAAATGGTTGCCTGCAGGTTATCCGGGGCTCTCATATGATGGGCCGGATCGATCACATACTCACGGGCGATCAGGCCGGGGCTGACATGGAACGGGTAAATGCATGCCTGGAGCGTCAGGAGCTGGTCTACTGTGAGATGGATCCGGGAGATGCCCTCTTCTTTCATTCCAACCTTCTCCACCGCTCGGATCAAAACAAATCGGAGCTTTCCAGATGGGCCATGATTTGCTGCTACAACACCCGAAGCAACGATCCCTACAAGGAATCACACCATCCTGGGTACACCCCACTGAAGAAAGTGGATGATTCCATGATCAAAAAAGTTGGTTCGCGCAGCTTCAAAGAAGGAGCTTCATCCTGGCTCGACCCGGATAAAGATGAAAGCGCCAGCAGCCTGGATCAGGGCTGAGGGGATCCGGGCTTTTCCTTATAATTCCACAGTAGTTCCATGGTGAGCCCCCCGGCCATCTCCAGGTCTATATATTCATAACGGCCCGAGCCCGGATAGTCCTTCTTGCCCCAGGTGCCTCCCATGGAGACCACAAAACCTCTTGAAGTGTAGTCTTCCAGGACCACATCCATATCCGAAACGGAAAAAGCCAGATGGTGTATCCCTTCTCCATGTTTCTTGATATGATCCTCATATACAATGGGCGGTTTTACCGGTATGCACCATTCATAGGCTACGCTGCCATGACGCTGCCAGCCCTGGATCAGGTCGTGGTCGGCAGGCTTCCCATAATACATGGGATCGCCCAGTTCAGGGTGATTGATCTGCAGTTCGGGCAGACCGATCTTCTTCCAATAGTCTGACACCGGTTGGGGATCACGTATGGCAAAGGCATATTGGTCTAATCTCAATTCCAGTCGGTTCATATCGCACAAGGCTGTATGGATCTGCAATCCCATATCTGCATAGGTGAATCCAAGCACATACTTCCCCTCTGGCTCTGTATTCATCAATACGAAGGCCAGTTCCCCCTCGCTGGTTTTAATGCTTATCTTATCCAGGATGCCTATTCCAAGTTTCTCCAGGCGTCCAAGCTCATCTTTTAGTTCATTCACTTCAAAGAATCTATGCACCAGGCTCACGGCCGCATCACCATGTTCAATTAGAAAATCATTGAAAATGGATTCCCCGTCAACTGGCTGGATCCAATTCACATGTGCACCTCCCAGATTGGCACACACCATCCTGGCCTTACCAACAGTCTCATGGGTATATGATTTGACTTCTACCGTACCCAGATCCTTAAACTGGTCGAATCCCAACTCCAAATACTTAAGCATGGTGTTTTCCACATCCGATACGACCCAGAGCACCTGGTCCACTTCTTTGTAGGCATTCGGAAGATCTTCGGATTTTAAGAATCCGGCAGAAAGAATCCAGATACCACACAGCAACAAAGACTTTTTCATATGAAAGGTTTTATTGTAATTAATCTTAATGCTCTTCCAGGTACTTTTTTCGCACCAGTGCCTCCAGGTAATAGTAGTCTGCATAATTCAGAGGTACATCCACTTCCGACTCAGAGGGTTTGGCTCCCACAGAATGTCCCAGGATAAAGCCGAAATTCTCACCTGGTGCAGATGCATAGGCGTTGCCCAGACTTTCCATGATCTTATCTGCCTTCTCGTTGTAATAAGCCCCTTTCTCTGAATACCTGCACAACTCATAGAGCGCCGAGGCCATAATGGCTGCCGCTGAAACATCCCGCGGTTCATAGGGAATACCGGGAGCGTCATAGTCCCAGTAAGGCACCAGGTCACCCGGCATGCTGGGGTGTTCCAGCAGGAAATCTGCGATTTTCTCTGCCTGTTTTAAAAACTCAATATGATCGGTAAGGCGGTAGGTCATGGTGTAACCGTATAGACCCCAGGCCTGGCCCCTTGACCAGGAGGATTCATCCGAATAGCCCTGATGGGTATTCTTCTGACGTACTTCCCCTGAGATCGTATCGTAATCAACTACATGTACCGAACTGTTATCGGGACGGAAATGGTGCTCCATGGTGGTAAGGGCATGACGGATCGCTATATCGCGATACACCGGATCGCCTGTCTGTTCAGAAGCCCAGAAAAGCAGCTCCAGGTTCATCATATTATCGATGATCACCGGACATTGCCACTTCTCCTGGTTAAAGTCCCAGGAACGGATACAGCCTACGTTCTCATAAAAGCGGGCAATGAGGGTTTTTGCTGACTGCACCAGGACCGGGATATAGGTTTCATCTCCAGAAAGCCGGAGGGCATTCCCAAAACTGCAGTACATCCTGAATCCCACATCGTGGTTGGAACCGTTGTACTGTTGTTCTTCCAGTTCAGCTGTATACTGCAGGGCCTTATCCTTCCATTCAGAATTGCCGCTCAGTTCATACATATACCACAACACCCCAGGGTAGAAGCCGCTGGTCCAGTCCCCTGCGGGGACAACAGCCAGGGATCCATCCTTGTGGATGGTCCGGGGCATCACTCTGGGGGTCCCATTCTCTGCAGTGGGATCCTCAGCCAGAACCTTCAGCACATTTTCATCCAGCAATTGTAATTGCTCTGCAATATTATCAAGAGTGATCCCCTTAGTCTGCCCGGCAGGATTGCTACACGAGACAATGGCAAGCGAAAGGACCATCCATAGAATTCCAAGCTGTTGTTTCATAAGTTGTTCTAAGTTGTCGATTACAGTTCAATAGTATGAAATATACGGATCAAGATATAAATAACTACCTGAATCGTTAAAGAATTATTATTTAAATATATTTGATCGACTAAACTGCAGCTATGCAAAATCTTATCCTGTTTGTGGCCCTATTGGCCAGTTTAACAATCTCCTGCAATCCCATTCAGGAAAGCAGTGAGCAAAGAGAGGATTGGCAGGACATCCTGGAAACAGACCTGCACCTGCTTGGGCACCGGAACTGGATTCTGGTGGTGGACAAAGCCTTCCCGGAGCAATCTTCCCCGGGTATGAAATACCTCTACGTGGATGAAGATCTCCTGCCTACCCTTAGCTACGTACTTGAAAAGGTGGAAACCAGTTCGCATGTCAGGCCCATCATATTCAGAGATAAAGAACTTGGCTATATCTCGAACGATCAGGTTCCGGGCATCGATGCATTTCGGACACAGAGCAAATCAGTTCTGGAGGGCAGGAATGTGAATACGCTCATGCACGACCAAGTCTTTCAAATGCTTGACGAAAGCTCATCATTATTTCGGACGCTGGTGATCAAAACCAACTGCACCCTTCCTTATACTTCGGTTTTTCTTCAACTGGATTGTGCCTACTGGGGTCCTGAAAACGAAAAGATACTCCGCGACCAGATCTCACAGGATACACAAACAAGCAAAAAGTAGAATGAACGTCCTCATTAAATCCCTGATACCTGCGCTGCTTTCTTTATCGCTAACTGCCTGCACTTCAAATAAAACGGAAGAGAATAGACCCAATGTCCTGTTTATCCTGGCCGACGATTTTGGCAATCATGATCTGGGTGTGACAGGGAGCACCTATTATGAAACCCCAAATATGGACCGCATTGCCAGGGAGGGAACGATTTTTACCAATGGCTATGCCACCTGCCAGGTATGCAGCCCCTCCCGCGCAAGCATCATGTCCGGAAGGTTTCCTGCCCGGCATGGAATTACCGACTGGATAGGTGCCCCGGAGGGAGAAGCATGGCGAAAGGCGGGAAGGCATACCAAATTGCTTCCTCCTGAATATGTGCATGCATTGCCTCATGCTTATACCACTCTGCCCGAAGCTATGAAAGAGGCCGGGTATCTTACTTTTTTTGCAGGCAAATGGCATCTTGGAACCAGGGGTTCCTGGCCTGATGATCATGGATTTGATATCAACAAAGGTGGATGGGATGTGGGAAGTCCCAGGGGAGGTTATTTTGCCCCCTGGGAAAATCCCAACCTGGAAAGCGGACCAGACGGAGAGAACCTTTCTATGCGGCTGGCCAATGAGACGGTGAAATTCATCAGAGAGAATAAAGACAGCACTTTCTTTGCCTTTCTCTCTTTCTATGCTGTTCACGGTCCCATTCAAACGACGCAGGAAAAATGGAAGAAATACCGGCAGAAAGCCGAAGAACAGGGCATTGAAGAGTCGGGATTTGAAATGGGACATTTTCTTCCCATCAGGCAGGTGCAGGACAATCCCGTATATGCCGGGCTCGTTGAAGCTATGGACGATGCAGTGGGCGAGGTATTGAAGGCACTGGATGAATTGGGACTGGCTGACAATACCATCGTGGTTTTCACTTCCGACAACGGAGGGGTCGCCGCCGGGGATGCCTTTGCCACTTCCAATTTGCCTCTCAGAGCAGGCAAAGGTTATCAATTCGAAGGTGGAATTCGGGAGCCCTACTTCATCAAGGCTCCAGGAACAGGTGGAGGAAAAGTATGCGATGTACCGGTAACAGGAACTGATTTTTACCCCACCCTTCTTGAGCTAACTCGCACACCGCTGAAACCAGAAGAACATCTGGATGGAGTAAGCCTGGTCCCCTTGCTACACGGAGAATCCATTCCTGAACGTCCGCTTATCTGGCATTACCCTCATTACGGAAACCAGGGTGGAGAACCTTCCGGAGTGATCCGTCTGGGAAACTGGAAGTTGATTCACTATTACGAAGATGGAAGAGAGGAATTATTCGATCTAAAGTCGGACCAGGAAGAACAATTAAATCTGGCTGAAAACCATCCGGAACGGGTTGAGGAACTCAACAAGATTCTCTTTCAAATGCTCGAAGAGATGGGTGCCCGTTATCCAGTAAAAGATCCGGAATATAGTGCAGAAAAGGAAAAACAACATCTCGAATACATTATAAACAAACGCTGGCCACAGCTCGAGGAACAGCGGATGAATTTCCTGTCCGAAGATTTCGATCCCGGAAATAACTGGTGGGGTAGCCTGCTCCCGGAATAATAATCAAAAAATAACCCATGTCCACGCCTCATATTATTATCATTGTAGTAGCAGCCGTAACTCTGCTTTTATTAATGGTGCTGAAATTCAAGATCAGCGCCTTCATTTCCCTTTTGATCACCTCCATGTTTGTGGGCATTCTGGCAGGCATGCCCCTAAAGGATATTCTGGTCAGTATACAGGAAGGGATGGGGGGTACACTGGGATTCGTTGCTGTGGTGGTGGGATTGGGGGCCATATTCGGACAGATTCTTGAAAGTTCCGGAGGTGCAGAATCCCTGGCTCACTTCCTGGTGAAAAAGTTCGGCACCGACCGGGCCTCCTGGGCCATGGTCCTTACCGGATTTATTGTAGCCATCCCGGTATTTCTGGATGTGGGACTGGTCATCCTGGCTCCCATTCTCTATGCGCTGTCCCGGGATACCAAGAAATCCCTCCTCTATTATGGAATTCCCCTGCTGGCAGGTCTGGCAGTCACGCACAGCTTCATGCCTCCAACCCCGGGGCCCATTGCAGTGGCTGATATTCTGGAGGCCCAGCTGGGGTGGGTAATCTTCTTTGGTTTTCTTCTGGGGATCCCCACCGCCATTATTGCGGGCCCGGTCTTTGGAAAGTATATTTCCAAAAGAATCAATATCCAGCCCCCGAAGGACATGATGGCACAAAATCCTGCCGGTGCAACTGCACCGGAGGACCTGCCCTCGTTTCGTTCCATTGCCTTATTAATAGCAGTCCCTCTTTTCTTAATCCTGGTAAACACGTTTACAGCTGTCCTGGTGGATAAGGGAGTGTTTGCGAAGACCATTGTAACCGACATTATGATTTTCCTGGGGCACCCTTTCAGCGCCCTGATTATCGCAGCCCTCCTGGCTGTCTATTTTCTGGGGATTCGAAGAGGAAAATCCAGGCAGGAGCTTCTGGATCTGAGTAACAAGGCACTGGGCCCGGCGGGGATCATCATCCTGGTAACCGGCGCCGGAGGCGTACTGAAACAAATTCTGGTGGATAGCGGAATTGGAGAAATGATGGCCAATTCCATTTCAGACTCCGCCTTGCCCCCCATCCTGCTGGCCTGGATTCTGGCAGCCATTGTAAGGGTCACCCAGGGATCAGCCACAGTGGCGATGATCACCGCTGCAGGGATTATGGCTCCCGTTCTGAGCTTTATGAATCCCGGGGCCCCTGAGCTGGCACTGATAGTGATATCCATTGCCTCGGGTGCGACCCTGCTTTCCCATGTAAACGACAGTGGTTTCTGGCTGGTGAGTAAATATTTTGGAATGGACGAAAGACAAACCCTCAGGTCATGGACCATGATGGAATCTATTATTGCCCTTTGCGGATTGGCCTTTACCATGCTGGCAAGCCTGTTCGTTTAGCTCTTTTGGCCGGATTTCATCCACTCAACCTGCAGAGAGCTGTCATGACCTGCTCCCAGGATCTTTCCGTATAATTCAGGTCGCCTGGCTTTTTTATACCGGTAGCCCCCGGCCAGCTGGAGTTTATCAGGGGTACAGGTGGCAACCACCACTTCATCATCCATGGAGCGGCATTCGGCCAGGATCTCCCCATAGGGATCCAGGATCATGGAGTTACCATTCTTAAGCTGGCCCCCATCCGGGCCGATGGGATTGGAAAATACAGCATAAATCCCATTGTCATAAGCCCTGGCCGGCAGCCAGCGCATCAGCCAGCCCCTCCCTTTAGGTCCCTCAAATTCTGCTCTTAAGGCATCCGGATCCTGGTGCCGCCCGTCCCAGAATTTCTGATCTACCCATCCCCTTCCCGGCATGGGAGACGGGGTACATCCGGTCACATGCGGCATAAAGATGATCTCGGCACCCAGTAAGGTGCATGCCCGGACGTTTTCAATCACGTTGTTATCGTAGCAGATCAGAATCCCGCAGCGGCAGCCGAAGAGGTCAAAAACCACATACTCATTCCCGGCAGACAGGTACTGGCTGATAAAGGGATGCAGTTTCCTGTACTTTGCCACAAAGCCCTCACCGGTCACACACACGTAGGTATTGTATACCCGGTCGTCTTCCTTTTCGACCAGTCCCGCCAGCAAGGCCACCCTGTATTTCCCCGCAATCTGAATTAACTTTTTTACGCTTTCCCCCGAAGGGACCTCCTCTGCCAGATCAAAGATCTCCTCTTTAGACAGTTTACTAAGAAAGGTGTAGGAGCTGATACATAACTCATGGAAACTGACAACCCTGGCTCCCTTTCCGGCTGCTTCTGCAGTTAGATCTTCAATGCGCGACAGGTTAAACTGCTTCTCCCCATCCCTGGTTTGAAATTGTGCAGTTGCAATATTAATTTCTTTCATACTTAACAAATAGCTTTAATCAGTCCCCTTTGAAGAGGTTCTGATAAAAACGCTAAATTTAAGCCATGATTCCGGAAAATGCCAGAGATGCACTTCTTTCTGCACTAAAATCGGGTGGAGAAACCCTGATGGACCACCTGGGAAAGAGTTCAAAGGTGAAGGTAAAGGAAAGTATCTCTTCCGTGGTGACTGAAGCAGATCTGGCTTCTGAAAAGGTGATCCTGGAGATCCTGCGCGGGGCCGGGGCCCCTTGGAATTTCATAACTGAAGAAACGGGGTATATAGAGGGCGGATCGGAATATACCTGGGTCGTGGATCCCCTGGACGGCACCTCAAACTTTGCAGCCGGACTACCCTGGTTCGGGGTGATCATTGCACTTTTTCACAAGGAAACCCCGGTGCTGGGGGGCATGTATCTTCCCGTTACGAACGAGATTTATATAAGTGAAGCAGGCCATGGGAGCTGGAAGGATGGAGCAGCTATTCAAGTGACTAAATCGGATAGGCTGGCAGATCAACTGATAGCATACTCCTACGATTTCAGTGATACGCCAGGTAAAACTGAATCCGAAATGGAGATTCTGAAACAACTGTCAAAGCGGGTGAGAAATATTCGCTCCACCAACTCACTGATCGATTTCTGTTTTGTGGCCGATGGCAGGTTGGGAGCCGCACTGAACCAGACTACCAAGATTTGGGATATTGCGGTCCCCTGGCTGATGATCAGGGAAGGAGGAGGTAGGGTAAGCGATATTCAGGGCCGGGAAATCCACTTTGACCTCTCTGCAAAGGGATTTGGACGGAACTACACCATACTTGCCTCAGGAGCAGAATTGCATAAGCCTTTACTTGAAATCATTGAACGATAATAATCCTAACAGTAAGAATCCGTAAATTTCCTCAAACACATGAACTTCCTTAGATTACTCCCTGTTATTTTTTCCTTTGGATTGCTGGCAGCTCATTTTTCCAGAGCAAATATGTTCCCTCTGGTGATAGTCAGTCTGGCCCTCCCCTTACTTCTCCTGATAAAAAAAGCATGGGTAGCCAGGAGCATCCAGGTACTTTTGCTGCTCGGTGCTGCTGAATGGATCCGTTCCATGTTCGGGTATATCGGAATCCGCAAAGAGATCGGGGAAGACTGGACCAGGCTGGCCGTGATACTGGTTGCCGTTGCCTTGCTCACAGCCTGCGCGGGACTGGTATTTCGGGGAAAATCACTGAAGAAGAGATATCAACTTGAAAAAAAGAGTAAATGAAAAGCGTCCTGTTTATTGGCATGGCGTTGGGAACCCTCCTCACCTGCTGTACCACCAAAAATGCTCAACAAAACACTAGTGAAAAAGAAGAGATGAAAATCAATGTATACCAGGTATTCACCCGCTTATTCGGGAATACCAATACAAACAACAAAGCATGGGGAACCATCGAAGAGAACGGAGTGGGGAAATTCAATGATTTCACCGATGAAGCCCTGGAAGCCATTAAAGGTCTGGGAATTACCCATATCTGGTATACCGGGGTGCTCCACCATGCCATGGTCACCGATTACAGCGAATATGGAATTCCGGGCGATGATCCCGATGTGGTCAAGGGGCGGGCCGGTTCACCCTACTCGGTAAAGGATTATTACAATGTGAATCCCGATCTGGCGGTGGATCCTGAAAGGCGATTGGAAGAGTTCCAGGCGCTGATTGAGCGAACCCACCGGCATGATATGAAGGTGATCATCGACATCGTTCCCAACCATGTAGCCCGGGTATACCGCTCACTCAGCAATCCTGAAGGCGTGGAAGATTTTGGAGCTTCCGACGACCTGAGCCGGGAATATCTGAAGGATAATAACTTCTATTACATCCCGGGACAAGCCTTCCAGGTACCTCAATGGAAGGACGGTTACCAGGTGCTGGGGGGTGAGGACCACACCAGTGCCGATGGATATTTCAATGAAAATCCGGCCAAATGGACCGGCAATGGGTCCCGGAGCCCGCAACCCGACATGAATGACTGGTACGAGGCCGTTAAAATCAACTTTGGTGTGGATCCAGATGGCAAACACGATTTCGAGACCCTTCCTGCGGGCTATGAAAACGAATCCTGCCAGGTCCACTTCGAGTTCTGGAAGGAGAAGCAGGTGCCCGATTCCTGGAAGAAGTTCAGGGATATCGCGCTTTACTGGCTGGACAAGGGGGTGGACGGCTTCCGATACGATATGGCAGAGATGGTTCCCGTGGAGTTCTGGAGTTACATGAACAGTGCCATTAAAATGGTCCGTCCCGATGCCTTCCTGCTGGCGGAGATTTACCAGCCTCACATCTACCGGGATTATATCAAACTGGGAAAGATGGACTTTTTATACGACAAGGTCCAGCTATATGACAGCCTGAAAGCGATTATGCAGGGACATGGCAGCACCGACGCCATAGCAGAGATCATGAATGAGCTGTCTGATATAGAACAACATATGCTGCACTTTCTGGAAAACCATGATGAGCAGCGTATCGCCAGTCCCGAATTTGCAGGCGATGCCCGCCTTGGCATGCCGGCCATGTTGGTTTCAGCCACCATTGGAAGATCTCCCACCATGCTGTATTTCGGTCAGAATGTGGGTGAGCCAGGGGCCGGAAATGCAGGATTTGGTTCACCCTCCAGGACCTCCATTTACGACTATATTGGAGTCCCCCACCATCAGCGATGGATGAACCATGGGAAATTTGACGGGGCAGCACTTACCAAAGAAGAACAAAAACTAAATGAATTCTATACCACTCTTTTGAACTTCTCAAAGAACAGTTCAGCTCTTACGGGAGAATACCGGGAGATCCACAGTCACAACCGGGAGCATACGCAATGGTACAATGACCGGGTCTTCTCCTTTGTGCGCTGGAAGGGAGAAGAGCACCTGATCATCGTCAGCAATTTTGATGCTGGCTCATCCTTTGGATTCGAGCTTCAGCTTCCTCCTGAGATCAGCTATGAATGGAAGCTAAAGGAGGGGAAATACTCCCTGCAGGACCAGTTGTCGGAGCACTCGTTTGAGTTGAGCGTATCCGGTGAGCTCGGCTGAATGCCGGATCGACCTGGAGCCGCTCCAATCGTTTATTCTGCTGCTCTCAAAATAAAGATGCACAAACATAAAGTACCATGAATATATATCTGAGACTTACCTTACTGGCTGCCATACCAGGTATCCTGTGCTCCTGCTCTGCTCCTTCGGAGCACAAAGAAGCATCCGCCCTGCCCAATGTGATCCTTATCTATGCCGACGACCTGGGCTATGGGGATGTGAGTGCCTATGGTGCCACAGAGATCTCCACACCTCATATGGACCAACTGGCCCGTGGCGGGGTGCGGTTCACCAATGGCTACTCCACCTCGGCCACCTGCTCACCCAGCCGCTACGCCCTGCTCACCGGGACCTATCCCTGGCGCAACGAACAGGCAAGGATCCTGGATGGAACGGCCCCGCTGCTTATTCAAACAGATCAGATGACCCTTCCCAAGATGCTCAGAGAGAGAGGGTATCATACCGGAATTGTGGGAAAATGGCACCTGGGACTGGGCGACGGACAGGTGGACTGGAACCAGAAGATTGCTCCCGGTCCCAATGAAGTGGGCTTTGATTATGCCTATATCATGGCCGCCACGCAGGACCGGGTTCCGACGGTCTATATCGAAAACGGCAGGGTGGTGCGTGCAGATCCCAATGATCCCATCCAGGTCTCCTATCAGGAGAACTTTCCCGGCGAACCCACCGGGAAGGATCATCCCGAACTACTCAAAATGAAGTGGCACCACGGGCACTTCAATACGGTGGTAAATGGCATATCACGTATTGGATTTATGAAAGGAGGCTCCGAGGCACGATGGGTGGATGAAAATATGGCCGATACCTTCCTGGTGAGAGCGCAGAACTACATTGTAGAACATACACACGAGCCCTTCTTTCTCTATTACGCACTTCAGCAACCCCACGTTCCCCGCACCCCCCATCCGCGCTTTGCGGGCAACACTGGCATGGGCCCCCGGGGGGATGTCATCGTGGAAGCCGACTGGTGCATTGGAGAACTGATGAAAACTCTGAAAGAGCAGGATCTGCTTAAGAATACCCTGATTATCCTCTCCAGCGACAACGGACCGGTCCTGAACGACGGCTATTACGATGATGCCGTCGAAAAGGTGGGCAGGCATACTCCGGCCGGTCCGCTCCGGGGAGGCAAGTACAGCCTCTTTGAGGCAGGTACCCGGGTGCCTTTTATTACCTACTGGGAGGGACATATCGATCCGACCGTTTCTGAAGCTATAGTCTCCCAGGTGGACCTTTTCTCTTCACTGGCACAACTAACAGGTACGGAAATTCAGGGTTTGGATAGCAAAGCGCTGCTGGAGACATTTATGGGACGGCAGCTTTCCGGAAGAAGCGAGCTGATGCTGGAAGCCACCGGACGGACTGCGCTAAGAAAGGGGGAATGGGTGCTTATTCCTCCCTATATGGGCCCTGCCGTTTCCAAAAATGTGAATATCGAGCTGGGTAACGCACCTGATTACCAGCTCTATAATCTGGATGATGATCCGGGTGAACAGAACAACCTGGCAGAATCCAGACCGGACAAACTGAAAGAAATGATCAGCACTTATAATACCATTAGGGGAGTTGCCGCTGAAGTTAGCGGGGAGCTGGAGCTCAAATAGAATCTGCCCCCTTATTTCACCAGGGCGACTACCCTGATCTGCTGCGCCTGCAGGGCCCTTGCCAGGTTCAGCTCCAGCTGTCCAAAAGAAAGAGAGCTCAGACCAGGCAAAACAATCACGAAAGATTCTGCAGTGATGCTCATGGTTGCAGGCTATTTAGTTGGTTTTCCAGTCTCTCCAGGAAATAGATTTCAGCCCAGAATTGCCAGTCGAAGTTAATACTCTGGTTGGCCAGATGCAGGTGGTGGTCCTGGTCCAGTATATATCCATCCGGCTTATGGAGAATGCGGGTCCGGGCATATACCTCTTCGAATTCCGAGCGAAGATCCCTGAACTCCCCGGGAAGTTTTCGGAGAGCGGCAAGTGCTTCCTCTTCCTCACGACCGGCCTCAGCTATGGCAAAGGCCTGAAGGTCAAACAGAGTCTTTCCTGAAAAATGTACCAGCCTGGATACCTGCTCATAGACCTCCAGGCGGTAGATATTCCGCACAGCCAGGCTCTTCATCGTATCAAGGATTGCTTCCACGGCATTACAGTTCCTCTGAGCCATAGCCGCATTCTGAAGTTTCAGGGAGTACTGGCTGGTCCACTCGCTTTTTTCTCCTATGAAAGGCAGGTCAATCACCCCCTCAGCTGCAGGATCTTCCAGGTTGCGCAAATTATTCCGGTTATTTGTTTTTAACAGAGCTCCGTTCCACCAGGCTACCGCTTCTTCCAGGGGTTCCACAAAAGCATACTCTTCGCCGGCCAGGGCACTGCCATAGGCCCGTTGGCGGTATGCGGCTTTAATCTCCTCTTTACTTCTCTGGTCACCCGACCAGGTGTACTCCGCGAAGAAGGCAATCCCTCTCCAGTAAAGTTCGAAATGGGGGGAATCATCATCCCAGAGGGTAAGCAAAAGGCCATTTACCTCCTTATCAGCTAAATTATACTCAAAGGAGCTTTCGCCCCGCATATCAATAGCGGTATTGGCAAAGGACCTGATGTTCTCCAGATTGCTATCATTCTGAGGCATTAGCTTCCATCTGGTCTGTCCGGCTGTCGCGCCCATCACATCCAGCTCATGTTCCCTGAACCACTCCATGGCCTTAATATTTCCTTCGGCCTGGGGATGGCTGTAATTCCAACGCATGTAAATGCAGTTATCGGGAAACATATCCAGGTACTCTTCGAGCATATGTTCCTTCTCCCTCCACATCCGATCCACCTGGTTCCTGGACAAAGTGGTGTTGAACATGGGAGCATACAGATCTGCATATTTGAGGGGCATATCGTCCCAGAAAATCGGTATACGATCGTTTTCCTTTGCAAATTCGCATACCTTGTTTAACCAGATCAGCTGAAGTTCGAGCTCACTTTTACCACTGCCTCTGCCCGTTGTATGTACCTCATCCCCTCCCACATGTAAGTAGTCCCCGTGAGGCAGGGCTTTCAAAGCATCCCGGTACAGGTCAAACTGGACCTGATAGGTTTCAGGAAGCAAGGGATTAAAGGCCCAGTCACTCTCCGGGTCGTCACGCAAAAACCGGTACTTGTCGTGTTTCAGGATATAGGATGCATGCCCCAATCCCTGTACGAGCGGGCTTATCTCTATAAAACGGTCCTTCGCATATTTACTCAGTTTTTTCCATTCCTCCATGCTGAGGGCGTCTGCAGAGGCAATCCCGGGATGGCTTTCATACCCCAGTTTATCTTCCACCTCGGCAATCACTGCATTGATTTTATAAAGGGCCAGTTGATCGATCATCTGATAATAGTATTCCGTTTTTTCCCTGTGGTGTTTCATGTCCAGATGAATGGCCCGATAGGACAATTTCGGGGAGTCTTCTATATGACACATGGGCAGGGGAACCCCCTGCTCCCTGGCATCTTCCATTAACTGCATCAGGGTCATAAAGCCATTAAAACGACCTACTTTTTTACTTCCAACAATAGTAATCTGATCCTTGAAGATATCCAGCATATAGCCTTCCTCTTCGGTAATCACGGACATATCCTCCTGAAACACAATCTGGGGTCCGGATATTTTAGTCGTCTCCTCCATCCCATTCAGGTAATCCAAAGGAACAGGGAGCGCAACCCCGTCGGATAGCCGGTAGAATTTTATTGAATCGGGATATAACTTACTGCTTCCGAAAAATTCTGCAATCTCCGGTTGTGGGAGGAGCATGAATTCACCTCTTGGCCCGTTGGAGTAGTCGCATGCGGACAGCAAAGCCAGTGAAACTAAAGTCAGAGTGTATAACAGAGGTCTCATTGATTCTTCAGTTTTTGTCGGTAATACTTTAGTGCATTTCTCTTCACCTCCCCGGTGGTGTGCTTCACGTGCCTGCTGAAAAAATCGAGTACATAGGCTTCATCCAATTTGGAGTATTCACGCATAACCCAGCCCACAGCTGTTTTTGCAAAACGCTCTTCACGCCGTATGAGGATATCTGAGAATAGTTTAATGCTTTTCGAATGATGCTTGAATACTCTTTGCATGGGCGAAGGGGACCAGAGAGGCTCTTGCTTTCCACAGATAGGGATCACAAACCCATCTTTTCAGGGTCCAGATGACCTGTTCATCGCCCGAGTCTATCAGAAAGGCAAGCACCTTGACGGAGAGCCAGTCGGTGGTATTCCAGTCATGGATATACCTCTCGTCAAACCAGTCGGAGATCAGGTTCAGGAGGAAGGAGTTCTTATGTTTCCCCAGCCAGAAAAGCTGGACATAAAGGATAGCTGCCAGCTTATGCTCGCCCAGTTCACTCCTCATCAATCCGTTCACCAGGCCGACCTGCTGATTCATGGGAAGTTGATCCAGCCCCTCCCTGCTGTTTTTTTCATGAAGGAGTTTCCTGATTTCGGGAATGCTTGTTCCCACAAAGCGGATCTCCCCTTTCATGTAGCTGTTCCACCAGTCCGCTTTCTGTGGGACCGATCTAAGCTCAAGCTCCTGAACAAGCGTCTCAGCGTGCTGATTCATCTTAAAAAAGGATAGACATCTAAAATAGCTTTTTTATATTTAATATCCCTAATCTGTAAACCCTTATACCAGGAAATTATGAAAAGGACCCTTCTTGCATTTCTAATGGTCTGTGCCTGTTTGCTCGCCGGAGCCCAGCCAGATGCATATACCAGCGTACTGAATATTGCCTACTACCCGGATTCATTGAGTAGCACAGATGACTATATCAAAGAACGATGTGTGCTCGATCTCTACCTTCCGGCAGAGGCCAATGCTTACCCCACGGTGGTCTGGTTTCACGGGGGAGGTCTGACCGGTGGAAATAAATCCATCCCTGAGGCACTGAAGAACAAGGGGATGGCCGTTGTAGCGGTTAACTACCGCCTCTATCCAAAGATCAAGGCACCGGTCTATATCGAAGATGCCGCCGCAGCTGTGGCCTGGGTATTCAGGCATATAGAAGAATATGGAGGAGATCCGGAATTGATATTTATATCCGGACACTCTGCCGGGGGCTACCTCACCAGCATGCTGGGACTGGATCCTCGATGGCTGAAAAAACATAACATGGATGCCAACCGGATTGCGGGATTAATTCCTTTCAGCGGGCATGCCATTACCCATTTCACAGTCAGAGAGGAGCGCGGAATTGAAGGAACCCGACCAGTAGTGGATGACCTGGCTCCTCTGTTTCATGTGCGAAAAGATGCTCCCCCCCTGCTGTTGATCACAGGCGACCGGGAGATGGAAATGCTGGGCAGATACGAAGAGAATGCCTACCTCTGCCGCATGATGAAGGTGGTTGGTCACCCCGATACCAGGCTCTATGAAATGGATGGCTACGGACATAATATGCTGGAACCTGCCTTCCCTTTACTGATCCAGGAGGTTCGACGAATTGCCGGACAGGGACTTTAATAGCTGGCCTGCTTAATCTGCAGCAATTGGACTTCCTGATACACAATACCCTGGTAAGGATTCGAAAGCCCTGCTTCGTAAAGACAGCCAAGGTTGCCATTTGCAAGTTGTGTCAGATCCGAATAGGCAGCGGGGCCTTTGTGCAATACGAGGCTCCCCTTCCAGGAGTTCCCACTGTCCGCACTGCTGCGGAGGGTCAGATTCTGCCGCTGCTTTTTATCGGCAGGGTTCAGAAATAGCAGTACTGGATCTGCTTCCTCCGAAGAATGAAGCAGCATGCTCGCCTGACAAATAGGTTCTATTAAGGCCTGGTCTGGTACTATATCCCCCCAGCTGAGCCCCCCATCCTCACTATAGGCTATTTTCCTGCTTTGCTGGGAGCGATCATAGTTCCTCATATTCAGGATCACCCTTCCATCAGGTAGTTCTGCCACGGTGCATTCATTTACCTGATCCTGGGGGGTAGTTCCCCCAAGCTTCCAGTTTCGTCCCTGGTCGTCAGAATAGATGGTATGGGAATAATATTTCTCAGTCAGGGCCTCAATATGATCGCAGGGGATAAGGAGCCTGCCTTTATGCGGCCCCAGCTTTAACTGAATCCCGTGGCCGGGGCCGGTGGCATACCATGTCCAGTTTTGCTGCTTGACCGTAGTGGTGATCTCCCGGGGTTCCGACCATGTTTGTCCCTCATCCTCTGAGCTCATCACAAAGATCCGCCTGGTATCCCGACTTGTTCCGTCAATGATTTCCCTTTCGTGGTCCTCTCCAAGATTCCAGGTAGAAAGCAGATGAATGGTTCCGGTAGTTGCATCAACCACAGGTGCCGGATTCCCGCATACATTTTTATCGTCGTCCCAGATCACCTTGAGTTTGCTCCAGCTTTTTCCCTGGTCCTCGGAGTATTTCATCACCAGGTCAATGTCGCCGGTATCGGAACAACCCGTTTTCCGTCCTTCGGAAAAGGCCAGGATAGTCCCCGTGGTGCTTGTAATTATGGCAGGTATGCGAAAACACTGATAGCCTTCAGAACCACTCTCAAACAGGTAGTTGAGCTGCTTGCCTTGCTGGCACTCTCCCCCGATACAAAACAGCAGGGCCAGAATGGATAGGAATAGAATTTGCTTTTTCATGAATAGATATTTAAGCTCTGAACCAGAAAATATACGTGCAAGAGGAGCAGACAAAACAACGGGCCTCCTTGTTGGCAAAATCCAGGTCAAAAAAAGAGGCCACTGCCGTGTTTAACTGAGCTCTTGTCTCCACAAACTGATCGTTGTCACAAACGGGACAGACCAGTTTTTTGTCCTTTACTACAACAGTATCCGGTTTTCTCTTGCTAAAGCGTGCCATAAAAAGAAAGTTTGGTTGGATGGTACAAGTTACATATCAGGGAGTAAAGATCTCTGATTATGTTTATATTTATCTATGTCGAATAGCACATAAAATGTTGTATGGTATCATTTTGAATGTGTATATTTAACACATTATATAACTCAATAAACTAGACTATGAAAAACAGAACTATTAGAAATTTCGCTTTGCTGCTTACCGTCATCCTGGCATTCTCCTCCTGCGCCTCAACGAAAGTCGCAAAAGATCCCCATGCCCCCTACCTGGGAAACTGGGAGTATGTGGTTGAAGAACTGCCGGTAGATATTGACGGAACCTTCGTGATTTCAAAAGAAGAAGGAGCCCTGAAGGGAAAAATGGTGAATCCCATGGGAGAGTTGGTTATAGAAGATATAAGCATTGAAGCGGGTGTTCTAAAAGC
Source organism: uncultured Bacteroidales bacterium (assembly GCA_963792395.1). GTDB lineage: Bacteria > Bacteroidota > Bacteroidia > Bacteroidales. The sequence continues at coordinate 41,153 of CAWBWE010000028.1, forward strand.
TGAATTCGACGTTGAAGGGAATTTTATCGAGCTGGAAGGTACCTTCGAAGGGAATACCTACAAAGGTTTTCTCCTAGTTCAGGGAGGTGAGTTTCCAATGACAATGACCAAACAGGAGTAAGCTTGTAAATGAGAAGACGCACCTTTCTAAGAAATAGTGCTGCTGCTGCTGCGGGAGTCTCCCTGCTCAGCTCAGGATTTATCTCCCGCAGAGCAGCCATTTCCGGGGATATTGGAATTCAACTCTACACCCTGGCCAAACCCCTCTCCGATGATTTCACCGGAACCATCAGGAAACTGGCAGACTTCGGGTATAAAAATCTGGAGTTCGCGGGACCCTATTACTTCAGTCCCGGCGAGGAACTTAAAACCAATCCCCTGGTGACTGTTATGGGGCTGAGTGGTTACGGGTATCACGGGCATACTCCAAAGGAAATCCGGACAATGCTCGACGACCTGGGTCTGGTATCAACTTCGGCTCATATTTCAGACAGTTCTCTGAAATACAATATTGACGAAGCCATAGAGGCGGCCAATATCATTGGCCAGAAGTATATCCTGAGCCCGGCCTTCCATGGACAGACTTCTGACGAATATAAAGCCGCTGCCGAACTCTATAACGGTTTTGGTGAGAAGTGCAAAGCCGGGGGGATTCGCTATGGCTATCACACCCACAATGGGGAGTTTGCAGTTCATGATGGACGTACCCTGTTCGATATCCTGATGAAGGAGACCGATCCCGAATTGGTCTCTTTTGAACTGGATCTTTTCTGGGCCGCTGTGGCGGGAGTGGATGTTGTACAACTGGTAAAGCAGTATCCGGGACGCGTCAAACTCCTTCATATCAAGGATATCGATCAGCATTTGGAAGAGCCTTACACAATCTTCAATCCGGCTAAAGAAATGGGTATGCTAATGCAGTTAATGAAAAAGCAACCCATTATCGGCGAGGGTGCCATCGATTTCAGAGCCATTCTTAGCCAGGTGGACGATGCGGGCATTGACCAGCTGTTTATCGAGAGTGATTTCCCAGCAGAGCCCATGAACTATGCGGAGCAGAGCGCCATCAACCTGAAGAAGATCCTCCATTCAATCTAAAAAATGTTATAACTGCGGGGCAAAAGAATTCCCCGGAGATAAAACATACTTTTCTTTTCTCCGTTTAAAACAGGTATATGCAACCTTTTTGCATAAAATCTGTTTTGAAAGAGTGAAAAGAACTAAAATTACCCTGTTCATCCTGCTGGGATTGCTGTTAACAAACAGGATCCATGCACAGGAATCCGGCTTTTTGAATCAGCTGCGCATCGGTTTTGGGGGTGGAGCCAATATGGCCCAGATTGTGGACCTGGAACCCTACAACATCTATGAAGATTTAAGTGGGGAAAGCTATGTGAACGAGTATTCGGCCTTATTTCAGAATATTGGCAATCAGTATTTTGTTCAGCTTGAATGGTTCAGTAAATACCTTATCGTGGCCCTGAAGCCAGGAACCTATACTTACCGTTTTACCAAGCACAACGAAATCGCTTTTACAAACGAAACAGTAGAAGAGGAGACCCCCTATCTTCTTCGTTACTTCAGTATTCCACTTGAGGCCAGGTACAGTTTTGACTTCCAGCGCTTCCGTCCCTATGCCGGTGGTTCCATTGCTTATGGTCATCTGCTGGGTTCACTGGATCCTTCCAATGAGACCTTCATCAGATCCAAGTTCACGGCCGGAGCTGTGGGTGGAACATACATAGATCTGAGATATGTTATTCTGGACCTGAATGTGGCTTATAATTTCGGACTGCATAACATTACCAACAAGGCAGGTCGTTTTGCCACGGGGAGTGGAGAAACCTTTGCACAGGATGACATCATGCTGAATGACCTTCAGATCAACCTCTCCATCCTCTTCTCGCTTCAGAAACAGAAGCACTACAGCAATGTTGAATGCTTTTATTGATGCCATGAAAATAAATCCATACCATATAAGCTGTTTAAGCATCCTGCTCCTGCTTCTGTCAGGATGCGAGATAAATCAGAATGAGATCATGCCTGAGGATGGTTTCCTGAAGATCTATAACCATCCCGATGAGCAACTGGCCCTTTTTCCCGAAAGTGTGGTGCAACTTTCTGATGGAAGCTACATTTTTATTTCAGCTGTAAAAGATGAAAATGCCGAGATTGAATATCCTTATGCCTCCCTGGTACGCACCTCTTCGTCGGGAGAGCTAGTCTGGACCATGGACTACGCCTGGCTGGCTCCTACCTCAAAGCTAATACTGGAGAATGGCTCCGTTTCATTTGTTGCCATGAACCAGCAGTTCAATGCCTATGTGATCAGCATAGATCCGGACAACGGAATGGAAACAGCCCAGCAGGACCTGGAAATGACCATGCCGCTTGCCTCATATAGCGAAGAAGGTGGTAATCTGGTGGTCCTGGGATATGATTTTGTAACGCGCTCGTCATGGATTTCCAAATACAACAGCAATTTCCAGCTGCAACGCAGCAACAAATTGCCGGTGAATGATGACCTGCAGTACCTGGTTCAGCGACATCTGAATAAGACTGGGCAGGACTATCCCTTCTTTATCGGGGCCTACAGTAACAGCTCGGGAACCGGGTACTCTGTAAATTGTTTCTATAATTATACCCTGCGTACCGTATTCCTCGATGTCTCTTCCCTTGAGGCCACAGGCGATATTTACTCCTTCCAGACCGAGGAAGGCATCATCTTCCATCGTCCAGAAAAGCGGAAGCCTTTTTGGTCTCACCAGCTACTACGAAGGAAATAACTACATCATGGCCGGTGCGGAAGTAGATGTGTTGAATAGCGGAAATATCAAGGATTTATCTGCCGAGCCATTGTATGAACTAACCTACAGGGCACCAGGTGATGGCAGGCTCCTTATCACGGATGAGAATCAGTTTGCTCTGTATCGTAGCCAGACCAACGATAATTCACTGATTCTGTACCAGTATGCCCTGGAAACTGATAGCCTTATTAACACCTATACCAGGGAGTTTGAGAAGGGGTGGAGGTGCGGGATTTCATCCAGACCGCTGATCAGGGCATTGCCATTCTTGCAGATATCTTCACCCTGGGGAAATACAAACGTCCCCTGCTCCTGAAGTTGGATCCAGGGGTCTTTATTCCGGAAGAGGAATAAGGATTTACCAGCTACTTCCTGACTAGAGTTTCAAAAACTCTGTGCATCCGTATACCACGATGGATCATCTGCAGGTGGTACATCCCTTCTCCAGATCCGATACATCCAGTGAGGTTGAATTGGGACCAAACATTCCTTCCTGTTGCACGGTTTTAAGTCTTCGACCGGCACCATCTATCACATGGAGACTAAGCACTCCTCTGAACTCCAGATGTACTGGATGTAGAGCTATCCTGTACCGGGTTGGGATAAAGATAGAGGGATGTGGGATTCTTACCCGGACTATAGGCATGAGTCCCGCTGTATTGACAATGGGCAAACGTGTCGTTCCACCCAATCACTAAAACCGGTTTCGATCAGGGCCTGATCATCTCCCTCAAACCAGTCCTGGATCATGGAAGTATAGATCTGCCTGTAATCGATGTTATAGATCAGGTTGTTAGTTATTCATGTCTTCCAGCTTCAGGGAAGGATTTACCCCGTATATCCCGTTGTTCAGCTGGGTTCCAAAGACAAAAACCGGAGTGGCCGTTCCATGATCGGTTCCGTAACTGTCGTTGGATTTGGCACGGCGACCAAATTCGGTAAAAGTGAGCGAGAGTACCTTCTCATCGATCTCCAGGTTGTTCAGATCATCGTAAAAGGCCTTAACAGCACCGGACATATTGTGAAGCAGGGCTGCATGCATACCCAGGCTCGGGTCATGTTCATCCACCTGCTCGCCATGGGTATCAAAACCGCCAATCCGGCAAAGAAAGATCTTGGTTTTTACTCCCCCTTTGATAAGCCTGGCAATAAGCTTTAACTGAGAACTCAGATTGTTGGCCCGGATGGGTGATGCATATGGATAGGACTCCGGGTATCAACCGCTGGAGTTGCTCCCGCATCGTAAACATCTTTCAGACGACCGGCATACTGATTGGACTTCTTTTCAAACTCCATGATGTACCTGAGTTCATCACCGGCATGACTGTCCGGAAAGGCAATGGGGGGATTAACTCCCACACTGTTGATCAGCTGGTAAAACTGTTCCGGGCTTCCAATGTTCAGTCCGATGGGAATGCCATTCTCGCGGTGAAAGGCCAGGGAAAGGGTTCCGCTAAGTTCAATGCCAATGGGATCCTCCATGGTCTCGCTGGGATAAGGCATCCGGGTAACCGGGATAAATATTGTCCAGGTAGCGACCCATCCATCCGGACTTGTAGTGGTTGTGTCCCGATTCGTCGCCTCCCATAAACACCACATCCCGGCCCCGGAAGTGACGACAGGTTCATGTCGGGATATCCCACATTCTGAATAATGGCTACCTTTTCCTGATCATACATCTCTTTGAAGGCCAGCATTTCGGGATGCAGTCCCACCTGGCATTTTCATCCACGGTGTGATCCACTTCAGTGTAACTCCTGGTTCCCGTGATGCTTGATGGCAATGTTGGGCCGAAGGTTGTAATAATCAGTCATACTGGGAGATGGGTATCAGGGTATTCAGCCCGTCGTTACCTCCGTGCATCTGTATAAATACGAGTACTTTATCATTCGTGCTTTCCGCAGCCAACTGGCATCGGGCAATTTGCAGCCAGCAGGCTCAGGGGAACTCCGCCCAGGGTCATTCCCTGCAGCACTTCCAAAGGCCACGTTCCGTATAAATTTTCTTCTTTTCATAGCCTAGTAAATTTGAAATTCTGGTGTTTCAATTAATGCGGAGACAAGGCGTTCCAGCAGACTTCGCACTGTTGTGTCTTCCAGTATTGTCATATGCATTCCATACCGTCGCCATAGACCACGAGCATAGACCAGGTCCTCCGGTATGGTCCAGGAAGACTGTATAGAGGAAATAATCGTAGCGTTCCTGGGTCAGTTCAACAGCAAATAGATTGTCCACCAGCACGTCCATAAGTCAACTCAGCAGAGAATGGATCTGAAACATTGCCCGGGTTTTCCACCCAGTCAACTAATATCCAGTTCGAAACTCCGCGTCGGCTGATTGGTCCAGGGTCTTCATCAGAACTCCCCCGCTCTGGTAGCGGTAGGCAAGGGCATAGGTGGTGATCCAGTTCCGGTTAAAGCCAGGCATCTGGTGATAGGCCGGGTAGCCAGCCACCTCAAAAGGCTCATAGAAATTGAGTCCCTGATCCACCAGCTTGGAGACCGCATAGGCCATATCCCGGTAGAAAGTCACTGTATCTGCTTTCCCGGTCGGGAAACTGAATTTCAAACATCCGGCAAAGACCTGTAAAAATATCCACAGGCGATTTAATAAGCGCTCCCATATTGTCATTCTCCGCTATTGCATCGTCCGCATCGATAGAAATGCTCACTCTTCAGAAGTACAATAGGTAATTCCTGAATGCTGAAATCATTATCTATGAGTACTTGAGCCAGCGGTTCAATGATATCGGTTTCCACCTCTTCTGAAATAAAATGGTAGACAAAGAAGCGATATAATTTCCGGGCAATAAAGCGGCCTGTCTCCTGCTGAGAAAAGATCATCTCAATCATTTCATCCAGTTCGCCGTAAGCCGCTTCCACCGTTGCAAATCCCTCCACACAGGGTAGCCGGTTCAATGACGGCTCCCCAAATTTGGAGGAGAACGTCTTTCTGTCCGTATCATGCTCGGTGGCCAGTTCAGTCGTTCCATCTCCGGCCATCTGGGACTCCATTTTTCCTGCCGGTAGTCCCGTATCCGGATCCAGATAAAGGCATAGGTTTCATCCAGCCCCCATCCTGTTAACACACGGGTGGCAGCCTTGATATCATCTTCCGTATAGTTGGTATAGTCTCCTTCAGCAATCTGCGCGCCCCTTACCAATGCCGTAGAGTTCAAACATCTCCCTGGCAAAGTTCTCGTTGGGAGAATTCTTTTTGTTGGAATATCCATCCAGGTACCTGAGCATGGCATTATCGACACAGATCTTCTTGAAAAGTTCTTTGAAACTGCCATATGCATAGTGCCTGTAGAGGCAATTCTGGTAATAGATCGCCTCGCTGGAGTTGATTTCTGTCCATCGGGCGGCAAGATGTGTGTGTAAGAACCAGGTAATTCGTTCTTTCAGAGTAAGGGGAGCCTGCCGCATCACATCCAGATGCCAGGCCTGGAAATATCCAAACAGATCGTCCTGTTCGCTGTTGAAGTCCTCAACAGCATGCGGCGTGGCCACCTGGACCTGGATCGACCCAGGTGGCACCAGTGGCAACATCGATTGGGCGGAGTGGATTCTGCTGCGGTATCGTCCAGCAGCAGTGTCATTGCCTGCGGAGCAGTAAGGCCTGCAAACTGATCGATCTCAGTGATGGTAGGTCCAAAGGTGGTTCTGCGCAGCAGATGGGCTGCCCGGGATCGACCCAGTGCGCCTGTGATTTCAGTCAGGGAAGCCATAGGCGTCAGGTTTTGTATTATGAAAACGAAAACATTGCCGATTATGGTTGCATTTAAATGTTAAAGCTATGTTATATGGATTCTGTCTGAATAAGCGAATAGATGGCTCAGGTTACCGGGTCCCTGGTAGTGGAATAGTTTCATAGAGCTTTTTCCGATATGATCTCCTTCAACTGTTTCAGGGCCAGGAAAATATCTTCGAAAGAAGTGTATAAAGGAGTGATTCCCAGACGGATATTATTTGGCTCCCGAAAATCAGGTATACACGACTCCGTCCCCACCTCCGGATCGGTCAGGGCCTTGCAGATGCGATAGCCTTCGGCATGCTTCAGGGCGACATGCGATCCCCTCTTTTCGGAAAGTTCGGGGGATCCCATTCTCAATCCATCGCCTATGAGCCAGTATTCGCCAGGGAAAGCAGGTATTCGCTCTGCGCCATGCTCTTCTGTCTGATGTTAGCTATGCCAGCTTCCAGGACCATATCCAGGGCAGGTTCCAGTCCCGATATGGAGATCACCGGAGGAGTTCCGGTCAGAAACTTCCGGATTCCGGCTGACTTCCGGTAGTTCAGGTTAAACTCAAAGGGATTCTGCTCTCCGAACCATCCCTGTATGGGATTTTCCATCTTGCTCCTGCAACTCCCTTTTCACATAAAGAAAAGCCGGAGAACCCGGTCCCCCGTTCAGATACTTGTAGGTGCAGCCCACTGCCAGATCCACGCCGGCCCGGTTCAGGCTCACAGGCACCGCCCCGACCGAATGACTCAGATCCCAGAGCACCAGTGCACCATGCATATGGGCCAGCTCGGTCACCCGCTCCATATCATACATATAGGCACTCTTATAGGCCACATGTGACAGGGTAACCAGGGCGGTACTATGGCTTAAGAATCCTTACCAGTTCGGTCATATCGGAAGAGATTCCGTCGGGCGATTTTAAGAGCCTGCAGGGTATGCTGTTCCCCAAATTGTTTGACCAGTCCCTGAAGGATATAGAGGTCGGAAGGAAAATTCATATCATCCGAGATAATCTCCGTCTTCCCCTCCCGGGCTTTCAGGGCAGCATAGGCCAGTTTGTAGAGGTTGACCGAGGTAGAGTCGGAAATGATCACCTCATCGGGATGAGCCCCGATAATCTGCGCGATCTTCTTGCCCAGCCGCGACGACTGCTGGTACCATCCTTCGTTCCAGCTCCTGATCAGTCGCTCGCCCCACTGCTTCCTGACTGGTATGTCTCCATATGCTCCACCGTCTGTTCAGGCAGGCGGCCCAGTGAATTACCATCCAGATAAATAATGGATGGATCCCTGATCACAAACTCCTCTTCTGAAACGTGCCAGGGGATCCTCGCGGTCCAGCTTCCTGGCCTGTTCAATGGTATATGAGTGATCCATGATTAAAGCAGGTTGGCGGCTTCCTGGTCCAGATACCATTCCAGGTCGCCCGAGCCAGGATTCACATAAAAGGCAGGATATTCCATATAACGACCTTCTTTCAGGTAAATCTCCCTGATTATCGGGAGCCTTCTCCTTACCGGAAGCAAAAAAGGAGACCCGCTTTGCCCCATTTATCACGCCACCTGTCAGAGTGATCCTGGGCTGAGCCGTATCCGGGTGACTACTGACGACGCAGGGTGACCCGGCGGTCCAAAGCTCAATCTGTTGTGGAAAAATGGATGCGGTATGACCATCAGCTACCCATGCCCAGCCAGATCCAGTCAAAAACAGGAAATCCGTTCTCATTGGGCAGAAACTTTTCAGCAATTCCCCTCCATAACGGGCAGCCTCCTGCACTGGTTCCACCTCCCCATTGATGCGATGGATCCTTTCCTGTGGCAGTCCCAGAGGCTCCAGCAGTGTCTCCTTTGCCATTGCCGTAATTACTATCCGGGTGATTGGAGGGGACACAGCGTTCATCTACCCAGTAAAGGCTCACATTGGACCAGTCGTCCGCTGTGGTCTGTTCCACCAGCAGCCTGAATAGGGGCAGAGCAGTCGATCCCCCGGAAAGGGCAATATGCATGTGATTTCTCTCTTCAAGCTCATCCCTGACCTGATTTGCAAATTCGCAGGCAAAGGCTGCCGCCAGGGTATCCAGATCGGGATAGATGTAATTTCTTTTTCTCTCCATTATAATTGACAATATTGGCCGTCGTCGGCCAGGTTCTTACATGGATAACGCCAGGTATAGCCCTCCTCCCCGAACATCTGGTCGGCCTCTTCCGGGCCCCAGGTTCCGCAGGGGTAGCCATAGAGCGGAATGTTGGGATCGTCCCTCCAGGCCCTAAGCACCGGATCCACGAAGCGCCAGGCAGCCTCCACTCCGTCCCCGCGGGTATAGAGTGTACTGTCGCCCTGCATGCAATCCAGCAAGAGGCGCTGATATGCTTCTGGTATATAACTGTCGTTCAAGTCTTTATAAAAAAAATCCAAATTGGCGTCCTGGACTTTGAACCCGGCACCCTGAACTTTCATTCCGAATTTCAACAGGATCCCTTCGTCGGGCTGGATCCGGATCACCAGTTTATTCCCATCCACGGTTCCCCCTTCGTGATCACAAAACAGCCGGTGGGGTGAGGGTTTAAAATGGACCACGATCTCTGTCACCTTGGTGGGAAGTCTCTTACCCGTTCGAATGTAGAAAGGAACTCCCCCCCAGCGCCAATTATCAATATACAATCTCATGGCCACAAAGGTCTCTGTACGGCTATCTGCCGGCACTCCCTTCTCAGACCGGTAGCCCTTTTATGGCATCCCCACGTATATGGGAAGCCAGGTACTGTCCCCTGATAATCTCTTTCCCGATAGCGCTTCCGGTGATGGGCCTTAAGGACTGAAATACCTTCAGGACCTCGTTCCGGATGGCATCTGAGCTGATTACGGTAGGAGGTTCCATGGCCACCAGTCCCACCAGTTGCAACAGATGGTTCTGAAGCATATCTCTTAAGGCACCTGAATGGTCGTAATACCCTCCCCTGCTTCCAACTCCCAGGCTTTCTGCAGAAGTGATCTCCACATGGTGAACATAATGACGGTTCCAGAGGGGTTCAAAAATGCCGTTTGAAAAACGGGTTACCAGCACATTTTGCACCGTTTCCTTTCCCAGATAATGATCGATCCGGTAAATCTGGTGCTCCTCCAGATATGAAAGCAGAGTCTGGTTCAGCCCGGTTGCTGAATCATAATCCGACCCGAAAGGTTTTTCGATAATGATCCTTCTGAAATTCTCCCCTGTCTCCCTGGTCAGTCCGGCCCCGGAAAGAAGCCTGGGGATGATTTCATAGAGTGCGGGTGGTGTGGCCAGGTAAAAGAGATAACTGGGATCGATCTCCAGCTCCGCTCTCATCTGATCCAGTCGCTGAGCAAGGCCCAGGAAATCCTCCTTCGACTGGGTGTCCATGGTTTGATAATAAAGCAAGGGGCTCAACAGGTCCGGTTCATCCAGGTGAGCAGCAATCATCTTCCGGTAGCTGCTGTCAGTATATTTACTTCTACCCACCCCCAGCACTGCGAACTTCAGGGGTAAAAGTCCCAGCTTCTGCAGCTCCCCCAGGGCAGGGATCAGTTTCCGCCTGGTCAGGTCGCCGGAGGCCCCAAAAATGACCATGATATGGTTGGAAGGTCTATACATCAGCTACTCCATCGTTACTCTGTATACCGTGGACCTGGCAGTAATAAACAGTTTTTTCTCTCTGGGTCCAAACACCAGGTTGGTGGCCGGAATCGGAATGGAAATGGTCCCCAGGTGTTCCCCTGCACTGTCCAGTACCAGGATCCCACCCGGACCGGATACAAAGAGATTTCCCCGGCTGTCCACCGTCATTCCATCCGGTCCTCCCGGCACAGTGGTATCCGTGGCCCTGAAAAATACCTTTCTCTCGACCACTTCTCCAAGTTCGTTCAATCTGTAGCGCATCCAGAACACATCGTAAAGCTCCTCACCATTCTCCTGGATTATCTCCATATTGGCCACGTACAGATAGTCTTCATCGGGCGAGAGGGCGATGCCATTGGGCCAGGACAGGCTGCTGTCGATCAACACTGTTTCGCCATTTTTCCATCTGAAAACCCCGTTAAAGGATAAGTCCTTCTCCGGATCATTGTTCAGTTCAGCCAGCCCCCAGGGCGGATCGGTAAAATATATGGCCCCGGACAGGGACCTGCAAAGATCATTGGGACTGTTTAATCTGCTACCCTGATAAGAGTCCACCAGGGTGGTCCTTATACCTGCGGGCGAATACCTGGTAATACTCCTGGAAGCATGTTCACAGGCCAGCAGGTCACCCCCGGGCATAAAGAGCAGGCCGTTAGCATTGTTTGAAGAGTCGCGGAAGACCACAAACTTTCTGCCCGTATACCGGTAAATGACGTTTCCTGGAATATCTGAGAAAACCAGGAATCCATTGGGGTGCCATGCCGGTCCTTCGGTAAATTCAAAATTCATCCCTATGCGTTCAGTGACCGCCCCCCGGGGAATCACCTCCCAGAAACGCTCACTTTCCGGAAGGAGTTCACCAAGGGGGAACACCTTCTGTCTGGTTCCGCAACCAAAGAGGAGCATTCCCGACAATAGCAAACTACCTAAGACTCTGATTTGGACTTCTATTCTCATATGCCTATTCTACTAACATGGCAGGGACCTCTCTGTTCACCATGTTTCTATGGTGCCCATTGGCTGTCATCTCCTGAGTATGACAAACCATACACTGACCATGGGTGCCAATGGTGCCGGCCAGACCCTGGTATTGCAGGGGTTGCTGGTTATCTCGCTGTAAGCCGTACATGTTGTAAGCGCCATATACCGCATGTGTCGATCCGTGGCAGGCCGAGCACATCACCCCGTGTAAATCGGTCCGGTTTCGATAGAGGGCAGCAAAACCCGGGACCCAGCGATTAAATGCCGTACCGGAGAAGCCATCATTAAAAATATTAAAATTGGTATGGCAGGACCGGCAGTCGGGCTCCATCAGCCAGGGCATCCGGGGGATAATCTCCTCCTTTGAAGCTGCATGAAAAGGCTCCAGGTTCCTGGCCAACCTGGCTGAAGCAGGAATATCAGCTTGTGTGGCCAATAAGCCCAGCGCATGGTCCTCGAGAGTTCCATGGCACTCGGTGCAACCCACTCCCACCTGGGTGTGTCTGCCTCTGAAACAGCTGGTATTTCCTTCGGTACTTGAAGGATGACACATATTACAGGCATCCTGGTCCATCCCTGAAAGGTAGTTTGCATGGAATCCGTGAATGGCCGAGGAGAAGTTTAGGACCCCAGGCTTCCCGGGTGCAGACAATGCCGGATCAGCATGGCAGGACTGACACAATTTGGGTTCCCCTGCCTCGGCATCGGACAGCAGGGTGGTCCCGTTGTACCGGTCATGGGCCTCCAGGATGTTGATGGCCGTCAGATCGGCCATTCCGGATACATCGTTCCAGCGCCATCCCCCCTCATGACAGTTACGGCAACCCATTTCCGTAGAGGTGGGGGCCACTGCTTTGGTAACTGCCAACAACTCTCCTGTGGTCTCTTCAAAAGCGGAGATGGTGAACACCGGGTAGGGATTGAAGGTCTTGTCATCCTTATAGGGTACCACGGGAATAAAATGTGCCGCGAAAACACTGCCGCTTGCCTCCATGGTCCCCTTGACTCCCTTTCCTGCCAGACCTGTTCCAACAGGAAAGTCGGCCCCGAATATCTGCTGGTCATACTCCCAGAACAGGGAATGGTATTCCGGATGTTCATATCCTTCCTCAACAGCATATTTCATTGTCACCCCTGTGGAAATCACCTCGGGCAGCGGCCCTCTCTTAAAGAGCTGTGCATTCAGGGTATTGGCCGGTGGAAGGAAGGAGAAGTACTTCTCATTATCGGAAATGCAATGCATCCCCAGGTCGTTCCAGACCAGTAAAACGTATTCGCTTGTATCGGGATCGAAGGGTGGAATCTCCAATGGCAGGTCCGGGGCTTCAAAGGCCACCTCCTGTGCCTTGGTTTTACCCTGGAGCTCTCTGTAAAGGTATGCTGCCACAGCCCTTTTCTCGTCTCCCGTCCCGGCAAAAGGTGGCATATAAGTGTTCACCTTTCCAAGACCTGTTAACAGGGCCTCCAGTCCGCGTTCGGTCAGCCGGTCCGACTTATTGAGCACTCCATTGTAGCCATCAATGGTATGACAGGCCATACATTGTAGCCTGAAAATCTCTGCACCGGCCTCCAGCATATTCTCTTCGGAGATCTCCCTGACCTCCGTCCATTTTGCCTGTTTAAGAAAACCTTCGCTGTTTAAGGACTCCATCTGTTCAGGCATAATCCCGTTAGAATACATATGGCCATAGAGCACAAAGGGCTTCCTGGCAATCTCACGCATGTACTCAAATCCGGCCATCCACCCAAAGCAGATCACCACCAGGACCAGGGCTCCGATTTTCTGGAACCTCTGTGGGGATCTTATCAAGGTAAAAAGACCCAGGCCAAAGAGCAGGGCGGTGCTTACAATGATCAGGCTTATAAAAGGGGTACTCTCCCGGTTAAAATGGAACAGGTTTTCAAAGGATTCAGCACTGATCACCTTCGTATAATAAAGACCTGTTAGCAATAGGACCACAAGCGGGATATACATCCACTGGGCACACAGGCGAAAAACGGCCCGCCTATTCTCAGTACCTTTCAGCCACGCCCCGGTGACCAGCCCGAAAACGCCTGCAAAGATCAATGCTATGGAGGTACGGAAGATCAATGAGGGCAAAAAGCTTGGATTAAAGAAGCCTTGCCAGAAACTACCGGTTTCGAGCCATTTTCCGGGAGTCAGCATAAAGCCCAGAATCCCATTGATTACAAAGAGACTGAGCCATGCGAATATAAAATAGAGCCAGCCCAGGATCATATGAGATTTATGGTCCATTTTCCCAAAGCGGTAATAATAGATCAAAAGCGCCACAATCTCCCCGATAAAGAAGACCCACTCAATGGCCCAGCCAAAAACAAAATTGTGAATCAGGCTGGACGTGGCAGCCGGGTTGACCAGTGAGATTATAAACCATATTCCCACGCCGCTGATCCCACCAAAAACCATGGTAAGAAGCAGGAAAAACCAGGTATGCTTTTTTACATATTCAAGCAGGACACTGTTCTTTGTTAGCACCGCCTTTCTTTCTGTCAGTACCAGAAAAAGACCCCCACCCACAGCCAGATGCGCAATAACAACGTGAAGTATCGCAATGATTGCAATTAACAACCCTCCTCCAACCTGCGGAAGATACCAGACCGGATAGTTCATGATTTGGACGTTTTAGAATTGAACATAAGGCGGATCATATAATATATAGCCAGCAGGCCCACCACAAATATCAGAAGAAAGACGATCAATGGAGAAAACTCCCCCACATTCTCCAGTTGCGAGGGACGGAAGCTTTCCTTCAGATAAGCGGCACGGGCCAGGTCCCTGACGATGACCATCACCAGAACTTCCAGTCCGCCCAGAATCATAGCGCTTACCAATCTTCCTGTAAAAGAACTATGCAGGATCAACAGCGCCAGCAACCAGCCGGCCACCATCATAAAGGTGGCGAAGAAGCTCCCCCCCATGAAGGTCTTCCAGACTGCCTCTGGCATGCTAAGCCAGAACCAGGTTCCAATGACAAACTGGATCACGGTGATCCAGGCAAATATTTTCAGGTTTCGTTTGATCTGGACCGCCTGCTCTTTCTTGTCCATTTTGGAGTAATGATAAAGGATGGCTCTGCCCAGGGCTCCGATGGCCAGGGCCGCCAGCAGGAAGTGCAGGTACCTGGACCACAGAGTCGGTTCACCCAGATTGAGGTTCCATCCGCCCGGATCCTTAAAATAGACTCCCCAGCGATCGGGTGTCAGGGCCAGCGTGTTATTGTTTACAAAGACAAAAGCAATGTAGAGCAGGGAGACGGAGGTGAAGATCAGTGCCCCCCTGGATAAAACAGGTGCTTTATCAGATTTTTTGACAAACAGATAGGCCCCGTAGTAGGCCAGAATCAGAATGGGGATTACCAGGATCCACGGAACCGCCAGCATAACCGAACTGGAGTAAAAGAAATGCCCGTAGAGGACCTGGACAAAAAGTAAGGGCGGCACTCCAAAATTAACTGTCAGAGCTACCAGAGTGGGAATGCTGCCAGTTGTCCTATTCTCCAGTTTCCCTGTAACCAGATCCCATACGGTAAGCAGGCTTCCACCAAGAAGGAAGTTCATCAGGATCATATGGATAAGGAAGGTGACAATTAGCAACACCTGAAACCATAGCCAATGAACCGGTATGGTATCCGCTGTTGGAATGATTGAATTATACATAGCTTGGAATTAGGATTTACCTAATATAATAAAAATGGGAGGACTCCGAGCCAACTATGACCTAAAACAGGAGAGAATATGATCTCAAACTTCCCCTTCCAGGGGTTTGAAAATGGAGGCGTCTGAAAGGCGTTTCATCTTCCTGATTGCCATAAAATAAAGGATAATCACATAAGGAATAAACAGTAAGAGCAGCCAGCCAATTTCCACCATAAGGATAAAATCATAAATACCATGGAGAAGGACCGGGACCAGGAAGGCCCTGGCCAGGTAGCTGCTTTTCAATTCCTCGTACCTGCGGGCGATTCCCAGGTAGTAACCCATGGTCACCCCGAATATGGCGTGTGCCGGGACTGCGGTTAAAGCCCGCATGAGTGCTGTCTGCATTCCCCCATCCATTACATACAACACATTTTCCACTCCTGCAAAACCCAGCGACACAAATACAGCATAGACAATCCCGTCGAACTGTTCATTGAAGCTGGAGCTCTTCCACACCAGCAGGTAGAGGCCCAGGAACTTGAAAAACTCCTCCGTAAACCCGGCTACCACAAAGGCATGGTAGGCTGCTTCTGCCACTCTTCCAGACTGGGGGGAGAGGACCATCAGGAAACGCTCCACAAAAATAACAGGAAGCACTATAACGATGCCCAGCAACAGGGCTTTGACCAACATACCCAGTGGTTCGCGGTCGTACTTATCTCTGAAATAAATATAAAACAAAATGATAAAGACCGGAGCAAGAGAGGCCAGAAGAACAGCCATAGTTACCAGCCGATAGTTGATGGGAAAAACGGACTCCCGAAAGCGGGTACGTTGTAATAAGCATTTGAATTTCTCATATGCACCGAGGCCCCGATGGTAAGATTATTACCGATCTTATAGCTGGCCCCCAGAGAAAGATCATCCATGGGGTAGGGAGTAAAGGGAGTGATAGGTCCCTGAACCAGCTGCTTCACGCCCGCCCCATGCAGAACCAGGCGATCGTTCATGCGATAGGTGGCCGCAGCAAAAACGGAGAGGCTGGAAAAGGAACTGGGCATCAGACTCTCAGCCGGCGCCAGGTGGTTCATGCCCGTGTAGTGTCCGACTATCACCCCTCCATGCAGGGCCCATCGATCGTTTAATGGCAGTATATAGCTGGGGGCTGTGTAGAACATCATGCCGGATCCATAGCCTTTCATATAGGAGTAGGAGGTGCCCGCCGAAAAACTCCACTGGCCGGGCCACTTCGTCTCCCCCTCCATGGCTTCTTTTTCCGGATCTTCCAGCAGAATTCCCTCCGTTTCCTGCTTTAAGCGGATTACTTCCTCTTCGGCTGTCTGGGCCATTAAAAAATTAGCCACTCCCAAGAGCACCATGAAAACTGCAACGATCCTTTTCATATTAACTCCTTTCTATACAAATATAATGAACTTCCTGAAATGAACTCTATTTGTTATATTCATGCAGAAGTGTGAACCCCGTTAACTACAGTTATGAGACTTTTACTATTGGCCACCAGCTTCCTTTTACTTTCAAACCTGCAGGGGCAATACATACATGATCTTGAAAATGAGGACCCTGACACAAATCAAGTAAGGGATATTGTGATCGTATTTAAAATGCATGTGGACATTGGTTATACAGATTGGGCAGAAGGTGTTCTGCAGAAGTACAGCCATGAGATGCTGGAGGAGACCCTGAATTCCATCCAAAAGACCTCATCCCTTCCCAAATCAGAACAGTTTGTCTGGACGATCCCCGGCTGGCCCCTGAAGTACATGCTGGATCACTGCTCACCTGAGCATAAGCTTAGCCTGGGAAAAGCCATAAAAGAGGGACGCATCGTGGCGCATGCCCTTCCGTTTACCTTCGAAACCGAAGCAAGCGACCTGGAAAACCTGGTCCGTGGTCTATCTATTAGTTCTGAAATAAACAAGAGCTATGGGTTACCGCAGGCCCGGGATGCCAAGCTTACAGATGTTCCCAGCCATTCGCGAATACTTCCTACAGTACTGAAGAATGCGGGTATCGATTTCCTGCATTTAGGATGTAACCCGGGTTCCGCATCCCCCGAAGTCCCCGTGCTTTTCTGGTGGCAGGGTCCGGATGGAAAACGGGTGTTAACCTTTTACTGGGCCGAATATTACGGTTCCGGCATCCTTCCCCCCGAAGGGTGGCCCCACAGGACCTGGCTGGCTATGATCCATACCCATGAGAATACCGGAGCACCTGCACCGGAGGAGGTGGCCGAACTGTTGAAAACCGCGAAAGAAGAGATGCCGGGAGTAAATATAAAGATCGGCCGACTTTCTGATTTTTATGATCTGCTTATGAAAGAAGAGCCTGAACTGCCAGTCGTTACAGGTGATATGCCTGATACCTGGATTCATGGATATATGTCAAATCCCCGGGAGACCAGGCTGAGCAAACACCTTCAACGGGAAACCTACAATACAGAGATCCTGAATTCCCAGGCGAAACTCTGGGGAATGGGCGGCCGGAACATTAACAGGGAAATCGAGGATGCAGTTGAGCATATGCTGCTGTATGAGGAGCACACCTTCGGTGCAGCCATGTCTCATGGCAATCAGCATAAATGGACTTTTGAGGATGAGTTCAGGATCCATAAATCGCTGGGCAACTATTCCTATATCGAAGGCACCTGGACGGAAAAGAGAAACCGGATCAGAAACGCGGAGAAAATCGTGGCACCCTTAATGAATCAGCAATTGCTTGCCCTGGCCTCAGCGGTGAATGTGGAAGGAAAAAGGATCGTGGTATACAATCCCCTCCCCTGGGAGCGAAGCGGCAGACTTAGTTTTTTTGCTGGAGTATATCAGAAAAATTTTCAAATCCATGGATTAAAAGATGCCGTTTCAGGCAAAGTCATCCCGGTGTACGAGGATTACAATCTAATCTCTTTCAGGGCCGATTCGGTCCCTTCCATGGGATACAAAACCTATATCCCCATCCTGGAACCACTTTCCTTCAAATCATCAGTAAGCATCAATGAGGATCTGCATGTACTTGAAAATGAATATTTCAGGATCCAGATCAATGAAACAGACGGAACCCTGTCTTCGGTATTTGATAAAAAGAACCATAAGGAATTAGCCAGTCAGCAGGACACTCTGGGTTTTGGGCGCTATATTCTGGAGCAGGCCGGTCAGGAACAAATTGATGCCTACAACGCCGCCTACGTAAAACCGGGGGCAGAGGGCTGGGCCAATGATGAAATGATCCGTACTTCAGTTCCTCATCCGTACAGGGCTGTTTACAAGGGCAAATGTGAAAAAATAGTCTGGAAGGATATGGGTAACGCTGTTCGAGCCACGGTATTCGGACAACTGAAGGATCCGGATTCCCAGCGCTATCTGGTGACTTACACGCTATATGAAAATGAGCCCTATGTGGAAATCGATTGGGGCGTGGATGGGAAAAGACCAAATCCGCATCCGGAAGCGGGTTGGCTCTCCTTTTCTTTCCATATGGACTCGCCGGAGTACCGGCTTTACCGTACCGGGGGAATCGTGGATCCGCAGAGGGAGTTTGTTAAACAAACGAACCGAGACTTCTGTTTTCTGAACACCTCTATGACCATGTATCATGCAAGCGGCGAAGGAGTTGCCATGAATTTCCCCTCCTCCCCTGGCATTAGCATGGACCAACCCGGCCTCTTTAGCTATACAAAATCAAAGCCCTTAAACACAGGGCAGGTATTTGTCAACCTGTACAACAATCAGTGGGGAACCAACTTCAGCGAATGGATCGAAGGTTCATTCTCCTCAAAAATCTACCTCTGGACTTACGACAATTATGAGCCCGAAGCAAGTTTTATTACCCCTTCGGAGGAGACTAGGGTTCCGTTAAAGGGCGTATTCTATGAAGGGCCACGGGGAGCCAGCAAAGCTTCGGATAAAGGAATCTCACTAAGCCGAAAGGGGATTCTGGTAACTGCATTCCAGAAACAAACAGACCAGGATGGCAGCATACTGCGGCTTTGGGAGCAGGCGGGCCAGGGCGGATCGTGTAAAATCACCCTGCCGGATGGAAGCAACTTCAAGCAGGCATATCCCTGCAATCTGAGGAACGAAAAGATCGGGGAGGAAGGGATCGCTATCTCGAACCACTCTTTTCAGGTTGATATAGCCTCCAATCAACCCGTATCATTTATTCTCCAATAGCAGAGTGTGAAGTCTCTTCCTCCACAAACTGCCCAAAACGTTTGTATTGTTCATACAGACTTCTATAGGTACGGGCCATCTCCGCATTGGGATGGTATTCGGTCTCGAAGCCTCCTCCCATGGCCTTCTGAGCTTCGGGGATAGAAGGATGGACTCCTGCCACTACAGAAGCCGCCATGGCAGATCCCAGAGCCACCGCCTGTTCGGAGCGGGCCACTTTAATGGGTTTGTTTAATACGTCTGCCACAATCTGCATGACCAGGGGGGACTTCTTGGCCACTCCTCCCAGGGCAATTACCTCGTCGATTCGGACTCCTTCTTCCACAAAGCGGTCCACAATCATCTTCGCCCCAAAGGCAGTGGCCTCTACAAGCGCCCTGAAAATGGCCGGGGCATCCGTACCCAGGGTAAGTCCCATAATGGCACCCTTCAGGTTCTGGTTGGCGTCCGGTGTCCTGCGGCCATTCATCCAGTCCAGGGCCAGTAAGGAGGAATCCCTGGGATGGATTTGTGAGGCAGCCTCGCTCAGCCTGGCAATCATCTGATCGGCAGTCGCTTTCTGGATCCTTTTCTTTTGGGCCGGATCTAAAACATCCAGCTCAGCGACAATATGTTCCAATGGCCACATCAACAGACTTTTAAACCAGGCATAAATATCCCCGAAGGCCGATTGGCCTGCTTCCAGGCCCACCATACCGGGTACAATGGATCCA
>CAWBWE010000029.1:0-27026 GCA_963792395.1 uncultured Bacteroidales bacterium
ATCATCAATGAATGAACACCTTATGGTATTTCGTCTTTTCCGGGGATTGTAATATTAATATATAAATACCCGGAGCATGGCTAATATCAATTTCATTGATTCCCTGGTTCAGAGGGGAAGCAAGAATCTTGGTTCCAGCAACTGAAAACACTTTTAATGTACTTTGCTCCCAGGAGGGATCTGCCTGCTTCAAAGTAATCATGATATGTTTTCCATAGACTAAAATTTCCGGACCGTTTTCCGGATCGTTTATGCCTGTGGTTGACTGGTTTGTAATTGTGATCCCGGCGTTACCGCTAACCAGTCCATCTGCAGAGGTCGCTACGGCAGTTACCGTTCCATCCCTTACTGCTGAAAGCAGGCCGCCGGAACTGATGGTAGCCTCGCCGGTGCCATTGTTCACGCTCCAGGTGACAGATTTGTTGGTCGCATTGGCGGGAAGCACTTCGGCTTCCATCTGAAGGGTGCCGTTGTCCACCTCAATGGTGGTCGCTCCTCCGGCTCCGGTAACGGTAATTTCCGTAACCGGTACCACGGGATTCTGGTTGCTGATGGTGATCACAATCTCTCCGGTAACCAGTCCGTCAGCTGAAGTCGCAATGACCGTCACCGTCCCATCGTCGACAGCGCTCAGCAATCCACCCGAACTGATGGTGGCCTCACCGGTGCCATTGTTCACACTCCAGGTGACCGTTTTATCGGTGGCATTTGCCGGACGGACCTCGGCTTCCATCTGAAGGGTACCGTTTCCACCTCAATGGTGGTGGCTCCGCCGGCTCCGGTAACGTAATATCCGTAACCGGTACCACGGGATTCTGGTTGCTGATGGTGATCACAAGCTCACCGCTAACCAGTCCGTCAGCGGAAGTCGCAATTACCGTCACCGTCCCATCGTCGACAGCAGTCAGTAATCCACTGGCACTAATGGTGGCTTCGCCTGTGCCATTGTCCACGCTCCAGGTCACGCTTCTATCTGTCGCATTTGCAGGAAGTACCTCAGCTTCCATCTGAAGGGTGCCGTTGTCCGCCTGAATGGTAGTAGCTCCTCCGGCTCCGGTGACGATAATATCTGTCACCGGCACCACGGGATTCTGGTTGCTGATGGTGATCACAAGCTCTCCTGTAACCAGTCCGTCAGCCGAAGTTGCAATGACTGTTACCGTCCCATCGGCAACGGCAGTCAGCAATCCGCCCGAAACTGATAGTGGCAGCACCGGAACCATTCTCTGGAACTCCAGGTGACACGCCTGTTGGTTGCATCTGCAGGCAGCACCTCCGCCTCCATTTGAAGAGTTCCCCTGTCCACTTCAATAGTGTTGGCACCACCGGCTCCTGTGACCACAATCTCCGTAACCGGGATTTCTATCTGAGTAGATAATGCATATAGCCACTCTTCCAGGTTGGTGTAGCCATTAGAGTTGGAGTCGCCATGGGGATCCTCGGGTATATCCGGTTCCCCAAAGGATGAATCCAGCAAGCTCCAGCCTCCTGCGTTGTTTCCGCAATTTACAATCATGGTGTAGGTGCTGCTGCCATCGGGGATGATGTCCCAGTCGGTGCTTACGGTGATTCTCCGGGTGGATCCGCCGATATAGGAAAGCACATCCCTCCTCTGGCCCGCCCCGGTTCCGCCCAGGATCTCAATGGATTTATTTTCATAGGCCCGGTCCTCGAAATACCCTGTTTCATCCAGGGTAATGGTATTCTGGGGTCGCGGTCACGGCCGTTCCTGCATTGTATCTCACATCTTCCGCATCCACACAATCGACGACTCCTTCCCAGATCGTTCCCGTAATCGTCCAGTACCTGCTGGTCTGCTTCAGAACGCTCCCAGGGCCTGGCGCCCACATTGGATAGAATATGCATTTCTACTTCCTCCCGGGGCAGTGATTCCACCTGATTGGATACTATGGGTGGATTATCAACCCTGACCTGGGCTCCCACCGATTCGCCTAGAATATAATTCCAGTCATTGGAGGTCCCCGAGTTCCCCGAAGAGGTAGACGCTGGAACCGGGATGCATGGCGTTGAAGCGGGCCACATAATCTTCTGTAAAGTCATAACCTTGAACGAGCAGGTTGTTGATCACACTCGCTTCGGTCACGTATTCCGGGTAATTGCTAAAGGAGACCGCCCTGACACCATTGTAAATCAGATTATTAATGAGCTCCGATTCGGAGCCCCCCTGCATCAGGGGGTTCCGGTCGTCGTTGTGGGCAATAAAGTTCTTCAAAACGCTGATCTGCCGGGTTCCATAGCCGATCAGAAAGCCCTTGCTATGGGCTCCGTCGGGGGAGATGGAGTAGTTGAGTCCCTGGGCCAGGATGCTGTTACTTAAAGTGATATTATCCACCGGATCTCCTCCTCCCCAGACACTGAAGTTCTCATCCACTCCCCATAACATGGAACAATGATCGACGGTGATATCGTGACAGGCCCCTGAGTAAAGGGCAAGACAGTCCCTGCTCTCAGGTTTGGACCCCTCCGGGTCGTCTCCTGCCCGGAAGGCCAGGTGTTGCAAAAGCACATGGTGGGTCTGGATCACTACCGTGGAGGTGGTGATCAGGATGCCCGGACTGGGTGCTGACTGACCGGCAACCAGCAGGTAGGGATGCTCCACATCAAGGACACTCTCCAGGCGGATGGTCCCGCCCACCTCGAACAGAACGATCCGGGGATAAGTCCTGGTCAGGCACCAGCGCAGGGTGCCAGTGCCATTCTGTTCATTGCCCTCGTTGTTGTCCAGCAAGGAGTTTACGATTAATATTCTGGGCTCAACCGACCCGCCGTAAGCAGACCGGTGACTGGCCCCAAAACCCTCGGCACCCGGAAATACTAATTGTGCATGTATCAGAATACCCGGCAGGATCAGGGCAAGTGCAAAAATGACTATACGCTTCATGCTAATAAAAACAGATTAAAAACAAGTTTGTTGTATGAACTACAGGATATCACAACTTTTTCAACGAAAATGCGTTATAAAACCTAACATAAGAATTTTAAAACGACATCATTTCTATTATGACAATTAGGAACGCAATAGTAATTTTTTCGATCACACTGGTGTTTTCTGGTTGTACTAAAAATTATAAGGCTGACATGAACGATTTTTACAAAGTTTATGGTAAGGATATGGAAGACATGGGAGCAGCCATGAAAGAGGTATCCAGCATGAGCATCTATTTTGGTCACCAATCGGTTGGTTTTGATATCTTATCAGGAATAGAATCATGGGAGGTGGAGACTGGGGTAAAAATTCCCAAAATTGAAATAAGAGATTTCTCCAACACCGGGGAGGCTTCTCTGGTGCATTTTCAGGTGGGAGCAAATAAGGATCCTTTCTCGAAGATCGATGATTTTGCAGCTTTGGTGAAAGAGATACCTAAAGATAAACCAGCTATCGCCTTTTTCAAATTCTGCTATATCGATTTCCATAAAACTGCCGATGTGGATGCCATATTTAAGGCATATAGGGATAAGATGCTTGACCTCAGGGACAGCCTTGATAACTGCAGGATTGTTCTTTTCACGGTCCCGGTAACCACCCTGCAGAAAGGACCCAAGGCCCTCTTAAAAAAAATACTGGGGAAGCCGCTGAACCATTCCCTTGAAAATATAAAGAGAAATGCCTTCAGCGACAGGATCAGGACCGAACTGGGAGATGATTTTCCTGTTTTTGACCTGGCCAGGGTGGAATCCACCCTTCCCGACGGGAACACTGAAACCTTCAAAATGAAGGGGCAAGCCTATCCAAGACTTCCCGAGAGCTATACCCGGGACCAGGGACACCTGAACCCTGAAGGAGCCAAACTTGTGGCCTATAACCTAATTGCCTTCCTCACGGAAGAGTTTTGACAAGAACGCATTTTACATCTTAAATAATTCTGATTATGAAAGAGACCATCATCCTTGTATTCGCCTTATTCGTTGCCTGTACAGATGCAGATCCTTTGGTGGAGGAACCGGATCCCACCGGCAATGACATTATCCTGACCGGGAAGACCATAGACCATAACAATACGGGAATCCAGCAGATCCCCGAACAGTGGATCGATTCGGCAAAGGCAAAACTGGACATTGTGTACTGGAGGGCTTCCCACGGGTCGCAATTGACCGAAGGCGGTATGCGGTCGCTGATGAATTATTCGCCGGCCTATGAATCCCGCTACAATTTTAGTGAAAGCGGGGGCGAAGGGTCCCTTAAACTGGTGGAGTTTGAGGCGGACCTGGAACATGGGGATACGACTCCTGGGTGGCTACCACGGAGGCTTACCTGCTTGCGCACCCCGGAGTGAACACGGTTATGTGGGCCTGGTGTGATATCGAAGAAATATACGTGGACCAGTACCTGGCCGACATGGAAATGCTGATCGATAAATATGGACCGGGGGGTTCGGAGAACAGGACCAACCCGGTGGCCTTCGTATTTATGAACGCACACACACATCCCTGGGCCGCTTTGGGAGAGGCGGTCTATAATTCCAATAAACAAATCAAGACGCACTGTGAGGAGAACAGCCGCTGGTTCTATGATTTTTATGATCTGGAATGTTTTGATCCCGACGGGAACTATTTCGGCGACGGGACCCCGGAGCGTGGAGACTGGAACGGTCTGAAAAGGCTGCGTGCCGATATGTCCTATGATCTGGATGCAGGAGGAAGAGGAAACTGGGGCATTGAATGGGGATGGATGCCAATCCTGATTCAGAATTAACCAGTCTGGCAGCCAACCAAATGTGTCTTTCCTGTGAGCATTCGGACGGGGAGGGCGAAGACGATAACTCCAGGCTTCATTGTGTATTAAAGGGACAGGCTGCCTGGTGGCTCTGGGCAAGTCTGGCCGGCTGGTCCCCTGAATGAGATGAAATACCAGATAGATCAGATCACTAAGAAAGATATTCCTGGATATACAGGCGCTGTATCAGGACATCTATGCGAAACAGCCATCACAGATCAAGGAGGCAGGGGAGCTGGAGTGGCTATTTTCCGATCCTCATAAGAGAAATGCTTTTCTGGGCTATATTGCCCGCACGGAGGACCGGGAGCTTGCCGGAGTCATCGGCTATGCCTTAAACACCTATAAAACCGGGTCCTGGAGCTTACAGGCGTCATTCCCTTATCCTGGATGATCTCCCCCTCCCCACCGGGGAATTCTTGGAATACAGTTGCTGAAGAAAGTGTTGAAAGAAGGAGATTTCGGTTTTGCCATTCAGGGTTCAGAGGTCGCCCAGCAATCCTATAAGGCTGTCAGGCTGAAATACATAGGGGAGGCACACATTTATACCAAGGTACTCCGGCCGCTTGCCCATATCCGGTCAGGCAAGGAGTTTTCTTCGGGAAGTCTGTTAAAGGCCCTCTATTTCCTGGGAAGAAAGAAAGCAGCGCCCGGCAACCAGAAGATCAGCCTGAAAGTGGGACTGGGCAGCCAGGGAATCCCGTATACGCCGGTAAAGAATCTTGCCATGCTTCCTACTGTAGACAGGAACATGTGGCTTAAGTCCTGTCCTTTGACCAGGACCCTGTCCTTCACCCTGTATATGGATGGTAAGGAAATAGGACCTGCTCTCTGTTATATTTATGAAGCCAAAGGTATAAAACGGGGCCGGATCGTACATATACCATATATGGGGGACGAGCAGGGAGCCTACCGCCAGGCTGTTTCTCTGCTGGAAGAAGAGCTGATCGTAAATGGCTGTTGTTCGGTCAATGCTCTGGCCATGCAATCCACCAGCAGAAGCGCATTGATCCAGCAGGGATACAGGACACGGCAGCAAACGAAGAGAAGCCTGTACCTGAGTGATCCGGGGAAAACTACTTGAGGATGTCGACCTCAGACAATGGTATCTGACTTTTTACGAGTCAGATAAAGCTTACCGGGGGATTTAGTTCATAAATTCGTCGTGCGTGGTCTTATAAATCTGCTCCATATCCTCCTCTCTTAATTCAAGCTCCTTCCTGAAGTATTTAAGATTTTCAGGGATAATCTCTTCCTCTTTTGCGAGTAACAGAGCTTCTTCCCTTTCCATCTGTCCATCCCTCACCAGGGCTGCAAATTTCTGGGTTTTGCTTCCAAAGCCCCACCGCTGATATCGAAGGTAGCATTTTACAGGATTTATCATGCAATCGGTATGCTCATTTCCCACATCAGAAGCTGCCCAACAAGCTCTTCTTTAATGGTCTTGTAGATCACAGATTCGTCCCATTTAATATAATCCGGCATCTGCAACATCATGCTGTTTCTTAATAACAGCTTCTTTGGCAGGAATCTAAATACTCCCTTATCCATAAGAACCAGCTTGGTCAATTTACGTGTCATTCTGAATCTTAGAGAGAGCTGATTGTCCTGGTACTGATAAAAAGAACCTCTGAGTTGCCCTGCCATGCCGCTTTTTCGGATCACTTTCATGAAATACTTTCCGCCAGACATGTAGATCTTTTTAGGTGAACGCTCATCAGATTTTCGAGAGACTCCACTAAATATAAGCGGGATTCGTTCCTTTTCAGCAAAGCGGTTTATAGCCAGTACCACACCCGTGTTACAAGGAGTACATGATTCCCCTGCATTAAACAGAAATGTCCGTGCCAGATCCCGGTAAAGCTTTAAATTGGGTTTGTAGGTCACAAGATCAACTTCGAGAGCCTCAACAGCTTTCTTTATATTTTCAAGTGCTTCTGCAGTTTGGAATCCATTGGAGAAATTTACTGCCAGCACCTTCAATTTAAGCACCTTGGTGCAAAGGTAGAGTACATAAGTGCTGTCTTTTCCCCCACTCAATGGTACCAGACAATCGTAATTCCGGTTCAGTTTGCGAACATTTTTCAGAATTTGATCCAGTCTTTTCCTGTTTTGGGTCCAGTTTGTATCCGACCAGTCTCCCCATTGCTGTTCAAATTCCTCGCATACATTACAGACTCCTCCAGAATTGAATCCTATTCCTGGATAATTCTCTGGCAGTATGCACCTTGTACAACGTGTTATTTCGGGCATAAAAAATTTATTTATAGAATAATACATATTATTTTACTCTTTCCAATAAAGTATTTGTGAATTTTTGACGATGTGATGTCAAATGGTTTTGAACGTAGAGTAAAGTACGATGGATCCGGGTATTGGTACTTGAACATTCTGACTTTTATTCTGTTATGATTGGAATTATTGTGTTAACTTGTATATATATACAGGGCCTTTAGGATGTTAACTTCATATTGCTTTTTGGGATAATCAAAAACGACACAAATTGAAAAATGTATCGCGAATTAAAATATAATATCCGCACCAGATTCCGGTATTTGAATAGAAGGAATATTTTCATTGAATTAAGAAAAGAGGAAAAACCCACCCTCATTCTTGCTGGTTATACCAGAAGCGGTACAACCTACCTTGCAAACTTATTATCAGGAATCCTAAAAGCAAGGTGTATTCATGAACCTTTGCATCCTGAGTTCAGTAAAGCTGTGCATTTCTTTCATGTAAGGGAAGCAAAAAGTTTTATCCAGGGGAATGAAAAATATATCAATGCATTAAAATCTGTTTTCCAATCAGGATACAGAGGTACACGAAGAGATATTGGGTCTCGCATCGTATATTCCGGAAGACGTCTGGTTAAACTTGTTCGTGCGAATTTTTACCTGGATCTGATCTCGGAATTATTGCCTGAAGTCCCAATCATATTCCTTATCAGGAACCCCTTGGCCTGCATAGCCAGCAGGTCCGGGAAAGAGTGGCAGGTGCCTGATCATTCCAAATGTATCAGTGGGCTTCTGCCGCTCTTGAACCAGAAGCAAAAAGACCTTATTCAAAATGAAAAAGCTTATCATAAAAGAATGGCAATTAGCTGGTGTATAGATAACTATATGGCGCTTGGAAATCTGGGAAATAAAAATTTCAGATTCGTTTATTATGAAAATATTGTGGGCTCTTTTTCTGAGATAGCATCTATATTGAGTTTTATTAATGTGGTGGTTCCGGAAAAGCGGATTTCAAAGGAAATAGAACTCTATCAGCGAAATGCTCCCCCTAAAACCACATTCTCACGGGAGGACTTTGATAAACGCTTAGGTAAAAGAGAAACACAAGAAATTTTGGAGGTTATTGGTGCTTTTGGATTTGAGGACCTGTATGATTTTAATACCGGAGCACCTAAGACTTTAGGAATAAGACTATAAATCCTGGCTGACATCAAAAAGCAAGATGTTAACCTTCATGTCCCCATCACCTTCGATATTTTTGAGAATCCTTGAAAAATTTCAGGAGGAGATGCAACCCTTCAAACGCTAATCCCGACCTCTTCTAATATAATTTGTGAGATTTACATGTTTTTTAACAGTCTGTACGGAATCATAGATGGTTTTTTACGCCTGATTTTTATAATTTGCGCCATAGCAATGAAAAACATTGATTATGAAAAAGATAAACCTAAGTCTTGCACTATTCTTATTGGTTTTCCCACTTTTAGGGCAGCTTAACCGTACCATTGATCACACTTCTGCTGACATCCACAGCATTCCGGAAAACTGGATTGATTCAGCGAAAGCAAAACTGGACATTGTTTACTGGAGAGCCTCTCATGGGTCACAATTGACCAATGGTGGGATGAGTGCTTTAAGGAATTACTCCACGGAGAATGCAGCACTTTATAATTACAGTGCGAATGGGGGCGAAGGAGTCTTGAAACTGGTGGAGTTCGAGGCGGATCTGGAGCATGAGAATGCTACCTGGGTGGCAACTACAGAAGCCTACCTGGATACACATCCGGAGGTGAACACGGTGATGTGGGCCTGGTGCGATATCCTGGACATGTACGTGGACCAGTACCTGGTCGATATGGAAATGTTAATTGCCAAATATGGCCCCGGTGGATCGGAAGGCAGGACAAATCCGGTAACTTTTGTTTTCATGAACGGGCATACTCATCCCTGGGGCACTTTGAGCCAGGAGGTGTACAATGCCAACCTGGAGATCAAGACTTACGCGAAGCCAACGACCATTGGTTTTATGATTTTTATAATATCGAATGTTTCGATCCGGATGAAAACTATTTTGGTGATGGCACCCCGGAATGGGGACCCTGGAACGGAATAAACCGGCTGCGCGCTGACATGTCTTACGATAAGGACGAAGATGTAAGGGGAAACTGGGGCATCGAATGGATGGCTGCCAATCGGGGCAGAACTGAGCCTGCTGGCAGCGAACAATATCTGCCAGTCCTGCGAACATTCCGATGGGGACGGGAACGACAACAATTCCAGGCTGCACTGTGTGCTGAAAGGCCAGGCCGCCTGGTGGCTCTGGGCCCGCCTGGCAGGCTGGCAGG
Organism: uncultured Bacteroidales bacterium; assembly: GCA_963792395.1. GTDB lineage: Bacteria > Bacteroidota > Bacteroidia > Bacteroidales. The sequence continues at coordinate 9,315 of CAWBWE010000029.1, forward strand.
AAGAGGCCGCGATCCCGGTTACGGAGATCGTTGTCAGCGGTGCCGGCGGCGCCACCACCATCGACGTGGACGGAGGTAGCCTGCAAATGGAAGCCGAGGTCCTTCCGGAGGATGCCACCGATAAATCTGTTACCTGGAGCGTGGACAAATGGGACGGGCGAGGCGACCATTGGTTCCGGCGGAATGCTGACAGCTGTGGGCCAATGGACGGCTAGTAGTAGCCACTTCCACGGACGGAATGGTTACGGGGGATCTGGAAATCACCATTTCGAACCAGGTGATGAATATCCCCGTTACGGATATTATCGTCACCGGAGCCGGGGCGTGACTGTTATTACTGTACAAAACGGGACCCTTCAAATGGAGGCTGAGGTTCTTCCCACAGATGCCACCGACAAAAGTGTCACCTGGAGTGTTGAGAACGGGACCGGTGCGGCCACCATCAGTGGCACCGGATTGCTGGACGGCAGTGGCCGACGGTACGTTGACGGTTGTGGCCACTTCCGCAGACGGACTGGTGACGGGCGAGCTGGTGATCACCATCAGCAACCAGAATCCCGTGGTACCGGTAACTGATATTTTTGTTACAGGAGAAGGGGTGGAGCTATCCTACCATTGAGGTTCTGGATGGGACCCTGCAGATGGAGGTGGAAGTGCGTCCGGCAAATGCCACCGATAAAACGGTCGCTTGGAGCGTGGACAATGGCACAGGCGAAGCCACCATTAGTGCCAGTGGATTGCTGACTGCTGTCGACGATGGGACGGTGACGGTAATTGCGACTTCCGCTGACGGACTGGTTAGCGGTGAGCTTGTGATCACCATCAGCAACCAGAACCCCGTGGTACCGGTGACGGATATTATCGTTACCGGAGCCGGAGGAGCCACCACCATTGAGGTGGAAGGCGGCAGCCTGCAGATGGAAGCCGAGGTGCTTCCGGCGGAGGCCACCAATAAAACGGTCACCTGGAGCGTGACAAACGGCACGGGCCAGGCCAGCATCAGTGGCAGCGGATTGCTGACGGCTGTGGCTGACGGGACGGTGACGGTCATTGCAACTTCCGCAGACGGACTGGTGACAGGCGAGCTGGGTGATCACCATCAGCAACCAGGATCCCGTAGTGCCGGTAACGAGTATTATTGTCACCGGAGCCGGAGGAGCCACCACCATCGAGGAGGACAACGGGACCCTGCAGATGGAAGCCGAGGTCCTGCCGGAAAATGCTACCGATAAAACGGTCACTTGGAGCGTGGACAACGGCACGGGCGAGGCCACCATCAGTTCCGGGGGCCTGCTTTCAGCGGTCAGGGATGGAACGGTGACTGCCGTGGCGACCTCTGCAGACGGGCTGGTTAGCGGTAACGCCGGGATCACTATTTCAAACCAGTCAACCACAGGCATATCCGATCCGGAAAACGGCCCGGAAATTTTAGTCTATGGAAAACATGTCATGATAACATTGAAGCAGGCTTCTCCATCCTGGGAGAAGAGTATCTTAAGGTGTTTACTCTTGCCGGAACCTGAGATTCTTGCTTCCCCTTTGAACCAGGGTATCAATGAAATTGATATTAGCCATGCTCCGGGAATTTATATTTTGTTACTGCAATCTCCGGAAAAGACGAAGTACCTTAAAGTATATATTGACTGAGTATTGTGTGGAACATTTTCTTTAGGACGGACACAACAAACGTGTTCTGTTTCTGTTTGTATTAGCATGAAGCGAATAGCCATTATTACACTTGCTCTGATCCTGCAGGGTGCTCTGGTACATGGACAATTAGTATTTCCGGGTGCCGAGGGATTTGGTTCCACGCACCGTTCTGCCTACAGTGGGTCGCATTTAGCCCCGGATATTAATGGTCAATTCCCTGCAGGATACCAATGAGGGCAACGAGACGGAAGGCAAGGGCACCCTGCGCTGGTGCCTGAGGCAGGACCTATCCCCGGATCGTTCTTTTTGAGGTGGGAGGGACCATCCGGCTGGACGGGCTCCTGGAAATCGAACATCCTTACCTGCTGGTGGCCGGCCAGTCCGCCCCTCCACCGGGTATCCTGGTGACCAACTCCACCACGGTGATCAAAACCCACCACGTGCTTTTTCAGCATCTCTCCTTCAGGGCGGGGGATGATCCGGACTCCACCAAACCGGAGAGCAGGGATTGTCTTTCGATCTTCAGGGAGGACTGCCACGATATTTGCATCGATCACTGTTCCATGCTCTGGGGAATCGATGAGAACTTCAGTACCTGGGCGATGGGTGATCCCATCAGGAACTTCACGGTCAGCAACTGCATCATCGCCCAGGGCCTGAACTACTCCATCTCGCCCGACGGAGGGCATTCCAAAGGCCTGCTTATCGGGTACGGCACCGGTAACCTCAGCCTCCTGAAGAATTTTATTGCCCACAATGACGACAGGAACCCAATGCTGAATGGCGGTACGGATACGGAAGTCATAAACAATCTGATTTATAACGGCGTCCCAACGGGGTCACCTACACGGTCATGACCGATCTGTTGACCCTGTCCAGTGTGATCAACAACCTGGTCGTGGAGGGCTATGATGTGGAAGAGTATTATGTGGCCCGCTTTCACAATGCTGCAACACGGGTTCCAGTGTTTATCTTTCGGGTAATTCGGGGACGGATAATGACTGGGATTATATCCGGGGAAATACTCTGGGAAGCCAGGTCAGGGTGGACGATCCGCCCATTTTATCCGGGAGGGTGGAGATCCTCCCCAGGAATCAGGTGGAATCCTATATCCTGTCCACTGTGGGCTCGAGACCGTGGGAGCGCAATGAAGCGGACCAGGAGGTCCTGGACGACTATGTGAATGGTATCGGAAGGATTGTGGATTGCGTGGATGGGGAGGAGATCTGGTACAACGAGGACACCGCGGTTACGGCAACACAGAATACCATTACCCTGGCCGATGATGATCCGGGCAAGAAACAGGGCCTATGAATTCAAGTCCATTGAAATTCTCAGCGGAACCGGAGCGGGCCAGAGACGGGAGGTGGTTTCCTATGACCAGGAGACCAATGTGCTGGGGGTAAGTCCGGACTGGGATATCATTCCCGATGGCAGCAGCGTGTACAGTATGATTGTAAACTGTGACAACAATGCAGGAGGGTGGAGCTTGCTGGAGTCCACCCACCGGCTGCCGGATATCCCCGCTGATCCCCATGGCGATGCCAATTCCAATGGCTACACCAACCTGGAGGAGTGGTTACATACCCTCCAGCCGGTTGCCGGTCTGGATCAGGAAGTGGCAGACGTGAGATATTCCCTCTATCCCAATCCTTCGAACCGAAACGTTACGCTTGAATTTGCGGATGCGTTCCCAGTGGCCAGGTCTGTAAAAATTATCTCCGTGCAGGGAGCCACGGTGGCGCATATGCAGCTGGATCATTCAGCTCCGGGAGACAGGGTGCAGCTTGATCTGTCCCGGGTGCAAAACGGAATCTACGTGGTGGAGGTGCACTTCACCGACCGGGCAGTTTCTCAAAAACTGGTGGTTCTATAGTCCAAGGACCTGGTTGTACAGGGCTTCATAATTCGCTACCATGTTATCACCCGAATATTCGGTCCTTGCCCTGTTCTGGCCCTTTCTGCGCGGACAGCCATCTCGTCCGGATGGTCCAGGGCCCATCCAAGCTGTTCTGCCAGATGGCCCGCATCCCCGCTCCTGAAAAAGAGCACCTCTGTTTCGTCATACACATCGGTGTTGGGGGCAATATCGCTGCAAACCACGGGGCGCCGGTGCTGGTGGCCTCCAGCAGCATTATGGACATGCCTTCGCTCAGGGAGGGGAACACAAATAGCCTGGCCCGGCGAACCAGGGCCAGCAACAGGGATTTGTCAGCAATATATCCGATCATCTTCACCCGGGGGTAGAAGGGTTTGCGCTCCATCTCTTTCATAAACTCCCGGTCGTGGGTGTATTCCCCGGCCACCAGCACTTCCCCTTTATAATCCATGGCATGCAGGGCATCCAGGAAAACGTGGAGCCCCTTTGGAGGCCTGGACCCTCCGTGCCGCCCACAGCAGGTAGCCCTCTCCGATCCCGTAATTGTTCAGGAGTTCGTCCGCCCCTTTTTCATTATATGTCTGCAGGTAATTCACCCCGTTGGGAGTATAGATCACCCGGCGGCCATATTTCTTCTCGTAATAGGCACAGAGCGATTTGGAGATGGCATTGAGGGTGGCGGGGGATTTAATATAGATCCGTTCATTCATCATAAAATAGGCTCTGGCCAGAGCGGACCATTTGGTACTGAGGTAGGGCTGTTCATGGGAGGTGGCCAGGACTTTCCTAAATTTCAGCCTGATCAGGGGAAGAAAGAAGGCCGAGTCCACCTTTCTCAGGTGGACGATATCATACTTTCCAAAGAACAGCAGGTGCAGGTAGCACATAAGAAAATAGGGGAATACCCCGATGCTCCCCGGGCCAAGCCGGGGCAGCTGGATCGCCCTGACTCCCGGCAGGTGATCTTTGGCCCGCGGATTCCTGTAACAGTAGATGGTGATTTCAAATTTATCCCTGAGCTACCGGATCAGGTGTTCGGTGGTTCGGCTCACCCCTCCCCGGGAGGGATAATATTTAACTCCGAAAAAGACAAGCCTGCTGTTTTTTAATTTTGTTCATGTTTCAGTGACTGGATGAAAGTGATGTATTTCTGTTTGAATGGTTCAGGTCCAAAGGATTCGTAGAGCTTCTGGTGCCCCTGCCCTTCCAAGGATGAGCCTGGGATTGATGGTCCTGGCAGAGAATGCTCAGCCATCGGCCAGTTCTCCGTGGTCCCCCACCGTGCCAGGTACCCGTTTTTTCCATGAACCACCTGCTTCTCAATATCCCCGCAGCGGGTGGCCACCACCGGGAGACCATGGGCCATGGCTTCCATCACGGCGTTGGAGAATCCTTCGTGGATGGAGGAGTTGAGATAGATATCACTGCTGCGGTATAGTTCCGGAAGATTTCCGGGTTGGAGATGGATTTCTGTCAGCTCTTGCAGTCCATACGCCGAGATCCAGTCTCGGATCTCGGGCTCCATGGTTCCGTACCCCGCCACCACAAGGCGGATCTTTTTAGCGGCCACCAGTCGGACAAAGCGGCTATCGCCCTGATCCCGGTCAGGTAATCCTTTTGCCGCACAAAGCGCCCACCATCAGGATCTTCACAGGTTCTGTTTCGGGTCGTTCAAAAAAGTTCAGCTGCTCCGCAAAGGCATTCTCTATCACCAGGGATTTCTCCCTCCGGTAACCTTTGGAACAAAAAATTTCCATGGCGCGAGAGCTGTTGAAGATTACCTGGTCCTGGAGATGATTCTGCACAAAGCGGAGCAGGTAAAACTTCCGTCTGACGATCTTGGTATTCCGGACCCCCCCGATGATATGGGGAACTCCGGCAAGCTTGCCGGCCATACGTCCCGGCCAGGTTATCGCCCGGCAGGTAACAGAACAGGAGATCTGTCTGGGAAGGCGGAGCAACCGGACCAGGCGGACCATCCTGCTAAGGGGGGCCCTGGAGGATCTCGTGGTCCAGGCCCGAGTCCCTCAGGATAGTTGCAGGTAGATAACACCACCTGGGTTGGGTTTCAACACCACGTAGGGGACCTGATAAGGACCGGAGAGGGCCCTGGCCAGCAGGAGCTCTTGCTTTTCTGCTCCCCCTCCGGAAGCCAGCCGGCCAATTAGAATCGTTATATTTTTTTTCGGGCTCCATGGGGTATTAATGGGATCTATTCTACAAACTGAAATAGGCTTCACAATAACTTGCGGAGGTGCTTTCTATGGAAAATGTCCGGAGGACATAGAGCCGGGCCTGTTCCACGCGGTCCCGGAATTCAGCTTTTCCGGCCTGTTCCCTGATCTCCAAAATCTTCTGTGCACAATCGGTCTCCTGGTCCGAGCTGAAGTAGTTGCCATACTTCCCCTCCCGGATGATCTCCATGGGGCCGTCAATATCGGAGACCAGCACCGGTACCCCGGCGGCCATCCCTTCAATCACGGTCAGGCCAAATCCTTCATAACGGGAGGGCTGGACCAGCAGATCATAGTCCCTCAGGTGTTCCAGGATATAGGCCCGGTCCCTGGTACCTGCAAAGCTAAGCTGATCAGCTACCTCCAGATCGCCGGCCATTTTTTCCAGGAGCTGCCTGGATTCCCCATCCCCTATAAGGGTGGCGTGGAGGCCGTTCACGTGTTTAGTGTGGATCAGGTGGGCCAGGGCCCTGATAAACAGATCCTGGCCCTTTTTTTCATGTACCAGCCTGCCCAGGACCACGATCCTGAACTCATCCCGCTGCTCCCATTTCTTCACCCGGATCCCCTCCAGGGCGATCCCGTTGTAGATGATCCCGGATGCGATGCCGGCCCGCTTCAGGAGGTCCTGCTGTACCGACCTGGAGATGGAATAGACCTTTCCGTAACGAGGCACGTCTTTCAACTCTTTGTTTACATCGTGCAGGGTCAGGTGGAGTTTCCTGCGCTTTATGAATAAAAGGAGCCGGGCCTGGTCGGGAATATGGCAATGGATGACATGGGGACGGATGAGATGGATCAATACATTGAGCCGCAGGTACCTGATCGGAGTAAAGCTGACCCTTCCGGCGCTCCAGGCGGTGGACTTTTACCCGCTTGTCCAGCAGACCGAGGAGCTCCTCGGAAGGATTACGGTTTATGATCACCAGGAATACCCGATGGTCCCGGACCTGCTGATTGGCCAGGTCGGTCACCATGACCTGTATCCCACCGTGCCCGAAGGACCAGATGAGGTGTACGATCTTCCTGGCTTTTTCAGAGTTCAAATCCATAATGCTCTTTCATCCCTTGAATCAGTTTCCCAAACAGGCTTTCCCAGCTGTTTTCCTTCAGCTCTTCCCTGGAAATGGGATTCACAAAATCGCCTTTACGCACCAGCTTATCCAGGCACTCCAGGAAGGCCTCCCTGTCTTCGCAGAAGTCTATGTGCTTTGCTATCTTTTCCTGCTGCAGGGAGTACATGAAGGTGGAAACCACCGGCTTCCGGAAGGCCAGGTACTCATATACCTTGAGGGGTGATACGGAATCGTTCACCTCGTGTCTTTTGAAGGGATTGATACAAATATCCATGGCCTCCAGGTAAGCCCCCACCTCCTCCTTTCTCTTCTCGCCCAGCAGATGAACATTGGGGTAGTTGCGGATCTTTTCAATGGGAAACTCCTTCTGGACCTTTCCTACAAATACGAACTGGTAGTCCGGTCGCTGAGCAATGAGGTATTCCAGCAGCTTATGGTCCGTGAAGATAAACAGGGTGCCCAGGAAACCGATACGGGGCCCCGGGATATCCTTTATATCATCCGGAGCCGGGGCCTGATTTCTGCTGAAAGAGGTGAAATTGTGGCCATTGGGGATCACCATAATGTCTTTGTCCGCAAATTGCTGGTATTTCTCTTTGATCTTCCTGGCGGTCACTACCGGGATGGAGGCACGGGCATAGGCATTTTTCAGAAGCCGCATGTGTTGCCGGTATTGACGCTTCTTCCCCTTCAGCTGAAAGAACAGGGGAATATCATCGGACATATCAAAGATAATCTTCCTGTCCTTGAAGCGGGATAGTACCGAGCTGAAATTCAGTAGATTAAACCACAGGACATAGGCTGTTACCCCGTAGCTGCGAAAAATCCGGCGGATATCAGCCAGTAACTTCAGGTTATAGAGGTGACGCATGTAGTAGGAGTTGGGAAAGGGAAAATAGGCGGAGGGGGTGATCACGTACAGGTTTTCCTCTGGATGGGAGACGCGCGGCTTCAGCAGCCGGTTTTTCATTCCCGGTCTCCACTTCATCATAGATACACTGTTCTCGATGTAGAATACCCGGTGATTGCGTCTGGCCAGGTAGTGGGCAAAGTATTGTTTCCGGAACCAGGGACCCCTGTCCCAGTAGTGATGCCCGTAAAAGAGTATATCCATACTAAAAGTTACAACTTTTTTACGACACCGTATGATTTTGCCTGCAGGGCCACAAACATTCCTGCCACCAGGTAGAGCCCGTAATCGGTATAGCCCTTCCCGCTGGTATAAAAGTACAGGAGTTTGTAAACCAGGCACAGCATAATAAACATATATACCTCCCGGTTGGGCCCCCTGGGCCTGTTCAGGATAAAATGGGTCTTTCCCAGGGTCAGGAAAAGGAAAATGGCAAGGAAGAAGATACCTCCCAGTCCGAACAGCCCCAGCATGGAGTGGTAGGACCCATGTCCCCCGTCGGAAAGCATCTGCTGGATCCAGGCTGTATTCCGGTCGGCCCGCTCAATGCTCACCGGCCTGATGCCCCGCCCGAATAGGGGATGGTCATAAAACTCCTCTAAAAAGGTTTTAAAGACATAGCCCCTGCGGTCGGCATACTGCCCCTGTACCCCTCCTCTGACTGCTGTGATCCTGCCCAGCTGTCCCTGGTATACCTCTTCCGGAAGGAACTGAAGGGCGACCACCAGCAGGACGATCATGGCAATTCCTGCCAGTCAGCTTTCTGGTATCCAGTCCTTCTATAAACACCCCGTAATAGAAGAGGGCCAGCAGGTAGCAGATGGCAGAGGTCCGGCCGGCGTGTAGAAAAATGAAGACCGTAAAGACGACCAGCAGGGAGATGAACCACCGGGGCTTCAGCGGCTGCCTGCTTTGCCTCAGGGCCAGCAGTGAAAAGGTTCCGCAATACCCGGCAATGTCAAGCCCGGAAAGCCGCAGGGTCATCCCCCCAAATTCGGTGCTTGCCTCCACGTTATACCGGAATACCCCGTACATAAACGGAATATCGAAGCCCATAAAGAAACTGAGAATGCGCACCAGTCCGATGAAGAGACTGAAATAGAGCAGGATCTTCAGGTAGAGATGAAATTCACCCCGCAGGTAGTATTTTGTAAACCAGAGGCTGGCAAAGAAAACGGAGACCCCCACAAAGATCCTGTAATAGGATTTAATTCCCACTTCTGCACCACTGCTTACCGTGGTGCCGGAACCGTAAATGGGAAACCTGATCCAGCTGATCATGGCCCAGAACATCAACACCAGGAGGGCCAGATAGTAGATCCTGTTCCCCTGCAATATCATGGGGCGCCCACGGAGAATATTTTCAAAAATCAGGAATCCGAAAACCAAGGGAGCCAGGAGCTCCACCCACAGCAACCTTCCCCCCATCTCTACTCCAAGCGGATAAAATACCGCCAGAAAGAAGATTACGGCCACCATGATTGATCCCCCTGGCTGGAAAGAAGATGGATGCGGGATATGTCGGTTTTTTCACTTTCCATGTCTGAAGTCGAAATTCATGGTTCCGGTCGATTCGGCCTGTAGGATTAGCTGCTGAGCCTTTTCCCGGGCCTGATATCTTCCGTGCAATCTCACAGGAGCTTATCTTATACTCCCTGTCGGGATCAAATCTCAGGGTAAAGAGCTTGCTGCGCAAGGCCCCGGGGGCGGTCTCCAGGATGTTCACAGCAGGACCAAGATGGATCTTTACCCGAATGCCCCCTGTGTGGTATCTGTCACGACGTCAGGCGATCTTTTCCTCCACATGGAATTCACGGCTAATGGGATGGGGATGGTTCAGCAAGCGGTAGGAGAGGGTGAATGTTTGCTCCTGCTCCATGCGGTAATCCAGGACCTCAAAGTATGGGTCCAGTCCAAATAGCCTGTTCCGTATTAAACCTTTCATCAGACATTCCGTTGGGAATCACCGTGTTATGAGTGGCTGTAGGCCCGGTACCTGTTTCTCAGCTCAAACTCCCGGGTATAAGTAAAAATGCCCGGATCCACTACCACCGCTTCCCCCGCAAAAAACAGGACAAAACTGCCGGCATCCAGGTGGTTATGTCCCCCGCGACCATGCTGCCCGATGGAGATAAATTGTACACTGCCTGACAGCTCTCCGTGCCTGAAGACCAGAATGCCGCTCTCCTCAAATAGCCTCATCTCTTTGGGCTTCAGCCCCTTTGCTCCTGATCTGCCTGGAGGCACTCTTAGGCTCTGCGGGCAGCAGGGCCCGGAATAAATGCTCCCCTCCCGTCTTTTTTTTGCCGGTCTCCCCGGAAAACAGGAGGGAATAGAAGGCCTTCATATAGGAGTAGTCGTGGTTCTTTGTGAAATCGAACTGAAGCAGGGTTCCGCTGTCATTATCCCCGAACAGGGGGGCATTCCCGTGCTCATCGCATAATGGAGAAAAGAAAGCCGAACATGGAATTCAGTCTTTCATAGTAGGCTTCCGGAAGCCCGATGTCATGCTGCAGGCAGAGCAGGGCCCCCAGTCCGAACAGTTCGGTCACCAGCCTGTGGTAAGCGGCCGAAGCCTCAAAGGATCCCCCATCTGCATAGACCTGGTAGTTCATGCAGCTGACCAGTCCATCCACTGCCTTTTGCTGCCATCCGGAACTCTCCGGGTGATCCGGCAGAGCCCGGGCCACATAGAGTAGTCCCAGGTAGTCGGCAGTGGTATGATTGGTGCTGTGGTTCCCGGGATAGATCTCCGGAAAGGAGTCGATGTACATCCCATGTTCCACCAGGGACCCGGAGAACTTCTGTGCGAACTCCGTGTCCTTTTCGATCTCCTGGGCAAACGCATTGGCCGCCAGGATCCAGTTGGCAGCCCGGATAGCTACATCCATGGTGCAGGCCCAGTTCACCCCTTTAAGGAAGGGATTGCTCCGGATCCAGTCCAGGACCAGCTCCCTGAACCGGGTATAATGGGCCTTATCTTCCCGAACGTATGCAAACGGGCCGCCAGTTCACTTCCGAAAATAAACCTGGACAGCTCCCAGGGCCACTTCACATCGATCCCCCGGTTGTAATAGGCCGACATCTTGATCTTATCGAAGCGGAGAGAAGGGAAGACCTGCTTTCCCGGTACATCTTCCATCCAGTTAATCTCTTTACCAGCCTCAATTCCAAAGGCCCCAACCAATACCTCTTTGTTCCCCGGAAAGCCCCTGTTTCCGCCTGCGAAACGGCTCCGGCCTCTACCTTCCAGAGAGGGATAAAGGCGGCGGTGACGATTTTTTTCCTCTCCAGGCTGCTGACCTTCCAGCTCCTGCGGATCTTTTTCCAGCGGTGCATGTAGCTGGCGGGGCTCAGATATTTTTTAATGGTCTGCCGCATCCTCGTTTCTCTTTTGATTTCCCCATGCTCCTCCTTGCATTCCGGACAAGTTCAAGCAGAAGCCCCAGCTCTTTTCTGGTGAGAAAACCCAACAGGATATTCAATACGGGGAACACAAAGGCGAGGCCGAAAGTAAGCAGGGCCAGCATGTATATGCTCTCCACCGTGGAGGCCAGGTAGGTCATGGCAAGCAGCATCAGAAGGATCAGTCCCATCTGCGTATATTCGAACAGCTTATTTCGCTCGATGGGGTAGTATCGCTGGCAGTAGATCCGGCCCTGTAAGAACATCATCAGGTAGCCGCAGACGGTGGCGATGGCAGCGCCCATCATCCCGAAGCGGGGGATCAGCAGGAAGTTCAGGGCGATATTGACCAGGGCGCTGATCAGGATCAGCTGGGAAATTTTACGGGTCTGGTCGGTAAAAAGCATCCCCATGGCATTGAAGTAGTACAGGCCAACAGAGCACGTAGGAAAAGCCGATGAAATAGATGATGCGGATCCCCTCCAGGAACTCCTTGTCCACCGTTAAGAGGCCTGCCAGCACCAGGGCCCCGCTCATCACCAGCATGGCCAGGAAGGGGATGGCCATGAAGAGGGTGCGGTTGAACTGGGCAAAGATGGTTTTACTGTCTTTCATTTCAAAAATATCCCAGCGCATGGGGTTCCAGGCCAGAAAAAAGGTGCTGATCAGCAGCGAGTTGACCAGGTCCCCGTATTTGTAGCCATAGGAGTAATACCCCAGTTCGGTGGTGGTGGACAATGCTTTCAGGAAAAAGCGGTCGGAAAGGGTGATCACATAGGCAGCGACGTTCCCGACCATAATGGGAAGCCCGTAGCGAATCATCTCCCGGATCAGCGGGAGGTTGATCTTTCCATCCTTAGCCTCTTTCAGGATCACATTCAGGATATACAAGCACCACCAGCACATATCCAATCAGGTAACTGTATATGACCCCCTTGATAATTCATGTCCAGCACCACCAGAAAGAGGATATTCAGAAGAAAAAAGATGATTGATTGGGTGATGATGCCGACAATGAACCTTTTGGAGTGGTGGTTGGCACGCTGGATGATCTGGATTTCATCAAAGACCATCTTAAAGGTCTGGGCGATCAGGAATATGACAATCAGAAGAACGACGAAAGATTGCCGGAACAGGAAGATTTTGACCAGAAGAACAATCAGGAAGAACCGATAGCCCGGCAAAAACCTGGGTAATGACATAATTCAATGCCGTATCCGCTTTGTGAGTACCCCGAACTCTCTGATCTGAACTTCCAGAAGGAGGAACTGAGTCCCATGCCCACCAGCATCCTGAAGAACATTCCGAAAGCAATTACAAATTGCAGATCCCCATACTCCTCAGGTGTCAGATAGGCGTGTATAAAGAGGAACCAGAAGAAAATTGAACAGTTTGGTGAATACCGGTTTGAGGGAATACCACAGGCTGTCCTTTATAAATACTTTAAACTGCTGTTTCACTGCTTCTGCCTATGATCGTGTGAGATTTATTTCTTTTTGGAATCCTTTCTCCGAGGCCTCTTTTTCTTAGTTTTGTCTTCTGTCTTATAATAGCTGGATTGGTATCCATACCCTGCCTTCCCGGGTGCCATTCCATTTATAAGTAAGTACAGGTTTTGTATTTCCCTGTTCTCCAGTTCCTGTATGGTATTCCTGAATAACTCCTTGGGGTGTGGGTGATTCGGACTACATAGATGTTTATATTAGCCAGATCCATCAGATAATGAGCATCGGCTAACAGACCTGCGGGGGGGGTGTCGATAATCAGAATTTCATATCTCTTCTTCAGCTGATTAATCAGATTAACTGATTCAGGTGAGGCGATCAGTTCGGATGGGTTGGGAGGTTTGGGACCAGGCGGAATAATCGAAAGAAATGGATTCTGGGTTAAATTGAATGGCCGAATTGACATGTGTCCGGTTGCTAAGTACGGTACTCATCCCTTCTTCACTTGGAATACCCAAGATCTTTGTAAAAGTCCGGATTGCGCATATCATAGCTCAGCAGCATGGTTTTTCTCTTCTGCAGAGCAAAAGCGGAAGCCAGATTGTAAGAGATGAAGCTCTTCCCTTCTCCGGATATGGACAGAGGTTACCAGAATGGTCATCTGCTCTGATCCACTTTGAAATACCTCAGGTTGGGAATGCACTTTTCCTGAAAGATTCGGATATGAGGGAATTGGGTTCACTGAGAATGATATCATTTCTCTTGATCTCCTTTTGGGGTATCACGCCTCCTATTCTTGGCAGCCTGGTAATTGATTCGCACCTCTTCACAGGAAGTGATCACATTCTCTACAAGAATTCTGGCCAGGAGAAATATAGCCGGAATTATCAATCCAATGAACAGGCCTAGCAAATAGTTAGCCTTTTTCTTTGGCAGCACAGCAGTTCTTCCGATCTTCCGGGGAGGTTCGACTATCTCCACGGTTGGCAGATTGGAAGCTTTGGCAATCTGAGCTTCAGCCCGTCTCTGCAACAGGAAATTATAGACCTCATCCTGTAGATTAAATTCCCGTTGTATGCCCATCAGCTGCCGTTCAGTGGCCGGCATGGCGGAAAGCTCGTTGTTCAGCCTCGGATACGGCTGTTCAGATTCTCCAGAGTAGATTCATTGGTATTGAGGTTGTATTTAATATTCTCATAGATGGTATTCCTCAGGTTGACCATTTTGATCTCCAGGGTTTTCAGGTAGGGGCTGTTCTCCTGCTATTATCAATGCAGGGTGATTTTTGAGAATTCAGCGCTGCAAACTCGGCCACCAGGTTCCCAAGCAGCGGATCATCCACACCCATGGAAGATGGAGCGATCAGGTCCGAAATCTCTTCGTTGTTATCGAAGTGTTCCTTGATGGATTCATAATACCTGTTTTTAACCGTCAGTGCAGCTTGTTTCGGATTGCAGAATCTGCAGCTGGGCATAGATCTGTTCTGCTTTTGTATCCAGGTTATGCACCTGGTACTGCGGTCCGGAATTCCTGCAGTTTTTCCTCGGCTACGGTAAGGGAATCGGAGATCATATCAAGCTGATTGTTGATATAATCTATGGTTGCCTGTGCCATGTGGTTCTTTTTGGACAGGTTCTCCTTGATGTACTCCTGGGTCAGGCTGTTCAGGAATTGAATTCCTTTAGGGGTATTGTTGACAAGCAATTCCACAATGGCCACTGTCGATTGTTCGCTGTAGAGGCTTACATTCATCTCTTGCTTGTAGTAGGTTGCCATTCCTCCCAGATTATTTATGGTGAAGTAGTAGCTCTTACCAGAGATATCCTCAAGGCTGAAATTGCTGTTTGGAATAATTCGGTAAACCGGTAGTAGGGCGATGAAATTTCCTCTCCCAAAGGTAACACGTCTTATCTATGGTTAATCTTGTCCAGTGTTTCAATTTCAGTCTTTTCATGAAAACTGTATGTGGTAATATTCTTTCCTTTGGCTGAGACTTCTACTCGGTTGTCATCCAGGAAAGTGACATGAATTTTTATGCCAGTTGGCTGGGGGTGACCAGGGTTAAACACCACTATAAATGGGGCATTTTGGTACAATTCCCTGGTTTGCAGTAATTCTCTTTCGAAATATGAGATTTCGAAATTGAGATTGGAAAGGGCTTTGAAAATTATGGGGTAGGAGTTGATAACAGTAGATCTTCATTGTAGAAACTCCGGTCGGTAGCAAAAGGTTCATCCCCTGTAATAAGGCCACCGCTGGGGGGGGCATATGCCTTCGGTGCGGGTGTTGATTAGCAGTACAGTCGAAATTTTGTAGACCGGTATGATGGTCTTCACATGCACATAGGCTACAGGGAACCGAAACCGAAAAGGCCAAATAGACAATTTCCACCTCTTCAGCAGGTGCAGGAAGATCTGTTTGTAGTCAATACTCATGAGTCTTAGAGACATCAACATACTCCAATTCCAGTCTCTTCTCGCTGCTCATATCAGGGTCGGAAATAGCTTAAGTACAACAATCAGGGTAGTCAGGAAGGCTAAAGTCAGCGAGATGGAGGATGCTGTTATGGACCACAGGGCTGTTCTTACTGCTTCCTGACCAGCAGTACATCTCCCGATTTAGATAGTAATGTGGCGAAGAACGAGTTATCATTGGTCATGTCGACCTGCCATCGCTTGATGATCCCGTTCTCCTCCCTGAGCAGGGTCACATTTTCTTTGTTACCGTGAACGGTTATATCTCCAGCCAGACCCAGCCCTTCAAAAATCGTTGAGGCTTTGTGTGTGTATAATGTATATTGCCCGGGCATGCTCACTTCCCCCAGAACCGTGATCATCTTATTGACCTTTTTTACAGTTACGGAAGGTTGGTTGAAATAGGATTTCAGGATTTCCTGCAAGCTGTTGGGCAATCTGGTTCACATTCTGATCCTGAACAAAGATATCCCCAGTGATGGGATAGCTGATGTACCCGGAATCGTTTACTGTGAAAGTCACCAGAGACACTGATAATTCATTGGTTAGGTTTTGCTGGTTGACAGCCGCCTGATTGGTGAAAAAGTTGTACGCCACATCATCCAGAGAAGATACACGAATGTAAAGCTCATCGCCTGGATTAACCAGGTCCTCCTCTTGGGTTATGTTTTCAAACTCTCCAGTGCCTAATTGTATTGATGTAATTCAGCTTCTTCGGTGACACACAGGACGCAAAAAATAGCACAGAGGATAAGTCGGGTACTTATTGCCGATTTGTCCTAAAGCGATGGAAAGACATATTCAAGGGATACAAGCACCTAAGCCTCTACGCTTTTCATCCCGATACATATGATTTAGTTTCATGAATTCCTGCTGATATCGCAGTCAAACATGCATTAATTCTATTAATTACCGATCGCTTGTAAAACGAAAAAGTAAGGTTAATCGTTCTGGTTTTGTTGGATTCACTTATAATCTTATTCTGCTTAATTTGACCAGTGATTGAATTTTGACCAATAATATTTTACACATGCTCTTAAGACCTGAAAATGAATGATTATCCTGAATACGCAGGAAACAGCTGTTTATCCAATTGGAATGACGATTTCTCCTTCGTTATGAGCAGTTCGGCATAAAAAACCGCACCCTGGTGGAAAGATTCATGACATATGGAACAACAGGGTCTGGATGGTGGTATTTAGGGCTCAGTCGTCCGAAAACTCTTTCAGCAGCTTGCGGTAGGAGGAGAAGATCTTGGAGCGGGAGATGAAGCCCCGGTAGAGGCCGTTTTCGGTGACCGGGAGGTTCCAGGCGCCGGTCTCTTCGAAGATCTCCAGCACTTTCTCCATTTTCTCATTTGTGGTCGATGATGGCCGGGGGGGTCTGCATCAGTTCGGCAATCTCCACCTTTTCGTAGAGTTCGGTATTGAAGATGATATCGCGGATATCGTCCAGGCTGATGACTCCCACCAGTTCCTTTTCGTCGTTGACCACCGGGAAGATGTTTCGTTTCGATTTGGAGATGGCCTTCACCAGCGCGCCCAGGTTCCCGTCCACCTTCACCTTCTTAAAGTCGTCCTCCAGCACTTTCTCCACATTGAGCATGGAGAGTACGGTTTTGTCCTTGTGGTGGGTCATCAGTTCGCCCCGCTCGGCCAGGCGCATGGTGTAAATACTCTGTTTCTCGAAGGCCAGGATGGTCACATAGGAGATGGTGGCGGTCACGATCAGGGGGATGAAAAGGGTATAGCCCCCGGTGATCTCGGCAATCAGGAAGATGGCGGTCAGGGGCGCATGCATGACCCCGGCCATGACCCCGGCCATGCCCACCAGCGAGAAGTTGTTTTCAGAAATGCCGGCAGGACTGAACAGGTTTACGGCTTTGGCCAGGGTGGCCCCGCTCATCCCGCCCACAAAGAGGGCAGGGGCAAAGATGCCGCCTACCCCGCCGCTGCCGGTGGTCAGAGCCATGGCAATGACCTTGAAGAAGATCAGCAGCAGGAAGAAAACAACAATGAAGAAGGCATTGTTCCCGATGATGCCCTCAAAGAGGGTGCCGTCAAAGAGTTCCCCCGCATGGCCTGTCAGCAGGGTGCGCAGGGTGATATACCCTTCTCCGAAGAGCTGGGGCATCAGGAAGATCAGTACCGAGACCAGCAGTCCCCCGGTCAGGGTTCGCACCAGGCCATTGGAGATCTTTCCCATGGTATGTTCCACCAGGTGGTTCATCCGGGTGAAGTAAAGGGAGATCAGTCCGGTGAAGATTCCCAGCAGAATGTAGAAGGGGAGGTTCTGCATGGCAAAAGGCTCGCTGATGGTAAAGGCAAAAACCACCTGTTCGCCCAGCAGGAAATAGGACACAATGGCGGCGGTCACCGATGAGAGCAGCAGCGGGACCATGGACCAGGCGGTCAGGTCCAGCATCAATACCTCAAAGCAGAAGATCAGCGCTGCAATGGGAGCCTTGAAGATCCCGGCAATGGCCCCGGCCGCCCCGCAGCCCACCAGCAGCACCACCGATTTGTAATTCAGCCGCAGGAGATGCCCGATATTGGAGCCAATGGAGGAGCCGGTAAGCACAATGGGGGCCTCCAGTCCCACCGATCCTCCCAGTCCCACGGTGAGCGAAGAGGCCAGCA
>CAWBWE010000030.1:0-75860 GCA_963792395.1 uncultured Bacteroidales bacterium
AAGGCTGAACAGCAAGGTGGGATAAAACCCCACCGAACTTCCCTGGATAAAGATGATGTCACGTAACTGGCGAATCGCCAGAATTTGCAGGAGGGCAAGGGGGCTTAAAACCAGGGAAAGCCAGGCCAGAATGTTGGCCGTGGGTTTGCGTGCGTGTTTGACAATGACGCGGGCCATCAGGGTACCGATACCACCCAGAATCAGCCAGTTGAAGAGAATCAGGGCGATGACGATTTCATTGCCCTGGAATTGAGTTAAAAATTCCCGAATGGTTAGCAACTGGGTAACCACGGAGGAAATACCCGTGGCAATGACCACCCGAATTATGGCACGATCATTGATTTTCTTCAAAATATTGAACCTGGTAAGTCAAAACTTCCAATTCTGAATTTTTCCAGGCATCGGAAGGCAAGCCGGCCTTCATGCACAGATGGGCAAGAAAATCTTCAGGCCTGGGTAATTGCTCCCATACCTGGGGTAAAAAGGTGGCGCCGGCATGGCCTTTACGAATAATGACACCGTCAACATGGACACGAAGTTTTTTGATCAGATCCTGCCAGTCCCTGGAACACAAGCGGCTGTGGCTCCGTTAATATACTGACTTCTATCTCCGTGCGCCCCAGCTCCTCTTTGGACAGAGGAGCAAATCGGGGATCATGAAAAGCCGCTTGTATGGCATTGCGCTTGACACCTTCTAAAACAGTTTCCGTCGATGTCAGGTTGCCGATACACCCTCGTAATTGGCCGTTGATTTTAAGCGTGACAAAGGTTCCGCATTGCAACGTAAAGCGCTCATCTTTCAGGGCCGAAAACAGGTCTTCGGAGACGGACCCGGGGGCATCAACCCCCAGTTTATTCATAATCGTTTTGCGGGCCAGTTTTACCAGAACCTGCCCCTGCGCTTCAGTGAATTGCGCACCAGATATTGTCTTTGTTTTCCATGGATAGCTCTTCAAAAAAGGCCATGGCGGCATATCCCACTACCCGTGATCGATCACCGGCCGTGTCGCCGCTGTTGGAATAGTGGAGAAGCAAGGGTTGCCAGTGATGACGCCGGGCTATTTCCGTTAAAATTAAAAGCGGATTTTTCCCGCAGGCCCTGTTATCCGTCTTGATCAGCTTATCCGGCTTCAGGTTTATGATTTCGTCAATGGTTTCACGGTCCCTGGCAACCGCTTCCGCATAGGAAAGAAAATGCGAAAGATCGGAGCTGACCACCAGCAGGGTATCGCTGTCAATAATTGAATCCAGGGCATTTGATATTCGTGAGCACGTCACCCTGCCCGATCATGACCGGTACCAGTTGAAAATCATCGAGGTAGCGTTGCAAAAAGGGCAGGATCACTTCCAGAGAATGTTCTTTGTCCTGGGATACCGGCAAAGATTGAAACAGGTCCGGCTGCAGACGCAATTTCGCGCTGTCTTTGTGAAGATTGATTTTTCCCAGGGGGGTTTCATACGCCGTGACGTCGCAGATGGCTGCGCTTTTGAATCCCACACGATGATCGGGCCCCAGCAGGATTACCTTGGAAAATTGACCTGCCGATAGAACCCGGGCCGCATGAGCTGCGGTCCATCCCGAGTAAATATATCCCGCATGGGGCATAATAATGGCTTTAAGACGCTTGTTTTTGGGAATTTGAACACGGGTCTTTTGTGCTTTGCCGGTGAGTTGATCGATGTGCCGCCCTAAGCCCAGAAGGATTATCTTCGTAAAATAGACCGGCCCAGACCGGTTTACGGACGGTTTCCGCAAAAACAGCCTGAGGGGCTAGCAAAAAAAGCAGAGCGAGAACCAAGGTGAGACAAAATATCGGATTGGACATGGTCTTCATAGGACAGAACCCAATATCTATATGACCTAAGTTGAGTAATAAACATCTAGAAGCTATCTCAAAAATGTCTTTTGGCCCAATCTCTGCGTTGGGCTCTCGTTTCAAGTCCTCAACATACTTGAGTATGCCTGCGGGTTGAAACTCGGCTCCGCCTTGACTTTGAACCAAAATCCTATTTTTGAGATGGCTTCTAATAAATACATGGGTCATCAAAGACTGTCAAATAAATTGAAATTGAAGAACCTCGCAGCATGCGAAGCACTGCCGCACGGCAGAACCTGCGAGGAATGTTCTGTCGTGCGGCAGTGCTACGCATCGACCGTAAGGAATTCTGTCTAATTTAGATTCGCTCGCTAACCCCGCAGCAAGCTACGGGGAATGCGCTCGCTGTTTCGGATGAACTACCCCGCAGCAGAACTGCGAGGTATCAAAATGAATTTAGATCTTATTAACCACGATGCAGAGCTTCGAGGAATTCTTTTAATTAAATCAATATTATACGTTGCATAGTTTCTAATCTTAACTTATAAGCTCGCATTTCTGATGGGAATATGGGTCGCATAAAACATCAGGGCTGGTTTTGGATACTTATTGGAGATCACAACCAAAGCCAAACCTATGATAAGAGAATACTATATTGATAGCTATCACGTAGCCGAATCTATTCCATGGCAGTCCCCAGGTAGGTTTCGGCATCTTTGAAGGTTCTCACCATCACTTCTACCTTTATTTCACTGGCATCGTGGCTCAAGGTGAATTCACGGACATTCCATTCGCCATCCCATCAGCCGTGTTTAGCATCGGGCTCATATGTGTTAAGATTGTTGATCCGCGTAATTACCCACTTCCGGAATGAAATAAATTGGAATCAGGGAGAAAAAGGGAATGCAGACGAGAAAGAGGAGCACGCTCTGAATGGTAAAGAGATCGCCCAGTTTACCGACGATGGGGGCAAGAACGCCGCCGATTCCAAAGGCCAGTCCCATCATCAGGCTGGCTACCATGGAGCGACCCTTGGGGGCGATTTTCTGGGCCATCACCACGCCCAGGGGCAGGGATGCCATGTTAAATCCGCCGGCCAATATCGTAGCCGGATAGATCCATTTGCCGGGAACCAGCAAAAACACGAGCAGAAAAGGGGTCATGAAACCATGGGTGATCCATAGCAGGCGTTTGTATCCCATACGGTCCGAAAGATGGCCACAGAGGATGCCGGCCACCGTCCCTGAAATGGTAAAGATGGAAAAGAGAACACCGGCGGAAACGATGGTATGTCCTTTCTGCACCCAGATCACCGGCATAAAGGTCATCAACGACTGCCCCACCACCGATCTCATCACCATGACGATCCAGATCAACAGGATCGGCTGCCAGACACTGCCCAGGGTCTGCCTGAGAGTCTCCAGAAAACCGTATTGGGCCATGCCGTTCCCCTGGGGTTTGGGGATCCCATCCGGCATCCCATGAAAGCCGTCTCCATTTTAAGGCGGAGCTGATGGACAGCTATCAGCCGGTATGTGATCCCGACAGCGTGTTTCTCTTTCCCATTCATCCGGATACGGACCTTTTCCGCTTTACTTCAGCCTACTACCGGGATAAGATGCTGGAGGTGGATACCATAGTCGGCCGGGTGATACAGCAACTGGCAGAGGAGGATCTGCTGGAAAGTACTTTCGTGTTTTATTTTGGGGATCACGGGGGCGTGCTTCCGGGCAGCAAGGGCTATGTCTATGAGAGCGGATTGCATATCCCACTGGTCGTCCGGATACCCAAGAAGTTTCGGCACCTGGTGAACCTGAAACGGGGAGAAGCTGCAGATGGTTTTGTAAGCTTTATTGATTTCGGGCCCACTCTCCTGGAACTGGCAGGGATCGAGATTCCCGCCGGTATAGATGGAAGCCCCTTCCTGGGCCCGGGAGTGAGCCGGGACGAACTGGAGGAAAGGCAGATCACTTATGGCTATGCGGACCGTTTTGATGAGAAGTATGACCTGGTTCGCACCATCAGAAAAGGAGCGCTTAAATATATGCGGAGCTACCAGCCCTTTAACGTGGATGGATTACAGAATAATTACCGCTACCTCTGCCTGGCGTTTGAGCAATGGAGCGACATGTACCGGAGGGGGAAGCTGGATCCGGTCCAGGCAGCCTTCTTGAACCCCGGCAGGCGGAAGCCCTGTACGATCTTTCCTTAGATCCCTATGAAACGCTTAACCTGGCTGAAGACTCTGCCTACCGGGATCAGCTTCTTGATATGAGAGAGCTGATGGAAAAGTGGGTGAAGGGGATGCCCGATCTGAGCTTTTACCCGGAAAATTATCTGCTCAGGAATGCCTTCGGAAATCCGGTCCTGTTCGGAGAGCAGCACCGGGCTGAGATCGCTGCACTGGTGGATATTTCCAACCTGGAACTACTCCCCTTTGAAAAGGCAGGTGGAGGAATCTCAGAGGCCCTCGAATCAGAGGATCCGCTTCAAAGGTACTGGGGATTGATTGTATGCAGTGCCTTTGGTAAAGAAGCAGTGGAATTCAAGGAGCGGGCCATGCTCCTGTGCCAGGATCCGGATCTGCTGGTGCGGACCCGGGCGGCGGAATTCCTGGGCCTGAGCGGGCTGGACGACCCGGTCCCGGCGATACTGGAGGCCCTTTACAGCAGCCAGGACGGGGTGGAGGCCCTGCTGATCCTGAATTCTCTGGTCCTGTTGATGGATGGCCCAAGAGCATACAAGTTCGAGCTGGACAGTGAAAGGCTATCCCGGGCTGTTTCAGGGGATCCGCAGGTACAAAGACGGCTGGAGTATATTCACTCACGGATGGCCTCCTCCGGGCAGCTGATTAAGCGTTAAAAACTGTACATTTGGCTATGATTTTATTTGAGGACTATCTGAAGGAAAACCTGGTACTGCTGGATGGGGCCATGGGGTCCCTGATTTATGAAAAGGGGGTTTTTATAGACAAGTGTTACGATGAGTTAAACCTGTCCAGGCCTGACCTGATTGGCTCCATTCACGAGGAGTATGTGAGGGCGGGAGCCAGGGTGATAGAGACCAATACTTATGGTGCGAACCGCTTCAAACTGAAATCCCATAACCTGCTCGACCAGCTGGAAGAGATTAACCGGGAAGGGGTCAGGCTGGCCAGGGAGGCTGCGGGGGATAAGGTGTATGTGGCCGGGTCCATGGGGCCCTCAGGTTTGGAGATGGAGCCCTGGGGAGATACCACCCTGAAGGAGGTGTTTGATGGCTACGCCCTGCAGGCTGACATATTGAGCCAGGCGGGGGTGGACCTGTTTATCCTGGAGACCTTCCAGGATATCAGGGAGATGGAACAGGCCATTAAAGCCATAAGAAGTGTCTCCGGACTCCCGGTGGTGGCTATGATGACTGTGGGTGAGGATGGAAAGACACGTTATGGAGTGGACCTGGAAGATGTCACACTTTCGCTGGAAAAAAGTGAGGCCTCTGTGATCGGGCTGAACTGTACTGTAGGGCCCAAATCCATGCTCGATTTCGTGGAACAGATGGAAGGGCTCACCCAGAAACCGCTCTGTTTGATGCCCAATGCGGGCCGGCCTCAATTTACCGATGGGCGGATGATCTATATGAGTACCCCGGAGTATTTCTCGGTCTATACCAAACGCTTTATTGACAAAGGGGTCCGGATGCTGGGCGGATGTTGCGGGACGACCCCCGAGCATATATCCAAAATGGCCAATGCACTGGCCATGAAACAGACCCGCATCCAGCATTCCATCAAGGTGGGGATAAAGCCTGTAAGCGAGGAGCCTCTTCCTGAACCCGTGGCAGTGGCAAAGAAGTCAAAACTCGCGAAAAAAATACTCTCTGGCAGGCAGGTGGTACTGGTGGAGATGGTGCCTCCCCGCAGCACCGATATCAGCAAACCCCTGGAAGGAGCCAGGTTGCTGAAGGAGCATCGGGTGGATGCCATTAATATTCCTGATGGTCCCCGAGCCACTGCACGAATGACGGGACTGGCACTGGCCGTTTTGCTGCAGAACCAGGTGGATATTGAAACGGTGCTGCACTATACCTGCCGGGACCGGAACCTGCTGGGCATGCAGTCGGACCTGCTGGGGGCGACTGCCATGGGAATTCGGAATATCCTGGCCATTACGGGGGATCCACCCATGATTGGAGATTACCCCCAGGCAACGGCTGTGTTTGATATTGATTCCATCGGACTGGTGCACCTGATCAATAACCTGAATCACGGGATCGATGTGGGAGAGAAGCGGATCGGGGATCCCACTGCCTTCTTCACCGGGGTGGGAGTGGATCCCAACAGTGTGAATCCGGAGAATGAGTTAAATCGCCTGCGCCTGAAGAAGGAGGCGGGTGCGGAATATGTGATTACCCAGCCGGTCTTTGATGTGGACTCACTGGAAAAATTCCTGGAGAAGGCCGATCTGGGAGGACTTTCCCTGATCGCAGGAATCTGGCCGCTGGTGAGCCTTCGAAATGCCGAATTTATGAAGAATGAAGTCCCGGGAGTCTATGTGCCGGACGGGGTGATCCGGCGCATTGCCGGCTTTGAGACCAAGGAGGATCAGTTGAAAGCGGGCATCGAGATAGCACAGGAAATGGTGGACCGTGTGGCCGGCTTTGTCCAGGGCATACAGGTGAGTGCACCCTTCGGGCGCTACCACCTGGCGGTGGAGGTGGCCGGGCTTTTTCTAAAGAATAACAAGTAAACCTGAAATAATCCAAGGTATGAAAAGAGTATCCGGAATGGCCCTGGCCATGATCTTCAGCTGTCTTCTTATGCATGCGCAGCTGCACCCCGACTATGAGAATCCCAGGGTATTTGAACGAAATCAGGAGTTGCCTCATGCCACCCTGATGCCCTATCCCGATGCTGATCTGGCTCTGTTGGGTGAGCGGAAAGCTTCCCCTTTCCATAAAACCCTGAACGGGACCTGGCAGTTTATTTGGTCAGAAAACCCGGATCTGGCCCCCGTGGAGTTTTATAAGACCGGATTTAACAGGGAGGCTTGGGATAGCATAGCGGTACCCTCCAACTGGCAAATGGTGGGCTTTGGGTATCCGCTTTTCCGGAATATTGGATTACCACATCCGGAGAAACCTCCAAGAGTACCTGAAAAATTTAATCCCACGGGTTCTTATTACCGCAGTTTTGAACTGCCCGAAACCTGGAAAGGAAGGAGAACTTTTCTCCATTTTGAAGGGGTGCATTCGGCCTTCTACCTTTGGATAAACGGGAAAGAGGCAGGGTACAACCAGGGAGGAATGGAGCCGGCTGAGTTCGATATCACGCCCTATTTGAAGAAGGGTCAGAACAGCATTGCGGTGAAGGTGTTGCGCTACAGTGACGGCACCTACCTGGAGGACCAGGATACCTGGCGCCTTTCCGGGATTTACAGGGATGTCTACCTGATGTCGACTCCGGAGACGCATATCAGGGATTTCTATGTAACCACCGACCTGGATGACTCTTACAGGGATGCCACTCTGAAGCTTTCCCTGTTCCTGAAAAACTACGGGAAAAGGAGTGCGGGTCCTTATTCGGTGAAAACCACCCTGTACGACCGGAAAGGTCAGACCGTAAGCGGTGGCCGTGGACATATCGGCAGCGGAGAGCTTGCCGGTGAAGCGGAAGAGATCCTGGAGCTAAGTCTGGAAATCAACAAGCCGGATAAGTGGTCGGCCGAATACCCCCATCTTTATACCCTGGTCATGGAGCTGATGGAGGATGAAGCCCCGATTGAAGTGCTCAGTACCAGAGTGGGATTCCGTGAGATGGAAGTGATCGGCCAGGCCATCTGTGTCAACGGAGTAGCCATAAAATTTAACGGGGTAAACAGCCATATGCTTCACCCGGAAACCGGACATGCCATGGATCCGGAGACGATGCGAAAGGATCTGCAGCTGATGAAGCAGTTTAATATCAACTGCGTGCGCACCAGTCACTATCCGCCCAATGTGGAGTACCTGGATCTGGCTGATGAACTGGGCATTTACGTGGTGGATGAGACAGGAGATGAGGCCCATGCCTACACCTACCTCTCGGAGGACCCGGAATGGAAGGATCAATACCTGGACCGCATGAGAAAAATGGTGTACCGCGACCGGAACCATCCCTCGGTGGCCATCTGGAGCGCCGGAAATGAGAGTGGTTCAGGAGAGAATATCTGTGCCCTGATTGCGGAGGGAAAGGAGATTGACCCGGGCAGGTTCTGGCTTTACGGAGGGAACCAGGATGAAGATCCGCTCACCAACCCGGTACGCTGCGAGGATGTGGTAGGCCCCAGGTACCTGCAACCATTTATGCTGGAGCAGCGCTTTGGGAAATCGGAAGACCCCCGGCCCTCCTTCATGGATGAGTATATTGCTGCCACCGGGAACAGCCTGGGGGGCATGGACGATTACTGGGAGCTGATTTATAAATATCCCAGGCTCACAGGAGGGGCCATCTGGGACTGGATCAGTCCGGGGATCACCCAGGCGGTAGTCAGCACTCCCGACGATTCCCCCTACGGGATAAAAAGTGTCTTTATGAACCGGGCACATCTTGTGGCCGGGGAGACAGGAAAGGCCCTGTACCTGAGTGGACATGACGACTGGCTGGAGGTGGCCAGGGATCCTGCCCTGGACATTGAAGGAGAGGCCCTGACCCTTTCCTTTCGGGTCCTGCCTGAGGCATACAATGGAAATGCAGCCTTTCTGACCAAAGGGGATTATCAGTTTGGGATCATCCAGTCGGACCAGGAGCACCTGGAGTTCTATTTGAATACCGGCAGCAAAGTCAGTCTCAGGGTCCGGGTGCCTGAAAACTGGGAGAAGCAATGGCACCAGGTGACCGGCAGATATGATGGGACCAGACTGGAACTCTATGTGGATGGTGAGCTCCTGGGAACTTTGCCCTGCAGCGGACGCATCCGAAATGCACCCTACCAGGTGATCCTGGGAAAGAGTGCCGAGTTAAGGGACAGCCATATGGGTTATCTGTGTTCTGCCACCCTGGATCAGGTAAGGATCTTTGATTGGGTAGTCCCTCTAAGTGATTTATACAGTGCCGGAGAGTCCCTGAAATCTAAATCAAAGTTGTGGCTTGATTTTGAGAGCTCACAACAGGAAGGCTCTTACTACTCCATCGGGATCCCGGGACGCACCTATGGTCTGATCTGGCCCGATCGCAGCATCCAGCCGGAGATGTGGCAGATGAAAAAGTCCCCTCAACCGATTCAGTTTAGCATGAAGGATCCGGAAGGAGCTAGTGTGGAGCTTGAGAACCGCTATCATTTCAGGAACTTAAATGAGCTCGGGTTCAGATGGGAGCTTACCGGGGATGGAGTGCCTGTGCAGGAAGGAGTTTTTTCCGTGGAACTGGAGCCGGGGGAGAAGAAGCTGCTTAGCATCCCTTATGTGAAATCAGAGCTCTTGCAGGGCACCGTATATCATCTGCTGCTGTCTGCTTCAACGAAAAACGCAACTCCCTGGGCCGACGCCGGTCATGAAGTGGCCTGGGAACAGTTTGAGATTCCTGTTAAACCCGGGTTGTCTGAAAAAGTACCTGACGCCGAAGAGCAGCAGAATAAGGATTTGGTGGTGCTGGAAGATGATCAAAGGCTGGAGCTAAAAGGGGAGCGGTTTACTTACGTTTTTGATAAAAAGGCCGGACTATTCACTTCCATGATTCTGGACGGAAAGGAGATGCTTCGACGTGGACCGAAGCTGAATGTCTGGAGGGCCCCTCTGGCCAATGACCTGGACACCTGGAATTCCTATCGTACCGAAATGGGTCATGTGACAGAAGGGATGGGAAAAGAGACGGCCAATGGCTGGCGTTCCATCGGGTTGGACCAGTTGGAACAGGAGGTGGACCGCTTCTGGAATGAAAAGGAGTCTCAGCTGGTGCGGATTCATGTGGAGGCCAGCTTACATGCCATGAATTATACCACCGGGTTTAAGGTATTCTATGACTATGCCATCAAAGGAAATGGAGAGATGGAGATCAGGACCCGGGTTTCAGCCAGGGGAAATATGACCAAATGGATCCCCAGGATCGGACTTCAACTGGAGCTTTCCAGGGATTTCCAGGAGATGGAGTGGTTTGGACGAGGTCCTTTCGAAACCTATCCCGACCGGAAGACCGGTGCGAAAACCGGGATATACCGGACCAGGGTGGAGGATGCCTATGTACCCTACATCATTCCCCAGGATTATGGAAACCGCTGCGATGTGCACTGGTTCAAACTGACCGACGGGGAGGGGAGGGGACTGCACATAGAATCCGATCAGCTGTTCAATTTCAGTGCCCAGAAATACAGTACGGAGAACCTGGACCGGGCTCATTATCCTTTTCAGTTAAAGAAAGAGGAGCTTGTAACTCTGAACCTGGATTACCTGGTAAGTGGTGTGGGGGGTACAGCCAATTCGGTACTGAATCCGTACCGGGTGTCACCGGGGGAATATGAATTTAGCTTTTTCATCAAACCGCTTTTCGAATAATAAGCGGTCAGAATATCTGATTGATCTTTGGCATAAAGATCAGAAGGTAGGTGAAAAAGGAGATGCCGCTGAGCAGGGCAATCACCACATTGCTTAAGGCTTTTATCCGTATGGCCTGATCTGATGAGATGGAGTCGTCATACCTGGATGCCAGGAAGGCGGCATTTCTGTAAAACCCACTTAGCAGAAAAACAACGGAGAGCAGCGCAATGATGGCCCATTGCAGCGAACTGATCTGCAGGAAAATACCTGCTGTAATCACTGCAATGGTGAAAAACAGCTGCATCAGAAAAACACCCTCTTCAGCGGCTATTCTTCCAATCCCAATGTTATTTGCAGCACATCTTTTTACCATGGGGTCATCTTACTGATATGACCAAATGTAAGGATTGTTCCGCGAACATCAAATTTTTTCAGATGAAAATTTTCAGGGCTCAGATTTTTGAAAACCGGTTTCCATGAAACGGCTTTCTCGCAGGATGAAGGCACCAGCCAGGGCCAGGATGGCCAGAGCAACAAATAGATTCATAAAGCTCCCCAGGTACTGGTTTTCCCGGATACTCATGCCGGCCACGAAGATCATTCCCGTAAGCTGTCCAAGCCATAAGAGTATCCCCTGCGAGCTTGATTCAGGTGCAGGATACGAGATTTCAGCCGCATACTGGAAACCCAGTGGCCCGGCGCTCATAACGAAAAAGCCCAGGGTAAAGGAGGCCACCAGGGATATCCTGTATATGCTTACAGGATCTCTTGCAAGCTCTCCGGCGAACGCCAGACCGGCGACCGCCGGCACCATCCCTGCGAGGCATAAAACCAGAAAGGGTTTTCTTCGTTTGTACCGGTCGCTAAGCGTGGGGATGATCACTGCCCCGATGATCCCCCCAATGAGCATCACGCCCCCTATCAGTCCGTCCGAATCTTCCACTCCCACTCGTTCGGCAATGGAGTCGGTCATGGAGCTGATGGCATTGAACATTCCAAGCCCTATGAGGAAAAGGAACATGGTGATGCGCATATCCCGCCTGGACAATATATGTCTGAGCCCTCTGACAAAAGGGTAGCGCTCCCCTTCCCTTTCACCTTCCTGGTACTCCCTGTTTCTTATAAACAGAAGGCTGCAGATGGCGGCCACAACGCTGATCAGGCCGTAGATCCATAACATCCTTTCAAAACCGGTTCCATACCCGGGTTCTGAGGGATCGGAGCCCACCAGCAAGGGGGTGACCAGCATGGCCACAATGATTCCCATATACTGCGCCAGGGCCAGCAGACCGGCAGCCATTCCCCGCTCGTACAGGGGGAACCAGCGGGCAGTGACGGCAGTGACACCATTGAGTATAAAGGGTTGAGCAAGGGCCAGTCCGGTTTGCGCAATCAGCACTCCGGTAAAACTGGAGGCAAAAGCCGCCTTCATTAAACTGAACAGGGCGAGCATTACGGCTCCCAGGGCAAGCCCGGTTCGAATCCCGTAGGTGTCGATTACATAGGAAGCCGGAAAACTCATGACCAGGAAGGCGACCATATAGACCATGGCCAGGAAATCAATATTCAGGAAGGAATCAGGGTTGAACTGGCCTTGATAAAATAGTTCCGCCGGCCGTGCCACCGCTGCATGGGTGAGCCATTGAATCTCAATGGCTACCGTGATCATCATAAATGCCGCCAGAATCACATAACGATAGACCGGGTAGGGTTTTTCCTGACTCATCTTATCTGTTTTTATCCGCCTGAGCCGAATACTTCCTGATATACATCCGGTGCATCAGGTGGGCCTCAAATTTGGAGATGCTTTTTGCCCCTCCCAGAAATTCAGCTTCAATAAAGGCTTTACAGGCTTTCTCCAGGACCTGGCACACCACAAAAGCCTCTTCCAGGTCACGTCCCACACAGACAGCCCCATGATTGGCCATCAGGGCTGCATTTCTTCCTTTCAGGGCTTTAACGGTACGTTTTGTAATCTTTTTGGTGGATGGAAGGGCATATTCTGCCACCCTGACAGTGGGCCCAATGATCTGAGCCATATCATCCAGAATGGGGGGGACCTCCCGGCGAGCGGCTGCCACGGTGGAGGCATTCATCTGGTGGGTATGAATCACCGCATGGATTTTTTTCCGGGTTCTGTATATTTCACAATGAAGCTCCTTTTCCGAAGAGGGTTTAACTTCTCCTATATGTGTGGAAGTGTGGTAATTCACCAGCACAATATCATCCGGGGTCAGATCTTCATAGGTCCGTCCGCTGGGGGTGATCAACATATGGGTTTCATCCACGCGGATACTGATATTTCCCCAGGTTCTGGCTACAAAACCCTCCTTTAATAATCTCAATCCGCCTTTTATGATCTGCTCCCTGATCCGGGTAAGCTCTTTGCTGTTTTCCATCTGCTTATATGTTTTGTTTGAAGCGCTCCCGGTTGGCAAGTATATATGCTTTTCTCAGGCCCCGGTAGATTTCCTTATAGGATGAGAAAGAGCCTGGCATATATCTCTTCTACGGCGGGGTCCGGTGTATACCTCCTTTTCACCTGGATACACTGCTTGACCTGGTGAAAGGAGTCGAAAAGGCCACTGCCCACAAAAGCACAGCTGGCTGCTCCCAGGGTGCCGGCCATGGTGGGATTGCCAATGGTTTCCACCTCTTTCCCGGTAATATTAGCGATGCCCTGCATCCAGTTTTCATTTACCGATCCCCCTCCAATGGCCCTGATTCGTTCCGGATCAAATCCAAAGTCGCGCTGTAATTCTCAAAGATCCACTTCAGGTTAAAGCCCACGCCCTCCAGTAGGGCCTTTACGAAATGTCCACGGGTATGCTCCTGTCCCAGGTTAAAGACCGTCCCCCGTGTGGTGGTGGTGCTTACCGGGCAGCGTTCGCCCATCAGCCAGGGAGTAAAAACCAGGTGTTCCGATCCTGGCGGAATCCCTTCTGTTTCTCCGTCGATAAAGGAGTAGATGTTGCGGATGGCCGGGTCGTTCTTTTCCAGTTTGTAGAATTTCTCGATCATCCAGTCCAGGTTGGACCCGGCCGATTCGGTAATCCCGACCAGCAGGTTCTTCTGTGCATCGGCACTCTGGAGCACCACGGCCCCGTTTCTGTGCTTCAGGTTCTTTCCGGTGGTGATCCCTGCCCAGGCAGAGGTCCCCAGGTAGATATGGGCATCCCCCTCTGTTGGTGGAGCCTGAT
This sequence comes from uncultured Bacteroidales bacterium, assembly GCA_963792395.1. GTDB lineage: Bacteria > Bacteroidota > Bacteroidia > Bacteroidales. The sequence goes on from CAWBWE010000030.1 coordinate 13,505, forward strand.
CCCACTGCCGCACTCTGAGTATCGTCGCATCCTCCAAATACCTGCACGGAAGTTGGAAGTCCCAGTGACTCTGCAGCCTCAGAGCTAAGAGTGCCTACCACATCGGTGGATCTTACCAGGGGAGGTAACTTTTTGATATCAAATCCGGCTATCTTTGAAAAGCAGTCGTTCCCAGTCCTTCTTTTTCAGGTTAAAGCCATAAGAGCAGGCCCCCGACCATTCGAATACCTTTCTGCCCGTGGCCCGAAATTTCAGGTAGCCATTTACATCCAGGATGTGATTCGCTTTGCCTGTAGATCTCAGGTCTGTTCTGTTTGATCCAGCGCAGCTTGGGGATCACATCCTTTCCGGTGATTTCCACTCCGATAAGTTTTTCAAATATCTTTTTCCCTCCCAGCAGGCCCATGAGCCATTTGGCCTGTTCTTCGGCCCGGCCATCCACCCAGGTGATATTGTTCATCAGGGGTTTATCCTCCCTGTCCAGGGCTATGATGCCCATGGCCTGGGTGGAGAACACGATCCCCATCACAGCACCGGGATCCAGCTTGCTCTCACTCAGGATAGTGCGGGTATTCCTGACCACCCCCTTCCAGTAATCTTCCGGATTCTGCTCCACCCACCCGGGATGGGGATATTACAGACCCATAGGTAGAAGTGGCCTGGGTGCTTAAGTCACCTTGCTGACTGACCAGGGCACTTTTCACACTGGAGGTTCCCACGTCATGGGCAATTACGTATGTCCTGGGTTCACTCATTTAGCACACTAGCCATTTTTTCGTCCGGAACAAAGTTCCCTACATATGCTGAAAGACCCGTTCAAAACCCTGCAGGGCTTCGTCAATCACTTCATCGCGTATCGGCCATGCTGGTGTACATCCGGCTTCCGGCCAGGGTGACGATCCCTTCCACCATATAGGCGGCGCCCATCTCTTCCATCATATGTTTGCGGATCTTAATTTCCCTGAGGGTTTTTGGAATGGTCCAGAAGCGTTTCATATGGATGGGCAGGAACAGGGTGCCCGCGGTTTCCAGGTGACAGATAGAGCCCTGGTTGTAGGCCACATAAGGCAGGTCGTAGGAAGCGATCAGCTGCTTCAGTCCCCGGGTAAGCCGGTCCCCGGCAGCGCCTGCCTTCACACAGGCATTCTGCTTTTCAATTTCCACCAGGGTGTAGTACCCTGCTGCTGAACTCAGGGGATTTGCTGCCAGGGTGCCCCCTACCATGGCTCGCTTCTTCCCGGTCTGCAAGCCGGCAGCCAGGTACTCCATCAGATCCCGTGATCCGCCCAGTCCCCCGGCAGCCGGATACCCCCCGGCCACTACTTTCCCGAAAACGGTAAGATCGGGTTTTACCCCGAAATATCCCTGGGCTCCGCTGATTCCGATACGAAAGGCCGTTACCACTTCATCGAAAATCAAAAGGGCACCGTAGCTGTCGCAGAGTTCCCGGATCTGACGGTTATGGTCCTGGTCCACCGGCCGTGTCCCGCTCTCGGGCCCCATGGGTTCGACAATGACTGCAGCCGTTCCCTGACCCTTTAACCTGTTCCGGCGAAGCCTGCGCTCCAGCGATTTAATATCATTGGGGAAGGCCTCCTGGGTATATTTCCTGCTGGCCCTGGGAATGCCATGGGCATCAAATCCACCGGTTCCCGGTACACGCAGGGCATAAACCAGGCTGTCACTCCAGCCATGGTATCCGCCACCCATCTTGATTATATTCTTTTTTCCGGTTGCCAGCCTGGCCACCCGGATGGCTGCCATGCAGGATTCCGTTCCGCTGCCCAGCATCCTGAACATATCTACTCCCGGCATATGCTCGCAGATAAATTGAGCAATCTTCAGCTCGTACTCGTGGAATAGTCCGGTGGACGGACCGGTGGTCGAGATAAGTTCCAGCATCTTCTCCTTCACTGCCGGATAGTTACTTCCCAGCACCGTGGGACCCCCTGCCTGCAGGAAATCAATGTGCCGCTTACCGTCTTTATCGTAAAGGTAGGCCCCTTCCGCGCGGTCAAATACAATGGGGAAGGGGTAGTTAAAGGCCAGATTGTGCTGAACTCCCCCGGGAATGTATTTTTTTGCCTGGTCGATCACCGCTTTTGAGGAGCTGTATTTCTCCTCAAAGGCTTTCAGGTACTTTTCCATTTGGGGCCGCTTGATGGGACGGATGTCCTGATTGACCAGGAGATCGATCTTCGCATATATTTCCTGGGTGTTATGGTATTCGGAGATCGCAAATCCGCTATCGGTAGAGGAGTTCATGGATGGAATCGGAAGTTATTTTTTATTTTTTGAAAAGCCCTGTGACAGATTGAATCGTTAACGAATGTAAGAAAACAAAATTCTGAAGCAAAATTGTATTATCTTACTACTCTCATCATTTAAAAGCATTTCGTATGAAAACAGTAAGATTTTTATTTATGGTGATGCTGGTGGCATCATTTAGTACCACCGTATCAGCTCAGAAAAAAATGGACCCCACCGGAACATGGACCTACGAGGCCTCTCAGGCTCCCTATGAATACAGTTCCGGAGATATTGTTGTCAGTAAAGAGGGTAAAGAGTACACCGTTCAGATTGTACTTGGAGAATACCACAAGATGAAGGCCGAGCAGGTAGCATTTGAGAATAATGAACTCTCCTTCACCGTTTTTATTGACGGAGAATCAGTGGATATCAAGATGACCGTTGGGAAAGAGAGTATGGAAGGCAACGCTTCCTATTCGGATGGGACCATACCAATCACCACCAAGAAAAAGGTCTAATATTTTTCTGCAGGAAAACGCTTATAAAGGACCGGGGAGTTTCTCTCCGGTCTTTGTTTTTGCAGGCTGTGATCTGGACTTTTAAGGTAAGAGGAAAATGAAGCCATTCTCCTGAGGTTTAAAGGGAAGTAAGTGTTACTTTTGAATAGATAACCCTAATACTACCAACATGAAAAAACACCTTTTCGTTGTATCAGCGATCCTCCTGATTTCACTAAGCGGATTGCTGGCTCAGGACTTCAATGGCCTGGACAATAATCTCTCCAATCTATACAGGATGTCAGATGCCAAGACCCGCAGTATCTCTCCTGAGAATTTTACCGGTGAAAAAGGAAAAGGCGGAATGGCCGAGCTTGGAGAGGGTGCTGCCTCCCATGAGGCCAGGGACCTGGGTAAGGGATATAAGGTCAGTCCCTATGTGATCATTGAACCCGGGGAGACCTTTACCATGGCCGAAATTGAAGGTCCGGGAGCGGTACAGCATATCTGGCTGACGCCCACCGGGAACTGGCGATTTTATATACTTCGCTTTTACTGGGATGATGAAAAGGAGCCTTCCGTGGAGGTGCCTGTGGGAGACTTTTTTGGAATGGGATGGGGAGAGTACGCCCATTTAAACTCCCTGGCTGTTTGTGTAAATCCGGGAAGGGCCTTCAACTGCTACTGGCAGATGCCATTTAAGAAGAAGTGCCGGATCACCATGGAGAATATTGATGTGAATGCTACCCGGCTTTATTACCAGGTGGATTACGTGCTGACCGGTATTCCTGATGATGCCGCCTATTTTCATGCTCAGTTCAGGCGACCGGCCCCGGACAGCCAGAAGGAGGCCTATACCATCATAGACGGCATAAAAGGAAAGGGCCAGTATGTGGGCACCTTTCTGGCCTGGCAGGTAAACAACAATGGCTGGTGGGGTGAAGGCGAGATCAAATTTTATATGGATGGAGATAAGGAATTCCCCACCATTTGTGGAACAGGCGCGGAGGACTATTTCTGTGGCTCCTATAATTTTGATGTGGGTGGTCAGTACAAAGAATTTTCAACTCCCTATTCCGGGCTGCATCAGGTAATCAGGCCCGACGGGACTTATAAAGCCAACACCAGATTCGGACTTTATCGCTGGCACATCACCGATCCCATCCGTTTTGAGAAGGATCTGCGTGTGACCATTCAGGACCTGGGCTGGCGCAGCGGACGCCGTTATCTGAAACAGGGGAGCGACATTGCCTCGGTGGCCTACTGGTACCAGACCGAACCACATCAGGCCTTCCCGCCTCTGCCCTCCAAAGATGATCTGGAAGTACAATAATCTGAAATCCTTAAAACCCGGTATATCCCATGAAACGTATTCTTTCCTTTTTTCTCTTACTTGCCTTGCTGGCAAGCTGTGATCAGACCCCACCTCCAGTTGCGGTGGGCCCCCTGCCTGAAGCCAGGCAGCTCAAGTGGCATGAACTGGAGTTCTATGCCTTTGTGCATTTCAATATGAACACCTTTACGGATATGGAATGGGGCCTGGGCGGAGAATCGCCGGACTTGTTCAATCCCACGGAGCTGGACTGCCGGCAGTGGGCACAGGTATGCCGGGATGCCGGAATGAAGGGGATTATTCTGACTGCCAAGCATCACGATGGATTTTGTTTGTGGCCCTCGGAGTATACGGAGCACTCCGTAAAAAACTCTCCCTGGAAAAATGGAAGGGGAGATGTGGTCAGGGAGCTTGCTGATGCCTGTGAAGAGTACGGGCTGAAGCTGGGTTTGTACCTATCGCCCTGGGACCGTAATCATGCGGAATATGGGACAGAAGTTTATATCACCTATTTCCGGAACCAGCTCAGGGAACTGATGACAAACTATGGGGAGGTTTTTGAAGTATGGTTCGACGGGGCCAACGGGGGGACCGGCTATTATGGCGGGGCCAATGAGGAGCGGCGGGTCGACCGGAAGACTTACTATGATTGGCCCAACACCCGTCAAATCGTCAGGGACTTGCAGCCCGATGCCGTGATGTTCAGCGATGCGGGTCCGGGTGTGCGCTGGGTAGGCAATGAGGCTGGCTGGGCCGGAGAGACCAACTGGAGCATCATACGCAGGGATGAATTTTATCCCGGTTCGCCCAACTACAGGGATCTGACCTCCGGGCATGAGGATGGGACCCACTGGGTACCGGCTGAAGTGGATGTATCCATCCGCCCGGGATGGTACTACCATCAATCGGAAGATCACAAAGTGAAGTCGGTCAAACAGCTGGTGGATATCTACTATCATTCCATTGGGCGCAATGCCTCATTTCTTCTGAATTTTCCGGTGGACCGGCGGGGTCTGATCCATGAGAAGGACGAGGAACAACTGATGAAAATGGTGGAAGTGATTCGCCGGGACCTGGAAACGGACCTGGCCTGGGATGCAGCCATTGAAGCCAGCCAGGTAAGAGGAGATTCCAGGAAATTTGATACACGCAAAGTGGTGGACGGCGATCCGGAAACCTACTGGACAACAGACGATGAGGTCATATCCGCCTCGCTGACCTTCGATTTTGGAGGAGAGGCCACCTTCAACCGCTTCCTGGTCCAGGAGTATATCCCGCTGGGTCAACGTGTGAAGGAGTTCTCCCTGGAGGCCTGGGTGAACGGGGCCTGGGAAGAGATTGACCGGCAGACGACCATCGGATATAAACGAATATTGAGATTTGATCATGTGAGCAGCAGCAAACTCCGCCTGAATATCCTGGATGCCAGAGCGTGCCCGACCATTTCCAATGTGGAGATATACCATGCCCCCAAGTTGCTGGAGCCCCCTGTTATTGAGAGGGATAAGTTAGGCAATGTTTCCTTGGAGGCCTTTGATGAGGGACTTGAAATCTATTACACCCTCGATGGCGAGGAGCCGGATGAGGGATCAAGCTTATATTCAGGATCCTTCCGGCACAGGGGGCCTGTTGAGATCAGAGCTATGGCCTTTGATCCTGCCACAGAAGAATCCAGTGCGGTGAGCCTGCGCGAATTCGATATTTGCAGGGAACTCTGGAAAGTGCTTGTACCCGATCCAGCGTTGTATGAGGGGGTGGAGGCAGTCATTGATGACAATCAGCGGACCATCTGGAGAAGCAAGGCAGAACAGGGTTTGCCTCAGGCCATGGTAGTGGACCTGGGAGAAGAGTTGGAACTTTCCGGATTCACCTACCTGCCCACCCAGCAACGTAACATTGACGGGACTGTCTCCTTCTACAAATTCTATGTGAGTATGGATGGCAAACTCTGGGGTACCCCGGCTTCATCCGGTGAATTCAGCAACATCCGGAACAGTCCGGTACTTCAAACGAAGGTTTTCGAAGCCAGAAAAGGCAGATACATCAAATTTGTAGCCGAACGTGAGATCAACGATCTGCCCTTTGTGAGTATTGCAGAGCTTGGCGTGATCACCACTGAAAAAAAGTAGTAAATGAAAAAAGCTTATGTATCCGGAATAGCCCTGCTGGCCCTGCTGCTGATTCCTTTTCAGGATCTTGCCGCTCAGTCTGGCGTTGACAGTTCACGGGTGGTAAGGATACTTACCTATAATATTTATCATGGGGAAACGATGAAGGGGGATTTCGACCTGGACCGCATTGCCGGGGTGATTAATCAGACGGATCCGGACCTGGTGGCACTGCAGGAAGTGGATTTTTTTACCCGGCGGGCTCTGAACATGGACCTGGCCACTGAACTTGGAATGCGCACGGGCCTTGCTCCACTGTTTGGTCGGGCCATGTTTTATGATGGGGGCGAATACGGGGAAGGTATCTTATCCAGGTACTCCTTTCTGTCTACCCGAAACCATCCCCTGCCTGCCGGGGAGGGTAAAGAACCCAGGGCTGCCCTGGAGGTCCGGGTAATGCTTCCGGGCGGGGATACCATAGCCTTTGTGGGTACCCATTTTGATCATACCGGGGAGGTCGACCGCAACCATCAGGCCGCCCGGCTCAGCGAGATTCTGGCAGCTATAGAGCTCCCGGTTCTGCTGGCCGGGGATCTGAATGCAAGTCCGGACAGCCGGGCCATGGAGATCCTCTTTTCAGAACTGAAACCCAGCTCAATGGATATGGCACCTACCATTCCTTCCGATGGCCCAGGGGCAAAGATCGATTACATCCTTTATGGTCCCCCGGAACGTTGGAGGGTGCTGGAGTCCAGGGTGATCTGCGATTCCATTGCATCCGACCACTGTGCACAATTAAGTGTACTGGAACTACTGCCTGAGCAGGATTGAACCTGTATATTAATCGACTTCATCGGGATAGGGCACAGATTTATTGGTCGCTGTTAAAACTGGCATGCCTGCATTTACTTCTCTCAGGTAGTCGGAGAGCAGAGAGGCCAGTTCCTCCTTTATCCCCACTTCTTCATCGGCCAGATTTTTGGTTTCCGAAATATCCTCAGGGATATTATACAATTCCAGGCTCTGGTCCAGGTGCCTGTAGATCAGCTTCCAGTCGCCCTTCCGCACGCTGCTGTAGGGAAACTGGTCGTAGGTATGCGGGAAATGCCAGAAGAGGGGCCGGTCCTTTTCCCTTAGCTCAGGATCCTGCAGGAAGGGGACAAAGCTTTTTCCATCCACCACCTGGGTGACTTTGTTGCGGAAGTTCACTCCGGCCATTTCCAGGATCGTGGGAAAGAGGTCATCCACCATCACATACTGACTGTTGACGGAGCCTCCGGTCACATGCCCGGGCCAGTATACGATCAGGGGCACACGGACCCCTCCCTCATAGGGTAACAACTTGTGCCCCCGCAGGGGTTTGTTCAGGGTGGCCTGACTGGGCTGGCCATTGTCCGACATAAAAATTATGATGGTATTCTCCCATTGGCCTTTTTCTTTGAGCTGCTTCATTAGATCCCCCAGAGACTTGTCCATTCCTTCGATCATGGATGCATAAACGGCCTCAAAATCCGATAGTTCCCCGTTGGTGTATTTTTCGTAATAGCTACTGTCCGCTTCCCAGGGAGCATGAATGGCATAGTGGGACATATAGAGGTAGAAGGGTATTCTTTCTTCCAGGGCCCTGTCAATTTCTGCCCGGGCTTCCAGAGTCAAGGCCTCAGTCAGGTAGGTATCGGTTCCGTGGTATTTTTCCAGCCCGGGCACATCCCAGATACGATCGGCGTTTCTCCATGCGGCGCTATAGTTATACTGACCGTGATAGGATCCAGGTCCCCCGGCCGCATGCCCTCCAATATTCACCTCAAAGCCCAGGTTTAGCGGATTCTCTCCCGGTGTCCCCACGGCCCCAAAATGGGCTTTGCCTGCATGGATGGTCCGGTAGCCTGCTTCCTTCAGAAGCTGAGGCATAGTGATGGCCTTTACGGTAAGCGGAACTTCCTCTCCCTGGGTCATGCCGTTCATGTTCCACACGGGAGGGGTGATCTCCTTGCGTTCCGGATCGGGCGACTTGTTCTTGCGCAGGGTCCAGTTGGTAACCTGGTGCCTGGCTCCGTTCATACCGCTCATCAGGCTGATGCGTGAAGGGGAACAAACCGCATAGGCATAGGCCTGGGTAAATTTCATCCCTTCTTCTGCCAGTGCCTCCATATTTGGAGTGTGATAGATCTCGTTCAACCGGGTAGGTTCGCTGTGAAAGGGCAGGGAGCAGTCCTGCCAGCCCATATCGTCCACGAAGAAGAGAATGATGTTGGGTTTTTGTTTACTCTGACAGCTCTGGAGGGCGAATAAGCTGATCAGAAGGGTGCTCAGGATCAGAAGGAGTTTGAGTTTCATATTATTCATTTTTAAAGCAAAACATAGCTTGCAGTATTTTCTTTATCTGGAGATAGGCAGGTTTATCATGGTTTTTCAGAAGCTTAACCCTTTTATTGCTTGCTGATCTTAAAGGAATAGGCATACTCACAGGGCAGGAGTTCCGGACTAAGGGCAGGGATCTTGATAAGCAGATCCCTTCCCATTTTACTGCTTTCAAGCATCAGGTCCGTTCCCAGCAGCCTGATGCTTGTGCCCGGAGTGATTTGAAGGTCCCGGATCAGGAGATCTTCTTTGGGCCAGCCGGGAACGATGACGTAGAGGTCATTTCCTTTACGGGTAAAGAAGGCTTCCCTGACTGCGTAACCCGGCTGGGGATCCACGGTCTGCTTCAGGATGTAGTCGGCCGGCAAATAGTGGGTATCCTCGGGTTTCCAGTCTTTCTTTCCCTTCCCGGACCACTGGCAGGCAGGGTTCCATTTTCGGGTACCATAAATGGCCTCCCCGTTCACCTTCAGCCAGTCTCCCACAGCCAGCAGGCGTTCCTGCATGATTTCAGGGATGTTTCCCTTTCCATCGGGCCCAATATCCAGAAGGAGGTTTCCCCCGTTGCTGACCGTATTGATCAGCAGGTAGATCAGGACCTGGGCCGTAGCATAATCCTCTTCAGGCTCATTGGCATTGTAGCCAAAGGAGAACCCGATACCCCTGCACTCTTCCCAGGGATGATTCCCCTCCATACCCGATTCATACTCGGTGGTATAATAGCCTCCGTGCTGATGCCGGGCACCCTTCCCCCAGCGGTCATTGATAACGACGGTCTCCCCTACGGGGGATTCATTAAATAACCAGGTGAGCAGTTCGGGGGTCTTCCAGTATTCCGGCTCCATGGACCACTCGCCGTCGGTCCACACCACCTCGGGCTGGTACCCCTCCACCAGTTCTTTGAACTGGGGGAAAAAGTGTTCATCCACAAAGCGTTCCTTATCGTCCTGCCACCAGGGATGGAACCATTCGTAGAGCGAGTAGTAGGTGCCAAATTTCACACCCGTATTTTTTACGGCCAGCTCCAGTTCCTTCAGCAGGTCCCGCCTGGCTCCCACCTCACCCGCGTTCCAGGGAAAACCCCAGGTACGGCTGGCTGTTTCACTGGGCCAGAGACAGAAGCCATCGTGGTGCTTGGAGGTGATCACCATGTATTTGGCCCCGGCATCTTCAAAAAGTTTCGCCCATTGTCCGGCATCAAATTCTTCTGCTGTAAACAGGGAACCGAAGTCATAGTAGGAGAAATCTTCCCCATAGGTCTTCACGTGATGGTCGTAAACCTCGGTGCCGGTAAAATCACCATTTCCGAAGAGTGTTTTGGTCTGCATCCAGTACTGGTACCATTCCGAGTAGGTGCCCCTGGGACTCCAGGCAGGGACCGAATAGGGTCCCCAGTGCAGGAAGATCCCGAATTTGGCATCTTCGAACCAGGGAGCCACGGGACGGCTGTCCAGGGATTCCCAGTGGGGTTCATAGGTCGTTTGTGACTGTAAGGCTTGAAGCATAAAGAGGCTTAGAATCAGGCTTAAGAAGTATTTCTTGTTCATAGGGGTTTATTTTATAAGGATGGGAAGGTAGCCATGGGCGGGAATGCTGACCTGGATCTCCACCTTGTAGTCACGGGAGAGTTCCAGCTCTTCCGCCAGGTTTTCACCTATTTGTATTTGTGCCGTATTTGTTAATCCGGTATAGTAGAGGGGAAGACGGATCCTTCGCTCCAGGTCCTCCCCGGTGGGATTGTAAAGCAAGGCATAGCCCTTCATTTCCAGTTTCGGATCCACATGCAGGATTCCGTCCCAGTCGCGCCCGTCGGGCCGTCGCAGGTGGATGATATCTGCATTCAGGATATCCCTGTATTTCTTGTAATGGGTAATCTTCCGGATCACCAGTTCTCTGGTCTCCTCCGTGTCATAGAGCCGGGGCCCCCGGTAACAGGCCTGTACGCCCGATCCGTAATTCTGGGTCATATGCGCATCATATTCCTCCAGGTGCTCTGCCAGGGGTTCCAGGGTGGCAGCTGCCCCGCCTCCGTGGTACTGGGTCAGGGGTACAAAGGTCCAGGCCATGGAAGGCGGTTTGAGCCAGGTTCCGTCGAAGATGTTCTGACGCCCCAGCAGGATCTGCTGTTCCCGGGGAAGGGACCAGTTTACCTCCCGGTAGCCGATGCCGATCTTATTGGAACCGGAGAGATGGTAAATATCCGGCAGGTTCATATAGATGCCCCTGGCGCGTAATCGCTTATAAAAATCAGTGACCTGTCGCCACTGTTTCCACTGGGAGTCTCCAAAGCCCTCGTGGCCCGGATGGGTGGTGGAGGCGCAGAAATCCCCGGGATAGGGGCCATCGTGTTCCAGAACGCTGAAACCGGTCTTTTCCATAAATTCTTCCAGCTTCCGGTAATATTCCAGCCCCCAGGTACTTCCGGCACAGGGGGCAGACCCGAACTTGGCTCCTCCGGGTTCTCCGGTCTCTTTGTCGATGACATCCGTTTCCGGACCGATCTTCCGGCTGGAGAACAGCGAGTAGCCTCCCAGCTCAATGCCCCTGCTATTGGCGTATTCCACCAGCTCCTTAAATTTCTGAATATTTCTATTGGAGATTTCCTCCATGCTCAAACCGCTGCCGAAGCTCAGGATCACCATTTCGTAGCCGGTCCCGGCACACTGGTCGATAGCTGCCTTTACCTCGGCTGTCCGTGTGCTCACCAGATGCAGAAAGATGGGATTCTCGGTGATCCAGGGCGCCAGGGTCCGGTACATCTTCCGGATGCTCAAGCCGTTCCGTTCCCGTTCCGTTCCATCCAGGGCCAGTACATAGGTCCGGAAGCTTTCAAAGGTTTTACCGCTATCCAGCTGGTGGTCCGGTCCGAGGGCAGGCTGGCTCTTCAGAACACAGGGGGTCTTGTATTCCCAGTTGACCTGGGAAGTATACTCAGGGTCCAGCTCCCAGTGAATGGCATTGGGCGATTCCACATAGGTAAAGCCTCCAAAGGCAAAATCGTTTTCCAGGTACAGGTTGGGCAGGTCCCAGCGGGAGGGTTCGTCCACATAGTTATTTTTCTCCGGGTGGGCAATGATTTCGCTGGTAAAATGATCGATTCGTATGCTTTGCTCCGCTTCATTGCTTACTTCGATCCATTTGCCCAGCAGGGGCAGGCCCTCAAAGATCTCATAATGCACTTCAACCTTTATCCCCTGGAGTTTGGGATGGGTATAATGGAAGATTACTTCTTTGCCCTGTCGTTCCCACTGGGTGGAGGAGGCCCAGCGTTTACGCTCCCAGTTGAGACCCGGATCCAGCTCCCGGATTTCAAGCTCCCGGAATTCAAAGGAATTAAGCGGGGAGCTCATCTCACCGAGCCATTCCTGTTTCAGGTAGCCATGCTCTTTCTGTCCGGCCAGTCCCCCGACCGGATAGGACCTGCCGTCGATGGTCAGCAGAGCTTCCGGTTTCACCGAGCGGATGTACTCCTCGCCCGTAACCAGGTTTTTCAGTCCCACCGTGGCTGCATTGGGGGCCAATCGAATGGTCCTGGAGATCAGTCCGTTGGACAGGATCACACCTTTTTCACTTTGATAAACACCAGCTTCAGTTCCAGGTGCCTGGAGCAGCCAGTCATTTTTGGCAACTGGCAGCACTGAGGCCGGATCGCTTTGTGATCGGACAGGGAATACCAGCAGCAGGGAAGTCAGCAGGGTCAGGCAGGTTTTTATCATGGGTATAGTTTTCCTAAAATTAAGATTTACTCCCTATTTTTTCAGAGCTTTGCGGACAATTCCATTGGAATCTCCCTATTTTCTCTCCAATACTCTGGTCTCGCCCTGCTCCATGATCATTTCCAGGATCTCCTGGTTGTGATCTTTACCGAAGGGGTCCGCCAGGTGCAGGGTACCGCTCTTTTCGGCCGTGATCTCCACCTGTGTGACTGCCCCGTTTTCCTTTGTGGCCGAGATCAGGAAGGCCCCTTCAGTTCTGAGGGTCCGGAAGGAAACATCATTCCAGGATTCCGGGATGGCAGGAAAAATCCGGACAATGCCGGTATGGCTTTGCAGGAGCATTTCATGGATACCCGAGGCAAAGGCAAAGTTGCCCTCCAGAGTAAAAGGACGGTAAGTCATTTTCGATTTTCCCGTTCCCGACTGGTCCCCGTTCACATGAAAACTGCTGGGCAGGGTGAAACAGGTGGCAAAATCTTTCAGAGCCATAGCTGCATTTTCACCCTCAAAGGCTCTGGCGTAGAGATTCCCCAGCCAGCTGTAGCTGTAGCCGGTCCACCAATCCGGTCCGTGTTTCTCCAGATTACGAAGGGTGTTTCGTATGATCTCCTGTTCGGCAGGACCCTGGGACATGTCCACCATTCCCAGGGGATGGAAGGCCATCAGGTGGGAGAAGTGGCGATGTGATTCATGATAGGGGAATCCCGGTGCAAACATCAGACCAGATTCCGAATCCACTGCAAGCTGTGGCCATTGCGATAGAATGGTGTTCCATTGTTCGGCTTCCTCCTGTTTACCCAGCTCAGAGGCAAGTTCAGCTGCTGCGGAATAGGTAAAACGGATCAGGGCCAGGTCATAGTTGGTGGTTCGTCCAAACCAGGCTTCCCGGGAGTTATCAAAGATCTCCGGGCTGGAACTCAGGAGCAGCTTTCTTTTGCCATTCTGGTCCTGCTGCGCAATCTGATCCAGAAAGATGGCCACTTCCCTTATCCAGGGGTAGGCACGTTCCTTCAGGAAGGTTTCATCCTGACTGTATTTCCAGTGCAAATAGAAATGTTGTGCCAGCCAGGCAGATACCGTTGGGCCAAAGGAGTACTGGATCCATCCTCCCATGGGCACTCCTGTTAGTGTGGTCACTCCCGGAATATTAAGGCCATCCGCTTCATAGAACCATCGGGTAAACTTTTTCCCTTCATCCCGGATGCTCCAGAGCCAGTCCAGAAAGCCCGTTTCAAGGTCCAGCTGATTGCCTGCGTAGGCGGGCCAGTAACTAAGCTGGGTATTCAAATCATGGTGAAAGTCCCCTTTCCAGGGGGGCAGGTTGCCATTATCGGCGGTCCATACCGCCTGCAGACTGATGGGAGGAGCGCCCTGACGGGCAGCGGCTCCAAATTTATACATCTCCAGGTACCATTGCTTTTCCAGTATTGAATCGGGCAGTTTAATGGAGGAACGGGACCAGTATTGTTCCCACCACCCAAGCAGTCCTTCGCGGCTCTTTTCGTAGCTGGTCCTTTTTGCCTGATCAGTAAGATCTGCTGCCCCCGGGACCCCATCCTTTTCGGGGTAATGGGCGGAGATGCTCCAGCATCCTGTAATGCTTTGACCGGAGCGTTCCAGCTGACAATTTACCTGGTAATGAAAATTCTTCCACCCTTCCTGCCTGTATTCAAGCCTGGAGGGATCATTCACTATCTTTCCGGCCGGGTAGCCCAATCTTCTCAGATCCTGTCCCCCGGTTACCATATTACGCGAGGAGGATTCCGTATCAAGGGTATAGGGTGGTGGTACCAGAGTTACTTCCTGCATGGAATCTGCGCCAGTGATTCTGAACCACCCCACCGGATTATCAGGATCCATAAATAGCTCCATGAAGACGCCGTTTTTCCACCGGATCTGGCACAGTCCATGATGGGTAAAGAGCCTGACCGATTCCACAGGTCCAAATTCGCCGATGGGCAGTTCCAGGGCCGCCACGGGGATTTTAGAGGGGCCGGCTGCCTGGTCATAAGGTTCATCAAAGGCTTTCTGTACCTTTCCGTAACTGTTTTCCTCCCAGTTTTTGTATACCCAGCTATAATTTAGTCCCTTTTTATATACATTCTCCATGGGACGCAGGTCCCAGAGATCGGCCCGGTCCAGGGCAATCCTGAGCTTACCTTCCTTTTCCCAGACCAGGGCTCCCATGATGCCGTTGCCCAGGGGGATCCCCTCGTCCCAGGAAGTAGCCAGTTCTTCGAAGACCAGGTCATGGGGGGATGGCAGAGGGAGGGTTTGCAGCCGGGTCCGGGACTGCTGGCAGGAGTTCAGACCCAGTAACAAGATCAGGTAAAAGACTTGATTATTCATTTGTAAAAAGCTTTAAGGGATGAGCATTTAGAGCTATGGTGCTTTGAATTTATCTTTCCCATCGGTGAGCCATTCCAGGGAAAAGCTCACAAAGGGATTTTCGGTATAGTTGTCTTTTTCAAAAACAAGGCCGATATCTCCATTGTCCAGTATGGTCAGGGAGGAGTAGGCCGAAGCTCCCGGGTAAACACATTTCCCTTCGGACCAGCTTTGCCCTTCGTCATAGGAGATCCGGACCGTCAGCTGGCTCCTTTCTTTCTTTTGATTCGCATTGGAGAACAGGAGCCTGTTCCTGTGGGATCCTTCCGCTTCAGAGGAATAGCGGATAATGCTGCCATTGCATCCGGGATCAGGCAGTGCCGGTTCCGGCCGGCTCTCCCAGCTTTGTCCCTGATCAGAGGAAATGTGCACCCAGCGCATGCCCTCTCCGTTTACCCGGCTGTTGACCATCCAGCGGCCATCAGCCAGCTCAACCACCTTGGATTCATTGGCTGGCTTTATGGGGGTGTCAAGGAGATGCCAGGATGCTCCGTGATCCTCGCTGGCAAAGAGAAACATCCCGCGGTCCAGATTCACCAGACAATGTACCAGTTTTCCCGTTCGGGTCTGGATCCCCCGGCCCGAAGTGATAAATTTAAAATCTTTGTGCCACTCCGCTTTGGTGATCTGCCCGGTAATATCTTCTGGCTGACTCCAGCTAAGACCGTTATCCCCGCTCCTGATCACATGCAGGTAGTAGATATCCTTCTCCCTGTCCAGGTCCATGTAATTATAGAACAGGAAAATCTTTCCGCTTTCCCGGTCCACGATCATGGAGGGGTCCGAAGCTGAGCGGCCCTTCGGAAAATCCACGATCCGTTCCATGTCCGTCCAGGTCTTTCCACGGTCCGCGCTACGCCGGATCACCAGATTGATGTCCCGGCTTCCCCGCAGATCATCGCAGGAGGGTACGCGTTCATCGATGGCGACCACCAGGTCCCCGTTGGGTGCGGTCACCATGGCCGGGATCCGGTAACAGCTCACCTCCGGATTGCCGGAGGCCGTAAACAGATCCCGGACCTCAATCAAACCGTGGGCCAGTTTAGGCAATCCTTCCTGGGAAAGAGCAGAGGTGCAGGTAAGGGCAGATAGTCCAAAGAGTAGTGCAAATCTTTTCATATTCCAAAATAAAGTATTTATTTGGGCATTGGTAATCCTCAATCACAAAACATGAAAAAACTGGTTCTGGGCCTGCTGGCCCTCTGTGCTTTCCTCCAGGCTTTCGCCGCCATGGATGGAGATGAAAAACGCGTGCTGATCTATACCAAAAACGGGGAAGGTTACGTGCATGAAAATATTGCAGCCAGCGTGGCTGCTCTGGAAAAGATCTGCAAGAAGGAAGGAATCCTTACCGAAGTATCGGATGAACCTTCCGTATTTACCCCGGAGAACCTGGCCCGATTTGACGGCATTGTCTTTTCAAACTCCAATAACGAAGCCTTTGATAATGAAAAACAACGAAAAGCTTTTCAGGATTTTATCCGGAGTGGTAAAGGATTTGCAGCCATCCATTCGGCAAATGCCTCGGAGCGTGACTGGCCCTGGTACTGGGCCATGGTGGGAGGGAAGTTCCTGCGCCATCCTCCCCACCAGGAGTTTGAGGTGGTGGTCACCGATCCCGCTCACCCCTCCACCTCGCATCTGCCTGCCCGGTGGACCGTTAAGGATGAGTGTTATTACTCCTTTCAGTTAAATCCGGATATTCATGTGCTCCTGTCTGTGGATTTAACGACCATCGAGGATGAGCAAAAGTCCACCTATCCAGGCGAAACTTTTGGTCAGCTCTTTCCCCTGGCCTGGTGCCACGAGTTTGAAGGAGGGCGTCAATGGTATACGGCCCTGGGTCACGATCCCTGGTTCTACGAGGATCCCCTGTTTGTGGAACACCTGCGGGGAGGACTCCTCTGGATCTTGCTCCCGGAAGAGTAGGCAAAGAGCTTATTTCACATAGTTCTCCAGCCACTGGTCCTGCTCCCAGAGCATATGCAGAATGCTCTCTCTGGCACTGTAGCCGTGACTTTCCCTGGGCAGCATCACCAGTCTGACCGTGGCTCCGAGTCCCTTCAGGGCATTGAAATATCGGGTGCTTTGCAGGGGATAGGTTCCCGAGTTATTGTCCGCTTCCCCATGGATCAGCAGCAGCGGTGTCTTCATCTTATCGGCATGCATAAAGGGCGACATGGTATAATAGACCTCCGGGGCTTCCCAGTAAGAACGTTCTTCGCTCTGGAATCCGAATGGGGTGAGGGTCCGGTTGTAGGCCCCGCTCCGGGCAATTCCGGCGGCAAACAAATCCGAATGGGAGAGCAGATTGGCCACCATAAAGGCTCCGTAGCTGTGTCCGCCTACGGCCACTTTGCTGCGGTCGATGTATCCCAATTCATCTACTGCATCAATGGCTGCCTTCGCATTGGCCACCAATTGCTTCCGGAAAGAATCATTGGGTTCCTCCTCTCCTTCACCAACAATGGGGAAGGCCGCTCCGTCGAGCACCACATAGCCCTTGGCCACCCAGTAGATGGGCGACCCGTAATTGGGAGCGGTGAAGCGATTGGGATTGGCCGTGGTCTGACCGGCACTGGATTTATCCTTGTATTCCCTGGGGTAGGCCCAGAGGATCATCGGCGCCTTTTCTTTCTTCTCCATATCATAGCCCACGGGAAGGTAAAGCGTTCCTGAAAGCTCCAGTCCGTCGTCTCGCTTGTACGTGATCACTTCCTTGTGCACATCCTGGATGCTCTTAAAGGGATTTTCGAAGGCAGTGATCTGCTGCAGTTCATTCTTTTTCAGAGTTCTGAAATAGTAGTTGGGATACTCGGTGGGCGATTCGATACGGACCAGCAATCTGTTTTTTTCCAGATCATACTGGCTCAGGGTTTCAAGCCTGTCGGTATATTCTGACTGGTAGAGCCGTTGGCTTTCCCCGGTTTTCAGGTTCAGCTGGTCCAGGAAGGGGAACTGTCCCTTTTCAGAGTACCCGCTTCCAATCAGATAAAGCTTATTTTTATGGAGGGTCAGGACACGGCTTCCATAGGCATTTCTCTGCGTAACAAAGCGTCCCGGATCGCTGTAACGATCCTGGTAACTCCGGTCAAAGAGTATCACCGGTTCACTGGAGGCATCCGAAGGGTTGAAGAGATAGGTTTTGGTATTCCGGCTGTTCCACCAGCGGTCGCTGGCCACTGCCACCTCTTCATTGCACCACTGAATGCCCCCGAAACGGTTTATGGTCTTCAGGAGGGAGACCGGGGTCCCGGTGAAGGGAGCATCCAGCTGAAATACCTCATCCCGGTATTCCACTTCTTTTTGTGGATCTCCTTCGTCAAGTGCAACTGCAAATACCAGGCTGGCAGGCAGGTCAGCTCTCCACCGGAGATTTCTTCTGCCTTTCTCCACTGCCATAAAGCCTTTGGGAAGGTCTTCAATCAGGGGCGTTTCAAGAACCGTTTCCACTTTAACAGCACCGCGGGTATAAATGGTGATGTTCGCAGGAAAGCGATAATAGGGGACCAGATAGGAAAAGGGTTTTTCCACCCTTGAAACCATCACATAATCCCCATTGGGGGAGAAGGAGATATTGTCATACATGGCACTTCCCATCCAGAGCTCGCTGCTGCCATCCAGCCTGACCTGGTATAGTTCTGAAAGGGCAAGCTGCTCAAAGTTATGTTCGTCGTTTTTGTTCTGAAGCAGGTCCTGGTAGGTCCGGTTCTGAGCTTTTTTTCCATCTGCCACCGAGATGGTCGGACCGCTGGGGACCGCATTTTCCACATCGATCAGGCTTAGCCTTTTGGAAGATATCATCTTGACCAGGATGGACTGGCTATCCTCGAACCAGTTGAGTGCATCCCCCATATTGGCATTGATCCGTGCCTCTGTCAGTTTTTTGACACTGGCTGACTGGATGTCCAGCACCCATAATTCCACCCCCGTGGAGCTCGTGTGTGTAAAGGCCATTTTGCGTTGGTCCGGCGACCAGGTAAAATTGGCCAGTTGCGGTGTCCCGGGCAATCCCGATATTTCTTGTACGGCAGCATCCTCTTCAGTCAGGTTCTTAAGCTTGAATGTATGGTAGTACCTGGTCCTGCTCCCTATATTGGTTGCGGGATCAATTCTCAATCCGCCCAGCCGCAACTCCTCTTTGGAGAGCTCCTCGATGCTTTTAAAGGCGTCCCGGTAAAGAAGTACCATTGTTTCCTGCTCGTTGTCCATCAAAACAGAAGGGGCCATCGGAACATCAACCAGTTGGAGAATCTCGTCCGATGGTTTCTGATAATCCAGGTTAATCTGGGCGTACAGGAAGGGAGATAAGCCGGCTGATATCAAGATTAAAAGGACTGCTCTTTTCATAATTCTAAGATTTATCTGTTTCATATATTTTCGGTTTTACTAGTTCTGCCGGATCAGTGCCAGGACAGTTTCGGGCAACAATCCCCTGAAGTCATCCACCACCAGGGAGACGCCCTCCTTCAGCAATTCCTCCTGACTGTGGGCAGAAGCTATGCCAACCACCTGCAAACCTGCCGCCAGGGCCGACCGGATTCCGGCCAGGGAGTCTTCAAATACGATGCAGTTCGCTTTGGGCAGGCCCAGTCTTTCCACAGTTTTCTGGTAGACTTCGGGATGGGGTTTTCCATGGCTTACATCGACCTTTCCGAGGATGATCTCAAAGGTCTCTTTCATGTTCAGTTTCTCCAGCCCCATGGAGATGTTCAGGGGAGGAGCAGAGGTGGCCAGGGCCAGCCGGAGCCCCTCCTTTTTCGCCCTTCTTATGAAATCCTTCACCCCGGCAATGGGAGTGGCTCTAGCCATATCCCGGAGGATGCGCTGATACATGCCGTCCACCTCTTCCAGGTACTCGTCCATCAGCTTATCCGGGAGATCGTCCCCGAAAAGTAATTTCATAGAGGTGGGACCGGTACGCCCGCTGAGCATGTTCTCGAAAGTAAACTCATCATACGCGTATCCCTTTCTGTCCAGGAAGTTTTCCCAGGCGATCTTATGGTATGGATTGCTGTCAATGACGACCCCATCCATATCAAAGATGAATCCGTATTCCATCAAACTACTTTTCCCCGAATTTTACCCATTTTACTTCGTCGTTGTACCCTGCGCTCACCACCGTGTCGATGAATTGCATGCCACGTATTCCATCTTCCACGCCAGGGAAATCCAGCATCTCAGCGGTGGGTACCTGCCCATTGGCTTTCGCTCTCACGGTCAGACTGAAATTCCGGTAAATATTGGCAAAGGCTTCCAGGTACCCTTCCGGATGCCCACCCGGTGTCCGGGTATTAAAAGCAGCCACAGCGCTGTTCATGCTGGTTCCCACCCGCAGGACCTGCATGGGTGCATCCAGCGATTTAAGGATCAGGGAATTGGGTTCCATCTGGGCCCATTCCAGGCCGCCCTTATCTCCGTAGACCCTGATTTTTATGGCGTTCTCTTCGCCGGCAGCTATCTGGGTGGCCATCAAAATGCCTGTGGCTCCGTTTTCAAAACGCAGCAGTGCTGCCCCGTCATCGTCCAGTAAGCGATCTGGGAACAAAGACATTCAATTCTGCACAAAGCTCTGTGACTTTCAAGCCGGTGATGTATTCGGCCAGGTGGTGGGCATGGGTGCCGATATCTCCCATGCTTCCGGCTTTCCCGGATCGTTTGGGATCGGTACGCCAGCTCGCCTGGGGGTTGCCGGTGTCTTCTAGTTTGGAGGAGAGCCATCCCTGCGGGTATTCCACAAATACTTTGCGGATTTTGCCAAAGGCCCCGTCGGCGACCATCTTTCTGGCATGTTTTACGGCGGGGTAGCCCGAGTAGGTATGTGTTAAAGCGAATGTTAATCCGGTTTCATCAACTTTATCTTTTAGTTTCAGGGCCTCTTCCAGGGTGAAGGTAATGGGTTTATCCAGTACCACATGAAATCCATTTTCCAGAGCCATCATGGCAGGATCAAAGTGTACAAAATTGGGGGTCACGATGCTGACAAAATCCATTCTCTCCCCTTCAGGAAGCTTTGCCTCTTTTTCAAACATCTCCTGGTAGCTTTCATACACTCGCTCTTCCGGAAGATAGTAGAGTTTTCCGGATTCCTTTGGAGATTTTCGGATCGACACTGAAGCAGCCACAGACCAGTTCAATCTGATTATCCATTAAGGCAGCCAGGCGGTGAATCGCACCAATGAATGCATCGGTTCCTCCACCCACCATCCCCATCTTGAGTTTTCGATTTAGTCATGGTAGAAAACAGGTTTTGAAGTTGAACTGACTAAAGCTAACTTTTTTTTCAAAGAGAAGAGGCCTTTTTTATTACTTTTGAAGGGCAAAAAACAGCTGATTTGATCTACCCGGAACAATTTGAAAGCAAGATTGGTTTTGACCGTATCCGCGATCTGATCAAGTCCCACTGTCTCTTTGATCCGGGCAGGGAGCGAGTGGACGTATGTCCTTTATGACCGATCATGACTCATTGTCAGGAATTGAAACTGGTGGAAGAGTTTTTGAAGATCCAGGCACAGGAGGAGGAGTTTCCCATTCAGCATTTCATTGATAACCGGGAAGCTCTGAAGAAGGCGGAGGTGGAGGGAACCTACCTGTTGACCGAAGAGGTATTTGGACTGGCAAAAAAGCCTGGATTCCGTTCGGGCCATCTTGCATTTTTTCAAATCGGAAGACGAGGAGCTTTACCCGGCCCTGGCAGAGCTCTGCAAGCCGGTCAAGATATTTCCCTTTGTGCAGACCGGATTCAGAAGATCCTGAACAAGCATGGAAAAATCCGGGACAATGCCTCTTCGGCCCTTCACCAGATTCGCCGGAGTCAGCAGGAGAAGCAGGGAGCGGTTTCCAAAAAGACTGAACCAGGTCATGGCACCGGGCCCAGCGGGAAGGATGGGTGGATGCCGATGCAGCTCCCACCTACCGGAACGATCGTCCTGTGATCCCGGTGATGTCGGGAAATAAAAGAAAGCTGGGAGGGACTGATCCATGATGAGTCGGCCACCGGGAAAACCGTATTTATTGAGCCGGCCGAAGTGGTGGAGCTCTCCAACGAGATCAGGGAACTGGAGTATGCCGAGCGCAGGGAAATTATTCAAGATCCTACATTGATTTTACTGCCGATATCCGGCCCTACATACCGGATTTACTGTCTTCCCAGGAGTTTCTGAGTCACCATAGATTTTATCCGGGCCCGGGCCCTGTTTGCCAGTACGCCTGGAAGCCATCAGGCCGCAGGTAAAAAATGAGCAGTTGTTCGACTGGAAGGAGGCCCGGCATCCCCTGCTTTATCTGTCCCATAAAGCGGAACAGAAGGAGGTGGTGCCTCTCTCCTTTCAGCTGTCTGATAACAATCGCATTCTACTGATTTCAGGTCCCAATGCCGGAGGAAAATCGGTTTGTCTGAAGACCATTGGTCTGCTGCAGTATATGCTGCAGTGTGGCATGCTGGTACCCTGTGCACGGGACCTCGGTATTTGGCCTCTTTGCCGGAATTTTTATCGATATCGGGGATGAACAGTCCATCGATAATGACCTCAGTACCTACAGTTCGCACCTGCTTAATATGAAATACTTTTTGAAGCATGCGGCTACAGATACCCTGGTGCTCATCGATGAATTTGGCACTGGCACCGAACCCATGCTGGGAGGAGCCATTGCGGAATCAATCCTGGAGCAGCTGAACCAGGCCGGAACCAGTGGTATTATTACCACGCACTATACCAATCTGAAACATTATGCGACCTCATCGGAGGGAATTGTCAATGGAGCCATGCTGTTTGACAACCAGAAGATGCAGCCCCTCT
Source organism: uncultured Bacteroidales bacterium (assembly GCA_963792395.1). GTDB lineage: Bacteria > Bacteroidota > Bacteroidia > Bacteroidales. The sequence continues at coordinate 35,957 of CAWBWE010000030.1, forward strand.
ATCAGTTGCAGGTAGGAAAGCCGGGCATCTTCCTTTGCCTTTGAGATTGCCAGGAAGATCGGACTCCCCGAAGATGTGCTGCGAGTGGCTTCTGAAAAGGTGGGACAGGACCATATTGATTTTGATAAGCATCTGAGGGAGATCCTCCGGGATAAGAAATACTGGGAAGGTAAACGGCAGAAGATCCGGCAGTCGGAGAGAAAGCTGGAGGAGTTGATGGGACGTTATGAGAAGGAGCTCCAGGAGAGTGAGAAACAGACGAAAGGCCATTGTGAAAGAGGCCAAAGTCAAAGGCCGATGACATGCTCTCAGGGGCTAACCGGAAAATAGAACAGACCATCAGGGAGATCAGGGAGGCAGAAGCTGAAAAGGAGAAGACCAGGGAGGTGCGTAAGGAGCTGACTGAATACAGGGAGCAACTGGAAGTGGAGAAGGGAAGAGAGGAGCAGAAGGTGAAGAAACAGCTGCAGGAGATCCGCAAAAGGGGAAGTGAGCTGGAGACCAGGCGGCCCGATCTGCGGCAGAGATTCAAAAAAGACCCTGGCCCAGAAACAGGTCAGGGAGGATCCCGAGATCAGGGTGGGGGATATGGTCCGGATCGGGGGACAGGAAGCAGCCGGGGAGGTGCTGGAGATCAAAGGGAAAAATTGTGTGGTGGCTTTTGGAATGCTGAAGACCAAGACCAAGCTGGGAATGCTGGAGAAGATACAGGTCGGAGGAGGCAGAGCAGGCTCAGGAGAAAGGATCAGTCGAAGGTGAACCTGGGCGAATGGAATGTGAGTAGCCGAAGGGTCCAGTTTCGTCCGGATATTGACCTGCGGGGAAAAAGGGCCGATGAGGCCATGGATCTGGTGGTCGATTTTATAGATGAAGCCATCATGGTGAATGCCCGCGACCTGAGAATCCTTCATGGAAAAGGAAACGGAATACTCAGGCAGCTGATCAGGGAGTATCTCCATACGGTGGACCTGGTGGAATGGTACGGAGATGCCCAGTTGGACCAGGGAGGAGCAGGGATCACCGTCATTAAACTGGAGGCTTAAGAACAAGGAGGAATTTGCCGGTTCCGGGCACAGGATCCCGGATAAAAAACAGAGGGAGTGAAAATAGAATTCAAAAAGAGAAAAGAGATTGAGGTGGAGAAGTGGGACCGGCTGATTGCTGAATCACTTGCGGAGACCATCTATCCCTATTCCTGGTATCTGGATTTGGTGGCGGAAAACTGGTCTGCCCTGGTGGTGGATGATTACCGCTTTGTGATGCCGGTGGTCTGGAAGAAGAAGGCGGGAATGAAATATATTTACCAGCCATTTTACACTCAGCAGCTGGGCGTGTTCAGCAGGGAGTATGTGGATCCGGAGCTGATCCGGAAACTGCTCCGGATCCTCTATAAGAAATTCAGGTTTGCGGGGATAAATTTTAATTCAAAGAACCTGATAGGAGAAGAGGCTCCTTTTATTGTAGATGATAAATCCAATTACGTACTGACCCTCGATCGGGATTACGATACCCATTCCAGCCTGTATTCAAGCAATGCCCGCAGAAACATCAAAAAATCCATGGAACTTTCTGAGTATATTGAAAGAAATCTTCCCGTAGGGGAACTGGTGCGCTTGAAGAGGGAGAATGATGTGATTCAACGCTCTGAAGAGGAATACGGCTGGATGCTTGATCTGTTTGAAACCATCCTGCAAAGGGAAGCTGGAAAGATCTATGCCATACGCCACGGAAGTGACGTGAATGCGGCTGCTTTTTTTGCCTTCAGCAAAAGCAGAGCGATCTACCTGCTTTCGGCCTCCAGCCAGGTGGGGAAGGAAGAGAGAGGAATGTTCAGGATCGTTGATGCGTTTATCAGAGATTTTGCAGGAAGTGGACTGATCATGGATTTTGAAGGTTCAAATATTCCTTCGGTAGCCCGGTTTTTTGGAGGATTTGGGGCACAGGCCGAAATATACCAGGGAGTCAGCTTCAGCCGTTTGCCTGCTACACTTACCAAGCTGAGATAGCATGAAAGAGAGAAACTGGAATACCCTCACTTCCCTGGCCCGTCCCATGCGGATGGATCATCTGATCAGATGGGCAGGACAGTCTGTGGTATTCCCCTTTTACCATACCGTTTCTCCGGAACCCCTGCCACATATCCGCCACCTTTACCGGGTGCTTAAACCCGAAGAATTTGAAAGGGACCTGGAACAGTTACTGCGCTGGTATGAACCTGAAAGTCTGGGCTCTTATCTGGAAAGAAATAAAGAAAAAAGAGGAAGGCAAAGTATGGTCCTTTCCTTTGATGACGGCTTGTTGGGCTGCCATAAGTATATCGCCCCCCTTTTAAGAAAGAAGGGAATTCCCGCTATATTTTTTCTGAATAACAAATTTATTGATAACAGGGCACTCTTTTACCGCTACAAGGCAAGCCTCCTGATTCACCAGGGGAGGGAAGATTGCAGGGCCAGGGAGCAGATAGCTGCATTCCTGAAGATCCCCGGGGAGATGTTTGAGCCTTCCATCCGAATGATTGCTTATGAGCAGCGCGCCCTGCTGGATGCACTGGCCAGGGAAGTGGGTTTGGACTATTCGGTCTATCTGCAGTCCAAACCGGTTTACCTGAGCACTAAGGAGGTGAAGGAACTGCTGGAATGGGGCTTTGAAATCGGTGCTCATTCCTCGGATCACAGAGATTTTTCAGGATTGGAAGCAGGGGAAATGATAGAGCAGGTAACCAGCAGCATAAGGGACCTGCAGAAGCGTTTCGGAATCCATGGCTCCTATTTCTCTTTTCCCTTCACCAGCGATGGCGTTCCAAAGAAAGTGATACACTCTCTGTTGGAAGAAGGGGGAGCTGCAGCCCTGCTGGGCAGTGCAGGATTGAAGCGGACCGGCCATTCTGCCTTTATCCAGCGGATACCCATGGAAAAGCATAAGACAGCCGCACTGGATACTCTGAAAACCGAATATCTTTCTTATCTCTTGAAAAGGATGCTTGCAAGGGACCGTCTCCGTTATTGATCAGCCCGTAAACATCACATCTCCGTCTCCGTCGTGAATGTTTGGATTGTCGGGGATAAGCCCGGCCAGTGCTTTATGTGCAAACACCTGTTGAGGCATCTTTCGAATCGAGAGAAACAGCTTCTTATAAAACAGAAGTTTTTTGATAAGCTCGGGATTGCGTATGGTGGTGTGCGTGCAGCCATTTTCGATCATGGTTCGGACGATGGTATCGGCCATGCAGCGGTGAAGGGCCTCATTTCCTGCAAACAGGTAAGGCACCGAGAGGACATCGTTGTGCAGAAGAAGCCAGAGGATACCCTCGCTGTCCGAATCCGGGTGAATGGAATGGTATATGTTGTTTTTAAAGCGGTTGGCCTGGTAGGAGAAGTGGTAATTGACCGTATCACATGTAAGTTCTGTGACCCAGGGATATTGCAGGGCCCACTCAAATATTTCCCGGTCTCTCCGGAAGAGGTTTTCCTGTTGAAGCATGCTTACCAGCTCGGATAATTGAGCAACGAAGCCATCTACCTGCTTCACATGGCAGGGCAGCACCCGGGGAAATTTATATCTCTGAATTTTTAGTTCCCGGACCTGGTTAATCAGCTGGTCGCCTGATCCAAAAAACTTACGGAACCCCAATCGTTTGCCCAGCAGATCCTCACTGGCTGAGCGCAGGTAGAACCGGAAGCCCTCCCGGCTGGCGATCCTTCGGTATCTGCCGGTGTGGTCATAGAGTGCTTTGGATTCCGGGGCGTAATTGGTATAAAAAAGGCGACCTTCCCACTGCTCCTCGGCCATCTCCAGCAGACGAGTGGAAATTCCCTGGCGTCTTTTATCCGGTCTGACCCAATTTCCACTCAGCCAGGCGAAACGCCGGGGATGATCCTTTTTGTCATAAAATAAGTCAGGCAGGAGGGTCCGGTAGGCTATGACCTTGCCTTCCTGGCGCATCTCAAATAGAACCGGGTCGGATGCCTGCGCCCTGGGATTCTTCAGATAGGACTCCAGGCGCAGCGGACTTACAGGTACGTGAGAATCTGGTTTTGAATAGAGGGTGTAAAGATGTGGTTTCAGTTCCTCCAGGGTATAGACATGCAGATCCATTAAGGGCTCTTAAACATTCTGGATCAGCTTATCGAAATCTGCTTCTGAGAGATTGGCGCTTAACAGCCGCCCCTTCTCACATTTCAGTGTTCTTCCGGGGAAGCGCTTGATCAGGTTGTAGTTATGTGTTGCCATCACCACGGCCCTGCCACTTTGAGAGATCGCCATCAGGATCTTCATAATATCATCGGAGGTGGCCGGGTCCAGGTTGCCGGTAGGCTCGTCGGCCAGAATAACTTCGGGATCGTTTAACAGTGCCCTGGCAATCACCACACGCTGCTGTTCCCCACCGGAAAGCTGGTGTGGCATTTTGTAGCCTTTGTAGCCCAGGTCCACTTTCTCCAGGACCTCTGCAATACGCTCATTGATCTCTTCTTTGTTTTTCCAGCCAGTGGCTTTCAGAGCAAATTCCAGGTTGCTTTCCACCGTCCGGTCGATCAGGAGCTTAAAGTCCTGGAAGACAATTCCAAGCTTTCTTCTGAGCAGGGGGATATCTTTGCGCTTCAGATCCTCCAGACGAAATCCTGACACGATTCCCGTACCTTCGATCAGGGGCAATTCTGCATTAATGGTCTTGATCAGACTGGTCTTACCGCTTCCAACCCTTCCGATCACATAGACGAACTCACCCTTGTCGACGGCGAGATTCACCTGTTCCAGAACGATATGTTCGTCGACTCCAATTACTGCATTTTCAAGGGAGATGACATTGTCCAGAGCCATAGGTTCAAAAATATGCGACTAAATTAAGAATTATAATCATACTAAAAATTAACATATCACTGTTAATTAAAAAGAAATAACGCCAAATGAGCCGCCATGATTATTCGTACTTTTATCAAGTTAATCTCATCCATATGATCCGTTCAGAAAAAGAGAATCACCTCTATCATATTCCTCCTGGCTTCATTTCTGGCCTATGGGCAGAAAAGTGCAGTGTATGACTATGGAGACAATGAATACCTGGAGGGCTTGGAACTTTACGAGAATAAAAAATATGGAGCAGCTCGCAGAGTGCTTGGAAATTACCTGGAGGAGAATCCCGGTTCCAGGTCCGAAATACGCTCAGAAGCCTGCTATTACCTGGCCATGTCAGCTGTGGAGCTAAGAAATGATGATTCAGAGTTTCTGGTCCATACCTTTGTGTCCGAGTACCCGGAAAGTCCCTATGTGGATGAAGCTGCCTTTCGCCTGGCCGACTACTTTTATGACAAGAACAGCTGGGCCAAAAGTATTTCATGGTACAACCGGGTGGACCGGTACAGGATTGGAAAAGAGAAACTGCCGGAGTACTATTTCAAGAAAGGCTACAGCTATTATAAACGAAACGACTTTGAAAATGCCAGGGTAAACTTCTATGAGATCCTGGAGTTGGATACCCCCTTTACAGGTCCGGCAACCTACTACTATTCCCATATTCACTACGTGGATGGGAACTATGAAACCGCACTGAAAGGATTCCGGGATATTGATGATGATCCTCTGTTCAGGGAGATAGCCCCCTACTATATTTCTCAGATCCTCTTTATGCAGAAGAAATATGAAGAGGTTCTGGATTACGCCCCTCCTCTGATGGATTCGGTATCGGAACGAAGGCTGGGAGAGGTGGCCAAGATCATCGGGGAATCTCATTTTATGCTGAATGACTATAAGGATGCCATTCCTTACCTGGAGACTTACCGGACCAATTCCAAAGCCTATACCATCCATGACCGCTACCAGCTGGCTTATGCCTATTACAACAATCAGGAGTATGAGAATGCCCTTCCGCTTTTTGAGGGAATCTCTTACCGCAACACAGAGATAGCCCAGAGTGCGCTCTACCACCTGGGTGATTGTTACCTGAAGACAGGGGATAAGAATAAGGCGCGGATTGCCTTTTCCAAAGCGGCCAATATGAATTTTGATCCAAAGATACAGCAGGATGCCCTGTTTAATTTTGCCAAGGTTACCTTTGAACTCTCATACAATCCATTCAATGAAGCCATTCGTGCACTGGAACTTTATATCCGCACCTATCCGGCGGCAGACAATGCGGATGAGGCATACAATTACCTGGTAACTGCCTACCTGGGTACCAGGAACTACTCCATGGCCATGACCTCCCTGGAGAAGATCCGCATAAAGGATGCCAACATTGAACGGGCCTATCAGAAGGTGGCCTTTTACAGGGGACTGGAACTTTATAAGAACCTGAGATTCAGTGAAGCAGTGGATGCCCTGGAGGTCTCCCTGCAATATGCGAACTATGATCCGCTTATTGCTGCCCGGACTTATTTCTGGCTGGGAGAAGCGGCTTACCGAACCGGCGACCGGCAGACTGCCCGAATGTACTATGAGGAATTCCTTAAAGATGGAAGCGCTGCGCAGCAGGACGAGTATTCCCTGTGCCATTACAGCCTGGGTTATCTTCATTTCGATGAGAAGTCCTATGAAGAATCGCTCGACTGGTTTGGGAAATTCCTTCGTTTATCCAGCGGGCAGTCCACTGCCAGCGTTTCAGATGCCTATAACCGGATGGCGGATTGCTATTTTGTTCAGACCCGCTATACGCAGGCCATCGAGTATTACAACAAATCTATTCAGTCCGGGAAGGCTGATGTGGATTATGCCATGTTCCAGAAAGGCTTTACCCTGGGACTGCTCGACAGGACCCAGGAGAAGATAGATGTGCTGAACCAGCTTATTACCGCAGCAGCCAAAGTCTGCTTTTGTGGATGATGCACTATTTGAAATCGGAAGAAGTTATGTGGTTCTGAACCAGCCGCAACAGGCGCTGAGCTACTATGAGCGGGTGGTCAGATGAGCATTCCAATTCCAGCTATACCAACAATGCCCTGAATCAGCTGGGACTGATTCATTACAATGCTGGGGAGTATGATGACGCGCTGACATACTATGAGCGGGTGGCCACCAATTATCCGGGCACCGCCGAAGCTGACAATGCCCTGACCAGTATTAAGAACATTTATGTCCGGAAGGACAATGTGGATGGCTACCTTGACCTTTGTGAACAGCTTGGACCGCGATATTACCCGGAGCGAACAGGATTCTCTGTCCTATACGGCTGCTGAGATGGTTTATATGCGTGATGATTGTGAGGGAACGGTCGGGCCTTTAAGGATTACCTGGATGCCTTTCCCAGGGGAGGTTCCTGTTGAATGCGCATTATTATAAGGCAGATTGCCAGCTGAAACTGGAGCAAAACGAGGAAGCCCTTGAATCTCTGGACTTTATTATCAATCAGCCCCGGAATATGTTTACGGTTCCTGCCCTGGAAGCTGCTTCCAAGATCAGTTTCAGGGAAAAGGATTACAACCGGGCAGCGGATTACTATCGGGCCATGCTGGAAACGGCCGAACAGAAAACAGAATATTTTCGATGCCAGGTAGGACTGATGCGTTGCTACTTTGAATTGGAGGAGTACACCAATACCATTGAGGCGGCCCGGCAGGTGCTTCAGCTGGACAAAATTCAGGAGGAATATATTCGTGAGGCCAATTATAAGATCGCCAAGTCCTTTCAGCAGTTGAATGAGATGGATTTCGCCTATGATTTCTATCGAAAAGGTGGCCCAGGAAGTGAATAGCAAGGAAGGTGCCGAGTCAAAATACCTGATGATCGAGATCCTCTTATGAGAGGGGGGAGACTGGACCAGGCCGAAGAGGTGGTATATGAATTCATCGAGATGAATACTCCCCACCAGTACTGGATGGGTATGGCTTTCCTGACTCTGTCGGATATCTATATGGAGAAGGGGGATGAGTTTTCTGCCATCAATTCCCTGCAAAGCCTGATCGATTACTATACCGTGGCAGATGATGGAATCATCGCCAATGCAAAACAGCGTAAGGCTGCGCTGACAGAACAGGCAGAAAGTGATATTGCCCCGGAACCCAATTAAAATGAAAGCAACTGAAATGAAACAGTTCAGAAAATATATTCAGAGATTACTGGTGTGGATGTTCTTGTCCATCTGCCGCTGGCAACCATGGGACAGCAGAAAGAGGTAAGGGTGGTTAAACCCTATTCGCCCACCCTGTCCGGTGCCAAGAAAATAGAGTTACTTCCGGGACTGGATGAAGAGATTGAGTTTGAGGTCCCGGTAATTAATTACCAGCTTTTCCCTAAACGTTATGAGAGTGAGTTCAAGGTGGAACCCATCATGGCGGCAAGTATGGTGACTATGCCCCTGGAGAGGCTTTACAAGAGTCAGCTGACCCTGGGGTTCGGGAACTACCTGACTCCACTGGCTGAGCTGAATATCAATCAGTTGAGGTCCAGAAACGGAACCTTCGGGCTGCACCTGAAACACCACTCCATGAACGGGAAGGTCAAACTGGACAACGATCTGAAGGTACCTGCCGGGTTTAATGAGAACGAAGTTGATATCTACGGCAGCCGGTTTTTGAAAAATTCGGTATTTGATTATAGTGTAGGGGCCAGCTACAACTCTTATGTACACTATGGGATCGATCCGGAGCTGGATACCAGCCTGACCCGGGAGCGACGCCGTGCATCCCTATTTCACGGCCGAAGGAGCCATTGGCCTGCACTCCATGCATGCCGACTCCTTTCATTTCAATTACGATGCAGCCCTGGAGTATTACTATTTCACTCACGAATTTGATCAGGTGGAGCATGGAGTCAAACTCAATCTGGAGTTTGATAAGAAACTCCGGGTGGTGGATATTGCCGGCGAACTCGGGGGAGAATTCCTGGGTCACTATCCCGACTGGGACACCACCGTGGGCTCTCTAAGCACCTTCTGGCTGAATCCGGCCATCGGGAAAGGCTCCGCCCAGTGGCGGTTCACGGCCGGCATCAATGTCTACGGGGAGGTGAGTCAGGAGGTATTTACACCACACCTGTACCCCAGGGCCTCTTTCCAGTTTAATATGGTCAAAGAGGTGATAGTGCCTTACTTCGGGGTGGATGGTTATCTGGAGTCCAATTCTTACCGGAGGATCGTGGATGAGAATCCCTATATCGAACCCTCTCTGGGAATCAAACCCACCAACCACAAGTTGATCGCCTATTTTGGAATGAAGGGCCGCTTATCCAAGGCAGTGGCCTATAATCTGAAGGCCAGCTATTCCATCATTGACGATGCCTATTTCTATGTGAACGATAACAGCGATTTGCTGCTGAACCAGTTTGTGGTAGTATATGACGATGTGACCCTGGGCACGCTGCACGGAGAGCTGACCGTGCGTCCCAGCGATTCCTGGAAGTTTTTCCTGAAGGGGAACTATCACAGCTACATTACCATGGTCCGGGAAGAACATCCCTGGAACAAGCCTCTTTTTGATATCTCCCTCCAGGCACGTTATAGCATGAGGGATAAAATCATCCTGACGGCAGGAGTTTATACCATTGGTCAAAGGTATTTTGAGGATTACGATCCTGTTCTGGAGGAGACCCTTCCACTGGCTGTGGATGTCAACCTGGGACTGGAATACCGCTACAGCAAGCTGCTCTCTTTCTGGGTCCGTTTCAACAACCTGGCGGCACAGCCTTACTACCTGTACCATCAGTATCCGGCCTACCGCTTCCGGGCCATGCTAGGGTTTTCATATTCTTTATAGTCCCTTTATGGTGATACAATAATGTTGGAGAAGTTCAGGCAGGTGCTACATGGAGTTGATGGATCGCCCTAACTTTATTACCTTTCTACTTTTCTAACATTTTACCATATGTACCTGAGAAAATTCTCTTTTCGTGAAAATGCAGGACAGAACATCGAGTGGCTTATTGATAAGGTGAGCCTGGGCGAGATCAACCTGGTGGTTGGTAAAAATTCCAGTGGGAAAACGCGTACGCTGAATGCCCTGTCAGATTTGGTTAATATGCTCATGGGCAGGGGTACCGCTGCCACTGGACCGGTCAGCTATGAGCTGTTATTTAAAAACAGCGATGACTTTATGAAGTATGAGCTGGCCTATGACCTGGAAACCATCCGGATGGAACGATTATACGTGGGAGAAGAGATGGTATTGGAAAGAGGAACGGAAGGGACAGGGATCGTTAAATATGAGGCAACAAGCGGTTCCATGTTCCTGGAATTCGAGATACCGCATGACCAGCTGGCCTGTTATGCCAAGCGTGATCGTTTGCAGCATCCTTTTATTGAGATTATACATGGGTGGGCCATCAGCCTCAGAAGATTCAACTTCAGCGGTGATCTGGGTAAGACAAGATACGCGCTGAAATCCTCCTTTGAATCGAAGGAGGTTGAGTGGACCGATACTACCACATCTTTGGTACCCGTCATAACTCTGGCTGAGGAGGAGTATCCACAGTTCCATGAACTGGTGTTGAAGGATATGTTTCAGATTGGATATGAGCTGGAAGAGTTTGGAGTGATCAATTTTTCAGAGCGATTCAGCGGGAGCAGCCAGGATCGTTATGCGGTGTATACCACTGAAAAAGGGCTTGAGAAGCAGGTGACCCAGCGGGATATGTCCCAGGGAATGTTCCGTGCATTCTCGGTCCTGGTGCAGGTTAATTATTATATTCTCTGTGGAAACAAGGGATTTGTGATTATTGACGACATTGGGGAGGGTCTTGATTTTTCCCGGGCCAAACAGCTGGTTCAGGTATTGATCGCTAAGGCCAAAGAGGCGAGAATTCAGCTGATTATGTCCACCAATGATTCTTTTATTATGAATGCGGTCGATATTGAAAACTGGGCGGTTATTATGCGGGAAGGGCATAAGATCAGCCTTTATAATTACGAAAATTCAAAGGAGATCTTTGAGGAGTTTAAATTTACCGGCCTGAATAATTTTGATTTTTATGCCAGTGAATTCTTCAAATCGGGTTTCAGTGATGATTTAGAAGAAGAGGAGCAGGGGGAATGAGGAAGCTGGCCATATTTGTAGAGGGTCTTACCGAACAGATCCTGGTCAGGCAGTTGCTTCAGGCGGTACTGGGCCAAAACAGGATCGCTATTCAAACCGTTAAAATTACAGGAGGACATAACGTACGAATGTCCTTAACGGTAATGCGTGCAGCTCATGTGGAGCGGCAGACCGATTACTACATCATGGTTTACGATTGTGGCGGAGAAACCAATGTGAAAGGCTACCTGATGGCGCACAGGGATAAACTGGTCTCCAGCGGCTATACCATGATCCTGGGTTTAAGGGATGTTTACCCGAATTTCCGACGGGAGGACGTCCCAAAATTAATCAGAGGCTTAAATCACAGACTTCCTCAAAAAAAAGCAACTACCCATATCTATCTGGCAGTGATGGAAACTGAAGCATGGTTCCTGGGAGAATACAAACACCTTAAAAAGCTTAACGGTAGACTTACCCCCCAGTATATTGAAAAAAGACTGGGATTTAATCCCCGGACGGAGAATATGGAGGACCGGGACCATCCATCTGCGGATATTAAAGCGGCCTATCAGCTGGTGGGTCATGATTATACCAAGAAACGGGACCGTCTGAATGCGGTAGTGCGTAAGCTGGATTTTAACCATTTCACCCACGAACTGGCACATAAGATGCCCAGCCTGGGGACATTTATTGAAGGATTACAGGGTTTTTTTCAGGAGAATTTCTAAGGGACCTGCTTATGAAAGTCGATGCTGTTACAAAGGAAATACTGGAGGTGCTTGCTGACCTGGGAAGTTCTGAACGCCGTGAGAAAATGAGCAGCTATGCGCCCACCAGACAAAAGACACTGGGAGTTACGAATCCGGATATCAAACAGGTGCTTAAAGAGCTCAGGTCCAGCTATCCTGATTGGGGCCCTGCGGACTGGATCGATCTCTGCAAGTCCCTGGTAGCCATGGAGGTATTTGAGTGCCAGGTACTGGCATTTGAAATGATCGGAAGAGACCGGAAACTGCTGGATGCCCTGAGGTTTAAGGATTTGAAAGATCTGGGTCAGAATTTGGACAACTGGGCCTCAGTGGACCACTATTCGGTGGGGATCTTTGGGGTGCTATGGGGTAAAGGTATAGTCAGGGATGAGCATATCCATAAGTTGCTGGAATCCGTGAATTTCTGGGACCGCAGAGTGGCAGTAGTTTCCACGGTAGCACTGAATCTGAAATCCCGCGGGGGAAAGGGCGATACAGGCAGGACCATTGCTGTTTGCGAAAGGGTGGTGGATGATCATCAGGATATGATCCAGAAAGCGCTCTCCTGGGCGCTGAGAGAACTCTCCAAAAGAGACCGGGAATCGGTCCGTTCATTCCTGGAAATACATGAAAAACGGCTGGCAAACAGGGTGCTGAAGGAGGTGAATCACAAACTTGATTTTGGCACCAAAAACTGAGCCTTAAATCACAAGGGTTTTCTGTTAATAACTTAACTGGTTTTCAAGGCTTTCCGGGCTTGTAGAATCGATATTTTTTACTATTTTTACATGAATTATTAAAAAAGCGAAAATTGATTTTTAAGCAATTGAAAATCAACCACATAGAAAGAGTTGTCTGGAAGGGGGAAAAGGAAGGAAAAAAGTCTCCTGCAGGCGAAGAGGAGGGAACACAATCAAATGAAAGTAAGGGAAGTTCAAATGGTGGTTCAAGGACCATCATTTATTCACATAAAGTAGAAAGATTATGAGTGAGAAGTTGAACAAAAAAGATTATTCTGCCGATAGTATACAGGTCCTGGAAGGATTGGAAGCGGTACGCAAGCGGCCTGCTATGTATATTGGTGATGTCAGTGAAAAAGGACTGCACCACCTGGTTTATGAAGTCGTGGATAACTCCATTGATGAGGCCCTGGCCGGGCATTGTAGTCAAATTGATGTGACCATAAACGAAGATAATTCCGTCACCGTTGTGGATGATGGTCGGGGTATCCCCATTGATATGCACGAGAAAGAGGGTAAATCTGCCCTGGAAGTGGTCATGACCGTACTCCATGCCGGTGGTAAGTTTGATAAAGAATCCTACAAAGTATCAGGTGGACTGCACGGGGTGGGGGTATCCGTTGTGAACGCCCTGTCCGGAACCCTGAAGGCAGAGGTTCACAGGGCCGGGGAGGTGTATGTTCAAACCTACCAGAAAGGGATCCCTGACGGTCCGGTTACAAAAGTAGGGACCACCAAAAAGACAGGGACCATCGTCACATTTAAACCAGACGATACCATATTTACGGTTACGGAATTCAAGTATGAAATCCTGGCCTCACGCCTGAGGGAGCTGGCATTCCTGAACAAGGGAATTCGCCTCAATATCAAGGATATGCGAGAAAAGGAGGAGAATGGTAATGGGAACGGAAATGAAGACAGTGACGGGAACGGAAATGGCACGGAGAAAACGCTTATCGCCATGATGAGTTTTATTCTGAAGAGGGTCTCAAGGAGTTTGTAGCTTTCCTGGATGCTAACCGTGAATCGCTTATTGAGGAAACGGTCCATATCGATACGGAAAAGAATGATGTACCCGTGGAGATTGCTCTCCAGTACAATACCTCATTCTCAGAGAATATCCACTCCTATGTGAACAACATCAATACCATTGAAGGGGGAACCCACCTTAGTGGCTTCAGGAGAGGCCTGACCCGTACCTTAAAGACTTATGCGGAAAAGTCCGGGATGCTGGCCAAACTGAAATTTGATATCAACGGAGATGACTTCCGCGAAGGACTTACCGCGATTATTTCTGTGAAGGTTGCTGAACCACAGTTCGAGGGTCAGACCAAAACCAAGCTGGGGAACTCGGATATAATGGGTGTGGTGGATCAGGCAGTAAGTGCCTCTCTGGCATATTACCTGGAGGAGCATCCCAAAGATGCCAAGCAGATTGTCTCCAAAGTGATTCTGGCTGCTACGGCACGTCATGCTGCCAGGAAAGCCAGGGAACTGGTTCAGCGCAAGAACGTCTTATCGGGCGCCGGCTTGCCCGGCAAGCTGGCCGACTGTTCTGAAAAAGATCCTGCAATTACGGAGATCTACCTGGTGGAGGGTGATTCTGCAGGGGGAACTGCCAAGCAGGGCAGGGACCGGGCTTTCCAGGCCATTATGCCACTGAGGGGTAAGATCCTGAACGTGGAGAAAGCCATGGCCCACAAGATCTATGAGAATGAGGAGATCAAGAATATTTTCACTGCCCTGGGGGTAAAGATGGGAACTGAGGAGGATAGCAAGGCACTGAATCTGGAGGGTCTGCGATACCACAAGATCATCATTATGACTGATGCCGATGTGGACGGATCTCACATTGCCACACTGATCATGACTTTCTTCTTCCGGTATATGAATGAGCTGATCAAGAATGGCTACCTCTATATTGCCACACCACCACTTTACCTGGTGCGCAAAGGAAAGAATGAGCGATACTGCTGGAGTGAAGAGGAGCGTGAAGCCTTTGTAAAAGAAGTTGGCGGCGGAAAAGAAACGGGTGTTCATATTCAGCGTTACAAGGGTCTGGGTGAGATGAATGCCGAGCAGCTCTGGGATACCACCATGAATCCTCAGTACAGGACACTCAGGCAGGTGACCATTGATAGTGCCGCTGAGGCCGATCGTATCTTCTCCATGCTGATGGGTGATGAAGTTCCCCCCCGCAGGGAGTTCATCGAGAAGCATGCCAAGTATGCCAATATCGACGCTTAGTCATTTCCTAGGCAAGTGCTTTATATTTTTTTCTGTAGTAAAGGACCGAAAGGATTCCTGTGCTTATAATCACCAGCCAGTTGATACTGATAGCAGCTACTTCGAAGCGGTAACTTCTGTCGACCCCATATTGTATCGTATAAACTGTAAATGCCAGAACAATAAGGGGAAACGCAGTCAGGAAAATCAAACGTATGGCCCTTTCCAGCCCTGTCCCCTTGGACCATACGAAGGACATAAACAGAAAGGAGATACTCATGGTGCTGTATGCCAGGTCTTCCAGGGCTATAAAGATCCCGTGTCCGTTGTATTGGGTAAGCAGGGCAATTCCCTCGCTTTCCCCTTTCATGATGCTAATGGGTACTACAGAGAACTGCACAAAGTAGGCAGTCAGTAAGATCATAGCGGTCATGATGCTAAAGGCTACACTGCTGAATCCAAATATCTTTTTTTCAGCTTTGGCTATAAAGTAATTGGAGATCATAAACAGCAGATAAGCAAATACCTGGAAGATGGCCAGATACATCCAGTAATAGTCCCTCGGGTAATAGGAAAGGAGATCTGTAAAGGGATACTCCATACAGTTTCCCTGACAATAGGGGCCCGAAGGGGGGACAGCAATCATGGCAAATCCCCAGGTAATTAAAGTCATAATTACTACGGCCAGTGAGGAATACCAGCCAAATCTCAGATGAGTTTTTTCCGCGTTCATAGTAGGTCTTTATTTAATCTAAACGATTTCCCCAATTCTCCTTTGGCTCAGCCCCCATTTCCAATTCAAGCCTTCCTCCTTTCAGCAAGTCACCTGCCGGAAATTTAAAATCGTTCAAAGCCTGCCCGTTAAGTTTTGCTGATTGCACATATTTATTCAGTCGTGATGCATTTTTGGCTTCAATGATAAAGCGTTCACCACGGCCATATCGATTGCCCAAATCAATCTCCACCATTTCGAACAGGGGACTTCCGATTTCATATACCGGCTCCACCCGGCAGCCTCCATCGGTTTGGAAAAGTCCCATGGCTGCCATGATAAACCAGGCACTCATCTGGCCCTGGTCCTCGTCACCCAGATAAGCATTGGCAATTCCGTAGCCGTAATACCGTTCCAGAACAGCACGGCTCCATTTCTGTGTCAGCCAGGGCTTTCCCACCCAGTTAAACAGAAAAGCAAAATGCATGGATTGCTGATTTCCCTGTATCACCGGGTAATTCCAGTACTGGTCGTTCATTCCGTTAAAACGGGTCTTATAACTTTCTCCAAATCCCCAGTCCAGACGTTCAATAAAACGTTCTTTGCCAATGGCTTCAGCCAATGCCGGAACATCCTGTGGCACAAAATAGGTCAGTTGCCAGGCATTTCCTTCCACATAATGTTTGTTAGCTCCCGATTTATAAGGATCAAAATCGGGCAGCCATTCCCCTTTGGAATCCTTCATCCGGGCATAACCTGTTTCCTTGTCGATGATATTTCTCCAGTAATAGCCACGTTCCAGGAAAGTTTCATAATCTTCCTCTTTTCCCAGAGCCCTGGCAAATTGCGAAACCGTCCAGTCATCGAAGGCATATTCAAGCGAATTGGAAAAGCGGCCTTTGTCGTAGGGAACGTATCCATGCTTTAAATAGGGGACCAAATCACGGTTTCCGGCATAACCACCACCCACCTCTCGTCCGGGTGTAGTTTGCATTTTTTTCACCGCTTCATAGGCTTTTTCCACATCATAATCCCGGATTCCCATCTGGTAGGCTCCTACAATCAAGGGAATTTCGTGCTCGGCCACCATGACCGGGATATACTCCATGCCTGCCGGACCCTTGGCCAGCCAGCCATTTGCATCGTACATGGCCAGTTGGGATTTCACCCAGCGATTGCTCCATTCAGGCGTTACCAGGTTCCAGAACTGGTTCAGGTTCCAGAAGGTATTCCAGAAGGCATCGCAGCCCAGGGCCGGAGAGGAGGGGTCATCCAGTTTCCGGATTTTTTCATCGGCATCGCGCCATTCACCGTTTACATCGCTGAAGATATTTCGGCTGCAAAGGGAACGATACAAGTTGTTATAGAAGCGCATTTTTTCGCGGCTGTCGCTGGAAGTGATTTTCACCCGTTGCATCAGCTCATCCCAGGTATCCACATGATTCTGGCGAACTGCTTCAAAATCCCATCCAAAGGGTTTGGAGATTTCAGTTTCCAGGTTTTCACGGGCATTTTCGATGCTCACATAGGAGATTCCGGTACGCAGCTGCACCACCTTATTCTCCTTTGTATCAAACTCAACAATTGCTCCTGCATCCTCTGGATTCTTAATGTCTAGTAATTCAGATCTTCCTGAACCCCATTTTCTGTCCATACACAGAAAGCCGAAATGGGCTGGTCAAATTCAGCAACAAAATGCACGATGTATTCCTGCGAAATACCTCCGGACCAGGTATTCGGGGAAAGCTGATGGCTATAACCCTCAAGGGTGTTATTCCCGGTTTTCCTGATATAAACCTCCTGCAGCTTGTATGTATATTCCGAGGGAATCATCAGATCAATCAGTACGCGTGAACCTTCCCTATCCTTTGGAAAGGTATAACGCTGAAAGCCACAGCGTGTGGTTGCCGTTATTTCTGCCTGAATATCATAATCCTTAAATCAACCTTATAATAGCCGATTGGGGCCTCTTCGGTTGATTTATCGATACGCGAACGGTAACCGCTGTCCACATCCTTTTCGTCGCCCACCTGGGTTTGCAAAGGCCCGTTGGTTGGCATGCATCCCAGTCCGGCAATGGTCCATTCATGAATATGCGAGAAACAGCCAATGGATTCAAAGGTAGGATCGTAGCCGGCCTGCCAGCCATCATTCTGGTTGTCCGGGCTCAGTTTTACCATGCTGAAGGGCATCCATGGTCCCGGGTGCAATCATCCAGCGCGAGTGGGCTGTACCGATTTTGGTATCCACATAAGCCGGCGGGAGTAATTGGTTTTTGCGGACCCCGAAGGACGGTGCCCGACTGAATTTTTTTCCCATCAACGAAAACTTCGTAGTTGCTTTCTGCCTGAGTTTCTACTGCCGGCATGGGTGCTTCGAAGGTGTACCTTTTCGCTTCAACTCCAGCTGTAAAAATCTCTTTCCCATCGATTTTCACCAGCAGTTCCGGTGTTCCGGAAAGGTGCTCTACATCAACCAGCAGTGCCTGTGCTGAGCCGGTGGCAGTCTCCATTTCGTAGTCTGCAGCCTCCACTCCCCGAAGGTAAACTTTTTGGTTTTCTGCCAGACGCACCTGGCCCGGACCTTCCAGTTTCACCTGGTCAAATTTCAGCCACGAGCCCTCCAGCGTGGTCAGGTTTATTTCGTTTCCACCAGCCTTTATTAATCTCATTCTCAAGGTCTATCTCAATTAAATATTCTGAGGAATCGGCATTTTCACCGTCAATTGTGCTATTCGTTTTTATGACTGGAATCCGGTATTTCCATGATAATCCGTTCACAGTTACTTTGAATAGGGGCAAATCCTTTGGATTGCAATCCAGAATATCGACAGTTAGTTTCCAGGTTCCTTCTTTCGGAACATTGTCAATTCCAAACAGGATGTTCAGGGTGCTGGAACGCCAGCCCGAGGTTCCCCAGGTTCCTCCCCAGGTATCACTGGTGCCTGGGATGATGTAGGGCCAGTCGGTTTTATCCTCCGAGGTTCCAATCAGGAAATATTTGTCTTCCCATCCAAAATCCTTTTCAATAAAGCGGGCATAGTCGTTTGGTGCCAGGGCAAATTCAGAACCACTGTTGTTGTTTTCCCCAATTTGCCACAGGACCCTGTTTTCACTGTTGCAGGAGCTGAGGAACAGTCCGATCACTGCAACAAGTAAGCCTGTCCTTTTTATGTCTTTATAAGTTTTCATTAGCCCATTGATAAAACATCTCAATTGATTTGGCCAGAACTCCTGCCGATCCTTTAAACTCGGCAGACCCGGCCGGCGCGCCATCTACTTTATACCATTCGTAGAACCCATTATTTGCTACCACCCGCTCCATCATGGGCAAGGCCAGCTCATAGGCTTCTTCCACAAATCCATGGGCGATAAGCTGCTGAATCGTCCGACCCCCAAACCAGGTCCAGTCGCCTCCATTCTGGTATTCGTAAGGAGCCGAGATATCCCTTGCCCCAATACTTCTGATGGATAGGGAGGATAAAGTGTCAATCCAATAGATGGTGCCCCGGACAGCTCTACATTCTTTTTCATGTGGGAGAGTATCCTGCCAATCTCTTCCTGTTTCAGTACCCCGGCCTCCATGGCAATAGTAGTCCCCCCGTGATAATGGATTTCGTTTTCCTTAAATTCCTCGGGGAAAGGCGAGGCATCGATGTACACATGTGGAATAAATTTACCCTTGCTGGCATCCCATAAATGTAAGCGGATATTTGAAATAATATCCCTTTGCATCTTTATCCAGCCTTCCTTTTCTTCGGTGTTTCCTGTAAATCCTGCCATATTTTCAAGAGCAATGGCAAACATGGCATTATCATAGACATCGATGCTCCAGTGGGTCAGGCTGTCCACATCCACCACCGAGCCTCCCTCCACCTGAACATCTCCCCAATCAAAGGTTGTGCCACCAATTAGCAGCCCATATTTCTCTGAGTATCGTTCCGACCTAAGATATTCCACAGCCAGGCTCAACCTGGCATATACGGTCTGTCCCGCAACTATTTCTGTCAGAATCCCTGTATCATTTGTCTTGAAGATGTATTTGTGAATGGCCTGAATCAAAGAAGTTTCCTGGTCAGTCTCAACGGTATTCTTAAAACCGAGGTGGCCAGGTGCAGTAAGCGATTCATAGGTATTCGGGTCGTCCCAGTTAAAAGCTTCCCGGGGAACGTAGCCATCAAGCAGCTCGCCGTTTACCTGCTGAAAGTGAAAGAACATGAGCAGGTTTTCACGGATCACCGCAGGATCGTATTCTTCACAGGACAATTCAATGAAGGTGTTTAAATCGCGGGCCCAGACCATCTGATATCCGGAGCCTGCGTAGAATCCTTTCTTCATCAGCTGGCGGGCCATACGGTCTACCGATTGTAAGTTTTGGTCAGCCACAATTCTGGCTGCCAGTTCACTTTTTCTGTTACTCTGACAGGAACTGATGCTAACAGCGGCAAGCAGTAAAACCAGGATTGATCGATGCATGTCGGCTGTAATTAAATGGCTGCTTCCAACATCTCAATGGCCTTGTAAAGCACTCCGGCTGATCCACGAAAGGTTCCCGATCCTTCAGGCTCGTTGTCAACGGTGTACCATTCATAAAAGCCATCGTTGTCCTTCACCCTTTTTACCATGGGCTGCAGTTGTTCGTAAGCTTCCTCCACGAATCCATTTTTAACCAACTGCTGGATCATGCGACCCCCAAACCAGGTCCAGTCGCCTCCGTTCTGGTAGCCGTAGGGATACATGCCTTTATTTTCGAAGCTGACCCTTCGGGATAGGGCGGATACATGGTCAATCCAATGGAACCGGCACCAGAGGCTTTTACGTTTGTCAATCATTTTTTCCAGTGAAACTTTGATCTGCTCTTTGGAAAGCAATCCTGCTTCAATGGCCACCGCTGTGCCCCCGTGGTAGTAAGATTTCGTTCTCGTTAAAATCGTCGGGATAGGGCGAACCATCCAGATAAACGTGAGGAATAAACTTCTGATTCTGCTCATCCCACAAGTACTTCATGGTATTAAGGGCAATTTGCTTGTGAATGGGCTGCCACTTCTCCCTGGTGGCCGGAACCATCTCCATCAGATTATCCAGGGCAATTAGCAACATGGCATTGTCGTAAATATCCAGGCAAAACTTTGTCTCTTCGGTAATAAATACTCCCCAGGGATGACAGTGCTGCACATCGCCCCAATCGGCGGTGGTGGCCCCCCAAATTAGGCCATGCTCTTCACTCCAGCGGTGATTCAATAAAAATTCCATGGACCATTCCAGTCGTTCTGCAACGCTTTTATCACCGATTATTTCATCCAGGAAAGTCGTATCGCCGGTTTTGTTCACATACTTGTAGACCGCCTGGACCAGGGAGGTTTCGTGGTCGGTTTCCACCGTATTTTTATGACCGGCATAATCGGGCTCCAGATCCGTAAAAATGTATTCATAGCCTCCTTCGGTTTGTTTGGCCTTTTCCCTGGGAATGAAACCGTCAATAATATTCCCGTCTTCGCGCTGCAGCCGGAAGAATACCCGCAGGTTTTCTTTCAGTGTTTCCGTCGGGTAGACTTCGGCGGAAAGTTCGATGAAGGTATTGTAATCACGGATCCAGACCTCCCCATAGCCATCACCGGCATTAAATCCGGTTTTTACAATTTCCAGGGCTTTGCTTTTTGTGAAGGCAAAGTATTCGTTGTTTTTTAATCTGGTCTTTTAGTTCGTTTTCGGCTTTTGTGCCTTGCAGGCAAACAACAGGACAAGGTGAAAGAATTAAACTTAAGGTCCTCATGGTGATCTGATTTTGATTATAATCCTACTCAACTGTTTCCCCGCTCCACGGAGCAACTTCCAGGAGCAGGTTCTGAGACATTAATCTCCTTTCCCAGATGCGACAGGTCGATTTCAATTTGACGTCTTTCTCCGGGAAAGAGGGTGATGTAATTGTCCTCCATAAATACCGGAAGTACCAGTTCACCGCTGTGTTTATCGCTGATTTTCAGACGCATAAAGAAGGCTGTTTCTGTCTCCTGTGTTTTCAAGGAGGTGCTTACCAGAGCCTGCTCCTGCTTTCTTCACCTCCAACTTCATATCAGCTGGTTTAGGCTGCTTCAGCTCCAGCCAGTCGGAATCCTTGCCGGTGAGCCAGTAGAGGTTTTCATCAAGCAGTTCGCCCTGGCTGTTCTTCAGCCTCAGCCGCGCAAAATAAAAACCTTCCGGCTTTGCATTCGCGAATAGGTTATGGACTACTTTGGTATGAATTGGCTGTTACACTTGCTTTCGAACTGTTCTTTTCAATGGAGTTTCCATGAAGGTCGAATAACTCCGATTCAATGGTCAGATCGCCTGGCATCGAAGTAGGTCTGGTTCATGGATACAAATGCTGGAATCATTGAGATTTAACTGAACATGCAAGGGCACAGCGCCATGCCCGAATCCGTAAAAGCCTCCGTTCTGGTCCAGGATACACATCGTAAAATTGTCCGCGCAGGGAGGTCCAGGGATTCTGGTTCTTCCATACCAGCATCCCCGTATACTTATCCCACATGCCGGCATTAAAACCCTCCTGCAGGGCCCGGTATTGCTCGTAATTCACCAGCTGGGCCTTTTTACAGAAGTCTTCTATTCCCTGAATCTCCCCCAGTCTGTTCAATGTATTTTCCGTAGCCGATGTATTTGTGATAGCGCCAGACAGGATTTGCCCTGTCCCTCTGCGGAGGCTCAAGATCTTTCTCATCCATCATCTTTCTCATGCTTTCCACATTGGGCATTCCCACCGACCCCAGCTCCGGATTAAAGGGGTAGGATTGTGTTACAAAAAAGCGCTTTGGATCCTGAATCCCATAGGGACCGTCTCCATTTCCACCAATGGTATTTCGAAGAATACTGTCGGAGGTGGATTCATTTACATAATAGCGCGTTTCATCATACTTCGGAAAGATCTCTTTTTCCAGCTTCTCATGGATATCCGGTGGGGGAGGGAACTCATTCCCCCCGCACCACATGTACAGGCTCGGATGGTTACGCAGCATTTTTATCTGGTCGATGGCTGTGCTAATGAACAGGGAGTGATCATCGGGGTATGCCTGCCGGCGTGCCTGGGATTCCTTTTTGCGGGGATCCAGCCAGCGCCCGTTGCAATCGCCCGAAACCCAGAAATCCTGCCATACCAGCAGCCCGTATTTATCACAGGCCTCATAGAATTCGGGACGTTCGGGCATGGCCCCGCCCCAGATACGGATCATGTTCATATTCATTTCGGCATGCATGCGGACTTCTGCTTCATATCTTTCCGGACTCAGCCTAAGCAGGGCATCCGAAGCGATCCAGTTTCCCCCCTTAATAAAGATCTTCTGTCCATTGATCAGGAATACCCTTCCGCCCACCTCCTTGTCGAAATAATTGGAAGTTTCCCGCAGGCCAAAATGGAAGGATTCTGAATCCGAGACCCTGTCATTCTGTTTGAACTCCAGCTCCAGCTCATAAAGCCTCGCTTCCCCCATGCCATTGGGCCACCAGAGATCCGGATCCTTCATTTCTATTTCATCAAATTCAAGCAGTAGCGTTTCCCCGGTCTTCATGCTGGCCGGCATGGACCACTCCTTCTCACCAATACGGGCTGTCAGGGTACCTTCCTGAATGAGCTCAGAGGCATTATATAGCTCCGCAGAGATCGTAACATATGCCGGCTTCTGTTTATCCCCGGGCACTCTTTTCCCCGGGACTTTCGGTTTCACAAAGGGATCCCGGATGTCTACCGGCCCGGTAATCTCCAGGGATACCTGGTCCCAGATACCGGTGTTCCTGTCGCGGATGGGACAGATCCAGTCCCAGCCCGCGGTAAACTGCATGGTCACGGAGCGGGCAATGGTACCGTCTCCTCCCTGTCCGCCGTTGGCATGGCCCACCGGATCCGGGGGCTCCACCAGCACGGCCAGCTTATTGGTTCCATTCTCGATAAGCATAGGGGTAATCAGGTATTTTTCTCTCAGGAACATGCCTTTATGAGTGTCGGTATTCACCCGTTTGCCATTCAAAAACATGTTGGCCGAATAATTGATGCCCCTGAATTTCAACCACACCTGCTGTCCCGGTTTCAATACCGGAGCTGAAAAGCGGTTCAGAAACCAGAAAGTATAATACTCAGCTCCCGTTTCGAAAATATCCGGGATCAGATCGTTATTCAGGCCATAGAAAGGATCCGGAACCTTGGTATTGTGTAATAAAGTTGTCAGGACGGTCCCGGGAACCACCGCTTCCATCCAGTCATAGAGTTGGAATTCAGGCGAAGAAATTACGGTCCCGTCAACCGGAACCTCAAAAGCCCGCTTGGCTTTCCATCCTTTATCCAGGATAATTTCCTGGCCCCGGGTATAGGAGGTGCTTAGCATTAAGAAAACCAGTATAAAGCTTATAAGTCTGGGCATGTTGTTCAGGTATTACTTGGATTAAATATCAAAAAACAGTTCTAAGATAAGAGATTCTGGAAGCAGTAAAGCTGGATTTCGGATAAAACCGGAGCTGCCCTGGAATCCTTGATAGTGACCCTTATTTCGTTTGTCAGAACTGTATCGAAAGTCAGAATTCGTTTGTAGCCAATGGTGCTTCCCTCTTTTACTCTTATATATTCGCCTTCTATTTTGACTTCAACGGAAAAGGATTTAATCCGCTGTCCCAGTTCAATGTGCTCCTGCAAAAGAATTGCGTTGACTTCCTGAATATCATCCAGCTGAATAATGATTTCCGCCGCGGTACTGTTTTCGGGAGCGGCCCAGAAGGTCCCGGGATTTCCGTCTATCAGCTTTTTCCCCGGATATCCTCTCCTGTTGGCATCGGTACTGATCTGTTGTTTCAGGGCCAGATTGGTATGGAATGCTTCATCCAGGATCTGCTTGAATCCTTTGAGTGCTTCCAGGTCCTGTTCGTGCAAAATCCCCCGGGTATCCGGTGGTAATCCGAGATTGAAGGATGCATTCCGGCCTACCGTCTTCAGGTAGTGATCAAACAGTTCCTCCGGTGATTTTACGGCGTGGTTCTGGTTTTCATGATAATACCAGCCTGGCCTGATGGAGAAATCACATTCCGAAGGCATCCAGAATCTCCCGTCTTCATGCCCTTCGATGGCTTCCCAGTATTTGGTGAATCCCGGCGCCGGCCTGTTATCTTCATCCCTCCCTTTTGGGGTGTACATACACCAGCTGGTTTCACCGGCCTCTCCCTCTTCGTTGCCCACCCACCGGATATCTCCCATATCAGAGAATATGACTGCAGAGGGCTGCAGCTCCCTGACAATATTATAAATCGAATCCCAGCCATAGTAGGAAAAGCGGTCAATATTCCTGATGGTATCGGCCCCTCCATACCAGCCATCGCCGCCATTGGCCCCATCGAACCAGACCTCAAAAAGTTCCCCGTATCCGCTAAGTAACTCCCTGAGCTGTTCATAATAGATCGGGAGGTATCCGGCCTCACCGTAGAAAGCGGAATTTCGATCCCAGGGGGAGAGATACACCCCGAATTTTATCCCGGCCTTTTCGCAGGCCAGCTGAAAATCTTTTACCATATCGCCCTTTCCATTTTTCCAGGGTGACTTTGATATGTTGTACGCCGTGGTCTTGCTTGGCCAGAGACAAAATCCTTCGTGATGCTTGCAAACCAATATAAGGCCTTTCAAACCGCCTTCTCTGGCAGCGTTTACAATCTGGCCGGCAGAGAATTCTGGCGGGTCAAAGATGACGGGATCGGCATCCCCGTATCCCCATTCTTTGTCTTCGTAAGTAACCAGGTTAAAACAGACCAGGCCATACAGCTCCACCTCATGCCAGGCAAGTTGCTGAGGACTTGGAACAGGCTCAAGGGGCTCGATGGTCTCCGAGCATCCAAAGAAGCTTATACCCAGTAACGAGCAGGATCAGAATAGAAAATTTCATGCTTGTTCCACTTATTGGTTTAATGTAAACTCAGTCATCAAGGGATAATGGTCGGAAAGCAAATGAGTCGCTCCCTGGTTAAATATCTTAACCTTTTCACAGGTTTTAGCCAGGGCCGGACTGGCCAGGATATAATCAATCCGGACCCTGTTTTCTATAATGCTCCGGGAGGTCTGATTAAACTTTCCTATCAAAGCCGGGGTGGGAAAGGTATAGGCTTCCTCTAAATCAGTAAGGCCCAAACAGACATCCACCGATGGACAGGCCAGGAATTCTGAAATCGCAGAGTAATCAAACTCTCCCAGGCGAAGGTTGGAGTATTTTTCATTGGTGTTTTGCAGGGATCTGTTCTTCAGAGCCGTGTTTTTTTCCATCCGGCATGCATCAAAGGGGGAAAAGGAGTTAAAGTCTCCAAGTAGGATAAATGATTCGTTTTCGCTCTTTTTGATTCTTTCGGTAATCAGTCTTGCCTCATTCAACCGGATCTCACAATCTGCAGGCGACAAATGAACGATATAAAAGTCTATGCCATAGGTTTCGCAGTGCAATAAGCCATGCCAGAAGGGTTTTTCTACCCGTTCTTTTAAGACAATGGGTCTGTTTGAGGTAAGAGCAGTAGGATAGCCTTCGGTTTTTAATAGCTGTACATAGGGATGTCCCCATCTCAGGGCATCTTCTTTCAGCTTTTCTTCCGTATAGGAGCACAATTCCTGCAAGGCAAGCACATCCGGCTTTTGACTTTTTATCCATGCAATACAATTCTCTTTGCGAACAGAATCTTTGCCCCAGTCAAAGCCATTCCAGATGTTGTAGCTCATGATTCTTAAGGGAGGAGTGCTCTGTTTTTGTGAGAATGCATAATTTGCCAGTCCAAGCAGGAGTAGCAACAGCTGGAGATTCATTTTGAAACGGCGCATGATCTTAGTGTTTTACCGAGCGTTCACTTTCAAGGTAGTTTTGAAGCAGGCTTTCCTTTACCTGAGGATAAAGGCGCATGGCATTTTTATAATAGATCTTCTCCAGTACTTCCCTGGGCAGTTCAAGGCCTCTTATCTCAGGTCCGCCAAAAAACCCTCCCTGCACCCTTTCTCCTGTTTCTAAAATCCGGAAAGCCCGGATATATTGCTCCGCACGAAGGCTTGATTCTCCTGGATCTGTCCATTTACCAATATCCGTCCCAAATAAGATTCTGTCTGGCCATTCCATCATAAACGACCTCAGATTTTCCCAGTTCACAAGGTGGTAATATTGAAAAGTAGCTGCCAGATCAATGTGCAGATTGGGAAAAGAAGCCAGCAGGTTCCGCAGGTAATCTATTTGGGCATCCTGACATAAGAGCCAATTGCCATGAGCCACCACAACCATAAGCCCGGGATGCTTCTGTAATACATTTCTCCAGGCATTTATTTCAGTCCAGTATTCGATAGGATCGGCAAGCCAGTTGGTTCTCTCTTCCCAGGGTCCATTGGGATCCGCAATGTGTATGGAAGCCAATAAAAAACCAAGTCTTTCCATTTCGGCAAAAGTGGCATCATGGACGGGATCGTCAATGTATGGAAACCCATCTTCTTTTTTGTCCAGCTTTCGGTACCAGGGGCCCGCCCAGATTTTATACCCGACAAATCCCTGTTTCTGAAAGCCTTCCAGAGCTTCAGGCGGATAGTTTAATCCGTCGAATGCCGAATAATCGGAAATGGCGCTCAGCATATGTCCCCGGCTGGCGGCATTGATGTTTTCTGCATCTTCGATGGGATCGTTGGCGCCACCCAGATTGATCCAGATGGCCAGGTTTATGTCATTTTCGGCCAGCATCATACTCCTTAAATCGAGACAATTAGCTATCCCGTTTAAATCCGTGCCAATATGGGTGTGTACATCAATTCTCGGAATATCGGGATAGTTCGTCCTGAATTGAGCATAAACAGAAAAGGCGCAAACAATCCAGATTAAAAATGCCATGGATGTGTGTTTCATAGACTCTCGTATATTTATTGATACAATCATTGTCCTGAGGCGAAGGAGCACTGGTCGCCGGATCAGGGTTTGTTTTCTCTGATCAAATCTCCCACTTTCCTGAGCGTTGCAACATCCACCTCCCTGAGCCTGCCTTCGTAATTGGGACCAACATTCAGGGAGAATATATTTCCATACTTCACTGCGCCCAGATAGTCCTGGTAAAGTTTTTCTGCCGGAAAACAAAGGGAATCATGAATGGGTAAGGAATAGAACCACATGGCACCGCCTTCATGAGGCGGCAAAATGGGATAGGTAAACTCTGCTACCAGGTAGCCCCCGTAATTGGCCTCAGCCTCTTTGTTATACTTTGTGGTACTGGCATCCCCAAGGAGCCCTGGTGTTCCCATTTCTCTCAGAGCTAATCTTCCGGCAGCTTCTCCGTGATTAAAGCCGACAAAGCAATTGGGTTGAAAGCGATGCACCCAGTCAACCGTTTCCTGATGGTCCAGTCCACCATCTCCTACCGCATGATCCATCCAGAAGAACTCAATGGGACCATACAGGGTACAAAGCTCTTTTAACTGCTCTTTCTTCACTTCCGGATTTACTCCTTTCCCTTCGTTATGCCCCTTACCATCCACCGCTCCCGGCCAGTTCCAGTCACCCTCTGAGAAATAGAGGGCCAGTTTGATGCCGTATTTATCGCAGGATTTTCTTAATTGCGCCAGAACATCGACTCCCAGTGGGCTGTTTGTTACCTTTTTTTCGGTGGTCTCTGTATCCCACAGACAGAATCCATCGTGGTGCTTTGAAAGAAAGAGGATGTATCCCATCCCGGCCTCTTTGGCCACCTTGCACCATTGATCCGTGTCGCATCCGGTGGCCGTGAAATAGGAAGCGTCTTTATCCAGGGTCGGCGTCCATTCGTCTCCGGAGAAGCTGCTGAAGGACCAGCAGATAAACATGCCAAATTTCATTTCCGCGATATCTTTGGCTCTGATGCTGTCCGGTATAATCGACTGATTAATTAATTGATCTTTAGTGAATTCGGATGGTTTCTGGCTGGAATTACCCTCTTTATTAGGAGAACATGAGACCAGGAAGACCAGAAATGCTATGGGGAATAAGAAACCTTTCATTTATCTATTTATAGTTCGCTGGAGAAGTAAATATAAGCCAATAATGGCTTAGGTTCAAAGCCCGGCGTCCGCAAGGATGCGGGGAACAATGGCCTCCCAGCCCACCGACATCAGGTGTATGCCGTTGATCCCCTGTTTTCCCTTGATTTTATCAATGATCTCCAGGGCGATCTCAACCCCCAGTTCTTCATAGTCGTCCTCCTTGGCAGCCTCGAAACGGTCCAGGATGTGTTGAGGACACCCTGACCCCCGGTATATGGTGGTGCAGGTACTGGGCCATCCGGTTGCTTCGTATGGGTGTGACCCCGGCCAGGATATATACTTTGTCAAGGATGTCTCTTTGATCGAGCTCTTCCAGCCAGAGGTCCAGTCCGTCCGGATCGTAGATCAGGTTGGTCTGGAAAAACTGGGCTCCGGCATGGATCTTCTTCTTCTCGCGGAGTGCCTGGAACTGTGGTT
Organism: uncultured Bacteroidales bacterium; assembly: GCA_963792395.1. Lineage (GTDB taxonomy): Bacteria > Bacteroidota > Bacteroidia > Bacteroidales. Next base: position 64,788 of record CAWBWE010000030.1, read on the forward strand.
CTGAGGCAAAAGGAGAGGCCGCAGCCCCCAGGAACAATCTGGGTGGACTTTTCATTTTCCGTCCATCCAGGTAGATGCCTTCATCCCTCATTCGCCTTAGGATCCAGAGCATCTGTACGGCATCCATATCCAGGATATTGGTATTGCTGGTGGGGGTGGGGCCGATCCGGGCATTGTCGCCCGTGATGCAAAGCACATTGTGTACCCCCATCACATTGGCTCCCATGATATCCGATTGCAGCCCGCTGCGGGTTTTGTCCCTGGCCGCTATCTGCAGCACCGGATCGGCACCCAGATCAGCCGCGATCTTGCTGCAGGCCATACTGGACATGCGCGGACTGGCAGAGGCGCTGTCGGTAAAATTTACGGCTGTGACCAGTTCATTTACCATGGCAATATCGCGCTTCAGCTTTCCTGTGGCGGTGCTTAGGGGAGGGCTCACCTCTGCGGTGATCACAAATTTGCCCGCCTTTAACTCTCTCTCCAGGGGAGAGAAGGGCTCCTCGTATTTCGGGGCGTGGTATTCCGAATCCCCTTCCCACCACTGGGGTTGTCTCACCGGTCGAAAAACGGCCTCCCAGGACTCCCTTTTCTTTTCTTTATCCCCGGAGAAGCGTTCCTTGATAAAGCTGCCTGTTCCGTGTGTTCTGATGGACCGGACCACATCCCCCCAGGTTTCTGTTCCTACCTTGTCCCAATCCAGGGGCGGCAGTACTTCAAGCAACATATGCTCGCGTCCCATTTTAAAGGAACGCTCATAAATCTTGTACCAGATACAGGGCCGGGTCTCATCCACATAGCACTTCTCGGGGGTGGATCCTCCGCATGGACCATTGCGCATGCCCTTGGGGCACTCCATGGGACAAATGAAAGCAGTTTCCTGCAAGAGGCAGTTTCCACACATGCGGCATCCGAAGAGCGGCCCTTTGGTGACCCGCTCCACCTTTCGGAGGACTCTTTTTCCAAAGGGTTCTTTTTTAAAAGGCAGAAAGGGGGGTTGCCAGCGTCTTCCAGGAGTGAATATAGCCATCTATAATGCTTAGAAAGTTAATAAAATCCATAGAATCAAGTCTCTTTGGATTGCATGTGCTCCACGAAGCGCATGGCAAAATCATCCCTGTTCCTTACCAGGTCCACCGCTCTCACAAAGGCTGTTATTTTGCTGGGATTGGCGATGGGGCAGCTTAGTCCGTTCCAGATGGAAAGTGCCATATGGGCGTTGTTCAGATGTTCCCGGCCAGGCAGGCCAAAGCTCATATTGCTGGCACCCTGGGTGATGTTTAATCCCAGTTTTTCATGGACCAGGCGAATGGTCTCCAGGGTTACCAGGCAGGCCAGGGGATCTGCACTAACGGCCATGGCCAGGGGATCAATGATCACGTTTTCCTCCTTAATTCCAATGCTTAAGGCCCGTTCCAGTATCTTTTCAGCAATTTTCAGCCGCTTTTCCGGATCATGGGTAATTCCCTCATCATCCATGACCAGTCCGATGACTGCTGCCTCATATTCTTTGGCCAGCGGCAGTACAGCAGCAAGGGATTTTTCCTCCCCGTTCACAGAATTGATCAGGGCCTTTCCCTGTATTACTTTAAGTGCAGCCTCAAGGGCAGCCGGATTAGGCGAGTCGAGGCAGAGGGGTACCTCTATTTCTGCCTGGAGAGCTTTAACCGTTGCGGGAAGCAGGGTCACATCATCCACCCCGGGATAGCCCACGTTTACATCCAGGACCTCGGCACCGGCATCCACCTGGCTTTTGCCCAGCTGAACAGCGAAATCAAACTCATGCCTGGAGAGAGTCTCCACCAGCTTTTTACGTCGTGTGGGATTTATGCTTTCTCCAATGATAACAACCGGACCTTCCGTGTCAATGATCACCTCTCTGTTTGTTCCTTTAAGTATGGTTTGCATGCTTCTAGTTTTTTGTGTAAGGAATTTACATCAGACCGGTAATGTTACCCTTATTGTCGATGCTGATGTTTTCGGAAGCCGGCCGGGCCGGTAATCCGGGCATTCTCATAATGCTTCCGGTGATCGGTATCAGGAAGCCGGCACCAGAGGCTATCTCTATCTCCCTGACCGTGATGATGAAATCCTTTGGTCGTCCCAGCAGGGCCGGATTGTCGGAAAGGGATTTCTGGGTTTTTGCGATGCAGATGGGCATGGTCTCCAAGTCCCAGCTCCTGAATCTTTTTCAGGTCCATTTTGGCCTGGGGCGTATAGTCCACGTGCTCGGCTCCGTAAATTTTAGTGGCCAGGGTCTCTATTTTCTTTTTTACATCCCAATTCCAGTCATACATGGGATCAAAAGCGGGAGGATTTGATTCCGCAACCTCCACAACAAGTTTGGCCAGCTCTTCAGCCCCCTCACCTCCTTTGGCCCAGAGGTCTGCCACCGCGCACCGGATCCCGATCTCTTCGGCTTTATCCTGTATTAGTTTGATCTCCTCTTCCGAATCAGTGGTAAATCGGTTGATGGCGATAACCGGTATTACATTAAACTGCCGGATGTTCTCCAGGTGTTTTTCCAGGTTGGGAAGTCCTGACTTAAGCGCCTCAACATCCGGAGTTGTCAGTGTTTCTAAAGCTGCACCTCCATGATATTTCAGGGCCCGGATAGTGGTTGTGAGCACCACCGCCTTAGGGGAGAGACCCGCGCTCTGGCATTTGATGTCGAAGAATTTTTCAGCCCCCAGGTCGAAACCAAAGCCAGCCTCGGTCACCGTATAATCAGAGAAGGTCATTCCCATTCGGGTAGCAATGACCGAATTGGTTCCCTGGGCAATATTGGCAAAGGGTCCTCCATGAATGATGGCCGGATTCCCTTCCATGGTCTGGACCAGGTTGGGCTTGATGGCATCCTTCAAGAAGGGCGGCCATGGCTCCTTCAGCTTTCAGATCGCGGGCAAAAATGGGTTCCCTGTTATGGGTATAGCCCACAAAAATATTTCCCAGCCGGATCTTCAGGTCGTGGATATCCGCTGCCAGGCAGAGGATGGCCATGATTTCAGAGGCCGCGGTGATATCAAACCCGGTTTCCCTGGGCACTCCTGAAGTGGTTCCGCCAAGTCCCACGATGATGCGGCGCAGAGAACGATCATTCATGTCCACCACCCGCTTCCAGGAGATGGTCCTTGGATCCAGTCCAAGTCCGTTGGTTCTGCTCTGGATATTATTATCAATAACTGCGGCCAGCAGGTTGTGTGCCTTTTCAATGGCGGAGAAATCACCTGTAAAATGCAGGTTGATATCCTCCATGGGAAGCACCTGGGAATACCCCCCTCCTGTTGCTCCTCCCTTTATCCCGAATACGGGACCCAGTGAAGGTTCGCGAAGCACTACCGTGGTTTTCTTGCCTATACGATTCAGGCCTTCGGACAGGCCGATGGATACCGTGGTTTTTCCTTCTCCGGCAGGGGTGGGTGAGATGGCAGAGACCAGGATAAGCTTACTTTGTGCTCCCTTCTTCTCGTCAATAAGGGAAAGGGGAAGCTTCGCCTTGTATTTGCCGTACATTTCGATTACCTCGGGATCTATTCCGAATTTCTCAGCAATCTCAGAGATGTGTTTAAGATTTACTTTTTTTGCGATGTCAAGGTCGTTCATACAGATGTAAAAATAAGGTTTGCTCCTTAAGCAAGCATCAACGGATTTTTCTAAATGTGATGCTATTTTTGCAAATTAATATATTCATGCATATTATATACTAATTATAGGGAAGCAAGCGTAGTTTCCTGTACTGACTGGGGGTTTTCCCGGTAATAAATTTGAATTGTTTATTGAAATGACTCAGGTTGTTAAATCCGCAGTCGAAACTGATATCCACAATATTCAGATCTGTATTCATCAAAAGATTGCAGGCATAATCGATCTTGATTTTGTTCAGATACTCGAAAATGGTTTGCCCCGTGGCGGATTTAAAGAACCTGCAGACAGATGCAGGAGCCATGATGAACCAGGTCAGCAATCTCTTCCAGGTTAATCTCCTTCCGGTAATTATTCATCAGGAATTCATGTATGTTGTTTACCCTGGTGTTAGTTGTTTCAAATTTTGATTTTACATAAGCCTCACTGGCAAGGAGGGTGAATGATTCGCTCTTACCAATGATATGTAATATTTCGTAAAAGAGCATTAATCGTTTCATCCTGCCCTAGGTAGGGGAGTTGGAGCATGATCCTGCTGACCTGGTTCAGCGTATCCCCTTTAATCTGTATTCCCCTTTCGGACAGTTGTATGGCTCGTTTCGCCTCCTAGAATTCGGGCAGGGACGTGAGCCCTTCAGGTAGGATATCCTGGTTGAAAAGCAGGATAAACCGATTCAAGGGTTCGCCCGGAATGCTGGGTTCTGGCCATTTCCCCTGAGAACCACACATGGGGGATACGGGGACCAATGAAGATCAAATCGCCCGGATGAAATTATTCAACGGAATCTCCGACGATCCTCTTCCCGGACCCTTCGGTAATAAAACTTAATTCAAATTCCTGGTGGTAGTGCCAGGCAGGCTTGTTCAATATGATCCTGAAATATACCAATGAAAAAGGATTCATCCGGATTTGTTTTGATTTCTTCCAGAAATTCCTTCATGGTGATTTTATTTTATGTAAAAATAATGGAATCTGTTAAAATAGCATTACAATTGGTGAAGTAAATATACAGGATTCTTTTACAGAATCTCTATTTTTACTATTGCATCTTAAAAGTATATATCAACACTAAAAAACCTTAGCAATGAGTACCACATTAGAGAAACTGGTCCACGGCTGTTGAATCAGGCAAAGTAGATAAAAATTCACCCTTTCCACCCCAGATGAAGGGAGAGGATGGAGCTGATGAACTTGCTAAACAGGCCCTTGAAGAGGGAGTAAAGCCTTCCGCGGTGCTTTCCGATGCCTTGGTTCCTGCCATGGACCGCGTTGGACAGAAATTTTCTGAAAACAAGATCTTCGTGCCCCAGATGTTAATGTCAGCCAAGGCCATGAGCGCTGCCATGACACACCTGAAACCCTTTTTTCAGTCTGGAGACGTAGTGGCAAAGGGAACTTTTATTATCGGAACCGTTAAAGGTGACTTGCATGATATTGGCAAGAACCTGGTAGCCATGATGGTCGAGGGAGGTGGATGGACCATTGTTGATCTGGGTGTGGATGTGAATGAAGATACCTTTAATCAGGCAATCGCTGACCATCCGGGTGCTATTGTGGGACTTATCGGCTCTCCTGACCACCACGATGGCCAATATGGAGGTGATCGTTAAGAAGATCAAGGAAGCAAATCCCGGAACCAGGGTCCTGGTTGGAGGTGCTCCACTGAATGATGATTTCTGTCAGAAGATAGGTGCCGATTTCTATTCCCCCGATCCACGTGGTGCTGTGGAGTATCTGAAGGAATTTGCCGCCTAGGTTTTGCGCAGCGTTCTGATCCGGTTAAAGCCTCTGGACAAACAAATTTCCGTAGCCAGTGGTACCTCGTTGATAGATGTTCTACATGAATTTGGTGTTGAATTTCCTTGCGGAGGGAAGGGGATTTGCGGTAAATGTAAAGTGAAGTTGCTTCAGGGGGATATTCACCTGAGTCCCGGGCACAAAAGGAAACTTGAGGAGCTTGGTCTTCCCCCCGGGTGGAGGCTGGCCTGTATGAGTAAGGCCGAGAGCGATCTGGTTCTGGAAGTGGGTCAGTATGAAGCAATGATCCAGGCAGATGACAGCCCCTTCGCCTTCGAATCCCGTCCCGGTTTTGGTGTAGCAGTGGATCTGGGTACCACGACCCTGATAGCGCAGCTGGTGGATCTTTCCACGGCCCGGGTCCTGGCCGTGGAAACAGCTCTGAATCCGCAGCGGAGATGGGGGAGTGATCTGATCTCCAGAATTGAATCTGCATTGGACGGAAACGGCCCGGAATTAACCCGGATGATTCGCAGTGAGATTGGCCGGATGCTGGAGAATCTGATGGGTGACAAACAAATTCAGTTGGAAAGGATTCTCCTGGTTGGAAACACGGTAATGCATCACCTGTTTTCCGGCCTGGATGTCGGTCCGCTTGCCTTTTATCCCTTTGATTCTCCGGATATAGGCACAAAATACTTTACTCCCTCTGAACTGGGATGGAGCATTCTCTGTAAAAAGATCTGTTTCTATCCTTCCATAGGAAGCTTTGTGGGAAGTGATATCCTGGCCGGAATATATGCCACGGGGATGTGGAACCGTTCCGAATATACGGTCCTGGTGGATCTGGGGACGAATGGGGAGATCGTGCTTGGGAACAGGGATAAACTTTTGTGTGCTTCCACTGCAGCGGGCCCGGCCTTTGAAGGGGCAAAAATATCCATGGGCATGCTGGCCACTACCGGGGCCATCTCTTCTGTGGAAGGGGATGCATCGGGGATAAAGTGCAGGGTCATCGGGAATGTTCCGGCCACCGGCATCTGTGGAAGCGGCCTGATAGATGCTGTTGCAGTGTTGCTGGAAAAGGGGCTGTTGGGCAGTTTCGGGGAGATTCTTTCCGGTGACGATTCCCTGGCTCTAAGCGACAGGGTAAAACTGACGGCCAGCGATCTTCAGGAATTTCTGCTGGCCAAGGCAGCCATTGATGCAGGTCTTGCAATTCTATTGCGGAAACTGGAGCTTGGACGGGATGATATTGCCAGGATTTATATTGCAGGGGCTTTTGGAAGCTATATTAACCTGAAGAGTATGTCTCGTCTGGGCATGATGAATTTTCCGGCCGAACGGTTCCGGAAGCTGGGAAACTCGGCCCTTATCGGGGCCAAAATGTTTCTGTTTTCAGAGGAGGGTGCTGCAGCATCCATTCTCTCCCTGACCAGCCATGTAAACCTGGAATCGGAGCCCGACTTCCAGGATATTTTTATTGATCGGATCAGTCTGGTTCCGTCATCCAGCTGAGTCCGGGCCAGTTTTCAGAAGCTGTGTAAGCCTGTTCCGGACCCGGGGTGCTTCTTCCCTTATGAATATATTCTCTAAGCAGGCTCGAAAGCTCTTCCACCAATTCAGGGTGCTCCCCGCTCAGATTTAAGCTCTCCCCCGGATCTTTCCCCAGGTTGTAAAGCTGGAAGGGGGGCAGGGAGCCGATTTCGGGTGCATCCGGTTTGGGATCGCTCCACCCGCCTGAGCCCGGACAGAGGATCAGTTTCCAGGGTCCTTTCCGGATGGCAAAGGAACCGTTAACGGAGTGGTGGACGGTGGCCTCCCGTACTGCCTGATCACTCTCCCCAAGCAGTGCGGGAAGAAGGGAATAGCTATCCACTCCGGCGGAAGGAGCCATTTCGGCTTTGGTGATCGCTGCCACGGTGGCCAGCAGGTCGGTGAGACAAATCACCTGGCTGTTTTCAGATCCTGCCTTTATAATACCGGGCCACCGGGCCACGAAAGGAACGCGATGTCCGCCTTCAAAAATATCGGCCTTATGCCCCCTGAAATGATAACTGGGATTGTGGCCGTATTTGGCCAGTTCCTGGTAGTTGGCCTCGGGGGAACAGCCGTTGTCGCTGGTAAAGATGATCAGGGTATTTTCTGAGATTCCATGTTTTTCGAGGGCCTGCAGGATCTGCCCTACGGTAAAATCCACCTGAAGTACAAAATCCCCGTATGGATTTGTGTTGCTTTTCCCCTCAAATTCTTTTGTTGGGAGGATCGGGGTATGGGGTGCAGGAAGGGGAAAATAGAGGAAAAAGGGATCCTCAGCTTGCGAGGTCATATGCCTGTCAATAAAGGCTACGGCCTTTTGTGTAAGAACAGGAAGAACCTCCTCATGAACAAAGTCCTCCCCGGTTAATCCATTGCGCCACCAGCCATAATCCGTGTCGTTCCGGGTATAATTGACAGGAACCTTAGTGGGCCGGTTATTTTCGATGTAGACATAGGGAGGGATATCCAGCGAAGCCGTTATCCCGAAGAAGTAATCGAAGCCCAGGCTGGTGGGACCGCCTGTAACAGGTAAGGAAAAGTCCACACTGTCAGCTTCCCCGGCATGATATTGCCAGCCAAGTCCCAGGTGCCACTTGCCCACACAGGCAGTGCTGTATCCCTGCTCCTGCAGGAGCGTGCCAACGGTGGTTTCATTTTGCTGGATAAGGGGAGGATCCCAGCTCCATAGCACACCCTGCTTCAGGCTGGTCCGCCAGGAATAACGTCCTGTCAGCACTCCATAACGGGTGGGCGAGCAGACTGCAGAACCGGTATGGGCATCGGTAAAGCGTATTCCCTCCCTGGCGATCTGGTCGATATGCCGGGTGTCCCAGGCCGCTTCCGGGTTCATGGCCGAGATATCCCCGTATCCCAGGTCGTCGGCCAGGATATAGATGATGTTGGGGGCTGGCTGGCTTTCTTGCTTTTTGCATCCTGCGAAGAGGAAGAGTAAGCTTAAGGAGAAGAGTACCTGGGCCAATAATCTGGCGGAATTTCTCATAGTAAATATTTTAAGGGTGATTGAGCAATCGTGGTGCTCCGTTTTTTATCCGTATCAGGGTAGGGACACCCTGCCTGTTTCCCAGATCATCAAAAGAGATGGTCCCGGTGGCTCCGCTGCTGTAAGTGGATGCGCTAATATAATCTGTGATTGTTACACGCTCTGTTCCCACATGCAGAATGGCGTTGATCACCAGATTGACTGCATCGTAGAGGTAGGCTGAATGGCTGTCGGGCAGGGCATCGTAAAGTTTTCTGTCGAAGAGAGTACCAGGCATATACACTCCTTCGTAATTCTCCCAGGATAAGTCCCGGCTCTCAGCACCGATGGCAAAATGAAGGGTGCCGTATATTTTCAGGGCCGGGGTTTTCTCGGTGAGGCCACTTATAAGCACTTCCAGAAAGGGGGCATAAAAGGGGACTACCAGGTGATCCAGTTCACTGCTGATGAGTTGTTCCAGGACCTTATCCATCTCAATATTATTGGGATCCAGGTTAATTAAAAGGGGTGCCATGCCGCTCACTCTGCCTGCGGCTTTAGTCAGGCTTCTAAGCGCATACCTGGTATCATAGGTATCTATGGAAAGGATCCCAATCCTTCCTCCGCCTTCTCTCATTATCTGCTTCAGGATGACTTCCGCCTGCTGGTCATCATTGGGTACTACCCGCATAAACCAGGGAACAAAGGCCTGGGAGAGGGTGGGTTCAGTGGCAAAGGTTTCAATGTAGGTGAGATGCGATTTGGTGGCCACCTGCTCGGCCAGGTGTCCGTTCCTGCCGTCAAGCGCCCCTATGATAGCGCGCACCTGGTCTTCGTAAACCAGGCTGACGGACTCCTTGGAACCTGCTCCCCAGAATCCCTCAGCGGTGCGGATAACCAGTTCGAACTTGTGTTGCTTAAAGCCACCTGCGGCATTGGCCTCTTCAATGGCCAGTTCTGCTGCTTTCGCCACTTCTCTGTGGCTATTGTCGGGAAGTAGCAGCCCGATGGCTATTTTTCCCTGTGGGGACAAATGATCCCCGGGTAGGCCCTGCTGATTCTGCGCCCTGGTACTAAAAGACAGAGCCGATAAAATGACTATCAGGTATGAAACTTGCCGGGTCAATGCCAGGCCCGGTTAGAGTATGTGAATGCTGCGGCCCACAGCTTCAGCAACTTTCCGCAGATCTGCCATCATCCTCTCAAACTCCTCCGGGTAGAGGGATTGTGAGCCATCACAGAGGGCTTCATCGGGCCTGTAGTGTACTTCCATTAAGAGTCCGTCTGCGCCTGCCGCAATGGAGGCCTTTGCCATCGTGGGCACCAGGGAGCGTATCCCGGTTCCATGACTCGGGTCAACGATGACCGGCAGATGCGTACGTTGTTTAAGGACCGGAATGGCATTCAGATCAAGGGTGTAGCGGGTGGATGATTCAAAGGTCCGGATGCCCCTTTCGCAAAGGACCACCTGGGTATTTCCCTGGGAGAGAAGATATTCGGCAGCATGAAGGTACTCATCAATGGTGGCCATCATTCCCCGTTTCAGCAGGATCGGCTTTGAGGTACGTCCCGCCTCTTTCAGCAGGGGGAAATTCTGCATGTTCCTGGAACCGATCTGCAGCATATCCACATACCTGGCAACCGTCTCCACCTGCCGGGTATCCATCACTTCTGATACCACGGCCAGACCGGTCAGCTTTCTGGCCCTCTCCAGCATTTCCAGCCCTTCTTTGCCCAGTCCCTGGAAACTATAAGGAGAAGTACGCGGTTTAAAGGCACCGCCTCTCAGGATGGAGGCTCCTCCGGTCCTGACCTTTTGTGCTGTTTCACTCAGTTGGACTTCACTTTCCACAGCACAGGGTCCTGCCATGATTACCACCTCCTTACCACCGATTTTTATCCCATTGACTTCTACAATGGTACCTTCAGGCCTCGAGCTTCTTCTGACCAGTTCGGGGTCATTGCTTTTGATTATGGTTTCGATACGACACGAATCTGTTTCCATCTTTCTCTTTGTTATAGCTTGAGCTATTCTAATTTCCAATCTGCAGGGGAGAAAAGATACTCTCCATCCTTGATTTCAGCCAGCCAGATGCGACCAATATCGTTCCAGGACGCATCAAAAACGATCTCACCGGTGATTCCATCATAAGACTTTAAACTCGTGAGCTCGTCCCTGATCAGTACCTTATTGAGCCCTCCATATGAATGGACTCGATGATCAGGTTCATACCATCGTAAGCATGGGCAGCAAATACATCTGGTTCCATTCCGAAGCGTCTCTGTAGTTCTTCTGAAAAGATTTCCACTCTGGGATATCCACTTTTGGGTTGTATTGACAGGTGGTAATGATCCCTTCAGCATTCTTCCTGCAATTTCCATGAATTCCGGATTTACCGAACGGTCCGAAGCATAGATGGGTTGTTCCAGTCCCATTTCCTTGATCTGGTTAACAATCAGACCCATTTCCTTCGCATTTCCCCAGAGCAGAATGGCATCCGGATTTGAGTTTTTTATGCGTTCGAGCTGGGTGTCTTAAGGAGTCTCTCCCACGTCATATCGAACCTCAAGCAGCGGGTAGCCGATTCGCAGGGCGGCATCCCGGAACTCCATGATTCCCACACGACCATAGCGGTTATTGGAACGCAGAACAGCCACACGTTTATGACCTTTC
>CAWBWE010000031.1:0-97347 GCA_963792395.1 uncultured Bacteroidales bacterium
TGTGACACCTACTTGAGTACCGTATTGCTGGGATCTATGATGGAGAGAGTTTAGAACAGATTCGAAGTGAAGATGGATTAATCGATGACCGGGTGGAAGGCATGATCGAGGACCCGGATGGCAACATCTGGATGTGGACCGCCTATGGGATATCAGTGATTACTCCGGATACTATTCTATGCTACTCCAAAGAAGACGCACTGACCGACAACAATGTGCAGGATGCCTTTGTGGACTCCGGCGGGAGAATTCATCTGGCCACTTATTTCAATCCAGGGATTACCATTTTTGAGGATCCATATACCTACAAGAAACTGCCTCAGCAGGAGATCGTGCGTGATATTATGGAGGTAAGTCCGGGAGAAATCTGGTATGCCACCCAGGGATCCGGGATCCTGGTGAGAAAGGGGGAAATAGAGTACTGGCTGGGTGTTGAAGAGGGACTCGGAGATGAAATCGTACTCAGTATGCTCAGGGACAGCCAGGGAAAAATCTGGTGCGGAACCTACAGGGAGGGTCTGTTCATTTATGAAAATGGCAGCTTTCATCACCTGGAGACCGAAGGAATTTCAGATCCTGTTGCGAAAGAACTAATGGAAGATAGCCGAGGACGGATATGGATCGCCGGATTTGACAATGGGATATATATGCTTGATGATACTTACCTGAAACATTTAAATACCGACAATAACCTGATTAACAACACTGTGAATACCATTTATGAAGACCGGTTTGGAAGTATATGGATCGCCACCTGGGGAGGGGTGTCCAAGTATGGCCGGGCCATATTCTGAGATATACGACCTGGATTTTGGACTGCCGGCAAATTCCAATTCAGGCTGTGTATCATGATTCTAAGGGTAGAATCTGGTTGGGGGCACATGGCAATCTGTTAAACATTCACGGAAATGAGGTGACTGCCTTTGGAACGGAGGAGGGATTTGTGGAAGATTACCATCCACTCTCTTTTGCGGAGGACAAGTTCCAGAATGTATACATCGGGACAGGCTTTGAATTGTTTCTGTTTAATGGGCATTCTATTGAGAAAGCGGGACTGAAAGCCACCATTAATTGCATGCTGTATTCCAGCGATGAGCAACTCTGGTGTGGGACTGATTCAGGGGTTCATATACTCCAGGATGGCGAGATCCGGATCCTGGGGACGGAGGATGGATTGGTTAATTTGAAGGTGAACAGTTTATTGCAGATGGAACAGTTAATCTGCTGTGCCACAGAAGGAGGACTCTCCCTCTTTGACCTTTCCGGTCAGCACATCCGGAACTATAGCGAAGAGGATGGCCTGGCTTCAGCAGTATATCTGGATGTAGCCTGCGATACCCAGAACAGGCTCTGGGTCGCCACCAAAAGCCGGGGGATTATCAGGATTGATCTAAGCAAACCCAATGCCATTGAAAACTTCAATACCAGCCACGGTATGGTCTCCAATTCCACCTATTTTGTGGAGTTTACGGATAGTGTTTCCCTCTGGATCGGAACCAACTTGGGGATTAACGTGTTAGATCTGGAAACCGGGAAATTTTCCCTCTACGGTGATGCTGAGGGATTTTACCCCCTGGAGACCAATGAAAGGGCCGTGTCAAAAGGAGAGAACGGGGAATTGTGGATCGGAACTGTCGAGGGACTGGTTCACTATGATCCGCGTTATGATATTAAGGACCCCAATCCGCCCGAACTGGTCCTCTATCCCCCTGTGGTTGATGGGATTATATGCGAAGGATCGCTCCATGGAGATACAGATATAAAGGGTGTTTTTCCGGGAGAGATGACTTTTCCTTACAGCAAAAACTCCCTGGAATTTAATTTTACAGGGATTCATACGGTAAATCCCTCCAGGAACAGCTTCTCCTGGTACCTGGAAGGATTTGACGGGGACTGGTCCGAACCGGGAACAGCCCGTTCTGCACCATATATGAGACTCCCCAATGGGCACTATGTGTTCCGGGTCAGAGCATTTAACCTGGATGGGGTGGAGGTGGAGCAGGAAGCCAGTTTTGCCTTTACCATTAAGCCACCTCTCTGGAAGAGATTCTGGTTTATCCTCCTGGAAGTTCTGGCCGGACTGGCGTTGATCTACGGCACTTTCAAATACAGGGAGCGACAGTTGATCCGGGAGAAACGGATCCTGGAAGTCAAAGGTAAAGGTGCGCACCAGGGAGATAGAGGATCAAAAGGTAGAGATTGAAGCTCAGAGAGATGAGATTACCTCCAGTATTCAATATGCCAGGAGAATACAACAGGCAGTACTTCCCGGGAGAAAAACCCTGGAGAAGGTTCTTCCGGAACATTTTATCTTCTTTAAACCAAGGGATATTGTGAGTGGCGATTTTTACTGGGTGGAAAATAAAGCGGATCTGATCGTGGTCTGCGCAGCCGACTGTACGGGCCACGGGGTGCCCGGCGCCTTTATGAGTCTGCTGGGACTTACCTTTCTGAATGAGATTGTGAATCATGAAGGAGCCCTGCGGGCCTCAGAGATCCTGAACCGTTTAAGACGCAATATTATCCGGGCCATGTCCCATAAGGATGAAGCGGAACAGGCCAAGGACGGGATGGACCTGGCCCTGATAGTGATCGATCCCCAGCTGGATATGCTGGAATTTTCCGGTGCCTACAATCCCCTGATTCTGGTGCGCAATGGGGAACTGATTGAATATAAAGGGGATAACATGCCGGTTGGAAAGCATATTGTGGAGGAAAGGTCATTCACCAATCACCGGGTACAACTGGAAGATCAGGATATGATCTATCTATATTCCGATGGATTTCCTGACCAGTTTGGAGGAGCGAAGGGAGGGAAGTACAAAGCCAGACCGTTTAAGAATCTATTGACGCGGATCAGTGGTGAGACGGTAATGAAGCAGGCCAGTATGCTGGAGTCTGAACTACAGAGTTGGATGGGTGAGGAACCCCAGGTGGATGATATTCTGGTCACAGGCATACGCTATTTGAAAACCTAACTCAATAATACCATGAAAAAGAATCTATTTGTAGTTTTGTTGATGGTGCTTGCCGCGAGTGTTGCGGCCCAACATCTTGTTCTCGGAACCCATGATGTGGTACGTCTGGGTGATTATCCTCAGGATGCTTACCTGATTGAGGCGGATGCCAACAGCTTTTACAGGGTATCGGGGGCTGCGTATACAAACTCGGATCACCCCCTGTTGAGCGAAGCGGTCAACCCGGATGCCAGAACTATCTACTTCATTAAGTATGACAAGGAGGGTACCCCCCTCAAGTCCAACTATGTAAGGGGAACCAGTAATCCGGTATATGCAGGTTCTTACAATGGCGGATTCACCCTGATGGCGAACGCCGACCTGGAGGTGGATGCCAATGGTATGATCATACCCATTCCATTGAATAGCAACGTGGAGTTTATTGCGAATTATGATCATGAATGCCAGTTGCTCCGGCTTCTTAATATCTGGACTCCCAGGGAGGATCAATATACCAATTCCAGTGCCATCATGGATCCGGAGGACGGCTCAGTTTATGTATTTGGTAAAGCCTCGGTAGGGTTGGATCTGGAAGGATTCGGCAGAATAGCAACGGAACTGGATCCGGCCAGCAGCTATTTCTATCTGATTAAATACAACCGGGATCTGGATCTGAAATGGGTTTACGTGGCAGGCTTCGATATGCAGCTCTCTGGTACAACGCCCTATTTTGACCGGCTTCAGGTATTTCCCGGACATAATGGTGGAGTCTTGATTACAGGAAGCTATGCCACTGAAAGCAGCCCTATAATTAATGGCAGATCCCTTCCGGCTTACATGGATACCTATGGGACCTTTGGTGTATTGCTGGACGAGAACGGACAAGCCTTATGGGAGCTGGACGGGGTAATGAATGGATTTAGCTATCCCACGCGAATATTTGATGCTTTTCCTTTGCCCGGCGGAGATTTTGTGCTGGCAGGAAACACCAATACCGGCTATTATAAACTGGGACAGGCGGAATTCAGTTTTCTGGATGGCTCCTCCAACAACCAGTTTGTATTCCGGATCGGTCCTGGGGGAAATCCGGTTTGGACCAGGCAGTTTGAGAGCCAGGGACCGCTTCAGGAGGGAAAAAAGAAGTCAACAGTCAGCAATGATCTGGATAATCAGGTCTACTATGACGCCATTCCGTGGAAAAACAGGCTGCTCTATCTGACGGCTCCCTTCAAAAATCCAGCTTTTTCGCTGGCAGGGACGGAAATGACTCTGACCTATCCAAATGGAATCTATGTGGCTGCACTGGATCTCCGGGACGGTTCGGATGTTTGGGGCTATGCCTTATCATCCGACGATGCCCGGATACATGGCTTCGATGTGGACCGTTCCGGAAATGTCTCCATAATGGGATACAATTATACCTCCCAGGATCTGGACGGAATTGTTTCTCCGGTCGTAGTACCTGGGAATTTCTTATTTCATGTGGGACTTGATTACAATGGGAAAACGCTCTGGCACAACAATGCCAGGCTAACAAATCCGCCCTACAGTGATCTGAGCGGGACAGATCTGGAGGTGTTGCCCAATGGAGAAGTGTTCAGTTCACTGATTTTAAATGCGGTGAATGAACTCGTTGTTGGGGAGTCGACCGTAACGGATGGTGCTTCCACGCATACCAGCTGGCTGCTGGAACTCGCTTCGGATGTTATGCTAGGAGGGAGAGTGACCGATGCCAGTGATAATCCGGTCCATCCCGGTTATGTGAAGGCTTTTAAATCAGCCTGGTGGGGAATCTATCCCGTGGTGGATTCGGCCCTGTTGGAGGCGGATGGAAGCTATCTGTTTGGAAGCCTGTACCCCGGGAACTATGCCTTGATGGCGGTACCTGATCTTGAGCTGTATCCCAGTTATGTTTGTACCTACTATGGGGACCAGACCGGCTGGAAAGGGGCTCCTTTTCAGGATCTTGTTCCCAAATACACTTCAAACACCATGGACATAAAGCTGGTGGAAGTGCCTCCCGCTTCGGGTCTCGGCACCATGACCGGGACCATCTCCCAGGAGGAAGGAGTGGAGGATGCCCTGAAAGGGACCCAGGCGCGGCCGGCACCAAAATCCTCTGTGATCCTGTTAAAGAAGGCCAAGAAGTCCACCATGGCTGGTGAGGTAGCTGCGTTTACGGAGACCGATGAAAATGGAAATTTCAGCTTCTCCAATGTGCCGGACGGAGAGTACTTTCTCCATGTGGAGGTTACGGGACTGGAGATGCTTCAGATATACGATGTCACCATCGCAGGTGACCAGATTGTCTCCGGACTCACTTATACCATCGGGGAGGACGGTATCTATATTGGCTATCCAACCGGAGTTTCTCTGCTCGAGAATAAAGAACTTAACATATATCCAAATCCAGGCCCCGGCTTGATTTTGATGGATCTTCCTGCTGCCGGGGAGTATGTGGTGAAGATCTTTGCCATGGATGGCAGAATGATTCTGAAGGAGGAATTCAGCTCAGCAGGAGGAGCCAGGACGATCAATCTTACTGAAGCCAGCGATGGCACCTATGTCATACGGGTAGAGGGCCCGGATGCAGATGAAACTGTAAAGTATATAAAGAGATAGGCCGATGACCTGGAGTATTCAAACCTGAAAAAGAAAAACCGGGAGGAAGCTCCCGGTTTTTTATTTGAATTTCTGAGTTTAAGCGATCCGCTCTAAAATGACAGAATGGTTTTCTTAATGATCTGCACGCACTCCATCAGCTGCTCTTCGCTTATCACAAGGGGAGGAGCGAAACGGATGATGTGCTCATGGGTCGGTTTGGCCAGCAGCCCGTTTTCTTTCAGGGCTATGCATACATCCCAGGCGGTCTTGCCGTTGGTGGGCTTGATTACAATGGCATTGAGCAAGCCCTTGCCTCTGACCAGCTCTATCATGGGCGAATCGATTTTCTTTAATTCAGCCCTGAATTTCTCACCCAGTTCCTCGGCCCGCTGGGCCAGGTTTTCCTCTTTAAGTGACCTCCAGTGCAGCAATGGCTACTTTGGCAGCAACCGGATTCCCCCCGTAGGTGGACCCGTGTTCACCAGGCTTGATGCAGAGCATGATTTCATCGTCGGCCAGCACGGCGGATACCGGGTAGACTCCTCCGGAGAGGGCTTTCCCCAGGATCAGGATATCGGGCCGGACCCCTTCGTGATCACAGGCCAGTAGCTTCCCTGTTCTGGCCAGTCCGGTCTGAACCTCATCTGCAATAAAGAGGACATTCTTATCTTTACAGAGCTTATAGGCCTTGCTGAGAAAGCCCTCATCGGGTACATATACCCCTGCCTCACCCTGGATGGGTTCCACCAGGAAACCGGCCACATTGGGATCCTCCAGCGCCTTGGCCAGGGCCTCGGTATCGTTGTAGGGAATGGTTACAAATCCCGGCGTATAAGGCCCAAATCCCTTGTAGGAATCAGGATCGGTCGACATGGAGATAATGGTGATGGTCCGGCCATGGAAGTTGCCTTCACATACAATGATTTTAGCTTCGTTCTCAGGAATGCCCTTCTTCTCATAAGCCCATTTGCGACAGAGCTTCAGAGCGGTCTCATCGCCTTCGGCCCCGGAATTCATGGGCAGGACCTTATCATATCCGAAATAGGTGGTGATATACTCTTCAAATTCGCCCAGCATGCTGTTGTAAAATGCCCTGGAGGTCAGGGTAAGTTTACGGGCCTGCTCGGTCATGGCTTCCACAATCTTGGGATGGCAGTGTCCTTGATTGACAGCTGAATAGGCGGAGAGGAAGTCGTAAGTATCTCTTACCTTCCACGTCCCACACATACACCCCTTCACCACGGTCAAGTACCACGGGCAGTGGGTGATAGTTATGTGCACCATACTTGTCTTCGCGCTGGATGTAGTCTTTTGTGTTCATAATTGTTACCCTTCGGAGATTATTAGTAAATTGTGGGGATAAAGGTAGTAAAACATATGTCAAGGTGTGACAGTTGTAAAAGAGGATTCTTACCATTTACTTAACATATTATTATGGACAAAGTACACGATCTAATTACCGATCGGTGGAGTCCGAGAGCTTTTGATGATCGGGCAGTGGACTATGACAAGATTCACCTGCTCTTTGAAGCGGCAAAATGGGCGCCCTCTTCCCGGAATGCACAGCCCTGGCGCTTTATATTTGCTACCAGGGAAATGCCTGATTACAAGGCATTTATTGAGCTGATGAATGACGGAAATCAGCAGTGGGCCACTACGGCACCCCTGCTGGTATTGCCACTGGCCCAGGTGATCTCCACCTATAAAAACCGGCCTAACAGGCTGGCCTTTTATGAAACAGGGATGGCCGTGGGGAATCTTCTGGCTCAGGCAACGGCTATGGGGCTGATGGTACACCAACTAAGTGGCTATGACGTGGAGCGGGCCAAGGAAACCCTGGTGGTTCCAACCCGATACGAGCCTATGAGTATTATGGCTATCGGTTACAAAAACCAGTCTGGCAAACTATCACCGGATGATTCCGCCTGGGAAAAGAGAGAGCGCTCCCGAATGGAGATCAGCAAGTTCCTGGTACAGGGAAGGTGTAAATAGGGCTAGAAACGAATGGAGATTTTCAGGTTGAACCTTCTCCCGGTCAGGTAATTTGGGATTCCAAACATGCCCGGAATCCCCTCCTGGTCGGAGATGGTCCTTATCCAGAGGTAGGATGCTTCGTTATTGATTCCCAGTAGATTAAATATCTCCCCACTGATCCAGATACTTTCAAAAAAGCGCAGAGGATTACGCTCTCCCCATATATCTGTTTCCCGTTTGATCACTTTGGAAAACCCGATGTCCACTCGGCGGTAGGGACGCATGCGGAGCTTTGTGTAGTACTGCTCGTCGTTGGGACTGCTCAGGGGGATGCCACTTCCATAAAAGGCATTCAGGTGAACTTTGTAACCCGGATTGTTGGGAAAGTAGTCCTGGAAGTATAGTCCGGCCGTAAACAGCTGATCGGTGGGGCGCGGGTAATCGCCTGCCTCCTCGCTCACATATCCTTCACCGTCCCATACCAGGATAAAATCACCAGTGATATCTTCCCTGGTTTGCAGGAGAGAGAGGGTCATCCAGGATTCCGCTCCGTGAACGAATTCGCCATTCAGCTTGAAATCGATCCCCCTGGCAAAGCCTTCGGAGATATTTTCACCCGCATAGGCTACCCTCACATTCTCAATTTTATAGGGTATCAGATTGCTGAGCCATTTATAGTAGGCCTCTCCGGTAAGTTTAAAAGGCCTGTCCCACAGGCTGAAGATATAATCACCCCCCAGCAGCAGGTGAATGGACCGCTGAGGCTCAATGTTTTGATTAATCTCTCCGTCGGGCAAACGCATCTCCTTATAGAAGGGGGCTTGGTAATAGTATCCTGCAGACAGGTGGAACATCATATCCCGCTTCCAGTTAGGTTGGGTGCTGAGGGTCAGGCGGGGACTCAGCATGGTGGTCCGGTTGAAGTTCCATAGGGTTCCCCTCATCCCGGCGGTAACAAAGAGATCGGCCCTCTCTCCCTTGATCTCCCGGGTATTCTGTATGAATCCGCTAAACTGGTCGTAGGAGATATGATTCTCAGAACGCCTGGATTTGGTCAGTTCCAGCTCTTCTCCGTCATAGGGGATCACGTAGCCGGCTGAATCGATCAGTTCCCACTCGCTGATCCGGTCATAGAATTCCTGATTCTGGTAGGAGAGTCCCCACTGTAAATGATTGTAGCCGCTTCGGTAAGATCCCAGGTGGGAGGTGGATATCACATAGGCATCCAGGTAGTTTCGGGCATGAGTCAGTAAGGTGCCCACTCCAATATTGAGGATGGAGTCCCCGTAGGTTTCTGAATCAATCGTATTGTCCAGTTCATTGATCCAGTATTGCCCCATGATATCGAAGGTTTCCTGTTCGGAGGTCCGGAATGCCGACCCGATCAGTTTAAGCGACAGGTCTTTTACCGGTTTCCAGTGGAAGGTAAAGGCACCCAGGTAGGTATCAAACTTGTCCACCTCCTGGCCATCATAATAGATTTTCAGATTCAGGGGCAGGTCCTTGGTTCCAAATTCCGTATTGCGGGTGCGTGGAATAAACTGATAAGTATTGGAGGACCAGTTGCCCAGAAAGCATACTTCCAGAGTACGGGAGAGCTGGTAAGTGAGCAGGGTTTGAAAATCATTAAACTGTGGCTTGTAATCCCCGCTGGTCTCCAGGGTGTTGAGGAGGTAGGAGGTGGTTTTATACCTGTAACCGGCCAGGTAGGTAAATCGTCCGGTTTTGCTCGCCCCCTCCAAATGAGTGGCAGCGCCCAGCAAACTCACAGAAGCGGATCCGCTGAATGATCGTGGGCGCTTATAATCTATATCCAGGGCGGAGGACATTTTATCACCATAGCGGGCATCATAGCCCCCCGCAGAGAATTTAATGGAAGAAACCAGGTCAGAATTCACAAAACTCAGTCCTTCCTGCTGTCCGGACCGCACCAGGAAGGGCCTGTATATCTCTATATCGTTCACGTAGACCAGGTTTTCATCGAAATTGCCACCCCTGACCGAATACTGGGAACTCAGTTCGTTGTTGGAACTGACACCTGCCTGGGATTTAATGATGGTTTCCACTTTCCCGGTAGTGGTAGGCATGTAGTTAAGCTCCTCCACATCAATGCGGTGGAAGGTACTGGCTCGCTCCTGGCGTGCGCTGACGGATACCTCCCTGATGGAGCGGATATCCTGTAGCAGAGAAACATCCTGTGTCCGGGTCTCTCCCGGATCCAGGCGAACCGCAAACTGCTTCGTGCGGTATCCCACGCAGGATATCACCACGGTGTAGGAACGTCCTGCAGGGATTCTCAGTTCATAGGAGCCATCCGCATTGGTCATGGTACCTTCCGGTGTTCCCAGGAGGCTTACGTTGGCGAATTCCACCGGCTCCCCAATGCTGTCCCTGACCCACCCTTTTAACGCTCCGGTGTCCTGTCCCCTGACAGCAGTGGCGACAAGCAGAACAACTGACAGCAGTAGCAGGCGCATATTCACAAGAGATGTTTTCCGAATATAGTACTAACTAATGAAAGCGCTGGAAAATTGTGCAGAATCTTACTCTTCCGACTTGAAGTCCCCCCGTTTCAGGGCTTCAAAAAACTTGGCCCAGCGCATGGGATCAAAAATGGTATAGTAAGGGGTTTGTCCGGCGGTATATAACTGGTTGTACTGCTGTTTCATGACCTCCCTGAAATTGATATTGGGACTGGGACCAAAATCATTCATCTTTATCTGGGTTTTGATCAGGGCAATGTTATGGTAGGCGCGCTTTTCGTCGTCGTCCGGAAGCTCCAGGGCCAGAAAGGCCTCTTTGAATTCCTGGTAGGTTTTCCAGGGGTAAATCCGGACCTCTGCCAGTTGAAAAGTGTCACTTACCATAAAAATATCGGCAGGATACTGCTGACCTCCAAGGGAATCAGGAATCACATGAATGGTACCCTTGTGGCCCATGTGGCTGAAGAGAATCGTATCGCTGGGCCTCACCACAAAAGAAAACATGCCTCGAGTGTCGGAAGTGGTTCCGCGCCTTTCGGTAAGGATGATGATGTTGACATTGGGCAGCGGACGATGCTCCAGGTCCCTTACCATTCCTGAAAACTGGACCAGGTGTTCATCCAGCTGTGTCTTCGGATCCTTTTTTCGCTGGGCCTCCACCTGCATGGAACATGCCAGGAGCATAGCTACCGCGATCAGAAGCCTCGTTATTACCACGTATCTGCCCGAAAACATGCGGCAAAAATAGAGAAAAAAACAGCGGGAACAGCACTGGTGGCAGCAATTATGGAGTTTTTTGTGAAATATTAACAGTTATTCGAAAGCTTGAGGAATCAGCACATATTACGAGAAAGCGATTCCAGCAAGCCTCAGGGAGCAGTCGCCGTATTCTCTTCAGTTCTTTTCATTCTAAAACTGTACCTTGGATACGGGATAGAATCAAGTATATACCTTTGCAATCTTATTGTATCTTTATTCCCTTCTTAAGGACCTTCTTAAGTTCAGGTAACAAAGCATAAACTTTCGAATGAAACTTCTTCCTTTGATTCTATCAATCCTTATTTCATCGGGATCACTAGTTGTTAAAACAGGCTTATACGGTCAAGCTGTTCAGAATATACTGGCTGATAGTTTACGAAAGGAGGCGTTAAGTGAAGTTGGAGTCGCAAAAATATCCACGCAATTAGAACTTGCACTACTCATCTTCGAGAATGAAAATCAGGAAGCAAAGGTATTGGCACAATCAGCTTTGGCAGGCGCTCAGGAAATTGGGGATAAAGTCTCCCAAATGCGAGCTTATTATATTTATGGGAGGATTTTATTGGACGCTGATGACATTGCTCAATCACTCATATACTACGATTCCGCATTATACATTTCAAATTTAATTGGTGATACAGAGTACAAAGGAGAGATTTTGTTCCGAAAGGGGGTAAACTATTATAATATAAATGACCAGGTTAAGGCATTAGAAACCTACAGAGAAGCACTGGCTGCCTGCAGAGAGGCTGATGACTTTAAAGTGAGGGGTTCTATTTACTCAATGATGGGGACCATTTACAGGGTAAATGGGATCTATGACCGGGCTATTGAGTATAACATAAGAGCCAGTCTGAATTATGAAAAAGCCAATTTTGAAGAAGGCTATGCCTGGATAAACTATTTACTTGGAAGAATTTATGCTGACCTGAACTCTTCTCAAAAGGCCCTTGGATATTTTGAGGAATCCCTGCGCATTTATGAGCGCATTGCTTCACTGGATGGAAATGAAAATGGAGTTGCCATTTGTCATGAACAAATTGCCCTGCAAGAATTGAACCTGGGCAATTACGAAAATGCGCGTTTAAGTATTGATGAAGTTTTGAATATACATAAAAGGGGGGGATCGAAATACGGGATATCCAGTGCTTACACGATCTATGGAAAAATTGAATATTCCGCCAAAAATTTCCCATTGGCCGAAGATTATTTAAGGAAATCACTGGACCTGAAAGAGGAAATTGAAGATTTGAAAGGTTTTTCTGTCGTTTATGAATTCCTTGGGCTGTGTCTGGTTGCAAAAGGTCAGGTAAATGATGGAATACAAATGATTAAGCAAGGTTTGCATCAAGCCGAATTAAATAACCAGCGAAAAATACAGCTAGACATAAATAAAAAACTTGCAGCAATATATTTAAGTGCCAATAATCAGGAACTGGCAAATTTTTATCAAAATGAAGTAATTGAAATTCAGGATGAATTGCTTTTTGGAGCTGCCAGCATCAAGATGGAGCAACTTCAGTCCTTTTATGAGATTGAGGAGAAAAACAGCCAGATATTGGAATTGGAACAGGAGAACGAACTCAATTCTCTGAGAATTCAAAAGCATCGTAGCACCCAGATATTGATGATAATAGGAATTCTATTGGCGGTTTTTATCGCCGTGGTTATTTTCCTTTTCAACAGAAGAATAGAACAGAACAACCTGCAACTTAAAAAGCTAAACATTACTAAGGACAAACTCTTTTCAATTATATCGCATGATTTACGAGGTCCTGTTGGTACGGCACTTGGATTAAGTGAAGTATTGCTGGAGAAAATTGAGGATAAAAATGGATCAGATCTAAAGTTGTATTCTCATTCATTGTACAATAATTTATGCGAAACGCACGATTTGATGACTAACCTTCTGCAGTGGGCACAAGCTCAATTCAAAGGAATAAAGTCGTCTCCTGAAACATTATCAATGAATCATATGGCGAACATCGCCTTAAAACCGGTTGCCAATAGTGCAGAAAGAAAACATATAAAAATAACTGTCGATATAGACGATAAAATCAGCGTTTGGGCCGATCGAAGCATGCTGACAGCCATACTACGCAACCTGATAAGCAATGCGATAAAATTTTCAAACGAACATGGAACTATTTTGATACATGCGATCCAAAGAAACCGGCGAACAGAGGTGTGCATAGAAGATAATGGTATCGGAATGTCTTCAGAAACCCTGGACAAGCTTTTTTCCCTTCATAGCAATTCAAGTACATTTGGAACAGCCGGGGAGAAGGGAACGGGTCTTGGACTGATTTTGTGTAAGGATTTTGTAGAGATGCAGAAGGGTGAAATATGGGTGGAAAGTACCCCAAATAAAGGTAGTTCGTTCTTTTTCACCATTCCTTTTCGAGATTGATTTAAAAAATAATGCCTTCATATTGATTTGCTTAAATGAGTAGTTGCTTCGTTTTATATTGGGAATGATTCCCGCACATTCAAAGACATGGTCACGCAGAAAACAATAACCTTAGCTCCCCTGCCCAGGGGATTTCACCTGATTACAAGGAAGGTGGAAGAAGCTGCAGGGGAACTGCCGGAAACGGGAATTTTACATGTTCTGATCCAGCACACCTCAGCGGGTCTTACGCTGAATGAAAATGCGGATCCCTCCGTGCGACACGATTTCGAATCCTTTATGAACCATCTGGTACCGGAGAACCATCCACTCTATTCCCATACTTACGAGGGAGCTGATGATATGCCGGCCCATTTAAAAGCCTCCCTGATTGGCAGTTCAGTAAGTATCCCCATTACCCACGGAAAACTCAACCTGGGTACCTGGCAGGGGATCTACCTTTGTGAATTCAGGAACCATGGGGGATCGCGTCGACTGGTGATTTCAATAAGCTCCTGAATCCGACATGGATCTGTTATTCGACCATGTTATAGAATAGCTTCATTCCGTACATATTTTGTATAATTTTGAGCAACATAAAAGCTGTTGCTCATGAATCGACTGGTATTACTTGGAGATGAAGCTATAGGCCAGGGAGCTCTGGATGCGGGCCTTTCGGGGGTGTATGCGTACCCGGGTACTCCCTCCACCGAGATCACCGAATTCATACAGAGATCCAGGGAGGCGCGAGAGAGACAGGTGCATGCCCAGTGGTCCGCCAATGAAAAGACGGCCATGGAGGCCGGATTGGGCATGTCCTATGCCGGAAAGAGGGCCATGGTATGCATGAAGCATGTGGGACTCAATGTGGCGGCCGATGCCTTTATCAACGCCGGAATGACAGGTGTCAACGGAGGATTGTTAGTCGTGGTGGCGGATGATCCCTCCATGCACTCCTCCCAGAACGAACAGGATTCCAGGTTTTACGGGAAGTTTGCCATGATCCCAATTCTGGAGCCTGCCACCCAGCAGGAAGCTTACCAGATGACCCGCTATGGGTTTGAACTCTCTGAGAAATTCGGACTGCCGGTTTTGTTGCGGATCACCACACGCCTGGCACATTCCCGTTCGGTGGTGCAACGCTCGGAAATCAGGAAGGAGAATGGCTTGAGACTGCCAACAGATTTAAAGCAGTTCATCCTGCTTCCGGCCCTGGCCAGGCGCAGGTATAAACTGCTGCTTTCCCTGCAGGAAAAGTTGGAGTTGGATAGTGGTGAATCCGGATTAAATCGTTTGGAGCAAGGGGAGGATTCCAGCCTGGGGATTATCGCCTGTGGACTCTCCTATAATTATTATCAGGAGGTGGCCACAGAGGAAGGATTAAAGCATCCTCTGCTTAAAATCTCTCAGTACCCGGTGCCTGCAGAGCTTCTGAATGAATTTGTGAAGCAGGTGGACAGGGTGCTGGTTCTGGAAGAGGGGGCTCCTTTGCTGGAAGAATCGCTTACAGGCATACTTGATAACAACTACCGGATCGGCGGGCGTCTGAACGGTCTGCTCCCTCGGGACGGGGAACTGGATCCCCTGTTGGTTAAGAAAGCTCTGGACATCCCCACGGCTGCGGTACGTGAGGTCCCTGAAATTGTTAAGAACAGACCACCGGCCCTCTGTAAGGGCTGTGGGCATATCGACATGTATCAGGCATTGAACGAAGCCCTGGAGCCTTATAGTCCGGGCCGTGTCTTTTCTGATATCGGATGTTATACCCTGGGAGCACTTCCACCGTACAATGCCATCAATAGCTGTGTGGATATGGGGGCATCCGTGACCATGGCCAAAGGGGCTTCTGACGCCGGACTGCGTCCTGCAGTGGCCGTCATTGGGGACTCCACTTTTACGCATTCGGGGATGACGGGATTACTGGATGCAGTGGTGGAACAGACCCCCTTGACTTTAATTATTTCGGATAACTCCACCACCGGGATGACCGGGGGCCAGAAATCGCACGCCACCAACCGCCTCCTTGAAATATGTCGTGGAATCGGGGTGGAGGAGGAGCATATCAGGGTGATGGATCCTTTAAAAAAGCATCACGAAAAGAACCGGGAAATGATTGCTGAGGAGCTGGCATATGAGGGAGTTTCTGTGATTGTTGCCCAGCGGGAGTGTATTCAGACTGCCAGCCGGAGACTGAGAAAGGAAAAAAGTAAAAAAGTAGCATCATGAAAAGAGATATCATTCTGGCAGGAGTCGGGGGACAGGGGATCCTCTCCATTGCGGCAGTCATTGGTATGGCAGCTGTTGAATCGGGGCTCTACCTGAAGCAGGCTGAGGTACATGGAATGAGCCAGCGGGGAGGTGCGGTGCAGTCGCACCTGCGGATTTCGGATAAACCCATTTCATCTGACCTTATTCCGGTGGGCAGCTGTGACATGATCCTCTCGGTGGAACCCATGGAGGCCCTGCGCTATCTTCCATTTCTGGCTCCGGAGGGCTGGGTGGTGACCAGTAGCAGGCCCTTTGAGAATATTAAGGATTATCCAACGGAAGCGTCCCTCTTTGAGGAGATACGCAAAGTGCAGAACCATGTGATCATCGATGCCTATTCCATTGCAAAAGAGATCGGCTCCCAGAAGGTTTCCAACATGGTGATGCTGGGCGCAGCTTCGGACTACCTGGGAATCTCCCAGGAAAGCCTGGAAGCAGCTTTGAACGCGCTTTTCGGGCGAAAGGGGGAGCTTGTGGTAAAACTCAATATGGACGCTTTGAAGGCCGGAAAACAAGGGGTCAGGATCTAAAACAATTACTCTCGCCCGGTGTTATAGAATAAATCCGCTTTTTATGTTTACACAGAAAGACCTTCAGCAGATCCGTGCCAAAGGGATCAGACTTGATGATATCAATCAGCAAATAAAACATTTCCAGCTTGGGTTTCCACCCGCAGATATCACTATGCCGGCCACGCCCGGCAAGGGTATCATGTTGCTCACCGAAGGAGACCAGGAGCATTATAAGAATATCTTCCTGGACAATGGCCCGGACAACCGGATCATCCGCTTTGTTCCTGCATCCGGGGCGGCCTCCCGGATGTTCAAGGCCCTCTATAGTGCTTTAGAGGAGTTAGAAGGTAAAGACAGGCAGACCCAGCAGGAATGGATCTCAAAGAATAAGGAGATTGAACGTTTTTTTAAAAAACTGGAGAGTTACCCTTTTTATGAGGATTTGCCCCGGGAGGAGGAGCCTGCAGGTCTACTTCAGCATTTACTGGGCAGGGAAGGACTCGATTACGGCAATAAGCCCAAGGGCTTACTGAAATTTCATAAATACAGTGAAAATGACCGGAGGACTGCCTTTGAGGAGCATGTGAGAGAGGCCGTAAAATATTGCGGAAGCAGGGATGGAATGGTGCGAATGCACCTGACTGTTTCCTCCGATCACCTGGATGGTTTCCAGACCGAGGCGGCACGGGTTTTACCGAAAATCGAAGGAGAGACCGGAATGAGCTTTGATCTCACCTTCTCCTTTCAGAAGCCGGAAACAGATACCATTGCAGTGGGTCAGGACAATATACCTTTCCGAAAATCTGATGGTACGCTGCTTTTCCGGCCGGGCGGGCACGGGGCACTGATCCGTAACCTGGATGCACTGGATGGAGATCTGGTATTTGTAAGCAACATCGACAATGTGGCACCCGACAGACTGAAAAATCTGAGAGTGAAGCAGAAACAGGTGCTGGGTGGTATTTTACTGGAAATCCGGTCGAAAATCTTTTACTACCTGCAGCAACTGGATGGAGAAGAGAAGCCCGAAAAAACCCGTCTGGACAGCATGGTTAGCTATCTCCACCAGCGTCTGGGTATCGCCATCCCGGAAATGCTGGAAAGCTGGGATGTGAGTGATTTAAAAAAGTGGCTGACAGGAACTATGAACAGACCTATCAGAGTTTGTGGCATGGTAAGGAACGAAGGGGAGCCGGGCGGAGGGCCTTTTTATGTGCGTTCCGAGTCAGGTGAAGTAAGCCTGCAAATAGTGGAATCCTCACAGGTTGATATGAAGGATCCGGCGAAGGCAGCTCTGGTTCAGGCATCCACCCATTTTAATCCGGTGGACCTGGTCTGCAGCCTGCGCGATTACCGGGGAGAGAAATTTAACCTGGGTCGATTCGTGGATCCTAGAACGGGTTTTATTTCGGAGAAATCGGAGGGAGGAAAAACCCTGAAGGCCCTGGAACTTCCCGGGCTCTGGAACGGATCCATGGCTGGATGGCTCACTCTTTTTGTGGATGTTCCCGTGGAAACATTTTCCCCGGTGAAAACAGTTTTTGACCTGGTCCGTAAGGAGCACAGGGTCTGACTGTTCCATCATGAATAAAGCCTGATCCAACTATCAGGCTTCTGATTCTGCTTATTCCTGCTCAACAATAACTCCGTTTTTTCCCATGGATTCGTGCAGGTGTGAATGAGCTTTTACCATGTGGACGGTATTGAGGAAGAGGTTTTTGCTCTCAGAAAGCATCTCCATAAATGTGATACTCACTTTAACCCCTTTCTGTGTTTTCTTAAGGATCTTGATCCGCTGCAGCAGAAGGGTATTTGCTGTATCGATCAGCATGTCGCGCTGTTTTACCAGTTCAGGGATTTTTTCAAATTGTTTGTCTTTCAGAATCTGAATTAAAAAGCTGAAGAATGCGTCAGACTTAAGAGTGAAGGCCTGGAATGCTTCAAGTTGCTCCTTATCAATCGCATGATTATTATCCAGGTGATTAAAGGCTGGCAGGATAATATGCATCATGGAGTTGCTCATTTCCTTCATATGGTCTACTACCTGAACGTAGTGGTGGCCGCTTATCAGCTCGGTCTCTTCAAAAAGCCTCAGCTTTTCCGGAATGTTCTCTCTGATTTTGGTAATATCTTTTCCCAGCCGCTTGGCCTGTTTTTTTATTTGTTTCAGGTCCTTGTGTTGTTCCTTCAGCAGGGCCGAATAGGTCTGATTAAATATCCTGGAAATCTTGAGAACAGATTCTTTCACTTCATCGTCACAGGTTTTCAGAACGGCGTAAGATGCTGAGGTTAATTCGCTTGCAAAAGATTCTTTCTTTTTGGACCTTCTTTTATGAAAGGCATGTGTCCTTAAAAGGATGAAGATGGCCAGAATGATCAGAATCAGGATGACCGGAAGCTTCCCGAAGAAAATAAGGGAAGCGATCAGGAAGGAGGCCAGAAAGGCGCTAAAGGCGGTAAAGAACCAGCCACCAATCACGGTTAGCACACCGGTGATACGGTACACTGCACTCTCCCTGCCCCAGGCACCATCGGCCAGGGAGGTTCCCATGGCCACCATAAAGGTGACATAGGTCGTTGAGAGCGGCAGCCTCAGGGAAGTCCCGATGGCAATCAGGATACTGGCTACTACCAGGTTCACCGAAGCCCGGACCAGATCAAAGGCCAACTTCTTCTCTTTTTGATCCTGGGTCTTTTCGGCATCAAACCTTTTCTGTACAAAACTCACCACTTTCGGAGGAGTGATCCTGGCAATTCCATTGCTGGTCTCCATCGCACGTCTCACCAGAAACCTGGCAAGGGAAGAGGATGCAAAACGCTCCGAACCTTCTCCCTGGCGGCTCAGATCAATGGTGGTTTCGGTCACCGACCTGGCCTTCTTTGAGAAGCGGAGGGTTAGTACCATGATCAAGCCGGCTGCAATGAGAAAATAGATGGGGGTATTTACCTTTTCCTGCAGGGCGGTCATCAGGAAACCTGAAGGATCTCCACTCCCGGAGGCCATAAAGGCTTTAAAGGACTCGTATCCTGCCAGCGGAACCCCGATAAAGTTCACCAGATCGTTCCCGGCAAAGGCCATCGCCAGTGCGAACGTACCCACCAGGACGGTGATTTTCATGACATTTACGCGGGTAAACATGGTTAATAGCTGGAACAGAAGGGTCCAGGCAACAAAACTGATCAGCAACACCCGGGTGGTGTGTTCCTGGATGCTTGCCAGCATTTCCTCCGAGACCAGGGTGGATCCCTTGGCCCCTTTGATCAGGAGGAAAAATAAAATGGCCGTTATGGCAAATCCACCCCATACACCGGTCCAGTATTTAAAGGTTTTCTTCACATTGAATGAAAAAGCAAGCCTTACAATCCATTGAATAATCATCC
Organism: uncultured Bacteroidales bacterium; assembly: GCA_963792395.1. GTDB lineage: Bacteria > Bacteroidota > Bacteroidia > Bacteroidales. The sequence goes on from CAWBWE010000031.1 coordinate 19,328, forward strand.
CCACCGTAAATGCTATCACCACCGAGAGGAAAATCCCCACAATAATCATCACGGAGCTTTCGATGTTGATGTAGTCGCCTACTTTATGAAGTCCGTCTACAGCTCTGCTTACCTTATAGATGGACACAGCCACAGCTGCCCCCAGTATTTCAAAAACAATGGATACGGTGGTGGAGGTGGGCAGCCCTATGGTATTGAAAAAATCCAGTAGCAGGATATCGGTAAGCATCACTGCCAGGAAAATTATCATGATTTCATTGAAGGCGAAAAACTGAGGGTTGAAGATCCCCTTCCGGGCCACCTCCATCATTCCATTGGAGAAGACGGCTCCAACAAGGACACCGGCGGCAGCAATGGCGAGAATAATCTTAAAAGGAGCAGCTTTGGATCCAATAGCTGAATTAAGAAAGTTAACGGCATCGTTGCTGACCCCCACGATCAGATCAGAGATTGCCAGAAGAAAAAGAACAGCAACGATTAGAATGTAATATGCCTCCATGAAAAGTGATTGTTAAACTTTGGGACAATTAAAGAGTTAAATTGAAAAAGGTATATGAAATTAATGTTCAGTTCGGGTTAGTTTCTTTAGCAATGTAAAAGTATAAAAAATGCATTAATTTTATTCTTTTACGGAAAGATGCAGAGATGAAGGAACAATTAAAGGTGAGTCTGGTGCAGGCAGACCTGGTCTGGGAAGATATTGAAGCCAATCTGGATCTGCTGGAAGGGATGCTGGTAACCCTGGAAAGAGATAAGGACCTGGTGGTATTGCCCGAGACTTTCTCCACAGGGTTTACCATGCATGCGGAGCAATTGGCCGAAGGGGAGGAGGGTAAGGCGATCCGGTGGCTGCAAAGAATGGCCAGAGAGAAAAACTGTTATTTTTCCGGCAGTATTATTTTCAGGGAAGTTGATGGCCAGATCTTTAACCGTCTTTTATGGGTGTCACCGGAAGGGGTCGAAGATTACTATGACAAGCGACATCTCTTCCGCCCGGGCGGGGAAAAGGAGAACTTCAGTCAGGGAAGAGAGCGCAAAATATTCAGGCTGGGATCCTTCCGGATCCTGCCCCAGATCTGCTACGATCTGCGCTTCCCTGTATTCAGCAGGAACCGGGGGGATTATGATTTGATGATCTATGTGGCCAACTGGCCTGCTACCCGTCAACCGGTCTGGGAGATCCTCACCAGGGCCCGGGCCATGGAGAACCAGAGTTACCTTCTGGGCGCCAACCGGGTGGGCACCGATGGTACGGGAATTCCTTCTAATGGAGGCAGCTGTGCCCTTAATCCCATTGGAGGAGAGATCCTCCGAATGGATGATCAGCCCGGAATCGGGCACTCAGTTCTGGACCTGGATAAGCTGAGAAATTACAGAGAAAAGTTTCCGGCCTGGAAAGATGCGGATGAGTTTGAACCCGGCTGGTAATCCGCCAGGAGCCTGAGTGATCTAACAGCCGCAACCGCAGCCGCCCTGACCCTCATCATTGCAGGAACCCTTGTCACCGCAATTTTCATCCTCGCAGGAACCCTGGCCATTGCCTCCGCAGCCACAACCGCCTTCCGCATGAATGTGACCGTGAGATAGCTCCTCTTCGGTAGCACTGCGCACATCGGTCACTTTTCCTTTAAAAAAGAGATCGTTACCGGCCATGGGATGATTGAAATCCATCTTGACAGCATCGCCCTCGATGGCCATTACCTTTCCGTTCAGGCGTCTTCCTTCTGCATCCATCATTGGAACCATGGATCCAATCTTCATCAGGGTTTCATCGATTTTACCATCCACTTCGAATACCGACTGAGGAACGTGCACAATGGCATTCTCCACCACGGGTCCGTAAGCATCTTCACTGTGCAGCAGGAACTCAAAACTATCGCCGCTTTTCAGGCCATTCAGGTTCTCCTCAAATTTGGGAAGCAGTCCGCCTGTTCCAAACAGGAAGGTAAGGGGATTTTCACTGCTCAGTGATTCAACCACTTCACCCTCTTTCGAATCTGCACGAAGTTCATATACGATGGAAACTACAGTATTCTTTTCAGCAATCATGATCTCATTTTTTTGAAGTTGCAAAGAAAGCAATAATTTCTCTTTATCTAAAAAGAAAAACCGGCTCTTAAAGTATTTTGCAATTAATTAACACTTTCCTCCTCTCCGGAGTGTGATTCACCAGTAGGAAGCTCACTCTCCGTCGTGTCAGAGACCTCCATTAAAACAATTTCCTGAGGCCTCTTTTTGTACCTGATTAAAGAGACAGCCATCGTGATGCTGGAAGCCAAAATGACCAGCAGCAGGATTCCCTCATTAAACTGGGCAACTGCCAGATTTTCGGGGATGGAGTAGAAGAGCAGGATGGTAATCAATCCCCGGGGGGCCATCCAGATATCCGGGTAGATGTTTTTCCGGATTACAAGCCGGAACCAGGCGAAACGGATGCCATATAGGACCGCCAGGACCAGGATGCTCACCAGCCACACCTCAAAATTTAACAGGCTGGTCAGAATGATGGTAAATCCGAAGATCACAAAGAAGAAGGTCCGGACCACAAAGGAGGACTCCAGGGTGATCATTTTAAAATTGTCAAAAATGGTGGACATCTGAGTTTCATCCAGGAATACGCGGAGCTTTCCCGGAAAGAAGATGTTCCGGTTAGAGAGCATCAGTCCGAATACCAGGATAATCAACAGACTGGACAGGTGGAACATTTTACTGATTCCATAGAGGAGTATCAGCACAGCAATCAGCAGGAAAAGCTTCAATTCGGTACGGATCTTCTGAAAAAGGAAGATCAGCAAATAGCTGGCCGCCACCGAGACCAGAGCAGTCAGACTCAGATTAAGCAATACCTCCAGGCCCATTTCCCCGACACTTTCAGCCTTCATGCTGCTGATCAGGAAGTAGAACAACATGATTCCCAGGATATCCGAGAAGGTACTCTCATAAACCATAAGTTCACGCTTGTCCTTGGAAAGCGCTGCAACACTGGGGATTATGATGGCAGAACTCATGATGGAAAGGGGTACGGCGTATAAGAGGCCGGTGGTCAGATCCACCTTCAGGTAGATGGTCATGATTCCGCCAATGAGCAGGGCAGAAAGGATCAGGGTCACCAGGGAGGTAAAAAAGGCTTTGGAGATTACTTTTCGTTTGCCTCGTTCCAATTCAAGATCCAGCGAGGCCTCCAGGACGATCATGATCAGTCCGATGGTTCCCAGCACTTCCAGAATGGGAGTCAGATTGGGAGCCTCCATGCCAATGGCAGAAACCAGTCCCTTCAGGGCTACCCCAAGAACAATGAGCAAAAGCACGCTGGGAATACTGTAGCGGCTTGCTGCCAGGTTAAAGAGGTAGGAGATAATGATAATCAGTGACCCGACAATAACCAGTCCGTTCGAATCAAAGTGTTCCATTAGAAATAGGTGTTAAATCCGACCCGGAAAACCGGATTGGAGTAGGGTGAAATAGATGGATTCATTGATATCCCAGAGAATGGTGAAAGAGACGGTATTGTAAATGCCTACCCTTTGCGAGAGTCCGCCTCCCAGCAAGAGTCCCTGGTAAATAAATCTACCCTCGTCTGTATAAGGAGGGACATAGTATTGCTTCTCCAGGCTGAGTCCTTCATACTCGGTATGTACAAAAAGTTCACTGAAAATTTTTATGGGCAACCACTGTTCCGCATTAGTAATCAGGGAGAAGCGTACAAAACCTTTGAGCCCGTAAGAGTGCGTCTGATAGGCATAGGGAATGTAGGGTGTTGCTTTTTGTGATTGATACATATAGTGCGGGCCCAGTCCCACTGCCAGGCGATCCACTATGTGGTAACCCACCATGGGTGCCAGATCAATATAGGTGGTGGTTCCAAAGGAGAGCCATAGCTCAGGGACCAGGAAGAATTTTCCTTTTCTGCTGGCTGCTTCTTCCTGTGCCATGGATGTCAAAGTCAGTGCAGCCAGAAGAAGCAGCAGCGTGACTTTTTTCATGAACTCTCTTTTTTAGAAAGATATTTCCGGGCACTGATTTTCCCGCTGAGTAACAGGTCTCCGTTCTGAGCCAGGGCCCTCATTTCATCTTCCCCGGGATAGATGAAAACCGGGGCAATAAAACCCACCCGCTCCTTGATTTCACCGGTTAGATCCGGGATTATGAGCAATGCCCCCGGTGATCAGAATGGCATTCACCTCTCCGCCCAGTACCGTGGACATGGCTCCAATCTCCTTGCTGATCTGATAAGCCATGGCTTTCTGAAGGAGTTTGGCCTGAGGATCACCTTCCCGTGCGGCTCTTTCCACCTTCTGGGCGTCACGGTGTCCGAGATAGGCATAAAGACCACCCTCCCCGGTAAGCATTTTCCGGAGCTCGGTCCAGGGCAGCTTCTTTTCAATACAATATCTTGCCAGGGCACCGGCAGGCAGGGTTCCGGACCGTTCCGGACCGAAGGGCCCCTCTCCATCCAGTGCATTATTTACGTCAATCACCCGGCCCTTCCTGTGAGCTCCAACGGAGATCCCGCTTCCCAGGTGGGCAATCACCAGGTTCAATTCCTCGTATTCCATGCCACGGGATTGGGCATAGGTCCGGGCCACGGATTTTTGATTCAAGGCATGGAAGATGGATATTCGCTGAAATTCGGGGTGTCCGGAAATGCGAGCCACCTCCTGAAGTTCATCCACCACCACCGGATCGGCAATATAGGCTCCGGCCCTGTGGAAGGTTTGAAGCAAGCGGTGAGCGATCAATCCCCCCAGATTGCTGGCATGATCGCCCATAACTCCTTTTTCCAGATCTCTGATCATTGCTTTATTCACTTCATAAACTCCGGATTCAATGGGGTAGATCAATCCGCCTCTCGCGATAATGATCCCCACACGGTCGAATGGAATGTGGTTGGCTTCCACCTCTGAAAGGACCAGGTTGAGCCTGTATTCCAGCTGATCGCTTGTTTTACTGAAGGCGTCCAGCTCCCCGCCATCATGGCGGATGGTTTTAAGAAATACCGATTTATTATTCCGGTAGACCGCAATTTTGGTGGAAGTTGCGCCCGGATTGATTACAAGTATGTAGTTGCTGTCCATATTAAGCCAGTTTTAAGCCCTTTTTCAGCGCTTTCCTCCATTGTTCGGCCGCTACCGCAGCCAGAAGGATTGAATCGAATTTTGCCTGCTCAGAATCGGATCTGGAGGTAAGCACAATGGGGGCAGATGCACCCACGATCATGGAGGCCACCTTGGCCTTGGCAAAAAATACCAGTGATTTGTAGAGAACATTCCCCACTTCAATATCGGGCATTAGCAGCAGATCGGTATCCCCGGCCACATCACTTTTGATCTCCTTGTGCTTGGCACTTTCCACAGAAACCGCATTATCAAAGGCCAGCGGTCCATCCACTATACAGTTGAGAATCTGGTCCCGTTGGTTCATTTTGGAAAGTAGTGCCGCGTCCAGGGTGGCATTCATTTCGGTATTCACCTTTTCAACGGCACCCAGCACGGCCACCTTGGGTCTTACGGATGCCCAGGTTATTCAGAACCTTCACCGAATTGTTGAGGATCTGGATCTTTTCAGCCAGATTCGGAGCAATATTCATGGCCACATCGGTCACCGCGATCAGCTTGTGATAGGTTTCCACTTCGAAATAGGCAAAATGGGAAAGGAGGTTCCCGGTTCGCAGTCCATAATCTTTATTAAGCACGCAGCTCATCATATCGGAGGTGCCCACCTTTCCTTTCATCAGGACATCCGCTTTCTCGTCGTGTACCATTTTTACCGAAGTGGTAATGGCTTCCAGGGGATTAGACGCTTCTATAAATTCAAACTTGCTGATATCCAGGTTCAGGATCTCTGCCATTCCAAAGGTCTTTTCCCGGTCCCCACCAGAATGGGCCGTAATGATCTTTTGCTTGGCTGCATTTACCACTGCATTCAGGGAGTGGGCATCTTCAGAGGCGGCCAGTACCAGTTTCTTGGGTTTGTGGCTTCTATCCAGTAAGTTCGCGTAACTGAGAAAGTTCTGTCAGCATGTTCTTTTTTTTATCCAACACAAAGAAAAAGAAATACCCGGTGTAAACCGGGTATTCCCTTATGATATTCAACACATTTGTACTCTTAGAAACACTTCTCGAGTATCTTATAGGTATCTGTAGCAATCACCAGCTCTTCATTGGTTCTTACCACCAGGGCAGTCACCCTTGAATCGGGTTTGGAGATGATCTTATCCTCTCCCTTGACCCCATGGTTTCCGGGTTCATCAAAATCGAGGCCCAGGTATTCCATGTTCTGGACATATCATGCGCCGGATGTTAAAATCGTTTTCTCCGATACCTCCGGTAAAGATCACGCAATCGAGCCCGTTCATAATGGCAGCATAGGCCCCGATGAATTTCTTGACCCGGTAGGCATACATGGTCAGGGCCAGGTTGGCACGTTCATTCCCCTCATAATAAGCCAGTTCCAGGTCGCGCATATCGGATGAAATCTCCGAGATTCCCATCATGCCGCTGCGCTTGTTGATCATATTGCTGATCCCCTTCAGACTCAGGTGCTCCTTATCGGCCAGAAAGAGCAGCACCCCGGGATCAATATCCCCGGTACGGGTTCCCATGATCAGTCCATCCACCGGTGTGAATCCCATGGAGGTATCCATGGATTTTCCATGTTCAATGGCAGTGACCGAAGCGCCGTTGCCCAGGTGACAGCATACCACTTTCATTTCACGGGTATCCCTGCCCAGGATCTCACTGGTTCTTTTGTACTACATATTTGTGGCTGGTTCCATGATATCCGTATTTCCTGACCCCGTACTTTTCATAGTATTCGCGCGGAATGGCATACATGTAGGCATGAGGGGGCATACTCTGGTGAAAGGAGGTGTCAAATACGGCGATCTGGGGGATTCCGGGAAGCAGAGCATCCACGGATATGATGCCTTTCAGGTTGGCCGGATTGTGCAGGGGAGCCAGATCAATACAGGCTTCAATATCCTGGATTACCTCCTTGGTAATCAGCACACTCTCTTTGTATTTTTCGCCACCCTGTACCACACGGTGCCCCACTGCGGCGATCTCTTCTATCTTCTGATCACCCCGTGCTTGGTCATCCACCAGGGCAGCCATAACCAGGTTGATCCCGGCAGTATGGTCCATGATGGGCTGTGATCTCTTTGTACTTTGTCTTTCCCTTTGGGTTTATGGGAGATCACTGCATCGGTAAAACCTATGCGTTCTACGATGCCTTTGGCAATCACTTTCCTCCTTTTCACCCATTTTAAATAGCTGGTACTTAATGGAGGAGCTGCCGCAGTTTAATACTAATATTATCATGAATTGTTGTCTGTTAAATTCTTGTAATTCATTCTATTTCTGTTTTTTCAAACCTGCGGCCTGGTTGGAAGTAATGGCGACCAGGTTGACAATGTCGCTCACCGAGCAGCCCCGGGAAAGATCATTGATGGGGGCAGCCATTCCCTGCAAGTACCGGTCCGATGGCTTCAGCTTTAGCCAGTCTCTGCACCAGTTTATAGGCCGTATTGCCCACATTCAGATCGGGAAAGATCAATACATTAGCATTGCCCTGGATGGGACTGTCCGGGGCTTTGCTGGCTGGCAATGGCTGCAATAAGTGCCGCATCGGCCTGCAATTCTCCATCGATGATCAGAGTGGGATCCATCTCTTTGGCCAGTTTGGTGGCATTGACCACCTTGTCTACCATGGGATGACTGGCACTTCCCTTGGTGGAGAAAGCTAGATCATGGCGATCCGGGGTTCAAAACCGAGGATGGAGCGGGTGGTAGTTGCAGTGGCAACAGCGATTTCTGCCAGTTGTTTTTCATCGGGATCCGGATGAACAGCGCCGTCGGCAAATACGAGTACGCCATCTTCCCCGAAGGAGTGATCCTGGAGGATCATGATAAAAGCGCCTGATACGATACTGATTCCGGGAAGGGTCTTCACAATTTGAAAAGCAGGGCGCAATACATCACTGGTGGCATTGGAAGCCCCGGCAACCTCGCCATCGGCATCACCGGCCTTGATCATCAGGGTTCCCAGATAAAGTGGATCCTCCACCAATCTGGCCGCCTCTTCCATGGTCATTCCCTTGGATTTCCTGATATCGTAAAGCAGCTCCGTGTAAGCCTGTTTCTTGGGGTGATCCTTGGGATTGATTACCGTAGCCTTCTCTATATTGGTCAGACCGTATTGTTTCACTTTCTGCTCCAGCTGCTCGGGATCCGCAATCAGGTAGATGTAACAGAGTTGTTCACGGATTATAGCATCTGCTGCCATGATGGTTCGCTCTTCATTTCCTTCCGGAAGCACGATCCGCTGGCAATCCAGGCGGGCCTTCTCCTTGATTCTATTAATTAAATCCATTGATTATCAGTAATTTGAGTTTAAATTATGCAAGCAATAAAGTTAATTAAAAAAAGCGTAGTCCAGATCTTGTTAAACATCTTTTTCAACACTTTCCCTGCGGAGTGGTTATTTAAGGTATAAAACCAGATAACTATGAAAGCAGAGACAATTTTTGAACGACTTTGGAAGCAGTACGCAGGGGAAAATCCGCATGTGGGACAGATCCATAATCTTTTTGTAAGCCAGGGTGAACGGGTGGTCAATGACCATGTGGCTTTTCGGACCTTTGACGATCCCAGGGTCCGGATGGAGGTCATTGCCCGTCCCTTTCTGGACGCAGGCTATCAGCCGGCTGGAGAATATGTTTTTGAAGTGAAGAAGCTGAGAGCCAGGCATTATGAGTTACCAGGAAATCCTGAATCCCCCCGGGTTTTTATCAGTGAACTGCTTCTGGATGAATTTTCGGAGGAGCTTCAGAACACCATCCGGACCCACCTGGACAAGGTTCCGGAGGAGCTGCTGACTTCACCGGAGCTGATCTTCCAGGGAAGCATTTTCGATTCCATCTCATTTGAGGTCTATGAGCGGCTCAGGAAAGAGTCTGAATATGCCGCCTGGATGTATGCTTTTGGTTACAGGGCCAATCACTTTACCGTGAGCATCAATTACCTGGAAAAATTTTCAGGGATTGAGGAGGTCAACTCCTTTTTGAAGGACCATGGCTTTCCACTGAACAGCTCAGGAGGTGAAGTAAAAGGAACACCCGAGCAACTGCTGCAGCAGTCCAGTACTCTGGCCGACCAGGTGGAGTTTCATTTTAGCGATGGGAAGAAAGAAATTCCAGGGTGTTACTATGAATTTGCCAGGAGATTTCCGGATGCCAGGGGTAAGCTTTTCAGCGGATTTATTGCAGGTTCGGCCGATAAGATCTTCGAAAGCACCGACTACAGGTAGTGACCGGATTGCAGAATCTGTTATATTTGTTGGATTATTAAAAAAACCAATCAAATAGAGCAGGTAAAACTGGATCAGCTTCGTGCCCGGATCGACGGTGAACTCTTTACTGACCGACTGAGGCTGCTCATGTATGCCACGGATGCTTCTGACTACCGGGAGGTCCCTCAGGCAGTGGTCTATCCGAAACATGAATCGGATATCAAAGAACTGGTCAGATTCGCCAAGGAGAACCTTATATCCTTGATTCCCAGGACAGCAGGCACATCACTTGCCGGTCAGGTTGTGGGATCCGGAGTGGTGGTGGATATGTCGCGGCACCTGAATCAGATCCTGGAGATTAATGAAAAGGAGCGATGGGTGAGAGTGCAGCCGGGGGTTATTCTGGATGAGCTGAACCTAGCTCTTCACTCCACAGGATTATTTTTCAGTCCGGAGACTTCCACCTCCAACAGAAGTATGATAGGGGGCATGATCGGAAACAACAGCTGTGGGCTTCACTCTCTGGTGTACGGGGCCACCAGGGATCACACCCTCTCCGTCAGGGCCATCCTGAGCGATGCCTCCATCGCAGAATTTGGCCCCCTGAGTGATGAAGAATTCAATGAAAAACTTGATAAAGAGGGCCTTGAAGGTCAAATTTACAGGGAGCTGCACTCCATGCTCAGTGACCCGGCCAACCGGAAGGAGATTGTTTCAGGATTTCCCGATCCGGCAGTAGTGAGGCGCAATACCGGCTATGCCCTGGATGAGTTGATCGATACCCCTCCCTATCGTGGAGACCAGGCCAGGTACGCTGACTTTAACCTCTGTAAATTACTGGCCGGATCGGAGGGTACCCTGCTTTTTATCAGCGAGGCAAAACTAAATCTGGTCCCCCTTCCTCCACCCTATAAAGCACTGGTTCCCATACATTTTGACTCTGTGATGGAGGCCATCCGGGGAAACCTGGCCGCCTTGAAGCACAAGCCCTCGGCCGTGGAACTAATGGATAAAACCATCCTGGACTGTACCAGGGAAAACCTTACCCAGCGGAAGAATCGCTTCTTTCTGTCAGGCGATCCCGGGGCAGTTTTAATTGTGGAGCTGGTGGACCAGGATGAACCCCTGCTGATGGAGCGGATCCAGGCTATGGAGAAGGAGATGAGGGCATTGGGACTGGGGACGCATTTTCCAGTGGTAACAGGGAAGGATATCGGAAAGGTATGGGCCCTCCGTAAGGCGGGCCTGGGTGTGCTTTCCAATATCCAGGGTGAAGGAAGGCCGGTGTCGGTTATAGAAGATACCAGTGTCCGGGTAGAGCTCTTGGAAGATTACATCACTGAATTTAATCAACTTCTTGATAAACATAGTCTTAAATGTGTATATCATGCACATATCTCTGTGGGGGAGCTGCATCTTCGTCCCATACTGAACCTCAAAGATCCCACTCACGTACAACTGTTCCATGACATTGCCCTGGATACAGCCAGACTGGTCAAAAAGTACAGGGGATCTCTGAGTGGAGAGCACGGGGACGGGAGGTTGCGAGGTGAGTTTATTCCGCTGATGGTAGGGGAGCGCAATTATGAAATGATCCGGAAGGTGAAGCAGTTGTTTGATCCGGATGGGATATTTAATGTTGGAAAGATCACGGATACTCCCCCCATGAATACCTTCCTGCGTTATGAGCCGGGTCACCAGTCGCCTCAATTCGACACTTATTTCGACTATTCCAGAGAAGGCGGATTAATGCAGCTAATTGAAAAATGCAATGGATCAGGCGATTGCAGAAAGACTGAGCTTACCGGAGGAACCATGTGTCCCAGCTATATGGCTACCAGGGATGAAATGGCAAGCACCCGGGCAAGGGCCAATGTTTTGCGTGAATTGCTCTCCCGGAAAGATCTTAAAAAACCCTTTGATCAGCCCGATATTTATAAGGTACTGGACCTCTGTCTATCCTGCAAAGCCTGTAAATCGGAATGCCCCTCCAGTGTGGACATGGCAAAGATTAAGGCTGAGTTTTTACAGCACTGGTATGAACACCACCGAGTTCCCCTGCGTACCATACTGATAGCGAATATCTCAGAGATAAACAGATTGGGGATGTTCCTGCCCGGCTTGTTCAACTGGTTCGCTACAAGCAGGTTGAGCTCCCGTATATTGAAGAAATTACTTGGCTTTGCGACAAACAGGAGCATTCCCACTCTGGGGAGAAGCTCTTTAAGAAGATGGGCCGGAAAGAATCTGGAAAACATGAACCGTGCTCTTCCTGTGGACGCACCCGAGCTGGTTCTCTATGTGGATGAGTTCACCAATTACAATGACACCGGCCTGGGTATTACGAGTATCAGACTTTTTAATCGATTGGGTATCAGAGTTCTAATAATAAAGCATCCGGTGAGCGGACGTACCTATTTATCCAAAGGCTTGCTAAAAAAAGCCCGACAGCTGGCACGGAAAAATGTGGAGATGCTATCGGGAATTGTGTCCGCGCAGCGCCCCCTGGTTGGCATTGAACCATCTGCGATACTGGGATTCAGAGATGAATTTCCCGAACTGGTTGGAAAAGATTTGAAGGAACGTGCTGAAGAGCTTTCCAGGCATTGTTTTACCATCGAGGAATACCTGGACCAGGCAATGGAAAATGGGAGTCTGGACAGTTCCCGGTTTACAGAAAAAAAGAACAGGATAAAACTGCATGGACATTGTCAGCAAAAGGCAATAGCCAGTACCGATTCCACTATGCGGGTACTCTCCATTCCTAAGAACTACACGGTGGAGGAGATCCCCTCCGGCTGTTGTGGGATGGCAGGATCCTTTGGATATGAAAAGGAGCACTATGATCTCTCTATGAAAGTGGGAGAGCTGGTGTTATTTCCAGCTGTACGTCAGGCAGATACAGCCACTCTCGTGGTGGCACCCGGCACCAGTTGCAGGCACCAGATCGGAGATGGCACAGGGAGGAAAGCCTTACATCCGGTGGAAGTACTGTATGAGGCATTAAAGTGAAATAGAAAAATAAAACCAAAGAGTAATATGTTGAAAAAACTACCTCTCTGGGCAAAGATCTTTATTGGAATGGGACTGGGAATTCTCTTGGGACTGATTGCGGTCTGGACAGGATGTGAAAGCTTTACAAGCGACTGGGTAAAACCCTGGGGAACTATTTTTCTTAAACTGCTAAAACTGATTGCAGTTCCCCTGATATTTGTCTCCCTGGTGAAGGGAATTTCCAGTCTGACCGATATTACCAAACTTTCCCGGATCGGATACAAAACCATAGTCATCTATATGATTACTACGGTGTTTGCTACAACCGTCGGATTGGCAATGGTAAATATTTTTAAGCCAGGTGATGTGTTCCCTGATGATAAGCAGGAGCAGTACAGGGAAAAATTTGGCGGACAGGTGGAAATACGGCAGGAATCGGCCCGCGAGATAGAAAGACAATCACCACTCTTCATTTCTTCGAAGATATGATCCCGGAGAATTTTTTCAGCGCCGCCGGAGACAACTCCAAGATGCTCCAGATTATTTTCTTTGCCATTCTCTTCAGTATTGCACTGGTGCTGGTACCCGGAGAGAAGACCCAGGTAGTCAAGGATTTCTTTGATGGTCTGAATGATGTGATTCTGAAGATTGTGGATCTGATCATGCGATTTGCACCCATCGGGGTATTCGCCCTGATGGCAGCCCTGGTGGTTGATTTCTCCGGAGATGCAGATATTTTCACCGCCCTGGGCATGTATATGTTAACAGTGATCATGGGACTGTTTCTGCTGATTCTTGGATTATACCCTTTACTGATGCGCATCTTTGCCGGGTATCAGGATACTGCCAAATTTCTAAAGGCAATCCTGCCGGCCCAACTGGTGGCCTTTACCACCAGTTCCAGTGCGGCCACTTTACCGGTTACAATGAAACAGGTAACCAACGAACTGGGTGTGTCCAAACCCATTGCCAATTTTGTTCTGCCGGTAGGAGTGACAATCAATATGGACGGGACCAGTTGTTACCAGGCCATTGCAGCAGTTTTTATTGCACAGGTTTTCGGAATTGATCTGACTCTGGTTCAACAACTCACCATTGTACTTACAGCCACGCTGGCCTCTATCGGATCGCCCGGTATTCCCAGCGGGAGTATTGTTATGCTGATTATTGTGCTGAATTCGGTGGGACTCCCCGTGGAGGGCCTGGCTCTGATCCTGGGCGTAGACAGGCCGCTGGATATGTTGCGTACTGTGGTTAATATCACCGGCGACTCCACGGTAGCTTCCATCGTGGCCCGTTCTGAGGGGGAATTAACTCAGGAATCCTGAAAAATCCTATATATTAAGCTGGATGTAGCCCAGCTGATAGTTCACTCAAAACTGTGTATCTGCCTCTAATTCAACACAAAATTAGACGTTTTAAGGCATTTTAAGTCCTTCAGAAGGCGATATTTCCCCGCATACTGACAGATACTACAGCTTTATTCCACCCATGCACGGCATATGTTGAGTCCAGCACCTGTTCCTTTCAATTCTTCCCTCAGGTGAAGGGGAGGAGTGTAGAGCTTTTCAAATTGCACGTTCCAGGAATTCCTTTTTTCAACTCTCAGGTATGCCCGAAATAGTAAGTCAGGAAATAAATTTCAGGCTTGCTTGCTCCATAATATAATAATTCACAAATGTAACCTAATCGCAGATGATTACAATTGTAACATAAGAAAAACAGACTAAATAGAGCCAAAATGCTGCCTATTTCCAGCCAAAGACATGTTACAAATGTAAACAAAATAAACACGACTGTTAAATCGTAAGTTATATGGCTTAAACAGCATATAACCAGATATTTATGCAAGTTATCATCATTATACTTCAGCTAAATCTCTAAAATTGACTTTAAAAGTGCTTCTAAACTGTAAATAATCGTTATTATAACTTTATAAACCAGTATTATAATAGCTCTATATGAACTATTACTTCAATATCGTCTAAATGGGAGCTAAATAGCCTGAAAATAGGGCTGAAAGAACTGTTATCAGTATATAAATGAGGTCCTGAAGGCACTGTTAAGGCCTTATTTCTAGCCATTCTCCGTATTATAATAGCTGGATATTATAATAATGAAGAATGCATCTATTATCCAGTAAATTGGGATCTATACTGCTCAGACCTGTTATAAGTGAATATCCTTATTTTTCAGAATATGTTACAAATGTCAATTAACATATGTTACATTTGGCAACAGAATACTTGTTACATTTGTAATCAAACATACAGGCATGAAAGAACGTCTTATTCAGTTATTGGACCTGGAACAGCTCTCCCCTTCTAAATTTGCAGATATCATCGGGGTTCAGCGAAGCAGTATTTCACACGTACTCTCGGGGCGCAACAAACCGAGCTTTGACTTTCTGCAGAAGACTTTAAAGGCCTTTCCTGGCCTCAACGCCTCCTGGTTAATGACGGGGGAAGGCAGCATGTATGAACAGATGGGAAGAAAAGTAACGGGCAATCTGTTTGATACACCAGGCGAGCCTGAGGAGCGATCTGACGTCCATATTTCAGAAGAATCTGTACAGCCACACGAGGAAAAGCCTTCTCAGGAGGATATAAAAAATGAAGAGATTGCTGAACCTGCTGCCGTAGAGAGCAAAAGTGAACGCGCTGAAGCTCCGGCGGCAGTCGTTACGCCAGGCAAAAAAAAGATTGTGCAGGTGATGGTGATATACGAGGACGATACCTTCCGGACTTTTACCCCGGCGAATTAGAAATCTGTGTATATTTGCATGCAAAAATCGAATGTACCGTTACCTGATCAGACCCTTTCTATTTCTTCTTCCCCCCGAAACTATCCACCATTTTTTAATCTCCTTTCTTCGTTTAGTCTTTAAAATCCCGGGCTTCCTTGCCCTGGTAAAGAGCTGTTATCATGTGAAACATCAGGCACTGGAGACCAATTTCCTTGGATTAAACTTCAGCAATCCCGTAGGACTGGCGGCAGGATTTGATAAGAATGCAAGTGTTTACAAGGAGTTTCAGGCCTTTGGCTTTTCTTTTATCGAAATCGGTACCGTCACCCCACAGGGACAGGCGGGAAACGAGAAACCACGCAGTTTCAGAATAAAAAAGGACCGGGGACTGATTAACCGGATGGGATTTAACAACCATGGAGCGGAGGCAGCAGCAGCCAAATTGGCCCGTAAACGGCCAAAAGGGCTTATTCTGGGCGGAAACATAGGGAAGAACACCCAAACCCCCAATGAAGAGGCTGTAAGCGATTATGAGGCTGTATTCAACACCATTTACCAGGGTGTGGACTATTTCGTGGTTAATGTGAGTTGTCCAAATATTTCAGACCTTCGCAAACTGCAGGACCAGGATTCTCTGGAGCAGATCCTTGGGCGTATCATGGAGCTGCGAGAAATGAAGGAGAAAAAGAAACCCGTTCTGCTGAAAATCTCTCCCGATCTGAATGAAAAGCAGCTGGATGAGACCCTGGAGATTGTGAATCGTCTGAAGATCGATGGTATTGTGGCCACCAACACCACGGTGAGCAGAGAAGGATTAAAGACTCCGGCAGAGCAGATACAGGCCATCGGGAAGGGGGGGATGAGTGGAGCGCCCATTACTGTCCGGAGCCTGGAGGTGGTCCGTTATATTCATCAGAAGAGCCAAGGAAAAATCCCCATCATTGCAGTGGGAGGCATCATGTCTGTCCGGGATGCGATGAATATGCTGGATGCAGGAGCTTCCCTGATACAACTCTATACAGGCTTTATTTATGAAGGGCCGGGTCTGGCCAGGCGCATCAACCGCGCCATTCTCAAAAGCAGAACCAAGGAATTATCCTAATCTATTTTGGGCAGATCGACCCGCCACTCCACCACAGGTTTAGTGCGGCGTGGAATGGATGTGAAATGGGTTTCGGGCCCCACCGACTTCTTTACAAGCGGGGATACCCCGGTAATCTCCTCAAGTGCTCTGGCCAGCAGGGGATCCTCCAGGCTTCCAAAGGGTTTGGCATATAGCAGGTTATCCTCAATTTCAATGTCAGGGGCTATCCCACTGACAAAATCTGTAAATCCCTCTGCATTGGAGTATTTGATCACAATGGGCTGCATGGCCCAGTTGTGACGTTTGGGTTCTTCCCAGTCATCAATCGTGATGGAAGCGTAGCACTTTCCATAGGTACTGGTTCCAATCTGCACCACGTTCATATAGGGATACAGACCAGTCATTAAGGATTCGCTGGCAGAGGCTGTTCCATCGGTGGTCAGAAAATACACCGAAGATAAATTCAGGTTCAAATCACTCTCTGGCATCCTGACACGGAGCTGAAAGGACTCCAGGCCATCGGCTTGTCCATCATCATCCAGGTCAGCTCCCGCCCAGTAGTTATTGTACAGGTCGTTCCATACCAGGTCCACGAAAACCTCGTTCTCTTCCATGACAGATGCGGGCGCCAGGCTAGCTGCCATGTAGGCAGAGAGATCCAGGCTCCCTCCCGGATTGTAGCGGAGATCCACCACCACATCACTTACACCAGCCGCTTTAAACTCAGAAAATACTCCATCCAATTCATCCAGCCATTCATCCTGTTCTCCGGCGGTAAACTGGGTGTAGACCAGATAACCGATTTTTTGACCCTGATAATCAATTACTTCATCATAAACGACCGGATTTTGATTTAGCTCAATGGCAGTCAGGGGAATCTCTATACCATTGGGAACCATGGTATTACCGTTCCAGTCGGCAAAGCCAAAGGTGGCTGTAGTCTGGTAGTATAGCGTATAGTAATTATCCGAGGTTAAAATAGTACCGTCGATGGTATATATAATATCGCCGCGTGCAATGCCGGTTTCAGCTGCAGGGGAGCCGGGTGTTACAAACTCCACAAAACTGACCACCTGGTTTCCACTGTAAATCATTGGATAAGCAGACATTCCGGTAGCCGTCTCTACTCCATCAAACATGGCGGCAAGTTCCTCGTAATCATCTACGATCCATGAATTTTTATCTCCCTCGTAGAGAAGCTTATTGAAAAAAGCCTTAGGATCCGGTTCCTCTCTCCAGTCCAAATCCGGGATAAAGGACTCCCACAGGTAGACCTCGTTCATTCCTTCCCAGATCCAGTTGTTCAGGATCAAGGTCTCTTCCGGAAGTTCATTTCCATTCCCGTTATTCTCTTTCTCACATGCCGGAATCGCGGTAAATAACATGCTGGCTATAACAAGCAAGGCAATGTTCCTTATCAGTCGTTTCATTCTCACAGTTTAAAATACAAAATTAGAAATATCCTTTATCTCTGCCACTGATCTGTCTGAACAAACTTGCCTTTCTTCCGTTCTATTTTGAAAAGACCGAATATGCATGGCTGAAAATAAGACAAAACCTACTACAAAAAGTGTTCCGGAATTTCTGAACCAGATTGCAGATCCCAAAAGAAAAGAAGATTGTTTGGCAATCGCAGAAATAATGGAAAGACTAAGTGGCTCAAAACCAAAGATGTGGGGTGACTCCATCGTGGGTTTTGGGGATTATCGGTATAAATATGCCAGTGGCCGGGAGGGAGACTGGTTCCTGGTGGGATTTGCTCCCCGGAAGCAGAACCTGAGCATTTATATCATGGGGTACCTGGAGTTTTATTCCGATATCCTGGAAGGTCTTGGGAAATTCAAGCACGGGAAGGGTTGTCTGTATATCAATAAGCTGGAAGATATTGATCTGGATGTACTTGATAATCTGATTACTACTTCCATTAAGCGTTTGCAAGCATCTTAATTTCAATTCATAAATGAACCCTGTCTGATGCGTAGCCTCAAAACGATATTAGTGGTTCTGCTGGTCTGGGGAATTCCACTCTATGCCCAAAGGAAAGCGGAGCCGGTAAAGGAGCACCAGGGATTCTCTGAACGCATGGAAGAGCGGAGGCAGATGGTTCTGGAGGGTATTGAGAACTATCCGCATCACCCGGTTCAGGATCCCGAAGTGCTGGAAGCTATGCGCCGGGTACCCAGGCATCTTTTTGTACCGCAGGAGTACCGGGATTTGGCCTACAGGAACAGTCCGCTGGTAATAGGGTATGAACAGACGATTTCGCAACCCTTTATCGTGGCTCATATGTCTGAGCTGCTCGAGCTGAAGCCGGAGCACCGGGTTCTGGAAATTGGTACCGGTTCCGGATACCAGGCTGCGGTCCTGGGTGAACTCTGCAATCACGTATATACCATAGAGATTGTGGCTCCCCTGGGCAGAAAAGCAGAAAAATTACTGAAGGAGCTCGGGTATGCGCAGGTGCAGGTCAGGATCGGGGATGGGTATAAGGGTTGGCCGGAGGCTGCACCCTTCGACCGGATCATTGTGACCTGTGCCCCGGAAAAAATTCCGCAGGCATTGCTGGATCAGCTTGCTCCCGGCGGCCGGATGGTGATCCCGGTGGGTGGACAGCGCGAGATCCAGTACATGGTGGAAGTTTTCAAGGACAGAAAGGGGCGTGTCACCCGGAAAGAGCACTACCCGGTCCGCTTTGTTCCCATGACCGGAAAATCAGAAGAATAAACTGTAGCTGAAAATTCCCACAGGAAAATTATCTTTGTCTTCTATGATTCTACTTTTGATATATTTGGGCATCGCCCTTTTCTTCTCATTTCTTTGCTCCATCCTGGAAGCTGCCCTATTAAGCACTTCCAGTATCTATATCAATATGAAGCTGAAGGAGGGGCGAAAGTATGCCCAAAGTTTGGATCACTACAAGAAAAATATCGACCTCCCCCTTTCGGCGATTCTTACTCTGAATACTTTTGCCCATACCATTGGCGCTGCGGGAGTGGGCTCCCAGGTCCAGGAACTCTGGGGGAACGACTATCTGGCCATCGCATCCATCATCCTGACTTTGATTATTCTGATTGGTTCCGAGATTATACCCAAAACCCTGGGAGCACTCTACTGGAAAGAACTGAGCCGTTTTACGGTACTTGCCCTTCGGATCATGATCTACTCCCCGCTTTATCCTTTTATCCTGCTGACCAATTCTGTTACCCGTCTGCTCCGAAAAGGGAGGAGCGGCAAATCAGCCATCAGCGAACCCGAGTTCCGGGCCATCACCGACACGGTGATTGAAAACCGGGTGATGGATGCCGAAGAGTCACGCATCCTGGAGAATCTGATGCAGTTTCAGAACATTCTGGTAAAGAACATAATGACCCCGCAGGTGGTTATTCATGCTGCAGATGAAAGTACCAGCATAGAACAGTTTTACGAAAAAAACCAGGATAGCCCCTTTTCCAGGATTCCCCTTTATCAAAAGGAATTGAATGAGTTTACTGGATTTGTGCTCAGAGACGAGGTGATGGAGTCGATCATTGAAAAACGGGGAGGGGAGCCCCTGAAAAGCATAGCCAGGCCCATCACTGCCGTGAATGAAGATACCCCCATCGTCCGCTTATTCAGCAAGCTGATTGAACGCAGGATCCATATGGCCATCGTAGTGGATGAATACGGGATGGTAAGCGGGCTGGTTACCATGGAGGACCTTTTCGAAACCCTTATCGGTCTGGAGATTGTGGATGAGATGGACGATGTGGAGGACATGCAGGTGCTGGCCAGGAAGAACTGGGAGACACGTGCCAAGAAGCTGGGCCTGATTAAATAGAAAGCATCCGCAGCATCTCTCTTCTTTTCTTTCTGAATTCCCCGATGTTGATGTCGTAGTGCTCGAAGCCGTATACTGTGGTTCTAACCATTTCCCTGGCCTTCTCCAGGGAAACGTTCACTGTACATCTTTAGCAGCTCGTAGTCCACAATACCGTCTCGCATGGCCTCCAGGCGAATGGATGGATATATGTTTTTGTATGCAGGGTAGCAAATCCAACAATCTCCTCCGGGCAGAATGTTTCCCGAAGAAACAATCATCCCCGAAACATCATCGTATGGGTCTTCGCCTGTTACTATTCCGGAGTTCGAGCCCCAGTAATTGAAACCCCAGTGCAGGTAGCCGGGAATGCTCGTATTTGAAGTTCACCCAATGCAGGAGACGGGTTTTGATCAGGGGCAATTCCACAAAGCGGTTGGCCCACTCTCCCTTGGGAGCCAGGCAGGTGTAGTACCATGCTTCATCGCCCAGGCTTTGGCGATCGGAATAAAAATCCAATCCATCTCTTAGGAAATTCATCTGCGGCACCCATACATCGATCATATTCTCCAGCTGGTGGGTATGACAGGCTTCAATAACCACCAAGTCAGGAACCAGCGATTTAAGGAATTTGGATATTTCAATGTAAGATTCCACGTTCTCATTAATGGGCTCATCGGCAATGTGTTGAATATATTGCTTCTCCCAGCCATTGGCTTTGATGTTTTCCACAAATGCAGGTAAAAAGGCAGAGTAGAATTCTTTGGTTTTGGGCTCACGGAGCGAAAAGAGTTCCTTCTCTTTTTCCTCGTCGCCAAATACCGGAACGTATAATCCGAAAGGCCCCAGCCAATCGCCATCCAAACGGCTTCCAAAGTGCCCACCTTCCAGTCGCCCGATCACTCCTTCCTCAATGAACAGATTCACCATCCGGTTAAAATTCGTAAAATCGAAATCCCACTTCCCATTTTCATGGAAAAATCAGTATGATCGAAGGGCGAAATCATGGCCACATTCTGACGATAATCGGCAAGTGTTTTAGCCATAACGCGGGACAACTCCCAATACAACTCACTGTGTTTTTCAACCGCTTCCATGTTATTCAGTAATGCAGCCTGTCCAGGAAAAACCAGTTAGTCACCCACAGGGATGATTTTTCTATCACAGGTTCAAACACCTCTATTTCAAAGTCTTTGCTGTCTGAAAAAGCAGCCCCGTTTATATCTCCGCTTATTGTTACAGCTCCCTTGTAGATACCTGTTTCACAGTCAACAGGTATTTTCACCGACACCCAAAGGGGCTGCGTGTTTCCAAACTTAACATCCCGGCTTTCCTCGTATACAATGGGATCGGGAAAATAACCGGACATGGGCGCATAGGTATCGTTTGAGGGATCGGGACTGGCCCGACCCACTTTCACAAAACTTACAAAGCCTTTTTTCATATCCGATAAAACGGATTCGCCCTTAGAAGGGGCATCCAAATCCACTTTGAGGTTTTCTATATCTGCATTGGCCCGGACCACAAATTGAAAAGAGGCATGTTCTCCCCGAGCCACATCCGCGTGTGCCTCCATAGGGGCAAAATAATTGCTTTCAGGAAATACTTTAGTGAGTGGATCCACGGCTTCAAATTGGACCGAAGGTCCTGGCTGGCATCCTGGAAACAAACTACTGGCTATAACGATTAAAGCAAAAATGAATTTATTCATGGACTGTCTGATTTAAAGGGGTTTACATAAACAAAATTTTCCAGGGGGTGCTTGGAGGATATAGGGCGCATTTTGAATGGTTCGATACTGCAAAATAAGCCATTATCGGACAGGAGCCAAAGAAAAAAGGAGACTGGATGATCTCTGGTACCTGTAAGACGGTAAGCATAAGAGTTTAGTAAATTCTTACAGTCCCGGATCAGATGGATTTGATTCTCTCCGGGATTGATAGTCATTCAGCTTCGCAAACAGTGCTTCAATAATGGTATATACATCGGTCTCGTAAAGGAACTCCTCATTGAAATCGCAAAAGGCAATAAATCCCGTTAGAGAATCTCCATCCAGGTGGGTGATATCACCAACCAGCTCCCTGTTAAACTTTGAATGTATAACTTGTTCCCTCTTTTTGAGCTTACTGATTTTTTCCTTGAATTCTTTTTCCCGGTTAATGCCTCCTCCCAAAGTTGTTGTGTAGCCGAATCCATTCAGTTTATCTTTTATGGCTCGTTCTCTGTCAGCCTCCAGGGCAGCGGCAGCGGATGTTATTTTGAGATACTCTCTCAGTTTAGTTGTTTTGCTTTCAGGTAGATCCAGATGAATCACCTGGTATTTAAAAGACTCATAACTTCTGAATCTCCTGATTTCTCGCGCTTATCCTGAATTCTCCGGAATCATTGGATATTGTTCCCATTCTGGTACTCTCATTCCAGAGATGAACATAGGATAGGGCCAGGCCCAAAGAGTCATCCACAATTTTTCCAGAGATTAACTTATTGCTTGACCCATCTTGCTGACCAGCCAGTCCTGGGGAGAAAAAAAACAGGAAGGGAAATACGATAATCACCAGTCGAAGCATAAAAGCAGGGCTTTGTTTCCAAAGTTCCAAATATTAAATTTACAGGCTTGGCTTCAAGCCCTTAAAAAGTGTTAATGGATTGGTATATAAATACTAAAGATTGTTAAACCCCCGTCTAAATCTGACCTGTACCATAGATAGGGGTGGTTCCACTCAGGTGAACCCTTAGGTATATCTATTATTTATACACTGATATTCAATAACTTGTTAACTAATTATCCTTAAAAAATTTGCATTTGTATGAAACAAAATGCTATATTAAGTGTCATATATAGTGTATTTAAGTTGGGGGTTCTTGTAGTAAACCTAACCCTTGATTTACTTAAAATATCCTAAAATGAGAGCCAGATTTTATTTAGCGAAAAGCTTGATAGACAAAAGGGGAGAGGCACCGATTTATATTAACATCCATCATCGAGGTCATCGTTTAAGATATTATACCGGGGAAAGAATCGACCCGGGAGCCTGGGATTCAGTAAACCAGAGGGCTAAAACAAAGGCCGGGGCTTCAAGCCTGTTGAATGAGCTCTTAGAGGTACTGGCTGAAGAACCAAAAGAGATTGAAAGAGCTGCCAGGATCAGCGGAATTGATTGCACCGTCGAATATTTAAAAGAAGGGCTATCCTATAACAGGTCGACACCCAGGGATTTTATTGGGGTATTGGATAAATTCATTCAGGAGGAGGGTTTGCGGAACAGCTGGTCTTCAGAAGCTGAGAAAAAATGGCTGTTCTTCAGGAACAACCTGGCAAGATTCGACAAGAAATATAGCCTGGAGTTTGATTCCATAAATGAACGTTTTGCCCGGGTATTTTTTTCTACCATGGGAAAGCATGGCTGGGCGGATGCGGTTGTAGAAAATCATATCAGCATGACCATCCAGTTTGTCAGGTGGGCGAGAAAAAAGGGCTATCATACCTCAACTGCTTACAGGGACATGAATGTACGTCCACCTGCCCAGAAGCCTGAAATCACTGTGCTTAGCCTGACAATTGACGAAATTTCACGGGTGAATCAACTATCATTCAGTAAGAAAGAATCCAGATTTGAAAAAGCGCGGGATGTGTTCCTGTTTTCCTGTTTGACTGGATTACTTCATTCCGATCTGAAGAATCTACGCCGATCCAGTATTAAGTACAATTACTTGATAATTACCTCACAAAAAGCTGAAGAATCCATCCGTGTGCCACTGGTGGATCTGGCACAATCAATACTTGAAAAATATAAGGACTCCGGGGAAATCAATCCCCTTCCTGTTGTCTCTCAGCAGAAGTACAATGAATACCTGAAAGAAATCGGAAGGCGTGCAGAGTTAAATGATAAAGTTACTCAGATTCAGTATAAAGACCGTGAAAGGATTGAATCCAGACTACCGAAATGGCAGCTACTAACATCCCATGTAGGGCGCCTTACCTTCGCTTCAATAGCCGTTTATCTCGGTATACCCATGGAGACCGTATCCAGGATTACCGACCTTAAAGCGGATGATATTAAGGTTTATTATGACATAAGCGACAGCAAAAAGGAAATTGAAATGCAGAAATTTATTAATCTGACAATTTCTTAGTCATGCGACTGGGAGAGGAATTGGTAAGTAACGATAAACAAAAAACCCCGGTCGTCTCTGACCGGGGTTTCTTTTTGGGTGGTGACTCAGCTGAGGTTCGAACTCAGGACCCCATCCTTAAAAGGGATGTGCTCTACCAACTGAGCTACTGAGTCATCCTGTTATCGCTTTAAAAGCGGTTGCAAAGATAACAACAAATATTTTTTTCTGCAAAAAAGAATATCATCACTTTTCTCGCTTTTGTTGTAATGAATTTCCGGGGTACTTCGTCTTCGGTTTAGAAATCAACATTATTAATGCATTTATAAACCAAAACAGGAAATCATGAAAAGAGTAGTATTATTTACTCTGGTAGCCCTAGCCTTTCCGGCCTTTATGATGGCACAGAACAGTGCCGTAGACAAGCTATTTACACAAGTACAAGGGAAAGCAGGGAGTAACCACTGTTAAACATCAGTCCCGAGTTGTTCCAGATGGTGAATGCCATGGAAATTGAGGATCTGGAGGATCAGGATCTTCCCCTTGATAAAGTAGCCAGTGTCAAGATCCTGACCATAGAGGATGAGGAAGAGTTTGAGAGTGTCAATTTCTACGAGGAGATCAGGAAAGATCTGGATGTAGACGATTTTGCAGAAGTAATGACTGTGGATGATGGTGGAGAAGTAGTCCGCATGTGGATGAAGGCGAATGAAAAGCCAGTGTGCCGAGTTTCTGCTGATCGTGGGTGGAGACGATAATGTGTTGATCTACATTACCGGAAATTTCAATATGAACGACCTGGAAGGTCTGGCTGAATCCTTTGATGACGATATCGATATCGATCTATAGATTTCATTAACTTAGAAGTTCTTTAAGATTGTTGACACCGTATGAAATCCTCAGAATTTAAACTGTTGGTAATGCCATACAGTTCCCGGCTGTACCGGATGGCTTTTCGCCTGATGAACAGCCGGGAAGAGGCTGAGGACATTGTTCAGGAAGTTTATGTGAAGCTCTGGGGAATGCGAAATGAGCTGCTTAAGTACAACAGCATTGAGGCACTTTGTGTCAGGATCACCCGTAACTTGTGCCTGGATCATCTGAGACGAAGAAAAGTGAACCACGATGCCATGAAGGCGGAGCAATCGAAATTGGAAGAGTTTATCCTGAAACGCCTTCGGAGAACCTGGAAAAGAAGGAAAACGCGGAACTCGTTCATAGGCTTATTTCAGCGCTGCCTGAACCACAGCGGTCGCTGGTCCACCTGAGGCACCTGGAGGGAAAGGAATATGAAGAGATCGCCGAGATGGTTAATATGAATGTGAATGCCATCAGAGTGAGTATTTCGAGAGCCAGAAAACAGATGCGTGAAATGCTAGAAAAACAGTATTCGTCATGGAGAGTATAAAGAAGATACGTAAGTTGCTTGACCGGTTTTACCTGGGGGAGACCACCCTGGAGGAGGAGCAGATGCTTGCAGAAGTATTTTTCCTCCAGCCACGGTTCCGGAAGAGTTGATGGCCGACCGGGACCTGTTCCAGGTCTCTGGAGTCTGCGGGAATGAAACTATACATGGTTCCCGGTGGATCTGAACCAGAAAATCCTGGCATGCTATTGGACCGGCAGGAAAAAAAGTAACCCGGACCAGGAGAATATCCATATTTTCACTCTCCGGACTGGCAGCCGGACTGCTGGTGGTCATTGCGCTTTATGTGGGATATTTCAGGGACGGTCAGTCTGACCTGCTGGCTTCCCAGGAGTGACAGATACCTATGAGGATCCCCAGGATGCTTATGAGGAGGCCAAAAGAACCCTGGCCTATGTTTCGGCAAAACTGAATACAGGAACCAGTGAACTTGAAGCATGTGCAGCAGGTGAGCAAAACCACTCGGATCCTTTGAAGTCGCTGTCCAAGATCAATAAGGGGAGCAAGGAACTGAGTCTTCTGGGCCAGATTGCAAAGGGTTAGAGAATAGAATTAGAAAGTAAGTAGATAAGTGAAGATATAAAGAATAATAAAACTTAATACAATGAAACGGATAATTACTAGGAGGGATGCTGATGATATTGACACTCTTCGCATTCGGACAGAAATCAGCTGTGGACAAGGTATTTGATAAGTACAGCGGAAAGGAAGGCTATACCACCGTCTACATTTCCAGCTTCATGTTCAACCTGTTGAACAGCCTGGAAACGGACGATCCGGATTACAATGAGTTTAAGAAGGCCACCGCCGGAATCTAACTCCATCAAGATTCTGACCCAGGAAGGCGGCAATTCGAAGTCTTTTGGCGCGGAATTGCTGGATATGTTGCCCAGGTCGAGTACCAGGAGATGATGGTGGTCAAAGACCAGGAGGAGGAGGTTCTGTTTCTTGCCCGTGAAGCAGGGTGGAAAGATCACTGAATTTCTTCTGATCGTCAGTGGTGGGGGCGAGGATGCACTGATTGCTATTCAGGGTGATATTGATCTGGAGAGTATTTCCAGCATTGCTTCCGGACTGGATATGCCCGGCTTGGAGAACCTGGAGGATATGGAGGAAATGCCCTAGGGAGTATAGTAGAGCATCTTCTCCACCTTGTTATTCTTTAGCCAGTTTTTCAGGATTTGCCTGATATCCCTGTTGTCCAGGGCAGGCTGAATGCACTCCAGCATCTCTTCAATGCCCAGGTAGGTTTCATTCACCGACAGGTAGCCATAGCCCATATACATCCCTTTTTCAATCCGAACCAGACTTCGTTCATCAGGCTCCCTTCCCTGATCAATGATCAGTACATTTCCCCGATCGAGTTTCAGACTTTCCAGAAGTGATTCTGCCCTCTTATTATAAGCTGATACAGCTTCTCCCTGTATGCAGGCTCCGTTACACTGGCGGATGGAATGGTGAAAACAGGCTCCGTCGGTCTGATAGAGTCCACTCAGCTTCTGGCAAAGCCAGTTCTTCCCCACCATTCTTGGTCAGGGCTTCCCGGGCCTCCTTTTTATTATTAAAACAGGTGACCGGATCATCTGGAGTTTCGGATATCTTCTTAAGAGCGAAAGTGATATATCCATATTCATCCTTCCCTGGATAGAGGCCCCAGTAAGAAGTTGTCCGTTTCTGGGCCCGGTTGTAACGGGGTTTCTGCTCCTTGATTTCATTGGATTCCTTAAGTAGTGCAATTAGCTCACTTCCAGTTAGTTCATAGGATATGGAATGGATGCGTTGTTTCATCTCCATGGCCCTTTTGGTGCTGGTGTTTCCCAGGTGGGAGAGGACCCTGTGACGGATGTCTTTGCTTTTGCCGATGTAAAGCAATTGCTTTTGATCGTCGAAAAAATAGTAGGTTCCGCATTCCTCAGGCAGCTTCCGTATATCTTCGATTGTCAGATGCTCATTCAGGTTCTTATATCTTCCTGACGGATCCCGGACCAGGGCTGCATCAAACTCCCCGTTCTGCTGATCGCGCAGCAGTTCAAATAATCTTACTGTTGCCAGGGCATCCCCGGCAGCCCGGTGCCTGTCCGTGATTTCAATTCCCAGGTCCTTGCAGAGTTTACCCAGGCTGTAAGATTTATGTCCGGGAATAATTTTTCTGCTTAGTTTGATGGTGCAGAGGGTGTTGCGATCGAAATCGAACCCAAGATTTTTGAACTCACTCTTGATAAAGGAGTAGTCGAATTTCACATTGTGACCTACAATGGTGTGGTTCTCGGTTCGCTCTACAATTTCTTTGGCCACCTCGTAGAATCTGGGAGCATTGGCCACCATTTCGTTGGTGATTCCGGTTAGTCCTGTGATGAAATAGGGGATGGATTTTTCAGGATTAATCAAGGTACTCCATTCATCCACGACTTTCTTGCCATCGTGAAAGTAGATGGCAATTTCGGTTATTTTTTCTGTTTTCGGACTTCCCCCGGTGGTCTCAATATCAAGTATGGCATACATCGCTCATTCTCCAGCTCCTGACCTGATCTATTCCTGAGGTGGCTCTCCTTTGGTGTTTCTTCTTTAGGGTCTCTTTTTTTGAGGGTTCCTTTTTAGCGGCAGGTTCCTTTTTAGCGGCAGGTTTTTTCGCGGCAGGTTTTTTAGCAGCGGGTTTTTTTACTTCAGCTTTTGGCTCTTCCTTCTCTGGTTTAGGCTCCTTAGCAACTGGTTTAGGCTCCTCAGCAACTACTGGTTTAGGCTCCTCAGCAACTGGCTTAGTTACTTCGGCAATTGGTTCAGCAACCGGTTCTTGTTTAGGTTTTGGTTCAGCTTTTGCTTTGGGAGTCGTTTTTACCTTATCAGTTTCTGAAACGGCCTTTTTGGTTGTGCTCACTACACTGAATGCACGCTTTCTTTTACGGGGTCTGAGTACTCCGTAACTACCACCGAAGAGTTTCCCCCTGCGGGTTTTTCTATCACCTTTTCCCATGATTTTTTAGTTAGAGTTGTAGCGGTGAATATAGTAAAAATTGAGCGGTCCGCCAACCCTTTTATTTGGCAGGAATGAATTGGAGGGATACGGAATTCACGCAATGACGGGTATTTTTTTCTGTAAATCTTTCTCCCAGGAATACGTGCCCCAGGTGTCCTTCACAGTTGGAACAAATAATTTCCGTCCTCAGTCCGTCCGAATCCATTTTCCGGATAACGGCACCTTCAATCTCATCATCGAAGCTGGGCCAGCCGCAGTGGCTGTCAAATTTATCCCCTGAGCGGTAAAGCGGGGCATTGCAACGTTTGCAGACATAGACTCCTGTCTCCTTATGATCCACGTATTTACCGGTCCACGGTCTTTCGGTCCCCTTTTCAACAATGACAAACTCCTCAAAATCAGTTAGTTTATTGTATTCCACGGATTTTTTTATTGTGTTTGAATTCTGAACTTCCTGACCAGCCAATGCTGAAAAGACAGCCAGCATACTACAAACAATGATTAATTCCTTCATCTTTTATCCTCCTGTTCTCTTATAACGCTGGGGATGGAGAAGGGTTCAATTCTGTTTCTCTAAAGGTGATAGCCTCGAAAATATAGAGATCTGCATCTTTCCACTCCTCCCACCCAAGACCTGCCTTTTCCCTGGCACAATGGCTCAGTAACTCTTCAAGGGTCCAATTCTCCTTTGCGGCCTTACCTGGAAGATAAAGCCCTGAATGGTCATTTTTCACCAGGTAGATCCCATGTTTGAGAATATCAATCTCATCCTGGCCCAGGATTTTCTTTATGTTGGAGAGAAGGGAGATTTCGATGGTAATGTATTCCAGATCAGATGTTTCTACAGGAGCAAACCGATTATCTAGAGTGGCACTTGCAATGGTCATTTCCTGGACCATGGCACTGAGAGGAATCGGCGGCATAAGATGTTCGATACACCCCCTTAGCTTATTGCCCATATACAGGCTTACCAGAGCAGAGGCAGGCCGTAGCAGGCTGGAAGGGAGCCCGTCGGCGGGGATCTCCGGGATGCTTTCATCCCGTATATAGGAATCCAGGGTGGACCGTGAGATCCCCAGTAGCATCGCCTGCTCCTCCTCGTTAAGCTCAAGGTGGGAATCGACTTCGCTTTTCAGACTAGCCGCCAGGGCCCAATATCCAACCACTCGCTGACGGTCTCCAAGAGGCGAATCCCCTGAATTCCGATAAAGCAATGATTTGAATTTCAAGTCCTTTGCCTGGTCGGCCATGTAAAGCAGGGTCATGATTGAGCTCCAGTCCCCGCTGGGTGTTGCAAGCCCGCTAACCTCTTGCGTGCTAGCATCGCGTAAGACATTGTAAAATCGCTCAGGATTGCCACTTGAAATGGCATCCGCAGTGAGGTGATCGATGCGTTTGGCATCAGTATAGGAAGGATAGCGAGAAAAATCGGCACTGATGATAAACAGGTTTTCTGGAGTGAACCAGGGCAGCAGCGCAGTGGCCAGATCCCTGGCCCCCGCCAGGGACGAGGATCCCATCACAATAGGGATGATGGGGGGCGTACTCTCGAAATGGTACCGGATGAAGGGTAGCTGCACCTCAATGCCCTGTTCCCGTTCATGAGCCTCAGGCCGGTACAGGATAGATGAGTGTTCCTTGATCAGACTGGTTGCGAGCTGGTGGTTGACCTTAAGCTCACCTAGTGGAGTGGAGTAACTACCTGCCAAACAGACTGAGATCCCTTCGAATTGTTCCCTGTGGGAAGTAGTGATAATAAAAATATTTGCATAGGATGTGTTTTTCGGGATCGTCTGATATCCGGAAGCAGTTACCAATCCGGAATAATCTAGCCCTGCATGTGGGACAATGATGGATTGTACTTTTTCTTTTCCACTGGCAGATTCAACTTCAGGCGCAGCTTGTCTTGCATCGCTGAAAAGCCTTTCCAAAACGCTGTTTAGGGCTGCCTTTCCGGAAGGGTAGAAGGTGCCGGCAAAAGCTGGCGTTCTTGTTAATCCAGCTTCTGCCTCCTGAGCTGATAAAAAGCATGGGAAGAATAACAAAACGCTGTATAGGAGGATGAGAGGTCTAGGCATGTTTTAGGAAATCACGGTATTCCCTGAAGAAGGCTTCCAGCTTGGTCATATTCTCATACATAAACTGATGGGCCCTGGCCCAGGTTTCCCTGTTATATATATCGACTCCTTCCAGCTGCAGATAGATCCGGCTCACCGATTTTCCGTTCTCCCGGATATACTCCAGCTCCCAGATTAATTGTGATTC
Organism: uncultured Bacteroidales bacterium; assembly: GCA_963792395.1. Taxonomy (GTDB): domain Bacteria; phylum Bacteroidota; class Bacteroidia; order Bacteroidales. Next base: position 50,014 of record CAWBWE010000031.1, read on the forward strand.
CATGGCCTCCTCCAGCAGTTTTTTAAGAGATTCCAACTTTTCATAAAGTTCGATTCGCTTATCCATATTTTTGGTTTCCAGATCGATTCCCACCTGTGCCACTTCGCGGTCCACATGGAACCTCAGGTTAAGCGCTTTCATTCCTGTTTGTGACAGCATCCAGTTCCCGGGCAGTCCCTTCCTGGCTCGTCTGCCGGCAGAGAGCTGTTTGAAGGAGTCCCAGAACTCCTCTCTCAGTTTTTTTGCTTCCTCTTTTGAAAACATGGACATAACAAATATAATCCATGTATTCCGGTTTCCACGATTAAATCATATATTGGTGCATGCCATATGATTACGACTACATCATTGTCGGTTCAGGGTTCGGCGGATCTGTTTCGGCCCTGCGCCTGACGGAGAAAGGGTACCGGGTCCTGGTTATTGAAAAGGGCAAGCGATGGAAACCCGAAGAGTTTCCGGAGACCAACTGGAACCTGCGAAAATGGCTCTGGTTACCCCTGATGAGGTTTCGGGGTATCTTTAAAATCACCATCATGCGTCATGTTGGAATCCTGAGCGGTGTGGGTGTGGGAGGAGGTTCACTGATGTATGCCAATACCCTGCCGAGTCCCCGGGAAACCTTCTTCAGATCGGGAAGCTGGGCGGGACCTGGCAGACTGGAAAAAGGAGATGGAACCACATTATGCGGAGGCGGAGAGGATGCTTGGGGCCACAGAAAATCCGGGTTTGTATGATTCAGATGAAACCCTTCGTGCGCTTGCGGCCAAATTTGGAAAATCGAAAGAATTTCAAGCTACCCGGGTGGCAGTATTTTTTGGGGAACCTGAGGAGGAAGTTCCTGATCCTTACTTTAATGGTGAGGGACCCAGGCGAACGGGTTGCAATTTCTGCGGAGGATGCATGACCGGGTGCCGGGTAAATGCAAAGAACACCCTGGATAAGAATTACCTCTACCTGGCAGAGAAAGCTGGGGCAGAGGTGCTTCCTGAGCAGGAGGTTATCCGGGTAGCCCCCCTGGATGCTCAGAAAAAGGGCATATCAAAGCCTGGCGAAGCGGGCTATCGGATTGTGATAAAGGAATCTAGCGGGCTTGTCAAACGAAGGAAAGAACTGACAGCCAAAGGAGTGATTCTGGCAGGAGGGGTTCTGGGAACCGTTAGATTGCTTCTCAATATGAAACGGCGTTACCTGCCCGGCCTCAGTGACCAGGTGGGTGCAGATATCAGGACGAACAATGAGAGCCTGGCACTGATACACTCGGCGCAGAAGGAGAAAGATTTTTCAAAAGGGGTGGCCATCGGTTCCATATTCCCTCCGGATGCGGATACTCACCATGGAAGCTGTTCGCTATGGCAGCGGATCGGGATTCTGGAAATTACTTGCGGTCCCGATGACTTATGGTAAAACCGTGGCGGGAAGAATTTTTAAGCTGATCTGGCGCCTTATAAGCCGGCCCTGCTTCCTGGCTCAGGATCTATTTCAGCAAAGATTTTGCAAAGGAGTCCGTGATATTGCTCTTTATGCAGCACCTGGACAGCACCCTGAGGCTAAAGCGCGGCATGGTGCATCTGCGAAGTGTGCTTTCTTCCGGCCCGGCTCCCTCGGCTTTTATGCCACTGGCCAAGCAGCTGGCCGACTCCACTTCGGAGGAGGTGGATGGAATCCCCTTTGTTATGGTTTCTGAAGCCATCCTGGGAACTCCTCTGACGGCACATATCCTGGGAGGATGTGTAATTGGCAAGGATGATGCAGAAGGGGTGATTGACCGGGATCACCGGGTATTCGGTTATCAGAATCTATATGTGTGCGACGGGAGCGCCATTTCGGCCAATCCGGGGGTGAATCCTTCCCTGACCATTACAGCCATGACCGAACGGGCCATGTCAAAAATACCAGTAAACAAATAGTTTTGTATATTGCTTCTTAATCAAATGGTAGTGCATAATGATGAATGAACGTAAGCACCAGGCCTGGAACTTCTGGTCAGCATTTGTTTTTTTGGGCGCGGTGGTGCTTGTTGGTTATTTCCTGAAGAGGAAAGGTGTAGATATACGGAACCTCACCCTGAAAGAGGCGATTGTGATTATTCTTGCTTCCTATCGGATGACAAGGATTCTGGTATTCGAAAAAATATTAAAACACTTCCGGGATGCACTGAAAAGAAGGGAAAACCTTTACGTCATCGGCACGATTCACTCCATGGTGACCTGTCCATGGTGCGCCGGCGTGTGGATCACCCTGATTATGATATTATTCTATTTTCTGGTGCCCTTTGGAGATCTGCTGGTATATGTACTTGCCCTAGCCGGATTGGCCTCCATGATGATACTTGTCTCCAATCTGCTCCATATGTATACGGAGCGCAGACAACGAATACACCAGAAGGAGAAGTATCCTGATCACCTCTAGTTAGACATAGCACAAAGAAGACAGCTGCATCTCAGAGAAAAAAGAGGGCTACTCCCGCGATGGAGACCATGGCCCCGATAATCTCAATGACCTTAATTCGTTCCTTATTAAATAGAATGGCCGGTGGAATAATCATCACGGGGGTGAGAGCCATCAGGGTGGCGGCAACGCCCGTATCGGTGTGCTGGACAGCCAGCAGGGAGAAACTGACTCCCAGGAAGGGACCGGTAAAGGAACCCAGGGTCATAAATTTCATAGCTTTCAGATCTTTAAGTGCCCCCAGCAGGTGGCCCCATCGTTTAAAGAGGGTAATCACCAGGGAGAAGCCGATAACCCCGGCCATAATGCGGATCTGGGTGGCTTCAAAGGCGTTCATGTCCTGCATCCCCTTCTTACTGAGCACCAGTCCGGCAGCCTGACCAACGGCCCCACCCAAGGCTAGCAGGCTGCCCAGTAAGAGCGGCCCTATTTTGAGCCTTTTTCCGAAACTTCCCTTTTCAGATCCAGTTTCGTAGAAATCACCAGGACGATTCCAAGCAGGGTGATCCCCATACCCAGAAACTCCATACCGGAAAGCACTTCACCCAGGGTGATCCAGCCAATCAGGGCTGTGATGGGGGGGACCAGGGCCATGATCAGCATGGAGATACGTGCCCCGATAAGGATAAAGGCCCGGAATAGAAAGAGGTCACCCAGAACAAAACCTACCACCCCTGAAAGGACCAGCCAGAACCACTGGTAGGCGGTGGCATCCGGAAGGAAACCATCGTTGAATAGGGCGTTGTAGAGGGCGAGAAAGATCAGGCCCATCACCAGCCGGATCAGGTTCAGTGAGAGTGCACCCACCCGCTTTCCGGCCGATTCAAAGGCCATGGCAGTTACTGTCCAGCAGGCAGCCGTTATAAGGGCTGCTATCTCACCGAGGTATTGTTGCAAGGTTTCTCCGCTTTAAAAAGCGCAAAGATAAGCATTCGGAGCTATCAGCCTATTCATACCTCAGGGCCTCCACCGGATTCCTTCGGGCAGGGAGAAGCCAGGATTAAAGTATCGCGTTTAACAATTTCGAAATAAATTCTTGAGGGTCAAGGTGTATGCTTCTTTGGTTTAACAATAAGTTCGGTGGCACACTCCGGACAGGTATAAATCTCGCAACCCGTGCATGCAAAGCAATTGCTACAGGTGCGGTAGGAAAGGTCGCGCTCAATGGAGGTGCCGCAATTATGGCAAAGAATTATCTTAATCAGTTTGTCCATTGAGAAGGATGATTGTTACGTAACTCGTTTGTTACACCATCTAATTCCTAACAACTCCGACTTTTATCTACCTGCTATTGCTGTATTTTACGATCAGATGTATCGTGCAGAGCTCATTGTACATCTTCAAGTACCGTTTCCATTTTTCCCTTTGAGTAGGTGGTGAGGAATTCCAGGGCCTTTTCTGGATTCTTTCTCATAGAGTGCCAGTGCTTCTTTGTCCACATGATCACGTTCTGAAAACAGCTGTTCCTCATAGGGATCCCTTACCTCCCAGAGATCCTTGACTGCCTCCTGCCATTTCAGGTAGAGCAGGTTATCCACAAAATCGATGGCCCAGCAGGCCGATTTGTTGCTGTAGGTGGTGGGATCGAAATTCTTGTAGCATTCGGCAGTCTCCTGGGTACCGGCATAGATGGGCACATAGGGACTGGTATAGGCATTGTCCAGGAAGACCCAGTAGATGCCTCCGATGGGATCGGGAAGCCAGCCCCTGAGCTGGGCAATCATCCCGTAAAATCCCTGTGGACGTGCCACATTCCTGCGGTTGTTGATATCCAGGAGCTCGCGCATATCCTTGCTGGGGAAGGGGGTGGCCAGGGGACTCTTTTTTATTCCTCCTTTGCCATCGGGTACATACCAGTCGTAATCTTCTGTTTTATCGTAGATGGTTCCTTCAAAGGTGGATCGCTGAAAGGCCATCACATCCTGGATGGAGATCTTCATTTCGGGTTTCACCGAAGTGGGATAGAGGGAGATGGGCTCCACATACTGAATATACTGGTTGTATCCCAGCATATGGCCGTCTTCCAGCATGCGTTTCGGGCCAGTCGGCATAAGAAGGCGCATAGGTGCTGTAAAAGAGCCACATACGATTGGTGGCCCACTCCCGCAATATGGGAGCATAGACCTCCTGCCAGGATAAAGGGCTTGCTCCCTTCGGGATCGATACCAGCCCTTATCAATGGCAAACTGCTTGTAATTGGAAGAAACAAGAAAAGTCTCCGGATCGTTTTCATCCACCTCCTTGATGATACTCCAGTTGGCGACCACCAGGGCATGGTCGTCCGGTACCCGCTGAGCCACCCAGATGGCACCCGGTTCCCCGCTTTCAGGATCCCAGTCCGATCCCACACTGAATACTTCAATGATCCAGATCTCCTCCGTATCTCCAATCACCAGGGTTTCTGATTCACCGACACAGGAGGGAAGGAAACCATATGTGCTCATTAAGCTGGCCAATAAATGCCGTGGCCTCACGGGCAGAGGTATAGCGCTGCAGGGCAAAGGCCTGTGCCTGTTCCACGGTCATGATCTGCTTGCAGACAGCCATATCCACCTTAATTCCTCGCGCTGACTGGTGGTGCTCTCAGCAATGGCCAGCTGGTGCTCATTCATATGAGGATAGGCCGAATGGAAATAGGTATAGGTATTCTCCACCTGGGGATATGTCCCAATCACATCCCCAAAATCGTCCAGGGGCCTGTGGATATCCTGGATTCCCCAGTATACAGGGGCCATTGCTCCCTTTTTAAAGGTCTGTCCATGGACCACCCGGATGCGGCTGTCTGGCCCCGCAGTCGGTATGTGAAATTATGACCGAACCGTCGGCACGATGCTTTTTTGCCAACGGCAATGATGGTACAGGGAAATAGCTCTGTGGCAGCCAGGAGCATGGCCGCGATCAGTGTTAAATTCTTTAAAGAAACCGGTTTACTTATCATCTTTTCCGGTGAATTTGTTTAAATTGAAACCCAATTTAGGAAACATTCCTGAATTACCACTTACCCTGCGAAAGATAGCCCGTTGTCAATTTGAGCTGTCATGATAAAAAATTACCTGCTTATTGCATTTCGCAATGCCTGGAGAAACAAGGCTTACACCCTGATTAACCTGCTTGGCCTGGCCATTGGTATTAGCAGTTCCATCATGATCCTGCTTTTTGTGCTGGATGAGCTGAGTTATGACAGGCACAATGAGCATTTCAGGGATATATACCGGATCTGTATCAAGGGAAAGATCCAGGGCAATGAGGTGGAAGCCGCCCTCTCCAATGCTCCCATGGGGGCCACCCTAAAATCTGATTTTCCTGAAGTAGAGGAGTTTACCAGGCTTTTTACCTTTGATGGTGATCCCATGGTCAAGTACGAAGAAAAGGTATTTATCGAGGAGAATTTCTATTATGCCGATTCCACTTTTTTCAATGTTTTTACTGCTCCGGTGATCTTATGGGAACCCGGAGGATATGCTAAACAGGCCCAATACGGTGGTACTTACCGAAGAGATGGCCCGGAAATACTTTGGAACTGAGGATCCGGTGGGGAAGCTGCTTACAGGTGGGACAGGAGGAGGAGAATTTCGAGGTCACCGGTGTGGTAAAGGATTTCCGGAGAATTCACATTTTCGATTTAACATGCTGGGATCCATGACCTCCATTTACCTGGCCGATGTGACTCAGTGGCTGGGAAACAACAACTATACCTATATTCGGCTACAGAAGGACTTCGATCCTGTTCAACTTGGAGCTAAAGTTCCCGGATCTGATTGCACAGCATATGGGCACTGAGCTGGAGGAGATCCTTGGCATGACCATGGAGGAGTTTTTTGCTGCAGGCAATACCTACGGATATTTTCTGCGAGCCACTGAAGGATATTCATTTGAAGTCGGATCTTCAGTTCGAAATCAATCCGGGAGGAAGCCGCTCCTCGGTCATCATCTTCTCCGTCATTGCACTGTTTCCTGATCCTGATCGCCTCCATCAATTTTATGAACCTGGCCACAGCCAGTGCTTCCAAAAGAGCCACCGAAGTGGGTATCCGGAAAGTGGCCGGAGCTGAGAAGAATCGTCTTATGCTGGCAGTTTATTGCGGAGTCTTTCCTGATCACTGTATTGGCACTGATCCTGGCCGTGGTTCTGGTGGAACTGTTTCTGCCCGGATTTAACGAATCTGGCGGGGAAGGGACTTACACTGGAGTTCTCTGGGTACACTTCGTCTGCTATTGGCCTGCTGGTCATCGGGCTTTTTGTGGGCTTTGTCTCGGGTAGTTATCCTGCTTTTTTTCTTTCCTCCTTCAAACCGGTGGATGTACTTAAAAGCGGGGCCATGCGTGGGAGCCAGGGGGGCAACACTTCGAAGGATCCTGGTGACCTTTCAGTTTGTGGTCACCATTGTGCTGTTTATCTGCACCATGGTGGTAAACCGGCAGATGAAATATTTGCGGGACAAGGACCTGGGATTTAATAAGGAGAACCTGGTGGTTATTGACCGGGTCTATGTGCTGGAGGAGCAGATGGAGCCTTTCGGCAGGAATTGTTGAAGAATCCGTCCATTCTTCATGTGTCACCTGTTCCAGTGCTGTTCCGGGCGGATTGATCGGGGATAATGCCTATCTCCCGGAAGGGGCCTCCACCAATGAGACCCATGCCATCAATAATCATTTGGGCCGATTGGTTCTTTCAGGAACCTATGATCTGGAGATGGTGGAAGGAAGATGGTTTGAGGAGGGAAATCCCACGGACTCTTTTGCCTTGATTATCAGTGAGTCTGCTGTCCAAGGCCCTGAGTTTTGAGGATCCCCTGAATAAGCGACTTGTATACCCAGTTCGGAGAAAACACAGATGATCCGCATCAGATTATCGGGGTGGTCAAGGATTTTCATTTTCAATCGCTTCACCAGGAGATCAGGCCCCTGATTATCCAGTTTAATGCGGTAGAACAATTACCAGATGTCTGTAAGGATCAGTGGCACGAACACGGGAACAACACTGGAGTATATCGAGAAAGTATGGAACTCTTTCAGGGAACAGCAACCCATTCATATGACTTTTCTGGAGGAGGAACTGGCAGCACTGTATAACAATGAAGAGAAGACCGCAACCATTTTTAATCATCTTCTCGGTACTGGCCATCTTTATTGCAGCCCTGGGGCTTGCTGGGACTGGCCTCTTTCAGTGCCGCTCAGCGAACCAAGGAGGTGGGCATCCGTAAAGCTATGGGAGCCTCCATAGCCAGCGTTCTCCTGGCTCTTTCCAGGGAGTATATCTGGCTGATCCTGTTGGCCACCACTGGCTGCCTGGCCCCTGGGTTATTTTTTTATGAAGGACTGGTTGCAGGATTATCCACTGCGGATTGGCCTCGATCCGGCAGTCTTTATTATCAGCTCCCTGATGGCCTTTGTTATTGCGGCGATAACGGTACTTCTGCGGGTCTACCAGTCTGCCTCCACCAATCCGGTTAAATCTCTACGCTATGAATAAAAACTATGAGAAGCTGGCCAATGAGCTGGATCGGATCCCCAATGGCTTTCCGAGAACCAGGAGCGGCGTGGAACTGAAATTGCTGGCCAGGCTCTTTACTCCCGAAGATGCAGCACTGGCATCCACATTGAGCATGGAACCGAAATCGTTGAATGAGATTGCCGACAGAAAACAGTATGGAAGAGGCGGAGGCCAAATCAATGCTGATTAGCATGGTGAAGCGTGGCCTGATTGATCTGAAGCGGGAAGAGGGCAGGGGCTTTGTGTTTCACCTGATCCCTTTTGTGGTGGGCTTTTATGAACGCCAGAATGCAAAAATTGATAAGGAGTTTGCCACAGCTCTTTGAGCAATATTACCAGGAAGCTTTTCATCAAACCATGCTTGCTCAGCCCTCCGTTCACCGGATCATACCCCTGGAGAAGGCCATTCCGGTGGATATTGATGTGATGCCCTACGAAAAGGCCTCCACCTACCTGGACCAGGCCCAATCGTGGGGAGTGCTGGATTGCATCTGCAGGGTGCAGAAAAAGCTGATTGGACAGGGCTGTACCACACGGTCAGGAATTGCCTGGTTTTTTCTCCCAAGCCGGATGCCTTTCAAAAATCCGAGGAGATCGAATCCCTGAGCAGGGAAGAGGCCCTGGAGATCCTGGCTGAAGCGGACAGGGAAGGACTGGTGCATTCCGTTAATAATGCTCAGACAGAGGTCTACTACGTATGTAACTGCTGCACCTGTTCCTGCGGAGTTCTTCGGGGAATGGTGGAGTATGGAAGTGAGAATTCCATTGCCCGCTCGGATTTTTATGCGGTAGTGGAAAAGGAGCTATGTACGGCTTGTGAAGCCTGCCTGGATCGCTGTGCCTTTAATGCCATGCCCATGGTGGATGGCATTTGTGAGGTGGACCGGATTGCCTGTTACGGGTGCGGACTTTGCATCAATTCATGCGAGACTGAGGCGCTATCACTGGTACAGAAGAGTCCTGAAGAGCTAGCCCCGCCACCGGTGGATGAAAAGGCCTGGAGAAGGATTCGTGCAGCATCTCGAAAAACCTAAGATATGTTCAGAAATTACCTTCTGGTTACCCTTCGAAACCTTTATAAAAACAAGATTTATGCACTGATCAATATCCTGGGCCTTGGACTGGCACTGGCCATATGCATTGTAGCCTATTTCAATCACATGTTTGGTTATGATTTTGATCGCTACCATGAAAACTTTGAAGAGATATACAGAATCACTTCCAACCGCCAAATGCAGGACCGGGATCAGGAGTTCGGGCTTGTACCTGCTCCTCTGGGCCCTGCAATAAAAAAGGATTTCCCGGCAGTTACCAAGGCTGCCAGAGTGATGCGCTCCTATTCACCGGTAAAGGTGGGGATAGATAATTTCAACCGGCAGGTATCATATGTGGATCCGGACTTCCTGGATATTTTCACTTTTCACCTGATTTCAGGAAACAAACAGGCTATCCTGGATCCCAACAATGTTTTGATCTCGGAGGAAATGGCCACTGCTCTTTATGGAAAAGAAGAGGCAATAGGTCAGGCGATTACTATATATAACGATGATAACCAAGAGTTTACTTACACAGTAGGGGCGGTGTTTGAGGATCTGCCCCAGAATTCCAGCTTTCGAATTGATATCCTGACCCATCTGGAGAACTTCCTGACCATGTGGAACGTTCAGGATGTGAACTGGCAGCAATTTGCACGATTGTTATTTCTTCAGATACCTGAACCGGATGCCCTTCAACTGGTGAATGACGGGCTTGAAACAATATGTCCCGGTACAAAACGAGGCCAATGAAAGCTTTACCATCACTGGATTTAATATTGTTCCGCTGAAAGAGGTGAACAAGAGATCGAGGGATACCTGGAGCAACGGCCTCTATCCTGGATTGCATCCGGCAGCTGTTCTGGCGCCTTTGATGATGGCCCTGACCATGCTGCTGATTGCCAGCTTTAATTTTGCCAATACGGCCATTGCTTCAGCAGGCAAGCGGCTGATGGAGATCGGGATCCGGAAAATGGTGGGCGGAGAAAGAAAACAGCTTCTTATCCAGTTTCTTATTGAAAACTACATCATCTGTTTCCTGGCCCTTCTGGTTGGTATTGCCGGAGCCACCATACTGGTTCCGGCCTACGGAAGCATGTGGGAGTATATGACTCTTACGCTCTCGTTTTCCCAGTATCCCAGTTTCTGGGTTTTTCTGGTCGTACTTCTTCTGCTTACAGGTTTTGTGGCCGGGTGCTTATCCTGCACTTATACATCAGTTCCTTCAGGCCTCTGAAAATTCTGCAGTCGAGGACCAGGCTTGGGAAGGGGGGACCACTTGCAAAGGGCTTGCTGGGATTCCAGTTTACTATTTCGGTACTTTCCATTGTCTCTGGAGTGATCTTTTCTATGAATGCCGTGTACCAGGAGAACGTGGATCTGGGTTATGCCCGCAAAGAGCTGATGGTCGTCCCGATCCATGCTCAGAGCATTATCACCTCCTACTACGATGCGGTCACGCAGCATCCAAAGATTATCGAAGCAGCAGGGACACAGGAGCATATCGGATTTGGTTGGTACAGGCGTAGCATTGAGGATGAGGATCAGGAACTGGAAGTGAATGTAATGGATGTGGGACCAGGGTATTTGCAAACCATGGGCCTGACCTTATTGGATGGGAGATTGTTTGATGCTGAGCAGGTTGGAGGCGGACCGGGGTGTTTCCATTGTGGTAAATCAGATGATGGTTGATGCTTTTGGCTGGGAAAATCCAGTGGGCAGGCAGGTTCGCATGAATGACACGATTATGTATGAGGTGACCGGGGTGGTCAAGGACTTTTTTATGCAAGGAATGTGGGCAAAGATTGAACCAATGCTTTTGAAACTATCCATGGAGGATCAGTATTACAGTTTGGCGGTAAGAGCAAAGCAGGAGGATCTGCCCGAGGTCCTGGAATTTCTCCGTGAAACCTGGGTCACAATTGATCCCAAATTATCCATTTGAGGGGATGTACCAGGAGGATACCCTGGAAGAAGAAAAAGCCATTAATCGCAGCATTAAGCAATTGTATATTTTTCTGGCCATTGTGGCTACTATTCTCTCCATGATTGGCCTCTATACCCTGATCTCCCTGAGTATTCTGAACCGAACCAAGGAGATTGGGATCAGGAAGGTCATGGGCTCGCCGATCCCTCGCATCTGGTTGGTTCTGAGCAAAGGTTTCCTGATCAACCTGGCCATTTCCAGTGTGCTTGGTTGTGTGGGCGGCTACTATTTGTCCCTGATGATGCTGGACAGCATCTGGGATTACTGGCTGGATTTTAATGCATGGATCTACGTATACTCTGTATTGATCATCCTGATGGCAACCATCTTAACCATTACCGGCAAGGTATATCAGGCTGCACTGCAGAATCCTGTCTCTTGTTTGAGGTATGAATAAAAACCCAGATTTCCCTGTCAAATGGACTCTGGGTTTTGCTTTATACCGTTAAACCATCCATAGCCGCCAGCCGTAGCGGAGAAGAAACCTACCTGGTGGAACGAGATAATCATCTAAAAACCATAACACCAGGCGGGTCATATAGGGGATCGGGGGTGAAATGTCCCGGAGGCTGAAAGACCTGGGAATGTCCATTAGTGAGGTGGATCCGGTGATGGATCCGGAGTCATTTAAATTGTACCCCGCTCAGAGGATGTGCCTAGTTGAGTACAGTAATCCAGATGGGGATAAAAACTGCCACCATTATAGCAATCATCGCCTGCTGGTAATAATTGGTAACAAACAAACCCGTAAGGACCAGCAGGTCATCTTGATCATCATATTCAATGCTCCCTTTAGAGGATCCTCCAGCAAACTTCATCAGGATGCCCTTATCATTATAAAAGCTCCATTTGGTTTGCCATCCATTGTCGTACTTCCAGCTAACAGAACGATCTGCAAAGCGGATGGTTGCTTTACTCATCATGGAATTATAGGAGATTTTCCCGATCTCAACTCCCTTTTCTGCATCAATAATAGTGGTCTCTTGCTTAAACAGACCTTTTGTTCTGAACTGGTATTTCTTTTCACGGATGCCGCCTTCTGAAATTTGCTTGAAGGAAGAGCTCTTTAGGTAACCGATGGACTCTTCGCCCGAAAAGATATGGCATGTTGTTGAAAATACACCTCGTTTCCAGTTGAGAATTGAATTCATTTGGAATCTGTTTTTCCTTAAAAGTAATTTATTTCTTCTTTATCTCTATTTTTGGTTTGTATGTTAAAACCCGAAACCATGAGATTTTACCTGCTTATCAGCCTTGTTGGCGTTTTTTTCCTGGCATCCTGTTCCAAAAGTGAGGAGCAGGAGCACCCCAATGTAATTGTGATTCTGACCGATGACCAGGGCTGGGGGGATCTGGGGGTCCACGGAAACAGCAATATATCCACCCCCAATATTGATGAGCTTTCGGCGGCGGGTGCTTCCCTGGAGAATTTCTATGTATGCGCGGTTTGTTCTCCCACCAGGGCAGAGTTTCTGACCGGACGCTACCATTTCCGCGGGGGCGTTTACAGTACCGGTGGGGGTGGAGAGCGGCTGGATATGGATGAGACCACCATCGCTGAGTTGTTCAGGGCGGCAGGTTACAGGACTGCTGCCTATGGCAAATGGCACAACGGGATGCAATATCCCTACCATCCCAACGGAAGGGGGTTTGAGGATTATTACGGGTTCTGTTCCGGGCACTGGGGAAACTATCATTCGCCCATGCTGGAGCATAACGGACAAATAGTCCGGGGGAATGGGTTTATCATTGATGATTTTACCGATCATGGTCTGGCCTTTATGGAGGAAAATGCCGGTAGCCCTTTCTTTCTGTATCTCCCCTACAATACCCCCCATACACCCTTTCAGGCTCCTGCAGAGTACTGGGAACGTTACAGGGAAAAGCCCATACACATGTGGTCAGAATCTCAGGATGAAGATATCAATGACACTCGGGCAGCTTTGGCCATGTGTGAGAACATCGACTGGAACGTGGGACGGATCGTGGAAAAAACCCGGGAACTGGGGATCGATGACAATACCATCATCATCTACTTCTGTGATAATGGGCCCAACCGCTGGCGCTGGAACGGCGGCATGAAAGGGAGAAAGGGCTCGATGGATGAAGGGGGAGTACGTTCCCCCCTGTTTATTAAATGGCCGGAAAAAATTAATGCAGGAAAAAAGATAGAACGCCTGGTCTCCGTAATCGACCTGCTGCCCACCCTGAGTGAAATGTGTGGCATCCCATATGAAACCAATCATCCTCTGGATGGGATCAGTGTAAAAGAAAGCCTGTTGGAAGAAGGATCCAAGTGGGAGGATCGCTATCTGTTGAACTACTGGGGAGGCCGGATGAGTATCCGGAGTCAGAAGTACAGGCTTGGATACCAGGGAGGCTTATATGATATGGAGACGGACAGGGGCCAGAAAACCGACCTTGGTGAGGAGCTTCCAGAGCTAAAGGAGGAAATGGAACAGCTTGCCGGAAGCTATCGGCTACAAATAGAGGAAGAGCTACCCAAAGAGGATCCCCGTCCCTTCTACCTGGGCCACCCTGCCCTGAAGTACACCCAGATCCCTGCCAGGGACGGCACGGAACATGGCCAGATCAAGCGGTCCAACCGCTACCCCAACTGCTCTTTCTTTACCAACTGGGTCAGCCAGGAAGACAGCATTAGCTGGCAGGTGGAAGTTCCCGAAGAAGGAAGTTTTAAAGTTTCGCTCTACTACACCTGTCCCGAAGGGGATGAAGGCTCTGCCATTCAGCTTTCGGTGGGAGAGAGCCTGTTGCAATCCAGAATCACGGAGGCCTTTGATCCGCCCCTGAGAGGTATGGAAGAGGACCTTACACCCAGAATAGAATCTTATGTCAAGGACTGGAAGGAGATGGATATGGGAACCATTGTATTGGAAGAGGGGACCTTTACAATGACTCTGAAAGCACTGGACATGCCCGGCAAGAGTGTGATGGACTTCCGCCTTTTCCTTTTCGAGCGGCTCTAGACAGGTTCAAATCTTACCGGCAGCGGAATTAAGATCCGCATGCAAGTTTTTCTTATTTCAATTTGTTTTTGTCCCTAAACTTCATATATTCGCCTAACCGGTTTAGCAAACTAATCCCAAGGTGCAGAAACTTACCTTACAAGACATAGCAAGCCAACTGAACATTTCAAAAGCAACAATATCCATTGTTCTAAACGGCCATGGGGATGAGAAGCGTGTCAGTAAGGAAACTCAGCAAAGGATTATTCAATTTGCAAAGGAAAATAAGTATCAGGCTAACCACCTGGCCAGAGGCCTGAGTTTGGGCAGGAGTGATACAATTGGCCTGGTCGTGCCCAATATTGGAGATAGTTATTTTGCAAGAATTGCCAGAAGGATTGAGCATAAGGCCAGGCTATCCGGATATAATGTGGTTTTTAGCAGCACCGGGGAAAGCAGGGAAAGGGAGTCCGAGCTGATTTCGTCTATGTTAAGCAGAGGCGTGGATGGGCTGATCATAGCTTCTTCGCAAAAGAACCAGGAGGATATTTCCGAACTTAAAGAAAGCAAATTCCCATTTGTTTTGATTGATCGTTGTTATCCAGACCTTGAAACAAATTTTGTTGGTGAAGATAATGAAGGGGGGGCTTATCGGGCTACGAATCAGCTGGTGAAAACGGGGAGGAAGCGAATTGGCTTTGTAACGATTAAAATAGGCCTGGAGGCTATGCATCGTCGTTTGGCCGGTTATCAGCTTTCCATGAAGCAAAATGGATTGTCCATCGAAGACAAATGGATCCGTGAATTGGATTATGAGTATGCAGAATCTGATATGCATTTACATATCAAATCCCTGGTGCAGTCTCCTTCCAGTATTGAAGGTATTGTATTTGCAACCCACTTTTTGGCTGCCTCCGGAATAAGAGCATTGAAGGAAGAAAATGTTCGGGTACCAGAGGATGTGGCCCTGGTTAGTTTTGGGCAGATGAATGCCTTTGACATAACTGATCCTCCAATAACTTCCATAATTCAACCCGTGGACGAATTAGGAGACAGAGCCGTTGAAATCCTGCTTGACAATCTGAATGGAGAAATTTCAGATAACAGGCGTGTAATTTTAGATAACAAATTAGAAATCAGGAAATCCTGCGGAACACTTTAAGGTTATGTTTCAACCAGATTATACCAACATACTGATGGTGCTGAACAATCAGCGCCCTACCTATTTGCCACTTTACGAGCACCATATTGACGCGCCTTTTATTTCAAAGATGCTGGGTGAAGATCTTTCATCGAAAGGGCTGAACAGCAGTGAATTAGAAGACTACTACCGTAAGATAATCGGCTTTTGGAAGGACATGACCTATGATGCCTTCGATTTCGAAGCTGCCATTTGTGATATTTTACCCGGGCACGGGGCTATTATGGGAGGAATGGAAGGACCTGTTCAAACCCGGGAAGACTTTGACAGTTACCCCTGGGAAGATATTCCCCGCATTTTTAAGGAAGCATACATTCCCCATTTTGAAGCTATCCGCAAAGCCTTACCCCCGGGAATGAAAGCTTTTGGTGGGTGTGGCTATGGTATTTTTGAAGCAAGTCAGGATCTGGTGGGTTACGAACCACTTTGTATGATGCAATGTATGGATCCTGAGCTCTTTGAGGACCTGTTTGTAAGGATCGGTGATCTGTGGTGCGAACTGTGGTCCTGGCTCATAGCGAATTATTCAGACCTATTTGTTTTTTACCGCATGGGTGATGATCTTAGGACACAAAACATCTACGCTGCTCGATCCTGAGATCATAAAAACTCACATTCTTCCCCAGTACCAGCGGGTTATTGATTTAGTGCATCAATTCAGGCAAAAAATTCCTGCTTCATTCCTGCGGTAAGATTTTCCCTCTTATGGAAGATATTATCAAGCTGGGCATTGATGCCAAACACTCCAACGAAGACCAGATTGCCCCCTTTAGGGTGTGGATCGAAAAGTATTCTGAACGAATCGGCCTCTTTGGCGGATTTGACATGAATGAACTGATATTGAACGATTATGATTACGTCTTTGAAAAGGTAAGGCGGGAAGGAACTGAATTCCGTGCCATGGCAAAGGGATACGGACTTGGATCCGGGAATTCCATTCCCGATTACATGGAAGTGGATGGATTCATGGCCATGGTGGAAGCCGTTAAAGCAATACGCTTAGATGAAAAAACATGATTAAAATGAAAAAACGAAGAATTTTATTACTGGCCTTATTCTCCTTCGCTTTTACAAATCAGGAATTGGCAGCACAGCCAGCGTTTAGTCCTGCCGATCCGGAGTATTACGCCATGGACAGGGAACACATATAATTTCGAAGATTATCATGTCTTCCTGTTCAATTACCGGGGTTTTGTAAGTCCCCGCCAGTTCAGCATAACCCAGTTTACCCATGTGCAATTTCTTCCCATAGCGGCAGAAATGTATAATTTCAATCTGAACTTTTATGATAAGGGTACCGGAAGGCTTATTGAAGATGATGTTCCCGTACGATGGAAATCATGGATAGACGACGGGGATAGTTTTGATCCGCTGGGATCTAACTTCAGGCATAATTCGCCCTGGATCATGGTCACCCAGGATGAAAGCTGGAGGCCCAATCTGGCACATCGTAAGGGGACTTTTCATAAGGAGAAAGATAAAAAGTGGGTGAGTTTTTCCGCAGAAAGCTGGACCAGTGTTGCCTACGACGGATGATGAAGTTTTTATTAAGCTAAAGCTTCACAACAGAAACAGCAAGAATCTGGATCTTACCATCATTCCCAACCAGGTGGCAGATGAAATCATCTGCCAGTTTAAAGAAGGGGATACACAGGCAAGACTCAATCGATGCTTTCACCATTGGAAGTGAAGTGGCCCATGCCAGAGTCTCTTCTAACATAGAAACTATTTCTGATAAGGGTTTTGAAGTGAGCATTGCTCCCGGAGAAACAGCGATTTACTGGTTTGCAGTAAAATTCTATCAACCTGAAAACGGCGCTCCTGATATCGTTCAGCAGGATATTAAGGAACGGATGGAGGATGCTGAAGCGACCACGAGAGAAAAGCTGGCCTGGGCATACAATCAACTGCCAAAATTCAGCAGCACCAACAAACAACTGGAGCTGTACTATTACCGTTGTATGCTATACCATGCTCATGAGCCGCTATGAAAATCCCAAATTATATCTCCGATGTATTCTGGGCAGTAGGCATGTGGCCCTATACCATTAGCTGGGATAATTCCTATTCCTCCGATATACTTGCCATGCTGGAACCGGAAAGTCTGAAAGGAGCCATCCTCACAGATTTTGAACATGTGAAAATGAAAAGAACCTATGTGGGATGGAACGGTGCCTACTGGGATAACCTCTACATCCAGGAACCTTTTGCACTTCAGATCATGATTGAAGCCTATTTGAGGCACACCAATGATTATTCCATATTTGAAGAAAAAGCAGCAGGCGCGACTGTTTGGGAATGGATGCAGCGCTGGGTAGACGAACTACAAAGCAACTATACCAATGATCTGGGTTTGATAGATGTGGGCTACAATACGGAAAAAATCATTGAAATACGAACAGACGGGTATAACCATGCGGTGCCCATTACCAATGCCCTTACCATCGACCTGCTTTACCAGATGGCGGAATGGGCCAAAAAGAAGGGTGAAAGCAAAATTGGCTGAAACATACACTGCTGATGCAGATAATTAAAAAACCTGGTAAATACGAATCTCTGGAACGAAGAAAAAGGATGGTTCGATAACCTTTATCCCGATGGCACCAAAGGTACCATCTGGACCTATCATCTCTTCGACCTGCTGGATTCCGATCATTTAACGGACAATCAGCTTATCCGCCTGGTGGGACATATACAGGAAGGTGAATTCCTTGGGAAATATGGACTGTACTCGATTGCACGAAGAGATACGGTACATTGGGATCTGATTGATTCAGACTGGGGTGGGGGAGGCCAGTATGCCGGTATGCCGGGTCGTATTTCACGCTATTTGTATCAAAGAGGATTTGCAGGAAAAGGTTGGGATATCTTGAAAAGGCATATCAGGTATATGGACTACTTCCCCTATCTGCCGCAAAATCCATGGACCGACACACCGGAGCAGGACCTGAGTTCCATGTCCCTGGAGATCTCAGCAGGAGCAGGTATGGAGGCCATTATTTTCGGGACTTTTGGAGTGAAAATGGAAGAAGATAAATTGACCATCAAAGCCTTATAATCACGAAGATATTGGAGAAGCAAGCCTCAAGGATATCAGGTATAAAGACAGGGTATTTGGTATTCAATTAGCTCGAAAGACCTTCTCAGTTTATGAAGGTGATAAGTTGATTGCTACCAGGTTTTACGGCGAATCAGTAACCATTGAGAGTGAGCGATGACAGGTCTTGACGAAAAATTCAGAGCTCTTGAGACAGAGAATGCTCCCGGTCAGGAGGTACGGCAGGAGACTGGTAATCTTAATTCCTTGATGCGGGGTGAAAAACTGGAGGGGATCCCGGTTGACTTTTCTCACGGGGATGTGGATGCATTTCCGCCAACGCCCGGATCATCAGAGGCATGGAAAGATGGATTTGAAATAGGCGGGCAACAGGCTTACACGGAGTATCGCGGTGCATATCAGATCCGCGAAGGACTGGCTGAGCGCCTGGGCACATTTACAGGCAAACCTGTTTCAGCGGGCAGCGAATTGATTATTACACCCGGAACTCAGGGGGCCTTGTTTCTGGCACTTGGCGCAACAGTAACCACAGGGACAAAAGTTGCTGTGCTTGAGCCGGACTATTTCGCCAACCGCAAGCTTGTGAAGTTCTTCGGTGGAGAATTAGTACCCATTGCGCTGCACTACCAGGGAACTCCATCTGACAATGGTCCCGATCTGAATCGACTCGAGGCTGCCTTTAAAAGCGGCACAGAGGTCCTTGTCTTTTCGACGCCCAACAATCCCACAGGTCTGGTGTATTCAGGCAGCTCAATCCAGGCGATTTCAGAACTCGCAGCAAAGCATCATGTGACCGTAATTGTGGATCAGCTCTATTCCAGGATGCTGTATAGCGGTGAAGTGTATACGCATCTCAGGGGCTGTGCGATTCAGCCGGAAAATCTTATCACCATCATGGGACCATCAAAGACAGAGTCTCTCAGTGGATTTCGTCTGGGTGCTGCATTTGGTACTTCCGGCTTGATTGATCGAATGGAACGGCTTCAGGCCATCGTTTCTTTGCGGGCAGCAGGCTACAATCAAAAAGTGCTGGACACCTGGTTTGCGGAACCTTCAGGATGGGTGGAAAATCGCATTCGTGAACATGAAGCCATACGAGACGAGTTACTGGGAATTTTCAGAGCTGCAGGTTTTCCATGCTCCACTCCCCAGGCCGGAAGTTATCTTTTCCCTCAACTGCCGCCACTTGATATTGATCCTCATTCATTTGTTCAGCTGCTTCGGCACCAGGCAGGTGTAACCCTTACACCGGGAACAGAATTCGCCCCAGGATTTGGGGACAGTATCCGCTTAAATTTCTCTCAGGATCGCATCGCTGCAGCTGCTGCAGCCGGTCGGATTGTAAAAATGGTAAGTCTCTATGGGAAATGAGCACTTCCATCCAAAGGAATAAAATGAACAAACTAAACAACAAACTCATAGAAGAATACAGGCATTCAAAAGAAGGCTATAATCCCTATTTGATCGGACCCAAATGGCAGGTGGCACAACTTAACTTTCAGCCAGACCTGGCACCCGATGCCATTAAAAAGGTTGATATCCACCATCAAACGGATGAAACCTTCCTCTTAATGGCCGGACAGGCTGTTTTGATTGCGGCGGAGATTCAGCAGAACAGACTAGCCTTTGAAGTAAGAGAGATGAAGCCAAAGGTCTTATATAATATTCCCAAAGGGTGCTGGCACAACATTGCTCTTTCCCCTGATGCAGAAGTTTCAATTACAGAAGATGCCAATACACATTTAGGTGATTATGAGTTTCATTATTTAAATGAGAAAGAACAAAAGGAGCTTTACAAACTCATCGAATCTGTCTGGAAAAAATAAATCTGATATACCATGAAACCACGAGAACGTTTTTTAACGGCTTTGAATGGGGGGATCCCCGATAGAGTTCCCATTTGCGAACATCTGTTCAGCAGAAAATTACTTCAGGAACAACTGGGATATACTACCGTATTATATGATGGTGAAGCCCAGGCTAAACTGGCCGCCAAACTGGGGATCGATTGCATCTGGACACCCATCAATGGCTTCTGCGGAATAGAGGAAATCCCTCACGAGGAGAATGAAATTTACAAAGATGAATGGGGCGTTACCTACAAAAAAAATGGCTGGCCCATCATTGCCCAGATTGATACGCCCATAAAAACCAGGGAAGACTGGGAGAAGTATAAGTTGCCGGAGGTACAGGCACCCTACAGGCTCAAAATACTAAAGGATACCTTAAAGGCAAATGAGGCAGACCTGGCAGTCGTACTGGGTTTGCTGGGACCATTTACCATGATGACCTGGTATTTTATGGATTTTCCGGACTTCTCCATGGCGCTCTTTACGGATCCTGAACTGGTACATGCTATGGTGGATGCATTTGTGGATTGGAACCTGGAAGTGGCTAAACTGGCCATGGACACGGGTGGTGTCGATGCTTTCCAGATTTCGGATGACTGGGGAGGATCAACTGGCCTGTTGATATCACCGGAACACTTCGGTGAATTTTTCATAAAACCATTTGAAAAACTGGTCCAGGGACTGAAGGATCTGGGAGCTCCTGTAATTATGCACAACGATGGCCAGATATGGGATGTTCTGGACGATCTGGTTGCTACAGGGATTCAGGGCTTCCACCCGGTGGAAAAAGCGGCCGGGATGGATCTGAAAATCGTGAAAGAAAGGTACGAAGGGAAAACTGTGCCCGGTGGGCAATGTGAATAATAAGACCACCATGGTTACCGGCACTCCCGAAGAAGTTAGAGCTGAAGTAAAGGAATGCCTTGAAATTGCAGCTCCGGGAGGTGGATATATCATGTCCACAGACCATAGCCTTCACGATGATATCCCATCCGAAAACGTACATGCTTTGATAGAGACCACGCATAAATTCGGAACATATCCTTTATAATTCCCCTTATGAACTCTAAAGAACGATTTATAGCTGCCTTCGAACATCGCCCCACAGACCGACTGCCTGTGACCACCCATCATCTGATGCCTTCGTTCCTGAATAATTACATGGATGGTGCTTCTAATATGGAATTCTTTGAGCAGTTCGGACTGGATCCCATTGACTGGCAAATGGCCTATACATTCGATCCCAAACGAGGTGAGTATTTCGATCCCGCACACACCGAGATGGGTTTCCTGGAAGCAAGACGGGTCATTTCGGATAACTGGAGTAATACAGCTGGAAAAACTGGAAGGCTATGATTATCCCACGCAGCGTTTCAATATTGTTACACCGGAAAAAACGCTGTCCATGATCCTGCAATCCAACGAACATACCACCTGGGTAAAAGAGCACCTGCTGAAGGAAAAAGCGGATATCGACATTATTGCCAAGTATATGAGCTATCCTTTGTGTGATGTGGATCAAATTAATAAACAGGCTGATGAGCTAAGGGATAGCGCATTACTGCGTGGACACATCATGGCATTTGAAGGATTCGGACAACCCGGATGCTGGCAGGACGCAGCCTGTTTGTTTGGCATTGAGCCGCTGATTATGGCGACATTCGAGGATCCTCAGTGGGTTCATGCTTTCCTGAAAATACTTTATGAACGGAAGAAAGTTTATGTGGATTCACTTAAAGGAGCCAGATATGACATCCTTGAACTGGGAGGCGGGGATGCTTCCACCACCGTCATCTCCCCGGATATCTTTGATGATTTTGTGGCTCCCTACGATAGCGCCCTGATCGAAGCGGCGCATCATGCCGGACAACGAATCAGCTACCATACCTGCGGTGGAATGATGCCCATTCTGGAAAATATTGCGGCCATGAAACCCGATGCCATGGAAACCTTCACCCCGGCAGGAATGGGTGCCGATGTGGACCTGGCAGAAGCAAAAAGAAGAATCGGGGACAAAGTGTGTATGATCGGGGGCTTTGACCAGTTTCATTTTTTAAAGGATTGCACAGAAAAAGAAACCCGTGCTGAAGTGAGACGCTGTTTTGAGGCTGCGGGTCAGGACGGTGGTTTTATCCTCTCCCCCTCAGATCACTTTTTTGATGCTGATCTGAACCTTATCCATGCTTTTGCCGACGAAGGCCGTAAATGTGACTACTAAAAAACAGAAATATGATGAAGCAAATCTTAGTTATTTCACTCTTAGTATTAAGTACTGCACTGGCAGGACAGAAGAATCACAAGAATTACCTGCAGGGATTCGATAAAGAAATATCCGGACTGAGTTTTGGATATCATTCAGCTCTACCCGATGTAAATGTTTCCCTGCTAATGAGAGGGCAGGCAGATTATGAAGCGATTAGCTGGATGACTGAGATTGTTCCGGCAGATTATAAGGAGAAGGAGGTAGCATTTATCTGGCTGTTTAATATGGGAGTCTCCAACGATCCCGCAAATTTCATTCTCAGTCTCAACGGGGAACCTTATTTGAGCTTCAAGAATTTAAAGGAAGCGGAATCTCGGAATTAGAGAAATCGAAGGAAAAAACGGCTCTGTTCTTACACTTAACGCGACCATGCTTGATGCCAATAGCGATCAGATGGGATTCGCGAGTTTAAAAATCCCCAAAAAGCATCTTACTCCGGGAAAACCGGCACTTATTGAAATATCCTCTGATACAGAAGAGAATGATGCCTGGTATATGACCGCTAAAAGCGGAATCAGGCAAAGCATAGAGGTGTACCAAAACCATGTTGTACTTAAAGAGGAAGGAAAGCTTTATAATTCGGTAAGTGTCGATTTTATTCACATTGGTGATGAGGTGCAAACCACTGTTTCAATCAATGATGCAAAAGAAAGTATTCTGCTAAGCCCGGGTTATAATAAACTGGAGCTCCTAATTCCCAAGCTTGAAGAAGAAACTCAAGTTACCGTGAAGATTAAAACCGAAGGAGAAAAAGAGCAAAGCGTTCCGCTTACAATCAAACCGGTTAAAGAATGGGAAATCTACATGGTTCAGCATACCCATACCGACATCGGTTATACCCGGCCCCAATCTGAAATACTGCCTGAACATCTGAGGTATATTGATCATGCCCTTGATTTCTGTGATCAGACAGATGATTATCCCGATGCAGCAAAATTCCGATGGACCTGTGAAACATCATGGTCTGTCAGGGAATACCTGAGAAGCAGGCCGCAGGAGCAGATCGATCGCCTGTTGAAACGAGTAAAAGAAGGCAGAATAGAGGTAACAGGTATGTTCCTCAATTATTCTGAGATCATTGATGAACCTGCCCTGGCTGCCCAGACAAAAACCCTGCGAATGATCCAGAATAAGGGATTTGATGTGAAATCCATTATGCAGAACGATGTGAATGGGATTGCCTGGTGCCTGGTCGATTACTACAATACGACCGATGTAAAATATCTGAATATGGGAATTCATGCGCACCGGGCCAGGAGACCTTTTGACAAGCCGACGACCTTCTGGTGGCAAAGTCCATCAGGGAATCGCTTACTGGCATACAGAAGTGAACACTATATGCATGGAAATGCAGTGGGCCTGACCTCCGGTAAACTGGTTGTCCTGAGAAACAACCTGTCAAAATACTTAAATACCCTGGAAGAAAAGAATTACCCCTATGATAGAGTAGCTTTTCAATTTTCAGGTTACGTCACCGATAATTCGCCTCCTTCCACAAAGGCCTGCGATATTATTAAGGAATGGAATGAAACCTATGAATGGCCAAAACTCAGAAGTGCCCTTGCCAGGGATTTCCTGATTTTCATTGATGAACAGCATTCAGATGAAATTCCGGTTCATGAAGTGGCCTGGCCCGACTGGTGGACCGATGGGGTAGGATCTGCAGCCAATGAGACCAAAGAAGTCCGTAAAGCTCATGTAAATATTTCTTCCACCTCCGGCCTGCTTGCCATGGCAAAATTGGCCGGAAAAGAGATTCCGGCAGAGATCCATGGTGAGATTGAGAAGGTTTATGATAACCTCTTATTCTACGATGAACATACGCATGGTGCTTCAGAGAGCATCCGGGATCCTCTTGCGCAAAATACCATAAATCAGTGGGGCATGAAATCATCCTATGCCTGGGAAGCCGCTAAATTATCAACCGTTGTGGAAGAAAAAGCCATGGCCATATTTGAATCTGCTCTGCCAAAAACAGATAAAGCAAGCATTGCCATCTTCAATACCCTGAACTGGACTCGCTCCGGGATGCATAACATATTTCTCTCCCATGAAGAAACTAAAGGAGGAGATTTTGTGATTGTTGATGCTGAGGGCAGGGAGATTCCCATGCAGAAATATCAACAGAGGACTGAAGGGGCTTACTATGGCCTGTGGGTGAATGATATTCCTGCCATGGGTTATCAAGACATTCAGCATTATTCCCGGTCAAAGCAACAAAGCGGAAACTATTGATATTGGCAGATCCCTTGAAAACGCCTATTACAAAATTGATATAGATGAGAGCAGGGGCGTAGTTTCAAGCATTTTTGATAAAGAATTGCAGATTGAACTGGTGGACCCCCTGGATACGCTAAGCCTTGGTAATTTCATTTACGAGCAGTTGGGTAACCGTCATGAAATGGAGAGGTTAACGGGATCACGCAGAGATACGGTTTATAAACCCCTGAATCTGAAACGGAGCCTGATGACGGATGTTAAACTGGTCAGAACACAATCCGGGGCCATCTATAACAGTCTGTTCCTGAATGGAGGTATGCCCGTTTGTACCGATAGCAGGGGCGTGGATATTGAAGTTCGGTTATATCACTTTTCGAAAAAGATAGAATTGCATTATTCCATCCATAAACTGGAGGTCACAGATCCGGAGGCTGTCTATATTAGTTTTCCTTTCAGGCTTGAAGCAGGCAAACTTGCCTTTGAAGCACAGGGCGGTGTGGTATACCCGGGTAAAAATCAGCTGGAAGGAAGTTCTTCCGACTGGAATACCATCCAGAATTTTGCTTCTGTTCGTAATGATGAATCGCAAATCGTTTTTGTAAGCAGCGAAATACCCCTGGTTCAGTTTGGTGACCTGAATTTGGGTCGCTACTATTATCGACTGAATCCAAAGACTAACCATATTTTCTCCTGGGTATTGAATAACTACTGGGTAACGAATTTTAAAGCAAGTCAGAAAGGTCAGCTGCAGTGGACCTATAGCATTACATCTTCCGATGATAATTCAGACCTTTTTGCAACCCGCTATGGATGGGGTGAACGAGTCGGATTTAAATCCAGGGTCATGTTGCCATCAAGCAAGGCCACTGACAGTCAGCTTGTATCAAAAAGCTTCCTCGGACTTGAAGCCGAAAATCTTTTACTGGTGAATGCTTCTGTCTCCATGGATAATTCCGGAATTATTCTTCATCTGCGTGAGCTGGAAGGTGATCACGCTATCCTTGATATCCGGAAACTGAAAGAAGAAACCGGGGCAACTTCTATTCATGAGGTCAGCATTTTAGAAGAAGAAATCGCTGAGCTTACTTCTCCTATATTGATTGAGCATTATGAAACAAAATTCATCCTTCTGAAGATTAAATAATAAATTAAGATGAAGAACCAGCAAACCAACAATTCCTATCTCCTGTTTATTGCCTTAACTGCCGCCCTGGGTGGGTTTCTGTTCGGGTACGATACCGCCGTAATATCCGGGACCATCAGTTTCGTGAAAGCAAAGTTTGCACTTGATGCCGTTATGGAAGGTTGGTTTGTCAGTTCTGCCCTGGTGGGATGTATTGCCGGAGTATCTATTGCAGGTGAATTGTCCGACAGATTGGGCAGAAAGTGGGCCCTGATCGCCTCAGGCCTGTTATTCTCCATATCTGCTCTGGGTTGTGCGATATCGGCATCGCATGCCGAATTAATCATATTCAGACTTCTTGGAGGTGTTGGTGTAGGCGTGGCTTCCATGTTGTCACCACTTTACATTTCTGAGGTTAGCCCGGCAAAAATAAGGGGCAGAATGGTGGCTCTGTATCAATTTGCAATCACCGTAGGAATTCTATTTGCCTACTTCTCCAATGCCTGGCTACTAAAGAACAGTTCAGGCCTTGAACTTCAAAATGAATTGCTGCACAAGGTATTCTGCTGAGGAAGTCTGGAGGGCAATGTTTGGGTCTGAAGTGCTTCCTGCCCTGGTGTTCTTTATCACCATGTTCTTCATTCCTGAAAGTCCCAGATGGCTTGCCTCCAAAGGGAAGACCCAGCAGGCAGGAGTCGTTTTGACAAGAATAAATGGCAGTTCTCTGGCTGAAAAGGAATTGCTTTCCATAAACGAAGCCATTAAAACTGAAGAGAAGGGCTCATGGAAAGTTCTTTTTCGCCCGGGGATTAGAGTGGCCATGTTTGCAGGGATATTCCTGGCCATATTATCGCAATTCACCGGGATTAATGCAATTATATATTACGGGCCAAGGATTATGGAAGAGGCAGGACTCAAGCTGAGTGATGCCTTGGGAGGACAGGTGATTATTGGTTTTGTGAATGTTATTGCGACGATTTATGCCATTTTGAAAATCGATAAATACGGCAGAAAAAAACTGATGCTTGGAGGTATTACGGAATGGTCATTTCGCTTGTAATTGTCGGGGTTCTCTTTCTTCTGAAAATGACCAGTGGGGTAGTCATCCTGATTTTCATCCTTACCTTTTGTGCTTCATTCGCCATTGGAGTTGGACCGGTTGTCTGGGTACTGCTTTCCGAAATATACCCGACAAATATTCGTGGACGTGCCATGTCCATCGCAACACTTGCCTTATGGATAGCGGTAGCAATAATAGGTCAGTTTGTGCCCTGGCTGCTGGAGAATGTAACACCGGCAGGTACCTTCTTTATATTTGCACTATTTTGTATTCCGGTGCCATTTGTATTGAAAATGATTCCCGAAACCAAAGGGAATGTCATTGGAAGATATTGAGAAGGTTTGGAGATAGTATCGAGACTTATTGGCGGGAAATTAAAGTATTGTTATGAAATTATTAATTGGCACATTTACTTTTTTTGCTTTGTGTGCAAGGTCCTTTGGGCAACTAAGGATAGCTGAGGTCCGGCCAACTCCATTTTTCCCAGAAGTTGAAGAATTAACTTTATAGATAAACATATGGACAGAAGAGAATTCATACGCGTAACGGGAGTTTCCGGTCTTGCCTTCTCCGGATTGATGCCGCTAATTTCATGTTCCAACAATGATCCAAATCTTGAAGAACTTCTAAAACAACAAGCATTGTTGGCCTTTAAGCGATTTGAGGAGGTTTGGGATTTTAATGATTTTTGGAAGCGTGGAAACACCTTCGATGCCTGTCTGGTTTTCGCCAGTGCGCTGCATCAACGCTGGCCTGATGATCCGGAAGTGATCGAAATGAATGCAAAAATCGTTAAGATGCTGGAGCAGAACCTGGAGTTTTTCTCTTCTGTGGATATTGGGGGAATGTGGGCCGATGATTTTGGATGGTGGGGATTGCTGGCTTTGAATGCCAGAAAATTCCTGCTTGGACAGGGAGAGCTTGAGCTGGCAGATAAATACTGGCATCCTGTCGGATGACCTGTGCTGGCAGCAAAAAAAGAATGCGGCTTACGATCATACTCCCGATGCCTTGCCGGTTGCCCATGGATGCCGGAATGGAGATGCCAATGGAAATAGCCTGGGGGTGAAGAATACAGTGACCAATGTCCTGCTTGTTTCTGCTGTCTTCCCGGATATACAGGCTTGCGAAAGTCTGAAAACCGTGAAGACACAGATAAGTACCTGGAGATGGCCTATGCCCAGTGGATCTGGTTTACCGAATGGTTCGCTTTGGATGAATATGCTTACCTGAAAAAGCTTTCTACCGAAGGGGCACTGGTTCAGGAACGTCCCATGGCCGAGTTTGAAGGATCGGGATATACGGAAAAAATCCATCCCCCCTGGGCCGAAGGTTGGGTGTGGACCGGCGATCAGGGCATGCTGGTTGCTGCCATATCCGATATGATCGCAGTAAAAGATGAGCTCGCCGGATTCATCGCAGGCATGAGCTGGATCCGGCCTTTGATGTGGATACATTTGAAAGAAGAGGCCACTGCCATTATCCTCACCATTGGCAAAGGGGTGAAAACGCATGAGTCGCTGATGTGGATGGTATCATTCGGGAGGCTCCCTGTTTATCGAGCTTTGGCCATGCACACGGACGCGATTACGTGGCCGGGACGTGGTATTATGATGCGCTACCTGGGATCCGAGGATATAAAACCGAGACTTGGAGTGAACCTGGATCAGGCTGTTCTGCTGTCCACAGAGGCCATCTGGGCAACCCGAGACATAGAAAGCAATCAGTTTAAGCCCGAGTACACATCAGCGGAGAATGATGAAATCTTTGTTGAACAATTTTGCAAACTCTGGGGACTGGCTGACAATGTACACACATGGGATTTAACAACAATGGTCGAAAAAAATAAGAATGCCGTCTGCCAGGCCGTTGGGATGGATATGCTGGGTGCCGCTATAAAAACATTATCATAGAAAATAATCGATATTAAAAGAATGATATGAAGACTTTGGCTATTTTAAAAGTAAGAACAGTACTTGGTATTATACTGAGTATTTTGATTTTCGCTTCGGGCCATGTGAGAGCACACGAAAGCGCCGGAAAAAACCGCATCCATAGCGTGAATGTAAATTATAGTCTGTATGAGATTTGCAAGAACGACCTGGAAGGCTATTCCGAGCAAATCGGAGGTGGAATGTATACCTATCCTTCACTGAGAGACGATGTGCGGCATTCCATGATCGCAAGGGCTTCTACCGGAAAGGCGGGATTTGAATTTTATACCTCCGCCGTTCCCTCGAGTAATAAGGAAGAGACGGTCCATTTCTTCTTCTATTCCGATATCGATTTGAATAACCTGGAACCCTATGATATAATGGTGAATGGATCTGCTTTACTGACTATGCTTCCCGATGAAAAGGGAAATCTCCGGATCGTTGACAATCCCGGAAAACGGAGATGCCAACTTTTACTTGTACCGTAGAGATGGAAATGGCGATGGGGTAGGAGCTTTTCGATTAAGCGTACCGGCAAGCATGCTGCAAAAAGGAGAGAGGGCCAGGATTTCGGTTATGGGTCAGGCAAGGGGAACAAATGCCTGGTTTATGCTTTTTAAGGTTCCCCATGCAATTCAGTGGTTAAGGAATGTGGCACAGCAGGATGTTTCTTTTTCCGTCAGGCAGTTTAACGATAAATTGCTGATTGACGCACCCGCCCACATGGCGGGTAAGAAAGGTTTCGGTGCTTTCGGATGGTTTAGAAAGCAAAAGCGGAGTTTCAGCTACAGGGGGAGATGGCCAGAGCCTCTGTGAGTGCTTTAGCCCCAAAGAGTTCATTTGTAATTAATTACGGTAAAGAAAGATACACCGTTGAATTTGAGACAGCGAATGGAGAAATCAATGAAAATGTAGTAAAGGGAGATTTTTTTTACACTTCACACGCGCATGTCCAGAATGGCTGGGTGGCTGATTTTACAAAGCGTTACCGGCCGGAATATTATGGAGCCTATGAACCCTTCTTTGAGAACAAATATGAAAAGGGACTCGTTTCCATGATGAACTCCAGCCACCAGGATATTGCCTGGGTCGACCGTCCGGAAGTGTGTATCATCTTGCGCGATACCCTGTTATTGACTCCCATTATCAAAGATGCATTTGCACGCCCGGATTATGGTTTTGACATCGAAGATGGATTGATGCTCCGGGAGTATATGGAACGTCATCCCGATGCACAGGAGAAAATAACCGAATTGCTTAACCGGAAACTACTTTCTGTGGGGGCTACCTATAATTGCCCTTACGAAGATATGTATGGATGCCGAGGACCTGGTGCGTCAGCTTTACCTGGGAAAACTCTGGGTAAAGAAAACATTCGACGGATACGATTCAAAAGTATACTGGAATGTGGATGTGCCTGGAAAAACAATGCAGTTCCCGCAGATTCTGAAAAAGGCAGGAGTGGACTATATGGTAATCAGCCGGCATGCCAGGAGTCTGACACATTGGGCAAGTCCCGATGGAAGCTCCGTTTTTACCTATTCTCCGGGCCACTACGGGGAAGACATCATCCATCTTTCCAAAGACATGGCTGAGAAGTTAAAATATGGTGCCGAACAGGTGGTTTGGTGGAGCCGTTACTTTGAAGGCGGAGAAACACAGACACCGCTCCTTTCCAGCCAGGACATGCTCCCGGCCATTGATTATTCCGATTTTATCGACGCCTGGAACAATACCAGTAGTATTCTTGATTTAAATGACAGGGATAAGAATGTGTACTTCCCGAAAATGGAGCTGATGACGGTGGATGAGTATATGCCCCTGGCGGAGCAACACGCCACAAGCATTGATACCATCTGGGGCGAACGTCCAAATGTGTGGGTTTATATTCATGGTCCGGCCCACCACGATGCCTTAACGGCCAGCCGGAAGGCTTCCAAGTTGTTACCGGCAGCAGAGAAATTTTTAACGGTGGCTTCACTTCTTGACGAACAAAAAGTGCCCTATCCGTATGAAGAACTGGACAGAGGCTGGCAGGCAAAAATATATCCCGACCATGGTTGGGGCGGACATGATGGAGACATTACCGATAATTTATTCAAGGAACGTTTGGTCGAGTCACAGGTAATCGGTGAAAAGCTATTGGATAATGCCACCAGCTTCATTGCCCGGCGGGTGAAGACCGAAGAGAAAAAGGGCATTCCCGTGGTCCTGTTTAACAGCCTTTCCTGGGAAAGAACAGACCCTGTAAGGGTTAGACTGGATTTCCCAAGTGGCAGAGCGCAGGGCCTAAGTGTAATCACTTCAGATAAAAAAGAAGTCCCTGTACAATATGCAGAAGTCACCAAACATGCGGATGGAAGTATCAAACATGCCGAGATTGTTTTTGTTGCTGAGAATATTCCATCCATCGGCTACAAGACCTACTATGTGAAACCGGAGATGAAAAGTAATGTCTCTGAGGAAGCTCCGGAATACAATTCCGTTTATGAAAACGACTTTTATAAAGTAAGCTTTGCCGATGGAGGCATTGAGAATGTGTACGATAAGGAATTGGGCAGAAGCTTGTTTACCACCGGGCAGTTTAAAGTGGGTGAGATATTCACGCTACAGTCGGAAGGAAATGGCGCCGGGGAATTCGGCGATGTGCAGCAACCTTTTATGAAGGATTTTGACCAGGTTGCTACACACGGAGCAAAGTGGGAGTTGCTGGAGTCGGGCGATGTTTACTCGACCTATAAATTGGAGCAGCAAATCAAACATGCCGGGGTGGAGCAACTAGTGACCATCTATCACCAATTAAAACGCATTCAATTCGAAAACAGGCTGGTAAACTGGGATGGGACCCTGTACCGGGAATTCAGGACAGCCTATCCGGTAGCCATTAAAAACTCAACAATAAAACATGAAGTTCCCTTTGGGACTGTCGAAGTTGGGAAAAATGAAATCAACAGTGCCGGAGAACGCTACACGCCGCTTTGTAAAGATGTGCATCCCAGGGCCATTATGGATTGGATTTCGGCCGGCGACGAGGATATTTGCATTACCGTGAGTTCGTCTGTTGCAGCTGCCGATTGGATCAATCCTACAGTAGACGGGGATTCAGACCTGCTGCAACATGTCCTGCTGGCAAGCAGAACCTCCTGTCACTCGGCAGGCAATGAATATTCCCAGGCGGGAAATCACGCTTACAGTCATGTAGTAACTTCAAGCAGAGCGGGAAAGATTGTTGGCTCGAGAATTTCTAAACAGTTTAACGAACCCATCAAAGTGATTGTTAATCCTGAAAAGTCGGTGAAAGCAGACCTGGCTGAAAACATGGAGTTCTTCAGCATTGACAGGGAAAACGTGATTATCACTGTTATCAAAAAAGCCGAAGAGGGTGATGGGATTGTTGCGCGGATGTATGATGCTGAAGGTGAAGAATCGGTGGTCAAGCTGGAATCATTCTTTGATTTAGGAAACTTGCAGCACACAAATATAATTGAAGAGAATCCAAAAGCAGCTGATAAGATTGAAATAGCATCTTTTGGAATTGAGACCTATCAGTTTGATATGAAATAAGGAAAACAGAAGGGTATGAAAAGAGTTGTTCAGCTTGCATTGATTATCAGTATTTTGTTACAACCTGTTTCTGGAAAATCACCAGAAAAAATGCTGGTATTTTCCTATGAAAAGCCCTACAAATATGAGCTGGTAGATGGATCTTATGTGGTCCGGGCAACGATTCATGGCCTGAGTTCGGCCGAGGGAGTAGAAGTGCGTTTTAATGGGGAGATTCTTCTCCTGGAAGAACTTGAAAATAAAATCATACAAATCTCTCTGCCCCTTGTTGGAAATCCGGGGCTCCTGGAGATAAGCAGAACGGAAGGGAAAAACACCCGAATAAACAAACAGCATTTCGAACCTCTGATTCCGGCTGACTGGGATTATTTTGGAGAAGGCAAAATTCATGTAATCAGCTCCTCACATCAGGATATTGCCTGGATGAACACCCCGGATAGTTGTCGCCATGAACGTGTTTTCGATATTGTAGTTCCGGCGCTTGATTTAATTGCTGCTGAACCGGATTTTAAGTTCGAGATGGAACAGACCCTGAACCTGATCGAGGCTTATGAGGATTCTCCCGAGAACAGGCAAAGGCTCATTGATACTTACCTTTCGGGTAACTTTGAGTGGGGTGCAACCTTTACCCAACCCTATGAAAGCCTGGAATCCGGTGAACAGCTGGTTCGTCAATCCTACTTCGGCCGCAGATGGATAAAAAAAACCCTGCCGGGCATGGATGCGAAAGTTGCCTATAATATTGATGTACCGGGACGCTCATTGCAGGTTCCTCAGCTATTCAAGAAATCAGGAATTGACTACCTCTTTGTTTCCCGCATGAAAGAGGGATTCTACCACTGGTACAGCCCCGACGGAAGCAGTATTTTCACCTACAGTCCCGGCAATTATGGCTGGTCCCTGCTGGTATACAAATACCTGGAAGAGGATGCGGTTACTGCGATGCATAAACTGCATAAAGTCCTTCAGAACTGGAACGGATATTATCGTGAAAGGAATTTACCTCCCCAGTACGCCCTGGTGATCAGCACGGATGCAGGCGGTCCCAAAAACTACAAAGAAGTTATTGATGGCTGGAATGAAATCGCCAGAAATTCAGGGAATAGTATTCCGGAAATCGCACATTCCACAGCCCTGGAGTTTTTGCATTCCGTGGACGTTCCGGGAATCGAAATTGATTCCATCTATGGAGAACGGCCAAATCTCTGGTTGTACATCCATGGTGCCGGGCATTATCAGGCCATCAAAGCCAAAAGAAAAGCAGCTGTAAGTATTCCGGCGGCCGAAAAATTCTCCACGATCGCCTGTCAGTTAGACAGCGACTTCTCATCATATCCGCAAAAACAACTGGAAATGGCCTGGTACAATGCGATTTACCCGGATCATGGATGGGGAGGTAAAAATGGACATATTACCGATAGCCTGTTCCGTGCAGCGCTTGAAAAGGGAAATCAGATTGGCGAGCAGGCGCTGAATGTCTCCTTAAACAGCATTGCCGATAAAGTTCAACTTAAGAACGCACATAATATCTTGGTATTTAATGATCTGTCATGGAGCAGAGATGGATCTGCCGCTGTAGATATTTCGCACCTAAAGGGAAAAGACTGGATTATTGTTGACAGCGAAGGCAAAGCGGTAGCCAGCCAGCTTCTATCCGACGAGGCGAAGAATGAACTGGTTTTTGATCTGAAAGCTGTTCCCTCTGTCGGGTATAAAAGCTTTGCCCTTAAAAAAGGAAAAAGACAGGCGGCCGACATATCGGCAGGAGAAAATTTCTGCGAAAACCAATTCTATGAACTTAGATTAGGGCAGGGAGGTATCACTAAATTGTACGACAAAGCGCTTCAAAAGGAGGTGTTTAATACCTCAAAACTTGTTGCAGGCGATTTGTTCCATATGGGTTATGATGGAAATGGGGCAGGGGAATTCGTTCAGGTTACGGATGCGAATTACGAAGGTATGGAGCGGGCCCATGAAAAGGAAAGCTGCTGGGATCTGATTGAATCTGGTGCTGTTTATTCGAGGTTTGACTCAGACTATAAGATGAATGGCTTTTCTGTACAGCAGATCATCACTGTTTTTCATCAGAAAAAACAAATTGATCTGGAATACTATATTCCAGATTGGTCAGGTGAACACAATCGCCAGTTGCGCGTGCTATTCCCGTTGAATATGGAAGAAAGTGCTCAGATCTCCTATGATGTTCCCATGGGCATGGTTCATGTGGGGAAAGACGAACTAAGCATGTCGCCTCGTGGCTGGGCCTGGGGTGGCACCTATCGACAATTGCCAAAAGAAATTCATCCACGGGAGATTCAGAATTTTATGACTGCAAATGGAAATGGTCTGGGATTTACCCTGTCCACCGATATTGTGACTGCCGATTGGATGGACCCGAGTCGTGAGGCAGCTGACTACCCCGTTATCAATTCGGTTTTGCTTTCTTCGCATAAAAGCTGCCACTGGCAGGGAAACTGGTATGACCAGAAAGGAAGTCATCAGCTTTAAATTTTCGATTACTTCACACGAAGAAGGCTGGAAAAACGGATTTCATTTCGGGGTGGAGAATAATCATCCCCTGCGAACCATTCTCCGGCCAGATAAGCAAAAGGGAAATTTGCCCGCAGCACACAGCTTTGTCAGCACCTCAGATCCCTTTGCAGTAATTACCACCATGAAAAAAGCGGAAGATGATTCTGAGGTGGTTATCCGGCTGATGGAAGCGGAAGGAGAAGACAAGAATATTCAACTGGTACTGGATAAAGAGGTCGGGACCATCTCCTTAACCAATATGATTGAGGAAAATCCGGAGAAACTTGATCAGCAGGGTAAAAAGCTGCAGCTGCCTCTGGGCAAACATGCCGTAGACACCTACAAAATGAAATTAAATTAAATTTGGAGGAGCTTCACCTTTATCCTGGAAACCAATCCATCGAAACCCTGCTGCTGAAATAATCATTTCCCGATACAGAAGTTTTTAAAGATGTTTCCCAGTATCTCGTCGGTGGTGACTTCGCCGGTGATTTCGCCCAGGTAATGCAGTACTTCGCGAATGTCCTGGGCCAGCAGGTCGGTAGGCAGGGCAGAGGTGAGTCCTTCGGAGACCCTTAAGAGGCCTTCAGAGGCTGATTTCAGGGCTTTGTAGTGCCGGATGTTGGAGATGAGCACATCCTGGTGTTTTAGGCTGCCAAGGCTCACGATTTCAAGCAGCAGGGTGGTTAGCCCGTCTATATTTTCCCTTTTTCGGCAGAAATGGAATGATTCTCTCGTTCTCCTGTAAGGTGATCTTTCTCAAGCAGCTCCTTCTGTAGCCTTAAGTGGAACCGATCCGCCTTATTCAATACCACTACCAGCTGCTTGCCACCCCCAATCTGCTTCCGGATGGCTTCGACGGATCGTTTAATGAGTATCGGATCATCGCTGGCTTCGGTCAGTAACAACACAATGGAGGACTGTTCTATTTTCTGATAGGTGCGCCTGATCCCCAGGTTTTCTATGGTATCGGCTGTTTCCCGGATTCCGGCTGTATCAATGAAGCGGAAGTTGATTCCTTCCAGGTTGATGGTATCCTCAATGGAATCGCGGGTGGTTCCTTCAATATCACTTACAATGGCGCGTTCCTCTTTCAGGAGGGCATTCAGCAGGGTGGATTTCCCCACATTGGGTCGGCCAATAATGGCCACCGGGACCCCGTTCTTCAATACATTTCCCAGCTGGAAGGAGTTGGATCAATTCGTCCAGCAGTGTGCGAATCTCTGTACCAGCGAAATCAGTTTGCTGCGGTCCGCAAATTCCACATCCTCCTCGCTGAAGTCCAGCTCCAGTTCGATCATGGAAATAAAATGAAGCAGCTGTTCCCGCAGGGATTTCAGGCTGTTCGGAAAATCCTCCCCTGCAGTTGCTGTAGGGCCACCCGGTGGGCACCCTTCCGATTCGGCAGCAATCAGATCTGCCACGGCTTCGGCCTGGGAGAGGTCCATCTTTCCGTTCAGAAAGGCACGCTGGGTAAACTCTCCCGGCTTTGGCCGGTTCGGCACCACTGGCTCACCAGCAGTTCCAGGATCTTCTGCTGAATATAGGGAGAACCATGGCAGGAAATCTCAATGGAATCTTCCCCGGTGTAGGAGTGGGGTGCCTTAAAGAGGCTTACCAATACTTCATCCACGATCTTTTCATCCTCCCTGAATGGTGCCAAAATGGATGGTGTTGGAAGCTTGTCTGCTAAGCTTTTCCCGCTGTGGCAGGTTCAAAGATGGTTTCAACGATCTGGATGGCCTCGGGTCCGCTAACACGGATCACAGCAATAGCTCCATGACCCGGAGTCGCCAATGCACATATGGTAGAGTCCAAGGACATCCTGCAAAAATAGAGAATATCTGGCTATTTGCCTTTTCCCATATATCTCATGCGGATGGTGATTTTCTGACCTGAACTGGTGAACTGGAAGGAGCTATCTTCAAATTTAGGGGGTGACAGGCCCACCGGGGCATCATTGGAGAAGCCAAATCCCTCCCTGGGAATCCCCAGTCGCATATCCATTTCGAGGTTACTGTTTTCATCATCCAGGACCGAGACGGCCAGTGTCCCAAAAGGCATTTCAGGCACTTTCACGGTAAATGCTCCGTCTACCACATGCACTTTTTTCCAGTTGGAGTTCTATCTGTGGTTCTCTGGGCCAGCCTTCCGGAGAGGTATTGATCCCGATGGCAACCACGCCCAGATCGGAGCGGAGATCAGTGAACTTGATTTCCAGGGTTCCTTTGGAGCTTGATTGAGCGAAGAGTGAAAGACTGTAAAAGAGAGTGATCAGTGAGCCTGTGAGTAAATTTGTTTTCATTCTTTTTCCAGGTATGCTAC
Source organism: uncultured Bacteroidales bacterium (assembly GCA_963792395.1). GTDB lineage: Bacteria > Bacteroidota > Bacteroidia > Bacteroidales. The sequence goes on from CAWBWE010000031.1 coordinate 87,073, forward strand.
AGTAAAATAGGATTGATCGGTCGGGATGACGGCCACCTGGTCCATCACCATCTCCGAACTTCGTTTGTTTTGATGGTTTATGGCTCTCATCTCTGTTACCATGTATTTTCCGCGTTCCTTGTCCAGTTCCCTGAAATCACTGTTGGAAATGGACTTGAACAGTTCACCGTCAAAATCAAAATAATAAATCTGGTGCACAAGATAGCTATTTTCATCTATCCAGGAAACCGATTTACTAGTAGCCGTATTCATCCTCCAGCTCTGTACTTACGGGGGTCGATTCCACCATAAAACAGTTTTTGTCCTCATACAAATCCTTTCCAAGCAAAGCATAAGTGAAATCATCCAGTCCGGGTGCAGTCATATTGGCATTGGAAAATTCGCTGCCCATGAAGCTTTTGCTCTTTCTCCCTGCTTACGATGCGCCTGGTTTTTCGCAGGGCAGGCAGATAGATCCACATATCATCGCTTTTTTCCGGGTAATCAAAAATTAGGATCCCCGTCCCGCGAACCTCTGCAGGGGAGATGAATTTAATGATCCGTTTCTCTGTTCCATCGGACAGGGACATGGAAGCCATGGAGCTTTGTCTGATTCTCTGGTTTCCCCTGGAATCGTTTATGGTCAGTGTGGAGGTCGCCTCAAAGGACTTCACTTTTACCACATCATGACTGGTTTTTATAATTTCTCTGGCATCCTGGGCACTGGCACTTATGGAAACAAGCAGGGCAAGCAATATGCCCATGGCAATTCTTCTCATTGTTTTTCTTCCTTTAAGGTCCTGAATGGGTTTATCGCTGGCCGGGGCTTCCAGGAACCGGAAGCGGAACCTTAGTACAAGAGCAGGCAGGATCACCAATGCGCCTACCAGGCAACTCAGAATGGAGATTACTACCAGGACCCCAAAAAAACGGATCGGGGTAAAGGAGGAGATGATCAATACCACAAACCCGATAATGACCGAAAGCGCATTAAAAATAATCCCCCGGCCGGTGGTGGTAATGGTGGTAATCACCGCTTCGCTTGCCGGCCTGTTTTGCCTGCGCTCCTCCCGGTATCTCCAGAGAAAATGTATGGAATAATCGACCCCTACGCCTATCATAATGGAGGAAAGCAGGGCTGTGGCCACATCCAGCCGTATCCCGGTAAATCCCATCAGCCCGAATAGCACCAGCACCGAAATGGAGAGAGGGACGATTCCAAGGAGTCCTGCTTTCAGGGATCGGAAGATCATGGAAAGCAGAATAAAAATGATGACCAGGGCAATACCCAGGGAGTATATAGGTTCCTTTCAGCACCTTATTGGCCAGTTCGGTTCTTACGTACCCATAGCCCCCGATGGCTTCCACGGCAGGATCCCCTTCCGTAAGCTTTTCCAGTTTATCAATGACCCCGTTGATCGTTTCATTGTTGGTATTATTGATCCGGATCATCAGATGGGCATGTTCGTAGTTGAAATCCACCAGCTGCTCCAGTTCCCCGGGATCCGCGTTCATGGAATAGAGTTCCATATACTGGGCCACTGCTTCCCGGGTAGGGGGGATCTGGTCATAGAGCGGATCACCCGGGTCATTCAGTGCTTTGCTTATTTCTCTGACCACCCCTGAAAAACCCATGGTGAAGTCCACCGCATCCAGTTTTTCCATCTCCTCGCCGTAGCTTTCCATCCTCTGAAGGAGTTCGGGGGAGAGCATATCGCCGCTAAACAAAAGAGAAATGCTCTCTGATCCCCCGAACTTGGAGTTAATAAGCTTCGCTGCTTTTTTCACTTCGTGGCGTTCCGGGAAAAAATTCTCCTCGTTGGAGTCAACCTTCAGAAGGAAAATCCCGGATGATATTAGCAGGGTGGCAGCCATTGCCACTACTGGAATAAGCCGTTTCTTCCTGACCACAAAAAAGGCAAAACGCCTCAGCAGGTTCTTTCTGCTTGTTCCTTCTTCCCCGGAAATGGCAGGAACAAACCTGGATTTGGGGAGCAGGGAGAGTAGTGCGGGCAGCAGGACCAGACTGAAGAAGATGGCCAGCAGGATCCCGATACTGGCCACCAGGGCCATCTGGCGGGCAGGAATCATGGTGTGCGCCCAGAGGGCGGAAATGCCTGCGATAGTGGTCAGACCGGTGATTAAGATCGGTTTCCAGAGCGCTCCCGTGATCTGCATCGCCTTGGCCTTCATATCTTCGCCTGACCCGGAAGCATTCAGCTCCTGGTACCTGGCAATCATGTGGATCCCATAATCGTTGGCCACGGCAATCAGCAGGATGGGTACCAGCAGGGTGATGATGTAGAATTTCCATCCCAGAATCGGGATCATGGAGATCCCGACCAGCGCCGACATCACCACCACCAGGAAGGGGAGCCATACCCCTCTCCATTCCCGGAATACCAGAAAGAGAAAAATCAGCATCATCACCAGGGCAATGGGAATCAAAATCAGTCCGTCGCGTTTGATGTCCTTATCAATGGCCTGACGGAGGTAGGGGAGTCCCCCGTAGTGGACTTTCTCCCCGCCGGGATTTTCCTGCAGGATCGCACTTATTCCTTCAAAGACCTCATCTTCCGAGGCATCTGCTTCCAGGGTCAGCACCAGGGCCGCTGCTTTGAAATCAGCAGAGACCATCACCTTGTATACCAGCTCGTTTCCTTTAATGGTTTCTCGGAGTTCTTTACGCTCAGGCTCGTTTTCCGGGATGCGAAGGACTGTTGGTTCCACGTACATGACCCCCTCTTCGCCATAGATATGATTGGAGCCAAACAGGGAAGAAGTCCGTTTAATTCCTTCCATGCGTCCGATCTCCTTCTCCACTTTTTTCAGGCGCTTCAGGGTGGATTCCTTGAGGATATCCTCCGCTTTCGAAAATCATCATGATGATGTCCTGGTTTCCGAAGATCTCTTCGATCCTTTCCGTGTTTACCATGGAAGTCATGGTTTTAGGAAAGTAGTTCTTCAGGTCGGGATCAATTTCCAGTTTCAGCAAAGACATGGAGAACCCTACGGTCAATAGCAGGGAGGCTGCGATGATCCACCAGCGGTATTTGATTATTTTGTGATTCATGGCTTATTGTTAAAAGGTAAGTGTCACGGAGATAAACCCGGCATTGAGCACCGGCCCAAGCATATCATAAAGCGAATTATTTCCGCCCCAAAATCCATGGAAGCCCGCCTTCACGCGCAGGCCATCAACCGGCAACCATGAAACGGACGCTTGTGCAGTCCACTCTTCCGTGCTGATATTGTATATAAGCGGAGCATGGATCTCCAGTTTGTTTTGAAAAAAATCTCCTTTCAATACCAGGAATACGGAATGATAAAACTCTTCCAGCTGGTAGTTGTAGAGCCTGTTGAACGCAGCTATCTGTTCTTTTATCAGGGCATCCAGCTCTTCCGGACCAATACCCATTTCTTCCTGCATCAGAGGAAGATACTGTTCCAAATCAGCTGAGAGTGCCGGTTCAGCCAGGGCAGGTGAAAAATCCAGGATATACTTGCCATAATAGCCTGCGATGGCGGTCCACCAGGAACCGCCCCTTTCTATTTCGGCAGTATAGGAAAGTTCCGGGAAAGGCAGGTACTCCTTTTCTCTGTGATCATTGTTTACCTGTAGCCAGGCTCCTTCGGCCCTCAGGATCCACGAGCCTGCTGGAATTGAAACATCCACTCCTGCCATTCTGATTCCATAGGCTTTTTCCAGGATATTCAGTGATATTGGTTCCATACTCAGGGAATCCATGAGAAAGGAGTCAAATGCAAGTCCGGGCCAGTTGTGATATCCGTCAAACCAGTACAGGGCTGCATCCATCAATGGGGCACGGAGATCCAGTCGTAGGCCATAATTCCCGTCTTTCAGTTCCACTCCCGGATAGTCCGGTTCCAGAAAAGTCACGTAGCCGGGGAGGGGAATGGGATCTATCAGTAAATTTCCAGGACGGTAGAGGGGATTCCAGGTCGCCGTCAGCTTCAGAAGGGAACCCAGGGCAACACTTCCCTGGAGGGCCCAGATCCCCAGATTCATGTCATCAAACTCCGGCGACCTGATGGTGGGGTCCATGGGGGTGAGCTTGTTGGTGGGATTAAACACGCTCCCTTTGCCCCAGGGAGCAATCAGTTTGCCAAATTTAAATCCGACAGGTCCGGTTTGCAGGTCCACGTAAGCCTCCCTGAGTTCTATATCTGAAATATCTTGCTGCCACTCGCTCCCATACCTGAACCTGATATCTGCAAGGGCGGTGGCCCGGCTTCCGGCTTTTGCCTTCAGCAACAGTCCACACTGGCCATAAGCGCTCTGCAGGTAGGGATCCTCATTCAGGGGAGTTTTTCCAAGGTAGAGGGCAGAGCGGATAAATCCTCCGACAGTAAGAAATTCCTCTGCGGAAGATTTCGAAGCGTCACGCTGTGAAGATTCAAATAAGCTCTGGCCCGTGGCCCGTGAAATTAGGAGCATCGAAAACAATCCCAGTATAATGGTACTCTTCATGACTGTAAAGCTAAGTGTCGCCTCAGGTGAAATCGCCCGGATGGTGCGGTCCGGACCTTTCTATTGTACCCAATAGGTCCAAGCCGACGGGTCTGAACCATGTGAAGGAGATTTTGCTAATTTTAGCCCTATGAAGGAATTGATTGCATCCCAGCGCAGGTATTTCCTGGCAGGTCATACCAGGCCCATTGCAGTGAGAAGACAGACCCTTCGCAAGCTGCATAATCTTTTATTGGAGAATGAATCCCTTCTCACCGAGGCTATATACAAGGATTTCAGAAAACCTGAACTGGTCACCGTAGAGAATGAACTCAGCCTTCCCTACGGGGAGATTAACAGTGCCATCCGGAACCTGAAGAGATGGTCCCGCTCCAGGTGGAAGCTCACCAATCTTTCCAACTTTCCTGCCCGCACCAGGACCATTCCGGTGCCCTATGGCGTAACTCTGGTCATAGGCCCCTGGAACTATCCCTTTATGCTATCACTGATTCCCATGATCTCTTCCCTCTCTGCCGGAAATACGGTGATCCTGAAACCCAGCGAGGTCACCACCCATTCTTCCGCTGCCCTGGCGAAAATTATCAACTCTAATTTTCCCGGAGAGCTGATTCATGTGGTGGAAGGGGGTGTGGAGGAGACTACAGAACTGCTAAAACTAAAATTTGATAAAATCTTCTTTACGGGGAGCACCCAGGTGGGAAGGATTGTAATGCGGGCCGCCGCTGAACAGCTTACACCGGTGACCCTGGAGCTGGGCGGGAAGAATCCGGTCATTGTGATGCCCGATTGTAATTTGAAACGTACCGCCCAGCGAATCGCCTGGGGCAAGCTTCACAACAATGGCCAGGCCTGTGTTTCACCCGATCATCTGTATGTACATGAATCTATAAAGGAACAGCTTATTGCTGAAATCGGCAGACAAATGGATCGTATTACTGCTTCAGATCCAAAACAAAGCCCGCTCTTACCACGAATGGTTAATGAAAGGAACTTTGACCGCGTTTTGGGCCTGATAGACCAGGACAAGGTCTATAAGGGTGGGTCGAGCGATCGTTCCGAATGCTATATCGAACCCACCATTTTAGATGGGGTAGAACCTGATGACGCAATTATGCAAGAAGAGATATTTGGTCCGGTACTTCCTGTGCTTACCTACAATAAGCTGGACCAACTGGTGGAATCCTTGAAACTACAACCGGCACCCCTGGTGCTATATCTCTTTACCCGCAACAGGCGTCTGGCAGAGAAGATAATGAGGCAGATTGCTTCCGGAGGAGGCATGATAAACGAGGTTGTTATGCATTTTATCAATATGAATGCGCCTTTTGGAGGAGTTGGAGCTTCAGGAATGGGCAGCTATCATGGAAAAGCGGGTTTTAACGATTTCAGTCATCACAAGACCTTGATGATCAAACCAATGTGGTTTGAGCTTTTTATGAAATATCCCCCTCACCATAAGTTTTATCTTCGAATTTACAGATCGGTACTGGGAAGGTCCTTCAGGAATTTTTGGCATTGAGGGCTGCCAGGTATTCGCTTGGCGTCTGCCCGGTCTTCTCCTTAAAGATGGTATTGAAACTTGATTTGGAGTTAAATCCGGAATCATAAGCGATTGCCAGGATGGTCAGCTGTCTGAAGTGATCACTTTTCAATCGCTCTTTCACCTCGTTGACCCTGTATTCATTTACCAGGCTGTAGAAGTTTTTCCCCATATGTTCATTGATCACCTCTGACAGGATGTGCCGGGATATTTTAAGCTGATCGGAGAGATCATAGATACTCAGCTCCCTGTCCAGGTAGGGTTTTTCAATGACCATATATTTTCCGATCTTATTCACCAGGTCGGCCACATCCTCGGTTCTCAGCCCTGACCGCTGATACTTTTTAGTACCCTGATCTGATCCCCCTGTCTCTTCCATCTCCTCATGGTCCCGGAACCGGACCACCTCCTCGAAAATTACGGGCTGGTGAAAGCCGAACACTCCAAACAGAAAGGTGAGGAGGGTCAGACTGATAAAGGAAATCTCATAAGGATCAAAGGGCATAAATCCCATAAGAATATCGACTCCCCCGAAAATAAACATAATGATATAGCCCGTATAGAAGGTGATTGAGAGACCCAGTAACCATTGAAGAGTGATCTTCCCGGAGGAATAGCTTACAAGCTGCTTTAGCCTGCGCTGATGCCTGTTGATTACCACAAAGGTAGCCACGGAATAGGCCGTGATTGAGATAAAGAAAGTGATCCCGTATACGATCCTGAAGGAGACAAAGCGGTCGATCATCAGGAATCCGTCGGTGCCGTGCATGACCCGTACATCAATGAAAAGGAGGGAGGTAATCAGGAAGATGAAAAAGGGAGCAAAATGCCAGAGGTAACGGAGATCGAATTGAGGTTTTTGCGAGGTCATCCACTTGGCATACAAGAGCAGAAGAGGTCCATAGGTATAGGGTAGAATCTTAATGGGATATAGCTCCACCAGGGTCTCATTAATCAGGACTATAATCATTTCAATGCAGATGATTAAAAGCCAGGCTGCCAGGATCTTATTAGCCAGTATTCGGGGCCTTTTCACAGCGATCAGGATACCGGCAAAGAGGGTCTGGGAGATGCCGATGTAGAGGATGGCTTCCATATCGAAATGTACGAAATTTTAGTTACATTTGAGATTCAGTCAGAACCTAAAACAAAGCAGATAAATGAGCGTATTATTGAATAATAAGTCCAGGGTGATTGTACAGGGATTTACCGGAAGTGAGGGTACATTTCATGCCAAGCAAATGATCGAATACGGCACTACCCTGGTGGGTGGAGTAACTCCCGGTAAGGGTGGGCAGGAGCATCTGGGCAGGCCAGTATTTAATACGGTCCAGGAAGCCGTTGAAAAGGCGGGTGCAGATACCTCGGTGATCTTTGTTCCTCCGCCATTTGCCGCGGATGCGATTATGGAGGCGGCAGATGCCGGGATTAAACTGGTCGTCTGTATCACCGAGGGCATTCCAACGGCGGATATGATCATAGTAAAAGAATACCTGAAAGACCGGGATACCAGGCTGGTTGGACCCAATTGTCCGGGAGTTATTACCCCCGGTGAGGCCAAGGTGGGGATCATGCCTGGGTTTATTCACCAGCAGGGGGTCATTGGGATTGTATCACGCTCGGGGACATTGACCTATGAAGCCGTGGACCAGATTACCAAAACCGGACTCGGACAGTCCACCTGTATTGGAATTGGAGGGGATCCAATTATTGGAACGACCACCCTGGATGCCATCAAATTGTTGATGGAGGATGAGCAGACCAGGGGGATAATCATGATTGGGGAGATTGGAGGAAGCATGGAGGCGGATGCGGCCTATTGGATCAAGGAGCATGGAACCAAACCGGTGGTTGGCTTTATTGCGGGACAGACAGCTCCCAAGGGGCGCAGAATGGGACACGCGGGGGCCATCATAGGAGGAAAGGCAGATACCGCAGAAGCGAAAATGAAAATCATGGAAGAGTGTGGAATCTCCGTGGTGGTCTCTCCGGCCGAGATCGGAGAGAAGATGGCCTCACTGATGAATACTGCCTGACGGGGCATGCTTTGCAGCGAACAGGATATTATCAAAGCAGCCGGTTGGCTCGCAAAAGCAAAGCACCCGGTAGCATTTACCGGAGCCGGGATCTCTGTTGAAAGCGGAATCCCGCCTTTCAGGGGAGAGGGGGGGATCTGGTCGAAACACGATCCTTCCATCCTTGATATTGACTATTTCTGGAAACATCCTGCCGAGTCCTGGAAGTCCATAGCAGAGATCTTCTATCGTCACATGATTGATGCCAGCCCCAATGCGGCCCACCACTTGCTGGCCCGCATGGAAAGGGAGGGAATGCTCAAGGCGGTGATCACTCAGAACATAGATAATATGCATCAGGAGGCCGGGAGTCGTGTGGTCATTGAATATCATGGAAATTCCAGGTGGTTGAAATGCAGCCAATGCGGAGAACGGTATAAAGTAAAAGAAGTCTCCCTGGAGCACCTGCCTCCAAGATGTTCCAGCGACCAGACGATCTTAAAACCCGATTTCGTCTTCTTTGGAGAGGGAATCCCTTCCCAGGCCGCAAGCAGATCCGTGGAGGAGATCTCAAAAACAGACCTGCTTTTGATCATAGGGACCACCGGAGAAGTTATGCCTGCAGGCATGCTTCCGTCTATAGCCCGGTCAAACGGGGCCAGGGTGATTGAGATCAATCCGGGTAACTCAGCCTTTACCGGCTCAATAACCGACCTTCTCTTACAGGGACCAGCCGCCGAGGTGAGCAGGCTCCTGGACTCCCACCTTTTTTAGTCTCACCTATTTTTCATTTATTTGCATTGTTTTAACTACCTTAAATTTTCAACAAATCATGGATCTACTTAAAGGAAAAGTCGCAGTGGTTACCGGTGCCGCAAGAGGTATAGGTAGGATGATTGCACTTCGTTTTGCACAGGAGGGTGCGCATGTGGCATTTACGGATCTTTCCAGGGATGAGAATATGGATACTCTGGAGAAAGAACTCTCCCAGCTGGGTGTAAAAGGCAAAGGATATGTGAGTGATGCCAGTAATTTCAATGAGGCACAACAGGTCGTGGATCAGGTGATTGCTGATTTTGAAAAGGTGGATGTGCTGGTCAATAATGCCGGAATCACTCGCGACACCCTGTTGATGCGTATGGATGAAGAAATGTGGGATCTGGTGATCAAAGTGAATTTGAAATCGGTCTTCAATTTCACCAAGGCAGTGCAAAAGTATATGTTGAAGGCACGGACAGGCTCCATCATAAATATGAGTTCCGTGGTCGGTGTAAACGGGAATGCCGGACAGTCCAACTACTCCGCCTCCAAGGCAGGGATCCTGGGATTTACTAAATCAATAGCCAAGGAACTGGGCGCGCGCAGGATATCAAATTCCCTTGAAGCTCATAGGACCTATTTCGCAGGAAGAAGCTTTATCTGGAACGTCATATTATGTAGGTTATTATGACAAAAATGAGAGGTTGTCACGCGTTGAAAAGTATTTGAATGGTGAATTATTTTTCCGGAATGAATATACCTACTATCAAAACGGTAAGCTTAAAAAAAGTAAAATAATGAATAATGATGGCAGAATAAAAGTTAATATTTACGATGAAAAAGGGAACCTAATAGAATAAGGGGAATTGTGCCTGTGGTATATTCCCAAGAAGGTTTAGACCCTTCGTCATTTCAAGTGGATTTTAAAAGGATCTGGACAGCGACGGCAGAGACGATTTCTGGTACAGAGACGCCTCCGACAACCGGCTGTACGTCAGGTTTTCTATCGGAGAAAATTGCCGGGACGCATGGCGTATGCTCCGAACACCACCTGGCTGGGGGAAGATTTCAAGGGTTTTGCCGATATCAACGGCGACGGCAGAAAAGACCTGTCGTTCATCAACACCACTGCCCGGGACATTGTGCGGGTTCAACTTTTCATATCCCCAGCCCGATCTGCTTGAAACCGTATCAAACGGCGTGGGCGGCGGTTCAGAACTTACCAGTACACACCCTCTTCCGCATATACAAATGGCTACCTGCCCTTTTCCCTGCCCGTGCTGAGTGCCTCCACAACCGATGACGGGGGTCTGGATTTTTCTCCGCAACCACTCTGTATGATTATTCCGGCGGTGAATACAATGCCGACGACAGAGAGTTCTGGGGGTTCCGTGATGTCATTCAGACAAATCCCTATGGCAACACGGAGAAAACGACTTTTATCCAGCACAAATATCTTAAGGGAAAAACCGAGAAAGTTGAAATACGTG